>JBMTVW010000070.1:0-1017 GCA_049451775.1 Opitutales bacterium | reverse complement strand
GGCCGCGGAGCGGGTGGTCCTGGCGATGGGACTGGTCCTGGCCAGGGAGCCGGCCAAGGCCTAGGTCCTCAGGGCGGCGGAAATGAAGGAGGCAACCAAGGCGGCGGTGGTGCAAGTGGCGGCGGTGGCGGAGCTAATACCGGAGGTCCTACTGGCGAGCGCAATGGTCCTCCTGGTGGTCAAGGAGGTGGCGCATCACTAGGGGGGCCAGCAAATACTGTCGAAGGTGTTGGACGAGGAGCCGGTGGCCCTGGGGATGGTGAAGGCCCTGGTCGCGGCGCTGGTCAGGGCCTAGGCCCGCAGGGCGGCGGAAATAGGGGAGGCCCGAATCCACCCGGTCCGAACCCACCTGGCGCGAATCCGCCTGGCCCGAATCCACCTGGCGCGAATCCGCCCGGTCCGGACGCACCTGATGCCAATCCGCCTGGTCCAACTCCAACGACGACCAATTCCCCTGAGCCCTCACCAGCAGCTGCGGGTCAGAGGCCTGTTTTGGCAAACAATCCCGCCGTCAGTGAGGCATCAGATGGGACTGCCCTTTTGGCTCCAGGACAGAACCGCAATGGAGTCCTGATCTATCAGGTCCCGGCCGAGCGCGTCGTTCAAGCCGGAGTAGTGCCGGCTGAGACATCTGCGGAAATGCAGGGAGGCGCTCCCTTGCCAAGCTGGATGGCCTACGACGGGACGACGCGCACGTTCACGGCAATCGATCCCCCACCTGGGGCCTTGCCCTTGCCTGTAGTGGTCAAGGTCCCCACGGCAGCAGGTGCTGTCGTCAACGTCCCGATCTTGCTTGGACAGCCCTGATTGGATGAGGCCAAGCTTGTTCTTATGACTTCATTCCCCATGAGGATGAGAGAAGGGCGTCCTGCATGCGGCTGCCCAGCTTGAACGCCCTCGCAAAAGCCTTTCCTCAACAGTGATCTGGAGGGTCTGCAACAGAACGCAAACCCTCAGTTGCCCCACTGTTGCCATTTTTCTTTGGCCGTAGCTATTGCGAAGACAAGGCCCTCCTCA
>JBMTVW010000069.1:0-1018 GCA_049451775.1 Opitutales bacterium | reverse complement strand
CTCCCACCATCAGTTCGGGAAGTACGGCAACCGCCACCTTCTCCAACCTCAATTACCGCAAGAATTCAGCCACCCGTTACAACGACCTTGCCTTCTGGTACGCTTTTGATGAAGCCAACGGGGCAACCGCGACCGACTTCTCTAATAATGGACGCGATGCAACCCTTAAAAATATGACCGCGGCCAACCGCGTGGGTGGAAAGATCGGCAAGGCTCTTTCCTTTGATTCGCCTTCGAGCAAGACCTGTGCAGATAGCACCGGCCAGCACCTCGACCTTGGCTCTTGGCCCTTTGGCGGGGCGTTTACCCTCTCTGCCTGGATCAAGGCCGATGAGTGGCGCAATTCTGCCAATATCCTTTCCCTTTCAGGAACCGAGGGCATTGGTCTGCGTTACACAAGTTCGGACGGGGGAGCTTTGGTGCTCGATGTTCAGGCATCGAGCGGGGCAAAATATTCCAATTCCGGAGACAGCCTCATACAGTGGGGTCAATGGATGCACCTGTCCGTTGTGCAGGAAGATGGTGGTGCGGGTACGTCCAATGTGAAGTTTTACCGGAACGGCACCCTCTTTACCTCCTTTACCGACAAGACAGCCCCCTCCAGTGCCAACCGTACTCCTCAGTACATTGGCCGTTCTGGTGGGGATAACACGGCTCGCTATTTTGCTGGCGACCTCGATGAGTTCCGACTCTATAAAGTTGCTCTTTCCGCCGCTGAAGTATCCGCCGTATATGCGGAAACCAATGGTACCACCTGGTACACCGTCACCTCCAACTCCGGTACCAATTACTCCGCCACCGGTCTGCCCAGCGGATTGGCCATCAATCCCACAACTGGAGAAATCAGCGGAAACCCAACCCAGATCGGGGATCATAATATCACCGTGACTGCAAGCAACCTAGCCGGTTCAGACTCCAAGGTGGTCACCATCACTGTCAACCCCACCACTCCCCTTCTTAAGAGTGCTTACACTGTGACCCGCCAGTCCGACCTTCTCGGTTGGTTCAAGTTTGATGA
>JBMTVW010000068.1:0-1068 GCA_049451775.1 Opitutales bacterium | reverse complement strand
GGGGCGTAGTTTGCGAGCGCCGGACTTGCGGTTTGGGCCGAAGAGGAGGCGGTTGTAGCGGAAGGAGTCCTCGACGAATTGGCGTGAGCCGATGGCAACGCCGTCGATGAAGTGGCGCACGCGGCAGGAGAGGAGGTCGGCGATGGGGACCTGGCCGTTGTTGTGGATGACGTTGAGGACGTCTTTGCGTTTGAGGGAGGGTTTGCCCTGGTGATTGTGGTCCTCTGAGCCCCGGCGGTAGAGGAGGATGCGGTATTGGCTGAGGGCGTCCTTGGGGGAGGGGATGGTTCCGTTGTGGAGTGCGGCGGCGATGATCTGGATGCCTTCGATGGCTTTTGGGTCGCCGGCGACGGCCTGGGCGTAGCCGGACCAGCGGTATTTGAGGGGGTCGGAGACGAGTCCTGCCCGCACTGGGTTGAGGTCGGTGTAGGCAGAGAGGGCCAGGAGCGCGGGGCTGGCGGGCTGGACGATGGAGGAGCGGAAGCGGGATTCCCAGAGTGTTCCTTTGCGGCCGTGGAGGGCGTTGAACCACTGGGTGAAGCGCTGCTTGAGTTGTTTCATGAAGGCGGAGAGGTTCCACATGCGGCGGTAGAAGGTCTCCATGTAGGCGTCCAGGCCGGGCTGGTCGTTGTTTTTGCGGAAGGTCTGGATCTGGAGCTCGATGGCATCGACGTCGGTGGAGCTGGTGAGCTTCCTGAGTTTGGCGAGGACCTGGTCCGGGGAGGGGAGTTGTGTGGGTCTTGGTGGGACTTGGAGCTGAAGATGGAAGTGGTTGGAGAGGATGGTGAAGGTGAGGACCTTGACCTCACAGAAGTCCTCGTATTCCCGCATGAGCGCGATGAACTTCTCTTTTTCGCGGGCGCGGAAGATGCGTTGGCGGTCTACGACTCTGGAGACGCAATGGAAACAGCCTATGGACTCTGGGCGAACCTTCGGACGAAACCTCCTCATGAGGGGATGAGAGTAGGACTGGAGCGCTGGAGGTCAACGGTTTTTGAACAGAAGGTCTGGAAAAGTATAAGGGTCTGCTGGGGAGAGGGTTATGAATAGAAGGTCTGAGCAGCTATT
>JBMTVW010000067.1:0-1103 GCA_049451775.1 Opitutales bacterium | reverse complement strand
CGACTGATTCCCTATGCGCGAAACGCGCGGACGCATTCCGATGAGCAGGTCGCACAGATTGCCGCCTCAATCGTCGAGTTTGGGTTTACCAATCCGGTTCTGGCCGGGTCCGATGGTGTCATTATTGCGGGTCATGGCCGGCTCGCCGCTGCGCAGCGACTGGGGCTCGCCGAAGTGCCCGTTGTGGTGCTGGATCACCTAACACACACTCAACGACGGGCGCTGATCATTGCCGATAATCGTATTGCAGAAAACAGCGGTTGGGACCCGGAACTGCTGCGTCTCGAAATCGATGCTCTTCGGGATGACGCCTTTGATCTGTCACTGACCGGTTTTGATGCGGATGCCTTGGCCGAGTTGTTCGAGGGTGATGAGCCCGACCAGACAGGCCAGACCGATGATGACCAGATTCCGGAAGTCCAGGAAACACCTATCTCTAAGCCTGGCGATGTCTGGCTCCTGGGACCCCACCGGCTCCTATGCGGTGATGCTACCCAGCCCGAGAGCTATGACCTCCTCCTGCAGGGACATCCCGTAGACCTCATCTGGTCAGATCCGCCCTACAACGTGAACTATGCCAACTCGGCCAAGGACAAGCTGCGAGGCAAGAACCGGGCAATCCTCAACGATAATCTCGGGGAAGGCTTTTACGATTTTCTGCGGGATGCGCTGACGCCGGCGCTGGCAAATTGCCAGGGGGCCGTGTACCTGGCCATGAGTTCCTCGGAACTCGATACCTTGCAATCGGCTTTCCGTGCCGCCGGGGGCCACTGGTCCACCTTTATCATCTGGGCCAAGAACACCTTCACTCTCGGCCGGGCCGACTACCAGCGGCAGTACGAACCGATTCTCTATGGCTGGCCTGAGGGAAAACAACGCCACTGGTGTGGTGACCGGGACCAAGGTGATGTCTGGCACATCAAGAAGCCGGCCAAGAACGACCTCCATCCGACCATGAAGCCGGTGGAACTGGTCGAGCGCTGCATCCGCAATTCCAGCAAGCCGGGTCAGACGGTCCTGGATCCCTTCGGAGGGTCCGGCACCACACTGATCGCCGCGGAGAAGTCAGGACGGCAAGCCCGACTCATGGAGCTGGATCCCAA
>JBMTVW010000066.1:0-1135 GCA_049451775.1 Opitutales bacterium | reverse complement strand
GTACGGAACGGCCTCTGCGTGACTGCTGCTCGAAGGGGCTTGAACGAGCAGCAGCCTCGGTGTGATGGTGCACTCTCACCAAAACCCTTGCAAGCCCACCTTAATGTGGTGGTAGCCTTGAGGCTGGCTCGAGTGATGTTGGAACGGCCCCTTCCGTTCCCCGTCTGTGCGAGTAACGAAAGATTCAAAACGAAAGATCTGTCAGAATCGCACCAGTGTTACCCGAGTTGATCACGGGATGCGCCTGCTCGAATGAATGCGACCTTGCGTCCTGCCTTGTGTGAATGAGATCTTGCAGCGGGATGCGCGTGCGCATCATCGCTGGTTTTGTGTGGAATGGCCCTGTGTGACTGACAAGTGCCTAGTCTAAGTTCTTTCCGAGGTCATCCACACTGTTTCACACACGAGCAGGATCCGGGATGAGCCTGGCTACTCTGCTCGAATGAACGAGACCCTGCGGAGCTGGCCGGCGGCGCTGATGTGGCGGCTACTGCCCACCCCTCCCCCCCTTCTTCCCTCTCCATTTCCAGGCTGAAGACGTTACTTGCTTGCGGCCGTTGTGCCGTTAGTGAGTCGTCCGCGGCCCTGCGGTGATGGTGCTCTTTGGGAAATCTGGGCTGCAGGGGCCTCCCACGCGGGTGGCTCCGCTTCCTCGGGACATTCAGCTGCGGCTGTCCCAGCGGGGGACGACGGGTGTGGGATCTCTGTCTGATTGCTCGTTCCAGCCCGGACCCGGGGGGAACCAGAGAGACCACCCCGAACTCTCCTTGGGGCTACTGGGGTCTCCCTATCACAACATGGGATCCTGTAGCAGGCCCGGGGGAGACCCCAATGCCTGGAAACATTTCGGGCCCGAGTGGACCCGGGGTCTGCCTCTGAGGAGGCTTCTGGGTCAGCGAGGGATTCTGGGACGGGGATTACGGGGGGGGGGTCCGGGTAGGCCGCCCTTTGGCGCACGCTGGTTAGCCCCGTAAGGGGCCGAACCCCGGTGCCTTAAAAATAAACACTCGACACACACCCTGAAACTTTGTATAAGATCTGGATCGTAGCCTCAACGTTTTACTCCCGTCTACTACCAGGATAGCACTAAAAGAGACCTAGTATAGCACTAAAAGAGACCTAGTATAGCACTAAA
>JBMTVW010000065.1:0-1145 GCA_049451775.1 Opitutales bacterium | reverse complement strand
CTGACCCCTCCACAGGAGGGGACTGAACCACCCCTGACCCCTCCACAGGAGGGGACTGAACCACCCCTGACCCCTCCACAGGAGGGGACTGAACCACCCCTGACCCCTCCACAGGAGGGGAATAAGGGAGGAGATCGAAGGGGATTTGGTGTAGAAAGAGGTGAGGGATGAGGATCAGATCGGTGATGTCCTGGAGGTGTTTGTTGATCAGGGTATCCAGGTCGAGGCGTTGGGCGAGTTCCTGGAGGGTGGCAGGCATAGACTGGTGCCAGGTATCCCGGCGTTGTTGGCGTTCCTCCTTGGTGTCGCCCTGGTTAATGCCAATGTAGGGGTTAACCCAGGTATCCACTAGCCAGCTTTGGAGATCCGTTGTGGATTCAGGAGGGTTGGGGCAGGTGTGGCAGATCACTTCCGAGTTAGCCCGCAGGATAAAAATGTAGGCGTGGCTGCTGGTGGTGTAGAAACTGAGGAGGGCGGTGTGGGCATTGGGTAGGAGTGCCAGCAGGTCAGTTAGTTCTGGCAAGGGCTGGGGTTTTTGCAGTTGCGCCGTGATTGCATCCAAACGGTAGAGGGCATTGTAGGCTTCCTGTTCCGCCGCTTCTGCCGCCAGGAGTTCCTGGGTTGCGAGGCTGGCGCGGGTGCTGCGGGTGGCATAGACCTGGCGATCGCCTTTTTCTTCCGGGATTTCAGGATGTTCCAGCCGGATTTTTGCCTGTGCCTGACGGCTGGCCTGGTATTGCTGATGCCACTGTCGAACGTCTGCGGGGACTTTGCCATCGGGGTAAAGGTCATCGATTACTGTGAGATCCGCTAGTCGTTTGGAACGGGAACGCTCCACCACCTGGAGTGCCAGGGCCGTGTTGCCCAGGTTGACCGCCGACTGGATCAGGTTTTCATATACGCCAATGGACTGCCGCACAACCTCCTGACGACGGGCTTCATCCGTTGCCCAGGCGCGGCTTTGTTCCACTGCTTCTACGGCGATGCTGTAACCTTCCACTGCCAGTGCCCAGTCTCCTTCCTTGAAGCCCAGATTGCCCATATTACGCCCGGTCTGCAGGCAGTCAACGGGTCGGGTCAGCGGTTTTTGAACCCTCAGAGCAGCGCGATAGGACTCGATCGCTTTGAGGATGGCTGCCTTGGGA
>JBMTVW010000064.1:0-1191 GCA_049451775.1 Opitutales bacterium | reverse complement strand
AAATGACGTTCTGCAGCTTCTGCGGCAAATCGCAGTCAGAGGTCCGCAAGATCATTGCGGGTCCGGCAGGCGTCTATATCTGCGATTCCTGTGTTGATGTCTGCAAGACGATTATCGACCGGGAATTACGGGAGAACGCGGCTAAGGACCATCCCGCATCCGGACAACCTTTCAAACTCTCCCGGCCTTCAGAAATCAAGGCCATGCTGGACCTCGATGTGGTGGGCCAGGACCATGCCAAGAAAGTCCTCTCGGTGGCCGTCTACAACCACTACAAGCGGTTGCAATCCGAGTTGAAGCTGGGTTCAGTGGACGAGGGCGAGGGGACGAAGACCACCGATGGGAATGAGGTCAGGATTGAGAAGAGCAACGTGCTTCTGGCCGGACCCACTGGAAGCGGTAAGACGCTTCTGGCCCGGACACTGGCTGACCTCTTGCAGGTCCCCTTTGCCATTGCTGATGCCACCACGCTGACCGAGGCGGGCTATGTCGGCGAGGATGTGGAAAACATTGTCCTGCGGCTCCTTCAGGCCGCCAACTATGACGTCTCCAAGGCGGAGTGCGGTATCATCTACGTCGATGAAATCGACAAGATTGGCCGCAAGACGGACAATGTTTCCATCACCCGGGATGTTTCCGGTGAAGGTGTCCAGCAGGCCCTCCTGAAGATTCTCGAAGGGACCGTCTGCAACGTTCCGCCCCAGGGCGGTCGCAAGCACCCCAACCAGGAGTACATCCAGGTCAACACCAGCAACATCCTTTTCATTTGCGGCGGTGCCTTTGTCGGATTGGAGGACATTATCCGGCGCCGGTTGGGCAAGGGAACCATTGGCTGGGAAGATTCCGAGCACAAGCACTGGGACGGGGAGCATATCTTTACGGAACTGGCCCCGGAGGACCTCGTCCGCTATGGCCTGATTCCGGAGTTTATCGGCCGCTTGCCGGTGGTCTCGGTTCTCGAGGAGCTGGACCGCGAGCAGCTGGAACACATCCTTACCCAGACCCGCAATGCCCTGACCCGGCAGTACTCAAAGCTTTTCGAAATGGAGGGGGTCAAGCTGTCTTTCCGCAAGGACGCCATTCGCGCCATCGCGGACAAGGCCCTCATCCTGAAGACGGGAGCCCGCGCCCTCCGTTCCATCATGGAAGGCATCATGCTCGATATCATGTATCAGCTCCCTGATTACAAGG
>JBMTVW010000063.1:0-1260 GCA_049451775.1 Opitutales bacterium | reverse complement strand
CGGGGTGATCTATCCGCCACGAATCACGGACGTACAGGATTGCCATGGTCATGGCGTCCACCATGTCGTCGTGTCTGCCACCGGGGAATCTGAGTGCTTGGTTCAGCAGATCGTCGGCCCAGTTCTTTCCTGCCGGTATCCAGATTCGGCCTGACTCCATGAACGGGGTGGATGCGTTGACCCGGGCTACCTTGTCCCGGTCAGGCATGTATTCCATGATCGGGAGACCGGCCCGGCGCAGGTCTTGGATCAAGGACTGTCCGGACGCTTTCTTCTCGATAAGCACAAGGTCAGGGCGGTGGTGGTCGTACTCTGCCTGTGCTAACGATCTGAGTTCCGGGTACTCCCACCGGCCATGCTCGTTCCCGAGGAGGATCAGGTTGGCGACAACCCTCTCTACCCCGGCTGAGTCTGTCGTTGCCCGGTGGAAGATGCCCCATGTCTGGAGGACTGACTCGTCGGCTGTCGATTTGGTCGAGAAAGCCGTGTCCATCGTCTGGAGGATGAACTCACAGTTCGGTGGTTCAGGGTCTGTCCATGGGGACAGATAGCCCATCTTGATGATACCGCCCTCGTCCGGGGTCGGGTTCTGCATGTACAGCGACTGCCAGTACTTGGCCCCGTTGTTCGACCTGATCTCAGCCTCGTCCTGCCGGAGCAGTTCGTCAGTCTTCCATTCGGGGAAGTACGACGAGCCGACCGGAAGGCCGAGTAGTTCCGACGACTCCTCGTCTACCCATGCCGGAATCTTGATGACCTTCCACGGGGTCGTGTCCGGGTTGTCCTCGGCCCCTTGGTTACGGAGGAGCCACCCGCAGAGGTCATCGTCGTGGTACCGGGTGTTGATGATGACGATGGACCCGCCGGGCATCAGCCGGGTGCGGAGACCTGACGGGTACCAGTTCTTGATATAGGCCCTCCCGGCCTCCGAGAATGCGTCTGCCTCCGACATTGCATCGTCGATGATGGCCACGTGTGCACCCCGACCGGCAATCTGGGAGTTAACACCGGCTGCGAAGTACGATCCGCCCTTGTTCGTCTTCCATTTACCGGCTGCCTTCGCATCCTTCCGGAGACGGACCCCTTCGAAGACCTCCTCGAAGACAGGGTGGGCGACAAGATCACGGACTGACCGGCCAAAGTCCGAGGATAGCTGTTCGTTATGGCTGATTGTCAGGATTTCATGGGCTGGTTGTCGGCCCATGTACCACGAGGGAAACAGGCGGCTGCTGATCAGGGACTTGGAGGACCGGGGAGGGA
>JBMTVW010000062.1:0-1415 GCA_049451775.1 Opitutales bacterium | reverse complement strand
CGTCGCCGAGGATGCCACCTTCTCCAAGAACGTGACCGTCAACGGAAACCTGACCGTGTTGGGTACGCAGACCCTGGTCCACACCGATGCCGTCAGCATCCGCGATGCGGCCATTGTCCTCGCCGACAACAACAACGACGACGTCATTCAGTCGGGTATCCAAATCCAGTACAAGCCAAGCCCCGAGAGTGCCATTATGTATGCGGGTCTGAAGCGTCTGCCAGGAACCGGCGAGTTCGTCTTCTTCAAGGATTCCGCGGTAGAGATGGAGAGCGCCGTGGCGGGAACCGAGGTCTATGCCCCTGTGCTGGCCGATTCCTTCAACTCGGCCTCCGATGAGCGTCTCAAGAACAAGATTGTCAACCTGGATGGTGCCCTGGACAATATTGACCACATCCGTGGTGTCTACCACCACTGGATTGATGAGTCTCAGCCCCAGGTCCGCCAGATTGGTGTCATCGCCCAAGAGGTCCAGGCCATCTACCCTGAGCTGGTCAATGAGGGTGGCAACGGCTTCCTGTCGGTGAACTATCCCAAGCTGACCGCCGTTCTTCTGCAGTCCATCAAGGAGCTGAAGGCGATGGTCTTGGCGCAGCAGGAGATTCTGTCCGAGCTGGTCAAGAAGCAGTAATCTCCTCCCATCCACGCATCCTCCCATCCTCCCACTTCGTGCCTTTGTCTTACTCTGTGCTTCTCCGTGTCCCCCTGCCTGCTTGTAATACGTCTGTCCGCTTGTAATACGTCTGCTCGCTTGTAATAGAGATTACGGTATCGTTATCTCTCGTCTATTGTATTTTTACTAAAAATATTAAATACCACCTATTTTTAGTGAAAATGGCGCACGTCCCCCGATTTAACCCGTGTTGTCCGCCACCCACACCTCATCCTCCCCCGTATCCACCATGCGGACCGGCACCTCCACCGTTCCCTTATCCGATGTGTCCGCCGATGCCTTGTCCCCCAGCGCCCATGGTTCCCTGCCTTCGCCTCTCAGGTCCCACGGGTCCCACCGGATGGACAGGTCCCACAGGATACACGGGTCCAAGTGGTTTGACAGGTCCCACAGGTATCGCAGGAAATGCCAGTAATACCGGTGCAACGGGTACGCAGGGACGAACGGGTCCCACAGGCACCACGGGCTCCACCGGATGGACGGGTCCTTCAGGCGCTACAGGCTCTACGGGCTCCACCGGCCCAACCGGTTTTACGGGTTCTACAGGATCCTCAGGCCCGACGGGCCCTACAGGCCCCACAGGTCAAACTGGAACCACAGGCCCCACAGGCCCCACGGGCTCCACGGGTCCCTCGGGCCCCACGGGTCAAACCGGCCAAACCGGCCAAACCGGTTCCACAGGCTACACCGGCCCCACGGGCTACACGGGTCCCACGGGCCAAACCGGCTCCACAGGACCCAC
>JBMTVW010000061.1:0-1416 GCA_049451775.1 Opitutales bacterium | reverse complement strand
TCGAGGTGACCATCGCCGGGAAATACCCCCGCAATGAAGTGGAAAAGTGGATCCGCGATCTTTCCCTGGCCCGCCATGTCAAGCTGCGGGGCTTTATACCGGGGGACGAACTGGACGGACTGCTCAAGGCCTCGGACCTGTGCATCAACCTCCGCTGGCCCAGCCGCGGGGAGGCATCCGGTTCCCTCCTGCGGACATGGAACCAATCCCTGCCGGTCGTCGTGACCAGCACCGCCTTTTACGCGAGCCTCCCCGAGGATGCGGTCGCCTTCGTCAATCCACACCGCGAGGAGGAGGAGATCATTTCCCACCTGCAGGCCTTTGCCAGGGATCCGCATCCCTATTTCAAGATGGGGCTCGCCGCCCGCGAACACCTGGTCAGGGAGCACTCCACGGACGCCTTCGTCGGATTCCTCGAAGGTTTTATCCCGGAAGTTGATAAGGCCCGCGGGCTCCCCTATCCGCAGACTTTCGGAAAGGACCTGGCTCGCCGGTTCATCGCCAACTACCCGGATCCGCTGGCCCGCAGGTGCCTTCAGGATACTTGCGCGGAGGAAATTTCGGGCTGGGCCTGATCATCTTCCGGGTTGCCATATTCCCGATCCGGGTATGACTTGAAGGCAATGTGGGCCATTGATCTCACCCATACCTCGCACACCCGTGCACGGACCGGCATCCAGAAGGTTTGCCTGGCCCTGCTTCAGGAACTTGGGCAGGATGGGAGACTCCGGCCCCTGGTTCACGACCGCTATGCAGGGCAATGGAGGGATCCCGATCGGGAAGAAACCAACTGCCTGCGGGACACCGGCAATGAAGTGCCGCCGGGCAGGCGTTCCTCCAGATGGAGCTGGCGACAGCGGTTGCGCGGGAGGCTGGCCCGTGTCGTATCCCGAAGGAAGAACCCGGATGGTGTTACCGGCATCTTCTGTCCGGAGATTATCGATTCTGCCCGGATAAGTTCGCTTCTTGAGGACACCTGGACCGGTTCCCTGACGAAGGTGGCCCTGTTCCATGATGCCATTGCGGTGACCCATCCCGAGTGGTGTCCGGCCCGGACAGTGGAGCATTTCCCCAATTACCTGGTAGCGCTCTCACGCTTCGATCATGTCATCTGCATTTCCGAATCCAGCCGGCAGGATCTTCTGCAATTCTGGCAGTCCAAGGGAATCACACCGGCCCCGAATTCGGTGGTTTCTCTTGGGCTGGCCGGGAAGCCGGCGGTCGAGTCACCGGAAAGGGAGAGCCCCGGGCCGGGAAAAGAACCCGTCATCCTGATGGTTGGCACCCTCGAGGCCCGGAAGAACCACCTTGCCCTCCTTCAGGCCTGCGGGGAGTTGTGGGCACAAGGATTGCGGTTTGAATTGAAGCTGGCCGGGATGCTGAACCGGGAAACCGGAACCAAGGCCGCCCAGCTTG
>JBMTVW010000060.1:0-1509 GCA_049451775.1 Opitutales bacterium | reverse complement strand
TGGCCGCCCTGAGTTGTCACTGGTCCTATGAACTGATCCAGCTGGATCAGCCCCTCGACCACAAACCCCACCCTCAACGCACAGGCTCCAGCTCAGGGCGAACCCAGGAACCATCGAAATAAGCCGGTTGCGGGGTATAGATCCGCAACGTGGCGGTCCAACCGGGATAGATCGGCAAGTAATTCACGGCTGAAGGATCACCGCCGAAATGGAGCACGGCGGTTCCATCCGCATTGGTTTGAGCAAAGGAGCTGTTGACGTTGAAGGGAGCGGAGGCAACAAAGCCTTCCGCGTCGTAGACCGTGACCGACCAGAAGGAATTGGAGGAATGAGGGACATCTTTGAGGGTGAGGGTCTGGGGCTCAGCTGATTCAGACGTGTAAAAGAGATAAACCGCCCCCTGCTTGGGGAGACCGCCCCAGCCGATCGCAACACCAACGTTGTTCAACTCGCGGCTGATTTCGCCTTGCTTGCCGAACATGTCTTCGGACTTGTAGCCCTTCTCCTCCCGCAGAAGTTGGTACTGCTTGCGGAGGGCCAGGATCTCCTCGGTATCCCAGCGGTCAGGGAAGACCATTTCCCCGCGATCAGCCTGCTCAACTTGGATCTTGTCCTGCAGAGCATTCGCCTGCTTGATATCGGCGGGATCCTGCATGTTCATCTGGGTCCGGAAGCCGACCAGCACGTAACGGCTACCGGAATTCGCTTCCGTCAAGGTGAAGCGACCGGGCATCGTCACCACAAAGGGCATCCAATGCCCTTCGTTGAGGACATGGGCTGATTGATAGCGCCCGTCTGTGTCAGGCAACGTGATCGTCGCTGGCGAACGCAGGTCCAAGAGCAGCCAGGAATACAGGGTGTCGTAATTCACCCGCGCGAAATCCCGGTGTTTCGGATCGGAGGGCTGCCGTTCGTGCATCAACACCCCCATGCCATCACTGCAGGTGGCTTTGGCGATCTTGTTGATGTAGGCCCGGGAAAACAGGGACTGGGTCTCCGCCGTGGCGTAATTCTCCGCGGTGACCGGCGTTGCCGTCTTGGCCTCAATCCGTACGGCCGGTTCTGGACAGGCGCCTTGCTCTGCCCGTGCAGGCATCGCGAGGGCGGGTGTCAACGCGAGCAGGAGAGCCGATGCAAAGGATGGAAACCGAGCAGGCATGGGCAAGCGGTGACACGCCATCAGCAATAGCCGGCACGCACGGAGTTGGCACGTACAGGAGAACGGATCTGCCCGATCGGGATCAACGCAGGCCTAACTGCGGGGACGCTTGGGGAAGAGGAATTGAACTTGAGCCCGGATGGTGACATCACCAAGGAGTTGCTCACCATCGATTTCCGCCTGCTGCGCATGCCAATAGGCACTCAGCGAAGCGTTGATCGGCTGCTGTCCCAACTTGAAGACCCGGCCCACACCGGCCCCAATCGGCACGGTCCAACCACGCCCGGTGGGGTTATTCCAGTTGGCCGTAATGATCGGGCTGCTGGTCAGATACCAACCCTTCGGAAGGT
>JBMTVW010000059.1:0-1614 GCA_049451775.1 Opitutales bacterium | reverse complement strand
AGCCCGCCACGGACGCTGCTTCGGAAGTATCCGTGCCATCCGCGCAGGATCGGGTTGACCTTCGCGATCACCGTCCCAAGGCTCCGACCGCTATTGCGCCGTGTCAGCGCTCGCAGCTTCTCCTGCAGTTTCTGGCGGCTCTTCTTCCTCGGCCATTTGTGTCTTCCCTTGAAGTGCCAGCCCAGGAAGTCGAAGCCCTCGTTGATGTGCACGATGCGCGTCTTCCCGGGATGCAGGGTCAGCCCCGCACCCGTAGTCCATCTCTGCAGCATCGCCAGCACTTCGACCGCTTCCTCCCGGCTGTGGCACATCACGACGAAGTCGTCCGCATAGCGCACCATCTCCCAGCCCCCTTCCACCATCGCGTGGTCCAGCGGCGTCAGATACAGGTTGGCCAACAGAGGACTGATCACAGCTCCCTGCGGTGTCCCCTCTTCGGTCGGCTCCCACTTCCCCAGCCCTTCCATCACTCCTGCCTTGAGGCACTGCTCCAGCAACCCGAGGACTTTGCCGTCCACGATCCGTTGCCTCACCAGTCCCATCAGCTTCTCGTGCGGTATCGTGTCAAAGTAGCTCTTCAGGTCGCAGTCCACGCACCAGACGTGTCCGCTCCCGAGCAACTCCTCCACATGGGCTACTGCGTCCTGGCATCCCCGTCCGGGCCGGAACCCGTAGCTGTGTTCGGCAAAGTCGCGCTCAAAGATCGGTTCGATCACCGAGCGCAGCGCCGCCTCCACCGTCCGGTCCCTCACCGCCGGTATGCCCAGTGGTCTTTGTTCCCTGCTCCCGGGTTTGGGTATCCATACCCGCCGGGCCGCCTGCCGCCGATACTTCCCCTCCCGCAGTTCAGATGCCAGCCGCGCCAGTTCAGCTTCGGCCTGCTCCTTAAACTGCCCGACCGTCTGCCCATCCACTCCGGGTGCGCCCTGATTGCGCCAGACGGCCCAAAAGGCCGCCTCCAGGTTCCGTCCTGACAGAACCTTGTCCCAGAGCCCATACCATACGGTTCTCGGCCCCCTTTCCTCGAGCCGGGTTAGCATGCGGTTCGTCCACACCGAGTGTTCAATCCACGGCCATCGGTCGCGGATCTCTGCGGCTTGTTTAGGCCGGGTCTCCCCGGTCACTGTCGCCGCTGGTTCTGTGTCCTCATCGGTCATGTTCTTGCCGCCTTCCACTTTCCTGCGTCCCTTGGCTCCACGGTCGTTACCCGCTTCCTCGCTACTATGGACGCTCTGACTCCCGCCGGGCGGCTCTTCGGGCCCCTTCGGACCATGAACACCGTCCTGGCCCCGTCGGGTCTCCCTGCTTACAGGCTACGACCTTCCTGCCGTTCTGCCCTCAACCACCTCAAGGTCCCCGAAATCGTTTTCACGTTACCCCTCAACGTTCCGGACCCGTGTCCCATCGACACTTCTGGACTTCGCTGTTCCTACGCCAGCTCGTCGTCCCTTGCGGCCGAATCAGGTTCGCTTTCGCTGCGGACCGGCAGTTCGTCTCCCGTTGCTCCCCACCCCGCCTCTCGGCGACGCAGTTACGGTCGGCTTCGGGCCGGAGAACGTTTGCCCGGAACGGACTTCCACCGTTCAAGCCGTCGCCTCTCACAGGCGCACGTAG
>JBMTVW010000058.1:0-1629 GCA_049451775.1 Opitutales bacterium | reverse complement strand
TGGCGCTGGTGCAGAACAATAACGGGCCGGGCATGATCGCAGACGTCCGTGTCGACGGATTCAGGACGGGGCTGGACATCAATGACCCCTGCGGCGTGTGCTTCTATCTCAAGAATATTCAATTGGTAAACCAGAAGCCTAATGGTGTGGGCATGGTCCTTTCGGACAAGGTGACCGCGATCGAAAACCTGGTTGTGCAACAGCAGCACGATTCGGTGACCGGAATACGCCTTTGCGGTACGCGCAGTGAGAGTATCTACGATGGAGTGATGGCTTTCCTGACTCTCATCGATCCCAAATTTCAGTATACCGGTGCGGGGAACGCTTCCGCCCCGGCCGTGCGGATTGAACAGGGTCATCTGTACATGCGTGGTGCCGACTTTGCCGGATATGGGGAACAGCCGATCGACGACCACGGTCGTCTGCGTCCTGCTACCAGTGGTGAACTGGTGCTGGTGCACGGCCACTCAAAGGAGGAAAAATCCAATGTCGTTGTTGCGATGGACGGAGCGCCGGCCCGCTCCCTGAATCTGCCGCTCAAGCCGACCCCGGAGATTCCGTCCCGGGCGTGGGAGCGACTGAAGGCGGGCGATACCACGACTGTCTCACAAAAGGATCTCAAGCGTGGTCGCCTGTCCGTATCGACTGACTGGGTGATTGTAAAGCCCTCAGGATCGGATGATACGCAGCTGCTTCAGGCCGCGCTGGATTCAGGAGCGCGTTACATTGGGCTCCTGAATGGAACCGATTTTGTGGTGAAGGACACGCTGCATGTGAACCGTCCGGAGACCCCGGGGAATATTGAACTGGTTTACGGTCACATGAGCAATGTCTTTTTGGCCGGTTCCACCAGTCGTGAACCGCCCTATACGCAGCCAAACGACTATGTCGGGCTGCACCTGCATACCGGCCGGCACGAGCAGCTTGTTATCAGTGGCCTGCAGCTGCTGTCGAGAGCCCCGAAGGGGGGCGACTGGCGGGCGGAGGATTTCCAGGTGATCCAGAATGATGCCGCCTGCACGGTGGCCTTTGTGGACATCCGCGCCAAGGCGGGCCCCCGGGCCTACCGGAACGGTGCCGCTGCAGAGGGACAGGAGGTCTTCTTCGATAACTGTGAGTTTGCCTATTACAAGGCTTTCCCGCAGGAGTTGATGGTCTTTAAAAATCAATCGGTCTGGGGCCGGAATTTAAATGTCGAGCTGCCGATTCTGGACCGTGAGTTTGAGCTGCCCGGCCTGAACGGCGATATCCAAAGCTTTTTCTCCGCTTCCAGAGTGCCCCGCATGGAGAACGACGGCGGCCGGGTATTTACCATCGGCCAGAAACTGGGTGAGCACGGGGGAACGTTTATGCGGACCCGTGGGGGCGGACAAACAGAACTGCTCTCCTTCTATTTGAACGAAAAAACGTCGCGCTACCTGGAGCCGAGCACGGAAGGGTCTATTCTGCGTATTGAGGGAGCCGACAGCGCCTGTAGTATCTCCGGTGCGGAGCGGACGAGAAATGCGATCTTTCCGCATAAGAATGGCTTTGCCCGCGTTCGGATGGATGGCGCTGCCGAGCGATTGTTGCCCTGCACGCTGTTTCCCACGATGGAGAAGTTCCCCGGCATTGATCCTTTTGAGGATA
>JBMTVW010000057.1:0-1673 GCA_049451775.1 Opitutales bacterium | reverse complement strand
AAGATTTCGGCACGGAAGGGCACTACGGTGTCCGCTACGACCCCGCAGCCGTCCAGATGGTCCTCAACATGATCGATTTCCTGACGACGACCGCTGATTGATTTGAATAAAAAGAAACCACTTCTGATAAACATGAAACTCCTGAAACGCATCCCACGCCGCCAGTTGCTGGCCGGCATCGCCCTGCTGTGCTGCACTGCCTCAGCCCACGCGGAAGCACGGCGCCCAAACATTGTCTGGCTGATCTCAGAGGACAACTCCGTGCACTATTCGAAGCTCTACTTCGAGACCGGCGCGGAGATGCCCAATATTGAAAAGCTGGCCCAGGAGGGCGTGCTCTTCAACCATGCCTTTTCGGTGGCGCCGGTCTGCTCGGTGGCCCGGTCCACACTGGCAACCGGGAGCTACCCCTCGAGGCTCGGGATGCAGTTTCATCGCCGCAGCAAGGGGGTTACCCTTCCCGATGGGGTGGAACCCGTCTTTGAGCTGATGCACGATGCCGGGTACTACACTTCTTTTTACAAGAAGAACGACTTTAACTTTCAAGCCGATATGGAGAAGTGGGATGTGGACGGGGATTGGAGCGGCCGAGCTGATGGGCAGCCCTTCTTCCACAAGCACCAGTTCAATGTCACCCACGAAGGCCAGTTGCATGCAGCCAACAAGGGCGGGACGGAGGACCCGGAATTTGTCATGCCAAGGCATCCCGACACCCCCGTTTTCCGTCAGGCCCAGCAAGCCTACATCAAGCTGAATGAGACCATGGACCAGGAACTGGGGGAAATCGTCGAGCGCCTCCGGGAGGAGGGCGTGCTGGAGGACACCTTCATCTTTTATTTTGGCGACCACGGGGGAGTGCTCCCGGGCAGCAAGGGCTACCTTTACGAAACGGGCCTGCATGTGCCCTTCGTGGTGCGGATCCCGGCGAATTTCCGGCACCTGGTCGACCTGGAAAGCGGCACCCGCAATGACGGCTTTATTGAGTTTATCGACATTGGGCCAACGACCCTTCACCTCGCCGGGCTTCCGATCCCGGCCGGTATGGACGGAAAACCCTTCATGGGGCCCGGAGTCTCCCGCCATGAGCTGGAATCCCGCGACGAGGCCATCGGCATCGCCGACCGGTTCGACGAGAAATTCGACCTCGTTCGCAGCCTGCGCAAAGGCGACCTCAAGTATATCCGCAGCTACACGCCGTTCACTTTTCACGGCCTGTCCAACATCTACCGTTACAAGATGGCCGCCTATCGCAATTGGCGCGACCTGCACGAGGCGGGGCAACTCACCGAGCTGCAGGACCGCTTCTATGTCACCCGGCCACCGGAGGAACTGTACGACGTGGTCAAGGACCCGTATGAAACAGTTAACCTGGCCACCGATCCGGCCTATGCCGATGCGCTGGTGGCCATGCGCACCGGCCTGGCCGCGCGCCTCAAGGCCATGCCCGACCTGAGCTTCATTCCCGAACGGGATCTGGTTGAACAGGCGGTCCAGGCGCCGGTGGCCTTCGGCCAGGCCAACCGGGAACGCATCGCCGGTCTCATCAATGTCGTCGACCTCTCGCTTCTGCCCTATGCCGAGGCCAAGGACGGGATCCAGCAGGCCCTCGCTTCCGATGACCCCATCCAACGCTACTGGGGGCTGGTTACCTGCAGTACCTTCGCAGGGAAAGC
>JBMTVW010000056.1:0-1685 GCA_049451775.1 Opitutales bacterium | reverse complement strand
ATGTATCCTACACTGATGCACAGATGAACTCCCCTTTTTCACACATTATCCCTGGCGTGAGTTTTGGGGAGGATAACGCGCCGATCTCCTTTGAGAATGCCGAAGACGAAGCCTACGATGAGGAACCTTCCCCGGAGGACCCACATGACGACCCGGGGATGTCCTTCGTCCCGGATTCTCCCACGGCGTCCCCCGGGGTAGCATATGGACCGCCGGAGGAGACTCTCCTGCCGCCGGATCACGTCCTTGTACCGACGCCCCGTCCTGCACCCACTCCTGCAGCTGTGGGGGGGTACCTCCAGCACAGATCCCGGTAGTTGAAGCGTCATCAACCATGCCAATTGTCCCGCCCCGACGGTTAAGTTTTGGTTCTCCCGAGGTGAGCCTCCCTACCCCTCAGGTGCCAACTCGCCACACTCCATCCACGGAGCGGGGCAAGCGAGAATCTCCCAAGCCTCTGCGTCGTTCGAAGAGGGGATGGCATCCCTCGCATAAGAACCTTGAGGGGCTTGCAGCGACCCCGGATCGCACCGCTAAGGATTCCCCAGCGTCATCCGAAGAAACTCTAGCCTCTGCAACTCCTCGGCTATCCCCTATTCCGGAGGATCGCTTCCCACCTCCTAAGCCGGTGACCGTTCCCTCGGTGGCGCCGACACCCGGACCTGCAAAGAAGGGTAAACCTTCCCCCAATGGGACTTGGGCGGGGCGCCTCCGTGCTCGTGCGAAAAACCATGGGGGGGGTGCACAGGCCAGCCTGGGTTGGTCCCAACTGGCCCCGGATGATGATTCCCCGCACTCCACTTCGACATCCTATATGGAGGTGTATGGAGAAGATATTGAGGATATCCTGTTAAAGATTCATTCTCACAATCTCCCAGACGGGGAAGATAGGACTCCCGGATGGTCTCCTGCGGATTGGGACACATTCGTCCAGGAGCTGGAGGACGAACGTCTCCAGACTGTCCCGGTCTATTCTATCCGGGAGGACTCTACCTATACTGCCCGCGACTGTCACGACCGGACAGTGTGTGCTATGATTGCCGGAGAGATCACGGGTGCTCGTGTGACCCCGGCAGTTCCTATGACGAAGGAAAGAGGAATACCTCCCCCGGCGAACCGGAGACAAGCTCAGAAGTGTAAGGAATGGCCCTACTACTACAAGGCGGAAGTGGAGGAGTATAAAACTCACGACCAGAACAATACGTGGGATCTTACTCCGCCCGGGAAGGTTCCCAGGGATGCCCGAGTGTTGCCAACGAAGTGGGCCTATGACGACAAACTTGATGATGCCGGAAATGTTGTCGGGGCGAAAGCCCGTTTGTGTGCCCGGGGAGACCGGCAGATCTATGGAGTGGACTACTTTGAGACCTTCTCTGCCGTCATGAATATCCGGACCTTCCGGATGTGCTTGGCTATTCTCAACCTCTATGCCTGCCTCTCCATGGAACACTGGGACATCAAGGCTGCGTTTATCAATGCTCCTTTGGAGGAGGAACTCTACATAAGGCAGCCGGAAGGACATGTCATCCCTGGAAAAGAGAACTGGCTATGCAAGCTGAACAAGGCACTATATGGAGCATGCCAAGCTAGCCGGGCCTGGTTCAAGTACTTAGCCGGACTCTTGGCGGACGCAGGGATGGAACCCCTTAAGTCGGATCCAGCCACTTATATCATCCGGGAAGGAA
>JBMTVW010000055.1:0-1716 GCA_049451775.1 Opitutales bacterium | reverse complement strand
CCTTGTAATCAGGGAGCTGATACATGATATCGAGCATGATGCCTTCCATGATGGATCGGAGCGCGCGGGCCCCCGTCTTCAGGATGAGGGCCTTGTCCGCGATGGAGCGGATGGCGTCCTTGCGGAAAGACAGCTTGACTCCCTCCATTTCGAAAAGCTTTGAGTATTGCCGGGTCAGGGCATTGCGGGTCTGGGTAAGAATGTGTTCTAACTGCTCTCGGTCCAGTTCCTCGAGAACCGAGACCACCGGCAGACGACCGATAAACTCAGGAATCAGGCCATAGCGGACGAGATCCTCCGGGGCCAGCTCTGTGAAGATGTGTTCGCCGTCCCAGTGCTTGTGCCCGGAATCTTCCCAGCCAATGGTTCCCTTGCCTAACCGGCGCCGGATAATGTCTTCCAAACCGACAAAGGCACCGCCGCAGATGAAAAGGATGTTGCTGGTGTTGACCTGGATGTACTCCTGGTTGGGGTGCTTGCGACCGCCCTGGGGCGGAACGTTGCAGACGGTCCCTTCGAGAATCTTCAGGAGGGCCTGCTGGACACCTTCACCGGAAACATCCCGGGTGATGGAAACATTGTCCGTCTTGCGGCCAATCTTGTCGATTTCATCGACGTAGATGATACCGCACTCCGCCTTGGAGACGTCATAGTTGGCGGCCTGAAGGAGCCGCAGGACAATGTTTTCCACATCCTCGCCGACATAGCCCGCCTCGGTCAGCGTGGTGGCATCAGCAATGGCAAAGGGGACCTGCAAGAGGTCAGCCAGTGTCCGGGCCAGAAGCGTCTTACCGCTTCCAGTGGGTCCGGCCAGAAGCACGTTGCTCTTCTCAATCCTGACCTCATTCCCATCGATGTTCTTCTGTCCTCCTCCATCATCTGCTGAACCCAGCTTCAACTCCGACTGCAACCGCTTGTAGTGGTTGTAGACAGCCACTGAGAGGACTTTCTTGGCATGGTCCTGCCCCACCACATCGAGATCGAGCATGGCCTTGATCTCTGAGGGCCGTGAGAGCTTGAAAGGCTGCCCCGATGCGGGAAGGTCCTTGGCAGCGCTCTCCCTCAATTCGCGGTCGATAATCGTCTTGCAGACATCAACACAGGAATCGCAGATATAGACACCCGCCGGACCCGCTATGATCTTGCGGACCTCTGACTGCGATTTGCCGCAGAAGCTGCAGAACGTCATTTTTGAGGCTTTGGCCATATTTGTGGGTCTCGTCCCGGGTCCTTAGCTCGATGCCTTATCCTTGAACTGGATGACCTGGTCGACAAGCCCATAATCCTTGGCCTCGTCAGCAGTCATGTAGAAATCGCGGTCGGAATCCTTTTCGATTTTCGCCACTTCCTGTCCGGAGTGTTCGGCCAGAACCTGGTTGATGGTCTGTTTCCAGCGGAGTATTTCCCGGGCAGCGATGGAGATGTCGGCGGACTGGCCGGTGGCACCGCCCGTGGGCTGATGAATCATCATCCGGCTGTGCGGAAGCGCGTAGCGCTTGCCCGGGGTACCGGCTGCCAGGAGAACCGTGGCCATGCTGGCGGCCTGGCCCATGCAATAGGTCTTAATATCGCAGCTGAGGAAGCGCATGGTATCGTAGATGGCCATGCCGTCGGTCACACTGCCACCCGGCGAATTGATATAGAGCTGGATGTCCTTTTTTGGATCCTCCATCTGCAGGAGCAACATCTGGGCGATCACGGCGTTGGCCACGTAAT
>JBMTVW010000054.1:0-1843 GCA_049451775.1 Opitutales bacterium | reverse complement strand
CTTTGCCTTGCGGCTCTGTGGGATGATTCACCACCCGCCCTTTTGAGGGCGGGTTCTGGAGTTTGGCCCTGACTAGATAGAAGCACTGACAGGCGCGGTTTTTTGTAGCCACGTCTCTAGTTATATGACTAGAGTTTGCTCCATGGGATTTCCAACCAAAGTTCAGCTCATCCAACGCACGGGCAGCCAGCAGTGGTACATCAACTTCCCCTCCGCTGTTGCGCAGGCCATGGACTTTACCAAGGGCGAGGGTGTGGAGTGGACCATTGCCGACAAGGGGCACCTCATCCTTTCCCGGGACCATGTCCCCCCCAATCCGATTGATCTAAAAAAAACTCCAGCCTCAGCGAACAAATTGAAGCCTTGATGGCGCGTTGCCAGGGGGCCTTCTCCTCGCCGGAGACATTCGCCCGCGGACGCCGCCATTTGCTTTCCCACCTGGTTTGCTTTGGCAGGCATACGGTGACCGGGCTGCTCCGCAGCCAGGATCGAACCCAGAGTGACTGGACGGCCGATTACCGGCTCTATTCGGAGGATCGGTTCGATGAGGACAGGATCTTTGGCCAGGTGCGCTCGGAGATCGAACAGCTTGGCGGCGGGGCCGATGCCCCGCTGGTCGTTGCCATGGACGATTCGCTCCTGCGCAAGACCGGCCCCAAGATCCCGGGCTCCCGGTATCAGCGCGATCCCTTGAGCCCGCCCTTCCACGTGAACTTTGTGCGGGGGCTGCGTGTGCTGCAGATCTCCGCGGCCGTGCCGCAGGGCTCCGAAGGCGCGGCCCGGCTCATTCCGGTTGATTTCCAGCACGCAGCCCTTGCGGCCAGGCCCCGCAGGAATGCCCCCCCTGAGGTTCACGCAGCCTACGAACAGGAGCGGGCCAAACGGAACATCAACGTTATCGGGCGGGACCGGTTGATCCACCTGCGCCAGCAAATGGACCGGGATGGTTCAGCCCGGCGCCCCCTGGTTGTGACCATTGACGGACGCTTCACCAACGCCACCGTGCTGCGGGGCATCCCTGACCGTACCACGCTGGTTGGAAGGGTGCGCAAGGACTGCGCCCTTCACTTCGTGCCGGACCTGCAGCCTGAGCGGGGCCGCAAACGAAAATATGGCCAGCGCTGCCCCACCCCCCTGGAGCTGCTCAAGGACCCGTCCCACCCCTGGCAGGCTGTGCAGGCCTATGCCGCGGGCCAGCGCTACGAGTTCAGGGTCAAGACCCTCGGGCCGGTCTTATCCCCCATGGACAAGGGAGCCCGTGTCTGGCGTGTTGTCGTGGTTGAACCGGTCTCCTACCGGAAGAGCAAGAACAGCAAGCTGGAACGACGCCAGCCGGCCTTCCTGCTTTGCAGCAATCCGGACCTGCCCCTGGAGGAGCTGCTCCAGGTCTACCTGTGGCGGTGGGACATCGAAGTGAACTTCCGGGATGAGAAGACCATCCTGGGTGTCGGGCAGGCGCAGGTCCGCACCGAAGCCTCCAACCAGAACGCACCGGCCCTGGGTGTGGCCGCCTATGCACTGCTGCTGCTGGCAGCCATCCAGGTCTACGGCGAGGAAGGCCGGCCCGCAGCCATGAACAACCCCCAGTGGTACCGGCGCAAAGCCAAAGAGCGCCTCACCACCAACGCCCTCATCAGCCAGCTGCGCTACGAACTGTGGGCCTCCTCCCTCCAGGGACATTTTCAGCCGTTCTCCTCCTCCAACGGCTCCAACCAGAACGCCCAAAAATGCGACGTCCCCCTCAGTTCAGCCCTCTTCAACACCATCAAATGATCGCATAAGGGCCAAACTCCAGCGGTCTCGCCAAAAGCGAGACCTGTAGTCCGTAGTCGTCCGCGGCAGC
>JBMTVW010000053.1:0-1847 GCA_049451775.1 Opitutales bacterium | reverse complement strand
GGTGGGCGTTACCGTGGTCGGATGGGCATAGAGCCCGGGATATGGGTTGCTGATCTGTTCGGCAGTCACCCTTTTGGTCAAGTAATCGTCCGTCCGGCTGCCGTAGAGGAAGATCAGACGGTTGTTCCAGAAGGCGCTCTGGATGGCAAACGCCTTGCCTGTCGTCTGGAATGTAGTAGCACTGGGTGCGCTCCATAGTCCATAACCTGGGGAGGGGGCTAACTGGCCATGGACAGTTAGGCTGTCATACGGTCCGAAAGGTTGACCAGAGATCAACCCGGTATGCTGAGCGGGATCAAAGGAAAAAACCGAGCCGTTCGGATCCCTGGGGTCGTCGATATAAACCAGATGATTCACCCGATAATGGGCGCGGCTATTCCCGTTTCCATCGAGGACAATTCCATCCGGCAAAAGACCCGTTTCCGGATTCGGATACAGGAGTGTTCGCCCATTGGCCGCGATTGACTCTCTGTCCGAGCGATCCCACATGGCGGTCAGGTTATGGGTACCCAACCAGGACATCCAGCCCTCTTTCCGGCTGAAATCGAGTTTGTAGGTCAGGGCGGCCCGCAGGTCTTCATTGGTTGCGTCGCCGTACCCCGTCTGCCCCCATGCATGATGGTAATAACGTCCACGGTTCGGGTTGAGGACAGGCTCATCCGTGCTGCCCGTCACCTGGGGCAGGTAGCGATTGACATCGATCATTAAGGTCCCGACGCCCCGGGTGGGATCTTCGTGCCACTTATTCCAGCTCTGGCGATGATACTGCAGGTTCAGGAAGAGGTCGCCGACTATCTGCTGGTCGATCGAGGCCAGGAAAATATTGCCGCCCTCCTTTGCTATAACTCCGCTGCCAAGGTGGAGATCGTGGGGGAAAATGGAGCCGTCGAGGCTGCGTCCAAAGTCATCCACCGGATGAACCCCCGCAAAATTCTGCGGGGCACGGGAGACGACCGGGCGATCGTATCTGATCGTTCCACCACCGGTCACCGTTTTGGTATTCCCATCCCAGAAAGCACCCAGAAGGAATTGCTCGGGGATCGGGTTGTATTTGCCGGTGATCAGCACGATGTTATTGCTCGCAAGTTGGAAGGGCGAGGTATCGTCGGTGGGCATCCCTGGAGCCCAGTACAATTGCGGATCGAAGGGATCGGTGATGCCCAGCTCAGCCATTTTGGCCTCCCGCCATTCCAGATACGGTGAGACGGCGTCACGCGTCGTACTGGTGCGGGGCCAGCTGGCAACGCGGTCGATATGCTCGTAGTGGGCGCGAATGGTCGTCTTCTTGAAAGGCTTGAGGGTCAGTGCCGCGTAAAGGCGCCTGTTTTCATCGTAACTGGGCTTTCTCCACAGTTCCCGGTCTTCATAGAGACCGGCCACCACGACCGCCAGCTTGTCGTCAATCACTTCCCGGTTGAACAGGAACTGAGCGCGCCGGGAGCCTTCACTGTCAAAGCGCAGCTTGACCTGGTTCTTGTCCTTGAAGTAAGCCGGGAGGAATTCCATGTTAATGATACCGGCCGGCGATCCCAATCCATAAAGGATTGCGTTGGGGCCGCTGTTCATGGTCACGGAGGTGCTGTTGTAGGTGTCCCCCTGGAAGTTCGTCGAGAAGTAGTTCTGGGTGCGGGTGGCGTTGCCCAGACCCCGAACCCGGGACCCCCCATTCAATACCGTCACTCCGTTGAGATCCGTCCCGGTCGGGTCGCTGGAATACTCGCGGCTGTTTTCCGCATTGAGGGAATAGAGCATGGCATCCTCAATGGTCACCGCCCCGAGATCCTCCAGGAACTCCATGGTCATGACATCGACCTGCGCGGGAACATCCCTCAGATTGGAGGCAATAC
>JBMTVW010000052.1:0-1855 GCA_049451775.1 Opitutales bacterium | reverse complement strand
GAAGTCGTAACAAGGTAGCCGTAGGGGAACCTGCGGCTGGATCACCTCCTTTCTAGGGAAGGTCCGGAGTTCCATCGGGTGACCGCTGGATCTGGACCGAACCTTGAGGATGCGCCTTCGGGTGCATCCATGGATGCCGGGGCCAACCCCCTGTCCCTTCAAGAGACTGAGAATGCGGGTCCTGCGCCTGCGGGCGCGGCGCGTGCTGGCCTGCCGGTCCTGCCCGATGGTCTTCGGGTCGGTAGCTCAGGTGGTTAGAGCACACGCCTGATAAGCGTGAGGTCGGTGGTTCGAGTCCACCTCGACCCACCATTGCCCTTTCGCCTTGCGGTGTCTGGTCCTGCCTGCGGCGCCACCTGCGGGTGTTGCGGTCGGGCTGTTGCAGTCAGGGTATCGCAGTCGGGGCCTTAGCTCAGCTGGGAGAGCGCCTGATTTGCATTCAGGAGGTCATCGGTTCGATCCCGATAGGCTCCACCACTGCCTTGCGTTCCGGTCTTTCCCGTTCTTTCGGGCCCGTTTCTTGCGGGCCCGTTTCTTGCGGGATCGTGTCATCGGGTCCGCCTTTTTGGCGGCTCCGGTCATCCGATCCTTTCGGATGTCTTTCACATCGTTCAGAGCACACATCAGTATCGCCGGCCCCCCGGAGTGTCGGGGGCTGGCCGGATCTTCCGGCGCGGCGATATTGTCCAAGTCTAGTACACTGACCAAGTGCCGACCTCCTGCGCGGAGGCGGCATGGGTAGGATGCTTCTGGACGGGAAGGGGTTCGGGCTTCGGCCCGGGCCATGCCCTTTCCGGATCAGATCAAGCGCGAGAAGGGCGTCTGGTGGATGCCTTGGCAGCAAGAGGCGATGAAGGACGTGATACCCTGCGTTAAGCCACGGGGAGCCGGGAATGGGCTTTGATCCGTGGATGTCCGAATGGGGCAACCCACCTGAGCGTTGGTTGTTGTTGCCTTGCGGCGGCGCGAGCCGTGCGCATGGCGCTCAACAGCTGGTGCATCCAGGTATCATTACCCTGAACACATAGGGGTTTTGAAGCGAACCCGGGGAACTGAAACATCTAAGTACCCGGAGGAAAGGAAATCAAAGAGAGACTCCGTTAGTAGTGGCGAGCGAACGCGGACCAGCCGAGCCTCGAAGAGTGACCGGAACGGCCTGGAAAGGCCGGCCATAGCGGGTGACAGCCCCGTACGGGAAGCTCCAGGGGACGCATCAAGTAGGGCGGGACACGTGAAATCCTGTCTGAAGATCGGGGGACCACCCCCGAAGGCTAAGTACTCCTTACTGACCGATAGCGAACCAGTACCGTGAGGGAAAGGTGAAAAGCACCCCGACGAGGGGAGTGAAACAGTTCCTGAAACCGGACGCCTACAAGCAGTCGGAGCCTTCCATGATCTTCGGATCGGGCGAGGTGACGGCGTACCTTTTGTATAATGGGTCAACGACTTGGTCTCACGAGCAAGCTTAAGCCGGTAGGTGGAGGCGCAGCGAAAGCGAGTCTTAAACGGGCGACGAGTTCGTGGGATCAGACCCGAAACCGGGTGATCTAGGCATGAGCAGGATGAAGGTTGGGTAACACCAACTGGAGGTCCGAACCCACACCTGTTGAAAAAGGTCGGGATGACTTGTGCCTAGGGGTGAAAGGCTAATCAAACCCGGAGATAGCTGGTTCTCCGCGAAAGCTATTTAGGTAGCGCCTCGGATGTATCCCTCGGGGGGTAGAGCACTGCATGGGTGATGGGGGCCCACAGCCTTACTGAGCCTAAGCAAACTCCGAATACCCGAGAGGACTGTCCGGGAGACACACGGCGGGTGCTAACGTCCGTCGTGAAGAGGGAAACAACCCTGACCTAC
>JBMTVW010000051.1:0-1920 GCA_049451775.1 Opitutales bacterium | reverse complement strand
AGGCGCCTGAAGCCCTTCTTCGCTTCCAGCATGCCCGCGGCAGTCCAGCGCAATCCCATTTTCGCGTCACGCCAGCGCTTCACATTCCGGCAAACCTGGCGAATGATGCTGTTCATGCTCTCGATGATGTTGGTGCAGGCCAGCGACCGGCGCAGGTCAGGAGGCAGGCCGAGCCGGTTGACCGTCAGGATCTCGTCCAGACCCTCGAGGATCGATTGAGAGACGCCCGGGGCCTCTCGCTCAAGCCTCTGGGCAAGGTTGCGGACCAGTCGCTCGGCTTTCACGGGATCGTCTTGTTCCCAGGCCTGACGAAGGGTCCGGCGAACGCTGGCATGAAGCTCCGGGGGAAGCCTGTCCAGGATGTTCCTGGCCTTGTGGACCTGACAGCGCTGGATGGGGATATCGGCGCCGAAGGTGCGGCGGATGGCCTTGCTCAGCGCCTTGGCGCCATCGACCACGAAGAGCCGGCAGATGTTGGGGTCGAGATGGCGGTCGATGAGGTTGTCGAGAAGCGCCTGGACCACCTTGGCGTTTTCGGTCGCACCCTCCATCACACCCAGTGGATGCTTCTCGCCGTTGATGTCGATGCCCACTGCGCCGATCATCAGGAGGTTGTCATCGAGATGCATTCCATCGATCTGGATGACCACCAGATCGAGCTTCGAAAGGTCGGAGGACATCCAGTCGGTGAGCTTCTGCTGGGTCAGGGCGACAAACCGCCGGGAGACCGCCGATTTCGAAAGCCCCGAGCCATCTGTGGCCGGAACCTTCGCGTCCGGCAGACGCACCGCCCGGCCGAACTTGCGCATCGCCACGTTCATCAGCATCAAGTTCATCGCCCACTGCTTCAGAAACCCGGCGTCCCGCGCCGCCTCCCAGCTCGGAAGAGGGATCTCCTTGCCCCTGCGGTCCCGGACCCGGGGGCGGTCGACATCGATCGTACCGCCGTGAAAGCCGACCTTTCCCCGGGTTGTTCCCCAGCGATGGCCGCGCTTTCCGGACCCACGCTGGTATCGTGGCCCGCAGATTTCCTCGGCGTCTTCCTCGAACATCTTCATCAGGCTTTCGACGCCCGCCATCAGGCAAAAGCCCTCGAAACTCTTCTTCACTTCCTCCCAAGCCACTTCCTTCATCTCCGAGATGCTGGAAACGCTGGCGAGCGCATTGATGGATGTGGTAGCCTTCTTCATGGTGTTGCTCTCCGTTTAGGATTGAACACCCCGAGCCTACGGCTCGAGGAGAGCAACGCCAACCTCACTGCGAATTTCCACATCGACCGGGACATCCCCCGGTGGCCTTCTCGAACGCCTCGAGAGCCCACTTCTCGTCCGTACCGTAACCTTGCCAGTTCAGTACCTTGATTTCACCCGCAGCATGGCTCCGGCCGGCTGCCAGGCCAGCGAGCGGAACCGCTCCCATCATGGCCAGCGCAGCACGGCGCGTCAGTGAAAGACTCATGATTTCCTCCTTGATTTTGCCGGGAAAGGCTATCATGCGGTCCAAGACCCGGCAACGGTATAGGCTGCAACGGCGGACAGCGCCGGCCGCCTCCTGAGACAGGAGGAAACTTTGGGCTAGACATGCCCAACAATTCTCCGCAGGTCGAGCAGGAAGCCGGGTGTCACCTGCACATCATGGGCGATCCCATACGGAAGGGCCCGCCTCCGGACGAAGTCGGACAGGCCTGTCAGGCTTCCTTCGACATCGTCCCATGAGATACCCATGCTTTCGGGCCGGATGTCGACGCCGATGTAATCGATGACATCCCTCAATTCCTGTACCCTTCGTTCATGCATCATAGCGCCCACGATTATGCCGAGGCAGACGGCTTGACCATGCAGGAATTTCTTGCCTGTCCGCGCTTCGAGAGCGTAGAAGAAATAGTGCGCCACCCCTTCTATGTGCCGCGGGCACCAGCCC
>JBMTVW010000050.1:0-2076 GCA_049451775.1 Opitutales bacterium | reverse complement strand
CCCGTCGGGCCCACCATAACCGTGTTGGTTACTGTAGCGGAGGAGCACGTACAGGTACAATTGACAGAGATGGAGATTCCAGAGAGGCCGGTGGGGCAGGAACACGTGGATGTGGTGCCGGTTGGGCCACACGGTTGCCACCAGGCAGGCCATGTACTCTGCGGACAGCTCCCTGTCGGATTTTCGGGAGTGGGAGCGCAGGGGTCGGGGCAATAGGGATGGTCCCAGAGGTCATACTTGATAATGTATTGGGTACATGGGTCGCAGGTATTGTTGAGTTGGGGGAGGTGGAAAGTCGTGACACCGTCTCCTTCTCCATAGTAGGTACCAATGAGGGAGAAGAGGATGGGATAGGCCGTGCGGCTGACGGTGGAACCGTCGCAGACCAAGTAGCCGGGAGGCATAAATCCCGTTTTGTTGGAGAGAATGGTGCCTGGTTTGGGGTATTCCTTGGGAGGGTATTCTTCCACATTCATCGGGACGACCGCAGGTGCGATGTTCGGTTCTTCTTTGGGTTCAAAGGGCAGAGGGAGGGGGTACATCGGTTTCGGGGGAGCGCGGCCAAGGAGTGAGAGGGGAGCCACGGCGACGGGCATCACTTGTTCGCAGCAGAGGTTACGTCGGGCAAGTCGGGAACGGAAGACCGACATGGAGACTCTGGTTCCTGTGTAGAGATTCCTATCCACTCCATGGCACTTGTTGTTAGGCGGATGACCGCTTCACTCCACTACGCGGAATACCCGATGCAGACCGACAGAAGCACGAAACGATTCGCATTCGTCGCCGTCATTCGGATAGCCACCGCACGATTCACGGCACTGGCATAGGGACCCGCAGGGGTGAGGGTGGAGGTATTCACATCTTGGCTGAGAGGGGCGACGGTGGCTCCAGGCGTGAGGGTAAAAATAGAGGAAGGGCCGATGAGGGTTCCCAGGGAGGTGCTGGTGTAATTCACGCCGTTCATGTTATACAAGGAGAGGGTAACGGTTCCTGGGTCTTGACCCGAGGTGGAATAGACAATGGAAAGGTAGGCGATGCGAAGGGCAGATGGTTGAAAGAAGAGGAGAACATTGGATGCGGTGGGAATCACAATGCCTGCCACACCATTATTGTTCGTAAAGGAGAAGGTCACCAAATCACGATAGGTCGTTCCTGGGATATTTCCAACGGGGCCGGTAGGACCAAGAGTGCCGGTAGGACCGGTTCCACTGGAGGAGCCCGTGGGGCCCGTGGGGCCTGCCTCTCCTGAACTGCCTGTCGGGCCCGTGGGGCCTGCCTCTCCTTGTTGTCCTGCCTCTCCTGGACTGCCCGTGGGGCCCGTCTCTCCTCCAGTACTTTCACCTCGTGGACCGGTAGGGCCTGCCTCTCCTTGTTGTCCTGCCTCGCCTGGACTGCCTGTCGGGCCCGTCTCTCCTTGTTGTCCTGCCTCGCCTGAACTGCCTGTCGGACCACTTTCTCCTTGTTGTCCTGCCTCGCCTGAACTGCCCGTGTAGCCCGTGGGGCCTGCTTCTCCTGGACTGCCTGTCGGACCACTTTCTCCTTGTGGGCCGGTGATTCCTGTTTCGCCATTGGCTCCTGTCGCTCCTTGTGGGCCCGTTCCTCCTTGTTGCCCCGTAGGACCCGTATGGCCGGTTGAGCCTCGCAATCCACTTGGGCCGAATAGGCCTCGTAGGCCGGTGGGACCAATGGGTCCTGTGGAACCGGTCGAACCGGTGTCTCCTTCTAGGCCAGTCAGGCCACACGATCCGGTAGGACCGAGGGGGCCGGTTTGTCCTGTTTGTCCTTGCGTCCCACTCGCACCCGTAGGGCCGATAGGACCTTCAGGACCTTGCTCTCCCAAACGAATCACCGTGGGAGGACACGGGACATTGCTTCCCACAAGGTCACAAGCAGGGGCGAGGGGAGGGCGAGAGGCAGGGCAAGACGAAACCGAAGCGCAGGGAAGGAGATTCGGGTTTGTCATACGGAGTCGTAGGAGGTCACTGGAGTTCATGGCGATACTTGATAAGGTAAGGGAAAAAGGGGTACTATGCGGTACATTGTTCGCAGCACGCCCCTTGGTCCCCTAGGGGGTTG
>JBMTVW010000049.1:0-2096 GCA_049451775.1 Opitutales bacterium | reverse complement strand
CAACCGCCAACTGCCAACTGCGTGAGGGGTTAGCTGTTGGCCGTGGGGAGTTAGCCCAAGTTCGACAGCAGGGACGCTTTGGGGGTGATGTTTGAGGGGAGTGCGTGATGGAAAGCCTGATTTTGTTGGGGTGAGGTTTGCCAAAGTGCGTGTAGTGGAGACCGGCTGGTTGCCCGAGGGGTTTGAGGTGGCCAGACTGATGGCATGTTCCTGAGGCGCAACCGGCGGATCAAGCAGGGGGAGACCTACGAGTATTGGACCCTGGTGGAGTCGGTGCGCACGGCGCGGGGTCCGCGTCAGCGGGTGGTGGCGACACTGGGCAAGCTGCCCGGTTTGGACGAGGACGAACGGGCTGGCTGGGAGGAGATCACCCGATTGCTCGACGGTCGGCCAAGCGACCGGTTGCAGAGGGACTTCTTTGAGCAAGAGACTCCAAGCCCGCAGTGGGCGCAGGTGAACCTTGCGGGTGTGCGGGTGGAACGCGTGCGCCAGTTCGGCAAGGTGTACCTGGCCCTGGCGTTGTGGCGCCGCATGGGGTTGCATGACTTCTTCGGGGAGCATGCCCGCAGGGGGCGTGAGCAGATCGACTGGGCCAGGGTGGCTTGCATCCTGAGTGTGGGACGATTTTGCTCCCAGGGTTCGGAGCTGGCACTCAGTGAACACTGGTATGCCAACACGGCCATGGAGGACCTGATCGGTGTGGGGGCGGACCAGGTGTATGACAACCGGCTCTACCGGGGACTGGATGAGGTGTTGCCGGTGCGGGAGGAACTCTTCGGGCATTTGCGGGAACGGTATCGCAGCCTGTTTGGCTCGCGATTTGAGTTCCTGCTCTACGACGTCACCAGCACCTACTTTGAAGGGCAATGTGAGCGCAACCCCCAGGCCCGGCGCGGCTACAGCCGGGACTCCCGGCCGGATTGCAAGCAGGTCTGCATCGGGCTGGTGGTTACGCCCGAGGGGCTTCCTCTGGCCTATGAAGTATTTGCCGGCAACCGTGCGGATGTGACGACCGTTGAGGACATCGTGGATTTGATGGAAAGAAAGTACGGACGGGCCCAACGCATCTGGGCCATGGACCGGGGAATGGTCAGTGAGGAGAACCTGGATTACCTGCGGGAGCAGGACGCCCTTTACATCGTGGGTACGCCCAAGGGGCGGCTGCGCCGCTTTGAACAACAACTCCTTGAGCAGAAGGACTGGCACCAGGTCCAGCCGGGAGTGGAGGTAAAGCTGGTTGATCATCCGGACTGTCAGGGTCGGGAGCGCTATGTGCTCTGTCGCAGCCTGAAGCGGCATGAGAAGGAGGCGGCCATGCTGGACCGGCAGCGGGATCGGCTTCGAACCAAATTGTTGGAGATGGATGCGTCCTTGAAGAAACGCCCCCGCAAGCCCGAAGCGGTGGAGCGACAGATCGGCAAATGGCTGGGCCGGAACACAGCGGCAGACAAGGTGTTTGAGGTGGAAGTCATCCTCAAGTCCGCTCAGGCCGTCGGGCTGCAAATCCATGAGGACGAAAGTCGGCTGGACTGGGCTAGGGCCTCCCAGGGAGCGTATCTGCTGCGCACCAACTGCCAGGAGGAAGATCCGGCCAAACTTTGGCACTGGTATATCCAGCTGACCGAGGTGGAAGAGGCCTTCCGGATCGGGAAGTCCGATCTGGGGATGCGTCCGGTCTACCACCAGCGCGAGGATCGGGTCCAGGCCCACATCCTGGTCTGCTTCCTGGCCCTGGTCATGTGGCGATACCTGGAGGCGTGGTTGGGATCCAAGGGCCTTGGAAACTGCGCCCGTCAGGTCATTGAACATTTGGCCACCGTCCACTCGATGGATGTGGTCCTGCCGGTCAGAAACCGGGGGGAGGTGCGTCTGCGCCTGGTGGCCAAGCCGGACAAGTTGACCGCTGACCTCCTGGTCAGGATGGGCCTCAAACTACCCTCCCGACCAAAAACCATCCACAATGTAGTGGAGAAAAACGGGGCGTGATGACCGAGTTTCCTGGGAAATCCAAAGATTTAACCCCGTAACTGTCGAACTTGGGCTAGCACGCTGCACAAGAGTAGTGCCTGCCGCGGATTGCCAAATCGGCACCCGAA
>JBMTVW010000048.1:0-2175 GCA_049451775.1 Opitutales bacterium | reverse complement strand
CAACGAGGGCTACCTGAAGGAAGAAACCTCCCTGTCGGAGATCCAGGCCAGCCTGAGCAAGCTCACGGACAAGATCATGCGCGGACTGGGCCGGATGGATGACACGATTTTCGCCCAGCTGGTTGCCCGGGAGCGCCTGGAAGACGCAGGATACCTCCTGTCTGAATTAAGGGACCAGTCCCGGCAGCGGATGAGCGAGGAACTGGAGTCCCTTGCCGCGGACCTCGGGGTAACCGGCCTGTCGGCATGGAGCCGGCTTTATTTCACCACCATGGGAAACCTGAAGTTCCGTTACTCCGATCCTGAGAACGGCGAACAGGTTGTCCCGATGGCTCAGCTGAACAGCCTGCTCAGCAGTCCCAGCCGGGAGCGGAGAATCGCGGCGGCGGAAGGCGCGGCCGTAACCTTCACCGAGCATCAGCAAACCTACGCCGCGGCCCTCAACGCCATTTCCGGAACCCGGTTGGCATTAAACAAACGCCGGGGCATAGAAGGATTCCTTGAACCCAGCCTGAAGCAGTCGCGCATTCAGGAAAACACCCTGAGGGCGCTGATGACTGCCATTGAGGACCGGTTACCCTTCGCCCGGGAGGTCTTCAACTTCCGGAATTCCTGTATGGGGATTGAGGATCCGGGATATGTCGACCTCAGGGCGCCCCTGCCATTGGGCGGAGAATCCGGACCGACCTGGGATGAGGGCGTGGCCCTCATTTCGGGGGCCTTCAACAGCGTCTATCCCGCACTCGGGTCCTATTTTGACGAGATCATCGGCAAACGATGGATCGATCACAGCCCCAGGGACAACAAGCGGCCGGGTGGATTTTGTACCGGTTCCCTCGCTACACGCGAATCGAGAATTTTCATGACCTACAAGGACACCCTGAATGACGTCCTGACGCTGGCCCACGAGGCGGGGCACGGATGGCATTCACGGATCCTCAAGGACCAGCGGATTCTAGCCGCCCGCTACCCGATGACCTTGGCTGAATCCGCTTCCACGTTTGCCGAGCGCATCCTTACCAGGGGCGTTCTACAGGACCCTGATTACGACAATGCGGTCAAGCTGGTCCTCCTGGATGCGGAGGTCGAGCACATGCTGGCATTCCTGCTGGATCTTCCGGTCCGGTTCCGGTTCGAGGAAGCCGTCTATGAGCAGCGCAAAAACGGGACCCTGTCGGCGGGTGAATTCTGCGACCTGATGCGGCAAACCCAAAGGAGGATTTTCGGGGACACCCTGGCTGAGGGGCGCGAAGACCCGTGGTTCTGGGCCTCCAAGCTGCATTTCTACATCGAGGGGATTCAGTTCTACAATTATCCCTATACCTTCGGATACCTCCTCAGTACCGCCTATGTTCAGCGGATGCGGGACGGGTCCGATACCGCCCTCAATTCCTATGAGAACTTCCTGGCCGGTTCGGGCAGGATGAGCTGCGAGCAGGTGGTCAAGGAGAGCCTCGGCGAGGATATCACTGATCCCAATTTCTGGGCCCAGCTGATTGATGGGCTGCAGAAGCCCTTTGCCCAATACAAGCAGTTGCTGACCGAACTCTCGGAATAATCCCGCCCAATGTCCGTGCCCCGAAAGTCCAGTCGCCTGCCATGGTTCAAGGGCGAACAGTTGCCACTGTACCTTGCCCCGATGGCGGGGTTTACCGACCGTGTTTTCAGGGAACTGTGCAAGGAGCAGGGAGCGGATGTCATGGTCACGGAGTTTGTCATGGCCAACAAGTTTCTCGACCCGCGGGGAGAGAAGGACGCATGGGAAATTGTCGATTTCACCCCCCAGCAACGACCCATGGGAGTCCAGATTTTCGGGGGTGACCCCGGAAAGATGGCCGAGGCAGCGCACCGGATTGTCGACCGTCTCAAACCGGATTTTCTCGATATCAACTACGGTTGTCCCGCCCCCAAGGTGGTCAACAACCAGGCAGGATCATCCCTGCTTCGCAATCCCTGCCTCCTTCAGGAAATTGCCGCGGAAGTGGTTCGGCGCGTCACCGGTGCTGTTCCCGTCACCGCGAAGATCCGCATCGGATGGGATGCTGATTCCATCAACGCAGTGGACATATCCCGCCGCCTTGAAGACGCCGGGGTGGAGGCAATCGCGGTCCATGGACGAACCAAGCAGCAAGGATACAGTGGTGACGCAGATTGGGAGGTGATCCATTCCGTGGC
>JBMTVW010000047.1:0-2511 GCA_049451775.1 Opitutales bacterium | reverse complement strand
TTCCGCATCGCCATCTTCTTCTCCCTGGCCTTCATGAGCCTGGTCTACATGATCGGGATCACTATCGGGTGCCTCATGGGCTATTTTGGTGGCTGGTTTGACCTGTTTGTCCAGCGCCTGATCGAAATCTGGTCCCTGGTACCCTTCATCTACATGGTGATCATTATATTTTCGGTCATCCCGACCAGTTTCTCCATCTCCACCCGGATCGCCATACTGCTCTCCATCATGGTGCTCTTCTCGTGGACGGGCATGACCTATTACATGCGGACGGCCACCTACAAGGAAAAGGCAAGGGACTACACCGCTGCCGCACAGGTGATCGGGGCCAGCGCCCCCAGGATCATCTTCCACCATATATTGCCCAACGCCATCAGCACCATTGTCACCTTCATGCCCTTTACCATGGCCGCCGCCATCACGGCAGTGACAGCGCTCGACTTCCTCGGATTTGGACTGCCCCCACCCACCCCCAGTATCGGCGAAATCCTCAAGCAGGGAACCGCCCGCCTGGACGCCCCATGGATTGTCAGCAGTGCCTTCGTGGCCCTGGTTTTCATCCTGACTCTGGTCACCTTCATCGGTGAGGCCGTCCGGGAGGCCTTCGATCCCAAGAAATTCACTACCTACCGTTAACCCCATGAGAAATTCCATCTTCACCTTTCTAAAGCATCTCTTCCTGGCGCTTCCGCTGTCCCTCCTCATTGCGGGCTGCGGGGGTGGCAAGGAGGAATCCGAATCGACCGCGGTGATCGACAACACGGCCGAGGTTGAGGCCTACTACGCCAGCTTCAAGCGGGCCCCCGTCGAATTAAAGGCCCAGCTGGCCTCCGGTAAAATCACCCAGGAGGACTATAACCGGAAAATGGAGGAGGTCCCCCTCTTCTTCCAGTTCAAGACCATCGCCGACCTTCCGACAGGACTTAACTGGACCAACAACGATCATCTCCCCGAGATCGGTTCCCCGGACCGCATCAAGGGCGGCACGCTCTACGGGGCGCTGCAGGACTTCCCCCGCACCCTGCGGCGGGTTGGTCCCGACTCCAACGGCTCCTTCAGGCCCTACATCCTCGACGATGTCGCCATGCGGATGGCCCGCAGGCACCCCAACGTGACCGAGATCGGTCCGGAAGGCCACTACTACATGCCCGAACTGGCCAAGGAATGGGCCGTGGACAAGGAGAACAAGACGGTTTACGTCCGCCTCGATCCGGACGCCCGGTGGTCGGATGGCCAACCGATGACCGCCGATGACTACATGTTCATGTTCTTCTTCTTTCAGTCCAGTTACATCCGGGCCCCATGGTACAACAACTGGTACACGGAAATGTACACCGGAATCACCAAGTACGATGACCTGACGTTCTCGATCAGCGTCCCCGAGGCCAAGCCGGACATGAACTCCCGGGTCCTCGATCTGGTTGCCGTGCCCAGGCACTTCTTCAAGGAACTCGGGGACGACTACGTCGAACGCTACCAGTGGCGTTTCCAGCCGACCACCGGCGCCTACGTGATCAACGAGAAGGATATCAAGAAGGGCCGTTCCATCGTCCTGACCCGCCAGAAGGACTGGTGGGCCAAGGACAAGAAATTCCTCCGCAACCGCTACAATTACGACCGGATCCACCTCACCGTGATCCGGGACATCCCCAAGATGTTCGAATCCTTCAAGCGGGGAGACCTGGACGGGACAGGACTGGTCAATCTTCCGGAGTATAATTACGAAAAACTGCCCGACAGTGATCCGGACCTGCAAAAGGGCTACATTCACAAGGTGACCTTTTACAACGAGATTCCCCGGCCCACCTACGGGCTCTGGATCAACCAGGCCAAACCCCTTCTGGACAACACCAGCATCCGGGTGGGCATCCACTACGCAACCAACTGGGAGCGGGTTATCGAGGAATACTTCCGTGGCGACTGTATCCGCATGAACACTACAGCCGACGGTTACGGCGAGTTCACCCACCCCACCCTGAAGGCCCGGCCGTTCAATATCGACATGGCCCTGGAGGAGTTTGCCAAGGCCGGATTCAAGGAACGCGGACCGGACGGGATCCTGGTCAACGAGGCAGGACAGCGCCTTTCCTTCACCCTGAGCACCGGCTACAGGACCTTCCAGGACATGCTGACCATCCTCAAGGAGGAGGCCGCGAAGGCAGGACTGGAGTTCCGGCTGGAAGTCCTCGACGGCACGGCCGGATGGAAGATGGCCCAGGAAAAGAAACACGACATCACCTTCAGCGCCCTCAACGTCTCACCGGAGATGTATCCGCGTTACTGGGAGACATACCACGCCGACAATGCCTATGATGTTCCCTGGCTGGAGGACGGGGTCACCCCCAACCCGGACCGGAAAATCAAGACCCAGACCAACAACCTGCAGTCGGTCGCAATTGCCGAGCTGGACCAGATGATCAACGCCTACCGGCGCTCCGACAGCGTCGAGGAAATGAAAAAGCTGGCCTTCAGGATGGAGGAAATTCTCCACGAGGACGCCTCCTTCGTGCC
>JBMTVW010000046.1:0-2610 GCA_049451775.1 Opitutales bacterium | reverse complement strand
CGGCAGGCACGGCGGGGAGGGCCAGGATATATCCGGGATTCAGCCCGGGCACCTTATCATGGAGCGCCTCCGGCAGTTCTACCACCGTCCGGTGCATTTCCACGGCCTGCGCAGCCGATCCGGAAAGAATGAGGACAAGAAATATGTTAAACAAACGTATCATGATTAATAAACCGTTAATTGTATTTGATCAGCGCCCCATCCAGCCGCCGTCGACGACCATGGTGTGGCCGCTCATGTAGTCCGAGGCGGGTGAGGCCAGAAAGACGATGGGCCCCTTGAAGTCATCCGGCTCGCCCCAGCGGGCGGCGGGAATGCGTGCTAGGATGGCCCGGTTTCGTTCCGGATCATCCCGCAGAGCCTGGGTATTGTCGGTTGAAATGTATCCGGGCGCGATCGCGTTCACGCAAACGCCCTTGCCGGCCCATTCATTGGAAAGAGCCATCGTCAATTGACCGATGCCGCCCTTGCTGGCGGCATATCCCGGTACGGTAATGCCGCCCTGGAAGGTCAGCAGGGATGCCGTGAAAATGATTTTTCCACGACCGCGTCCGACCATGTCCTTGCCGATTTCGCGACTGAGGACAAACTGGGCATTGAGGTTCACCTCGATGACCGTGTCCCAATATTCGTCGGAATGCTCGGCCGCCGGTGCGCGCAAGATCGTCCCGGCATTGTTGACGAGGATATCGATGACCGGGTGATCCGCCTTCACATTCTTTATGAAGGCATGCAGGGCATTACGGTCTGAAAAATCACACTGGTAGGCATGGAAGCGTCGACCCGCTGCCACAACGGCCTGCTCCACCTCGCTGCCATTTTCCAGCGATGCGCTGACCCCGATGATGTCGGCACCGGCCTCGGCCAGGGCTTCCGCCATGGCTTTGCCGATACCCCGCTTGCACCCGGTCACGAGGGCGGTCTTTCCGGAGAGGTCAAACATGTCCGGTATCTGGCTCATCGCACATCCCCCACGGCGACAGGGTCCATGTCGTCAAATGCCTGGTTCTCACCACCCATGCCCCAGCAGAAGCAGTAGGATCCCGTGCCCGCCCCGGAGTGGATCGACCAGATCGGGGAGATGACGGCATCCCCCTCCTGCATGACGAGGTGCCGGGTCTCCTGCGGTTCGCCCATCATATGGAAGACGATGGAGCCCGGTGCCAGATTGAAGTACATGTAGACCTCAGAACGGCGCTGGTGCGTATGACAGGGAAAGGTGTTCCAGACACTGCCCTCCTTCAAAAGCGTGAAGCCCATGACCAACTGGCAGCTCTGCGCGCCACCGGCATGGATGTACTGGTAGATGGTCCGCTCGTTGCAGGTGGCAGAGGAACCAAGGTGGACAGCGTTGGCCTCGGCCCGCTTCACCAGGACAGTCGGGTATTCGGCATGCGCCGGATAGCTGAGAATGTAGTATCTGGCCGGGGACTGAGCATCCTCGGAGCTCATTTGAATGTCCTTTGCACCCCTCCCGACATACAGGCAATCCATCCCTTCCAGCTCATGCGCTATACCATCGATGGTGATGGTGCCATTGCCGCCAATGTTGAGGATCCCCACCTCCCTGCGGTCGCAGAAATGGTCCGCCGCTAGCGTCTCCTTCGTCGCCTTGAGCTCCAGGGGGGAGTTTAGCGGAACAGCAGAGCCGATCACCGCCCGGTCCACCTCGCTGTAGGCAAGAACGACAGCACCCTTATCGAAGAGATCCTGCACCATGAAGGCCTGGCGGAGTTCGTCCGTGGTCATCCTTCTGTAACGAATATTGTCGGTTGCGTATTTGGTTTTCATGGCTCGGTTCCCAGTTACCTCGTTAAATCAAAAGACTCAAAGCGTACCCCCAAAAAAACGTAGCAGTTTCGCCGTTGTCGCCAAGAGGAAATTTGTTGAATTTAATATTCAGGGCGGCGCCCTCAAGGTCCCGGTCAACAGTCAACACCAGTTCGCGGTATGGTGACCCCATGCTGTGGCCGGTAACAACGGCTTTTCGACCATCGACGGTGCCGACAATCTGGTCATTTTGAACGGTGTCCGGATCCAGCGGCCAGGACCAGGACAGCGTGAACTGGTTGCCCGCGACGCGGTCGCGCCTGATGCTGGGCTTTTCGACGTAACCTAATCCACCCGGCGGGATCCTGATGTAAAAGGGCGGGCCCTCGACCAGTTTGTCCCCTTCATAGGCGCCAATGTCAGGGGCAGCACCGTCATAGCCAGAAGGTATAAAAAAAATCCCACCGGCAACGGAAGTCGAAAATAGCTCATGAATGGCATTTGATTGGGTTAAGTGTGAACACGGTCAGATCTGTTCGGGGGCGTAAAAAATAGACTAAAACGATTTCCATAACCAAGTTCAGGAAACGACGTGGCTTGTATTCCTACTTCTTGTTTAAGAAATCTTTGCCCCGGTTTGCGCAGAGGATTTGCTGGAGTTTCTCAATCAGTGGAGCATTTTCCGGATTGCCGGCGATGTTCACAAACTCGCCCGGGTCCTCTTGGAGATCGTAGAGCATTTGAGCAACAACCGTATTGCCCTTTTCACTCCACTCCGTGTAGGAGTAGCGTTCTGTAAGCAGGGTCATACCATGCTGCCATTTCGAAATGACAGCCTCC
>JBMTVW010000045.1:0-2724 GCA_049451775.1 Opitutales bacterium | reverse complement strand
GGACATGCATGCAACAAACGTGGGAAGAGCTTCGAGGGGGAACGATTCCGAGACGGCTGGTCGAGAGTATGCCTCGGAGAATGGACCAAGTGCTGAAAGGGAACGGAGCTATGATTCGGTATTGATTCAGGGATTCGCGGCCTCTTGAACGAAAGTGGGTCTGTCTGTCTGAAAATTTGAATATCCAGGCCAAAATCGTCCATTTTTTCCACCTGTCCTCCCTGCGCTCTCACGCATCTTTTCAAGCCAATATTTTCAGGCAACCTTTGTATTACGCTATGAAATTCAATCGCCGATTTCGGTCCCTAGTCTTGGCGCTATCCGCCTTGGGCAGCCTTTTCAAGTTGGCTCGACCCAGTACTCCGCCACTTGATTCGGGGTCCTTTTCGACAGCCCTCCTTTCACGCGTTCGTTCGACCCAGGGAACGATCCTTTCCGATCGCGTGCGTGCCACGGTTGAATTCCGGTTGGAATTCTCTACGCATCGTCTCGATGGCTCCTGGTCCGATTCGACGTCGGTGGGACAGGAAAGGGACACGAATCTTCTTCCCTGGATCCGACCCCTTCCGGGACCCTTTTACCCAGGGAGGACAGGAAGGACGGTTTCGATCGTCCACGGACGACCGTCGGTCCGATGGTCACGAAAATGTACACGGAATCGGTGCAAGTGATGTCCTATCGTTCGACGGAGTTTCGCGATCCAGCGCTTCGTGGATGCTCCCCTGCATCCGTTTCCATCCGGACGTTCCGGATGCCCTCCTCGAATGCCCACCTGTGGTAGGTATCCCACGATTCCGTCGAAAAGGGAGAGAGAAATGGGAAGGAGAGGAGAAGAAAAAAAGAGAGGTAGGAAGGCTTTTTTAAGTCCTAGGGCGACGGTGGCTGCAAGCCACCGGATGCCCGTGGGACTTAAAAAAAGGGGGAAACGCCTTCGCAGGCAAATTGGAGACTACGCCTTCCAATCAATACTTTTCCATCGGGGGTCTATCGCTCCCACCGAGGGTGGTCGTTCCAATCGGGGTCCACGATTCCCAACTATAGAATTTCAGCTTCCATCACGAAATGGCGAGGTCCAATAAAATCTAACACCCCGCGAGCAGCAGGACGAGAAAGAGGTCGAGGGGGGGTCTGGCGGAGTACTGGGTCGGCCTTGGGGTGGGCGACCCCAACCGGCACCAGGGCCAGGTCTCCCAGCCAGGATTCACTCGTGGGATGTCCTTAGGACTCGAGAATTCGTCCAGGAGAGGTAGAAATCATGCACGAGGAGTGTGCAGAATCTTGCGGCAAAAATCGCGCTGGCTCGCACGTGACGTCGAAGATGCTCTCGAGGAGGGCTGTCCGGGAGCTGGGAATGGGTCCAAGGGGACAAGGGAAACGGCCCCTCACCTGATGCCTTCCCACGGCTCCGATGGATGCGCCACCAATGGTGCGAGAGGGAATCTCCAGACCTGTGATCTGAGGGAGCCGCAGTGCGGTTACTCTCGCCATGAAGGCCAGACGGAAGACGAACAAGGAAACGAGGGAAACGTCCATGCTAGTCCGACAAGTGGTTCGATATGCTTATCAAACGTGTCATGGCGACATCGAACGAACTGCGGTGGTCATGAACCGTTGTGTGGCCGAGGTCGAATCCTACCTTCGCGAGGTTTCTTGCAAGACCCTTCCTTTAGGGAATCGCCGAAGCCTGGAGTATGCCCATGGTTATCAATCATGGGTATTGCGCTTTCTCACCCAACGGGCAAAGGAAGGACTGATCACGTACACCACGGACGTCCAACGGGCATGGCTAGGCAAGTACAAGAAAGACATTCCCCTCAGAACCCTTCAGCGTGTATTTGGTGACTTGGGTGTTGGATTCAAGCTGCAGAGAGTGGAGCGCAAGCTCAGCCTCCATCACAAGGCCATGCGGGTGAGGTTTGCCCAGGAGCACGTTCATTTCGATTTTGGGCAGGTGATGTTTACGGATGCGCATACACTGCGTTTGTTTCGCATTCCTCACTCCAAGGGAAGGAGGACCATGGCACCCACCGGCGTGATACCTAGATTGTTTGCCCAAAAGAATCCCCCATGCATCAAGGTGTACGCTGGGTTGACCAAGCACGGGTGCACCCAACTCGTGGAGGTCACCGGGACCACGGATTTGGAGAATGCATACCAAAACGCCCCTAGTAAGAAAGCAGGCAGAGGGGTGTCTTCGACTGAGTATTCCTACGATGTCCTCCCTCGATTGTTGGCGGAGGGGAAGAGGCTGTTTGGAGGGGGCTCATGGACCTTCCAACAGGATGGGGACGGGGCACACAGGTCCAAGGCTACCCTGACCACCTTGAAGCAATTGGCTTCCGAGATGGGAGTGAATGTGATGCTGGACTGGCCCTCTATGAGTCCCGACCTAAATCCCATCGAGAATCTTTGGGCATTGCTGGACGCCAAGGTCATGCATGCTCAGCCTACTACCTTGGAGGGGCTGAGGACATGCATGCAACAAACGTGGGAAGAGCTTCGAGGGGGAACGATTCCGAGACGACTGGTCGAGAGCATGCCTCGGAGAATGGATCAAGTGCTGAAAGGGAACGGAGCTATGATTCGCTATTGATTCAGGGATTCACGGGTACTTGAACGAAAGTGGGTCTGCCTGCCCGATAATTTGAATATCCAGCCCAAAATCGTCCATTTTTTCCACCTGTCCTCCCCGAGCTCTCACGCATCTTTTCTACCCAGTATTTT
>JBMTVW010000044.1:0-2903 GCA_049451775.1 Opitutales bacterium | reverse complement strand
TTATCCCCGCAAATCAAGCGCCCAGCAGCCGCACCACTTCCGCCGCCACCGTTTCCGGTTCCACCATGCTCTCCATGTGGCCGCCTTTCAGCCCGCCAAACTGGGCCACCAGGCGTTGGGTCATTGGCGTATTCACCGTTCCGGGCTCGATGCACCGGACCCGTACCCCGCGGCCCTGCCCTGAGCCTGTCGAAGGGGAAAATTCCTTGTCCAGCACCCGTGCCGCTGAGGCCAGTCCGCCCTTGCTGGCCGCATAGACGGAAAATCCTTCGCCCGCCTCATGCGCCGATGATGATCCCAGCAGAACAATCGTTCCGCCGTCCTTGATCACCCGCTTACGGTAGAAGTGACTCAGCACCACCAGGGGCGCCTCCAGGTTGATCGACAGCGTTCGCCGGACCGCTTTCAGACTCAACATCTGCCCGGCCGCCAGTTCGCAGATCCCAGCGCTCCAGATGATGGCGTCGACAGGCTCAATCGCCGGGATGGATCGGGGATCCTCCGCCCAGTCGGTCACATCGCCGAGCAACAGCTCAACTTGAGCAGGCTTCAGCCGATCCCTGACTTCCCCAAGCCGTTCTTCATCACGACCGTGCAGGACCAGGGAGTGACCCTCTGCGGCCAGCTTCTCAGCAATGGCCGCGCCTATGCCGCTACTGGCTCCAATGATGAGGATACGGTTTACAATGGATTCCATATCCAAACCTTGATACTAAACAGAACTTCCCACAAGATTCCTTTTCATCCATCCTGTCACCTGAGACCTACATGAACATCTGGATCATCAATCCGTTCGACGAGTTGCCCGGCGACACCGATATCCGGCTCCGGTATTGGACGATTTGCGACACGCTGGCAGAGATGGGACACGACGTCACCTGGTGGTCCTCAAATTTCTCCCACAGGCATAAGCGACTGAGGAATACAAAATTCATTAACAGGGATGAAAGGGATAAAGAGGATGTTATTATTGGGGATAGTGCACTATCTAAACTCAATGACCCTAAATCGAAAAACCTATCCACTTCATCCCCTTCATCCCTGTTAAATTTTAAAATCCGCCTCGTCCCCACCTGCCCATACAAGCGCAATGTCTCCCTGGCGCGCCTGCGCAATCACCGGCACTTCCGCTGGCATTTCCAGAACATGGCCATGGAAGAAATTTCCTCCGGCAAGATTGCCCCGCCCGACCGGATGGTCGTCTCCCTGCCACCGCTCGGTACGGCCGACGCCGCCTTTGCCATCCGGAAGCGTTTCGGTGGGGAGGTCATCCTCGATTACATGGATGCCTGGCCAGAGACGTTTTACCGGTTGTTACCGGGGTTCCTGCCTCATCCGGTCAAGGAGTTCATTTTTCGTCCCTTCCTCAAGGCAGCCGAGCGTGCCTGCCGTGGAGCCGATCGTATTTCCGCAGTGGCACAGGTCTATATCGACCTGGCAAAAGAGCGGGCGCCGGACAAGCCGATGCATCTATGTTACCATGGGATTGATATTAACAGGGATGGAGGGGATAAATGGGATCGCCCTGAATCCTGTTCATCCCTGTCATTAGAAAACACCCCGTTGAAAATCGCCTATATTGGTGCCCTGGAACGATCCTATGATCTGAAAACTGCCATCCGGGCAGTTCACCAACTCAATCGGGAAGGTCACGAGGCCTGCCCTGCGAAGCCTGGCGAAGCACGGGTCGAGCTCCACATCGCCGGTGCCGGGACCCGCGAAGAATCCCTAAAGTCCTTCGCCCAATCCCTTTCATCCCCTTTATCCCTGCCTTCAACAGTTAACTTTCACGGCAACCTCAACCGCGCCGATCTCCGCTCCTTTCTTGCCTCCTGCCACCTTGGGCTAATCCCCATGCGACAGGATTCCTTCGTTGGCCTGCCTTACAAAGTGGCCGATTACTGCGCCGCCGGCCTGCCCGTCATTTCCTCCCTCAATGGAGAATGCCGCCGGCTTCTGGAGACAAAAAATGCCGGAGCCTTTTATGCACCCGGCAATACGGATCAGCTGGTGGAAGTGATTAGAAATTATTCAGGCAATGGGTCCTATCTTAGCGAGCAGAGTCAAAATGCCCATGCCATTGCCACAGGTCTTTTCGATCGAAAGCAAAGTTACCGAGGTCTGGCGGAGTTCATTGAAGGATCCTGAAGAAGCCCATGCCCGCGGACGGCATCTACGAACTGGCGCCCAACGGATTCCCATGTGAACTCCGACCGGATCCAGGCTGATCCACGCTTCCCCATGGCCGCCCGTGTTTCCGGATCCAGCGCAAGGGCCTTTTTCAATGCCAGCTTCAGGCTGTCCTCCCCTGGCTCAATCCACCACCCGCAACCCTTCTCTTCCATCCGCTCCCATGGCGTTGCGGTGGTTGTGATGACGGGCACTCCCATTCCAAGGGCCTCCCCGATCACGATGCCGAAGTTCTCCGAGTAACTGGGCAGGACAAACAGATCCGCGCTCCGGTACACCTCCCACTTGTCCGCATCGCTGACGGGTCCAGTAAAGGTGATACGATCGGCATTCACCTGATGGGAAGCAAAATCCTCACACACGGCCCGGTGTCCCCCGTCGTCATTCCCGGCAATCACCAACTCCCAGCCCTCGGGCTTTAAGTCTCCAAATGCCTTGATCAGGTCCAGAACACCTTTCTTAGGATGTATCCTTGATAGGAAAAGTATCCGCTTCAGGCCACCTTTATCCGCTTCATCCCTGCCATCACAATCCTCATCCGGCAGTTCCACCCCGTTCGGCACAACGATGATTGGCGGACACTTCTCACCCAGCGCATCCCGGATAAATCCAGCCTCCATCTCCGCCGTGGCATGGATCAGGGTCGCTCCAAGCAGATCCCTCTTCGCATACAGCCACCAGGCCAGCTTCTTTTTCCACTTCCGATGGTTCAG
>JBMTVW010000043.1:0-2953 GCA_049451775.1 Opitutales bacterium | reverse complement strand
TCAAGAAGGAAACCGGCGACCTGAAAACCATCATCATTGCCACCGGAAGCGAACTGCAGCATGCGGTCGCGGCTGCCGAGGAACTCGGTGACTCTGTCCGTGTGGTCAGTATGCCTTCCTGCGAGGTTTTTGATCGCCAGGACGAGGCCTACCGCGAATCCGTGCTCCCCTCCTCCTGCACTGCCCGCGTGGCCATTGAAGCCGGTGTCACCGGTTTGTGGCACAAGTACACGGGTCTACAGGGGAAAAACGTCGGCATCGACCGGTTCGGCCTCAGCGCCCCGGGCTCGCAGGTGATGGAAGTCCTTGGCATGACAGCGGCCAGCGTGATGGCGGCCGTCAAGGAACTGGGCTGATCACCCCGGCACGCTGCCGCGTACCGTTCCTCAGTACACGTCCCGCTGGTAGCGTTTGGACTCTTTTAATTCCCCGATGGCGGCTTCGGCCGCCTCGGGGGAGAGCCCGCCTTGTGTCGCATAGATGTCGATCAGGGCCTGATGCACGTCGTTGGCCATCCGGTTGGCATCGCCACAAACATAGAAATGGGCCCCTTCCTGCAACCAGGCATAAATCTCGGCCGCATTTTCACGTATGCGGTCCTGGACATAGATCTTGTAGTCCTGATCCCTTGAGAAGGCCACGTCCATCCGGGTCAAGGCACCGCTCTTGAGGTACTTCATCCATTCCAACTGGTACAGGAAATCGGTATTGAAGTGCTGGTCCCCGAAGAACAGCCAGTTCTTCCCCTTGGATCCAGTGGCAGCACGATCCTCCACAAAGGCCCGGAACGGGGCAATCCCCGTCCCTGGTCCGACCATGATGATGGGGGTGTCCCCGTCCTCCGGGAGCCCGAAGTTTTTGTTGTGGTGGGTATAGACGGCCACCTTGTCTCCCACGGAGACCCGCTGGCAGAGGTAAGTGGAACAGACCCCCTTGCGCAGGCGGCCATGGGCCTGGTATTCGACCGCGCCGACCGTCAGGTGCACTTCACCCGGGTGCGCCTTCGGGCTGGAGGCGATGGAATAAAGCCGGGGCGGCATCTTCCTCAACATCCCCGTCAATGATCCGGCCTCCAGTGGGGCGGAAGGAGGGAACTCGGCCACCAGGTCCCGCAATTCCCGTCCGTAAACCCATTTGTTGATCCGGTCACGGTCACCACTGTTAATAAGGCCGTCCAAGGCAATGTTCCCGGCCATCTCGGCGTACTTCTTCATCAGGGGAAGATTCACCGTGGTGATACTGACCCGGGTCGCCAGGATATCCCTCAAGGAAAGGGTTTCGCCGCCAAACTCAGCTTCAGCATCACCATCCAACCCGGTGACCTGGAGAAAATCCGCCACCACATCTGGACAATTGACCGGAATCACCCCGGCCACGTCGCCCGGGACGTACTCCAGCCCGGAGCCCTCCAGCGACAGCTCAAGGTGGCAGGTTTCCTTGGCCGAGCCCCGGCCATTCAGGTTCACGAACGCCTTTACTTCGGCCGGGAAAGGATTCTTCTTGCCGAATTCAGGGGTGGTATCGGGGGATGCGTCGGTCATCATGCGGCTACACATAAAGTAGGAACATTTTAGAAATCAATAACAGATGCTAAAACTTCTGTCTCTCCACCGCTTGACAACGGGTTGGTAATTAAGAAGTTTCCCACCATGGCAGGAAATGAAAACACAGGAACTATCGTTGAATTGCAGACCAATCAGGGGACGATCCGGATTAAGCTTTTTGACGAGCATGCACCGAAGACGACCGAGAACTTTGTCGGCCTGATCCGCAAGGGCTATTACGACGGGATTATTTTCCACCGCGTGATCCCTCAGTTCATGATCCAGGGGGGCGACCCGACTGGAACCGGCATGGGTGGCGAATCACTCTGGGGCGGAAAGTTTGAGGACGAGTGCACCCCCGATCTCAGCTTCAGCCGGACGGGTCTTCTGGCCATGGCCAACGCAGGACCAAATACCAACGGGAGCCAGTTCTTCATCACCACCGCGCTGACTCCATGGCTCGACGGCCGCCACACCATTTTCGGTGAAGTCATTGAGGGCTACGAAGTAGTCCAGGCGATCGAGCAGGCCCCGACAGGTAGAGCCGACCGCCCGGTCGAAGAACAGGTTATCCAAAAAGCCGTCGTCCTTTAAGGCGAATTCCTGTCAGCCGGCCTGTTCATGGGCAACGGGACAACAGTTCGACTTCCCCTGACCGGCGGTCACTCCGTCTCGGCCCGGGTTCATGTCGCCGCATCCGCATCCAGCGGTCGAACCATCCTCGCCCTGCATGGGTTTACCGGCAGTGGGGAGGATTTCGCTTCCCTGCGCACGGTGATCGGGGAGGAATCCTGTCACTGGGTATTTCTGGATTTTCCGGGCCATGGGAACAGCGACAGCCCTGCTGACCTGGATGCATACTCACTTTCGAATGTCCTCGGGATCATTGATGCCGCCCGGCAACTGGCCCCGGATCCGGACAACACGCTACTCCTCGGATACTCAATGGGCGCCAGGATCGCCCTTCATTACCTATTCCAGCATCCCACGGTGCCGGCCCTGCTGATAGGGGGCAGTCCCGGACTCGCCGATCCGGCTGAACGGGAACAGCGGGTAGAAGCAGACCAGAATTGGATCCGCATGCTTCAGGACGACAGAACGAGCATGGATGAGTTTTGCTCCGCATGGGAGTCGCAACCGGTAATCCACCCCCAGACCCTCCTTCCGGAACCGTTGAATAGCTCCCTCAGGGCACGGCGCCGGCGTAACAACCCTGTCGGGTTGGCCATGTCCCTAAGGGCATGGGGCAACGGGGTCCTTCCTTCCTTGTGGGACAGGCTGCCCGAACTGGTTAATGTCGCCCTCGTCAATGGCGAATACGACACCCGGTTCTGCGGGATTTCCCTTGAAATGTCGGCCAGCAACCCCCGCTTTACCTGCCATGTGATCCCCGGTTGCGGTCATTCCCC
>JBMTVW010000042.1:0-3019 GCA_049451775.1 Opitutales bacterium | reverse complement strand
GTGTCACAGGCGTCCCGCCTGTGGATTGAACAGGCCGGAGGCCTGTTACACATATTTCATTGCCAACTGTTCGGGTGGGGATTCAATGGTCGCATTGTCTTTAAGTGATTATGGAATTTGACCTCAAACGGACGCTTCTGGCGCTGCTGCACTCGACCAACGAGCCGCTCTCCATCAAGGATGTGCAGGCCGTCATCACGCGCTACCATGACCAGCTGGAACAACTGCTGGCCGACCAGGAAGAGGACAGTGAGGAAACCGGATCGGCCGACGAGGATGGCCAGGGAATTATGCGTGACCTGCTGGAGCAGGTCCCATCCCTACTGACTTCCGCCCAGATCCGTGATGCCATGGAATCAATTGCCGACGAGCTGAAGGAAACTGACTCCGTTTACCGACTGCAGGAGGGACCCAACGGATACCGTCTGGCCATCGCCGCCAGGTTTGCCGACTGGGTCAGGCTCCTGCGCGATGAGCCACGGCCGCAACGCCTCAGTCCGGCCGCCATGGAGACGCTGGCCATTGTGGCCTACCGGCAACCCGTTACCCGGGCGGAAATCGAAGCCATCCGTGGTGTCTCCGCCGACAGTGCCCTCAACAAGCTGCTGGAGCGTGAGCTGGTCTATGTGGTTGGACGGGCCGAACTCCCCGGACGTCCGCTCCAGTACGGGACCACCGACGGTTTCCTTGAATACTGTGGGATCAGGAGCCTGGAGGAGCTGCCGGCCAGCGATGTCCTTTCGCCCAACCAGATCACCGAATGGATCCGTTCCGCCACCATGCCGGAGGAAGAAGTGACCGATTCCGATGTCGGGCTGCCCGGCGAGGATGAAGAGGGAATGATGCCGCTCGAGGAAGATGCCGGCGAGGAAGCCGAAACACTCGAGAAATCTTAATTTTCAAATATGGACTTGGACGCAATCAGGAAGGAAATCGACAAAATCGACCAGGAGCTGCTGGAGCGCCTCAACAAGCGGGTCCAGCTGGCCCAGCAGGTGGGGCACTACAAGCTGGAACGGGGAATGGAGGTTTACGTTCCCAGCCGTGAGGAAGAGGTTTTCGGCAAGCTGACCGCCAGCAACAAGGGTCCGCTTCCGGACAAGGCGGTCCGCCATATCTACCGGGAGATCATTTCCGCCGCCATCGCCCTCGAGAAGCCCCTCAAGGTGGCTTACCTTGGCCCGGAGGCGACCTACACCCATCAGGCCGCCCTGAAGAATTTCGGTTCCAGCATCAACTACCTGCCCATGAACAGCGTCCCTGACGTCTTCACCGTGGTCCGCCGGGGCGACGCTGACTACGGGGTGGTTCCGGTGGAAAACTCCACCCAGGGCACCGTCATCAGCACCCTCGACATGCTGGTGGAATCCGAACTGACCATCGTGGCGCAGATCTACATGCAGATTTCCCACTGCCTCATTTCCCAGTCCCCGCTGGATAAGATCACCAGTGTCCATTCCAAGGACAACGCCCTTGGCCAGTGCCGGGAATGGCTGTCCCGGATGCTTCCCGGTGTCGATCTGGTGGATTCCGCCAGTACCGCTGCCTCGGTCAAGCACGCCAAGGAGACCCCGACCTCCGCCGCCATCGCCAGCAGCGTGGCCGCCGAGCTCTACGGGGTGCCGATTGTCGAGGAGAACATCATGGACAAGACCGACAACGTGACCCGGTTCCTTGTCATCGGCAAGACCCCCACGCCCATGCTGGGTGAGGGTCGCGACAAGACCAGCCTAGTGTTCCTGCTCCACGATGAACCGGGGAGCCTTCTCAAGGCGCTGGAGATGCTCAGCAGCAAGGGCATCAACCTGTCCAAGATCGAGTCCCGCCCCAGCCGGCGTCGCCCATGGGATTACTATTTCTACGTCGACATCATTGGCCACCGGGATGAGCCGAAGGTAGCCGAGGCTCTCAAGGAACTGGAGCGATTCTGCCCGATTCTCAAATGGCTGGGTAGCTATCCCAATACACGACTTTAAGGATTCCCCGCCATGCGGCTGAGCGTACGCGTCATCCCCAATGCCGGACGGGATCAAATCGTCGGGTGGGTGGATGGTTCGCTCAAGGTCAAGCTTCAGGCGGTGCCGGAGGATGGCAAGGCCAACAAAGCCCTCTGTGGACTCCTGGCCAAGGCGGTTGGCTGCCGGCCCCGCGATGTGGTTATCCTCACCGGGGAGAAAAGTCGCCTGAAATCAGTCATTATCTCTGCCGAAGGTGATCCACGGTCCATATTTGGCTAGGACTTTGGCTTGCCAGCAACGCTCCCATTTTCGATAAACACTCCAATGAGACGCATCCGCTCCACCATTTTCCTCCTGATTTCCCTTGCGGCCTCTGGAATGGGCTCTCTAAACGGGCTCACGATCGCCGGTTCGGACCTGCTGGGTGCAGGCGTTGCCGAGGCCATCAAAGGCGAACTGGGCCAACGGGGAGTCGACTCGAGCATCCAGTTCAATGGGTCCCTTTCGGCCCGCGAGGACTACCGGAACGGGACCGCCGACGCCTGTATCATCGCTGTGCCGGATGGCACCGAGCCCGGGATCGATGGCATGGTTTACCAGGCGGCCTTTCAGGCGGTGGCTTTTGCGGTCCACTCGACCAATCCACTGAGCGACCTCAACTACGCCCAGCTGACGGAGTTGTTCCAGGATGGGGGGAATCTGGACGGATGGGCCAGTCTGCTGGAGGACATCGCATGGCAGGACCGGAAAATCTCCTTTTGGGCCAGCCGCTCCGATAAGGCCATTACATTGGAAATCTTCAACGCGGTGGTCCTGGACGGAAAGCCGCTTAAAAGGAGCCTCGGCTACAAGCCGGCCAACGTGGAGCAGCTGCTGCGGACGGTTGAAGAGGACGCCTCAACCCTGCTGATCACTCCCGTCATCGAGACTTCGGCCTCTGTCCGGTTGCTGCCCATCAAGCGTAGCGCCAACGAACAGGCCTATACGCCGAGTTCGGATAATGTTTTTTACGGGGACTATCCGCTTCGCCTACCGTTCGTTCTGGTGGTCAAGGAATCCGT
>JBMTVW010000041.1:0-3158 GCA_049451775.1 Opitutales bacterium | reverse complement strand
GATCAGCAACCCATATCCCGGGCTCTATGCCCATCCGACCACGGTAACGCCCACCCTCGATAATCCTGATGTCGACAACTCGGCCACAAACGAGACCCGCGGGGTTGTTTTTCACGCCCTCAATTGGCTATCAGTCTTCTACAATGAGTCCAGCAACAGTTCCGTGGGTATTCCCGGTCTGGACATCCTGACTGGGAACCTCGTCGAGCCCACGGCCGGTGAAGGTAAGGATTATGGCATCATGTTGGACTTGTTCGAAAGCAAGCTCAACGTGCGCATCAACTGGTTCGAAAATAGCCAGTTGCGGACAGGCTCCTCATTCGAAAGCTTCAAATATGATGTTGGAAACATCGAGCGCAAGTTCATCACATGGACAAGTAGTGAGGAGTGGACCGGTCCGGATTTCAATCGGCCGACCGGATGGGATCCGGAGTCGACCAGTGGCGATGTCAACCGTACTTCCGTCCTGTCCGACCTCGTGGCAGAAGGGCTCGAGTTCACCGTGACCTACAATCCGACAAAGAACTGGCGCATGAAACTCAGTGCCGCCAAGACGGAGTCCGTCGAGTCCAATATCGGGACCATGTGGCGCACCTACATCGAGGGCCGTGAGTCCGAGTGGGCGAAGTTCTACGACCGTGCGTATGAGGGGGGTAACATTGCCGGACCCGGTGAAGAAACCGTCAAGGATTGGATCGACAGCAACATCTATGCGCAGAACCTTGACCTGATGGACGCTAGCGAAGGACGCGTCGCTGAGCGCACCAGCAAGTGGCGGGTGAATTTCACCACCAATTACAGCTTCAGGGACGGTTGGCTTGATGGGTGGAACATCGGTGGCTCAATTCGCTGGAGAGACGACCGGGCTATCGGTTATCCCCTGAAGACAGTGAGTGGCTCGGAGGTGCTCGATATCGATAATCCCTGGTATGGTGCAGGAGAGAAAAATATCGACATGACAATCGGCTACAAGACCAAGCTCTTCAACAAGAAGGTCAATGCCCGATTCCAGCTCAATATCCGGAACGTGTTTGACGATGCGGATCTGATTTCCCAGAAGGCCCTGACAACGGGTGAGGTTGCAGTCTACAAGTTGCAGGCGCCCCGGTTGTTCGTCTTCACGGCCACGTTTGACTACTAGGGTCAGGGCCAGGCCAGAAACACCCGGGTGGCAGCGATGTTGGTTGGGTAACTGGCCTGGCTCAGTGGATTCACTTGCAACAATGAATCTTACCTGCGGGCGCTGGTGCGTCCGCAGGTATTTTCTTTTTTATTCCAGTATTACTCACTTCTGATTTGAAAGGCATGTGTAGACAGTTAACCCAACTTGCAGTGTTATTAGCCACTGTTGCTACGGCCAGCGACTTTCAACCGATGGTCCTCGATGGGGCCTGGTCGGCCAAGGATGCGGCTGGCGCATACACGCGCACAATTGAGGTCCCTGGGATCGTCAACGATCCGGCGAAGATGGACGAGGGCCCGGTCTGGCTGAAGAGGGAAGTGATCCTGCCCGCTGGGGACTGGGAGCAGGCCAGCCTGCTCTTCAAGGGCGCGCGCTACAATCCGACAGTGTACATCAACGGGGACAAGGTTTCCTCCCGTGAGGGTGGCATGGGCCCCCGGCGGCATTATCTGGAGCACCCGGACCTGGTACCCGGGAACAGGGTGACCCTTGAAGTCGGATTGATGTCACTGGCCGACATGTCGGAGGACAACGCCTCCTACACGCCCGTGGCCGACCATTGGCGCAGCAGCATCTCTGCCTACCTTTGGGACGACGTGGTCCTGCATTTCCATAAGGGATCGGCCATCGACCGGATGATTCCCTTCACGGATATCCATACCGGGAAGCTGGATGTGCATGTCTTTACAAAGGAATTGGCGCATGGATCCGCCACAGGAACCGTTCGGGCATCTCTGAGCAAGGACGGTAACATTTTGATCACGGGAATAGCCTCAATGGAGAGAGGTGCCCGAAAAACGGTCGTCACGGTTCCCTTTGAGGGGAAAATCGACCTTTGGACACCCGATAGGCCCCACCTCTACGACCTGACGGTGGAGCTTGTATCGGACGGCTCGCTGCTGGACCGGCAGGTCTATACCTACGGGGCTAAGGAATTCAAACTCGATGCCAGCGGGAAGCAGTTCCTTCTCAACGGAAAGCCCTTCCGGGCCCGTGCCAACACGGTCGTTTGGCCGCGCTGGGTGCGCAACCCGGAAGGCTACGAGCTGGCCTGGGACGAGGCCTGGTTCGAAAAGAACATCATTCTCCGCTCGAAGGCCCTCGGGGTGAACACCCTGCGCTTCCATCTGGGCAACGTCCCGGAGAAGTATATCGACCTGTGCGACCGGCACGGGCTCCTGGTCCAGTACGAGTGGAGTTTCTTCCATGGCATGCCCGCCACAGTGGAAAGCCTGCTGGACCAGTGGACGGACTGGTTTGATCTCGGCCTGCGGCACCCCAGCGTCGGCCTTTATCATCCCTACAACGAGACAAACCCGGAATGGCTGCCCCCGGCATGGACGGCGATCAACCGGATCATCGAGGACTATCCGCCCATCCTGATCGCCGACCGCGACGTATCCCACGTGCACAGGTACTGGTGGAGCCTCTTTGAGAACCTCGGCCTCTATTATGATTCCTACGAGCAATTCCCCACGGCCATCATGGTGGACGAGTTCGGGGGGAATTACCTCGACGCGAATTACGACTATGGCCTCTACAGGACGGTTCGCGATACCTTCCGCCGCTTCCTGGGGGGGGACGAGACGTTGGAACAGCGGGTCAAGCTGCATACACAGGCCAACGTCAAAGTCGGGGAGTACTGGCGGCGTATCGGCGCGGCCGGCTATTCGCCGTTCTGCGCCCTCGGCAGCCACGAGGATGGCAGCCACTGGTTTGAGGGGGACCTGAAGGAGGGTAACCCGAAGCCGGTCTGGGAAGCCCTTGCGGTCATCTGGTCGCCACTGGCAGCCAGCATCGACCTCTGGGACCAGAACTTCATCGGCGGACAGCTTATCGATGTGCCGATTCATTTCATCAATGACACCGCCGAAGCGGTTGACATGGAAGTGCTTCTCACCGTCGAGGCTGGAGAGGCTCGCCTTTACAAGGAAACCCTGCGCCAGCGGGTCGAGCCTTATGGGGTAGTTGTGGA
>JBMTVW010000040.1:0-3386 GCA_049451775.1 Opitutales bacterium | reverse complement strand
CGTGCGCGAATCCGATGTTGCATGGCCACTGTGCTGTCTCGGATCTTTGCAAAGTCGACTTGCCCGGTGGGGCTGAATTTCACCGCATAATAGCTGCGCAGCATGAGATCATGTGCCTCGAAGATGCGGTTCGCCACCATTTTGCAAGTGCGATTAATGTCAGCTTGCCGTGTGACTCCCAGCAATACGAGAGATGAGGTAAAGGACCTGATCCAACGGTCGTCTCTGTCCAGGAAGTCGCGGGTGGAGATGGAACCTCGGACTCCAACCGTGAAGTTTACTTGCGACATTGTCCAACCTGCCCTGTGGCAGGAGGCGTTGAAGAAGTCAAGGACAGGGGCGTAGCGACGAGATTTTTCAGCGTCTTTGTATTCTTCCCAGTGAGGGTCTGTGTCCATGGCCCGGGTGAATTCCAGGAGAAAAATCTGTTTGCTCTTGGGATTGATGGCGTACCCGTCTGGTCGCAGTTGAAGGAAAGCTTTCACTGCGTCATCTATCTCGCTCTGAGTTTTCTGGCGGAGAACGGAGCCATCCATCTGGAGGCTGGTGAAACGGAGCATAGCCAGCATGTCTGGAGGGTCCGGCTTCGGGACGTTGAAGACATTCGGGTCTTCCTTGTCGGCCAGGTGGGAGTATTTGGTCTGGAACTGGGACGTGTAGTAGTACAGAAACTGGCGTACTTCTCCTTGGAGGTCGTCCCAGTGTAGGCCAAGACGCGGTAATGTCAAAATATGTTTGATCATGTCCTCCGTGTGGTTGTCGAGCGTGCCGGTGGAAGGGAAAGCCCACTCCGCTTCCTCCGTGGGGACTGAAAAACGCGACAGACAGAGCAGAATTTCCCGCCAGATCAAGTGGTGGGCCGCTGTGCGAGGAGCAGTGAGCAGGAGACAGCGACTTTGGATGTGCCCAAAGGATTCTGGTTCTTTGCAATGAGGGCAATCTGGAGACTTCTCAATGCCCCATTGGTAGAGCTTGGTTCGGCACGGGAACTGACCCCCCACCGACTGCATCAGTCGGCGTTTTGCTGAGTCTGGGAATGACGAGTCCGCTAGGCAACGCCCCAATAGCTCACGACTGCAGTTTGGTCTGCGCAGGAAGGCTTCAGTGATGCTCGAGTGGGCTTCCGCGGGTCGGTAGTAGTTCTGACCTACACGGATGTAGTCGAACTGTCCAGGCTGAGGGGCCAAGAAAGAGTCCCATTCCTCTTTGGAGAAGGAAAGTTTGCGGGCCAGAGCGTCAGCCAGCCGTTGGTTAAACAGCTCGCGGCCCTTGTGGGGTTTAACCGACCCAATCGAGGTCCAGAGACGACCCGAGGGTCGCCCTGGTTGTGTCCCTAGGACCGCCGCTTGGAGTCTGATCTGCTTCTTAATTGTATCGTTCATGCAGGCCTGGTAGCTCGTTTCCGTGCCGTCTTCCGATGTGGACGTGAAGCGGAAGATGGGGCGTCCGCTCGGCGCGTTCCACAGGAGAGGGGCCATGGGCTCTAGTCCTGCCCTCCCCGCGATGCGGTCCGCCGCCTCGTTGAAGGGTTCTCCCCGATGCGCACGAATCTTTATGAAGAAGGTGGGGAAGCCCCGTTGGACTCGGTAGTGCAGGAGTTCAAGGATGGCTCGCAGGATGTCCGAGTCTTTGGAGCTGGAGAGGGTGGGGGACTTGCCTTCCCCAATCCAGTTATCCACTTCCGTGAGGTGGTTCGCCGAGTCCGTGAGAATGAAGACCGGGGCCGGGATGTCTTTCCCATCCTCCAGAGACAGAAAGCTTGCCCCCGTCTCCACTCGGAGGGACGTGCGAGCCTCGTTCGAGCGTCCGATTCTGGCAGAGAGAGCCCGTGCCGACTTGACCACGTAGACCCCCGCCCCCATAACACCGTCGACCAGGGAGCCATCTGTCGCATACACTGCATGGCTCGTGCTATGTAGGCCGAGGAGACCCGCTTCCGTGCCTGCTCGATAGATCATCCCCAATTCGGAGGCGTCCAAGAAAGGAGGCTCATGTGAGAGCACCTGGCACAGTGAGCGGCCGAGGGCTGCCATCTTGTTTGCATCGGGTTTGGCGTCCTTTGCCGTCCAGCACTCAAGGGCGGTAGAGTATGAGGCCAGGGTGTCGATACCCGTCTTCCACCAGCCCCGAGTGCGAAAGGCTTTGCCAGACTCGGAGCCCGTCAGCGCGCAACGGCCCATGGAGGCCAGGAAGGCATTCGCAGGAGAGTTCTTCGACACCGGGGGGGTGAGGATGATCCAGTCGTTACGGCCTTGTAGGCGATGCTTGAGCTGCGTCAGGTCCTCCGAGGAGAGGCCCGCCAGGTTGGCCACGCAGGGTGCCGAGTCCGGGCCGGATTCCCAGTACCTGAGACTGCCTCTGCCTGCCGTTGGGAAGAAGGGCGGGGCAGAGACAGCCGTCTCCCCCATGAAGACCCCGGCTTCGAAAACTGACTTGGCCGCTGCCAGAATCCGCCACGAGATGTTGTAGCTGGACGACCGGAGGTCTTCCTCCTGCTGGCGCCTCGCTTCAGACAGGAGGAGCGGGATCAAGGATTTTTGCAGCTGCTGTCCTGCCACTGTTTTCACAAAGTGCCAGCGTGCGCTAGACACCTGAAGTGACTGTTGGCTATCCTGCAGCCGGGAGACGCCCTCCATGGAAGACATTGTCTGCCCAAACCAGCATTCGGTATGTTCAAGGGGTTGTGCTATCACCTTCACATATCCGCCTGGTGGTGGGTGGGCTATCAGGGCACATGCTTCGCCGGTCGTGGTGTGCTCTGGGCCCTCAGGGAGCAGAGGCGGGTCAAGGGCTGTAGGAGGGGTGGAGAAGCGTTCCCACGGGGGAAGTGGGGCCTGAGTGTGCTTCCTGTCCTCCAAAAACCGATGTATGGCGTGCTCCAGGGACGAGTCGCACTTGGGGCACTCGAAGCGCCGGGGCGCCCGTGGCGGTGTGCCTGAAGCGAAGAGGCGCAGGCATGTGTTATGAAACTCCGAGTTGCATAAATCACAGGAGGTGCACTGCTCCCCCGCCAGGCCGTCGTCACAGATCTCGCAGTGGGTATCTTGCTCAGGGTCTCTGAGTTGCAGGATGGGGAGGAGCGAGTTGTCACCGCGTCGCGCCGCCTCCACTGCATACTGACGTACCAAGGGATGAGGGTCTCGGAGAGAATCATCTTCAGCAAGCGGATAGCCCATATCGGCGCTGGCAAGCCATTCAGCATTCCAGGGCAGGCTGCCTTCATCCATCTTATGCTGTTCCCGGATGAGCGAGAGCATAAACTTGATGCACTCAACCACTTGAGCAACTGCGAGACAGGTGTCGCCTTGCAGAGAGGGCGTGTCGACAAGGGAGGGGTCTGCCGTCCGTAGCCAGAGCCCAATTTGTGGACCTGGCGTCACTGTTGC
>JBMTVW010000039.1:0-4168 GCA_049451775.1 Opitutales bacterium | reverse complement strand
GGATTGACCCGTCCCAGCAGGACCAGCCTGAATTTGAGGCCGTCCGCCCACAAGCGCTCACAGGCATCCAGCAGGACGTCCTGGCCCTTCCGGGGCTCCACGATGCCCACCTGAAGCAAGGTCGGGCCTTCCCCGGGGACCGGAGCCGGGGGAGATGCCTGATAGTCGCACCCCATCAGGACCAGGGATCCCACCAAGCCGGGTCTTCCCAGTCTCTGGCACAGGGATTGAGCCTCCTCGCGGGACTGTTCCGAGATGTAGAAAACATGGTCATAGCGGGACAGGCCGTCGAACCATTTGGGAAACCTCCGCACGCTGTGGGGCCAGGTCGTTTCCGGATGAAAGAAGGGAATGGCATCGTAGAAAACCACCCCGCTGCGGCCGCGGAAGCGCTCCAGCCACCTCGTGCTGAACCAGCGCTCCCCAAGGGCAAAGGTCTCAGGGGTGAAGAAGGCCTCCCGCGAATTCCCCACACCCACCGGACGACCGCTTCCGGTCTCTACATAACTGCCTTTCAGGACAGACCAGCGGACCGGACGCAAATCAATGCAGGGCAGGGTTGCAAGGGCCTCCCGGAGCGCCCGGGAGACGCGGTTGAGTCCTGAGGAATGGCCCTGCCGGAGCGCCTTGGTGACATCAAAATAGAGGATGCGCCTGTCCGGGGACCCGCTGCCGTGACCCTCGTTCATGGATCAGGCCTTTTCCAGCCGGGCCAACTCCCGTTGCAGAGCCTCCACCTTGTCCTGCAAGGCGGCTTTTTCCCGGGCCAGCGCGTCAGCCTCCCCGGATTTCCACAGGTGGTCGGTCTTCAATTTCTCCAGCTCCCGCGACAGCGCCTCATTGGCCTGTTTCAAATTGGCGATATCCTCCTTGTATCCCTCCTTCTCGTTCCAGAAGTCGTCCACCTGTCGCTTTCTCCACTGCAGGTCGGCCTGCAACTCGTCAACGGTCCGGGGACGGGCCGGGCGGGCCCGCTCGATGACAAACTGGCGCTTATCCTCGGGCAGGAGGGCCAGGAATCCACGCCTCCAGTTGGAGGACCAGTAGGCCCGCATCAGCTCCTCGCCGTAAGTGTCCTCTCCGATGGAAACGATCAGGGGGGTGTAGGATACGATCCCGTAGCCCTCGGAATGAAGGAGGCCGCCCCATGCCGCGGCCTCTGCCGGGGTTGGTTCCCGCAAGATTCGTCGCAGGACAAGTTGCAGGTAGTTAAATCCCGGGTGCCGGCCATAATTCACAAGGGGGAAATCGGTGACTGCCTCAATGAGCCCGGTGGCTCCCTTCCACAGCTCGGCCTGTTGGTCCATGGAAAAGCCGCCCCGCATCTCCCCGGAAAACCTCGGTTCCAGCCGGCCGTCCACTTCGTCAAAGGTAACCAGGGTGGCGTACGGTGCCGCATTCAGGGACTCTATCCAGTTGATCGATTCCTTGAGCAGGTCGGCATTCTCGAGGGGCTTGCCCAAGTGGACAAAAAAGGATTTCAGGCTGACCGGCAGGTTCCCCTCACCGGCCTGCTTCCAAGTGCCAAAGAAATATCCGCGGATCGGGCAATCGTTGCCGGACTGGTGAAGCCGGGCCAGCGCCTTGGTGCAGGAGGCGTTCCAGCCGATATCCACCACCGCGCAATCCGAAGGATCGTAACCGGCCTCGTCGAGCAGGCTTTTCACCCCCGCCCGGTCACGGTCGAACTTATCCTCCAGCCGCGGCTTGAGCAGCATGAAGAGATGGCGAAGCTGCTCGGCGTAGTGGTTCTTCAAGTACTTGCCACCGGCCGGATTGGTCAGGGTCTCTTCCGGGTCGGCGAATCCTACCTGGACCATTTCCCTCGTGCAGCTGCCGGCATCCAGGCCCGTCCGGTTGACATAATCGCGGACCGTCAGGGATGGATTCGGGGTCAGGAGGAACTCCAGCGCCGCCTCGTCCAGGGTATGGAAGGAGGCGAAATTGAGCACCTTGCGGGAGGAGTGGATATAGGCGAACTCGACCTGTAAATCCTGTTTTCCGGCCATGATCCGCAGGGCCTTTTCCCAGTAGTAACCGTCCCGCCCGAGCAGGATCAGCTTGCGCACCTTGTCGGCCCGGGCCTCGGAGAGGACCCAGTTGAGGAAAGACAGGTACAGGGGCCCGGCCACTTCGCGGCCCAGTCTTTCGGTCAGCCCGGTCTCGCCGGCCTGTTGTCCCAGCCGGCCAACTTCGGCCATGATGCGGGTGCTGAGCAGGTCCTCTTCGGCGTAATAGTAGGGCTCGACCTGGGCAAACCAGGGAACGTAGTTGAATCTTGGCGACCAGTGATAGGCCTGCCACCCTGCCTGCAGGGTGCGGATCACGTCACTGTGGAAGTTGTCCCCGACATGGAGAATGTCCCCCGGGTTGACCCCGAGGGCTTCCGCGACCAGGGGCTGCAAACGGCCATCATGCTTAGCGTACTTGACTTCGCAGGAGACAAAAACCTCCGCGTCCTCGAATCCGCAGCCGGCCAGCAGGTCCCGGATGGTGGCCGAGGAAAGATACATGTCCGATACGAAAACCACCCGGACGCCATTCTTCCTACAGGAGTCGTAGGTCTCCAGCCAACGCGGGTCGGCGTAGAGCATCTCCCTCTCCACCGAGAGCTCCAGCTCCATGAGGGCCCGGGTCTGGTCCGGAGAGAGTCCGCACACCGTTCCGAAGGTCTGGTATATCTCCTCCAGCGTCACCTCCGGGCGGATTGTTTTCCTCGCCCGTGACTCGGCCTCCATCCTGGCCAGGGCAACCAGAATATCCGGCAACTGCCCCGTTTCGCGGGCCCGCTGCTCAAGGATCCGGAACACATCCACCGGACGGTGGCAGCGGCGCCGAAGGACGGTGTCGAAGACATCCAGCGACAGCACCTTGAAGTCGAATTCATTGAGGAAATCCGGCATTGGTGCCGGCGGGCGGGCATCGCCCTCACGATACCGGAACGGCACTCCCTCAGTCCCGTCAGGCGGGGGCATGGGAATCGCATCCAGCGAACCAACGGCCCGCTCGGGATTGTTCATGGCCTCACGGTAGTAGGCGTTCTTCATCCGGTTGAGCATGTCCCGGTGAGTCCCCCGGGCCCGGGTCACTGTGTTGCCGAGGCTGCCGTGCCGCCAGTGATAGTAGGCGTGGAAGGTGTGGATGACCCCGATGTCGAAGTGCCTGAGAAAACGAAGATTGAAATCATGGTCCCCGAGGACATCAAACTGCTGGCGGAAGTACCCGATCTCCTGATGGACCGATCTCCGGTAGAGGAAGGCAATCGGCGGGAATATGTTGCGTTCACGCATTTCACCGATGTCGACATGCGTAAATGGATAATAGGGCAGCTCGCGGATCCGTTTGATCTCGCCGGTCACGCACACCTCCTCGAGGACCTGGGTGGTCTGGGTGACAACGCCCTGAACCGTGCTGTCGGGGCCCTCCTTCTCGAGGAAGCCCACCGCCGTGGCAAGGAAATCAGGATACCACGAATCATCGTCGTCATGGATAATGGCGAAGGTGCTGTCGATGGCCTCCAGTCCGGAGTTGGACGCGTTCTGCATCCCCTTCCCGCTGGAATGGTGGACGACCCTGACCCGACCCGCATAGGCCTCCGACTCCATGGCGACCAGCAGGTCGACCGTGGCCGGATTGCCCCCGTCGTTGACGATGACATGAACCCAGTCGGTGAAGGATTGATCCAGGACGGAGCGAATGGCCCGCTTCAGGAAAACGGGCCGGTCCTTGGTCCGGGTAATGACGGCAACGCTTGGGGAATTCATGTTCTCCATTACTTTGATTCCCCGGGGGCACCTTTCAAGATTTGCATGAACCGTTCCCTCCTCCGGGCGGACTCCTCCTGCAGGATCGTTTCATCCGCCCGGACCTGCTGGCGAAGTTCGTCATTCTCCTTCTTCAGGCGCTCCAGCTCTTCCCGCAGGTCCTGTTCCCGTTCGGAGGTGGCCTCCTCGATTTTCTTCAGGTAATGCGCTTCCGGTTCCTCCCCGGTGGCCATCCGGTGATAGTACTTGCCCCAGCCAAGGGTGTTGGCAAAGCGCCGTTTCAGGTCGCCGTGACGGAAGAACAGTTCCCTGAACCGGGCCGACAGCCGGTCCAGTTCGTTGGAAGCGCGAAGGTAGTCACCCGCCTGGGCCAGCCAGGCCTGCCTCGAGAAGGCCATCGGGAC
>JBMTVW010000038.1:0-4325 GCA_049451775.1 Opitutales bacterium | reverse complement strand
CCGGCATCGTAGCGGCCCTTGTATTTGGCGATATCCTCCGGCCAGGCATGGAGCGGATAGTGCGGCGCGGTGTAGGACAGATAGAGAAAGAACGGTTGCTCCTCACACTCCGGTTCATCCAGCCACTTAAGGGCATAATCGGTAAACGCATCGGTGGCATACCACCCTATTGGCGGCGTGTACGGCTCAATGATTTCTTCGTCGATGCAGAACGGTCGCGGAATTGCTTTTCTGCCGGGTGTCATCTCGCCTTCACGGGTCACTCCTCCCGGATTCCACATGTTCGAGGCCCCCTGGCGAAGTCCGTAATAATGATCAAAGCCACGATCATACAGATTCTCGGTCCCGTGGTGCTTGCCGGATGCCAGCGTCCGGTATCCGGCCGTGCGCAGAACCTCGCCCAAAGTCACCGCATTCTTGATTTTGCCATCACTGTTGGAGGCACCTCGATGCCCCATGTTACATTGCTGCGCATAGACTCCGGTCAGCAGGCAGGCCCTGGAGGGAAAACACTTGGATGTATTATACATCTGGGTGAACCGCATGCCCTGTTCAGCCAGATGATCGAGGTTGGGGGTCTGCACTTCTCCGCCATAACATCCGAGGTCGGAATAGCCCATATCATCAACCAGGATGAAGATGATGTTGGGCTTTGATTCCCCCGCTGCCTGCAGGGACGACGCAATAAGGGCGAAACTGAGAAGTATCTTTTTAAGGGTACTGGTTTTCACAAGTGGTTATTGTTTATTTTTCCGTGATCGCTGAATCCTGATCCGTGAAACGGAACGTCACTCGCCCGGTGAGAGGCCCTGACAGCTGCTCGGGCTGACTTTGCGGTCCCATACCGGCTGCACCACGGAACTTGGTCCCGACGGCGGGTACTTTATGGAAGAGAAAGAGTCCGCCGGATTCCGGGTAATCCCAGGTCGCGGTTCGCGGACCCAGGTTGGAATCTCTTGTTTTGTCCCCCACATCCTTTACATTGGAGGGCCGCAAGACTCCGAGATCAGCCAAACCTTCAGGCTGGATCAATAACGAGCTGCCTGACTCCAGGTTAAGCGCCATCCAGTCGACATCACCGAAGACACCCTTGAAGGCGGGATAGTCCCAAGTGTGACCGGGAATGGTGTTGTTGTAGTTATTTTCCCATAGTCCGAACTGCGGACCCTGACGGCGGTTGGCCCAGATGCGGTAAGGTCCGGCGCCCATCCAGCGCTTGGCGGCAACATTTTCCTCCGGCAGGTCAAAGCCGACCGCACAATAGGTCAGCTCCTCATCCACCGTTGCAAAAGCATAGTCCAGTTCGGCGCGTCCGTCCGGATGGAGTGTCCACCTGAACTTGGAGCCACTTCCAGACTGTCTCGAGCAAATGACAAAGGTGTCTTCGACACGGGATGTCTCAACCGTCCATGCCCCCGTGTGTTTGAGCGCGCCTTTCTTGGTTCCCGCATAAGGCACCGGCCCGTTGCCGAGGCCGGTCTCCTTGCCGTTCACCGCACAACGAAGCAATCGCCCGGTTGCCGGATCAAACGACCAGTCCACCTCACCGGAGCTGAAGACCATCGGCCCGGTTTGTTCAAGGCCACTTTTCGTGGATGCAGCCAACAACTCCGCAACATCGCTACGCAACGGCCAGGACCACTGCATCAGTTCCTTCCCATCGGAACCTGTCGCTTTCACCACAAGGGCATCGTTCGCCTGCCAGTCTTCAGGAAGCGGCAGCCGAACACTGTCCCTGCCCCCCGGATCAATGGCCGGCAGGGAGAAGCACCCCTCCGCGGAAACTGCCGCATTGGTATTGTCCGCCTGTGAATTGCCGTAGCGAACCAGTTGCCACTCAAGGCGACAACGATCCAAGGTGGTGAAAAAGTAATCATTCTCCACCGGCAGTGTGCCATCGAAGCCGGACGGGATTTTCTGCAGAGGGATCTGCACCGGGGACCAGATTTCACGAATGGTGAAGTAGCTGGCTTCCCTTTCGCGCCGCGGACCAACGATACCGTCGGCGGACCAGTTCCCGGCGGTATCAATCCAGCCGTCTTTATCGGTCCGGGCGATTCCCGCATCGGCCCAGCACCAGAGCACCCCGCCTGCGGCGACCGGGGACTTTTCAATCAGGCCCCAATAGTCTGCCAGGCCGGCTCCATGTCCGCCATCATACATCCCGTGCAGAAACTCGGTGGGAAATACGACAAAGGGCCGTTCCAAGGCACGGGCAAATTCTTTATAACCCGGATAATGAATAGCATCCACCCCGTCGAAAAACGCCCAGGGGTGAATGACCGGACGATCCTGCAGGTCAATCAATGAATACAACTCATCCACCTCCTTGTTGAAACCACCCTCGTTGCCATTGGCCCACATGATATAGGACGGGTGGTTGTGGTAGGTGGTCACCAGGTCATAGGCAAGGTTACGGGCTACAGGGGTGTCCATGGCCGGCCGCTGCCAGGCGGTCAACTCGCTTATGAACATCAGGCCCAACCGGTCGCAGGCCTCCATGAATGCCTTCGTGGGTGGAAGATGCGAACGCACGAGGTTGGCGTTCATCGCCTTGATCAGGCGGGCATCATTCCAGGCTTCCCCGGGATCAATGGCGCGGGCCGTGTCCGCATGCAGTCCGTTCCGGTTGACGCCTTTCACCAGGATGCGGACCCCATTGAGGTAGAGGCCGTCGCCGGGTCGCAGTTCAATCGTCCGGAATCCAAAGGTGTCGAACCGCTGGTGCACCACTTCGTCCCCTTTCATCAGGCGGGTGCGCAACTGGTAGAGGTTTGGCGATTCGGGCGTCCAGGTGGCAATATTCCCGGCATGTGCTTCCAGGCGGGCGCGGTTGACCGGGCCGGGAATTGTGGTCCGGAACCCCTGCCCGACGGGGGCACCCTCAAGTGTGAAAACCTGCGCTTCCACCACATCGACAAAGTCCAGTTCGGACAGGTTCTTGGTCTTGACATCGTTGTCGTGATGCAGGAAGGCATCGACCACGATCCGACCATCGGCTCCCGCATCAATCGCTGTGCGGTGAATGAAATCCTTGGGCAGCACTTCGAGATAGACCGGACGGTAGATGCCGCCGAATACCCAGTAGTCCCCTTGCCTTTCAGCAAGATCGAGGCTCAGGTTGGAAGGCTTCTTGGAGACGATCACTTCCAGTTCATTCACTTCGCCATACCGCAAGACCGGCGACATCTGGCCTTCCCGGAAATGATTATAGCCGTTGAGGGGAAAAGTGAACGGGAGATAGCCGCCGAGATGGGCTGAGCCCACCGCTTGTCCATTAACCCTGACGGAGGTTTCCGTCATGGATCCCTCAAAGACGAGGCGCACCACCTTGTTTTTCCAATCCTCCGGGACCTTGAATGTGGTCCGGTAGGTGCCGACTTCATCGTGCTTTTCCTCCGCCGGCACATGCCCGTAGTCGTAGCCGCCAAACCCGTGCTGCTCCCAGTTGGAGGGCACGGGGATTTTGGTCCACTCACCGCTTTTGCGCCCGCTGGAACAATGGAAATCCCACTCCACCGCATCGGACGGCCCCTTGCCGGAGATATAAATACGCTCGGTCTGCACCCCCATGGCCGAAGCGATGCTCGATGTCGCCGCCATGAGGATCATCAGGATGAACGGAGCCGTCTGGATCGATCTGTCTGGAGTTTTCCTCATTCTAAATATTCCTGTTATTTACGTGAATGCCTGAGCATCCATTCGTAGACCATGGGGTCCTTGCAGGCATCTTGCGCGTAAACGTGTCTTGCATTGGGATAAATGGTCAGGCCGAGTTCCTTCAAGCCCCGCTCCTTGAGCCCTTGATACATTGTTTCCGAGCGCTCCGGGGGCACAACGGTGTCGCCGCCGCCGTGGAAGATCCAGGTCGGGATGGCACTCAGGTTGTCCAGCCACTGGTCCAGTTCCGGGGACACATCCTTGGGTCCGCCTTTTCCGATCCCACCACCCATGGGGACGATCGCGGCAAAATTCTCTGGATAGGTTGCCGCCCAGAGCCAGGTCCCGTAGGCCCCCATGCTGAAGCCGGTCAGATAGATGCGGTCGTGGTCAAATTCCACCGTCTCCTTCAGGTGCTCCAACAGCACCTGGAGAGTCTCCGCCTTCCACTTGTTCTTCGGGAAACACTGGGGCGCCACAATGATGAAGGGGTGGGTTTCCTGCTTGTTCCAGTACTTGACCGGGGCATTGCGTCCCAGCCGTTCACTGATGTGGTTGCCGCCGTTTCCGCCGCCGTGCAGATAGATCAGCAGCGCCGGTTTTTCCTCCCCGGCAGGCACGGCGGGGAGGGCCAGGATATATCCGGGATTCAGCCCGGGCACCTT
>JBMTVW010000037.1:0-4335 GCA_049451775.1 Opitutales bacterium | reverse complement strand
ACGTCTGCACCACTGACCGAGGCCACTGCGCCCTGTAACTCAATGCTCTTCAGGAACGGCAAGGCAATAACAGTAGGCCCGGTCGGAACATCAAAATTGACGGCGCCTACGACGCCAGTGGTGACCGCTTTCAGGTTGGGACAAAGGGTGACCGCTAAAGCAGGAATAAGGAGGCAATAGCGAAGGCATTTCATGCTGACATCAATTTGTGGCCATTCTCCAGCTCCATGTAAAGGGAAATTTCAGCCTGAATCCGCTTATTGAAGCCTTTTTTACAGGGATAAGAGGGGAATTTGTAAAATCACCCACCTGCCAGAAAAACAGGTGGGCGAGAAAGAACAAGAAATGGAAATCCACTCAGTGTGAGGTATCGACGACGGCGCCCTTGGGCTGGCCGATTTCGTCGAGGAGATCGGTGAACCACTCGGTTTCGATATCGAAGGGCTTGCCGCCCTTGATGCGCTCGAACTCGATGGCCCGGAGGACGTTTTTGTTATCCTCGTCGTGGCCGATGACCCCGCCCTCGCGGCGGAGGGCGCACTCGACGGCCAGGTCGACACAGGATTTGATCAGCCGGAGGTCATCCTCATTGGCGGCGGCGGCGCGGGAATAATAGCCACTTTTCTGGACCATGACCTTCTCCGCCCCGATCTTCTTGGCGAACTGCTCGGCGAAGTACTTGCCCGGGTTGACGGCATCCAGCTTGACGTGCCCGAAGGCGTCGCGCGGGACCTCTTCCCCGTCGGCCTCCATCCGGGAAACGATGTCGGCCACGCCAGCCCCTTCGGAGATGAAGATATTGACCCCGTCGATCTCATCCATGATGGCCTTGAGGCGCTCGGCCTCGGCATCGATATCGAGGGACATTTCCGGGATGTAGATGCCATGGACGCTGAAGCGCTCCTTATCGAGGCCGATCTCGGGAATGTAGCCATCGTGATCGATCTCGTTCATGTACTCAAGGGCGGTGGCGGCGGTCAGCCATCCGCAATGGCGGCCCATGACCTCGTGGACGATCAGCATCCGCGGGTTGGCGTTGTGCTCGTTGACCACATTCTGGAAGAAAATGGCTCCCTCCTCGGCGGCGGTCCATGCCCCAAGGGACTGGCGGATCGGGAAAACGTCGTTGTCGATGGTCTTGGGCAGCCCGATGACCGTCAGCTCGTAGTCGTTCTCCTTCAAGAACTTAGCCAGGTCGGCAGCGGCGGTGTTGGTGTCGTCGCCCCCGATGGTGTGGAGCACATCGACCCCGTCCTTGACCAACTGGTCGGCGGCCACCTTCTGGGGATTCTCGCCTTCCTTGACCAGTCCGCGCTTAACGCAGTCCTTGACGTTGGTCAGCTTGACCCGGCTGTTGCCGATGGCGCTGCCCCCGAACTTGTGCAGGAGGGCGGCGTCCTCGCGGATGATCTCGGTCACCTCGATGGAATCACCGAGGAGGAGGCCCTTGTAGCCGCTCCGGTAACAGATGATCTCGATCGACGGATCGATTTCAGTATAGCGCTCAATGAGGCCACCGACGGCGCTGTTCAGGCAGGGAGCGAGGCCCCCGGCGGTGAGGATTGCAACTTTCTTAGGTTTCATAACTGTTTCAACAAGGTACGAGGGTTAGATAATCAAATCAGCTCCGGTCATGGCGGCCGGTTTTTCGATTCCCATGAGGTGGAGCGCGGTCGGTGCGATGTCGGCCAGGCGCCCTTCGCCGGCCAGCTTCAGCCCCTGAAGATCCTTGCCGTACACCACCAACTCAACCGGGTTGAGGGTGTGGGCGGTGTGCGGGCTGCCCGTTTCGGGAACCAGCATCTGGTCGCTGTTGCCATGGTCGGCGGTGATGATGGCGGCGGCCCCGATAGCGTCGCAGGCCTCGAGGACGTCGCCGACACACTGGTCAACAGCTTCACAGGCGGCGATAGCGGCCTTCTGGGAGCCGGTGTGGCCGACCATGTCGGCATTGGCGAAGTTGATGACCACCAGCCCGTACTTGCCGGAGCGGATGGCCCTGCAGGCGGCATCACGGATGCCAAAGGCCGACATCTCCGGCTTCTGGTCGTAGGTGGCCACTTCCTTCGGGCTCTGGATGAGTTCCCGGTCCTCTAGGGGAAGCGGCTCCTCACGGTAGTCGTTGAAAAAGAAGGTCACGTGCGGGAACTTCTCGGTTTCCGCGGTCCGGAATTGGGGGATACCCCGGTCGGCCACCACGGTGCCGAGGATGTCGGGCATCTTGTCCGGCTTGGTGAAGATGACCTTGTCGCAAAGACCCTTCTGGTACTCCGTCATGGTGGTGTAGTACAGGTCCAGCTTCTCACCACGGTCAAAGCCGTCAAAGTCATCCTCGATGAAGGCTCGGGTCAGTTCCCGCGGGCGGTCGCCCCGGAAATTGAAGAAAATGACTGCATCCCCATCCTTGATGGTTGCCACCGGCTGGCCGTCCTCCCCCGTGACCACCGTCGGGACGATGAACTCGTCACCCTGGCGGGAACTGTCCAGCGGGTTGTCGTAGTAGAACTGAACCGCTTCCTCGGCGCTGGCAGCGCTGCGCTCGACGACCCGCCCAGTGAGGCAGTCGTAGGCCTTCTGGACGCGGTCCCAGCGCAGGTCACGGTCCATGGCCCAGAACCGTCCGGAAACGGAGGCAACCTTGCCAATGCCGATCTCAGCGCACTTGGCCTCAAGCTGCTGGATAAAGCCCATGCCGGATTTCGGCGGGGTGTCGCGGCCATCGGTGAAGCAATGGATAAAGACATCTTTCAGCCCTTCCGCCTTGGCCAGTTTGAGCAGACCGTAGAGGTGCTCCAGCATGGCATGGACCCCGGCGTCGGAAACCAAACCCATCAGGTGCAGGGCTCCTCCGGCTTGGGCCTTCGCGAAAGCGCCTTTGAGGACGGGGTTGGAGTTGACCGAACCCTCCCCGAATCCCTTGTCGATGCGGACGATTTCCTGGTCGACGATGCGCCCGGCGCCGATGTTCTGGTGACCCACCTCGGAGTTGCCCATGATGCCCCCCGGGAGCCCCACATCCAGCCCGCAGGCCATCAATTCGGTCCGCGGCCAGTTGGCGGTCAGCTTGTCGGCAACCGGCGTGTTGGCCTGCTTAACGGCGTTGAAGGCGTCGTGGGCGGCATTGTGGTTTTCACCCCATCCATCGCGGATGACGAGTACGACTGGTCGAGTTTCCATACTTGATTTTCAGGTTTGATATTAGCGAATCTAATCTCTCATTGAGAAATTCGGAGTTTCGTTAATGGGAATAGGAAAGGAGGGTGACAAGAATATAAGTCCCGAGGAGCAAAATTCCCCACCGTCGGCGCATTTCCGTGCCGGAGAGCATGATCCCGACTCGCAGGACCAGGAGGACAAACATCATGGCCGGAAAGAGGAGCTTGAAGAACCTGGGGTCGGCCTGCAGCCCCCCGGGAGTGACGGCCGCCGAGACTCCGGTGACGAAGAGGACATTGAGAATATCCGCCCCGATGACGTTGCCGATGGCCAGTTCGGCGTGTCCCCTGCGGACAGAGGTGATCACCGTGACCAACTCGGGCAGGGAGGTACCGAAGGCTACCAGGGTGGCGGCGATGATCGGTTCCGGCACATGCAGGCGAAAGGCGGTCAATTCAACGGTTGGGATCAGCACCTTGGAGGAAAGAATGACCAGGGTGATGCCGAAAAGAAGCTTCAGGATCACCCAAACCGTCTTCATGGGATCCTCATGGGTCTCTTCCACCGGGGGAGCCTCGCCAGCGCGGGCCCAACGGATGGATTTCCAGATATAGACGCCCAGAAGGAATACAAAGAGCCAGCCCGCCCACTGGGGAAGCCGCCCCCCTCCACTGAAGACAGTACCAAGGGATGACCAGGGCAAACTCAGGAGAATCAACATCGCGCCGGATCCCAACTGGATCCAGCCCTGCCGATTGATGATGGACTTATCGAGCGGCAGGGGCTTCATTATCGCGGCCAACCCGAGGATCAGGCCGGTGTCGCAGATGATCGAGCCGACTGCATTCCCGAGGGCGAGGGCCGGGCTTCCACCGATAGCGGCCGCGACCGAAACGGCTGTCTCGGGCAAGGTTGTCCCAAGGCTGACGATGGTGGCGCCGATCAGCAGCTTGGGCACGCCCCAGCGAATGGAAACCGTGACGGCTTCGGCGACGAGAATGTCGGCTCCCTTGGCCAGGACAAAGAGGAACCCTGCGATGACCAGGAACAGGGCCATAGTCGGCAGGGGCTCGACGAGAGAGTGTATCCAAGCTTCCATAATCCGAAAAGTTGGAGGAAGTCGGAATCCCCGATCAACTGCAAGTTGATTTGGACCAGCGCCGGGTCAATTCACCGGGC
>JBMTVW010000036.1:0-4589 GCA_049451775.1 Opitutales bacterium | reverse complement strand
CCTCGATGAGAACCTCCTGGAGAGTGCCCACCATGGCCAGGTTGCGCTCGAGGGAGCTGCGGCCGAGAATATCGAGCAGGATCTTGTTCCGCTCGTCCTTCACCTCGGCGGATACATCATCCTCCATTTCAGCCGATTTGGTGCCACTGCGCTCAGAGTACTTGAAAATGAAAGCCATGTCGAAACCGATTTCCTCGAAGAGGTCCCGGGTGGCCCGGAATTCCTCCTCCGTCTCCCCGGGGAAGCCGACGATGATGTCCGTGGAAAGACAGATCTCCGGCTGCACCTCCCTCAATTGGGTGACGATCTCAAGGAAACGGCGACGGGTATAGGGCCGCCGCATCCGCTTCAGCATGCTGTCGGATCCACTCTGCAGGGGCAGATGGACGTAGGGCATCAGCTTTTCCAGACGGCCATAGGCCTCCACCAGGTCCCGCTGGAATCCCCTCGGGTGTGGCGAGGTGAAGCGAATCCGCTCCAGCCCGTCGATGGCGTTGATGCGCTCCAGCAACTGGACAAAGGGACTGATTCCGTCCACATGGGGAATCTGCCGCATCCCGTAGCTGTTGACGATCTGTCCCAGCAGGGTCACTTCCCGGGTTCCCCGGGCCACCAGTTCCTCAATCTCCGCGCAAATGGAATCCATGCTGCGGTAGCGCTCCGGTCCACGGGTTTTCGGCACGATACAGAAGGAGCAATGCATATTGCATCCCTGCATGATGCTGACAAAAGCGGAAACCCGGTCCACATCCTGGGTGTGTTCGCGGATGGTTTCCTCCGAACCGGCCTCCGCCTCCAGGTCCACCAGGGTCGATGGCCGGGGCCCGATCCCCTTCTGGCTGGCGATGAACTGGTCCAGCATCTGCGGGACCCGGTGGAATTTCTGCGTCCCCACCAGCAGGTCCAGGTCGGGCAGGCGCTCCAGCAGGTCGGTTCCACGGTTCTGCACCATGCATCCCATCAGTCCGAGAACAAAGTTCGGATTGCTGCGCTTGCGCCGGGAAAGATGACCGGATTTGCCGATGGCCTTCTGCTCGGCCTGCTCCCTGACCGCGCAGGTATTCAGCAGGACAATGTCGGCGGACTGCTCCTCATCGACGATGGAATAGCCCCGATCCATCAACTGGGCAGCCACCGCCTCCGAGTCGCGCTCGTTCATCTGGCAGCCATAGGTCTTGATGTAGACGCGGTTCATAAAGCCGGCGATGTTCAACCGCTTCAGCCGGGGTGGTCAAGCTTCCTTGGCCAATTCTCCTGCCCTCTCAGGCGCCCTTGACCCGATACCCCTTCGACTCCAGCAATGGCTTGATCCGGTCCCGGCATTCGCCCTGGAGCTCCAGCACTTTCCCCTTGCGGGTACCACCGGCCCCCAGTTGGCCCTGCAACTGCTTGAGCAGGCGGTCCATACTGTCCGGGTCGGCATCGAACCCGGAGACCTCGGTGACAATCTTGCCCCCCTTGCCGGACTTCAACCGCCTCAGCAGGAGTGTTTCCCTTGGCTTTACCGTGGGCTCCGGCTCCGGTGCCTGCGGCCGGGGTGCCGCTTCCGGCAACCCGAGATCACCCAGGGCCCCAAACGGATTGTCCTGGGAAAAGGAGGCTTCCCCGCTGGTGTTGATTCGCTCGCGTTTCCTGCCCATGGGTGGTTCAGCCGCAGGTTCCCTTCTCCGGATTCTCTCCCTGCAGGAGGATCCATGCCTTCTGGTAGCTTCGCTTGCCAAGGTAGTGGGCCAGGTGCCCTCCGGTGGAAGACTTCAACGCGTCCAGTTCCCGGATGGCCGCAGCAAGGTCGCCCTCCCGCTGCTGCAGGATCACCTCCAGATGGGCCCGGATGGATTCTTTTGATTGGTCGTTCATAATGGAATATGCTTTTCTTCCCACAAAAAATCCGCTCACTCAAGCCTCATGCGACAACAACTTTACCAAATCCTTCACCTCACCGGGGTCTTCATGGTATTCCTCGCCTACGGCGGTCTCATCGTTCGTAGTGCCCTCGGGGCCGATCACAAGGGAATCCGGCGCATGGGGGCCATAACCAGCGGCATCGGTCTCGTCCTGATGCTGGTGGGCGGCTTTGGACTGCTGGCCACCCTGCAGCTCGGCTGGCCCGGATGGGTCCTGGTCAAGATCAGCATCTGGGTGGTCCTCGGGGCGATGATTGTCGCCATCAACCGGCTGCCCCGCCTGGCCCAAGACCTTTGGTGGTCAACGATCATCCTCGGCCTGGTCGCCCTCCTGATGGTCGCCTTCAAGCCTTTCTAATGGGCAATGGTGAAGCCGCTGCAGAGCGGCTCACGCCAAGATTCAGCAACCTCGGTCTTGCGGATGAAGACCGATAGCCGGTCGGCCACCTCGGCAACGAATCCCCTCACTTCAGGGGGATCTCCCTCCGCTTCCAACTGGACCCGGCCGTCCGGCAGGTTGCGGACAAATCCACTGACATCAAACTCCTTGGCAACTTGCAGGGTATGGTACCTGAACCCGACTCCCTGGACCCGGCCACTGTAGTAAACCCCCATGTGAAACACTTCATTCTTTGACATAGCAGTCCTCCGTTGCGGACACCAAAGCCCCTGATTCTCGTCCACCATCTCTTCATCGGCAAGCCAATTGAGGATTTGCCCGGTTTTTGGAGGGAATTCATACTTCGGCATTGCCAAACCACCGGACCCCATCAATCATCATTTTAAATTCCGTAGGATTGTTTAAATGACAAATTTCAATTTTGAAGGTCAACCCGAGGGAGACTGGGAAGACCGGGGCAATACGTCTTGGAGCGAGCTTGACTGGCAGCGCTTCCTGCAACGGCAAGACCGGGAAGTCTCCCGATTTCTCCGCTACTACGATGAGTGTCCCGTCGGGCCAACCGAAAGACTCGACTGGGTGGCCCGGCAGATGGGCTGGGATTCCGAGGACTGGTCCGTCGTTGATTTTCCCGATGACGAGGAGGAATCCGAGGTATGGAAAAACAAGGAGGAAAACCCCTCCGAGCACCCCGATTCCGATCCCTACACCCTGCACAGGCACCCGGTTTATGTCGTCACCGCGGGATTATTCCTGCAGGTCCGGCATATCTGGAGGACGGTTCTCCACCACAAGAAGGTGCCGACCGATGCCCTCCTGTGCTGGGATTTCGCCGAAACCCTGGCCGAAGGGGAAAAGCAGGGACTGCTGGCCATGCAATCGATGGACATGGGTGACTACATGCTCTGCGTACTTCACCTGAAGCGATCGCTGAGAGCCATCAACCTTTCTATGAGCCTGTTGCCAAAACTGGCCGAGGAGGTTTCCGCAGGTGAATTCTTCAAAAATGCTGTCCTGAGCCGTCTATTTGACCTGCGTGAAGTCTGCATCCGGGTAATTCAGGACTGCCGTGGCGAGGATCGCCGCAGCTGAGCCGTTTTCGGTTATTCATTTTTATGCGACCTTTGGGGTTAAAACCTTACCTTTTATGGCAACCCTTCTAAGCATTCCAATATGCGATCCTATTTCCTCCGACGACTCCTGCTGATCCCCCCCACGATCATCGGTATCACCCTTATTGTTTTCGCCATCACCCGAATTGTGCCCGGGGGCCCCATTGAACGGGCCATCATGGAAATGCAGGCTGTGAATGTCAGTGCCGGGGTCAGCGGGGGCAGCCTCTCGACCGGCAACCAGGCCCTTTCAGAGGAGCAACTCCAGCAACTGAAGGAGTATTACGGTTTCGATAAGCCATGGTACATCAGCTACTTCCACTGGCTGGGCAACGTCGCCCGGGGTGACCTGGGAAATTCCTACCGCTACAATGAGCCCGTCTGGACCATTATCAGCGAGCGTTTCCCGATATCGATTTTCTACGGTATCATGACCCTGATCATCACCTACTCGGTGTGCATCCCGCTGGGTATCATCAAGGCCATCAAGCACCGGACCTTTGTCGATAACGCCTCCTCCATCCTCATTTTCACTGGTTACGCCATCCCCGGTTATGTCCTGGGGGCCCTGCTGGTGGTTTTCTTTGCCGCCCGGCTGGAGTGGTTCCCCATGGGGGGATTCACCAGTATCGATTTCGAGGACCTTGGGACCTGGGGCAAGGTCAAGGACATCGCCTGGCATGCCGTGCTTCCCCTGTGTTCATACCTGATCGGCAGCTTCGCCCTGGTCACCCTGCTGATGAAAAACCACCTGATGGACAACCTTGCCTCGGATTACATCCGAACCGCGGTCGCCAAGGGGGTCACTTTCAAGCAGGCGGTGGTCGGGCACGCCCTGCGCAACTCCCTGATTCCGATCGCCACCACCTTTGGCCAGAATATCATCTTCCTGGTCACCGGTTCCTTCCTCATCGAGACCATCTTTGACATCAACGGTTTTGGCCTGCTGGGATTCACCGCCATCCTTGACCGGGACTACCCGATCGTCATGGGCGTACTCCTGCTTTCCAGCATCCTTCTTCTTCTGGGCAACATCATCAGTGACTTCCTTGTCGCCATGGTGGATCCGCGGGTCCGTTTCCAATAATTCAGGATCATGATTACCAGCAAGTCAGACACGAATGTTCCTTTCCCGACGAAGCGGGTGGCCGCCTACGGGGCCCTGGCGCTGGC
>JBMTVW010000035.1:0-5033 GCA_049451775.1 Opitutales bacterium | reverse complement strand
AACTGGCAGTTTTCCTAGGCGGTGAAACAGCATGCTGACCATGTCGACCATGTTCCGGGGTACCGCCAACAGCCGTCCTTCAATCTCCCGAATCCCACTTTCCACCGGGGGGACTTTCCCCCCGGTGGCGATCCAAACCCCCAACCCCAAGAAAGCTATGAAAAAGACCCCAACACCCGAGGACGCAACCCTGATCGATGCCTATCGTCTGAGCCGGATCGTCGGCCTGACTGAACGCAGGCTCCGGCAAATGGCAAACGAGGGCATCCTGCCCGAGGCCCGGCGAAATCGCTACCCGCTGGCCGCCACGCTTCAGGCACTCTTGAAGTACTACCGGGATCGACACGACAACGATCCCCTCCGGGATACCTACCCCAGCTTCGAGGCGTGTTCCAAGGCCCTAGGCATTCCCCTCAAAGTGCTCAACCAGGCCAAGGAGCTGGGTTGTCCCGCTCTCCGCCAAGGGCGGGTGGAACTCGGTCCCTTCCTGCTCTGGTACCACGGGGAGCAAGGGCGGGAACCCCTCAGCCTCGAAGCCGAACAGGCCCGCTTCGTTGCCCTCCAGAACGAGAGGCTCAAGCTCATGGTCGGGCAGTTGACGGGCGAGTACGTCACCGCTGAGGCCGTACGCCATCTGGGCGCCACCCTGGGCAGGGCCATCCGGAAGGTCCTCTTAACCACCCACCTCCTGGCGCCATCCCTGGCCGGCTTGCCGGCAGAGAAGATCGAGCAGTATCTCAAGGACCAGGAAGAGGCGATCCTCGCCCAGCTGGAGATACTGGACCGGACCTTCAAGGCCTGGAAGGACCTGGCCGACAATGCCGAGAAGACGCTCGGGGGGCTGCAACCAGAGGAGATCTTCGTTTCGTCCTCTCCGGACTAATCCGGTCACGACAGCGAGTTAGTGGCCGGAAAATAGCCCGAAACGCAGCATGCTTCCCACCCCCGGATTTGCTGTTTTCCTAAGGAATTTGATGGAAATGGAAGAAACCTGTCGCGTTTTTTCGAAAATCACACGTTCACGCGCGCATTCAGGACTGACGCCTAACCTGCTGGGCACCAACGACTTAAAAAGATTCCTTCAGCGATACTGATAATGCACAGAATAGGCCGACTAATGATGCCTTATCCTGCCCTCGCTCAGTTTCACTTCCACGCCAAGGGAATCATCCTGCCCGACTGGGTAAACGTGTCTAGCAGGAAGCTCGCCGGTGGGCAATGATCTGTCCCCGCGTTGCGGCTTGAGTTTGGGGAGCCGGCCGACGGACGACAGACCGGCCTTTCCCTCCTGCCCCGGCCCGTGATAGGTTGCAAACCATGAGCGAGATCATCTTTGAAATCCGCGAAGACGAAACTGAAGGCGGCTTCGTTGCGCGAGCTCTCGGTCATTCCATTGTCACCCAGGCCGATACCTGGGAGGAATTGCGGACAAACGTTCGTGATGCGGTTCGGTGCCACTTTGAAGAAGGCCAGGCCCCGGGCGTCATCCGGCTGCACCGCGTGGTGGATGAAGTGCTCGCCCTGGGATGAAACTCCCGCGCGATGTCGCCGCTTCCGACCTGGAGAAGGCCCTCCGCCGGGTCTTTGGTTACCAGGTTAGCCGGCAGAGCGGTTCCCACCGACGGCTGACCACACAGACAGGCGGCCAACATCACCTGACTGTCCCCGCGCACAACCCGATCAAGCCCGGCACACTGCGAGCCATTCTGGGGGAAGTTGCTTCGCACCACCGTTTGACCGTGGAAGATGTGCTGCAACAGCTGGACCTCTGAGACTACGCTTGGGCTGCCGGTCAGGGGGCGGATTCAATACGCGTCTGGAAGAACCCCGCCGAGGGCGTATCTACCGGGGGCGTGAAGGTGAAGGGTGCGTCCAGATGAGTTTCCACCAGTTCCCATGATGTGAGGTCACTGGACTGGTAAACGTGGTAGACAACCCCGGCAACGCCTTGGACCAGGAACTCGGGCTGCTCGCCCGGGTTCCGGGGTTGTGCGCAGGATCCCCACGCAATGCGGCCTCCTCCAAGTCTTCTCCCCCTATCCGTTCATGAGCTACACTACAGGTCCCCATTCGTTCTTTGCATACCTGAATAGGGGAGCGTCTTTTCTGCAAGAACCGCATCAGTCCCTACGTATAAGCAGGCATGACGAGTAGCTCGTGTTCGACACCGGCCCCGGGTGGAGGTCCCAGGATGCCTCCGAAACACAGGCTCGATCTCCGTCACGAAGTTGTTTCGCAAAAAGGCTGGACCAAGCCGTTGGTTCGCGCGTATCTACACGCATCCCCGATGAAAACGGACCCGCTCCAAAGGACGGTCGTGTTGTCTTCGCCCTCAGCCTTTCCAGGTTCAGCAGAAAGTCTCCGATGAAATCCCCCTTACCCCACTCTTGGCGGCTGGAGCCGATGACTCTCGTGCCCTTGTTTCTGTGTGCGATCGCCCTGGGGGCTGAGGAAGCGTGGGTGGTGGAGCGTGGTCCCCACGAGGCCCAGTGGGAATCGCACAGCCAGGTCTTTGACCCGGCAAGCGGGTGGGTGACTGAGACCAACCGCTACACCGAGCTGGCCACGGGCCTCAACTACTGGAATCCCGATTCGAAGGCCTGGGAGGAGAGTGTGGAGGCTTTTGAAATCCTCCCCAACGGGTATGCGGTGGCTGGACGCGGTCAGCACAAGGTGATCATCGCCCTGGGGAACATCAACGCCGGGGGCTCGGTGGACATGGAGACCCCCGATGGACAACGGATGCTGAGCAATCCGATGGGCTTGAGTTACTTTGATGCCTCCACGGGCGAGAACGTGATCCTGGCGGAGGTGAAGGACTGCCGGGGCGAACTGGTGGAGCCCAACGTCATCGTATTCTACGACGCCTTCGACACGTTGAAAGCCTCGATCCGGTATACGTACACCCGCTCGGGCTTCGAGCAGGACATCATCCTCCAGGAATCCCCCGGCTTGCCCGAGTTGTACGGACTCCACTCCGAGTCCGTGACGCTGGAATGTTACAGCGAGTTTTTCGAGGCCCCGGTTCCGACCGTGAAGTCGAAGCCTGTGGGTCTGGCCGAGGATGGTGCCGCAACGGAGGATGCCGGGCAAGAGGATCCGTCCCTGGATTTCGGGACCATGCGCATGGAACAGGGCAGTGCGTATTTCCTGAAACATCGGGCACGGGAGGTGCCGGTCAGGAAGGCCTGGGGCAATTTTGGAGGCCGGCGGTTCCTCATCGAGAACGTTCCCTATCTCGAAGTGGAGCCGATGCTCGATGAGTTGCAGGTGCGCTCTGCGATGCCGGATTCCGGGGAACTGGCCCGGAGGACCACGGTGGGGCGGGAGGGCTTTGCCTCTTTGGTGCCCCAGAGAACGGGGAAGTATCAACTGGCGGCGATGGCGCCTCACCCCGCCACACTGGAGACGGGCCTCGTGCTGGACTACGTCACCCTCAACTCCGCCCAGACCAACTACGTCTTCCGGGGCGACTACACGTATTACGTGACCGGGAAGGTCCTGCTCTACGGCACACCCCGGTTCGAGGCGGGGGCCGTCATCAAATACCTGAGGGCCGATCCGGGCAATTCGGATACGTGGTCCATCAGTTTGTGGGTGAACGATGACTTGGACTGGCAGGCCGAGCCTTACCGGCCGGTCATCCTGACGGGCAAGGACGACAACAGCGTCGGGGCGACGATCTCCGGCAGCACAGGATCCCCTACGGGGGTCTATACCCGGGGTGCCCTGGTGTTCAATTACCCGGACAGGGAGATGGTCATTGAGCACGTGCGTGTGCGCCATGCTTACCGGGGTATCTGGTTTAGCTCGTCTCTCACCCAGAGGGTGCGGCATGCGCAGTTTCTGAACAACGGCGCGGACCTCGTTAGCTACGGCGCCAAGCTGCAGGTTCAGAACGCGCTCCTGTCCGGCACGGGCGACGCCGGGATCAAGGTGGCCAATAGCGGCACAGCGGTGGCGGAGCACCTGACCTGCGACCAAGTCAACGCTGTGGGATGGCCGGCAGATGTGCTGAAGGTGACGAACTCGATCTTCAATTCCGTCACAACCATGGCCTCCCCCTATTCGATCGTGGGCGAACACAATGCTACCAACAACAGCACGGCTGTGTTCGAGTCCTCCTGGGCGGGACACCATTACCTGCCAGCGGGGAGCCCCTATCGCAGCGGTGGAACGCGTGAGATCTCTCAACCGTTGCTCGGGGACCTGCGCTCCCTCACGACCGAGGCCCCGGTGACGTTGACGGGCCCCATCACCACTCCCACCACTCTAAGCCCGGTTGTTTCCCGGGACAGTGTGGGAAATCCCGACCTGGGGTACCACTATCCGCCTCTGGATTACGTGGCCACCAATGTGGTGGTCCAGTCCGCGCTGACACTCACCAACGGGGTGGTCGTGGGCACGGGCGGCACCCGCGGGTTCGATCTTCAGTCCGGCAGCTCGATCACTTCGGTAGGATCTCCCAAGGCCCTCAACCGCCTGGTGCACGTGCAGGCCGTCCAGGAGGAACCCGAGTCTCTGGGGCTGGGTCAGCTCCTCTATCAGTCCAATATGAGCCACTACGTGGCGGCTGACCTGAGTTTTACGGAGATCAGCTCGATTCCCGGAAAAGTCTGCGTGCTCTACGGCACCTCCAGCGGATACCTGGGCCGGCTGACGCTCAAGGACTGCATCCTGCGGGAAGGCTCCTTCAGTCTCTATTCCTACGGCAACACCCAGGCCAACGTCATTACCCTGACCAACAACGTCCTGGTGCGCTCCTCGGTGGGCATCCACAAATCCTATTACAGCCAGTACAACCAGGTGGAGAGCGCTCTCTACAACAACCTGTTTCTGGGCGGGAGCCTGAGCTTCACCTACGACACCGGCTACTCCAATCCCTACTGGCATGTTCGGGACAACCTCTTTGACCAGACCTCCCAGAGCCTGAGCGGCTCCTACACCGGCTACATCTACCGGGATCACAACGGCTTTACGGCCAATACGAGCCACTCCCTGTTGGGATCCGGAAGTGTGACCAACCTGAGCAC
>JBMTVW010000034.1:0-5176 GCA_049451775.1 Opitutales bacterium | reverse complement strand
TTCATGAAGGTCTGCTATTGTGGCCCCGTTTCCCTGAGATTGCTCACTGATCTGGTAGAGCAGGGGGATTCCCTGCCGGAGGGCTATGTCTATCCGCTGGGTGCTTACCTGGTCCGGGCCTTGCATAAAGCAGGGATCGAGGTCTCGGTGGTGACCTGCTGGAAGGATATCAGGGAGCCACTGCACCTGCGCGGGGAGGGGATTGAGATACGGGCCCTGCCCCGACGGGCCGGGCTCCCCCTGATGTTCGACGCTTACGGGAAGGAGCGACGCCTGATGGTCCGGGCCATCCAGTCCAGCGGTGCCGACCTGGTCCATTCCCAGTGGACCTACGAATTTGCCCATGCCGGGCTCGACAGCGGTTTGCCGTGCCTGGTGACCGCCCGGGATGCCCCGTGGGAGATTGCCCGTCACACCCGCTCCCCCTACCGGATCTTCCGGGCGATCTACAGCGGGCAGCTGCTGAAGCGGATCCGGAACCTGAGCGTGATCTCGCCCTACCTTGGGGAGCGCTACCATGCCATGGGCTACCGGGGGCAGGCGCAGGTCGTTCCCAATGGCTTGGCCAAGGGGCTCTTCCGGGATGATATTTCCACCGGGGTGGGACCGCGCAATGGGCCCCGTTTTCTGTCCGTGACGGGCTGGAACCGGCGCAAGAATCCCAAGACCCTTCTGCAGGCCTTCGGGGCCCTGCGAAGGAACCGCCTTGAGGCACGGCTCATCCTGGTTGGCAAGGACATGGACCGGGGCGGCCCGGCCGAGGCATGGGCCCGTTCCAATGGCCTGGCCGACGGGGTGGAGTTCATGGGCGTTGTCGATCACGGGTCCGTCATTGGACTGATGCGGGACTCGGCCGACATTTTTGTCCATTCCACCCGCGAGGAATCCTTCTGCATGACGATCCTCGAGGCAATGGCGCAGGGCCTGCCGGTGGTGGCGTTGCCGGGCAGCGGAGCCGTTCCGTGGTTGCTCGCCGAGGGCAGGGCGGGGTGCCTGGCCGGTGGCGTTGGCTGGAAGGATCTAACCGCCGCCATGGAATCCCTGCTGGCCGATCCGGCCGGGCGTGAACAGTTGGCCTCCGCCGGCCACGCGCGGGCCCGCGAGCACTTTACGATGGATGCCATTGCCAAAGCCTACATTTCCCTCTACGAGCATATCCTCAATCCATCCATCCCTTCCTGAACGCATGCCTCTTCCCCCGAACAGCCGCAACAAACTCCGCCGATGGCTCCGGTTTCTCTGTATCCCCCGCGACTGGCTGTTTTGCCGCTGGAGCGGCCTCCTCTGGGATCCATCGTGGGACCTGCGTGGGCTGCCGGTCATCTGGCAGGCCCGGCGGGGCAGTATCAGCATCGGTCCGGGCATGGTGGCCTGCAGCCGGTTCCGGCAGAACTCACTGGGGCTGGTCCAACCAGTCCTCCTGCGCACCTCCACCCCGGAGGCGCGAATCATTCTCGGGACAGGCGTGGGGCTCTCCGGGTGCACCATCAGCGCGCGGGAAAGCATCACCCTTGGCGACGGGGCCATCGTTGGTTCGGGGGCCATCATCACCGACAGCGACGCTCATTCCCTTGATCCGGATAATCGCTACGACCTGGAGAACATTCCATCCGCTCCTGTTTCCATTGGGGCACGGGCTTTCATCGGGGCCCGGGCCCTGGTGCTGAAAGGGGTCAGCGTGGGCGAGGGGGCCGTGGTAGGGGCCGGTGCGGTCGTCACCAGCGATGTCCCGGATTTCGCCATCGTTGCCGGCAATCCGGCCCGGGTGGTGGGAAGCACCCGTCCGCAAGCCTGATTTTAGCGAATGAACATCACCGAGACACTTCGCCGCATCCCCCTGATCGGGCACTGGCTGGCCTACGATGAGGCCAAGACGGCTATTTCGTGGGACACCTATTCGCTGGCCCAGTTGAAGGGCTTTGCCGAGTTCCCGGAGTTCCCGTGGACGGGCTCCGCGCTCCGTCCGAGCGCGGTCCGCCTGCTGGTCAATGAGGTGACCACGCACCGGCGCAAATCGTTTCTGGAGCTGGGTTCCGGGATCTCGACCCTGTTCCTTGCCGAGGCGGCCCGGCGCCATGGTGGTTCGCTGGTCTCGGTCGAGCAGGACGAGGGCTGGATCGAGGTGATCCGGGGACATTTGCAGGCCGCCGGAACGGAGCAGTTTGTCCGTTTCATCCATGTACCGGTGGTACCCCGGCCAAATGACACGGGAGTGGGAACATGGTACGATACCGGGATTCTATCCCGTGAACTGGGTGGCGCCCGGTTTGACCTCGTGCTGGTGGATGCGCCGATTTCAATCAAGGGAAACCGTCTCACACGGATGCCGGCGGGGGGATTCCTGAAGGATTACCTTACCGAGGACTTTGCCCTGTTTCTGGACGACATCGACCGCCGGGGTGAGCAGAAGATCCTCCGCCAATGGGCGCGAGACTTCGGCTGGGCGGCCAAGAACTTCTGGCCAAGGTCCAGTCTGGCGGTGTTCCGTGATCCTTCCAGCAAGCCGTTCAATATCTGCTGAGCAGGCGTATTACCAATGGCGATTGATCTCAGCACAACCCCGTCCCGGCGAAAGGCCGTTGCCTGGCATGTGGCGGGGGGATGGACCAGCAACGCAATCCTCATCGTGCAGGGCTTCCTGCTGATTCCGCTCTATCTGGCCTTTCTTGGCGAGCGGCTGTACGGTTTCTGGCTGGCCTCGGGCGGACTGCTGGCCTGGATGGCCATGGTCGATGTGGGTGGTGCCGCCATTACCAAGGTGCGCTGTGCCACGGCCTACGGGAAAAAGGACCTGCAGGGAGTGGTCGACTATTTCTGGCATGGGGCGGTGGTCATGGCCGGGGTGGTGGCACTGTACCTTGTTTTTGTCTTTGGCCTGGCAGCCGCGGTGCCCCGCTGGCTGGGTGCCGATGCGGATTGGCTGGCCTTGCTGGCGGGCTGTTTCCGGTTGGCGGGCATGGCGGGCGCCCTGGCGCTGGCCAACAATTTCCTCCGTGATTTTGCCTCGGCCCTGCAACGGACCTCTGTCCCGTCGGTGCTGCAGGCGGTCGGGGACCTGCTCAGCCTTGCCACGGTGGTGGTCTGCCTGGTCCTGCTGGGAATGGGGCTGTGGTCGATTCCGGTCAGTATCCTTGCCCGCAATGTGTTTGTCTTCGCCGGCAATGCGCTGCACACGGTGGCCGTCCTGCGGTCCACCGGTAAATCCTGCGCGTGGACGAGTGTGGTCTTTGGCGACTACCTGCGGACGACCCCGTCGATCCTCGTTGCCAAGGCATCGGGCTCCTTTGCCGCCAACCTGCCCAATATCCTGCTGACGAAGCTCCTTGGCCCGGAGTCGGCGGTTGCCTACACGGTGACGATCCGCCTCATGCAGGTGGCCCAGCAGTTCATCAACAACGGGCTGGCGGCCTCCTATGCGGCCTATTCGCACCTCTTCGGGGACGCATCGGTGGGCGAGGGCAGAAAGCGGATCCTGTTGCGTGATTTTGCCCGCGGGTTCACGGGCGTGACGGCCTGCGCGGTGGCGGGGTTTATACTGCTTGATGAATCATTCGTCGGCCTGTGGACCTCCGCCGACCAGTTTGTCGGGCGGGAATTCACCGCCATGGCGGGGCTGGCGGCGTTCATGATCCTGCGGAGCCGGCTGCTCATGGGGATGCTGTTCTCCGCGGGCGCGATGCAGCCGTCCGGGTATGTCAGCTCATTTGAAAACATACTCCAGGCGGGCCTGATGCTGGGGGGCGTGTACTTGTACGGGATAACGGGCATTCCGCTGGCGGTGATTATCTCCGGCTTGGCGACGCAGGCGCTCTACCACCGGGCATTCCGGCACAAGGATACGAATATCGCCGGTGGACTGCTGATCCTTCAGTGGGCGTGGCTGCCGGTAGGGGCGGCGGCCGGGGCGGCCTTTGCCCTGGCAGGGTATTGCCATTTTGCGACATGGGTGGGCCTTATTGCCGGCGCAATTGCCATTGGCGGGATCCTTTCAGTGTGCCTGCTGGCGGGGGTGCCGGTTATCCGCAAGCAGCTGTTCGCTTTTATCGGGAAGTCGGTCAACGCCGTTCGGCGGGCGTATTTAAAGCGTCGGGACGCGGGTGCGCAGTCATTCTTCAACGGGCAGGTGGTTGTCCCGTTCACCGGTCTGCAGGCGGGCAACGACCTGATCGCTGAACGGATTCGCTCAGGTGAGCCATTCATGGTGGCGAGGCATGGACGGGTTGAGCTGCGGTACCTTTACGAGCGCAGCCAGGCCCGCCTGCGGGTGCTGTGCAACAACGCTGGGTTCTTTCCGCCCGATCCGGTTCTGGGGAAGCGCTTCATCCAGAGCTACGAGGAGGCTTCCCGGGAAATCGACCTGCTGGCGCTGGTGCTGTACCGGCATGGCTACCTGCCGGAAGAGCAGGGGATGTTCCAGCGCTTTTCCCCGGGGGCCAGCCTGATCGATCTGGCCTGCCTGTCACCGTTCCTGTTTGAGCGCCCCTGGTCCGCTGCATTGGCGGGCAAGCGGGTCCTGGTGGTCCATCCGTTCGCCGGCACCATCCGGAGCCAGTATGAGAATCACCGGGGGAAGCTGTTCGCCAATGGTTCCATCCTGCCGGAACTAGGCTCGCTGGAGGTCGTCCGGGCGGTCCAGTCCATCGGGGGTGGTCACCCGGTCCATCCGGACTGGTTCGCGGCACTGGAGGCAATGCAGACCGAGATTGACGCCCGGGACTATGATGTCGCCTTGCTGGGATGCGGTGCCTACGGATTGCCATTGGCCGCCCATATCAAGCGTTCAGGAAAACAGGCAATCTACCTGGGGGGCGTTCTTCAGCTCCTCTTCGGTATCCGGGGCCGCCGCTGGGAGGGTCCGCCCTACAATTACGACCAGCGGTTCTACAATTCCCACTGGGTCCGCCCGGCCAAGGAGGAGACACCGGCAGCGGCCGCCGCCGTCGAGGGCGGGTGCTACTGGTAGGGCAGGGGGGATGGGACAGGATTGATGGCAGGGATGAAGGGGATAAATGGGATATTTTCAGGGTCCTTCATTCCCGATCCCCAATCATCCCGGTTTCGTTCGATCAAACACCTCGCCTTAAGCATCCCCGGGTGTCGTCGGCGCACACGCCTCCTCAACCCGGGGCTACCGTCTTTTGTTCCTTTCGGGATGGTTAATTAGGCTTAGGGTTTA
>JBMTVW010000033.1:0-5567 GCA_049451775.1 Opitutales bacterium | reverse complement strand
AACAGGCCGGAGGCCTGTTACACTTTGGCTGTTGCACGAAGTATTCTTGAACCGGGGAGGGCAAGTCTCTAGCTTCTGGGGCAGAGATGAGTACCGACGTTCCCGCAGAGCACAGCGATGTGCCGGATGACCTGATCCGGGCGGCCTGTGTTGGGGACGAGCAGGCATTCGGCGAGGTGTTCCGGGCACTGTATCCTCGCGTGCACCGGACGGTCTGGGCCATGCTGGGAAGCGAATCGGAGGCCCACGACGTGGCCCAGGAGGCATGGGTCAAGGCATGGAAGAACCGCAAACGGTACAATTTCCAGTCGCAGTACACGACCTGGATCCACCGGATCGCGGTCAACACGGCCCTCGATGCCCTGCGCAAGCGCAAACGCTGGCGGGCGAAATTCGTCAGCATGTTCAGTGAGATGGGTGAATCCCTGTCGGTGAATAAAACCGGCCCGGAAGCCGTTCAATCCCTGCAGGAAACCGCAAGCCCCTCCGGTGAGGCGAATCCGGCCCGGGTCCTCGACAACAGCGAGCTGGGCCAGCGGATTCAATCAGCGGTGGACAAATTGCCGGAGGCCCAGCGAACGGTGCTTGTCCTGCGCGAGTATGAAGGGTACAGTTACGAGGAAATAGCATCGGCGCTCAAAATCGAGGCCGGCACCGTCATGTCACGGCTTTATCACGCACGCAAGAAACTGCAAACCAGCTTATCGAAGGAATTGTCATGAAATACCAAGCACGCCTGATCCTGACCCTGCTATTGGTCATCGCCGGAACGGGGCTCCTGAGCAACGCCGCATCTGCCGCCGAGGCCGCCGGGGTCCAGGTCATCCTGGTGGAAGCCAGCAACCCCTCCGACGGAAAGGGCGGGGTCGATCCAGCACTCCGCGAATACGCATCCACCCTGCAGCGGCTGTTCCGCTTCAACAGCTACAAGCAGTTGGCCCGGCGCGGGATCCGCATGCAGGTGCCCGGGGAGGGCGGGACAGGACTTCCCGGCGGGCAGAAACTCGTCCTGAAGGCGACCGAAGGTGGCGGCAGCGGACTGATGGCGGAATTGAGCTGGACCCGCGGGGGCAAGCGGCTCCTGCATACCCGGATCCAGTTGCGGCCCGGGCAGCCGGCCGTCCTTGGAGGTCCCCGCAGCAACGGCGGCACCCACCTCCTGATCCTTACCTTGGAATAGGGAGCTTTAACTCCTGGGCGAAACTTCCTTCCACTGGGCCTTGTAACGGTCCCAGAACAGCTTGCGGCGCCAGTCGGTGAATTCCTTCCCGTAGAGCTGGATGACCAGCTCGTGGAATCCCTTGCGCATTTCCTCGACCCCCATTTTGGCCGGCTGATAGTTGATGTCGAACAGGGTACACTTGCGCCAGTTGCCCGGCTCAAGGATACGTCCCTGACTCAGCAGGCGCTCATAGAGCGGCGTGCCGGGGAAGGGTGTGTGGTAGGTGACCTGCACCTCGTACAGCTCCACTTCCCGGACGAAATTGTAGACGTCCTCAAAAATGCGCTGCGTGTGTCCATCCAACCCAATGATGAAGCAGCCATTGACGGTGATTCCGCGCGACTGGATCCGCTGGATGGATTCCTTGTAATAGGGAAACTTCCGGTGCTTCCAGTCGTTCTTAAGCTCGATCCCGGCCATGCCCTCGTCGACAGGGCTCTCCAAGCCCGATCAGCACCTGGGCACAACCGCTTTCCCGCATCAGGTCGAGGATCTCGATATCATCCGCGACCGAGAGATCCGTCTCGGCGAACTATCCTTTATCCTGAGACAGGCCGATGGCCTGCCGTTCATCAGGGGCGTCACAGGCACAAACAGGCCGGAGGCCTGTTACACCTTAGAACGTATGGACGAAGAACCCAGAGCGCAGCTTGGGTTCAAACCAGGTACTCTTCGGGGCCATGATCTGGCCGGCATCGGCGATATCCATCAGTTGCTGGATGGAGACGGCGTAGACCGAAAAGGCGATGGCCGCCTTGCCGGAATCCACCTGGTCCTTCAGGTAGCCTGTTCCACGGATCCCGCCAACGAAGTCGATACGGTCACTGGTCCGCGGATCATCGATCCCCAGGATCGGGTCAAGAATCCGCTCCTGCAACATGGAGACGTCCAGACGGCTGACCGGGTCGGCATCCGGTGCCGGCTCGAGGTCGATCCGGTACCATTTTCCGCCGAGATAGAAGCGCACGTCACCCGCATTGTCCGGGGTATCCGAATCAGCCTCACTGACCGGGGCCACTTGGTTGATCCGCTGGAGGCACTCCGCCTCGTCGAGGCCGTTCAAATCAAAGACCAGCCGGTTGTAGGGCAGAATTTTCAGTTGGTTGTCCGGAAAGAGCACGGTCAGGAACCAATTGTAGTCCTCTTCCCCGGTGTGTTCCGGGTTTGCCCCCCGGCGCTCGCGCCCGACCCGGGCGGCTGAGGCGGCCCGGTGGTGCCCGTCGGCAACGTAGGTGCAGGGCACCTTATCAAAGGCGCTGGAAACGGCCTCAGCATCCTCAATCCGCCAGACGGTGTGACGGATGCCGTCATCGGTGGTCAGGTCGTACAATGGATCGGCTGAGGAAGCCTTTTGCATGATGGCGGTCAGGCTGGACTCCTCCTTGTAGGTGAGGAATACCGGGCCGGTGTTGGCGCCCATCTGGGAAGTGAGCCGGGTCCGGTCGTTCTCCTTGGCCACACGGGTTTTCTCGTGCTTCTTGATCAGGTCCCGCTCGTAGTCGTCCACATGGGAAAGGGCCACGATGCCCTGCTGCACATGCTCGCCCCATTGCTGCTGGTAGACGTACATGGTCCGCGCCTTTTCCCGGACCAGGTGTCCGCCCTCCTGCAGGGCCAGAAAATTCTCGACGGCCTTGGCGTAAACCGGGTCGGAGTAGGGATCCGTTCCGGCCGGAAAATCAATCTCCGCCCGAACCACGTGCAGGAAGCACAACGGGTTGCCGGAAGCCATCTGGCGTGCCTCCTCGGTGCTGACCACGTCATAGGGCAGGGAGACCAGCTTGTTAACGGAGGCATTCGACGGCCTCAGGCCTTGAAAGGATCGGATACGCATGGGCCAGAACTGAGCACAAACGGGTTGCGCCCGTCAACAATGGAGTCGATCCAATTTGAACCTATTTCTTCAGTTTAGCGAACCCGAGCAGGGCTACCAGGGCCACCGCCGACAAGTGCTGGAACAGGCTGATTCCGGTCTCATGGTGGTGCATGGCCTCGGTAACCAGAAGGGAGATTCCGCTGAAATCGATGACGATGGCCATTAGCCAGCAGGTACCGATGATGGAAAGAATGTATCCGAGGGTGCTTTTCCCGCCGATGATCTTCCATAACGAGGTCACCGTTGCGGCGTTGCTGGCCGGTCCGGCAATCAGGAAGATCAGGACCGCGCCGGGGCTCATCCCGGCCTGGAGGAAACTGAAGGCCATCGGGATGGAACCTGTCGAGCAGACATACAGCGGCAGGCTGATCAGGGTCATGGTCACATAAAGGGTGAAGCGGCCACCCGGTAAACTGGAAAACAGATCGGCCGGGGCAAAGACGGCAATGGCGCCCGCCACCAGCAATCCGAGGACCAGGGCCCCGAACAGGTCGCGCGGGAGCGTTACCAGCCCGAACTGGAGTCCTGAGCCAAGTTTGCTGGCAAAGGAATCTGCCGGGGCCGTCGGCTTGGATGAGCAGCAACTGGAATGATCTACCTTTTCCTCTTCCTCGGGGCACTCACAGGGACCACCCTCATTCAGTCCGCAGGTGCAGGTGCGATCCTTCTTTGGATCCGCCCCGGTGGTCTGGGGTACGGCGGGATTCTCAACCGGATCCTTCCCCCCCCAGCGCTCGACCACCAACCCGGCCACGATGCCGTTAACAAAGGCAATGACGATCCGCACGATGGCGAAAACCCATCCCATCATGCCGACGGTGGCAGCAATGGAGTCGACCCCCGTCTGCGGGGTCGATGCAGTGAAGGCCGCCACCGCGCCCCGTTGGCCCCCTTGTTTGCGGATACCCGCCGCCACCGGAATGACCCCGCAGGAGCACAGGGGCAGGGGAATACCTATGATAACGGACTTGAAGATCTGCCGGATTCCCCTTTGGCCAAGATGCCGACGGACCCATTCCTCGGTGAAAAAGGCCCGCAGGATTCCCGCCATGAGGAATCCCAGAAGAAGATAGGGGGCCATTTCAGATGTCAGGGACCAGGTCCCGCGGGCGAATCCAATGACAAGGGAGGAGAGCAGTTCCATGCCCTAAGGATGGCTGGAATCCCTCGCCCGTCAAGAGGCCGGGGCAAGACAGTCGCTACTTGGCAGGGTCCCGGACCATGTGCGGTTGGGCCAGTATTTCCCGGTAAATATCCCCGACAAGGGTGTTGAATTCCTTCGGGCCGGACCGCGCCTGAAGGGGCGGATGACGTTCGCTGTAGCAGATGGGATGGCCTTCAGCGGCAACGGTCAGGGTAGCGGAGAGTTCCCCGCTGACCGGTATGCAGAGCTGCTTCAACGATCTAACCAGACGAGTGGCGCGGTCTTTTTTGATTTCCTCGTGATCGACCACTGCCAGATGATCCACGAAAAAGCTCTGTTTTTCCTTCAGGAGAATCCGGTAGACATGGGCCATGACCGTCTGCAGCTCCAGCGAGCAGGTGTCGGAGGCATTTCCTGTCCCCCACAACGCAAGGGCCGGATGCAGCGAGCGCAGGCGGGCCACCAGTGCCGGCCCGGGCTCGCGGATGCAGAACAGGTAGCGCGCATCCGGGTAGGCAAACCGGATATCCGGCAGCCACGATCCAAAGGCACTGTTGGATGAGAGGAGCCGTTTTCCCTTTCCGGTCCAGTAGAGATGCTTCTGCAGGCAGGCCTTGTGGAAATCCACCAGCAGGCGCCGCTGGTGCTCGGGCATTTCCTGGAAGCGGGCCAGTTGCCAGAGATCACGACTGGCGGGAAAGACGCTGATCAGGGGAAAGTGCGCTCCCAGCATGAGCAGCACCAGGGAGTCCTCGGCCGGCAAGCGGAGCCCAAACCCGGCGTTATAGGAAAGGAGCCTGCCCAAGCGCTTATCCAGAGCATCAAACAGCCGGTGCAGGGGCCGGGACCGGATCCGCCGGTCCATCCTGGCCAGCCATACCAGGACATGGCGCTCACTGATCGAGGGCGCCAGCAGGACTTCCCATGTCCGCAGGCAGGTGAAGGTGTCACTGGCAGAGGCCAAAACCCGGTGGGTCCACATGATCCCGCTTCCGGGAATCCCGGTGACGATCAGGGGCTCCTTGGGGACAATTTCCCGATACCTGTGAAAGAACAGCTCATCCAGCAGGAAGCCCAGCCAATGGACCATCTGGAGCAGGACATGGAGAGGATACAGGACCAAAAGCAGGACCAGCCGCCGTGGCCTCAGCGGGGCCAGGTAACGTCCACGGGCGTCCAATGCCTCAAACAGCCACTGGGCGTGCATCCGGATTCCCATTAGCAGTGCCTCTCTCATCATTGGGAACCGCACTGTAGCGCCTCGGCGGCGAATGACCAGCATCATGTTCGTGTCACAGGCGTCCCGCCTGTGGATTGAACAGGCC
>JBMTVW010000032.1:0-5918 GCA_049451775.1 Opitutales bacterium | reverse complement strand
TGGGAATCTGGATGCGAAGAAGGTGTTAAGCAAAACAGAAACACTCAACATTAAAAAAGATTTTTTCCTTGGCTATTTCCCCATTCTTTGGATCGCGGTGGCTAATCTTATCTCCGCTCTCGAAAAGGCACTGATCAAGCACCGTAGGAAAACACTCTCTCGCGAACTCTTCGCTCGTCACGGAGGAAAGGTAAAATATGGTGCCTTTAAAGGTCTCCGCTTTCGTGGAAACCCCAACATTAGCTGGTCAAGTGCTAAATTTCTTATGTCCAGTGTGTTTCTGGCACGCTCTCGGCTATAGTTGGCGTCTGGTTTGGCTTCTTTGCCAAGGCCAAAATGCGGGAATCCGGAAGAAATTGGTTTACCGCACGGTTGCGGAATTGCAATTGCGGCATACCCTCCGGCGTATGCAAGGGGAATCATGCCACAAGGACAGGCTGCTGGAGATTCGTGGACTGGGCAAGTTCTACGGGGAGCAGGCTGTCCTCAAGGGAGTCGATTTTAATCTGCTGGCCGGGGAGCGGGTTGCCATTATGGGACCGTCCGGATCGGGAAAGTCGACCCTGCTCAACTGCGTCGCCGGGCTGGAGCACCCGGACGCGGGGGAAATCCGTTTCCGTGGCCAATTGATGGATCATGCCTCCTCCAAGGCAACTCGCCTGCTGCGCCGGGGGGAGATCACCTCTGTCTTCCAGTTTTTCCACCTTTTCCCCACCCTCCGAGCATGGGAAAACGTCGAGTTTCCGCTCCTGCTGGGAGGCGTCGGCCAAGAGGAACGCCGGCGAAAAGTGGAGACCCTGCTGGATGAGGTGGGTCTGATCCACCGGGCCCGTGCCTGGCCCTCGGAATTGAGCGGAGGGGAAATGCAACGGCTGGCCATTGCCAGGGCGCTGATCACGGAGCCGGCCCTCATACTGGCGGATGAGCCAACGGGAAGCCTGGATTCCCGCAACAGCGAGAAGGTGCTGCGGTTGCTTCTGGAGTTGGCCGACCGACACGGCACAGCCCTGCTCATGGTAACGCACGATGCCGAAGCGGCCAACATATGCCAGAACATCCTGCATATGGCGGACGGGTGCCTGGTGGAGGAGCCTGCCTGAGATGCCGCGCCTTACGGTCTGGCTTTTCTGGCGCCGCTTCACTCTGCGGCATGCCACACGGGATTGGATCCAAAGCATCCTCATGCTGGCCATTCTTTCGCTCGGAGTAGGCACCTTCCTTTCCATCCGTTTTGCCAACCGGTCTGCGGTGGAGGGCTTTAAGCAGTTCACGGAATTCCTGAGGGGGCCCAGCGATTTCATTGTGGAATCCAGTGGGGCGGGGATTGAGGTTGAGAGTCTGGCAGTGATAAGGGAAGTGCTGGATCCTGTCCCGGCGCTGTTGTTTCCGTTGGTTGAGACGAGTGCCGTGGCATGGAACGCGGCCAATCCTGCCCCCGGTGAGCCGTCCGGGCGCGTGCGCTTGCTGGGACTGGATCTGGTCCAGCTGCAGTCGGCCAGCGGCCCCGGCGATGGAATAGGCGATATCTGGGAGTACCTCGGGGATCAGGAATCCGTCCTGATCAGCGCCGACTTGGCGGATGAAGCGTGTCTGAAAAAGGGTGACAGGGTCCAGTGGGTTGTCGATGGCCAGTCCTTTGCCTTCACCGTCGGTGGGGTTCTGCCCGATTCACCGGATGGCACTCCCCTGCCCCCGCGCCTTGCCGTCAGCGATATTCGGGCACTCCTGGACCGGCTTGAAAGAACCACCATTGACCGCGTGGAGGTCGTTATTCCGGAGGGAAAAATGCTCTCACGAATTCTTTTGGAAGCCGGCCAAAAACTGCAGGAATTAACGAAATACGGTTGGTCCATCACCACCCCGGAGCAGCAGGCCGCGAGCACAGCCTCCATGACCAGCGCCTTCCGGCTGAACCTGACCGTGCTGTCACTCATTGCCCTGTTGGTCGGGCTGTACCTCATTGCCCAGACCCTGGACGCCACGGTCAGCCGGCGCCGCATGGAAATCGCCACCCTGCGGTCCTTCGGGGTCACTCCTCGTGAAATTCAGGCCTATTGGTTGTCGGAGGCGATTCTCTATGGCATCCTGGCTGGCCTGTTGGGACTTCTGGCAGGGTTCCTCCTGGCACAATTTACCGTTGAGGCAGTCACTACCACCGTCCGTGCACTCTACCACGACACAGCCACCAGCAGCCTGACCATAAGGCTGTCCGACTGGATTCTGGCCATGACACTCGGCCTGGCCGGTAGTCTGGTGGCAGCCTGGATCCCCGCGCGTGACGCCGCCGCAACCCCGCCCGCCCAGTTTCTTCGTATTGGCAAACGGATACCGCCATTCCCGCTTTTTCAAAACCGCTGGCTGGGCTGGCTGGCCCTGCTGGCCGGTGCGGCCCTGCTTCCGCTGCCACCCCTGACCTCCGCCACAGGCACCCAGATTTCCGTAGCCGGCTATGCAGCCGCCTTTCTCTGGCTAGCCGGAGGAACGCTGGTTTCGGCCAGGTTGTTGCCGCTGATTGGTAATGCCATTGTCAGTGCCCGCCCCCAATCCGCCAGTTTTCGCCTGGCCGGGAGCCGGTTGGCTCAACCGACCAGCCGTCACCAGTTGGCCCTCTCAGGTTTTTTTGTGGCAATTGGCATGGCTTCCTCGATGGCCTACCTGATTTCCAGTTTTGACCACACGGTCACGAATTGGCTGCAGCAGCGCCTGCGGGCGGACCTCTTCATTTCCAGTGTGGGATTCCAGGGAGCGGAGAGCGATCAGGCCATGCCGACGAATCTGCTGGATCAAATCCAGTCCGATACCTCAGTGCGCGAGCTTGACCGCTTTGCCTCGGTCGGTGCGAAAATCGCAGGTATTCAGGGATCCGTCGGCGGGATTCGTTTCGACCTCCTTGGGCGGGACCAGGACCTGTTGTGGATCGGCCAGCAATTAAATCCCTCGGGCGTTCCGCCTGAAGCCGACGGGATCGGCTATGCCAATGAAAACCTGTACACCAAAACCGGCCTCTCAGCGGGAGACAGCTTGGAATTAACCACCCCCTCGGGGACACGCACTGTCTGGATAGCCGGCCTCCACGCCGACTATGCCAGCGACAATGGGCAAATCCTGGTCGATCTTCCCCTGCTCGAATCCTGGTACGGCATCGACAGTTATTCGACGGCCTCCGTTTTTCTCCATGAGGACGAGGATCCGGCTACCGTCCAAGAGCGCTGGAAAAAAGCCTTCCCCGGCCTGGCGATCAGGCAAAACGGGGAATTGATGCGCACCGCCCTCTACATCTTTGACCAGACTTTTGCGGTCACCTACGCCCTGCAGGCAATCGGCTTGTTTGTGGCCCTGACCGGGCTCTTTCTCAGCCTGTTGAGCCTGCTGCGGGAATCCGCCCACGAGCTTACCCTGCAGCAGGCACTGGGAATGGACGCTGCTTCTATCGCCCGCTCCACCGCCATTGAGGGATTGGGTGTAGCGGTTTCAGGACTACTCACCGGCATCCTCCTCAGCTATGCTCTTGGACAAGTGTTGATTTTCGTCATCAACCGCCAATCCTTTGGCTGGACCCTACAGGCACATTGGCCCTGGATAGATATGGCCTTACTGGGCGGTGCGGTCCTGCTGCTTGGCTCGGGGATTTCCTACGCTGCCGGTCGTTTCCACATGGCCCGTTGGAGAAAGGGACTTAGCTGATGGCCACCCTTCGCCTACTGCTCCTCTTTTTGTTCACCCTGCTGGCCGGGCCGGCAGGTGCGGTCCCACTCGAAACGGAGGAGGGCTTCCTTGTCCCGCAGCCAGGAAGGGAACTTGAGTTCCCCCACGACCACGGTTCACACCCGATGTTCAAGATCGAATGGTGGTACCTGACAGGCCACCTGTTCGACCAGCGGGGGCGCAGGTTTGGATATCAGGCCACTTTTTTCCGGTACGGTTTGCAGCCGGAGTCCTCCCTATCCGGGGATCCCTTCGGCAGCCGACAGGTTCACCTCACCCACATGGCGCTGACCGACCCCGAGGGGGAAGCCTTCCACTGTGAAGAGCGCCTGTCCCGAGACGGGTGGGATGCCCGGGCACGGGTAGGCCAGTTGGATGTGCGTAACGGAAATTGGTCGCTCGAGATGACGGATAATCAGACCGGTGCCCTGCGGCTACGCGGCTCCATCCACTCGGATGTGACCTTCGATCTGCACTTGGTTCCCCAGAAGCCATTAATTCGTTTTGGAGCGGACGGCACCTCGCGCAAGGGCCCGGCCCCGGAGGCACGCAGCTATTACCTGTCCTATACCCGCCTGATGACGGAGGGAACCGTTCATAATGGCGAGGGAGAATTCGCGGTGGCCGGTTCCTCATGGATGGACCATGAGATTGCCTCCTCCCAACTGGATTCGTCCTACACAGGATGGGACTGGATAGCCATACAATTGGACGATGGCTGGGAAGTGAAGGCCTACCTCCTCAGGGAGGCGGATGGCGGCAATTCCCCCTGCTCCGCGCTGATCTGGATTTCCCCCGACACCGATCTCCACTATCGCGGGCCAGAGGATTTTGAGTGGGACAAGTCCCTGTCATGGACGAGCCCGGAGACGGGCCACACTTACCCGATCCGCCCCGTCATCCGCACCCGGCATCCACTCAGCGGAAAGCAGGTGGAGTTCCGGTTTGAGCCTGTCATGCAAAACCAGGAGCTGGACTTCCCCGGAGCCACCTACTGGGAGGGTGCAGGTGATATTTCCACTACAGGAGAAGGGCCAACCGGCACTGCCTATCTGGAGTTGGTCGGATACGGTGGCGCTATTCGCGGGCTTAACTGAAACCCGGTATGGCTGATTGCCATTGTCCATGGGAATCAGGTGTGATTTAGCTGCTTAAGTGGCCCCAGCCATGAAGCGGATCGCCGACCCGGAGCACGGTACCGAGGCGCGGATGGATTAGTTTGTTGTTTAGAACGACTCTGACTCAACTTGCGCAATTGATCCAGATTCCCGGACGCCAGCACAATTTTCTTTGCCCTGCTCCATTTCTTGATTTGGCGCTCGCGGTCAACTGCATCGCGGTACGGCATCGGCCCCTCGGTGTAGATCAGCTCTATGGGTTTAACTTGATCCGTATGGCGCGCGCCCGCTCCAGTAAAGTGGCGTTTCAGACGGCTTTCGAGATCATGGGGCAGACCGGTGTAAATTGTTCCGTTGGCACAGCGCAGGAGGTAGACGTAGTGGGCGGGATAACTCACATGCCACAGCCTCTCCAGTTGCGGAAAATGGGGCGATGCGGCAAAACAGTCAAAATTAACTCCTATAGGGATGCATGGTCTAGCCCATTCGGCTCACTACTGGACCGGGCTTGAAGGTTGGCTAGTCTAGCCCCTTCGAAAAGCTCCCTTCGACAAGCTCAGGGCGTTCGGCAGGGCACTCGCCTTCGCTCCTGGCATTCCAAGCTCTCGCTTGGTCTGCCACGAGCTTGTCGAGTGGCGGAAGGGGGGGGACTTGCACGTAAATCGCTTAAGTCCTTATAATCTGTTACTTAGAGAAATCGCACTTTTCTTGGTTTAGGTAAAATCGAGGCACTAGAGTCGTATTGAGTCGCATTGACGGGTATTGGGGACAGAAACGCTCATGCTTCCAACAGGGTTTCAGGATGCTTCTTAGCAATCTGCAGCAACCTCAATGCAGCCCCTGATGGCTTGCGACGACCCTTTAAAAACTCTTTTAAAACCTTATTTTTAAAGGGTTTTATTTATATAGGATTCTTTAGGTCCGAATTGAATTGAACGTGGTTTAACACGAAAAAACACGGCTTAAGTGAGTACAAATTGAAGTACAAAGTTCGGGTGTACTCTGCAGAAGCGGCCAGATGGTTCCATGTACAGTCTCCCTGGTCAAGTCACCCAAACTGGGCCGCGTAATTCGTTAGTCTAGGCGGAGTTAATG
>JBMTVW010000031.1:0-5957 GCA_049451775.1 Opitutales bacterium | reverse complement strand
TCCTGAAGAGCATTGAGTTACAGGGCGCAGTGGCCTCGGTCAGTGGTGCAGACGTCGGGCTCCCGGCAGATGCTACGGGCTACGATGATGGCCTTCATTATGTCCATGTACTAGATGGAACAGCCGCTGGTTACATCCTCGATATCGTTTCCGTTTCCGGATCGACCGCTACCTTGAGTGAGGATGCTGCGGCTCTGGGTCTGGCTGTTGATGATGTTGTTGCCGTCCGTTCTCATATGACCGTTGGTGACCTTGCCGCCACTCCGCCAGTTGGTGTGACTGTGACACTTCTTGATGCGGGGGGGGTTCCGGTTGTGGTTACCCGAAATGGCTTTACTGGTCAGTGGACCGCCCCTGACACTGTGATCTATCCCGGGGAGGGTGTCATCATTAACAATAGCACAGTCTGGAGTGTGACCCTCTATGGCGCGGTGAGCGAGCATGATGTCATTTTTACCGCCAGAAGTGGACCCCAAATCGTCGGGTGCATTGACCCGGTCAACGGCAGTGTCGATGTGATTGAGACCATTAAGACAGCATCCCTTGGTAACAGTGTGACGCTGACCACTCTGGCCCCGGTTACCGGTCTGCCGACCGTATACGCCAAGAACGGCTTTACAGGTCAATGGCAGACGGATCCATCCGCGATTGACAACTCGGATTATAAATCCGTCATCTTTAACTACTCCGAGACAGATATCGTCAACGCTGGCATGTTTGTCGCACCATAAGAATTTCATCTGACCATTTAATCTCCTGACTACCTCAATTACTTACCTGCCATGAAAAAAAACAAGATCCTCTTAACAATTGCTGGTCTGGCTGTCGGCAGTTTTCTAAATGCCCAGTCCCTTTCCATCTATGCCGAATATGGCGAGATTCTTGATGCCTCCGGCGCCACGGTTGATGCGATCACTGGATCATTCGATGGCTACTTTGGCTTTGTGGATGGAACTACCGATTTAAGTATCGGCCTTTCAGATCCGATCAGCATCAACCTGGACTGGCTGTCTACCGTTGGCTCTATCAGTTGGACACCCCTTGTGACCTTTAATCCGGGGTCCGGTGGCTGGTTCCTCTCCCCGAATGGGGCCGCTTTCGATCCGCTATTGGACATTACGACATCCAACAGTGACTTGGCACTTGGTCAGAAGCCGGTTATCCTCTTCACGGACGCCGCTTCCGTCGGAGAGATTGGTACTGGAAGTCAGCTGATTGTTGCTGAAGGTGACACTTTCAATACAACGCTTGACAATCGTTCCAGCTACGTTTCGGCAGGTGCATTCAATGCCGTTGCTGGTGCCAATGGATCCCTTCAGGCAGGCACCGTCGTTCCGGAGCCGGCGCATTTTGCGGCGATTTTCGGAGCCCTTGGGCTGGCCTTCGCGATCTGGCGTCGTCGCCGCTAAGGGATTGGTGAGTTAATCTTTCTGACCGGGGCTGCGTGAGCGACCCCGGTTTTTTTTTATGCCCTGCGGGAGCGGATCCGGCGGAGGCGCCAATGGAGCCAGAGGTTGAGTCCGGTGAGGACAATGACTGCTGTCCCGAAGGCCCGTTGGACATCCATGGCATGGGAGTCCATGAGGTCGGCCGGGATCATCTGGGTGGCGCTGAAAGGGATGATGGTAATGGGCGAGAGGGCAGCCACCATCAGGGTGGTTCCGATCAGTTGCTCATCCTGTCCGATGGCCATGATAAGGATGGCCCCGAGGAGGGGCAGGGCCCAACCGAGGAGGGCCGACATGGCCAACTGGGCGACCCCGAAGTTTTCCTTCAGGCCCTGGAAGTAGAACAGGCTCAGTCCGCAGGCGAGAATGATCCACAGCCCATCAAAGGGTGAGGCATTGGCCTCGCCATAGTAACCGGCCCGGTGAAGGACGAGAAAGGTGACGGACAGGAGGACGACCTGGACCAGGAAGGCCAGACCGGTGAAGAGGTAGCCAGTGGCCGCATCTTCCCATGCAGCGAGGCGACTCAGCCCAAGGCGGTCGGCCCGGATGCGGCCATGGCGGTATTCCATGGGATCGGGCAGGGCGGTGGTCATGAGGACAAACGCCAGAGCAGTGGTGGTCAGGGCGAGGATCAGGGGCAGGGCGGTGACCGCCAGTTCGGCCCCCAGGTTGCCGTTGGATTGGAAGATGTCGAGGGCATTGCCGGATCGGGTCAGGTTAGGCCAGATATTGGCGAGGGACATGATGGCGAAGATGATCAGGGTGGCCATGGCCATGGATTTGCTGACCGCCGGGACGGAGTTGGCTTTCCACTTGCGGGCCACGATGCCGGTGAAGAGGATGACCAGACCGCTCTGGATGAGGAAGGAGAAGAGGGTACCCGAGAGTTGCAGGGTGAAAAACGGAACGGACTGCCCCTGGAGGATTCCCGCCCCGGAGACATGTACGTTCTCCGGAACACCGATAATGGGCATGATGTATTCCAAGAAAACCGGACGAACGGTCAGGAACTCAAGGAAGACGAGTCCGATATGGGAAAGCTGTGGCAGGACAAAGTAGAGGAGGATGATCAGGATCTGGGAAATCTTGGCCGACCAGCGCCAGCGTTTACTGATCATTCCGGCGACCATGCCGGTGAGATGGTAGAGGAGAGTGGAGGAGAGGAAAACCAGGTAGTAGGGCACGAAGGCGCTCGACGGGATGCGCCCGACAATAAGGACGAAGGCCAGGAATGGCAGGGTGATGGCGAACATCACATAATGGCGGATCGGTAGCCCGAAAAGGTATCCGAGGATCTTGTCCCTGACCGGAAGGGGAGTCAGTCGCTGGTAATTGAGCACATCATCGACCTTTTCCCGGGTAATGCCGCTGGCCACGGTGCCGGTGCCCATGAACAGGAGAATGATCCCCTGAATGATCATTATGGGCAGAAGAGCCTGCCGCGCCGCCTCAACGGAGTCGCGGCCCTGGGCGATCTGGGGACCATAGACGACCGCTACCGTGAAAGCGGTGGCGATCAGGGTCAGCAGGTACCAGAAGATGGCCTTCCTGAAGCGGAGCTCGGAGCGGCAGAAGCGGATGAAGATCGGATTGCGGTGGAGCATGGTTGTCAAATGGGATGATTGAAGGGCATTAACGGGATGCGGGCTCGACCGTTTCGGTGGAAATTGCTCGCATGACATCTTCCAGGCTGGAAGTGCGGGCCAGGAACCCGTTGATCGAGAATCCCGCCTGAACGAGGTCGGCCAGAAGGGCGGCCTGGGCGCTCTTGTCACCTTCCAGTTCGATTTCCAGCCGGTGGGAATGGCCATTGGCCTGTTTGGATCTCAGCCCCCGATTGCCCAGCCAGCCGTGGCATTCCTCAACCTTGTCCAGCAGATCGATCTGGATCCTGCTGATGGTCTGCTCAAGCGATGAAAGCACTTGATGGACGGGACCGTGTTCACGCAGCTGTCCCTTGTGGAGAATGCCGATGGAGGTGGCCATCTCCGCCAGCTCGCTGAGGATATGGGATGAAATGATGATGGTGGAGCCCTCGGCGGCCACCGCCTGCAGGGCGTCCTTGAGGTCGATCCGGGCGATGGGATCCATGCCGCTGGCCGGTTCGTCAAGGAGGAGCATTTCCGGCCGGTGGAGGAGGGTCTTGGCCAGGACCACCCGCTGGGTCATGCCCCGGGACATGGTGGAGCAGAGAATGTCACGCTTGTCGGACATTTTGACCAGCTCCAGACAGGCGTCTACCCGCCCGGACTTTTCCCTTCCCGCCAACCCGTAGGCCGCGGCGAACAAGTCGAGGAACTCCCAGACCTTCAGGTTGCCGATCACGGGGGCCAGGTCGGGCATGTAGCCAAGGCGGGCCCGCACCTCATCGGGCTCCTGCTCAAGGTCGAACCCCGCCATCCGGACACTTCCGTAGGTTGGCACCAGCAGGGTGGCGAGGACATTCAGGGTGCTGGTCTTGCCGGCCCCATTGGGGCCAACCAAACCGTAGATTTCCCCCTTGCCGATGGAGAGGGTCAGGTTCTTGACGGCGGTGAAATCACCATAGTCAACACGGAGATCAAGGAGTTCAATGGCAGTGGTCATTAGATAGGATTGGCTAGCGCTGTTGTGGATGAATTCGGGCTCGGGGCGCCAATGGTTACAAAATTAATTCAATAGGCGAGGGCGGTGCCACCGAGCCGGCGCGGATCGGAGGCGACCGACAGCAGCCCTTCCTCGTCACGGACTATGGTCTGGGCGGTCCCGATGGTGTAACTGGTTTCGGTCTGGTAACCCAGTTCCTTGAGCATTCGCAGGGTGTCTGACGGGAATCCCCGTTCAATGCGCAGGATATCCGGGAGCCACTGGTGATGGAAACGGGGCGCATTATTGGCCTCGGCGACGTTCATTTCATAGACCAGCAGGTTGAGGATAACCTGGAGGACCGTGTTGATGATCCGGCTGTCCCCCGGACTGCCAGTAACACCGTGGATGGATCCATCGCGAAGGATGAGGGTCGGGGTCATTGAGCTGAGGGGCCGTTTCCCCGGTTCGACCGAGTTGGCCTCTCCGCCGATCAGGCCATAGGCATTCGGCACCCCCGATTTGGCGGAAAAATCGTCCATTTCATTGTTCAGGAGAATACCGGTTGAGTGGGTCATGATCCCTGACCCAAAACTGAAATTCAGGGTGTAGGTGTTGGAAACGGCATTTCCCCAGGCGTCCACAATGAAGAACTGGGTGGTTTCGGGGCTTTCCATATCCATTGCCTGATTTCCCGGCACCTCGAAAAAGTCAGGATCGCCGAGGAACTTGCTCCGGTCAGCATAGGCCCGCTTCATCACTTCCACCGTGATGTGGGTGGATTGCGCGCTGTTGTGTCCCCTCTGGCCAAGGGGGAAATTCTCCAGCAGCTTGAGCATCTGGGCAACGTTGGTGAACTGCTCCCGCAGGGCCTCATGAACCGGGAACCCCTCCCGGGCCAGTCGGATGGCGGGTGCCATCAGATCGGCCAGGGGGAGGGTCCCGAACCGCCTATGGGCCTCAATCAGCCCGGCCACTGTCCCGGGGACGCCACTGGCTAGGGGCGAGTATCTGGAAAGTTCCGGGTCGACGTTAACTTCCGCGTCCAGAAACATGTCATGGTGAGCCTTATGCGGGGCCACCTCCCGGTAATCAAGGGCGTGGGACTGGCCACTCTGCCCATCATGGTAGAGGAGGAAGCCTCCTCCGCCAATGTTGCCGGCCCGGGGAAGGGTGACCGCCAGGCAGAAGCCCACGGTCACCGCCGCATCCACCGCGTTGCCCCCGTTTTTTAGCACCTCCAGCCCGGCCGCGGCCGCATTGGGCTCGGCCGCCGCCACGGCACCGTTACGGCCCGTGACCGGCCGATGAATCTGGCCCGGTCGAAGAATCGGCTCGGCGACCAGGGAAACGGTCCCGGTAAGAAGGTACACCAGGGAGATGAAGGTTCTTGTTCGCGGCATTTCACGCAAGATGACGAAATTATACCGGATTGGAAAGTCCGAACCATTTACGCCCTTCTGGCCCCTGAATTCGGGGTGTTTTGAGTTGACCGTGTATTGCCGATGACCTTTAGTGCCCGGTTTTCCAAGTCCATTTAACATCAAAACGATAGAGACCGTGAACGTTACCATTAACGACATCAGCGAAACCCGTAAAGACGTGGTCGTCACCTTGAGTGGGGACGAGGTTGCGCAACAGGAAACCCGTATTTTGAAGGATTTCCAGAAACAGGCCAAGATCGCCGGCTTCCGCCAGGGCAAAGCCCCGGAGGGACGCGTCCGCCAGCTATACAGCAAGCAGATCAAGGACGAACTGAAGAACGCAGTCATGCGGTCGGCCTATGAAGAGGTCATGAAGAACGAGGACCTCGACGTCTACACCGTGGTCGAATTCCCCGAGCCGGCCGATTTCCTTGCCGGCCAGGAGGTTTCCCTGGACCTGACCGTTGATGTCACTCCCAAGTTCGAGCTCCCCGAGTACAAGGGGATCGGGACCGAG
>JBMTVW010000030.1:0-6903 GCA_049451775.1 Opitutales bacterium | reverse complement strand
CCTGCCTTCTGGGATTCGATCCACTTGAGTTTGAGGATCTGCTCCCGTTCCCGCAGGAAGTAGTCCCAGAAGGCTTTCTCGGAATCCGACTGGGGTCCCTCGGGGACTTCGATCTTCAACTGCACGCCGTGACTCTGTGCGTCGTATTGGGTCAATGCAGGAACAGCCATCTGCAGGAAGTCTTCAACGGCTTCGTCGGGGATGTCCGGAGGGGGTGCGTGATCCGGGTCGATCGTGAGGGCCCCACCCTGGAGAACGTCCTTGCGGGCCAGTGAAGCCAGGTAGCGACTTCGGGCCATGTTGAGCGATGCTGCACGGGCGTCGATGTCCGCCAACAACCCTCGGGACAGCGAGATACTGACAACTGTCTGATCGGGGGAACGATCTTTCAAGGCGCGGCAGCGTACTGCCCGAAGGGAGGTTGGTCAAGCCAAGGTATGGATGCCGTATTACGGGTTATTACATTTTCGCAACAATCTGTTGCGTGCCGGAGCCCGGCTTTCTAGCATCGGTTCCATGCACTCCCCCGAGGTGATCCAAAGGATCCCTCCATCCCTCTGGAGTAGGTGTCCAGACGGATGGCATGCTTCTGCCTTAATCACACAATATACTCCCCATCAATCGGTTCCGTGTCACTCAACTGCCGACGAGGCAGCCTTTCCGGAAACCCCGGCTCACGCGGAAAATCCCCTCGGGTTCCTCCCCCGAAGGACTTACCAGCCTGCTTGATACAACCACAGTCCTCACATGACGACCGCCGATTCCAATCCCTCCGGAGATGAGGATCTCATCACCCGGAAGCAACTGGCGGCCATCTTCGGCCGGTCTGTGCGCACGATCGATCTGTGGCGCAGACAGCACGATCTGCCCTGCTTGAAGATCAACCACTCGGTGTACTTCAGGAAGAGCGTCGTGCTCAAACACTTGGAACAGCGCAACGGTCACGGGCCGAAGCTCAATCCCGGGTCCTGAGCGCTCATACTCTTCGGAGTTTTTCCCAGGGACGTCCCTCCACGGCATGGAGGGTTTTTGGTTTTTAGAGGGTGCAGCACATGCCGCAATCGGCTGTGCCCCAAGGGCTTCCTCTGGCAGGTCGGGCAACTCCCTGAAATCGCCTGAAAAACCCTGTCAATCCCGCATTCGGGCAAATTCGTTTCTACAATCCGGACACTGCTTTCCTCGGTTTGCGCTTACCTGCGTCTACCTGCAACTGGGGTCCACGGCCTCCTGATCTCTGTTTCCAAACCATGCCTTACAACGACCCGGGCGAAGCGGCAGTTGAGGACGCGCCCCGAGCGAGTTGGAAGAAGGACATGAGCGATGGAAACAGACTCCGGATCCCGTGAACAAGGACATACCGCGGCTGAGCCCTACATCACCCGTGAGGAGGTCAGCCGGCGGTTTCAGGTGGGCCTGCGGACCATCGACAGTTGGACCCGTCGGGGACTCCTTCCCTACTTCAAGGTGGGCAACTCGGTCCGGTTCAAGTGGAGCGACATCGACCTCCATATCCAGACCCACTGCCGCGTTCGCCCCCATCCCCCTACCGAATCATGAACACCACTGAAGAACTCTTTCGTCTGGCCGTTGCCGTGCCTGAGGCCAAGGTCGCCGACGCCCTAAGCGTGCTGCGCGGCCAGGCCGTGGCCGTCGACGTTAACGCCGCTTCCAACGAGCCCTATCTGAGCATGAAGGAACTGGCCAAGCACTTCTGCATGCACTCCTGCACCCTGTGGCGATGGCGCATCCCCAGCCACGACATCGGCGGGCACCGGCGCTACCGGATCTCCGAGGTCACCGCTTACCTGAGAAGCAAGGAGTTCAGGCGCCTCACTGCCGCCCTCAGGGCGGAGCGGCGCAACCCGATGTCGGCCAGGAATCCCCTGAAGCCGCAGTCAGTAAACCCCCAATAAAGGAAAGAACCATGGCAGTATTAACTCAAAGTTCAAAATCCAACCACCCGTTCGCCGGTCAGCTCGGCGAGGGGCTCCCACCAGACGGCACCTTTGCCGCGACCATCCTGGACGTGAAGGATGTCTTCGGCGTCGTGCGTCCCAAGTTCCAGAGCCAGGAGATGGAGACGGTCGATCTGACGGCGTTCCTCTTTGGGTTCCGGGACCACCAGGGCAACCCGCACAAGGTTGCCTCCCGGCAAATGCGCATCTCGGGCAACGAGAAGAGCGCGCTCTTCAAGTTCCTGACCAGCCTGCTGGGCCGGGAACCCGAGTTCGGCTGGGATTACGTCAGCCTGAAGGGCCACAAGTGCACGCTGAGCGTGGTGCACACCCGCAGGCGGGACGGTTCGGGCGTGTTTGCCAGCATCGCCTCGATCGCCCCCCTGCTGGCCAGCCCCCAGCCGGCACCGCAGCCCGCCCAGCCTCAGGTTGCGCAGGCCCCAGCACCCCAGCCGGTGCCGACTGAGACGGCCGTGGAGGATGAAATCCCGTTCTGAGGTTCCCCATGGCCATCCTCTCCAACAACAAGGCGCCGTCCGGTCACTGGTATTGGCCGGACGGCCGTCCCGCCCATCGTCTCCCCCGCTCGGGTGGGGACGGGGAGCGGGCCACTACCATCACCGATGCCAGGCGCATGGGGCTTTATCCTTCGGTCACCAGCATCCTCGGCATCCTGGCCAAACCGGGTCTGGAAAAGTGGAAGCTTGAGCAGATGGCCCTGGCCTGCCTGCGCCATCCAAAACAGGTCGATGAGTCCGAGGGATATTGGTGCTCAAGGGTGCGCAATGTCGCGTTCGAACAGGTCGAACAAGCTGCGGACTTGGGGACCACGATCCACGCCGCCCTGGAAGCGGCCATGAACGGAGAGCCTTACGCCCCGGAACTCCAGCCCTACGTGAGACCGGTGCTGGACTGGAAGGCTTCGACCGGGATCGAGATCGTCGAGCGCGAGGTCCGCATGGTCAACAAGGCCGAGGGCTTCGCCGGCACGGCTGATGTGCTCTTCCGGTTCGGTCAGTACGGGATGGGAATCCTCGACTACAAAACGAGGAAAACCAAACCGGGGGAAGAGGTGGTCGCCTACGACAACCAGGCCATGCAGCTGGCAGCGTATGCCGCCACCTACTGGGGAGCGCACAATATCACCCGCGTTCTCGCGGCCAACGTGTTTATCAGCACCACCGAGCCCGGTCGGGTGGAAGTGGTCAAGCACGGCAACCTCTTCCGGGACTGGCAGGCGTTCCGGATGGTGGCCGCACTCTGGCGTTACCAGAAGGACTATGACCCGCGGAAGCACCTCGGCGCATGAACCCCACCCTGCTCAGCCCCGAAGCCTGGTCACAGGCCGAAGTTGGCCCCGTCGTGGGGGTCGACTTCGAGACCTTCTACACCGGCAGTTACTCGGTCAAAACCATGGGAACTCAGGCGTATGTGGAGGATCCCCGGTTCTGGGCGTATCTGGTCGCAATCAGTGATGGCACCAAAACCTGTGTGTGTCGCCCGGGCCAGTTCCCCTGGGAAACGATCACAGGAAGGACCTGGGTCAGCCACAACCGGGACTTTGACCGGGCCGTGTTCCACCGGCTGCGGGCACTGGATCGGGTCGGGAAGGAAGCGGCCGACCCTCAGGCGTGGTTCTGCACAGCCGCCCTCTGCGCTTACCTGCAACATCCACGGGACCTGGCCGGAGCGGCGAAGGCGGTCCTGGGCATCACGCTCGACAAGTCCGTGCGGACACGGGCACGGGGCAGGATCCCGCAGGAGGATGAAGTGTTCGCGCTGGAGTTGAGCGACTACGCCGCCCGGGATGCGGAGACGACGCTCGCCCTGTGGCTGAAGCTTGAGAAGCACTGGCCGCCGCAGGAGCGGCAGCTCTTCGAACTCACCTCCAGGATGGGCCGTCAGGGTCTCGAGGTGGACTGGGAGTATGTCCGGGTGCGCCGGGCGGAGCTGGAGAAGTTGGTCAAGGATCTCACTGCTCTTTTGCCCTGGCAGCCTGCGGCTTCCACCAAGCAGTTTGCGCTGGCCTGTGAGCGGATCGGTGTCCCTGCCCCCAGGAGCACCTCCAACTCTGATCCGTCCTTCCCCCGGTGGCTGGAGAAGCACATCGACTCGGACGCCGCGATGTGGGTGCGGCACATGCAGCGGATCCGCTCAGCCAACCGGACTGCCACGGTCCTCAAGGCAATGGAAACCCGACGGATGGCCTCAGGACGGATGGGTTATGAGCTCAAATACTTCGGGGCCAGCACGGGGCGGTGGTCGGGCGGTGGGGGGCTGAACCTTCAGAACCTCAACCGCAAGTCCGCCGAAGGGGTCGACCTCCGCCGCGCGATCATCGCCCCACAGGATCACGTGCTGGCGGCCGTCGACTTTGCCCAGATCGAAAGCCGGGTTCTCCTCTACCTCGCAGGGGACACCGTCGCCTTGGAAATGTTCGGGAAGAACCCCGATGCGGATGCCTACGAAATCCATGCCCGCAGCACGATGGGCTATACGGAGCCGGGGTCCTTGAAAGTCTACTGCGAGCGGACCGGGTCGAACCTTCGCCAACTGGCCAAGGCCAGGGTACTGGGGCTGGGCTTCGGTTGCGGGTGGCAGAAGTTCATTGAGGTCGCCCGCGTCATGGCGGGCCTCGACCTCGACCCCGGTGAATCCCGCCGGATCGTGACCGAGTTCAGGAACTCGAACCCCCTGATCGTGGAACTGTGGTACCGGCTGCAGAACGGCTGCGCGGCCAAGGACGGGGGTCACTACGCCCTTCCGCTCCCCTCGACCCAGCATCACCCCGCCCTGAAACGCTTCCTCATGTATCGGGATGTCGCGGTGTGTGAGGACGACATCACCTGCACGGTCGGAGGCAAGCGCATGCACGTCTACGGCGGGCTGCTGGCTGAGAACTGGACCCAGGCCACTGCCCGGGACGTGCTCGCCTCGGCCTGGCTGCGCTGTGCTGGAGCGGGCTTCGTTCCCGTCCTGAGTGTCCACGACGAGCTGGTGTTTGAACTCCCTCAAGCAACGGCCCAAGCCGATCTCTCCCGCATCCTCGAAATCATCGAAACCCCCGTGCCCTGGGCGCCGCATCTGCCGCTCAAGGCCGAAGGCAAGTTAACCCCCTACTACGCGAAATAGACCTATGGCCTCGCTCTATCCTTTCAGTCAGAAGACAGCCGAACGGCTCCAGGCCATGCCCGGGCCCGGGGGAACCCACCGGTGGCTGGCCCAGGTGGCCAGTGGGCTGCGCCACGTCCTGGATGGCGACACGTGTTTCAAGTTCCTGCGTCGTTGCTGTGACGAGGGTGTGACCCACCGCACCGTGCCCGACTCGGAGATCGCCGCCGCGGTGGACTTTGCCTACGGGGGGCACCAGGTCCCCAAGGCCAACTTCGGACGGAGCCCCATCGACTGGCCCAAGACCCATCCCGCCCTCGTGGACCGCGTGTTGGCTGAGATCCCACCCCTCTTCGATGCAGGAACCGATACGGGGCTGGATCCAGAAAACGTCCTCCCCGCCCTGTTTCGCCCTGGCGAGCTGGTCTGCTCAGGCCGAACCGAGTGGCGGGCCCAGGTCCGGTCCCTCGAGGACACGCTTGCCGATGCCCCCTGGCTGCAGTTCGTGGTCGTCAACCCCATGCGGGGACTGGAGTCGGTCAACTTCGGGGGGACGGTCTCTGTCCGCTGCCAGAACAACACCGGCCTGCGCCGGCATCTCGTTGCCGAGTTCGATGACCGGAGCATGACCAAATCCCAGCAGGCGCAGCTGATTGGGAAGCTCGCCACTCTCGCCCCCCTCGTGGTGGTCGTCGACTCCGGGGGCAAGAGCCTCCATGCCTGGTTCCGGGTCGACCATCTCCATGCCCGGGACCAGGCCCGGTTCTTTTACGTTGCCTGCCTTCTGGGTGCGGACCCGTCCCGTTGGGATATCTGTGGCTGGTTGCGGATGCCCGGGGGGATGCGCCTCCGGGATGGTCTCCCGGCTATCCGGCAACGAGTGCTCCACTTCAACCCCAAGGCTCCCCATGTCTGATTACTCACCGATCAACGTTCTCCTGGGCGACTTCCTCCCGACCGGTGTGTCCGAAGGGATGGAGAAGGAGGTCATCAGAATCCAGTCCCTTCCGGTTGTCCGGTCCCTGGACATGCTTAAAACTCCGGACAAGGACAACGACCCCACTGAGCTCGTCGCCTCCCGGTTCCTCTACCGCGGCGGGGTCTGCCTTGTCCTGGGCCCCACGGGCGTGGGCAAGTCTTCCCTCCTCATGCAGTGGGCCATGCACTTCGCTGTCGGCAAGCCGCTCTTTGGCATCACCCCTGGGAACTACTACCTCAACCGGGGGATGCGGGTGCTCCTCATCCAGGCGGAGAATGATGAAGGGGACCTGGCCGAAATGCGGGACGGTGTGCTCTCGGGCTGTTCTGACCTCTCCGATCCGGACAAGGCCGAGGCGCAGAAGCGGATCCTCGTCTCGACCATTGCCGACAAGAGTGCGGACAAGTTCGCCCAGGCCTTGGATGCGCTCCTGACCGAACACGGCCCCTTCGACCTCGCGATCGTGGATCCCGCCTTCGCCTACCTCGGGGGAGACAGCAACTCCCAGAAGGACGTCAGCCGGTTCATGCGGGAGCTGATCAACCCGCTGATCCAACGCCACCAGGTCGGCCTGGTTCTCGCCCACCACACGAACAAGCCCCTCAGGGGGAAGGAAAAGGATCACTGGGAAGCCGGGGACTATGCCTACCTCGGCGCAGGGTCTGCGGAGTGGATCAACCCGGCCCGGGCAGCGCTCGCCCTCCGGTCCCTGGGCTCGGACACGCTCTTCGAACTGCGGGCCCCGAAACGGGGGAGACGCCTCGGGTGGAAGGACGCCGAGGACATGCCGACCAACGTCCAATACATCGCACACTTCCGGGAACCGGGCACAATCTGCTGGCGAAAGGCCGAGCCCGC
>JBMTVW010000029.1:0-7231 GCA_049451775.1 Opitutales bacterium | reverse complement strand
CGCTCCATGCCTGGCCGGAGGATATCGCCAAATACAAGGGCCGCTACGATGCCGGGTACAGCGAAATCCAGAAGGAGCGTTACCAGCGGATGGTGGATATGCAACTGATCGATCCCGCGATAACGCCCTTTACTCCCCTCGATGATGCCGAATGGAACAAGCTCAGCGGAATCGAGTTGGAAAAAGAGAAGCTGCGCATGGAGATTTACGCGGCCATGATTGACCGCATTGACCAGAATGTCGGACGCGTGCTGGACAAGCTCCGGGTACAGGGAAAGTTGGATAATACTCTGATCATGTTCGCATCGGATAACGGGGCATGTGCCGAGGAAGCGTACGCCTCTGTTAAATCCGATGATATCGCTGAGTTTGGGAAAGTGGGCAGTTATGAAACGGTCGGCCAGAACTGGGCGACGGTGCAGAATACCCCGATGCGGTATTGGAAAAACTACTCCCACGAAGGCGGCATCAATACCCCCTTTATTGTCAGTTGGCCCGCCGGAATCAAGGAAGGTGGGGGATTCTACCGGGAAGCAGCACACTTTATCGACGTCATGGCAACCCTAGTTGACCTGACCGGGGCAACCTATCCGGAAACATTCAACGGCCAGGCGATCACCCGGATGCAGGGAACGAGTTTACTGCCGGCGTTTGGTAACCTGTCGCTTAAACGTGAAAAACCACTTTTCTGGGAATGGAGAAGGGGTGGAGCGGTTCGCGACGGAGATATGAAAGCGGTCTTCAACAGCAACACCTGGGAGCTTTTCGACCTGTCGAAAGACCGCAATGAATCGAATGACCTGTCCGCCCAATACCCTGAACAACTTCAAGAGATGAAAAGGATGTGGGCAGAGTGGTATGCTTCAACCTCAACGGGGAAGTAGATCATGATGCGGCATGGCCACTCAGAGGCATGGAAAGGAGCATTCACGTGAAGAAGAAACCAATAGGATACTCCCTGGTGATCTTGCTCTGTGGTGGGATCAATCTCATGGGTGCAGAAATGTGGCGTGATCCGACGGTATTCCGTATCAACAAAAGTGAGCCCCATGCGGAGTTCACGATTCATGAATCCGCAGAGGCTGCCTTAAGCACGGGACCGAATTAGGCCGGTGTCTTAATGAAACCTCCAACCTGTATCCTTAAATTGAGAAAATAATGAAACAGCCCTCACGTTGCACCCCACTAGCGATCCTGGCCATTTTGGTCGGCACAACCCTCGGCGCCGCATCGGGCACGTCCTACTGCCGCTTCGTCCCGGAGCGTGCTGATGACTTCGCCTTCGAGAACGACAAGGTGGCTTACCGGTTCTATGGCCCCGCACTGCGGGACAGTACCGAGAACAACGGCACAGACGCATGGTTGAAGCGGGTGGGCTACCCGATCATCGACAAGTGGTACCGCCAGACCTTTGAAGAGAATAAATCCTATCACAAGGATTGGGGAGAGGGACACGATCCCTACCACGTTGGGGGCTCCCTCGGTTGTGGCAGCCACGCCATCTGGCAGGATGGTGGGTTGGTCCAGCCAAACGTGTTTCACGAATACAAGATTATCGAGAACGGCCCGGACCGGGTGGTCTTTGAACTGCTCTACGTGTATGAAGGAACGGGCATCGAGGATCGCAAGAGGATCACCCTGGAAAAAGGCAGCCAGCTGTTCCGGGTTGACAGCACCTTCACCAGAGGTGGGAAACCGGTCCAAGTGGAACTGGTTGTCGGAGTAACCACCCACGAAGGCAATGCGGAAGCGGTGACCGATTCCAAGCACAGAACCATTGCCACATGGGAGACCATCGATGTCAGTGAAGTTGGCACAGGTGTGGTGATGGGTCCCGGCTATCCTGCGGAATTCAGGCTTTTGAGCACCGGCGGCAAGGACGGTTCCCACGCCGCCTTCATTACCTCCACTGGAGCGGACGGGAAGATCACCTATCATGCCGGCTATGGATGGAAATTGGCAGGGGAAATCACCACTTTTGAACAATGGCAGGCCTATCTGCGCGACTATGCTGCCGGGCTGGCCCAGGCAAAGGGACGTCCGAACATCACTTTAGCCGAGATGCTGAGCAGTGCCGATAACCCGCTCTTCCTTTTCATGTCCTACCGTACCCCGCATGCGGGTGCCTGAGAAAATATACGGAAAGATCGATGAGAACCGAAGTGAGTACAATACATTAAACAGGCACCTCAGTGCATTCTGCTATTTTGTTGTTCGGATTGAGTGTTTTGGCCGTTGCTCCGTTCTCCTGGGGAGCGAGCTTCTCGATTCGACAGGGAGCGGAGCCGCTTGCTGAGATGTGCCCGGGAGAAGATCTCGTCGTACGCTACCAACTGGGGACGTCTGCCAACGGCTCCTTTTCGATGGAGTCCGGCGGCCTCCGCTGGATAGGCGAAGGGCACCCCTTCCTTCGGGTCGATGGGCAGAAGCCGCTGGACGACGCTTATGCCAATTTCAACGAGTGGTCGCCGGACCCGGATTTCATGTTTGCGGCCGGCTACCTGAGTGAGCTCCACGCCGGGCGGCTGCGAAATGTCTCCCGCGGGGTAGGGTTGTGTGAAGGACGCTATGTGGTCATCCGCGACAATCTACGGTCGCTCGGAAAACCGGTGCGCATCCGCTGGCAGTTGCACGCCCTGACTGAGGATGTTTCCTTGGATTCCAAAGGGGTAACGATCCGCAAGGGAGGACAGGTGCTCAAAGTACGGGTGCAGGGACCTGATGATCTGGAGATGAAAAGCTGGCCGGTTTCGTCGCCGGGCGGTGCGGAAGCGACTTTGGTGGGGTTCGAATTTACCCTGCCGGCGGAAACCTCGCAGAATCTGGAGGTGCTTCTTGTCCCGGAGGGGGCGCAGAATCTTGCCGCCTTTGTCGGTCAAAACTTCGGAAAAGTGGCCGCGGACACCCGAATACAAGAAGGGAAGGATATTGTCGATCTCCTGGGCTCTTCCCGCTCGCCCTTGAAGCTCGATGCGCTGGATGCGACTGCCCCGGCGGACATCCGCGCGATGCTGGAACAGGCCTGCTATTGGCAGTTTGAAAATCTCCGCCCTTTCTGGAACCAGGGACTGATCGGCTGGGTGCATGGCTCGTTCTACACCGGCGTGCTGGACCTTTTCCGTCAAACACAGGACGAGCGCTATTTCAATGCGCTTACGCAAATCAGCGAGCGCTACGACTGGCGCCTGCTCCGGGTAAACGACCTCGAGTGGCGCCGGGCAGACAACCACCTGATGGGGGAAATCTATCTCAATCTGGCGCTGGAAGACGAAGCGCTTCGTGAAGTTGCTCTTGAAGACGTGACCCGTATCTATGATCGCATGATAGAGCAGCCTTGGCCGGGCCGTGAACTCTACGACTGGGCCGATGCGCTTTACATGTCGCCTCCGACCTGGGCCCTGCTGGCCAAGGCTACCGGAAACGACCGTTACTTACAAGAGCTCGATACCCTCTACTGGGACGTGATGGATCACCTTTACTCACCGGAATGGCAGTTGGTATTCCGGGATGCCCGCTTTATAGATCAGGTCGAGGAAAACGGAAAACCGGTCTTCTGGGGACGCGGCGTGGGTTGGGTCTATGGCGGTCTGGTCAATCTGCTTCGCTATCTGCCGGCAGATTGGTCGACCCGGCCGAAGTATGAGGAGCTGTACCAGGCATTGTCAAAGCGTCTGACGGACATCCAGATGCCCTCGGGCGGCTGGGCCTCAAGTCTGCTTTACCCGGAAATGTTTGAGTGGGCCACGGAAACCAGCTCCAGTGGGTTCTTTGTCTACGGGTTGGCCTGGGGGATCAACCAGGGGCTCCTCGATCGGGCCGAATTCGGAACAGCAGTCGACAAGGGCTGGCGGAATCTTGTCGAGCATCTGAATGCGGATGGCAGCATCCGGAATATCCAGCAGGTCGGAGCCTCGCCCGAAGTTTATGACGGCGGTTACCTCAGGCGGGATTATGGCTATGGCGCATTCCTTCTCGCTGGCGTGCAGATGGCCCGCTATTTTGATTTGCCGCCGTCCCTTATTGAGGGCGCGGAATCCATGCAGCCCGACGGAAGCTGGAGCGACATCGATGATGCCGATACCGGTCGGCCTTTACAGACCCAACAGCACGCCGACCGCCCGTCTGCAGGTCGATATGCAGGGGTCGGCAGGTCCACGGGAGAAGGGGATCCATCAAGCGCAAAGCATCGGTCAAAGCGTTTGTCGATGATTCTTGACGTTGGGGGAATCCGCTGGATCCTCCGGAATTCAATTCTACGATAAATTAAAAATTCAACACGATTGTACATGGCACGCATCCTTCGATTAATTCCAAAGTTGGCATTCATGGCTGGAGTTCTGACCCAACCCGCCCCGGCCCAGGAGACCGGTGCTGCCCCCAGCATCCATTTCAATGTCCTTCGCTTGCATGCCGGAACGGAACAGCCCCTCTACGTCGAAGCTAGTGATCCGGACGGCACGATCAGTGAAATCGGGGTGCGCCTGATGGAGAAGGCCCCCGGTGCCGCCAGCTACAGCATGGTATGGGAGAAATCCGTTTTCGGACAGGAGAAGTTTGTCATTGGTGAATCACCGCTGGCTGCTCTGCAGGTGAATGCCGCGGCAAAAAAAGGCGAGCAATCCAGCACGGCTCCCGAGTATGCATTGTCCTTGAGTGCCACGGACAATGATGGCAACTCAACCAGCGATTGGGTGCGCCTCTATGTGGAGGAACCGGACGTACCGGTTATCCTCACGGATCTGTCCCTTTTAAATGAACCCATTCCAGAGGGGGACTCGCGTTCGCTCACCTTTGTCCAGGAGGACTCCGCTGGGGACCAGTACCAATTGCTGGTTCGTCTCAACGGGGTCCAGATCGCCGGGCTATTCGGTGTTCAATCCCAGTCAGTGACAGTCGAGAGTCCCTTTGCCAACCTCCAGCCGGGGAAGCATATTCTCTCCATCGCCTACAAAGACAGTTTTGACGGCCGGGGCATCCGGGAAGTCGCCATGTGGTTTGAAATCACCGATGATCCAGAGGTTGAAGGGACTTCGTTCCCCCTGACCGCAAAAAGTCATGTCATTAACGTGGACGCCGCCATCAATCGCAACAAGTTGATTGATGAGGCCTTTCTCTGGGCATCCGACACTCTGCCGACATCAGGGAAGTGGCCCCTTATCATCTACCTGCACGGTGGTGGGGACGCCAGCAACGGAATTGCCGGGGTGGCATTGAACAGTGCGCAAATCGAGTATCATAATGCGAGTGGTCACTCGGTCATGCGCCTTTATCCAGCAACAAAAGGATCCTTCAATGTGGATGAATTAGACGCGTTTTTGGATTACGTCCTGGCCAATTATCCGATTGATCGGACGCAAATCCACGTCATGGGCCACAGCATGGGAGGGCAGACTTCGGTCAACTGGGCCACCAACCGGGGCCACCGGTTCTCCACGATGGTGACTTCCGCGCCTTACTACCTGACCACCGAGAAAAACGGCAGCGTCTTAAAAGCCCAGTACGCCGATCCCGCCCGCCAGAATGAGGCTTTCTACACCTTGCCCTACCGGGCCTATCACGGTGTCAACGACGGTTGGGTCTCGGGTTCCCGACTCCTCGTGGAAGAGCTGAACAAGCAGGGTCCCCAGGCGGCCGAGTTTATCCTGCTGGCCTCCACCGGCCATGCCGGGGCGAAACGCCGGATTAATGAATCGGACATAATTGATTTCCAGTTGAGCCACGCGGACCGCTACGCCGCCTGGAAAGCCCACTATGACTGGGATGCCGGGAGTACGGGACTCCCGGGCGAGGATGCCGACGGCGACGGTTTGAAGAATGTGGTCGAGTACCTGACAGGAAATAACCCCACAAGCCGCGAATCGGACCTTCCTCCCATGATGGGAGTCCTGCAGGTGGAGGGACAAAAATATTTCGAATTCCGGTACACGGAGAACAGTGGCGCCTCGGATTACGCGCTCAGGGTGAGCTACTCGGAGGATTTGTCCAGTTGGGGGGACCCACCTGCCAGCTGGCAGTATCTATTGGAGCCACTGTTCGACGGGAACCTTGACAGGGTCACATTCCGCCGTCCTTCTGGCGGAGGGTCTTTGCGTGAGTTTTTGCGTATTGAGGCCGTACCAAAAGATGCTTTCTCCTTATAATCTAATTCAAAATCCTCAGCTGACATATGAAACATATCTCGAAATTCATCTTAATTGCAGCCCTCACTGCCTCCCTGACCGGGTCGGCAACGATCGTAGAACAATGGAAATTTGAAGGTGATCAGCCGGAAAAGGGGATCAATGGTGGGATTATTCCGCAGTGGGCCAACCAGCCCCCAAACAAGGTCATTTCCCCGAAAGTCCTGCGTTATGCGACCCCGGGCAGTACTAAGGGGGGCAATTTGGGTGAAATTGATACCTCCACGATCAGCAAGCTCGTTTTGACCATCATGGCCAAGGATGTCTTCATCGGCAACGAGGGGGATTCCAAAGACACCATTGCTTTTGAGCTCCTTGCCAAGGGCGGAGCGCTGGTGGTGGAGCTCAACGTCTACAATAACGGTATGCTGACCGCCGATATCGAGCAAGGGACAAAATCTGAGGGTGATCTCGACTTGAACTTGTTGCCTGCCAAGCTACACCATTCCGCTTCCCCGTTGGTGATGGTGGCCACTTGGGACTTTATTGAAAAATCGATGTCCTTTTCCGTGATGGGTTCGGCAACCGGATCGATATCGGCCGAAGCCCCCAATCTGGCAAACGTAAGTAAAATCTGGCGCTTACGCATGAGGGCAGGGGAACTCAAACACGGGTCCTATATTGATCTCTACTCGGTGACTGTTGAGACGGTCCCGATGAATCCTTGAGGAAAAGTCGATGTTCACGCCTACCGGCATTTTCATCGCCCAGTGTGGAGGGCAAGGGATACAGACATCCTTCTGGTCTATCAAAAAGGCCGCTTTCAAGGGTCTTCGTGCTGCCTGCCCCGTTTTTCTGATGACTGTCATCGGATTTGGGGGTGAGGTTTCCACGCCCAACATTCTCTGGCTTTTTTCTGACGATCACGCCGTCCAGGCGATTGGGGCCTACGGAGGACGCTTTGAGCGCTTGAACCCGACGCCCAACCTGGACCGGCTGGCCGGAGAAGGTATGGTGTTCGACCGGGCCTATGTGGGCAATTCCATCTGCGCCCCGAGCCGGGCTACCCTTTTGACCGGTAAGCACAGTCATCTTCACGGCAAGGTGGACAA
>JBMTVW010000028.1:0-7926 GCA_049451775.1 Opitutales bacterium | reverse complement strand
GGAACGCTCACCGGTCACGCCCTCGGCGCTGACGTAGTAGATGAAGCCGGTGGCATGGCTGCTGATGAGCTTGATCCGCTCCTCAGGTGAAGTCGGGGCGACGATGTAGACCGTTTTCAGCCCGGTCGCCGCACAAGCCGCTTCAAGCTCGCCCGCTTCCTCCGGCGGCAGGTCGAGGGTCAGGACACCATCCACGCCCGCTTCCACCGCGCGCCGGGCAAAGTCCTCAACCCCTTGGGAAAAGACCAGATTGTAATAGGTGTAGAGGACGATCGGCACCTCGGAAAATTCGCGTATTTTCCTGATCAGCTGGAAAACCTTCTCCTGTGTCATTCCCGCCGCCAAGGCCCTTTCGGCAGCCAACTGGTTGGTCAGCCCGTCCGCCAGCGGATCCGAAAAGGGAACTCCCAGTTCGAGAATATCGGTCCCATTCTCGATCAAGGTCCGGCAAACCTCCAGGGAAAGCTCCGGGTCCGGGTCCCCGGCGCAGACATAGGATACGAATGCGGCCCGGTTGCCGTCCTTCGCGGTCTGGAATGCTGTCTGAATTCGGTTCATGGTATGCTGTAAAATCTGGAACTTGCGGAAAAGGACGGCTCTAGGCAACCGGAAGCTGCCTCAGCAGTGAAAAAACTTCCGGGCAACAAGGTTAGCGCGGCTGCACCTGTACCGGGATGGCAAATTCCGGATCAAGGTAGCGGGCGGCCAGCTCGTTGACCTCCTCCACGGTGACCGTTTCCCAGAATCCTTCAAACGACCGGGCCCATTCCAGGCGGATGGGATCGCTCTGCGAGCGCAGAAGGACGCTGTTGGTCCAGTAGCGGTTGGTCCGGCGGTATTCCTCGATCTGGTTCTTGATCGGCTCAATGGCCCGGACCAGTTCGTCCCCGGAAATGCCATTTTGTGCGAGGTCCCGGCCAATATCCACGAGGATTCCCTGGACCAGGTCCGCCTTGTCGGGCTGGACGCCGGCCAGTGCACGGAGGACGCCATAATCGTTGTAGGTGTCACTGCTGGCATTGTAGGCGTAGGGGCTGTAGGCCTCTCCGATCTCCTCGCGGATCTTCACCCGCATGCGGTCGGAAACAACACTCCCCAGAACACTGAGGCGCCTGACCACGAAAATATCGTCCTGGTCTGTGGTTGGCCAGTTGACGGTGGCCATGGCCCGGGGTGATTCCGTTTCGTAGGTGAAAACTTTCGTCCCGGACACTTCCGGGAAAGCAACCTGCCTGGCCTCGACCAGCTCGGGCCGCACCGATACGCGTTCCGGCAATGCACCAACAGTGGACAAGACCTTTTCGATCACTTCCTCCGAATTGGAAAAATCACCAACGACGGACAGTTCAAGGTAGTTATTCGATAGTGCCTCGGATAGCCATTCAGCCACCTCTGCAGTGGTCCGTGACTCCAACTCCTCGCGCTCGGGGAATCCGAAACGCTGATCACCGTTGGCCAGGAATCGGGCCACTTCATTCTGCAGGATGGCCATCGGCTCATGGGCCAACTGGCTGTACAATCCGTCCAATTGCCGTCCGAACAGGCGTTCGCCCTCGGGCCGGAACCCCGGGTCGCTCAAATAGGCGGCCAGAAGCTGCAATTGCAGGAGCAGGTCCTCCTCGTTGGTGATGCCGCCGAGGGTGAACTGGTTGTCCTCGACATTGAAAGCCACTCCAACCGTCTTGCCTGCAGTCAGGGCGGTGATCTCGTCAGCACTGTGCTGGCCCAGTCCCCCGGCAGTGAATATGGCACCGGCCATCAGGGGCAGACCCGGCTTGCCGCCCGGAGCAGACAGTTTCCCGTCTCCAAAACTGGCCATGACGTAAACCTTGTTGGCCTCATAATCTGTGGTCTTCAGGTTCAGGCGAACCCCGTTGGAAAGAATCAGCTGCCGGATTCCCAGGTCCTCAACGAGGGTGCTGGAGACAACCGTCCCCGGGGCGCCAAAGGAAGTGTAGGCCCAGGGTGCCTGTTCTTCCTGTTCGGGCGGCTCAACCTCAATCGTAGCGGCCTCCATGAATTTCCCGGAAACCAGTTGCTCAAAATTCCCGCTCAGGTTGATCATCCTCTCCTCCTGGGCCCATGCCTGCTGGAATGCGCTGGAAACCTCATCGACGCCGATCGCCTCAATCAAGGGAACAAAGAGATTCTTATTGTCCTCAGGATCCATGAAAACCTCCCCGTCACGGACCGACCTGACCAGCGCGGATGAGAGGTCACGGCTCTTGCGGGTTGCTGCCCGGGAGGCCGCTTCTTCAAGTCCGTTGATGAGCTTAGCCTTTGCTTCCGCCAGCTCCGCCTCGGTGAATCCGAATTCAATGGCCCGGTTCAATTCCTGCGTGGCCAGATCAATGCATGCTTCCCAGTTGCGCGGCTCAAACACCAGTGACACGCCCTGATACTGGACAAAGTCGAGCCACCGGTAGCCATAGCCACTGCCACGGCTAAAGGGAGCCTCCGCTTCCTTGCTGAGCTTCTCCAGCCGTCGGGATAGAATGGCATTTCCGAGAGCCAGCCGGGTTTCCTCAAGACGGTGATCCACCTTGTCCACCCGTGGGCCGATCTTGTGACGGGTATAGATCTCCAGCGTGCCGTTGGGCAGTTCCTCGTCGCTGTAGAACCGGGATTTGACCTCCACCGGGAGGATGTCACCCAGGTCCGGATCGGCAACCGGTTCCACAACCGGTTCCATGCCCCCAAAGTATTCGTCAATCAGGTCCACCATTGACTCCGGTCGCAGGTCGCCCACCGCGATCACCACCATCCGGTCGGGAGTGTACCATTTATTATAGTAGTCGACCAGGTCCTGCCGGGTGGCCATCCGGATCACATCCGCATCACCAATGGTGATCCGTCCTGAAAGGCGCGAATCGGGCAAAGCGAACTTCAGCCCATCGAGATAGGACTGGAAGTCGGCTCCACTGCGGTCACGCAGTTCGCTCAGGACCACACCCTTTTCCTTCTCCACTTCCTCCTCATCAAAAAGAATCCCGTCGGCGTAATCGCGAAGCAGTCGCAGGCCATCCCTCAGGAGAGCCTCCTCGCTGTTCGGCAGTTCCAGCTTGTAGACGGTCTCGCGCCACCAGGTGTGGGCGTTGGTGTCCGCACCAAAATCCATTCCCAGCCGCTGGAAGTACTCCACCATTTCCCCGGCGGAAAAATTCCGGGTCCCGTTGAAGGCCATATGCTCAATGGTATGGGCGAGGCCTTTCTGCCGGTCTGATTCATTGACGGAGCCGGACTCCACCAGGAGGCGCAGGCTGATTCTCTCGGGCGGCTCATTCCACGGCATGACCACATACCGGATGCCGTTGGGCAGGACCCCCCATTGGGTCAAGTCATCCACCGGCAGGTCGCTCCCGGCATGGGGCCACGGCTTCGACTGCGCTCCCAGACCGGAAAGACCCATGCAGCAGCAATAAGCGATAAGACAGAGAATGGATTTAGGCTTGTTCATTTCAGCGAGTTGGAAAATGTATTCTTAATGATGATGATTCTGTACCGGCTTTTATACCTACCGGGCCTCATCCTCGGGTTGCCGTATTACGCATGGCGCATGTGGCGCCGGGGTGGCTACCGGAAAGGCTTCGGGAACCGGTTCGGGTTGATGGATAAAATTCCCCCAAAGCGCAAGAACGTCAAACGAATTTGGATACAGGCAGTCAGCGTGGGCGAGCTACTGGCCATCGGTCCGCTCCTCCAGCAGTTGCAGGAATTCGGTGATATCGAGGTGATCCTGACCACCACGACAAGTACCGGCCGACGGGTCCTCGAGGAAAAACTGGCCCCGCTTGTTGCCTGGCATGGCACCTTCCCTCTGGATTTCTGGCCCTTCAGCAGGAGCGCATGGAAGAAGATCCAGCCCGACATGGCCATCCTGATGGAGGGCGAGTTGTGGCCGGAGCACATTCACCAGGCACACCGCGGGGGAGTCCCCGTCCTGCTGGTCAATGCCCGTTTGTCGGATCGCTCATTCCGCCGTCACCTCAAGTTACGGTCCTTCGCAAGGGCTTACATGCGGCATCTTGACTATATTCTGGCCGGCAGCGAAACCGACCGCGAACGGCTTCTCCAGCTCGGCTGGGTGTCTCCGGAACGAATCCTTTCCACCGGCAATCTTAAACTCGACATCGATCTGCCGGATCCGCCCGGGAACGATGAGCGGGAAATACAACTCTCTGAATTCGGCATGCCGCCCGATGGGACACTTCTTCTCCTGGGATCCTCCACCTGGCCGGGTGAGGAATCCGCACTTGTTGAGGCGTATTTGGAAATGCGTCCTGTCGTGCCGGGACTCCGGCTCCTGATTGTTCCCAGGCATGCCGAGCGCAAGAGCGAGTTGCTGCAATTGATGTCCGATCAGCCGGTGGTGTCGCATTTTCGCTCGGATGGCCGGCAGGCTCAATCCGGGACCGAGGTCTACATCGCCGACACAACCGGCGAGCTCAAGAACCTGACCCGGTTTGCAGATCTTGTTTTTGTCGGGAAGTCACTTCCCCCCAACACCGGTGGCCAGACCCCCGTGGAGGCAGCCGCCATGGGCAAGGCATTGGTCTTTGGTCCGGACATGAGCAATTTCAGGGATATCTCCCGCAGTCTCATCCGGTCCGGGGCAGCCATCGCCATTAACTCGACCGAGGATCTGCAACCGGCCCTTGGGGAGCTGCTCAGTGAACCGGGCCGGCGCGAGGAAATGGGCCTCAACGCCCGGGCCTTCATTGAACAAAGCCGCGGGGCAACCGGAAGAATTATCCAGCAGATCCGTTCCCGTCTCGATCAGCCCAGCTGAAACTCGGACTTGATTTCCGCCCATGCCTGCAGGGTCCGGTCAAGGTCCTCCTTGCTGTGGCCGGCACTGACCTGCGTCCGGATACGGGCTTCTCCCTGGGGAACCACCGGGTAGAAGAATCCCACCACATAGATGCCTTTTTCCAGCATCCGGGCGGCTATTTCCTGCGACAGGGCCGCATCCCCTATCATCACCGGGACAATCGGATGTATCTCCCCTTTTGTTGCCAGCCCGATCTCCTTCAATCCGGAGCGGTAGTAGCGTGTGTTCTCCATCAACTTGTCCCGCAGTCCGGTGGATCCGGACAAGATGTCCAGCACAGTTATCGTGGCGGCCGCAATGGGTGGCGCCAGTGTATTGGAAAATAGATACGGTCGTGATCTTTGGCGGAGGATTTCGACAACCTCCTTTTTTCCGCTGACATACCCGCCGCTGGCCCCGCCGAGGGCTTTCCCCAGTGTCCCCGTAAGGATGTCAATTTTTCCCTCCAGGCCGTAATGCTCGTGGGTTCCCCTGCCCCGCTTGCCCATGAAGCCCGTGGCATGACAATCATCCACCATGACCAGGGCCCTATGTTCCTCTGCCAGTGCGGTTATTCCGGGGAGATCGGCAACAATGCCATCCATCGAGAAGACCCCGTCGGTGACGATCAACTTGTGCCGCACACCCTCCCTGTCGCAGGCTTCCAGCTGCGCTTTCAGGTCCCCCATGTCGTTATTGCGGTAACGATACCGCTTGGCCTTGCACAGGCGGACGCCGTCGATGATGCTGGCATGGTTCAACTGGTCACTGATGATTGCGTCCTCCGGGCCCAACAGGGGCTCGAACACCCCGCCATTGGCATCAAAGCAGGCCGCGTAGAGGATGGTGTCTTCCGTCCCCAGGAACCCGCTCAGCCTTTCCTCAAGCTGCTTGTGCAGGACCTGCGTCCCACAGATGAATCTGACGCTGGCCATCCCGAATCCATGATCCTTCGACGCACGGGCGGCGGCGGCCACCACCTCCGGATGGTCAGCCAGTCCAAGGTAGTTGTTGGCGCAGAAATTGATCACCCTTTCACCACCGGCGAGGGTTATATGGGCTGACTGTGGCCCGGCAATCAGGCGCTCGGTCTTGTACAGTCCGGCTGACCGAATTTCCTCAATGGTTTGCTGCAACTGCAATTGAAAACTTTCGGGATACATGGGCCAAGAATTAACCGGGTATCTTCTTCCCCGCAACCGTAGAATCAGGCCCTTGCCAAATCCACTATTCAGGTTAACCTTTCACCATGCGTGCAATAGTCAAGGAAACGGCCGGGCCCGGTCTGGCCATGATGGAGATGCCCGTCCCTGAACCCGGGCCCGATGATGTCCTGATCCGGATTCTCAAGACCTCAATTTGCGGTACCGACGTCCACATCGACACCTGGGACGCGTGGGCCTCCCGGACCATCAAGCCCCCCATGATAATCGGGCATGAGTTTGTCGGGGAAATTGTCCACATGGGCGATCACGTCCGGGGTCTCAAGAAGGGGGAAATTGTCTCCGGCGAGGGTCACCTGGTCTGCGGTAAATGCCGCAACTGCCTGAGCGGGCGGATGCACCTGTGCCCGCACACCTACGGCGTGGGTGTCAACCGGCAAGGGGCGTTCGCTGATTACCTCTGCCTGCCCAGGACCAATGTCTGGCCGGTCAATCCCGCCATTCCCCTGGAAATTGCCAGTTGTTTTGATCCCCTTGGAAATGCCGTCCATACGGCCACCTACTACGACGTGCTCGGGGAGGATGTCCTCATCACGGGAGCCGGGCCCATTGGCTGCATGGCCGCGGCCATTTGCCGCCATGCCGGGGCCCGCAGTGTTGTCGTCACCGATGTCAATCCCTACCGCCTGGAGCTGGCCCGGGCGATGGGAGCAACCGTTGCCCTCGATGTATCCAAGGATTCGCTACTGGAAACGGAGAAGCTTCTCGACGTCAAGGAGGGGTTCGATGTCGGGCTGGAAATGAGCGGCAACCCGGCCGCCCTCAGCCAGATGATCGATGTCATGTTCAGCGGCGGCCGGATCGCCCTTCTGGGCATCCTTCCGCCCGACGCCCCCGTCGACTGGACCCGGATCATTTTCAAGGGACTCAACCTGAAGGGGATTTACGGGCGGAAAATGTATGAGACCTGGTACAAGATGAGCGTCCTCCTCCGGGGCGGCCTGAAGATTGATCCCGTCATTACCCACCGGTTCCCGGCCGAATCATTCCGGGAGGCCTTCGATCTCATGGAGAGCGGCCAGAGCGGCAAGATCATCCTCGAGTGGAACGAATAGCTGTTGGGGCAGATCTTCATTCACAGGCGGGACGCCTGTGACACCGTTTAACAGGCCTCCGGCCTGTTACTGTTTCAATCCCCTGCACGCGGGCGCGGCCTCAACTGTGATGCCTGCACCAGCGTGCCCCGGCCAAACTGCTCGTTCAACATGTCCCCGATCCGGCAAATCTCCCTCTGTCGCTCCCGGTTGGGATCCAACAGGTCCCCTTGCATCCAGTCCGGATACAGGTTGGCGAGCTGAATCCGGATCTGGTTGAGTTTCACCCGTCGGGTCCATGCCTTCCGGAGAAGATCCCTCAGGTGCGGGGTGAACATCGGGTCGTGGTTGCCGGGCTCGGGAAAACTGCGGCTGGCCTGCGCCACCTCCCAGTCGGTATAGCGGACCCCGACACTCAGGGTCCGTGCCGCCTGGCGTGCCTTTCGCAGCCGGCCGAGCTGCTTGGCCAGCAGGGTCTTCAGTGAAACCTCGACAAAAGGTTCGCTGCCGGTCTCATCCGCAAAGGTGACCTGCCCTCCCAATGACTTGGGTGGAAGCGGATCCGCATGAACCGTCTCCTCTTCCTCGCCCCGGGCCAACTGGAGAATGGATCCCGTCTGCCTGCCCAGGACCGGATAGAGGATATCCGGGCCACAGCGGACAAGATCACTGATGGTCCGCAGCCCGATGCGTTGCAGGCGCTGTGTGCCCACCGGTCCGAGGCCCGGGATGTGCTGTAACGGCAGGGGGGCAAGAAATGCCGCCTCGCTCCCTTTCGGGATGACCGTGAAACCATGCGGCTTGTGCGCCTTGCCGGCGATCTGGGCCACCCGCTTGCGGGCCGATACTCCACAGGAAA
>JBMTVW010000027.1:0-10150 GCA_049451775.1 Opitutales bacterium | reverse complement strand
GCCGGGCTACCCTTTTGACCGGTAAGCACAGTCATCTTCACGGCAAGGTGGACAACGCAGTTCCATTCGACCATGACCAGCCCCAGTTTCAGAAGATCCTCCGGCAGAACGGCTACCAGACGGCGATGATCGGAAAGATTCATCTGGAGGGGGCACTGCAGGGTTTTGACTACTGGGAGGTCCTGCCCGGGCAGGGCCGCTACTGGGATCCGGAATTCGTTACCGAAGCCGGCAAGACCCAATACAAAGGCCGCCACTCAAGCGAAGTCATTGCCCAAAGGGCTCTCCACTGGCTGGAATCCGGCCGTGACCCGGACAAGCCCTTCATGCTGATGGTTCATTTCAAGGCGCCGCACCGCAAGTGGGAGCCGATGAAACGTTGGCAGGAGCATTATCGTGATGTAAATTTCCCTGAGCCGGAAAACCTGTTCGATGATTATGCCGGCCGTGGAATCGCCGCCCGCAGCCAGGACATGTCGATCGCCTACACGATGCGTCTTCGGGAAGACCTGAAGGTCACGGAGGGCAGCGAGCGCTGGAAGGAACTTGAGGAGAAGAAGCTCGAAGGCAAGGAGCTGGTCCGCTGGAAATACCAGACCTACCTGCGTGACTACATGGCCTGCGTTTCCGGAATCGACGAACAGATCGGGGTGCTGTTGGATTATCTGAAACAGGCCGGACTTGACCGGAACACGGTGGTGATGTATTCCTCCGATCAGGGATTCTATCTCGGGGAGCATGGCTGGTTCGACAAACGCTTCATGTACGAGGAGTCGTTCCGTATGCCGCTGATCGCCCGCTGGCCGGGGGTCACGGCTCCCGGTTCCCGCAACCATGACCTCGTCCAGAACATCGATTTTGCGGAGACTTTTCTTGACCTCGCCGGCATCGAAGCACCCGACGACATGCAGGGCCTCAGCCTGCTGCCGCTGTTGAAGGGGGAAACACCCGTAGACTGGCGCAGCCATCTGTACTATCACTATTACATGTACCCAGCCTATCACCTGGTTCGCAGGCACGAGGGCGTCACCGATGGGCGGTATAAGCTGATCCGTTTCTACGGTTTGGATATTCCCGATGGGGAGGAGTGGGAACTCTATGACCTTCAGAACGATCCCGGTGAAATGAACAGCGTGTATTCCAATCCGGAGTACGAGGTGACCGTTCACCGCCTCAAGGAGCAGCTAGGCAAACTCCGGGATCAGTATGGCGTTGTTGATGAGGTGCGGTATGTGGACCCGCGCAAGAAGGAATTAAAGTTGCAGCAGCAACAGAACCTGGAGCGGGCGCAGCGGGGGCTGGTGAATCGCAATGTAAACGAAAAAGCGAATACCCCCTAGTTGTCCATGAACACGACCTAGTGGAACTTGTCGACGTGATGATTAATAGAAAGAGCATATGCAATTAGATCCCATTGTGAAGAGGGCAATGGGCAGGACCGGGCGGATTCGTAGCCGTTGCTGCCTGGGTTTTCTTCTGCTTGTCCTGACCGTGACGGCCACGGCAGTAGAAGAACCTGCCTATCTGGATCCCGGTCTGCCGGTCGCGGCACGTGTGGAAGACCTGCTGATGCGGATGACGCTGGAGGAAAAACTCGGACAGATGAATCTGGACTGGGCCTCTGCCCCCGTAAACCTTGGGCAGGAAATTCAGTCCGACCGCGTAACCGATGCGGGAGCTGCGGACCTCTCCGCTCAGCGCTATGCGCAACTCCTCGATGATATCCGGTCCGGCCGGGTAGGGGTGACCCGAGACATTGACGGCTGGCAGGACCTGAATTCCCGTCAGCAGGCGGCGGCGGAATCGCGGTTGAAGATCCCGCTGTTTGTTGTTCAGAATGCCGTTCACAGCGTTTCGGTGGACGGATCCACGATTTTTCCGATCAACCTTGGGATGGCAGCCGGCTTCGACCGGAAACTGGTCCAACGGATAGGGGAAGTCATTGCGCGTGAGTGCCGGCTCCACGGCTACAACTGGAATTTCACCCCGACGGTCGACATCGTCCGCGATGCCCGCTGGGGCCGTTACGGGGAGAGCTTCGGAGAAGACCCCTTGCTCTGTGGAGAGCTGGGCGCGGCCATGGTGCGGGGCCTGCAGGGGCCTTCCATGGATCAGCCTCATAACATGGCCGCCTGTCTCAAGCACTACGTGGCCGGTGGACAGCCCCTCAATGGCCTGAATTTTGCCCCCATGTATGTCGGGGAGCGGGAATTGCGGACACAGTTTTTCCCCCCTTTTCAGGCTGGAATCGAAGCCGGTGCCTGGTCAGTCATGCCGGCCCACCACGAGATCGATGGCATACCCTGCCATGCCTCTGAATGGCTCCTGTCTGATGTGCTCCGCGGAGAGTGGGGTTTTGATGGTGTGGTGATTACCGACTGGATGGACATGGAACGCCTGGCCACCCTGCACCGCGTGGCGGAAAACCTTGAGGATGCCTTTGCCATGGGCATCAATGCCGGAATCGATGTCCACAACAATGGTCGCGATTTTATCGAGCCGATGCTCAATCTGGTCCGGGAGGGCCGTGTTCCGGAAGCGCGGATCAACGACGCGGTCCGCCGGATCCTGCATGGTAAATTCCAGCTCGGCCTCTTTGAAAACCGCTTTATCCAGGATCCCGCTGATTCTCCGCTGATCTGCAATGAGGAGGCCCGGGAGTTGTCCATGCAGGCAGCCGTTCAGTCGATGGTTCTGCTCAAAAATGACGAGCAGACCCTCCCGCTTAGGGCGGAGAGGACCCGTCGCGTGCTTGTTACCGGACCGTACGCCCACAATTACGCCATTCTGGGCGATTGGCTCATGCATGACGATCCCTCGGAGCTGGTCACTTTCATTGATGACGGGCTGATTGACCATGCACCGGACGGCATGGCGGTTTCGATCTATGATTGCGGCTCCACTTACGATATCGGGCCGGCGGCCATCCGGGAAGCGGTCGTCCAAGCGCAGGCGTGCGATGTGGTGGTGTTGGTAGTGGGTGGATCCGACTATGCTGGTCCAGGAGGCAAGGCGTACCGGACGGGCGGGGAAAACCTCTCCCGCCAGAGTATCGAGTTGGCCGGTACCCAGCTGGCCTTGGCTGAGGCCCTTTTTGAGTCCGGGGTTCCTGTCGTCACGGTGCTGATACATTCAAGACCTCTGAACATCCAGCCGCTGATCGCTGGCTCGGCGGCGGTGGTGGATGCATGGAATCCCGGAATGCGGGCGGGCGACGCCCTGGCCGCCGTTCTGTATGGCCGGGCCAACCCCTCCGGCCGCCTGCCCATCTCGTTGCCGCGCAGCACGGGGCAGGCAAACACTTGGTACAATCACCAGCCGTCCAACTACTATCGCAAATACATCTTCGGCAAAACCGGGCCGCTCTTTCCCTTTGGCTACGGACTCTCCTATACCACGTTTGAATACAGGGATATCGAGGTGCCCGCCACCATCGGGCCCGGCGAGGACCTGCCTGTCCGCCTCACGGTCAGCAACACCGGTTCCATGGACGGTGACGAGGTGGTGCTGATTTACCTCAATGATGTGGTCAGCAGCGTTGCCACTCCGGTCAGGAAACTGGTTGCATTCGAGCGAGTCAGTCTCAAGAAGGAGGAGCGCCGAACCCTTTCGTTTACTATCGAAAACCGACATCTGGCTTTCCTTGGCCGGGACATGAAGCCGGTCATTGAACCAGGCAAATTCGAGCTCGTTATCGGTGACCATGTGCTGGAATTTGAAGTAACGGGTGTGAAAGACGAGCACATGGGAACCGGAATGAGCAGAGATTTCTGAAAATGAAAGAGAATTTGACAATGCGAAGCAGGCGATTGCCCGTTTCAGCCGCCAGCCTTTTAATGGTCCTTGCATTCTGTGCCGGGATGCTGAAGGCGGATACGCGTCCCTACATCCTCTTAATAACCTGCGAGGACAACAATCTCGACTGGGTCGACTGCTACGGCAACCCGCATGCTGATACGGCGAACATCGACGGGTTGGCCGCCGAAGGCTTTCAGTACATACACTGCTATGCCAACGCTCCCGTCTGTGAACCTTCCCGCAGCACCTCGATTACCGGCATGCTGGCGATCTCCAACGACACCTTTCCCGATGCTGACCATTTTTAACCTGAAAACCGAGGCTCTGGCAGAGATTCTCAATATAACCGACTCAAAGGTGTAGAGGAAACTATGATGACTATGAAAAAAATAACGATTCTGTGTTGCTTAAGCAGTTTGGCCGCAACTGTCATGGGGGCCGAACCCGGTCGATTTTTGAATGCTGGTGAAATAATGCCGCAAGGCTGGATGAGGGAACAGATACGACGGGATCTAAAGGAGGGGTATTATTCCCGCTTTGAGGAGATCAATCACACGGTGTCCTATGACCTGTTTGTCCAACAAGATCGTATTTCCAGTGGCAACCGGAGAATTTATAATGGTCTTAGATGCTGGTACAGTGGCGAACACGAAGGGTACTGGAAGGACGGTCTTCTCAGGATGGCGTTTCTCGGCGGGGATGAAGCGCAGAAAAAGAGGGCTATCGAATGGCTTGACGCCATCGTTGCGGCACAGGGAACCGATGGATACATCGGAATCTATAAAGCGGGGGATGAAGCGAATAGCCGTTTCAAGCACATCGATGAGAACGGGGAGCTCTGGACCCAAAGCCGTATCTTCCAGGCCTTGATAGCCGGGTATGAATTCACGGGGAATACGGCCTACTTCGATGCGTTGAAAAAGGCGGTCGACTGCACGATAAGGAATGATCCCGGAAATTACTGGTCATCTGATAAACTGAAGTCGGGCGGGGTTAGCCATGGTGTCGGCTTCTTTGATTCCCTGTGGTACCTGTACAACGAAACCGGCGATCAGGAATACGCTAGTTATTCCGTTAAACTGTACAGCGACTTCTGTTCTGTGCCCTCTCGCAATGATGACCTGCAATTGGATAAACTATTGGGCGATGAAAAATTCCGGGACCATGGGGCTCACGTGGCGGAAGGATTGCACGTCCCAGCCTTTATCGCGTCCATTACCGAGGATGGGGAGTACGACCGTGCCGCTGGGCGGGCATTGGAAAAACTCAAATATCACCTGACCCCGAGCGGAGCGATGGTTTGCAGTGAGAAGGTCAACGGCGCGCCCGGTTCCGGAAATGCCGGCTATGAATACTGCGGAATTTCGGAAATGGTGCAGGCCCTGACCAAGATACCGGCGATCAATGGAAGTGCGGAAGCTGCCGAGATGGCCGAAACAATGATGTTTAATGCGGGTCAGGGAGCGCGTCTCCCTGTGCTGACTGCACTCTCCTATGTCTCGACGGACAACCGGATCGATGCGCTGTGGCACGGGAGCAATGATCGCTACATGTATGCAGCCATGCATCACACCGCCTGCTGCGTGTTGAACGGCGGTCGACTGCTTCCGTATTACATCGAAGGCATGTGGACCAAACAACCTGACGGACTGACCGCACAGTTGTACGGGCCCTGCACGGTGAACACGGTCATGGACGGGGTGGGCCTGCGGATAGAGGCCGATACTCACTATCCATTCGAGGATGCCGTCCGTTTCAGGATAGATCCCAAGGAGCCATTACCCTTGAAACTTCGTTTCCGTATTCCGAAGGATGCCTCGGATGTGAGGGTGAACGGGATCGGAGGAGCCGAAAAGAAAGATGGCTATGTGGTCATTGAGCGTATCTGGAAAAAAGGCGACACTTTCACCCTGGACTTCGATTTCCCGGTAAAGAAGTTGCATGAGGTAGCCAATTCCAAAGAGGTGTACCTGAAACGTGGACCGTTGGTCTATGCGCTCCCGATTGAGCACGACATGAAGGTCAACACGAAGGAGATCGAGGTTGAGGGTCCAAATCCCGGGTGTGGGTTCCATATGTATGAGGTGACTGCTAAAGATAAAACCGGGTGGGAGTACCGAATGCCTACGGATCCCCAATTCAAGCCGGTCTTTGACGGGGGAGAACTGCTGCATCCGTTTGCTGATACACCGGTCACACTAAAGGGGCAGCTGCTGGATCCGGAAGGTAGGCTTGTCGACGCCACGCTCGTCCCGATCGGTTGCACCCTGTTGCGCCGGACCACCTTTCCCGAAGGTTCGAAGGAAGATTTATGAAAACTGAAAAACGATTTATGATTTTGAGCGGCATCGTGGTGGCGTTGTTTATCTGCGCCACCGCTCTCCCTGTTCACGCGGCGGATACATCGCTGGAAAAGGCGCAGGCGCTGTTGGGGAAGATGACACTGGAAGAGAAGGTGGGTCAACTGGTGCAACTCTCATCCAGATGGGACCTGACCGGGCCGGTGCCCGACGACTCCGACAAGCAGCGCCAGGCGGAGTTGATCAGGGCCGGTTTAGTCGGCTCCATGCTGAATGTGAAGGGGGTGGCCCAAACTCGCGAGGCCCAGCGGATGACGCTGGAGAACAGCCGGCTGGGTATCCCGATGCTCTTCGGCTACGACGTTATTCACGGGTACCGGACCAGCTTTCCCATTCCCCTCGGAATGGCTGCCTCATGGGAGCCGGGGCTGGTTGAATCAGCCGCGCGCATTGCCGCAAGGGAGGCCACCGCCGCCGGAATCCACTGGACATTTGCGCCCATGGTGGACGTGTCGCGCGATCCGCGCTGGGGCCGGGTCATGGAAGCAGCAGGGGAGGATACCTATCTCAATGTCGTCATGGCCGCCGCGGCCGTCAGGGGGTACCAGGGGGAAGACCTGTATGATCTCGATACTATTCTGGCCTGCGCCAAGCATTTTGCCGGATACGGCTTTACCGTAGACGGCAAGGACTATAACACCGCCATGGTTGATGAGGCCACCTTGCGGGACGTCGTCCTGCCGCCGTTCAAGGCCTGCGTCGATGCCGGAGCGCTCTCTTTCATGAACGGTTTCCATACCCTCAACGGTGTGCCGGCGACGGCCGATACTGGTCTGGTGCGCGGAATTCTCAAGGGCGAATGGGGGTTTGAAGGACTGGTGGTCTCCGACTGGCGATCCATCGACCAGCTCATTCCGCATGGTGTGGCTGCGGACAAACGGGAAGCCGCAAGCCTTGCTTTCGCCGCCGGCTGCGACATGGATATGGTGAGCACCTGCTATACGGATCATCTGGTGGATCTCGTAAGGGCGGGGGAGGTTTCCGAAGCTCTGCTCGACGATGCAGTCCTGCGCATCCTGCGGGTCAAGTTTATGCTCGGCCTGTTTGAGGATCCCTATCGCTACTGCGATGAAGCGCGCGAAGCCGAAACGCTGGGCAGGGAAGAACACCTCCAGGCCGCCCGGGAGGCGGCGCGACGTTCAATCGTCCTGCTCCGGAATGAAAACAACCTGCTTCCCCTGGACAAAGCGACCCGGGTTGCGGTCATCGGACCCCTGGGAGATGACAAGGACTCTCCGCTGGGTAACTGGCGCGCACAAGCTCTTCCCGACTCGGCAGTTTCCCTGCTCGAAGGCGTGCGCGCGGTCAATCCCGAGGCCGCCTTTTCCAAGGGCTGTGAGCTGTTCTTCGGGAAAGATTCGGTAAGGATTTCCGAGCGAATCGACAGCGTTGAGGACCGGGCCGGGTTCGCCGAGGCCAGACGAGTCGCCGCCGAGGCGGATGTGGTCCTGCTGGCTATTGGGGAGCACGCCTATGAATCGGGTGAGGGCCGCTGCAAAACCGACCTGCAGATCACTGACCTGCAACGGGAGTTGCTCGATGAAATCCTCTCTGTGAACCCGAATGTGGTGGTGGTGCTCTCCCACGGGCGTCCGATGGTGATTTCATCCTGGGGGGAGCGTGTGCCCGCCATCCTGGCCACATGGCAGCTGGGTTCGCAGTCCGGTCATGCCATCGCAGATGTACTGTTTGGGGACTACAATCCGTCCGGGCGCCTGCCGATGAGCTTTCCCCGCGGGGGGGGGCAGGTCCCCGTCTATTACAACCACCTCAACACGGGCCGACCCATCAAGGTGGAATTTCCGAAAAACTCCTCATACTACCTCGACGAGGCAAATGAACCCCTCTACCCATTCGGCCACGGACTCAGCTACACCGAGTTTGCCTACCGCAACCTGACAGTGGACGTCTCGGGAACGCTGCCCGATGCAGTGGTGAAGGTGAGCGTCGACGTCGCCAATATCGGGGATCGCGATGGCGAAGAGGTGGTGCAGCTCTATATCAACGACCCGGTGGCTTCGCGGGCCCGTCCGGTGCGCGAACTGAAGGGCTTCCAAAAGGTTTTGCTCCGCAAGGGCGAGACTCAAACCGTTTCCTTCCGGCTGTCCGCTGAGGAATTCGCATTCTGGACCATCAACCGGCGCATGGAGGCCGAGCCCGGTGACTTTAACCTCTGGGTGGGCGGTCTGCAGGACAGTTTTCAAATGGTCGGCCAACCCTGATTTTTCGATTCAACTATTCTACCGGAACTTACAGCACTATGAGACAAGCAACAAACACCATCAAACTTCTGGCCGCCGTGCTCCTTCTGGTGCCGGTGGCTCAAGCTGAGAAGCGACCGGTTTCCCCGGAAGCCGAATCGCCTCATGGCCTGACCCATTGGCCGGAGGGAAAGTCGCCGGAGGAAATCGGCCTGAGGATTACGAACAAGTATCTTTCCCTGCCGCATTCGCATTGGGGCAAATACACCAAGACGGCCAACCGGATCACCTATCCCGATGTCTGCACCTGGCTGGGCGGGCTCTGGTTCGCCAAGGAATCCAACAACGAGGCCTTGTTCGACCGTCTTGCAGACCGTTTCCTGCCGCTGTTTGGCGAGGAGAAACACCTGCATCCCAAGCCGGATCACGTGGACAACAATGTCTTTGGTTCCGTGCCTTTGGAACTTTACCTGCAGGGAAAGGGCAGCCCTTACTTGAAGCTCGGCCTTTTCTATGCCGATACCCAGTGGCAGGTGCCCGCCAATGCCAAACCGGAGGAAAAGGCCTACGCCGACAAGGGATACACCTGGCAGACCCGGATCTGGATTGATGACATGTTCATGATCACGGCCGTCCAGGCGCAGGCCTACCGTGCTACCGGTGACCGGAAGTATGTCGACCGCGCTGCACAGGAGATGGTTTTGTATCTGGACGAAATTCAATTGGAAAACGGCTTGTTCCACCATTCGCCGGATGCCCCCTTTGCCTGGGGCCGGGGCAATGGATGGATGGCCGTGGGCATGGCTGAACTGCTGAGAATCCTGCCGGATGACAATCCGCACAAGAAGCGCATTATGGAAGGCTACCATAAAATGATGGCCGCCCTGCTCAAGTACCAGGCGGAAGACGGCATGTGGCGCCAGCTAATTGACGATGAGGAATCCTGGAAGGAGACATCCGGCACGGCGATGTTTGCCTATGGGATGATTACAGGAGTGAAGAACGGCTGGCTGAATGAGAAAAGCTATGGTGCCGCCGCCCGCAAGGGTTGGCTCGCTTTGACGTCGTATGTCAATGAGGAAGACAACCTTACGGAAGTCTGTGACGGTACGAATATCGGTGATAACCGGGACCACTACATGAATCGACCGAGGATCGTTGGCAACCTGCATGGCCAGGCGCCCGTCTTGTGGTGCGCCGCCGCACTGCTGAGGAATTAGAATAAAAGAACGTTCCTGTTCCGGAGACTCTTGATGACAGGCAAAATATTTATCCAAACAGTCGTGCTGGGGATCCTAATTGCCTGAGATTCATTTTCAAGAGATGAGCGGTTTTGTGATCCTCCCGTCCATACCCAGATGGCGGCGGCGATCAGCGGATTTTACTTTGGGGCCGGATTGGTGAAGTAGGGGTTGAGATGACCTCAGTAGACCGGTCGGTTTAAGAGACATCTGAATTTTTTCATTTCCCGGAGAGGCTGTCAGGTACGCTCAGCCATTTTAATATTGGGGCGCAGCAAGCCGAGCTCAAAGCCACGTGCAACAGCCTCGGTTCGATCCGCCGACGCGAGCTTGTCCAGAATGGCTTTCACGTGCGCCTTGGCCGTGTGTTCAGTAAAGCCAAGCAACGCTGCGATGTCGCGGTTCGTGAGTCCTCGCCGCATTGCCTGCAGGACCTCCATCTCCCGATGGGTTAGACGCTTCTGTTTCAAGTAGAGGTCGAGGCGACCCCGAATCGACTCAGGAATAAAGGTTCCGCCGGCGTGGACTTGAGCGATCGCCTTGTACAATT
>JBMTVW010000026.1:0-10874 GCA_049451775.1 Opitutales bacterium | reverse complement strand
CATACAACGGTCGTCTCCCGTTGGTTGGTGATCCCTACATAAGCAATCTGGGTGCTGGCCAGTTCCGCCTTGTCCAGCGCCTCCCCGATCACCCCCCGTGAACCAGCCATATATCCTCCGGATCATGCTCCACCCAGCCTGGCTTCGGATAGTTCTGCCTGAACTCCCTCCCGGCCATGAATACAAGTTTGCCACGACGGTCAAAGATGACGGCACGCGAACTGGTCGTTCCCTGATCCAGGGCCAGTATGTATTTATTCTTGATGGGAATCCGGGCCGATTCGCTCATTTCCGGTATAATAACCCGGGTGTCCTAAAAAAGCTTCATCCGTTTGAAGACCCATACCTGGATGGCCACGACGATAGCCAGCAAGCCACTGAAGATATAGAAGGCGTTGACATTCTCGGCCCCCGGCATGCCGGCCAGATTGATGCCGAAGAGCCCGGTCAGGAATCCAAGGGGAAGGAACACCGCCGCGATAACGGAAAGCAGATACAGGTTCCGGTTCATCTGGTGGGACAGGGCATTGGTCAACTCGTCCTTGATGACCTGGGCCCGCTCCCGCGAGGTGTCCAGGTCCTCGATCAGGCGGATTATGTTGTCGACCTTGTCATGAAGGTGCCGTTTGTCCTCCGGCCCCAGCCAGCCTTGGGTGGAATGACAGATCTGAGAGATCGCCTCCCTCTGGGGGGTAATGTATCTCCGGTACAGGATGGCTTCCTTGCGGATCGAGCTCAGTTCCTTGTGCTCATGTAATTCCGGATCCGAAATGACGGCCTCCTCCACCACGTCGAGGCGTTCGTCCAGTTCGGCAATCACCGGGTCCATCCGTTCCAGCAGGCGGGAGACAAGGAATACCAGAAATGCTCCCGGAGAAGGGGGCCCGTTTCCGGCGAGGGCCAGATCGTCGATATCCCGGATTGATTTCAGGGAGCGCCGCTGCGCACTGATAACCAGTTTTTCCTCCGCCCAGACACGGACGGAGACCATGTCCTCCGGTTCGTCGGGATCGTTATGGTTGACCCCACGGAGAATGATCAGTGACCCCGATCCGGATTCCTGCAGGCGCGGCCGGGTCTCCCCGGCCAGCAGGGATTTGAGAATCCCGTGATCCATTTGAGAATAGTGCTTGCGCAGGAATCCAAGGGTTCTGGGATTGTTGACATCGACATGGAGCCACACGTAGGCCCCTTCACTGATGACCCCTCCAAGGCTCTCCTCAGTCAATGGACGGCTCTGGCCGCTGGCCTGAATCTCAAAGGCGTGCAGGATGACAGGTCGGCTTTTACTCATGGATAGAATCAGTTAGGGCATTTGGCCGGACCGGTTTTGCCCGACTTGATCCCCAGAATGTACCAGCCCCGGGGAAAATTCGATCCGAAAATTCAATTTTGGGGGCAACCGGCCACGGAGCCCGGGCAGGATATTCGCTTGATGACCGGGCCAATCCTCTGCAGGATCCGTCCTGCAACGGGATCGTTGCCGGATTATCAATGAAGTTCTTGATGTCACAGTTCTCCTACTTCCTCAGCGACCGGCAGGCCCGCAGAAACCTGTCCTCATTGAGGAAATACCTGTACCTTCTCTTCGGGATCGTCTGTCTCTACTCGGTCCTGTTCCATGTGGTGATGGTCAGTGTCGAGGGACAGGAGCACTCCTGGCTGACCGGGGTTTACTGGACGCTCACCGTCATGAGCACCCTTGGGTTCGGGGACATCACATTCGACTCCGACATCGGCCGCGCCTTCAGCATCATCGTCCTTGCCTCAGGAGTGTTCCTGCTCCTGATCATGCTCCCGTTCGCCTTCATCCGATTCTTCTACGCCCCGTGGCTGGAGGCGCAAATCAAAGCCAAGGCGCCCCGGCGCCTGCCCCCTCATATCCGTGACCATGTCATCATCTGCCGGCAGGATTCCATTACCGACGGGTTCATCCGCAAGCTGAAGGTGAATAACATCCCCTACTGCATCATTGAGCCGGATCCGGTGCTGGCGGCGCAGCTTCGCGAGGATGACTTTTGCGTTGTCTCCGGGGAAATTGATGATCCCGAGACCTACCGGGCGGTCAATGTTGAACAGGCCAGACTCCTTCTGGCCAACCAGGAGGACCCCACCAACACCAACATCCTCCTCACTGTCCGGTCCCTGACCAAAAAGCTGCCCATCATCGCCATTGCCGAGGAAGTCGACTCCGTGGACATTTTTGAACTGAGCGGGGCCACCTACCCAATCCCCCTCAAGGTCCGTCTGGGCGAACACCTCGCCACCCGGGTCAGCGCCGGGGTCGGGACCGCCCACGAAGTCGGTCGTTTCAAGGACTTGATCATCGTCGAATTCCTTGTCCATGACACCCCCCTGTCCGGACTTACGCTCAGGGAAACCGAACTGCGGGAACGAACCGGAATAAATGTGGTCGGGGTCTGGGAATCGGGCCATTTCCGCTCCGTCTACCCCGACTACCGATTGGCGGACACCTCGGTCCCGGTCGCTGTGGGAACCGAAAACCAGGTGGACCACCTCAACCAGCTTCTTGGCGAAGCTCCCATCTCAAACCACGAGGTCCTTGTTATCGGCGGAGGAGAAGTTGGCCGGTCCACCGCGGCAGCCCTTAAGAAAAGAGGTATCCGGGTCCGGATCCTCGACCTGAACCCGGACCTGAAAGAGGAACTGGCTCCCTATTGCGACACGGTCACCATCGGCAACGCCGCCGACCGGGGCACCCTCGACCGGGCCGGAATCAACGAGGTCAACTCGGTGGCATTGACGACCAACGATGACGCACAAAACATCCACCTCGCCGTATACTGCCGGCGCCTGAGACCGCAACTGAGCATTGTCAGCAGGATTACCAAGGAGCGCAATATCGAGGCCATCTACCGTGCCGGAGCCGACTTTGTCCTCAGTTATGCCTCCCTCGGGTGCGAGTTTGTCACTGCCTACCTCATGGGACGCCAGCCGGTCATGGTTGGTGAAGGGGCCGATTTCTTCAATGTGGAAGTCACCCGCTCATTGTGCGGCCGAACCCTTGCCCAAAGCGGCATCGGGGCCAAGACCGGACTCACCGTGATCGCCATCCAGGAAGGCGAGCGTACCATCACCAACCCGACGGCCAACACGGTCCTCGCGAAATCCGCCCGGCTGTTGATGTTGGGGACAAATGATCAGCGCGAGACCTTCAACGAGCACTTCGGCGGATCAGCCTGATTCCGTCTCCGCTGGCTAGCGCAACCGCTCTTGCAGGCGGGCCATGTCCAGGGGAGGATTGGATTCAAACCGGAGAATTTTCCCTGATTCCGGATGCTTCAGCCCGATGGTTGCCGCGTGCAAAGCCTGCCGTCGGAATCCATAGGGAAGGGTCGCACCTTTTCGCTTCAGGGCGGCCGCCGTGGCGGCATGGTAGAGGCGGTCCCCGATCAGTGGCAGGCCGGCCGCAGCCGCCTGGATGCGGATCTGGTGCTTGAGCCCCGTCTCCAGCCGGATGCGCAGCTTGGTCACCCGGTTGACGGGAAAGGTCTTCTCCACCGAATAGTGCGTGACTGCCTCGGTGGATCCCTCCACCGGCTTCTCGTGCAGCGACTGGTGATAGTCCTTATTATCCAGCTTGAGGTAATGGCGCCAGATGCCAGAGGGCTCATGGCAGGTCCCGTCGGCAAAGGCAAGGTACTCGCGCAGGAGCTCGTGCCTGCGTAGTTGCTCGATCAATACACTCCTTGCATCCGGATTCAGGGCCAGGCAAAGCAGGCCGCTGGTGTACTGGTCAAGGCGGTGAACCGGCAGGGGCCGGACCGGCGCGGGGCTTCCGAACAGGCGGCGCCGGAGCGGCTCGCCTTTCGGATCGTTGAGGTAGTCCCCGAGTATCTCCAGGGCGGACTTTGCCTTGTAGCCCTCCATCGGGACCGAGAGCAGGCCGGCTCCCTTGTCGACTATCGCCAGGGAAGAATCCAAGTAGAGAACGGTCACTTTCGGGTGGATCCTCCTTCGGTTCACCCAGGAAGCGGTGGCGCTGTCGGGCTGCCCCAGTACCAGGGCCTCGCCCGGATCCGGCATTCGCCGGCCGGCCTGGATGACCACCTTCCCATTGAGGTAGAACCGGCCGTTGACGATCCATTCCTTGATCCGCTTTCTCGGGGAATCCGGGCACAGTCGCACCGCCCACTCCAAAAGGGTCTTCTCATCCTCTGGCCTGTTACCCTGCATATACCTAACTTGCCTTCCCCTGCCTTACCTCGGCAAGAACGAAGTTTGCTGCCGCAATGATGCCACAGGTCAATTTGCGATTGCGAAACATCCCGCATTCCGGACAATCCTTTCAAAAGGACATCCGTACCCCGTTAATATCTACCCAAAATCAACCAGAAGCATGAATCACACCTCTGTCCCCCGCGAGAACTCCCTTCCCAGCCGCCGTAACTTCCTCAAATCCGCCTCCGCCCTTGGCGCCGGCCTAATGGTCGCCCCCAGTTACGTGGTCGGCCAGTCCAAGGATCAGCTTGCCCCCAGCCAGCGGATCAATGTGGCCATCGTAGGGGTCGGGGGCAAAGGCTTTTCAGCAGTCAAGGCCCTCGAGAATGAGAACATTGTTGCCCTGTGCGATGTCCAGCTCGGGGTCGAAAACCTCAGGGCCTATTTCAAGAAACCCGATAAGTCCTATTTGTTGGCCGTGCTCGAGGCGGAGAAAAAGGGCGCCGTCTGGTTCCAGGACTACCGGGAAATGCTGGTCACCATGGGAGACAAGATTGACGCGGTGGTGATTTCCACCCCCGACCACATGCACTACCCCATCGCCATGTCTGCCATCAACCACGGCAAGCACGTCTATGTGGAAAAGCCCCTTACCCACACCGTGGGCGAGGCCCGCGAGCTGACGAGGGCAGCCGTCGCAGCGGGAGTCATTTCCGCCATGGGCAACCAGGGACACTCCAACAGCGGGACCCGTTCCGTACGCGAGTGGCTTCAGGCGGGACTCATCGGCAAGGTGCGCGAGGTCCATTCATGGACCAACCGCCCCATCTGGCCCCAGGGACAGGGCCTGCCGGATTTCTCAGGGGCCCAGCCTCCGGTCCCCGACCGTTTTGACTGGGACCTGTGGCTCGGCGTGGCCGACCCGCGACCCTTCCATTCGGATTATGCGCCCTTTAACTGGCGCGCCTACTTTGACTTTGGTTCGGGTGCTTTCGGCGACATGGCCTGCCATATCATGGAGGCCGCCTATTGGGGTCTGGATCTGGGCTATCCGGACTGGATTGCCCCGACTTCGTCCTCAAGGATCTCCGAATGCTGTTACCCGGCGGCGTCCCAAGTCACCTATCACTTTCCGGCCCGGGGCGAAATGCCTGAAGTGACCTACAACTGGTACGATGGGGGACTCCTCCCTCCCCAACCCGCAATCCTTCCGGCTGATGAAGTTCCCTCGATGAACAACGGGACCTTCATCATCGGCGAGGAAGCCGTCCTGATAGTCGACACTTACGGCTCCAGCATCCGTATCGCACCAAGGAAAACGTTCATCGATCTGCGCTCCTCCATACCGGAAAAGTCAATCCGCCGGATCAAGGACGAGCACCATGTGGAATTCGTCAATGCCATCCGGGAAAACCGCCCGGCCAGCTCCAGCTTCGATTACTCGGGACCGTTCACGGAAATGGTCCAGTTGGGCAACATCGCGGTTCGGGCACAAAGACGGCTGGAGTTCGATTCCACGGCAATGCAGTTCACCAACGTGCAGGAAGCGAACCAGCTTCTCAGCAAGTCCTACCCGCAAGGCTGGATCATCTGAGGGACCAGACCCATCCGGGACGCCCCCTCAACACACACCGGATCATCGCCATAAATCTTTACAGCGGGTCCGGGATCACTTAGAGAATATCCAATCTCTCATGTCATGATTTCTCCCCAAGAAGCCTGGTCACCCCTGCCCGCGAACGAATGGAACAACGCCACCGCCCGGCATCTGGCCGTTCGGCTGGGGTTTTCCCTCAATCCCGCGCTGGTGGCAACGATCGAACAAATGGGACCGATCGGGACCCTGAAGTCGTATTTTGGCTCCATCCGTCTGCAACCCGCCACCGCCAAGGTGGCCCAGCTGGAAGAAACCATGATGGGCCTGCGTAAGGAGATGCGCGACGCGGATTCCGAAGACAAAAGGGACCTGCGAAAGAAGCTCCAGCAGGCCAACCAGCAGTCCTATCAGGACTACGGGGTCGAATGGTACCAGTTCGCCAGGGATCCCAGGAATTCAGCCCAGGAAAAACTGGTTCTCTTTTTCCAGGATCTCTGGGTGGTGGCACAGCAAGGCGTCCGCAGCACAACGGCCCTCTTTGATTACCAGAACCTGATTCGCCGGCATCTCGGCTCCACTTATCCGGAAATGTGCAAGGCCCTGGCCACGACCCCGGCAATGGTTCGCTACCTCAACCTGAACCAGAACCGCAAGGGCTCTCCCAATGAGAATTTCGCCCGGGAACTGTTCGAACTCTTCTGCCTGGGGGAAGGTAATTACACCGAAAACGACATTAAGCAGGCCGCCCGGGCCACCACCGGATACACCCTCAACCAAATGGATGAGGTCGGGTTCAACCCCAAACGGCACGATCCGGGTCCCAAAACTATCTTCGGTCAGACCGGGAATTACGACCTTCCCCAATTGGTGGACCTTGTTTTTGAGCAGCCCGCGGCCGCCCGCTTCCTCCCCAAGGAAATGGCCCGTTTCTACCTCACCGATGACGGCCTCACCGACGAGATGGTGCAGCCATTGGCCGACCTGTGGCACAAATCAGGCTATTCGATCCCCCGTCTGCTGGTTACTTTCTTCAATTCGAGGATTTTCTACGATCGGGCCTACCGGGGAAACAAGATCAAGTCCCCGGTGGAGTTCTACCTCGGGCTTCATCAGGATCTTGACCTCGACATCTTCCCCTCTCCGCGGCGCTGCGTCAACCAGCTCAGGCGAATGGGCCAGCAGTTCTACAACCCTCCCAATGTCCGTGGATGGGTCGGCGGACGGCACTGGATCAACTCCGCCACCCTGGCCGCCCGCAGGGCAGCGGTCCAGGGCATCATGTACCCGATCAACATGGACAACCTGAACGCTGACGAGGAGCGGGCCATGAAAGCGGCCATGAGTGAGGGACGGACCGCCTTCACCGTCAATGAGCAGCAACTCCTCGGTATCGCCCGAATGGAGCCGGAGGCCATAGCCGAAAGGCTGGCCCAAAGGTTTTATGTTGATCCCGACCCCACCTACCTGAAGCAGGTTTTCACCGCCATGCGAAAGTCCTCGGAGGGTCGCAAACTGGCGGCAGACTGCATGGTGGCCGCCCTGACCGCCCCCTCCTACCAACTTTGCTAGAAAGGTTCACCGATGCCGAAATCACCCTTCGACCTGCCTGCCACCCGCCGCGAATTCCTTCTCCGATCTGCCGGAGGACTGGGTCTCATCGCCTTCAGCCGGGTGGCCCCCGCTTTCCTGACCCATTCCGTGATAGCCGATGTCCCGGCCCCGGAGAAGGACCGGAGCATCCTTGTTCTCATCCAGCTGGCCGGCGGAAACGACGGCCTCAACACGGTGGTCCCGTATTCGGACGACAACTACTACCGGCTCAGACCGAAGATCGGCCTCAAACAGGATGAGGTCCATGTCATCAACGATCACATGGGATTCCATCCACAGTGCGGGCAACTGGCCAACCTTTACAAGGAGGGTCAGCTGGCCATCGTCCAGAATGTCGGTTATCCGAATCCCAACCGCAGCCACTTCCGGTCCATGGAAATCTGGGAGACCGCCTCCAAGAGCGACGAGTACCTCCCCACCGGCTGGCTGGGACGCTATTTTGACAACTGCTGCTCTGGAACGCCCGGCGAGGATCCCCTCGGACTCAGTATCGGCAACGAACTTCCGGATGCCTTTATCGCCGCCAATGACCACAACATATTCAGCCTCGACCAGCAGAGGGGATTCCAGCGCTCAGTCAGTGAGGAGATCATCGGGGCCATGGGGGCATCAGGCGACCTGGCCAGCGACAATGCCAGCTTTCTCCAGCATACGCTGATGAATGCCCTCGTCACCGAGGAACGGGTCAGCCAGAGACTGAACCGCTACCGGCCCATGGTTGAATACCCCGGCAGTCCCCTCGGCCGCAGCCTGCGCAATGTCGCCGCCCTGATCGCTTCCGGGCAGGAAACCCGGGTCTACTTTGTCTCCCTCGGTGGCTTCGATACCCACGCCAACCAGTTGCAACGCCACCGCAACCTGATGGGTCAGCTGTCCTCGGCCATGGCCGCCTTCCAGGCCGACCTCGTCGCCCATAGGCTCGATGACCAAGTCCTGACCATGACCTTCTCTGAGTTCGGGCGCCGGCCCAGTGAAAATATTTCCGGCGGGACCGATCACGGGACCGCCGCACCCCTCTTCGTGATGGGCTCCGGGCTCAAGGGTCCCCTCTTTGGTTCAGCACCCAACCTGGATCTCAAGAAAAACCGGGATCTCAGTTACAGCACCGATTTCCGCTCGGTCTATTCCACCGTCATTCAGAAGTGGTTCCAGACCGATCCGTTGCCCGTCCTCGGGCAGCCTTTCGATTCCATCGACTTCATCTGATCGGCATTCCCGCATGACCGGAGGAACCCGGGGATCGCTTCAACGATGGCCGCGATTTCGCATAATCACGCATTTTTATTGCGCTGTTCGCAATATTGGACCTTTAAAAAGGCCCTAAACCGATTGATTCTGATTTCCGTAACCTGCAAAATCATGCATTTCAGAATAAGCATTCTCCTTCTGACCATGGCCACTTCCCAAATTCCCTGCCAGTCAGCCGAACCTGCCCCAACCCCCTCCCCGGCTGTTGAAATCGTCCAGACCAGCCGGGACGGCGACCGCCTGACAAAGGTGGCCGCTCTGTCGGAGTGGCCGCCAGCCTTGGACCGGACCCTGACCATTGATCCGGAGACCACCTACCAGACGTTGGTCGGAATAGGGGGTTCCTTCACCGAATCATCGGCCTATGTCCTCTCCGAGCTGTCTGCGGAAAAGCAGAAGGAACTGATGAAGGCATATTTTTCACCCGGGGGAGCCCATTATTCGCTGACCCGGACCCACATCGCCAGCTGTGATTTCTCGCTCCGCAACTACACTTACGCCCCGGTGCCGAGCGATAATGATCTGGAACACTTTTCGGTGGAACCGGACGAGACCTACCTGCTGCCGATGATCCGGCAGGCCCAGGCGGTCGTGGGCTCCGACTTCAGGATCATCGCCTCCCCCTGGACCCCTCCGCCATGGATGAAAGACAACCAGACCTGGAATGGCGGCGCCCTCAAAGCGGAACACTATGCGACGTTTGCCAAATACTTCGTCAAGTACATCCAAGCCTACGCCGCGATGGGAATACCGGTCTGGGGAATCACCCCGGAGAATGAACCCCTCGGCAACGACTCCAATTGGGAAAGCTGCCACTTCACCCCGGAGGAGATGAGAAACTTCATCGTCGACCACCTGGCCCCGGCCCTCAGGGATGCCGGCCTCGAGACCGGCATCTGGGTCTACGACCAGAACCGCGATGAGGAAATGCTGAAATGGGCAAAAACCATCCTCGGGGATCCGGAATCCGCCGCCCTCGTCGAAGGAATGGCGGTTCATTGGTACCAGAGCACCATCGATGTCGGCGGGGAAATCATTGATGAGGTTCAACAGGCCTACCCGAATCACCGCATCCTCCACTCGGAAGGCTGTGTCGACGCCCTCGGGGACGACGAGCCCATTGGCTCATGGCTCGAGGATGACTGGTACTGGCGCCCCGAGGCAACGGACTGGGGCAAGTTCTGGGCTCCCCCGGAAAAGAAAAAGGACCACACTCCCTACCGGGCTTTTTACCGCTACACCCGCGACCTTATCGGCGGGCTAAATCACAACCTCGTCGGCTGGGTCGACTGGAACATGATCCTCAATACCCGTGGGGGACCCAACCACGCCCGCAATTTCTGCCTGGCTCCCGTGCTCGTCGACAGCGGGCGCGATGCCATCTACTACACGCCTCTTTACTACGCCGTCGCCCACCTCAGCCGCTATCTTCGCCCGGGCGCCGTCCGGCTTGGCCTCAGCGGGCATGACGATGCCCTCATGGCCACCGCCTTCAGAAATCCCGATGGATCAATCGCCGTGGTAGTCTTCAATACCCAACCCAACGACCTGTCTTTCGCCGTCAACTGCTACTCCGTTGCCATCCCGGTCAGAATCAAGGGACAGGCCATCCAGACCATCCTCATTCACGATCACTGATCCACTTTTCCGGACAGAAAGTCTTCAAAGGCCCGCAGGGTCTCAGCACTCAGGTGATGCTCCATTCCCTCAGCATCCGCCTGGGCCTTCGCACTCGGGACCCCAATCGCTTTCAGGAACCTCACCACCAAATCGTGCCGGCGGCCCGATTCCTCTGCCATCCCCTTCCCCGATTCCGTCAGCTCCCATCCGCTTCGCCCAAGGCGCCGGATCAGACCTCGCTCTTCTATCCGTTGCAGGGCCCGGATCACCGAAACGTGCGATACCCCGAATATCTCCTTCAGGTCCGTCACCCGGGCAGCTCCAAACCCCTCCAATAGCTCCGCTATCGCCTCAACGTAGTCTTCCGCGAGCTCGTCCGAATGCTGCCGCCTTACCCGGCTGTGCCGCGCCGCTGACTTTGTGCTCACCTCACCCACGTTCATCCTGGCCATCAGCAAATATCTCCCTTTCCGTTTGACAACCCTCCTTTTCAGCCTTCCCTTGTCAATTATAATGTAGCATGTGCTACATAGCATGGGGAGGCGTCAATGATAAGAAAAAAGAAGGGTGAGAAGGAGCGGATCCGGCAGACGGCGGAAGACCTGTTAAAAGGGGT
>JBMTVW010000025.1:0-12066 GCA_049451775.1 Opitutales bacterium | reverse complement strand
CAGCTGAGCGAGGTATTCCTGCTTCACATGGACATCTCCAAGAAGGAGGCATGGGAGCGCTCAATCGACATCCTGAAAAAGGTGGGGATTCCCTCACCCGAGATCCGTGCCACCGAGTACCCGCACCAGTTGTCCGGCGGCATGCGGCAGCGGGTGGTCATCGCCATGGCCCTGGCCTGCAAGCCGAGTCTGGTCATCGCCGATGAACCGACCACTGCCCTCGATGTGACCATCCAGGCACAAATTCTCGAACTGATGAAGGAACTGCAGGCGGAAATGGGCATGTCGATCATCATGATCACCCATGACCTTGGGGTCATTGCCGAGACCTGTGACGACGTGGTGGTGATGTACGCCGGCCGGGTTGCCGAAAAGGGGTCCGTTGAGGATATTTTCCACCGCCCGGCCCACCTCTATACCAAGGGCCTGCTGGAGTCGATTCCCCGTCTGGAAAATGAACGCAAGACACGCCTGAGGACTATTGATGGCTATGTTCCGGGCCTGCTGGAATTGCCGAACGGGGCCCGGTTTGCGCCCCGTTCACCCCATCCGGATGCCAAGGCCTACATGGAATCCGAGGCCTACCGGACTGAACGACCCGGTCTCATTGAAATCGAACCCGGCCACTGGGTGGAGGATCATCCAGTTGTGCGTGTGGACAAACTCTCATCTTCATCATGATTTCCCTTAACGAACAAGCACCCGTCGGCAAGGACAAGGGACCCATTCTGGAAATCGACGGCCTGAAGAAGTACTTCCCCGTCAAGGGAGGGGTGTTTCTCCGGACCAAGGCCCAGTTAAAGGCCGTCGATGACGTCTCCCTTTCCATCATGCCCGGGGAAACCCTCGGACTGGTAGGGGAATCGGGCTGCGGCAAATCCACCCTCGGGAAATGTGTCTGCCGGCTGCATGATCCCACTGCCGGCCAGATCCGGTTCAAGGGCAATAACATTTCAAGTCTCTCCGGGAAGGCCCTCAAGCCCTATCGCAGGGATATCCAGATGATTTTCCAGGATCCGGCCGAATCGCTGAACTCGCGGCATTCCGTGGGCAACATCCTCGAGGAGCCGCTCTTGATTCACGGCGTCAAGAATCCGCAGGAACGGCGCAAGAAGGTGGCGAAAATCCTCGATACCGTTGGATTGCCCTCCGACTCCGTCAACCGCTTCCCCTTTGAATTTTCCGGAGGCCAGCGCCAGCGGATCGGAATCGCCCGGGCCATCACCTTGAATCCGGAACTGGTTGTCTGTGACGAACCTGTATCCGCCCTCGATGTATCCGTGCAGAGTCAGATCCTCAACCTGATGATGGACCTGCAGAAGGAATTCAACCTGTCCTACCTTTTTATCGCCCACGATCTGGCCGTGGTGAAGCACATCTCCGACCGGATCGCCATCATGTACCTGGGGAAAATTGTCGAACTGGGCCCGGCGGATGAGATTTTCCTCCATCCCCTGCATGCCTATACCAAGGCCCTGATTTCGGCGATTCCCCTTCCGGAACCCCATGCGGACCGGAAGCGCATCCTTCTCCAGGGGGATGTCCCGTCGCCCATCGACCCGCCGCCGGGCTGTGCCTTTGCCCGCCGGTCGTGGATACCCTGCGCGGAAGAAGATCTCGAGAAACCCGGCGAGTTCAAGGAAGTCTCCCCCGGGCACTGGGTGGAGGTCCATCCGGGAACCGTCGAGAATTACCAGGATTACCTGTAAGCCACGGCCACGGAATCGGATTGAACCGTTATGAAAAAACAGCCCACTCTCCTCGTCCTGGCAGCCGGAATGGGAAGCCGTTACGGCGGCCTCAAGCAGCTGGAGCCCATGGGACCCAAGGGCGAAACCCTGCTCGATTACTCGGTTTTTGATGCCATCCGGGCCGGTTTCGAGAAAGTCGTTTTCGTTATCCGACGGGACATCGAGGCCGCGTTCAGGAACACCGTTGGCAAGCGGTACGAGAAACACATCCGGATCGATTACGCGTTCCAGGAACTGATCGATCTCCCCGATGGATATCCCTCCCTGGTCAACGAGAGGACCAAGCCATGGGGCACTGCCCATGCGCTCTATGCGGCACGCAATATCGTCACCGGCTCATTCGCGGTCATCAACGCCGACGACTTTTATGGCGCAGACGCCTATCGGGTGCTGGCAACCTATTTTTCCACCTGCGAAAGTGAGGGCCGGATGCCCCTTTCGCTCGTCGGGTACTCCCTCGATCACACGCTTTCCTCCCACGGTTCGGTAAACCGGGGCATTTGCCAGGCCAGTAACGGGCTTCTCCGATCGGTCGAGGAGGTCGAGGATATAGACCGTGACCGCATGGGAACCATTCTCGGAACGGATTCGAACGGCAACGAGATCCAGCTGGAACCGGATTCGCCCGTATCCATGAACTTCTGGGGATTCTCGGAGGCAATCTTCCCCCAGCTGGACCAGCACCTGCGGCACTTCCTCAAGTACAACTCACAGGCCCTCACGGCTGAATTCTACATCCCGACCTTTGTGGACGACCTTATCAACAAGGAGGACGCGCGGTGCGAGTTGCTGCACACCAATGCCTCCTGGTTCGGGGTCACCTATCCCGGGGACAGGCCCTTTGTCCAGGAACACATCAAGGCGCTCATCCATTCCGGGGATTATCCATCTCCCCTGCTGGGCTGAAAATGGGCCCCGGCAGGATCACCATTCTAGCCAGGGGGGCAATGGGCCAGTGCCCGTGCTGCCGATCCAAAGACTTGTTTCTCTCCCGCTTCCGGCTCCGGTCACGTTGCCCGGGGTGTGGACTGCCGATCGAGAACGAGGATGGATGGAGCCTCGGCGCCATCCCACTGAACTATGCCATCACCGGGATCTTCTGGATACTGCCGGCCGGAATTGCCTTTCTCCTTGGCTGGATCAGCTTGAAAGTCTCCCTCCTGCTCGCCGGCCTCGGGGCCTTCATTCTACCGCTCATTACCTACCGGTTTTCAAAAACCCTCTGGCTGGGCCTCTATTACATGGTCCTTCCCCACGAGCTCAGCCCGTCCCGGGATGACAAAAAAAGGGGCGCCTGATTAACAGGCACCCCATAAATTGGTTTCCCAAATAAGTCGGAGATTCCTCAACGGTAGCGGGAACGGCCTCCGCCATGGCCACCAAAGCCGCCACGGCCTCCGCCACGGTTTCCGCCGTCACGCTTGAATCCGCCTTCGCGCTTGAATCCGCCGCCGCCACCGCCGCCGCCGAAGCCACCGCTCCGGGGCTGACGTTCTTCAGCCTCACGTACCCGCAGGGGGCGCCCCTGCAAATCAGACTCGTTCAGGCCGTCAATTGCTGCCTGACCTTCGTCGTTGTTCGGCATCTTGACAAAGCCGAAGCCCCTTGACCGACCAGATTCCCGGTCGATGATGACCCGGGCAGATTCAACTTCGCCATAGGCGCCGAATGCTGCCTGAAGATCTTCGTCCTGAACTTCATAGGCCAGATTTCCTACATATATATCCATTTATTTTTAATTCACTGGCGCACCTGCATTTGGGCCCATGTCAGACGGTGCGCGATCCGCCATGAAGCCGTTTCTATTGTTCGAATGATCGGCCTCATGCTTATCCTCGGCGGAATGACAGAATCTCCAACTCATCGACTTGTTTCCAAGCCTTTATCCTCCCGTATGGGCGGATTTCGACTTAACAACAACTTTCCAATTTGGCCTTTCCCCGGTCTATAGCAATCTTTTAATGCAGACCCTACCCACAGTACAAACCGTACAGGGTTTCCAGTATTTTGCCCACGTCCTCGCGACCCACCCGATAGTAAACATTCTGTCTCTCCTTCCGGGTCTCCACCAGCCCGTGGGCCCGAAGCTTCGCCAAATGCTGTGACAGGGCCGAGGCACTCAGGTCGACCCGTTCCAACAACTCACCCACCGTCATCTCCCCTTCCATGCTCAGGTTGCACAGGACCCGCAACCGGTCACCATGGCTCATCAGGCCCAGAACCGCTGTCGCTTCCTCCAGGCCCCTGCTCCCTGTCATCTTTTGCAAATCCGGTTTCTTCATCCCGCTTATTTAGTTTTTTCTTAATTTAGTATTGACTTATTTAGGTTTTGCTAAATCCTATGGGGCATGCAAGCAAAAACGAAAAAAGCACTGAATGTGGACCAACTGGTCCTGATGATGGCGGGGAGCCTTATTCTGGTCAGCGTGGCCTTGGGGGTATTGTGGACACCATGGGCCCTGGCCTTCACGGCATTTGTGGGAGCGAACATGTTGCAGGCATCCATCACGGGCTTTTGCCCGGCGGCCTTGATATTCAGCAAGCTGGGTGCGCGGTGTGGCTGTGCGTTCAAGGTCGCGGACAAGGCGGAGTGATGCGACTGAAGCAGTTCATCACCCTTACCCTCCTGTCGACGGTTCTGCCCGGAATCACCTTGGCACGCGACCTTTCCCTGGGCGAGGCCGTGGAAATGGCGCTCCGGGAGCAACCGGATACGCAACTGGCGCGGGCGGTAAGGGACGGCCGGGAGGCCATGGAGTCCGCCGCCAGATCGGGCAGTTATCCGGGAGTGCATGGACGGATCGACTATCGCCAGACAAACAATTCCATGGCCGGCTTTGGCAGCATTCTCAGCCAAGGAACCTTCGACGGGAGCATTGATTTCAACGATCCGGGCCAACTGGATGCCCTGACCGGCACTGTAGAGGCCAATTACCGGATTTACGAGGGCGGTGCCCGCAAGGCGCGAATTTCGGCCGCTCGGCATGATCGGGAAGCCAGCGAGCACCAACTGGCGGCAACGGAAGCCCTTCTTGAGGATTCCGTCGTGGCAGCCTACTTCGGGATTATCCAGGCTGATGAGATTATCCAATCCGTTGAGGCAGGAATCGGGGTACTGGAGGAAAACCTCAGGGTCAGCCGGATCCGCGAGACATCGGGTGAGCTTATCCGGACTGAACGCTTGAACCTGGAGGTCGAATTGGCGGCCCGCCAGCGCGAACTTCTGGCCCGGCGCCACCAAGCCAGGATGGCCCGCATGCAAATGGCTTACCTGCTTGGACAGGATCCTGCCACCGAGATCAGGTTGCGCGAAAATGACCCAACCATTGAGGCGCTTCAATCGCTGCGGGACCTCCCGTTACAAACGCGGCCGGAACTTCTGGCTGCCCGGGCTTCCCTCGATGCCGCCGCCGAAGGTATTCGGGTGGCCGCGGCGGGTAAACGGCCTCGCTTGGATGCCTATGCCGCATGGCAGGCCGACAAGGGCTGGCGGCGCGATGGTGACGGGCAAAGCTGGACTGCAGGAGTGGTCCTGAATGTCCCTGTTTTTGATGGATTCCGGACCCGTTCCGCGGTCGATCTAGCCAGGGCGCGGGTACGCCAGGCGGAGGAAGTGCTCAGGCGGACGGAGTTGAGCCTCCAGCTTGAACTTGAAGAGGCTCGCCTCGCGACGGAACTGGCCCGCGAACAACGGTTGGTCGCCGAAAAGCAACTTCGCCAAGCCGATGAGGCCGCCCAACTGAGCCGTGAGCGTTTCGCCGCTGGAACCCTTCTGTCGACAGAGCTCATTGGCGTGGAGAACCGTCTCATCCAGAGCCGGATTCAGCTGGCCCTGGCCTCATCCGAAGAGTATATTTCCGTGGCACATCTTCGGCGCGTCTCAGGCTATCAGATTTTGGAGAAATAGGCATGAAAACCAATCCGACACTACCTTTACTAACCCTCGCCGCGCTGCTTCTGGCCGGTGGCTGCTCACGCCATTCCTCCGGGGAGGCCGCAACAGCGGAACAGGAGCCCGTGGAGGTCTCGGTCACTCAGGCCGTGACGGACCGGCACAGCCGCATTCACTGGCTGCCGGGAACGGTTCGCCCCTCCGAACAGGCCATCATTGCCTCCCGGCTGATGGGATCGGTGGACAAGATGAATGTCGCCATCGGCCAGGTGGTCCGCAGCGGGGAGATCCTGGTTGAATTGCAAGCCGACGAGGTGGATGCCGGCGTGGAACAAGCCCAGGCTGCGCTGGCACAACTTGAACGCAACTTTGTCCGCGAGAAAGCATTGCTCGAACAGAGTGCGACCACCGCGGAAACGGTCCGCACCCTTGAGGACCAGATCCGCCTGGCCAAGGCCCGCCTAGCCGAGGCCCAAACCATGCAAATCTACCGGTACATCCAAGCCCCTTTCGACGGAATCATTACGACCAAGCATGTGCGCCGGGGCGACCTGGCATCACCGGGAATGCCATTGTTGGAGATCGACGGCCAAGGTGAACGGGAAATTCATGTGCAGGTGCCGGATTCCCTCGCCACCCTGCCCCATGGTTCACCCGTTATGGTCGAGTCCGAGGGATTGTCACTGAAGGCCCGGTTATCCGAGTGGTCGCCGGCAGCGGATCCCTCCTCCCGTACCCGGTTGGCCAAGCTGTCTCTGGCTGATACCGCTGCGACCCGCTCCGGCCAGTATGTCAGGGTCGGATGGCCCGCCGGCCAGATGGAATCCGTTTGGGTTCCCGTCGGGTCGGTTGTCAGCTCCGGCCAGATCGAGTGGGTCTATACAGTCGAGGGAGGGTCTGCGAGAATGCGCCTGATCCGCACCGGGATGGTCGACAAGGACCGGCTCCAGATCCTTTCCGGTATTGAACCAGGAGAGACAATTGTCGCGGAGCCGGGCAGCCGGTTAAGGGATAACCAACCCATTGTGGTGATAAAGTGAATACAGAAACTAAATTCGGCTACGCGGGGCGGATGGCCTCGCTCTTCATCAACTCCAAGCTGACCCTGATCGCGGTTATCGCGTCCATTTTGCTGGGACTGTTCGCGGTTATAAACCTGCCCCGGGAAGAGGAACCGCAAATCAAGGTACCCATGGTGGATGTCTTCGTGGCCATGCCCGGTTCCACCCCCGAGGAAGTGGAGAACCGGGTAACCCGGCCAATGGAAAAACTCCTCTGGGAAATCCCGGGGGTCGAGTACCTCTATTCCACCTCCAGTCCGGGCAATGCCATGGTAGTGGTCCGGTTCGAGGTCGGCACCGACCTGGAGGAGGCACTGGTCCGGCTGAACCAGAAGCTGCAGACCAACTACGACAAGATACCGCCGGAGGTCAGCCGTCCAATCGTCAAGCCAAAGACGATTGACGATGTCCCTATCCTTGCCCTCACCTTTCACAGTTCCGCCTATGATCACCTGATGCTCCGGCGTATCGCCGCTCAGGTCGATGACACTGTCAAATCCATCGACAACGTGGCGGAAACCACCCTCATCGGGGGAACCACCCGGCAGATCCGGGTCGAATTGGATCCGGCCGCCCTGGCTGCCCATGGCATCTCGCCAATGGATTTGGTCCACGTTATCCGCAGTGCCAACAACCGGCTTCAATTGGGGGAACTGCCCTTTAACAATAGCTCCCTGCTGCTGGAAACAGGGCAGTTCCTCAAGGATGCTGAGGATGTCGGCAATATCGTTGCCGGGGTCTTTGCCAATCGTCCGGTTTACCTTCGTGATGTTGCTGAAATCCGTGATGAAGCATCGCACCCCGGCAATTATGTTCTCCATGCGGGCCCGGGTGGCGACGTGGAGCCGGCGGTCACGCTGAGCATTGCCAAGCGCCCGGGGGCCAACGCCGTGGATGTGGTCAACAATGTCCTGGCCAAGGTTCAAACATTGCAGGGAACACTGATTCCCGGTGATGTGGATATTACCACCACCCGCGACTATGGGCACACAGCCGCTGAAAAGAGCAACGAGCTTCTCCTCCACATGGGGATCGCCGTCTTCGGAGTGGCTCTGCTGATCCTGTTTTTTCTTGGCTGGAGGGAGTCGCTGGTCGTTCTCCTGGCCATTCCCTCCACCCTGGCGCTCACTCTATTGGTGTTCTATATTTATGGATACACGCTGAACCGAATAACCCTGTTCGCCCTGATATTCTCGATTGGTATCCTTGTCGACGACGCCATTGTGGTTGTTGAGAACATGGTCCGACATGTGCGTATGGGACGCAACCAGGGCCGGGGCCTGACACAGGTTGCCCTCGAGGCTGTCGACGAAGTGGGCAATCCTACCATCCTCGCCACCTGGGCCGTCATCGCGGCCATTCTACCGATGGCTTTTGTCGGTGGACTGATGGGGCCCTACATGAGGCCAATACCAATCGGGGCCACCGCTGCCATGCTGTTTTCCCTTATTATCGCCTTTACGGTAACTCCATGGGCCGCCGTTCGCGTCCTCAGTCGCCACCTGCAGGCAAAGCGGGCCTCAGGGAACGGTGACAGCGGTCACGATGTTCCCAATGATATCTTCACTCGCCTGTACCACCGGGTCATGGATCCGACGCTGGCGAAGGCGAGCTGGCGCTGGTCATTCCTAGTCGCAGTCGGATTGCTGCTGCTGGCCTCCATTGGCCTGGTCGGCATCGGGGCCGTCGAGGTCAAGATGCTTCCTTTTGACAACAAGTCCGAGTTTCAGGTGATCATCGACACCCCCGAGGGAACCACCCTCGAGCAAACCACCCACATCGCCCGCGAAATGGCCGCCGCCATACAGGACGAACCCGAGGTCAGGGACATCCAGATTTATGCCGGGACGGCTTCACCGTACAATTTCAATGGACTGGTCCGGCACTATTTTCTTCGTCGGGGGCCCAATGTCGCCGACCTGCAGGTGAACCTCGTTGGGAAGCACGACCGCAAGGCCCAGAGCCATGCCATCGCTTCACGGATTCGCCCCGTGGTGACCCGTATCGCCCACGAACACGGAGCATCGGTTGCCGTGGCGGAAGTCCCGCCGGGGCCACCTGTGCTGCAGACCATCGTGGCCGAAATCTACGGCCCCGATCCCGGTCAGAGAATCGCCCTCGCACAAGCGGTCCAGTCCGTAATGGAATCCGTGGAAGGGGTGGTCGATGTCGACTGGTATGTCGAGGCGGACCGCCAGACCAGCACCTATGTTGTTGATGAAGTAAAGGCCGCCCTACACGGCCTCTCGGAAAAGGAATTGAGCAGTATCCTAGCCATCGCGGCCGGGGGATTTAATGTCGACCTGCTCCACCTCCCCAGCGAGAGGGAGGATGTCATGATCCGGCTGGAACTGCCCGATACCATGCGGGCGACACCGGAGGATCTGCTTTCACTGCAGGCCAGGCCCGCCTCCAAGCCGGGCGCACCCCTGGTACCGCTCTCAGAACTGGTTTCCCTCACGAAATCGCCCTCGATGCAGCCACTTTACAGAAAGAACCTTAAACCCGTCACCTACGTCACTGCTGATGTTGGTGGGGCCATAGAAAGCCCCGCCTACGCCCTCTTCAAGATCAACGAGAGCCTGGCACAAATCGACATGAGGGAATTCGGGGGCACTACCAAGGACCTGCACCTGTATCATCTCAACCAACCCTTCGACGATCAGGAGCCGGCCATGAAATGGGACGGCGAATGGCATATCACCCTGGAGGTCTTCCGCGACCTTGGACTATCCTTTGCCGCCGTCCTGGTGCTGATTGCCATGCTCATGGTGGGCTGGTTCCGCAGCTACAAGACACCGCTGGTGGTCATGGCCGCCATCCCCTTCTCCCTTGTCGGCATCCTTCCGGCCCACTGGGCAATGGGGGCATTTTTCACCGCCACCTCGATGATCGGGTTCATGGCCGGTGCCGGGATCGTTGTCAGGAATTCAATTATCCTGGTCGACTTCATTGAATTGCGCCGCCAGCAGGGCCTGCCCCTGGAGGAAGCCGTCGTTGAGGCCGGTGCCGTCCGGTTCCGGCCAATGCTCCTGACCGCGCTCGCCGTGGTGGTCGGGGCCAGCGTCATCCTCGCGGACCCCATCTTCCAGGGCCTGGCCATCAGCCTCATGTTCGGGGAAATCGCCTCGCTGGGAATCAGCCGTCTGGCCGTCCCCATCCTCTACTACATGAGCGAAAAGGAATGAGCGGGGATTACCCGGCCTGGATGAGGCGGATTGCCTCCGCCACGTCCAGCTCGCCATCATAGACAGCCTTACCTGTAATGACCCCATTCAGGTTGGGATGGCCGGCGCTGATCTCCTTGAATCGCTTAATGTCCTCAATCGAGGCCACCCCGCCGGAGGCGATCACTTCTATCTCAAGGTTGTCCAGCATTTCCACCTGGGCCTCGAAATTGGGCCCGATCATCATTCCGTCCCGGCTGATGTCGGTGTAGATGATGGTTTGAATCCCGATCTCCTGGACCGTCCGGGCAAATTCCATGGCCGAAAGATCGACGGCCTCAATCCATCCCTTGACCGCCACCTTTCCGTCCTTGGCGTCGATTCCGACGGCAATGTGTTCCGGGCGGAAATGGTTCAGGCATTCATGCAGGAAATTCGGATCCGTGACGGCCTTGGTCCCGATGACCACCCGCTGCACCCCCATATCCAGCCAGTGCTTAATCACCTCGATGGAACGGATTCCCCCACCGAGCTCCACCTTCAGGCCCGAACCAAGGATGGCCTCGACGGCAGACGCATTGGCCTGCTGGCCCGTGAATGCCCCATCAAGGTCAACCACATGAACCCATTCCGCGCCTGCATCCTTGAAGGCATTGGCCGGCTTGGCCGCATCCTCCGCGTACACGGTTTCCGCATCGGCCCTTCCCTGTTCCAGGCGGACCACCTTGCCCCCTTTCAGGTCAATTGCTGGATAAAGTATCATGCCTCCCAACTTGCAGGGGAATTCCGGTCAGCACCAGTTCAATTTTCCCGACCCCTATTCTTAAGAAGAAATTTCAAGAAATTGCCCCTTGGTACTGGAAGGTTGCAAAACTTCGCCTATAGTTTGGCCATGGTTAATAAATCCACCATACCCGAATTTCTCGTCGATCTCCTTAACGCCCGCTCTCCCTCCGGCTACGAGGATGAGGCCCAGGCAGTGGTCGACAAATACCTCGAACCAGTCGCGGACAACTACCGCAAGGATGCCCTGGGGAACCGGATCGCCACCCTCAATGGATCGGGCGGCCCCACGCTGATGATGACCGGCCACATGGATGAGCTGGGCCTCATCATCACTTACGTCGACGACAAGGGATTCCTCTATTTCAACACGGTCGGGGGAATTGACCTGACCACCATCTCCGGGCGCCGTGTCTCGATCCTTACCCGCAAAGGCGTGGTCAAGGGGGTCACCGGACGCCGGGCCATCCATCTGCTCGACGCGGAGGAACGCAAGAAGGTACCGGAAAAGCACAACCTGTGGATCGATATCGGGGCCAAGGACAAGAAGGACGCCCTCAAGCGGGTGCGCATCGGCGACGTGGCCGTCTATGATCAGGCCTTTGAGATGATGCACAAGTCAATCGGCATTGCCCGGGCCTTCGACGACAAGGCGGGATGCTACGTGGTCTGCGAAACCCTTCGCAGGCTGGCCGAGGAGCGCCAGAGCCTGCAGGCCACGGTTGTCTCCGTCGCCACCAGCCAGGAGGAAATTGGCTGCCGGGGGGCCCGTGCGGTCGCCGGCGGGGTCAAGGCCGACTTTGCCATCGCGGTCGATGTGGGACACGCCACCGACCACCCGGAATGCGATAACCGCCGCTTTGGGGAATTTAAACTTGGCGGAGGCCCGATCATCACCCGCGGGGCCAATATCAACCCGGTGATGTTCAATGCCCTCGTCGATATTGCCGAGACCAACAAGATACCCTTCCAGATCGAGGCGGATCCGCGACCGACAGGCACCGATGGCCGCGAACTGCAGATGGCCCCGGGAGGACTCGCCACCGCCGTCGTTTCCATTCCCCTCCGCTACATGCACACCGCCAGCGAAATAGTCGACCTGAAGGACGTGGAAAACACGGTACAGCTCCTTGTCGCCTACGCGAAATCATTAAAGCCCGGCGACTGCGGCCACTGGTGACATCCGTCACCAAACCGACAGCGATGATGTCGGCCATTCAAAAGCTGGGATCCCGCCTTCAGGCGGCGTCTTCGGCACTGCCCTTTTCGGTCTTATCGGCCTTATCGTTCTTGTACTTCAGCTTTGGCTTGGCTCGCCCGGTCACCACGGCCTGAGTGATGATGACTTCCTCGACACCCTTGTAATCAGGGAGCTGATACATGATATCGAGCATGATGCCTTCCATGATGGA
>JBMTVW010000024.1:0-14090 GCA_049451775.1 Opitutales bacterium | reverse complement strand
TCACCCTTTTCCCCGTAGAACTTCTCCATCTCAGCCCGTTTGTCGTCCTCGTACTTCTCATAGAGTTTGGACTTGAGCATCTTTAGGGCAGTGGCCCGGTTCTTGTGCTGCGAGCGTTCGTTCTGGCACTGGACGACGATGTTCGTCGGCAGGTGGGTTATGCGGACAGCGGAGTCCGTCTTGTTGACGTGCTGGCCGCCCTTGCCGGAGGCCCGATAGGTGTCGACCCGCAGGTCCTCCTCCTTGATCTCAATGTCGATGTCGTCGTCGACCTCGGCAATGACATCGACCGCGCAGAAGGAGGTGTGGCGGCGGGCATTGCTGTCGAACGGACTGATCCGGACCAGTCGATGGACCCCCCGTTCCGCCTTGGCGTAGCCATAGGCATTGGGACCCATGATCCGGATGGTGGCGTGACTGATGCCCGCTTCTTCCCCCGGTGACAAGTCATCCGTTTCCACGGTGTAGCCGTTGCGCTCCGCCCAGCGAACATACATCCGGTAGAGCATATCGGCCCAGTCGCAGGACTCGGTACCACCGGCACCGGCGTTGATCGAGAGGATGGCGTTGTTGCGGTCCATCTTTCCATTCAGGAAACTCTGGATCTCGAGGTTCCCCACCTCCTTGGCCATGCTCTCCACCGAGTCCTTGATTTCCGCGAGGTACTCCTCGGCCTCATCGCCCTCGGCGTCCTCAACCAGCTCGACCAGTGTGCGGACGTCCTCGATCCTCGCAGTGAACTTGATGATGGGCTGGATACTGCCCTTCAAGTGGCTGACTTCGGTGACAATCCTGTTGGCGGCCTCCTGGTTGTTCCAGAAGCCATCCTCGGCCATCTTGGCCTCCAGACCGGCAATGTTTTCCTTCCGCTTCGGGACGTCAAAGATACCTCCACAAATATCCTGCACGGCGGGTAATTTCTTCCAACTGGTTACGGATTTCAGAATCAATGATCATGCAAGGAGAAGTGATTCAAAGTGCGTTACATTTCAAGCCACAAACCGAAACAATCCCCCACCGGCGGCAAGTCTTTGACCTCGGGCGGAAAATCCGCCTTAGTCCTCACCAAATGACGTTACCGACCCTGGCGATTCTAGGCGGCATCTGGCTCAGCCTGCTTTACTCGGCGATGGTGGTCCCGGCCACGGTCTGGACCATCCAGCTGACCGTGAGCCGCGGGTGGATGAGCGGGCTGGCGACAGCGGCCCTATTTGCCGTTGGAGCGCTGTTGGGCCAGCTGGCATGGTCCCTGCATTTTGTCATCCTGGCGGGCCTGGCCCTGGTCTGCCTCGCTCCGGTGCTGGTTAAATAGTCTCCCCCATCTTGACTTTGAGACCCTCTGGAGGCAATCATCGGGCCATGCGTAAACTGGTCGCACTCGACAGCGAGACACTAGACTTGCCGGACTCCACCTGGTCCCCCCTGAAGGCCTTCGGAAAACTGGTCCGTCATGACCACACCCCCAGTGAAGAAACCACTATCCTGGAACGATGTGCCGGGGCGGAAGTGGTCTTCTCAAACAAGGTCCCCCTGAGAGGACCGGTCCTGGAGAAGCTGCCCGACCTGAAACTCATCTGCGTACTGGCCACCGGTACCAACAACGTGGACCTGGAAGCTGCCCGTGATCTTGGGATTGCCGTCCGCAACGTCCCCGCCTACAGCACCCAGTCAGTCGCCCAGCACGCAACCGCTCTACTGCTGGAGCTGACCAACCGGACGGCCCATTACAGTCGGGCCGTTCACGCCGGTGACTGGATCCGCAGCCGGCAGTTCTGCTTCTGGCAGCATTCCATTCCCGAGTTGTCCGGAAGAACAGCTGGCTTCATCGGATTCGGGCAGATTGGCCGGGCCACCGCGGCCGTCTTCCATGCCCTTGGCATGCGGATCATTGCCCATACCCGGACACCACGCAATAATCCCGACTGGGAGGGTTTTGAATGGAAATCGGTGGAGGAGATCTTTGCTGAGGCGGATGTCATTTCCCTCCACTGTCCACAAACCGAGGATAATCTCCGCATGGTCAACAGGGCCCTGCTGGACCGGTGTAAACCGGGGGCCCTGCTCATCAATACCGCGCGTGGCCCCCTGATCAACGAGGCCGACCTCAGGGCGGCCCTCGACAATGGCAAATTGGCGGGTGCCGGCCTGGATGTTCTTTCCCAGGAACCGATGGCACCAGACAGCCCGCTCCTCGAGGCCCCAAACTGCATCATTACGCCCCACATCGCCTGGGCCAGCATGGAAGCGCGGGAGCGGTTGATGGCGATCACCGTGGACAACGTCCGGACTTTTTTTAAACAGCAATGAAAACCACCGGGGCCATTCTTCTGCTGGCATCCGCCCTTCTCCTGCAGGGATGCGGATTCAATGGGGCCAATGGACATGGGGGAACCACCTCCGAGTTGCAGTTGGTCGAGGCATGGCTGGTTGACATGCCGGCCCCCCTGGAGCCGTCCGGACTCACCCTGTCCAACGGCCAGCTCTATACCGTCGCCGACAAGGATGACCGCACCATCTACTGGGTCGCCATTTCAGGTGACACCGCGCGGTTGGTTCCTGCCATCCGCTTCACTCCTCCGGAAGAAGGCATGGACTGGGAAGGGATCACCTGCGATCCCGCCGGCAACTTTTATCTGATTTCAGAATCCCGGGGCCGGATCCTCCAGGTTCGTCCCGACGGATCCAGCGGATGGATTTGCCGTGACCTGCGCCCCGAAAGCGCCCCCGAGGGCCTGTTTGCCAAGGAAAACGCGGGATTTGAAGGAGTCGCCTGGCTGGCCCCAAACCATTGGCTGGGCGCGGTCGAGCGGGAACCGCGGGGACTGGTCGACTTGCACCGGAGCGATGGAGAACTGAAAGTCAAAGCCAGCCTGCACCAGCATTCCCCCTACAGCAATTTCCTTCCCATCCTGCGCATCCCGGATTACTCGGCCCTCGATACTGACCAGGGAAGAATCTACGCCCTTTACCGCAACGCTCACCTGGTGGTCCGGCTTGAGAAAACGGACAACGGTCTGAGGGAAGCGGAAGCATGGAGCTACAAGCACATTGAGACCGATCCCAGGTGGGCCTACCGGTCACAGACTTATGGACAGGCCGAGGGACTGGTGGTCGGCGGGAATGACGTCTATATCATTCTCGACAACAACCTCGGGGGTCGTCAGGCCGATCCCAACGACGGCCGGCCCCTGCTTATTCACGCCAGGATGCCTTAAGCCGCGCTATACCTTCAGCACCTCGTAAACGGGCTCGTAGGGCAGGCCGAAGGCCGCCGCCACGCCCTTGTAGGTAACGCTGCCAAGGACGATATTCGCTCCCGCGGCAATGCTCTTGCGGGCCCGGATAGCCCCGGAGTAACCCTTGTTGGCCAACTCCAACGCGTAGGGCATGGTCGCGTTGGTCAGGGCCATGGTTGAGGTCATTGGCATCGCCCCGGGCATGTTGGCCACGCAGTAGTGCACGATCCCGTCAACCTCGTAAATCGGATCCCGGTGAGTGGTCGGTCGTGAGGTCTCCGTGGACCCGCCCTGGTCAATCGCCACATCGACAATCACCGATCCCGGCTTCATTATCTTGAGGGTTTCCCGGGTGATGAGTTTCGGGGCCTTTCCACCCGGTATCAGGACACTCGATACAACGAGATCCGCTTTGGCCAGTGCCTCCCGGAGGTTGGTCTTGTTCGACATCATGCTGATGACGTTTGACGGCATCACGTCGCTGCAGTAACGCAGCCTCTCCAGGTTGACATCCAGGACGTAGACTAGGCTGCCGAGCCCGGCGGCCATCTTGGTGGCATTCATTCCCACCACCCCGGCACCCAGGATAACCACCGTGGCCGGGGCCACGCCGGGAACACCGCCGAGCAGGATTCCCCTCCCCCCATGGGCCTTCTCAAGGTATTTTGCCCCCTGCTGAATGGCCATCCGGCCCGCCACCTCGCTCATCGGGGTCAAAAGGGGAAGCCGCCCGCTGCTGTCGGTGATCGTCTCGTAAGCAATGGCCACGCACCCGGTGGCCATGATGCCCCGGGTCAGCTCTTCGGAGGCGGCAAAGTGGAAATAGGTGAAGACAATCTGCTCCTCCCGGATGCGGGCAATTTCCTCGGGCTGGGGCTCCTTGACCTTCATCACCATGTCGGCTCCCGCCCAGACCTCGGCCGCAGCGGAGCAAATTTTTCCGCCGGCCTCCTCGTACTCCGCATCGGAAAAACCGCTCCCCGCCCCGGCACCTGCTTCCACCAGCACCTCGTGTCCCTGGTCACGGAAGCTCTCCACTCCCGCCGGGATCAGCGCCACCCGGTTTTCATCGGTTTTGATCTCCTTGACTACCCCTACTCGCATTGTGCCTCCTTTACTGTGGCCAAGATGAACGATCACCGTTCCCGGGTCAAATCGCCGGGAACGAATTTTCCCATCGCCTTTGGAGCCGTGGAGCTCGTTGATCTTGACCACCTGTCCGGCCTGTACGGCGTCATCAAGGGTAACATGGGTCACACTGCCGTTCGACCATGCGTACTCGGGAATGACATTTTCTTGCAGACAAAGGTCCCCTTCTTGGAGTCGTAGATGGCATTGCCGTTGGCGTCCTCGATCACCCGGCCGGAGAAGGTGTCGTCACCATTGTCGATCCGGTTGCCGGCCCTGCTTCAGTCCCAGAACATCTTGGTCACCTTGCCGCCACGGGCCAGGGCCGGGATGTACAGGTCTGGCAGGCCACCGCGACACAGGCGTTGTTGATCACGTTCTTCTTTCCCACCAGGTTGGCGGTGTTCGAATCCGTTGTCTCCCATGTCCAGTGGATACTGGCCATCATCTCGTCGGGATGGTATCCGCCGCTCTTTCCCTTGGTGGTCATGTTGTCATGGCATCCCTTGCAGGATCCGTATCCCTCGTACGTGCTGAGCAGGAAGTGGGCGCTGGCAAGGGGGGCCGCCATTATCCCCACAGCAAGGATGCTTGTTATTCCGGGGTGTATTTTCATAGTTTGGTATACTTTACTTTTTTCTAAAATCGTATCGACTTATTCATCACGGCCACGCCCTTAGTGCGCACGGTTTAATGCCCGGATTTACAAGATTCAAGCACTCCCGGAGATTATCCGTCTTCAGAAAACAACCCCATTAACCTGATTAGGTGTGCGAATTTTATAAACACATAAAACCTAATAACCTACCCATTATTCCACAATTATCCCCGTGACCCCCGGGCCAGGGATCAAACGCGGGCCCGTTCAAGCAGCTGTAGACTCTCCTCGAGCCCCCCGGACCGGTTGCGAAGGAGCCACAACCGCGGGTATTCTTCGAGCAACACCTTCCAGGTCTGGGCATTTTCAACTGGCTCATGGCCCTGGGCGATGGCGCTGGCGCGCCTGAGGCCGGCCAGGGCCAACTCGAGGGCCAGCCCGGTCTCTCGAAGTATCCAGTCGGCGTCAATGCAGGCGGGTCCGGCCCTCGTCAGGAGCCGCTGGCAGTGTTCCACTTCCTTGAGGGCGGGGAAGAGATCATCACTTGAGTGACCCCTGAAAGCCCGCCTGACCCGGTCAGGGGATTCAAAGAGGGCATCAAAGGTAAAGCTGGTGTTGCGTGGATTGATGGCGACAGGAATGAGGGAATCCAGTTTTGCGAAACGCTCCCAGAGGGTTCCCAGCATCTCCTTCTCATCCAGGAAAACGAGGCGGTCGAGGGACCCGGCCACGGGAACAGGGAGATCGTTCTCCTGGTTCCAGGCCGCGGCGGCGAAGAGAATCAGGCCCGGCAGTTGGGCCGGCCAGACCTGCTGGTGTCCATTGTCGCCCCAACTGGTCAGTAGCATCCCCTCCGCCCCATGGTCCAGGGCAGCCTGCGCGGCGCGCTGGATATTCCTGGCGGCGATGCCCAGCCTTCCGCAATGGCTGTTCCAGGAGCCGTCGCCGGGGGCGACCAGAAATTGGTAGTCATTATCCGAATACACTGCGCATTCCTCATCGAACGGATGGTCGGCCTCGTATCCCCACACGACCGGGATAACATCGCGGGGGAGCCCGATGATGCGGAGCGGATCCTCCCGGAGCTCGTCCGACCAGAAAAGCATACGCTTGCCCTTTCCGGAAAGAATCCCGTGCAGGGCCAGCAGGTGGTCACGATAGACGGCGTGCCGACCGGACTGGTCGACCCGTCCCTCACTCCGGCCCCGGCCCAGTTCCCACGGTTCGTCGCATCCCACGTGAACCTGGCCGCTCCTGAAACAGGGCAGGAGCTGGTCCAGCAGGCCCTTTATGAACCGGGTGGAATCATCCCCCGGGCACAGGACCGATCCATTGGGCCTCCATCCGGACACTGGATGATGGAATCCATCCGGGGACTCGGCAAGATGGTGGTACTCGGGGTGCCGCAGCCATCGTTCCATGTGGCCGAGGGTATTCTGGTTGGGCACCAGCTCGATATGGCGGGCGGCGCAATAGTCATCCAGTTCCCTGATCTCGTCCGCGGTCATGGGTGAGGCCTCCTGCCAGACCCGCTCATGCCCAGCATAGGCAAAAGTGTGCTCGGTGTACAACTGGAGCTGGTTGTACTTGAAGAGGGCCAGCAGGTCGACCATGCGGAACAGGTGGTCCATGCGGGGAACCTTGCACCGGCTGATATCCAGCATGTACCCCCGCACCCTGAAACGGGGCTCATCCTCAATGGACAGACAGGGACAGGTCACCTTCGTAAGGCGTCTAAGCTGGTGAAGGGTCTGCTCCGCCCGGAAGAAACCGGCATCCGTCGACGCCATGATACTGATTCCCTCCGGCTCCACCAGGAGACTGTACCCCTCGGGGGCAAACCCCTGCGACTGACAACGATGAACGGAGGCTTCCTTCCATCGCAGGCGACCCTTCATCATGCGCCCGGTCCGGGGGCGCGGCACCAGATCCCCCAGCAGGTCCTTCATTACCGTCCCGGCCCCCTCGAAAATCCACCCATCCAGCCACCTTCGCCGCCGAGGATATTGGTCTGCTCCATGGCCTGAATCTGCTCCGGGGTGAGGATTGTTGAAAGGCGCTCGTTGATGGTTGAGCGCATATCGAAGGACTCTCCTGCCTGCCGGGCGATCATCGCCTCCTGGGCGGCGGTATGGATGGTGTCATAGACCAGGTTCTGCTGCTCCTCGGGCAGGTCCATCTGCTGGGACATGCGGACCAGTTGGGTGGTGGCTATCATTTCCGCCCGGTTGTAAATCTCCTCCTGGGTATCTTCAAGGTAGCGGGCAAACTGCTCGTCGGTCATGACACCCTCCAAGGCGGCGTCCAAATTGAATGGGACCACCTCCTCCCCGTTGCGACGGGCCATGAAATTATCCCTTCGCTGCCGGTAGATCTCCTCCACCAGCTGGCGCTGAGCCTCGCTCAACCCGTAAGCCTGAAACAGGCTGTCGACCCGCTGGTTCATCCTCTCATCCATACGGGCCTGCATCCGCTCCATACGGGTGGGCTGCGCTGGCTCCTCAACCACTTCCTCAACGGGCTCCGGCTTCTCCGTCGTCGCCTCTTCCAGCAATTCCTTCAGCCGGTTTATTTCCCCGGCCTGTTGGCCTATCCGGGCCAGTAAACGGTCCGTCTCACCGACAGAAGATTCCCGGCCGTTGATGGGACGGGTTGTCGGATCTCCCCGGACCTCCTCCCCGGTCCGCCACCAGGAAAGGGCGGCCATGGTCGCGCCGCCCAGCAAGACACCGGCCAGGAAGGCCGAGAAAACAAATGATTTCTTCGCCATAGATGAGCCTCATCATGGATTACCGGCGGAAATTCTCAAGTGCATTCAAGGGTAAAAAAAGGCCCTTGGGCAGAAGCCCGGGAGCCAATGAAATACAACTCAACTCCAGCCAGCCTAGAAACTGAAGCTGTTGGAGATGGACAAGCCCCGGCCAGGGGGCAGGCGGCAGGTGCCGATAGTCCCATCCGAGTTCGCCCGGACCGGAATCAACTCGTCCGTCTGGTAAAGGTTGTTCAGACGAAGGGTAATGGTCCAGTCGACCTTTGGTCCGAACAGGCGCAATCTCTTCTTGTTGCAGGTCAGGCTCATGCCAATCCGAAGGTTGTCGGGTCCCCAATAAGGGTTGGTCAGGTCATTGTACTTGATCCCACCCTCATTCATAAGCAGCGGGAAGCCGATTGCCTTCCGGTCCTGCCAGCACATGTTGGCGCTGACCCTCAGGCGTTTCAGGAATCCTTCCCTGAAGGTGTAGCGGGTAACGAGATTCATCCTCCACTTGACCTGGATTGGCAAGGGAAGTCCTGTCAGCGCCCGGGCGGCGGTGGGATTGTTCAACCTCCGCCTTTAAATACAAGACCGAGAGGGTGTGGCGACCCAGCATCCGCAAAACGGAGTTCTCATAATCACCGAAGTCATGATTGATGTAGCCGTTTATCTGGAAGGCAGACCGCTCCGAGGCACGGATACGGTTGATCCCGGAGGGATCGCTCCGCGCATCAGCATTGCCCTCGCCGTCTATGCCGTCAAAATTACCTTCCATGCCCCCGCTTCCGCTGAGACCGTGGAGGTGAGAATCTCCTAGATGTCATCGGCGCCAATGTCATCCAGATATTCCTCCGTGTAGATGGATACGGCCGCGCCCACATTCTTCAGGTCCGTTTTCAATTTCGTCCCAGCCAGGATCGAGGCCGCCAGATAGCCAAAGTCCTCGGTCGATTCCACAACAAAGGGACTCAGTTCAAAGGTTTCTTCTTCAGTGGCGGCGTTATCCTCTTGCTGGGCGCAAGCGAGACCACTTGTTATCAGCGTGGCAAACGCCCATAAATACAGTTTTTTATGCATTTTCTGCCTTGTTGTAGTCGTTTTTTGTAGCATCCAAGGGAAGACATTCCGTCCCCTCGGAAGCTCTCCTTTTCGGGCCGCAACCTCTCTTTTCAACCAAAAAAACAGACAGGGTTCAGATAAATTATTCTTGTAAAAGCCCGCTCCGGTAGCCGACGGCGTAGGCTTCAAAGACCTGGTAAACCTGATCGCGGATGCGACGGAAGGCATCCAATTCGGATTCCCCTGACCGGACTGACTTGGGTGGATCCTCAAACGCCCAGTGATATTGAAGCACGCCCCCCGGGAATACGGGACAGGATTCCCGAGCGTGGTCACAGACGGTGATGACCGTCGATATGCCGGAATTTAGGTAGGTGTCCAGATGCTTGGAGACATGATGGGAGATATCGATCCCCAGCTCGGCCAGTACTTCGAAAGCACAAGGATGGACGTAGCCGGCCGGATTGGATCCAGCGCTGTGGACCTCCATCAGGTCACCGGCGAGGTGCCTCAGGATGCCCTCCGCCATGTGGCTACGGCAGGAATTGCCCGTACACAGGATCAGTACCTTATGCTTGTTCATGGGAACATCATCGATGAGGGAAAGGAAACTTCAATCCGGAAAAGGCTCCCACCCCGTCTCCGGCCGGCCAAACGGGAAATATCAACCCTTTTTGTAACGATGGGAAATTCCAACTCAATATGACAATTTTCGAACAAAATTACCTTTTTAATTCCGTCCCGCTCCCACAACTATTCCAGCTCCCCCAAATGGTCAAGTTACCCAAACTGGGCCGAGTTCCCTCGAATTCTCACACACCAAAATTCACCCAACCCTATTGCCACCATCCTCATTTACGGGGTTAATTTTAAATAAGCCGTAAATTAATTTTCAAAGGAGGAACAAAGGCTCTCCTCCAAGCGCTAGACCTGCTTTACGAAAAGATTCTCCACATCTATTCAGATTGACAAAGAGACTCCTTTAGATGACCACCAAACAGTGAAATACCCCTTAATTTTTATCGGTCTTGGGTTAAGCTGTAATCTTCCGGCAGCGACCGATTTAGCTGTTTATCCTCCGATGGAGGATGGCAAAGTGGAAATTCTCGTCAGCAGTGACGAAAGTCCTGTTTCCTTGAAGCGCTTGGAGGTTTCGACCGACTTGGAAGATTGGCTCACACTTGCTCGTAAATACGACAGCGAATCCTGGCAAGCTAGCCAACCGATTACACCTGAAGTCTACTTGCTTGCGGATTCCGCGCAAATCATCGATCCAACTGACAAGGGGATCAGCTTTTATCGATTAGTTGATTCTACTGCGCCCAGCTATTCAGCCGCTGAAAGAGCCTCGGCCTTTCTTAGACAAACAACTTTTGGTCCCAAAAAAACTGAAATCGATAACTTCATCATTAATTTTGGCAGCCCGGCTGAGGGCGAACTGAGGGGACCGTATTTAGCATGGATCGAAGATCAAATTCAAATCGAACCCTTCTTACATAGAGCCTATTACCGGCGGCGATCAGATCCCAAGTACATTGATCAATCGCACCTAAGCGATCCAGGTCGAAATTACTTTGGGGAAGTTGGGCACGATTCAAATCTTGGCCACCAATTAACATTCTTCCGGAATAGCACGAGCTACCGCCCTTGGACAGTTTGCCAACTTCCTGGCCACGGTGGGGAGACGGGCTCACATGCCATGGATGCAATCGCCGCCCGTCCAGAGCTCAATTCTTCTCAACAATTGGCCGATTTATCTCTAGTTACTACCTCAACCAAACACGCCGTCTGGTATCAATCGGCGCTCTTTGCGGAGGATCAATTGCGCCAACGGATGGCTTGGGCCCTATGTCAATTTTTCGTCGTTGGAGAAGAAAGCAGTAACGGCAACAGTACAACCGAACGCTGGTGCACCTACTACGATATCTTTGTCCGCCATGCCTTTGGGAATTTTCGTGACATCTTAACCGAAGTTACCTGGTCGCCCCACATGGGCTATTATCTTTCTTCTATTAATAATCAAAAAGCTAATGCCCAAAGAGGAACTTTCCCCGACGAGAACTATGCCCGCGAGGTGATGCAATTATTCACGATCGGCCTCTGGGAACTCCATCCAGATGGAAGATTAAAACTAGATGCCGAGGGCAAAAGCATTCCTACCTACGACAACGATGACATCACGGAATTCGCCAAAATCTTCACCGGCATGGCCATAGCAAATACCCGTGCCAACATCGAAACCCAAGGGGGCAACTACATGGATCCCATGCGGATGATTTCCTCTCGTCATGATTTCTCGCAAAAGGTTCTTCTAGATGGAAGTCCACACGGACCGTTCCCTCAAACGACAGAGGGAGCCACTCAAGATATTGAAGGCTTTTTGGATTTCCTCTTTGCTCATCCCAATGTCCCCCCATTCTTCGCTCACTTTTTAATCCAGCGTTTCACCATTTCGAACCCTTCGCCTCAATACATCGAAGATGTGGCGACGGCGTTTGCCACAGGGCTTTTTGATGGAGAGGGAAGTGGCGAGCGCGGGGATCTTGAAGCGGCTCTAAAAGCCGTCTTATTGCATCCGGAAGCGCGTTCTTCTTCGCTCTCCTTCGACCCGGATCACGGAAAACTTAGAGAACCACTCATTCGTTTCCTGCATCTTGGTCGGGCCATGCACCTTTATTCCACTCAGACCTACGGCCGCATTGCCTTACAAAATTTGGACCAGCTTTTTGGACAAGGCCCCTATCAGGCCCCGACTGTTTTCAATTTTTATCGACCGGATTTTAAACCCAATGGAATCATCGGAGATCGCGGATTGAGTGCTCCAGAATTCGAGATCAATAACGATGTGACTGGCCTTAATCTTCCCAATGCCATCCACAACCTTGTTTACAACGGGCTTAGAGGTGGCGTTAATAATGCTGAGATCATTGCCAAATCGTTTTCTCAAGGAGAACTCGATTTCACCGAAACCCTCGCTTTAGCCAACGATCCATCAAGTTTGATCGATTTCTTAGATCTCGTTTTCTGCTCCGGGCGAATGAGCGAAGCGAATCGAACGATCTTAGTAAACGAGCTTAACGGCATGCCTTCCGCCGACGAAGACGATCTACTAGAACGAGTTCAACGTGCGATGTCCTTGCTGGCCCTTATTCCTGAATTCAACACGCTGTTTTAATCATGAAATTACCTCCTCGAAAAATTTCACGGCGTAAATTCATCTACGAAGCCAATTGTGCTGCGGTCGGATCCATTTCACTTTTTTCATCTCTATTATCTCTCCGCCTAACGGCTGGGGCAGTCTCGGCAAATTCCACCTTCCCTGATTACAAGGCGCTGGTCTGTTTGTTTTTGGCAGGTGGAAATGATTCTTTCAACATGCTTATGCCACGCCAGGCCGCTGCTCACGCTGACTATGTCACGGCTAGAGGAGGACTTACAACAAACGGCGAAGGCGGGCTGGCCTTTCCTTTAACCGACTTACTCCCAATCGAATCTACGGGACAGGGCTTTTCAGAATTTGGTCTCCACCCCAATCTTCCTTTTGTACAAAGTCTCTACAACGAACAGAAATTGGCCTTCATCGCCAACGTTGGTACCTTGATTGAACCAACCACTTTGGCGCAGTATAATGCAAAGAGCGCAAAACTCCCCCCCGGACTTTTCTCACACTCGGACCAACAAGTCCATTGGCAGACGGTGGTTCCCAATGTCCGCGGAAGTAGTCCACGCGGTTGGGCTGGACGGATGGCTGAGTCCATGGATCAAGCCAATCAAAGCAGTTCGATTGCCATGAACATTTCATTGGCGGGAAACAATATTCTTCAGTCCGGATTTGGCTCGGTGCCCTACATCACCGATTATCTTGGAGCGGTTTCATTAAATGCAGACGATGGCGACCCACTGACCCATACTGCTGTTGATAGTATCCTCGGCCAGCACTATAAAAACATCTATCAGCGGACCTTAAAGGAAAACTCCCGCAAGGCCATTGATTCTTCTATCGCCTTTCGGGATGCAGTCGATCCCGTTGTCACTACAACGAATTTTCCGAACACACAAACCGGCAGACAATTAAAGATGATCACCCGCATCATGCAGGCCCGAACGAACTTAAGCATGGAGCGACAAATCTTCTTTGCCAGTCGGGGCGGCTGGGATCACCACAGCGATATTCTCATTAAACAAAATGACCTTTTCGCCGAGTTGGATGAAGCCCTTGAGGCATTCTGGACCGAACTCGGAATCTTAGGGTTGCAAGATAGTGTTGTTCTTTACAGTGCCTCCGACTTCGGACGCACGCTCACCTCAAACGGCTCAGGTTCAGATCATGCTTGGGGAGGCAATCAATTCATCATTGGTGGTGGAACTAAAGGCGGTAAAATCTACGGGCAGTATCCGACTCTCCTCGGAGGCAGTGATTATGATATCGGAAGAGGTCGAGTTTTGCCGACCACTTCGGTTGATGCCTACACCGCCGAATTGGCCTCTTGGTTTGGTGTTCCTCCTTCTGAAATTTCTACTATTCTCCCTAACGCAACAAACTTCTTTGATCCGACTAAGAATCCTTATCCTCTTGGTATACTCAATAATCTGATTCTATGAGACTCTGGCATGTCCTACTGCTTTGTTTAGCAATGTCCTTAAGTTTAGGTCTCAGCGCTAACATTATTTCCATTTCCGATTTTTCCACTGGAATGGATGGTTGGGAGCCCAACAATCCGTGGAAAACCAATACCGTTGGAGGTCTAAGCCCTTCAAACCCATACCTTGAAATGATCGTTGGAGATTACGGTAACCGGGGCAGCAAATTAATTACCTTCAATCCCACTTCTCCATGGGTCGGTGATCTCTACACTATGGGAGTTAATAGTCTCTCCTTGGATATTCGCAATTGGAGTACTTCGGATTCGATATATTTGCGTGTTGTCATCGGAAATGCCGCTAATCCTCAACAAGAGGGCGGCTCATGGTGGATTAGCCAGACGCCTATCATTGTCCGTACGGAAGCTGATTGGCAAAATATAACACTCTCGATCACTGCCGACTCAATGCAACGCGTCGGAAATCTTCTCGGCGAACTAGGGACCGATTCCTGGGAAGCCACCATGGGCAATGTTCAGGGATTTCGGATTGTCTCATCCATCATTGGGGATGCTGCTATTGGCGATGAGTTTTTTGGAACTGTCGGCTTCGACAATATCACCCTCTATGCCATTCCTGAGCCTTCCGGCAGTGTTGGGCTGCTGGCCCTTTTTAGTCTGGGAATCTGGATGCGAAGAAGGTGTTAAGCAAAACAGAAACACTCAACATTAAA
>JBMTVW010000023.1:0-21367 GCA_049451775.1 Opitutales bacterium | reverse complement strand
CGGCGTTGAAAAACTGCAGATGGAATTCATTTTCCTCCATCACGTCGGGTTCTCCCGGAACCGAACCGACCAGCAATCCCCCCTCGGACATGACCGACCGCAAGGCCTCCAGTGCTGTCTCCGGCGATTCAAGGTGCTCCAGGGTCTCAAAGCAGACGACCCGGTCGAAGGGCTCCATCCCCATCCCCGCCAGGGCCTCGATCCGGCCGGTGCGGAACTCCACCCTGGGGTTCTTCCAGCGCTCCCGGCACTGCCCGATGGTGGCCTCATCCAGGTCAACCCCGACCACCGCGCTGGCGTTGGCCTCGGAGAGCATGGCACAACCGAAACCGTGACCACAGGCCACGTCGAGGACCCGCTGCTTATCCACCAGCGGCTGCAGCCAGGCATAGCGGAGCAGATGGTCCACACAAAAGCGGTCTTCCCGCTGAAAAGGGTCAATTCGTTCCAAGGCCATGGCAAAGGGCTATTGAGGGGTTTTCTCCGCCACCCGGTTGCGGACAGGGAGTGCAGTCAGCCCCCAGAAGGGCTCGGGGCCCGAGACCGCCAGCTTGGCACAGTCCCACAGGCAGTCAAGGTCGTACCAGTCATCGGTGGTATGGTTGATGGCCAGGCCGACCACCAGCAGATAGAGCTGGGGCTTGAGATCCAGCTTGAGGTCAAACTTCAGCACCATCCGCTCCCCCTTGCTGATGGAGAAACTTTCCCCCGAGTAGAAGGTATGGTGGCCCCCAATCAACTGGCCGGAGCGGTCCCGGAAACCAAAACCGGCGTGGAATTCCTCCACCGTCTCATGGCCGAGGATTTCCACCTCCACCTGCAGCCAATCGCCCACTTCAGCACCTCCCTCGAGGTCGGGCAGCGTGCGCAGCGCCTCAATCGTCACCTTCCCGTCCCCGGTCCGCTCCTTGATGTCGAGCTCCACCGGGGTCCAGGTGGCCTCCCGGTCTCGGGGGACACCCGCCTTGGTGGATCCGTCTACCCCGGCCGCCCCCTGGTTGATGGCCCGGTTCACCGTTGGCTTCTTGCGATGCAACCGGTAGTAGAGGTTGGCCGCCTCCGCGACCTCCGCGTCACAGACCATTTTACCCCCGTCGAGGACAATCCCCCGTCGGCACAAGCGCTTGATCATGAACATGTCGTGGGAAACGCAGAGAAAGGTTTTCTTCCGCTCGAGGTACTCCTCCAACCAGCGGACGCACCTCGACTGGAAGAAGGCATCACCGACCGACAGGGCTTCGTCAATGATCAGGATGTCGGGATCCACCGCGGTGATGACCGCAAAGGCCAGCCGCAGGCGCATCCCTGTGGAGTAGGTCCGGACCGGTTGATAGACAAAATCACCGATATCGGCGAACTCCAGGATGTCCTTCAGCTTCTCATCGATGCGGTTCCGGCTGAGTCCCATCATGGAGCCGTTCATGTAGACGTTCTCGATCCCGGTGAAATCCGGGTCGAACCCGGAGCCGAGCTGCAACAGAGCCGAGAGGCTGCCGTTGACCACCGCTGTCCCGGTGGTCGCCTTAAGGGTTCCCGAGATGATTTCCAGCAGGGTGGATTTCCCTGATCCGTTGCAGCCGACAATCGCCACCGCCTCACCCACTCCGATTTTCAGGTCGAGGGGCTGGAGCGCCTCAAAATGCCGGAACATGGAATGCTTGCGCCCATAGCGTCCCATGAGCGCATCCCAGGTCACGGCAATCGAGCCGATGACGGATTCCCTCCCGGCTTTGGGAATGCGGTAGACCTTGGAGATGTTCTCCAAGTCAATTGAGTATGGTCCAGGTTCGCTCATGGGATCAAGTCGACTGAAGATAGGCCTCCCCAGCTACTTTAATCAACGCATAAATCCCCTCCCGGTTGCATCATAGGGGGAGAATTGCCCGCCGTCGGGACCGTGGATTAATCTTGCTGTCATCCGGTCCCGACCCAATTTCTTGGGACTGAACCCCATGAAGGCCGATCCGTCCAATAATCCCTCCCGCTTCTCCCGGAACAAGGAACTGCTCAAGCAACTGACCGTCCGCAACATCTCCGAATCCATCCGGGGCAGCGTACTTGGGGTGCTCTGGCTGATTTTCAATCCCCTCCTCAACATGCTGCTCTATGTCACCGTCTTCGGCATCCTCTTCGGGGGCAAGTTCGGCAACATTGAGAACGAGAATTCCATCAACTACGCCATCGGGGTCTATATCGGGCTGACCATGGTCAACCTGATCAACGACACCCTGTCCCGCTCCACCCACAACCTGTCCGTCCACAGCAATCTCATCCGCAAGGTGGTTTTTCCGGTCCAATTGCTTCCCATTTCCCAGGTCCTCGGTTCCAGCTTCAAGTACCTGGTCAATGCCGTCCTCTGGCTGGCGGTGGGCCTCTTCTACGGGTCCGTCCTCCGATGGGAAATTCTTTACCTGCCGCTGATCATCCTGCCGATGGTGGTCATGTCCATGGGCCTGGCCTTCCTGATCGGGGCCGTCAGCGTCTATTTCCGCGACACCCAGCAGCTTACCTCCGTCCTCACCCAGCTTGTCTTCTGGTCCAGCGGGGTTTTCTTCAGCGCCCACAAGGTCATGCAGGCCCCGGAGGTCTGGTCCGTGCTCAAGTGGAATCCCGTTCTCCTCGCCATCGAGAACATTCGCGCCCTTGCCCTCTGGGGACACGCGCCCAGTTGGAATCAGGTCGCATTTTTGTACGCGGCAGGCCTTTTTTCACTCGGAATTGGGCTCTTTGTCTTCTCGAGGTTGCGCTCTGGGTTCGCTGACTTCCTCTGAAACCGCCTTGTCGATGGATCGCAAATTGCTTTTCTTCAATAGGTTATGGTTTAATCAAAAATACCTTATCCCTTTTCGTCCACTCGGCTTATACTCCCTGCAGGTTTTGACCTAAAATTATGCCATTGGATTGAAACCCCAGCCCAGTTCCTGTGTTTAACCAATAGCACGACTGTTTAAAAAAACCCAAAGTAAAGATTATGAATATCATGAAGAAGATCATCGCGGCCGGCCTCATCGGTTCGCTGTTTGCATTCTCCCTCAGCGCCCAGACCGCTCCGGATGCCACCGTTAACACGGATGGCAGCCTGACTGTCGGCGACGTCACCATTCCGGTGCCGGAGGGCACAGTCAACCAGGATGGCAGCCTAACCATCGGTTCCACCACCATTGCTGCTCCTGATGCCACCGTCAACTCGGACGGCAGCCTGACCGTTGGTGCTGAGACCTACCCGGTCCCGGCGCTTCCCCATGGCGGCGCATTTGTCGTCAGCTGGTTTGGCAGTGACTTCTACGATTACCAGCCCGGCGTCGCAGCCGACGTCAACCAGTGGTACTTCAGTTTCCGCTTCAAGAACATGTTCCACTTCGCTGCAGACAACTGGTTCTACAGCCAGGAATTCGACGCCATCATGTTCTGGCTCCCGGATTCCGGCAACAAGTCCCTTGACGGCGGCGTCTGGGTCTACACTTCGAATCTCTTCAATGGCCAAACCGAAGGCACATGGGTCTTCATTTCCGGCATCAATGGTTTCCACGACCTGCGTGACCAGAACGAAGACGGTGTCCTCGAAATTCCGGATGGCGATGCTGGCGCACAGAGCATCGAAGGCTGGCTCTATGTAAAGAATCCATCCGGCTACCCGAGCGCTGGCGAAGGCTTTTTCTTCTTCGGCGAATATCCTGACGGGAACTGGATCTGGCGTGCTGGCGACATTAGTAACGCACAAAAACTCCGTGATCCTGCCTGATAAAACGGATTTTAAAGCAATTCCCTTCAAGCCCCGGCATCTGTCGGGGCTTTTTTTATTTACCCCGGGAGCGAACGCCCCTCATCTAGGGATAAACCTATGGACGAATATATCTTCATCCTTTCAGCGATGCGATCCGGATCCACCCTCCTGCAGCATATCGTGGGACAGCGCCCGGAAGTACTGAGCGCCGGTGAAACGAAGATCGAGTACCATTCCAGGGAAGACTTCGAACAACTCAAGCGGCACCTGCTCGATTACAACGGCGTGGAGGAAAGAGCTGATTACATCTACCTGGAAAAGTGTGTCCACCGCCGGTATTTCCCGCAACCGGTCCAAGTGGACGGGATCAGGATCAAGTACCTGTTCATAACCCGAAACCCAGTTCCGGCCATGAGCAGCCTGCTGGAGCAGGAGGGCTGGCCCTACGCGGAGAACACGAGTTCGGCGGCATGGTACTATGACGACCGCCTGAAGGCTCTTGTAGAGTTGGCTCAAAAGCTGGACAGGAAGGCAGCGGCATTCGTCACTTATGAAGAACTCGTGGCAGACCCCGATCCCCACCTGGCGCGGTTGACCCGGTTCCTCGGGATGGAACGGCCGCTGGTCAACAGATATCCAAAACAGAGGTGGACCGCAAAAATAAGCCTTGGGGATGTCTCGGACAACATCAAGGCATCCACAATACTCCCCGCGAAAAGGAAAAACCTAGTCCAGCTTCCCGGGGAAATGGAGGCGTCCCTCAAGTCATTGCACAAATGGACAAACGAGTGCCTTGCCGATCTTTGCAAGGGAGCATGAGTGAAGTACAACCGGATGGATGCGCTGGACGTAGGTCAGGGCCTTCTGGTCGGCGTCTCTGCCGGTGCCGCTGGAGGCGTTTCCGGGGGTGGCTCAGTCGTCGGGGCTGGCCCGGGGGAATCCGGAACAAAGGAAGGAGCTTCCACCCCCGGATCGCTGTTGACCATCCGGCGGCTGGGGATACGGCGGATTGGGACCGGCGGGCCCTCAGCCCCTCCGGAAAGGGTTGTGCCTCCCACGGCGCTGTCCCGCGTCGTAGTAGTGCGGGAACTAGGACGGATGACTCTTCGCCGGACAGATGAGCTGCTGCTCCGGGAATCGGTGGGCTGGACCTGCCGGGTGGTTGTGGACGGGGCGGCGCCAGCGGCCAGGGGGGTGCTGACCCACTTAGGCAGTTCCTTCAGGGACAGGGACTTCTGCTGGTTTTCATAGGCGAATACCAGCTGGTTGCTCTTCTGGTCATAGGAGATTGCCCGCAAGCCGTCAGCTTCCTTCCCGACCTCCAGCCAATGAAAGGAATTTTTCTTGTTGTCCCGCAGGAGCACCCGGATGTTGCCCGATAGCTCGTAGACGGCATGAAATTCAAAATCCTCGCTCGAGGAGGGACGAGCCGCCGGCTTGCCGGCCTCGCTGGAATCGAATCCGGGCCAGATGAAAGGGCTCCGGTCAACCACACTCAATCCGCCCCAGACTGGGGACGCCCCTGCGACAACCATCAGGCATAGGAGGAGACTGGGGCTTCTTCCGTACATTGCTATCCCCAAGTTTGCCGATCGGAGAATAATTTCAAACCTTCTTCAGGCAATTTTTCAAGGCCTCCACCATCCGTTCAAGATCCTCCCGGCTGTGCCGGGCCGAAACCGCTGTCCGGATCAGGTCCTTGCCAGCCGGAACCGCCGGCGGGATCGACATGACCGTGAAGATGCCCTCCTCCATCAGGTTTTTCCAGACCCGGTAGGTCCGTTCCTTGTTGCCGATGACAATCGGGACCGCCGGGGTCTCGCTCTCCCAGGTGTTGACGTCAATCTGGTTCAGCATCCGCTTGAAGTATCGCGTGTTGGTCCACAGGCGTTCCCGGTGCTCAGGCTCGTTCCGCAGGATTTCCAGGGATGCCAGCGCGCAGGCGGCCTGGGAGGGACTGATCGCCGCGCTGAAAATGGTCTGCTTGGAATGGGTCCGCAGGTACTCGATGATCGACCTCGACCCGGCAATGAATCCTCCCGTGCTGGCCATCGACTTGGAGAGGCTCCCGCAGATGACATCCACCTGGGCGGTCCGGTCGAGGTATCCCACGGTGCCCTGGCCCCGGTCGCCCAGCACCCCCAGCCCATGGGCATCATCGACCACGACAAAGCAATTGTGGGTACGGCAGACCTCCAGCATTTCCTGCAGCCGGACGATGTGGCCCTCCATGGAATAGACTCCTTCAACAACCAGCATCTTCGGCCGGGACCGCTCCTCCGTCACCAGGATATCCTGCAGATCGGAGGGACTGTTGTGGGCCACCCGCTCAATGTCGGCTCCCGAGAGCAAAATACCCGACCACAAGGAGCTGTGGACATTGCGGTCCACCAGGATCAAGTCATCCTTCTGGGCGAAGGTTGCCACTGCTCCCATACAGGCTAGGTAACCTGCATTGAGAACCATTGCGTCCTCCTTGCCGATGAAGGCGGCCAGCTTTTCCTCCAGGTCCCGGTGGTAGGAACGGGAACCGTTGGCCAACCGGGAACCGGTCGTGCTGCTGCCCCATTCATTCAGCGCCCGCTTTCCCGCTTCGATGACTTTGGGATGAAAGCTCAGGCCGAGGTAGTCGTTGCTGCTCATCATGAGCATTTCCCGGCCATGGTTCCAGATCCGGGTGCCATCCTGGGCACTCAGGTGGTAGTACCAGGGATCGTATTTCAGGCGGGCACGGGTTGCCTCGTCCTTCACGCACCTCTGGTGGATGGAGTTCCGAGAGCTGAAGGGGTTCTTGATTTTAAAGTTTTCGGCCACAATAACTGCTTGTTTTGTAAATTTCCTTATCCGTGCCGGTGAATTGGCCTTATCCTGTTCAACCCATTGGCCGACAAAAAGTTACAGTCGAAAGAAGGCGTACAAGGGGAGTGATATTCTGGCGCAGATCAAACAAATTTTCTATCCAGCGGCGGGCTTCACACCGGCAGGCCGTTCCAGCAGGCGAATCGCCCAGGATCCGGAGGACGTCCCCGGGATCCGGTTCTCCCTGCCAGAGATGACCCGTCCGGCCAGTCTCAATCGCTTCACTGACCCCGCCCACCTGGGTGGCGAAGACGAACAGTCCCCAAGCCATGGCCTCAGCCACCGCATTCGGAAGACCGGCTCGGTCTCCACGGCGGTCGACCCTCCCCGTAAAGAGAAAAACATCCCCGGACCGGTAGTATTCTTCAACAGAAGCGTAGGGCAGCCTGCCCCGGAAGCGAACCTGCCCGGACAATCCCGCCCTGGCCACCGCTTTCTCCAGCCGCAGACGTTCCGGCCCGTCGCCGATCCAGTCCATTGCGAAGGATACCCCCTGTGCCTTCAGGGAGGCCAACAGGGGAATCTGCCGGTCAAATCCCATTTTTTCGACCATCCGGCCCACAGAAACCATCCTGCAGGGACTGCCAAAGGGCCTCCCGTGATGTGAATCCGGCAAGCGCAGCAACCCGCGCCTGACCAAGTAGACTTTCCCGGGATCAACCCCTTTCTCGATGAGGCGCTTGCGTCCGGCCTCGGATGAGGTCCGGACCCAGGCCGCGGCGGTGGCTTTCTCCCTCAACCATCCGTCACCGCCCCGCTCAAAGAGATCGTAGGCATGGCCGCCGAAGGAAAATGGAGCCTTCCCCAGCCCGGAGAGGACCCAGCCAGCCATGGCCGGGGCAGAGGCCCAGACGGCATGGAAATGGGTGGTCCCGTGTTGCTCCCATCGCCGGGCGGACCCAAGGGCATAGCCCACGCCCAAAAGGTTTTCCAGCCAGTTCAGTAAGCCGGATCCCCGGGGTCGCCAGATCATCGCCAGTAGCTGAAACAAGAACCGGGGCCGGGCGAAAAGCCACCACGGCAACCAGAGGATTCCCCCAAGCGCGGAGACCAGACCGGCCTTTTCCACCTCAATCCCCCTCCATGAAGCGTCCCCGCCCCAGAGGGAAACCAGCCTCATTGGTAAACCTTGCTCGCGCAGGGCCTCCACTTCCCGTTGCAGGAATGTTTCCGAGTGGACGGGAAAGGTGGTGAACAAGAGGACCACCTTCGGGGATATGCCGGTATCCGGCTCGTCCATGGGGCCTATCCCTCCGCCCGGCGCCGCAGAATAAGCTTTCCGTCGGCGATCTCTACCGAATCCACTTTTTCCATCGACTCCGGCAGCCACTCGGCGGGCCCGGTTGCGGAATATTTACTGGCCACTCTGGAGAAGAGGAGATTACGGATCGATGGAACAGATCCCAGGGCCGCCGAGCCAAGGGTTCCCTTTTCCGGGACGAATCGCGACCCGTCGGGTGCCGATTCGAATTTCCCCCGGACAATGTAAACAAATGACCGGTTCGGGAAAAGGCCTTCCATGCGCAGCTCGGTGGCAATCTGCAGGGTATCCTCAAGGATGAGGAAATTAACGGACAAGGCGGTGAAGTTGAACTTGCTGGTCCAGCCGCTCTCCACCTCGGTCCCGACCGGTCCGGAGGGATCCAGCCGGTTCTGGCTCCACTGGTTGAGCTCGGCCTCGCTGACGGCCAGAACGCTGACGGTTCCGGCCTTCCAGGCCTCTTCCTTGGCCTCCCACGCGGTCCGGCCCAGGCGCGCCCCCTTGGCATAGTAAACCGTTCCAGACTTCAGGGTACCGGGTTCCGGGACCTTTGAAACGGGAACAACCGGCTGTGAGACCAGGCTGGCCACCCCAAGGGCCATGCCCAGCAGGAGGGTCAGGATGCCCAGGAGGATGGCTGGGGTTAATCCGGGCCCGAAGTCTTCGTCTTGTGTGCTCATGTTCGATTTCCGTAAAAAATTCTTCTTGTCCCCAATGGAATAGAAAATCAGCCCTCAAGAGGCAAGCGCGGATCTGGATTGGCCCCGAATTGGGAGCCACTTTGACTGCAAATTAACATGGCCCTAGTCGCCGCTGCTGGCCGGCTTGTCATCGGCCTTCGCTGGTTTCTCGGGCTTGGGGGCTTCCTTGGATTCGGCGCTGGAGGAAGTTGTCCCCGAGGATGAGTTCCCCTTCCGGTCCTTGAAATCGGTCTCATAAAAGCCGCCTCCCTTGAAAATAATCCCCGCACCGAGGCCGATCTTGCGTTTTAGGGAAGGCGTCTCACAGGAGGGACACATCTCCAGCGGATCGTCTGACATGCGTTGGAAGGCCTCCAGGTCGTGTCCGCAGTTCTGGCATGAATAATCGTAGGTAGGCATCGTTCTCTTCTAAAAAGAGCTATGCAGATACCTAAAACAGGTGGTTTTTCAAGCTCTCATCCGCTTTCCGGAAGACCAGGACCAATTGGGCCAGCAGGGGCATCATGGCGGCAAAGACCGCAAACCCCACCAGGGGCCACCCAAGGAGAATGATGCCGTAGAACTGGATCAACGGGAACAGGCAGCCCTTGATCCGCGGCACCGATTCACGGATGACCTCGTGGACATCCAGAGCTTCCTTGAGGTAATTAGTCCGGTAGAGCCGCATGATGGAAACCATAAAGGCCACCGGCGAGAGGATCGCGACGAGGGCCACCGGCATCCAGGCCAGCGTGGCGGAGAAAATCCCCAACCGCATCAAATCCAGCAACCCGACCATGGCCCAGACCAGCAGCAAGGCCAGCAGGAAGGGAACGCAAACCCAGACCAGAAACGGGACAATGGCCCGGCCCAGCTCGTTGACAATGGCCCGGCCATCCCTCCACTCCGGCAGGGACATGCCCTTGTTCAGGGTCAATTGCCTCAGCCAGCAGCTGAAGTAGCCCAGGAGCAGCAGATTAACAACGGGTATATAAAACAGCAATCCACCGACCAGCAGTGCCTTGCCCATGCCCTCACTCTCCCAGACGCGCCAGGTAACTTTTTCCATATTATCCATTTACCTAATGTCTCCTTTTGCTATGGATTAGCCAATGGGCAATTTGCGCCAACCGCAATTCAATATTCCCACCCGCATGGACGCTTTCGAGACAACCTACCAATCCTACCAGGACCGCCTGGAAGCTGGCCTGACCCAGCTCCTGCCCCCCGGGGACGCCGCCCCGGCCTCCATCCACGAAGCCATGCACTACTGCCTTGCCGTTGGCGGCAAGCGGTTGCGTCCGGTGCTGCTGATGGCCGCCGCCGACCTCTACCCGCAGAAAGCCGACCCGCTGGCCGCCGCCGTGGCCATCGAGTGTCTCCACACTTACTCGCTGGTCCATGATGACTTGCCCTGTATGGATGACAGCCCCCTGCGCCGGGGCAAACCCGCCGCCCATGTCCAGTTCAGTGAGGCCGTCGCCGTCCTCACCGGGGACGCCCTGCTAACGGAGGCCTTCCGCCTCATTGCCACCCACTACGCGGACCAGCCGGCCTGTTGCGTAGCCCTGCTGGGGTGCCTGGCCGAGGCAGCGGATAGCCGGCACCTGATCGGGGGACAGGTCGTGGACACCCTTTCCGAAAATTCGGTCATCACTGCCGAAACCCTCGACTACATCCACCAGCACAAGACAGCCGACCTGCTGACCGCCGCCCTGCAGATGGGACTGCACCTGACTCAATGCCCGCCGGAGGCCCACCAGCAAATAGCTGTTGTCGGCCGTTCCCTCGGGTTGGCCTTCCAGATTATCGACGACATTCTCGACGCCACCTCCACCGAGGAGGTCCTCGGAAAAACCACCGGCAATGATGCCCGGCAGGCCAAGAACACCTATGTCTCCCTGCACGGTCTGGAAGCCAGCCGGATTGCCGCCAGGCAGGAAACCGGCAAGGCCCTCGAGGCCTGTGGCCGCCTCCCCGGGGCACAGCCACAGTTTCTTCTCGATCTCATCGGGAAACTGGAATTCAGGCTGACCTAGAAAAAAAACATCGCCAGCCTTGCCCATTCCCGCTCAATCCCCACCTTTTCCGATTATGCATAACCGCCCGATCCTCAACGACGATTCCAACGACACCGAGCAGTTCCAGAAACAGCCCCTGTCGGAAATGATGCGGCGCAAGTTTCTCCAGGAGCGCAAAATTTTCTTCTGGGGAGAAGTGAACGACGACTCCGCTCGCCTGGCCACCGAACAGCTCCTGTTCCTTGAAGCCAGCGATCCAGGCAAGGAAATCACCCTTTACCTGAACAGCCCCGGGGGCTCCATCACCGCAGGCATGGCCGTCTATGACACCATGAAGCTGATCAGCAGCCCGATCAAGGTGATCGTGGTCGGCCTGGCCGCCAGCATGGGATCCATCTTCCTCTGCGGGGGCACCAAGGGGAAACGTCTCCTCTATCCCCATTCCCGGGTACTGATCCACCAGCCGCTGATCATGGGAACCATGCGCGGTGCCGCCGTGGACATCCATATCCAGGCACAGGAAATGGAGAAGCTGCGCGAGGAAATGAACCGCATCCTGGCCGATTCCAGCGGTCAGCCGATCGAAAAAATCCAGAAGGATACGGACCGAGATTTCTACCTGAATGCCGAGGAAGCAATCGAATACGGGCTCGCCGATGCCATTGTCTCGTCGACGGAAGCATGAAATCAAGCAGGATTCCAGCTTGTCAAAACCTTCGAGCCTGACTTATAAGGAGGATTCTTCACTACAAACTGCAGGATAAATCTCCGACTGAACGAAACAAAGGAATAAATGCCAAAACCATATGCTGGTGGCCGCGGACGCCAAGACCGCGGAAATCAAGTCCGGAAAAATGAGCGCATTCGCGCCCGCGAGGTGCGGTTGATTGGACCCGATGGAAAACAAATCGGGGTCGTCACGCGCGACGAAGCTCTGTCCGCCGCCAAGGCGGTCGGTCTGGACCTGGTCGAAATCTCTGCCAACGCACGCCCTCCGGTGTGCCGGGTCCTTGATTTCGGCAAGTACATGTACGAAGAGTCCAAGCGGAAGAAGGAAAACAAGGCCAAGGCGGCCTCCTCATCCAAGATCAAGGAAGTGAAATTCCGGGTCCGCACCGAGGAACACGATTACATGACCAAGCTCCGCCATGGGGAGGAATTCCTCTTCAAGGGGGCCAAGCTGAAGTTGAGCCTGATGTTCCGGGGTCGTGAGAATGAGCACAAGAACCTTGGGCTCGAGGTCGTGGCCAAGGCCGCGCAGGATCTGAGCCATGTCGGCCAGGCCGATGGCATTCCCCGGCTGAGCGGGCGCCATGTCAACCTCATGATGTCGCCCCTTCCCATCGCCAAGCGCAAGCTGAAGTACAACGACGACATTTCGCCATCCGAGGAGTGAGGATATTCCGGTGCATTCTTTTGGCCCTGCTGCCGTTATCCGGGCAGGCGCTTGAAGTGAACGGCACCCAGTACCTTTCGCTCAGGGAAGTCGCCGGCAAGCTGGGAATGAAATCCCACTGGCTGGAGAAGGGCAAGTCGGTCCAGCTCTCCTCGGAATGGACGAAAATGGTTTTCGAGGTCCACAAGCGGGATTTCTCGCTCAACGGAAACCGCATCCACCTGGGATACCCACTGGTCGAGTCGCGGGACCGTCTCTACCTCAGCCAAAGCGACTTCACCCATCAGGTCAGCCCCATCCTGACACCCCAGCTCTCCGGGACTCCCCCGGTGCTGCGGCACATTATCCTCGACCCGGGCCACGGGGGCAAGGATCCGGGCGCGGAAAATAATGCGCTTGGCCTGCGGGAAAAGTCCCTCACGCTCGACTTGGCAACGCGCCTCAAGCGCAAACTGGAGGACAAGGGATTCCGGGTCAGCCTGACCCGTGACCGCGACGAATTCCAGCCCCCCGAGAAGCGGGCCGCGAAGGGTAACCAAATGGGAGGCGACCTGTTTGTCTCCCTCCACTTCAATGCCACCGCGAGCGACAAGGTCTCCGGGGTGGAGACCTATGCCTTCACCCCCCGGTTCCAGCCATCCAGTGCCCGCACTTCCCTCCATTCCAGCGATCGGGAAAATTACCCCGGCAACGGGAACGATCCATGGAACACCCTCGCTGCCTATTATGTCCAGCGGAGCATGGCGGGCCAATTGGGCGCGACCGACCGGGGCCTGAAGCGGGCCCGCTTCACTGTGTTGCGCGACCTGCGCATGCCGGGGATTCTCATTGAGGGGGGATTTGTCACCCACCCAGCGGAGGGACGCAACATTGGCTCAGCCGCCTACCGCGACCGGCTGGTGGAGGCGATCCTGGAAGGCATTCTCAGCTACCAGCGCACCCTTTCCCGGCTGCAGGGATAACAGCCATGACACTCCCGAAATTCAGCCTCACCGACATCGTCGCTATCGGCCTTGGGGGGATGATCGGCTCCCTGCTCCGCTGGTGGCTGGGCCTTGGCTTTGAGGGTGGATTCCCGGTCCCGACCCTTTTCGTCAATGTGGCCGGCTCAGCCGCCCTGGCGGTTCTCTACGCTTCCCAGCACCGTCTCCATCCAGGGGGAAAGTATCTCTACATGGTTGGATTCTGCGGCAGTTTCACCACCGTATCCCTTTTCAGCTACGAGACTCTGCAGCTCCTTCAGGCAGGGCAGTTCGGGACCGCCCTGCTCAATCTCCTTCTCCCGGTTGGAGTGGCCCTGGCCCTGGTGGCGATGATCATTCCCCCGGTTGAGAAAGCGGTGGAAGGGAGGCCGGAGTGAGTTTACTGATGGTGTTGGCCGTGGGCCTCGGGGGCGCCGCCGGAGCCCTGCTGCGCGCCCTTGCCGGACGCTGGATCCGCAGCGCCTTCCCTCTGGCCACGTTGCTGGTCAACGTGACCGGGTGCCTTGTCCTCGCTGCCGCCTCCATGGGCCTGCCGGCGGATCCAGGCTGGACACAGGCCCTGCTCGGGAGCGGTTTTTGCGGGGCCTTGACCACCTTTTCAACCTTCATCCTGGAGACGGTCATCCTCTTCAGGAGCGGCCAGAGGCAACGGGCGGGCGTCTATCTGGCCCTGACCCTGATCCTTTGTTGTCTTGCCTCATGGGCAGGCTTTTGTTTGATGAGCTGATATGCTCCTTTTTCTGAAGCGAACCGCACCCGTCTTCCTGGCGGCCCTGCTGCCTGTCGCTTCAATTTCCCATGGCCAGGGCGAGGCTCCCGGACCCGATTCCGTGGTGGTGGTGGCCAACTCTTCCATGGAAGGCTCCCTCGAGGTGGCCCGGGCCTATATGGAGAGGCGCGGCATCCCGGATAAAAACCTGGTGGTGCTCGAGACCTCGGTCGAGGAGCATATTCCCCGGCCCCTTTACCTGGAAACCATCCACAACCCGCTTCTGCAGGCCCTGCTGGATCGTCGCCTGATCGACGCCTTCGAGGGCACGGTCGATGACCTGGGGCGGAAGACGGCCACCGTTTTCAGCAACCCGATCCGCTATCTGGTCCTCTGCTACGGGATTCCAACACGGGTGAAACCCATCCCCAACGAGATGGCCCAGACGGATGAACCCCTGCTGCAAAAGCAATTCCGGCGGGGAGCCCCGGTGCTCCTGATGCAATTCAGCCAAGGCAACCTCTCCCGCAATGAGGCCTCGGTCGACGGGGAGCTGGCCCTGTTGCTGAAGCGCGACATCCCCCTCAGGGGGTTTTTCCCAAATCCCCTGCACAAGCAGTCCAACCCGGGCCGCCACCAGGACATCCTGCGGGTCTGCCGTCTGGACGGGCCCTCTCCGAAGGCCGTCATCGGCATGATTGACAGTGCCCTTGCAGGTGAGCAAGAGGGCCTCCGGGGCCGGGCCTACGTCGATGAGGATGCGAGGAAAAACGCCTATGCCCTTGGCAACGAATGGATGGCCAGGACGGCTGAACTCTTTAAGGGCCTGGGATACGATACCAGTCATGAGACGCGTCGGGCCACCTTCAAGGCCACCGACCGTTTCGATGCCCCGGTCCTGTACGCCGGATGGTATGCGCCCAACCGGAACGGACCCTTTGTCCTGCCGGGATTTCGCTTCCCCGTGGGAGCGGTGGCCGCCCACCTGCACAGTTTCTCAGCGGTTGAGGTGCGCTCCACCCACAAGGGCTGGGTCGGTCCCTTGGTCGACAAGGGCGTCAGCGCCACTTTTGGCAACGTGGCTGAACCCTACCTGACCCTGACCCACCACTTCGACCTCTTCTTCCAGGCCCTTGCCGATGGCTGGAACTTCGGGGACGCGGCTTATTACGCCCTGCCGGGGCTCAGTTGGCAGTGTATCTCGGTCGGGGATCCCCTTTACCGTCCTTTCCGGGTCGGCCTAGAGGAACAGGCGGCCACGGTGGGCAGCCCCCAGTCCATCCTTGAGGACCAGTATGTCCTGATCCGGCAGATCAACCAGCTGAAGGCCGAGGGGGAAACCGACGCCGCCTTCAGGCTTGCCTCACGGGGAATGCGCGACACCCCGGGGCCGGCCCTGGCCCTGACCCGGGCCCGCCTGTACGAGGATGTGGGCAACACCGAAAAAGCCTTGTCCTGCCTTTCCCTGGCCTCGCAGGTGCCCCTCGACAACTCCCTCGACTGGGGACTGTTCGCGGAAATAGCGGACGCCCTGACCAAGCTCGGCGATCCCGCGGCGGGGCTCGATATTTACCGGAAACTGGAAAAGAAATCGATGCCGGAAGCGATCAAGCTGGCCTTCCTGAAGCGTGGCATCCCGGTGGCCCAGGCTGCCGGGGACCCCGGCCTGGCCATCGAGTGGGCTGCACGCACCACTCCGCCTCCGGGAAAGAAACCCGCCGAAGCGAACAAGAAATAACCCTATCCCTCACCCGACATGGCCCGACTCGACGCAACGGATAAGAAGAAACTCCTTCGTACCATGCTCTTTTCGCGTTCCTGCGACCTGCGTGAGCAGAGCTTGATCCGGCAGGGCAAGGGATGGTTCCACGTCTCCGGAATGGGCCATGAGGCCCTGTCGGTGGCCGGATACCTGCTCAAGGAGGGGGATTTCCATGTCGGGCACTACCGTGACCGGCCCATTGCCCTGGCTAGGGGAATCGATACCTACGAGCTTGCCCTATCGTTCTTTGCCAAGCGGGCCAGCGACAGCGGTGGACGCCAGATGCCGGCCCATTACAGCAGCCGGAAACTGGGCATCTTTTCCATCAATTCGGTCGTTGCCGCCTCGATGCTCCCGGCAACCGGACTGGCCTGGAGCATCCAGCTGGATGGCAAGCCGAACCTGGTCCTGGCCACCATCGGCGACGCCGGGACCCGTCAGGGGGACTTTTTCGAGGCGGTGGCCTTTGCCCTCGAGCGGCAGCTCCCGGTGGTCTTCCTGGTCGAGGATAACGGCATCGGCATCTCCACCGTGACCGGGAAGATGAACCCCCTGGCCATTGGCATGCTCAACGACAGCCTGTGGAAGCGGATTGACGGGTGCGACGTGGACGAGGTTTATGATGTTGTCCACCCCGCCATCGAGGCCGCCCGATCCGGGAAGGGCCCACAGTTTATCTGGTGCCGCACTGAACGGATCTCCAGCCATTCCAGCGCCGATGACCACCGCAAATACCGCAAGGAGGAGGAGCTGGCCCAGCTGGATGAAAAGGACCCGATCAACCGCCTGCGGGACGACCTGGTGGCCATGGGGGTATTGACCCTGGAGGAATTCGGGGAGTTGCAGCAGTCAATCGCCCAACAGGTCCGGGAGGAATACAACCGGGCCCAGAATGAGCTCGATCCGCATCCGGACGACCTGATGAAGCATGTACTCGGGCCCTCCACCAAGGCCCCGTCGCTCCGGCTGGAACTCGATACCGACCAGCCGCGGATGGTCGACTCCATCAACGCGGTTTTCCATGCCGCGGTCAAAAAGAGCCGGGATGTGGTTTTCTTTGGTGAAGACATCGAGGACCCCAAGGGGGGCGTCTTCAGCCTCACCCGGGGACTTTCCACCCGTGCCCCGGACCAGGTCTTCAATTCCCCCCTCGCGGAATCCACCATCTGCGGGGTTTCGGTGGGCATGGCTGCCTACGGCAAGCGGCCCGTGTTCGAAATCCAGTTCACCGACTTTATCTGGCCAGGATTCAACCAGCTGATCTCCCAGCTTTCGACCCTGCACTGGCGGACCAACGGTGAATGGTCGGCCCCGGCGGTCATCTATGCCCCCTACGGGGCCTACCTGCCGGGGGGCGCCCTCTGGCACAGCCAGTCCAACGAGGGGGCCTTCGCCCACTTCCCGGGGCTGAAAATAGCCATTCCGTCGACCCCCGAGGATGCGGCCGGACTCTTCTGGACGGCTTTCCATGGCCACTCGCCCACCCTGATTCTGATTCCCAAGCACCTGATGTGGAGTCCCCGGGCCCTTGAGGGTCCGATCGTTCCCGTCCCCTTCGGCAAGGCCGTCGTCCGGCGGCGGGGGGATGCCCTGACGGTGGTGACATGGGGCAACGGCACCGAGATTGTCCAGCAGGCGCTGGAACTCCTCGGTCCAGCCGATGCGGTCGAGGTCATCGACCTGCGCACGGTTGTTCCGCTGGACATGGAAACGATCGCCGCTTCGGTCGCCAGGACCGGGCGCCTGATGGTTGTCCAGGAGGATGCCGAGTCCTGCTCGGTGGGCCAGAACATCATCACCCGGGTTATTGCCGACGGCGACCTCTTCAGCCGCCTGCAGGCCCCGCCCACCCTCGTGGCAAGACCGGATGTCAACATCGGGTACAACCCGGTGCTGGAGTATGCCGCCCTTCCGGACAAGAAGGACGTGGCCCGCAAGATCCAGGAGCTTCTTTCCCTCGAGTGGGCCCGGGAAGAGCCCGCCGTAGCAGTCGAACCACTACACAATCCCCTGTTGGAGAAATTAAAGGAAACCATGGCAGACAATGGCGGACAAGAGGAAGTCACCCTGACGACAATCCGGGTGCCGATACTGGGCGAAGGCATCACCAATGCCCGGGTCATTTCCCTGCTGGCCAAGCCGGGGGATGAAATTGAGCCGGACGACCCCCTGTGCGAGGTGGAGACCGACAAGGCCCTCTTCCCCATCGAGGCCCCCTGTTCCGGGCGGTTCATCGGCTGGAAAATCGCCGAGGAGGATGAGGTGAGCGTTGACCAGGTGATTGCCGAGCTGGAGGTCGTCTCATCGGCGGCCCCGCCCCCGCCAGCCGGATTGATGCCCGACCTGAAGGACCTTGCGGAGGAGGCCCTGCAGGCCGGAGCAAAGCCAACCGAGGGAGGCCTGCCGCCGCGGGTCATCGCCCAGCTGAAGAATGTCGTCCCGGCGCACATGACCGTCATGGCGGGCTGGGAGAACATCCGTCGGACGCGGGCCGAGGCCAAGGCGGCGATGGGCAAGGACGCCCCCTCGCCGACGGTCATGGTGGCCTGGTGCCTGGTCCAGGCCATGAAACGGCACCCGATATTCTGTTGCACCATCAACCAGAACGACACCCTGACCCCCAACGAGGCCTTTGATTTTGGGATCGCCGTGGCCCTGCAGCAGGACGCCCTGGACACCGCCATCATCCCGGAGGCCAACCGCCTCGATGGGCCGGGTTTCCTTGATGCCTACGCGCAGGCCATCGAGGCCGCCCGCACCGGAAGGATGCGCTCCAAAGCCCGGGTACCCCTGATCCTGACCAGCATGGGGGGATACAGCGTCAGGGAGGCCCTGCCCCTGGTCGTGCCACCGGCCATCGCCACCGTTTTCCTCGGGGAAGCCCACTGGGAAAAGCGCGGCCCGGATATTCACGAGGAGCAGACGGCCCTGTGCCTGAGCTTCGATCACCGCTGGCTCAATGGAGCCGCGGGGGCCCATTTCCTGCAGGACGTCAAGCGCGAGATGGAAACCTTCGCCCTGCAGACGCTGACCGCGAAGGGCTGATGGGCCGGTCTCAGGCCCGCGTCCACGCGGGTCGCAGGCAAAGGATCCTCCTGTACACCGGGCAGCTCTCCACGTGCGCCCCGGGCAGGTAACCGGTACTCATCAGGAATTCCCCGGTGATTTCCCCACCGGTGAACTTGAAGGTCCTCCGGAAGAGCTTCACCCACTCCGCTTTTGGCAGCGGGTGATGGTGTTCCAGCCAGCCATGGAAGGAACCGTACCCGGCTTGCAGATCGAGTATGCGCCGGGCGTTCCAGATCGCTGCCTCCACCTTCAGCCGGTTGCGGATGATGGCCGGATCGGCCAGCAGCCGGGCCCGGTCAGTGTCGTCGAAATTCGCTACAGTGGCGATATCGAATCCCCGGTAGGCCCTGCGGAATCCTTTCCGTTTCTTGAGGATGGTCAGCCATGACAGTCCCGCCTGGTTGATCTCGAGGACCAGCCGCTCAAAAAGGGCGCTGTCGGAGGCAAGGGGAAATCCGTACTCCTTGTCATGGTAGGGCCCATGCCACAGATCACCGACCGATACCTGGCAATAGGTGGTCACGGTATCACTCCCTTCTTTCCGGGAGAAAATCCTCCGCGGTGAGGCGGATCGAGGCCCCGGGGGACAGTTTCAGGTCGAGGGTCGATTCACCCGCCCGCACCCGGATGGAATCCGGGCACCGGTCACCGCAATGCAGCTCCGCCTCGGTTAAACGGCCCTGGGTCCACTTTACATCCACCGTGACATCTCCCCGGGCCCGCAGTCCCTTGAAATGCCCGTCCGGCCAGCGCTGCGGCAGGGCTGGAAGCAGGCGGATCTCGTCATTGTGACTGTGCAGGAGCATTTCGGCGATGGCCGCGGTGGAGCCAAAATTCCCGTCAATCTGGAAGGGTGGATGGGTATCCCAGAGGTTGTCGAGGGTGGAGCGCTCAAGGATGGCGTGCAGGTTCTCATAGGCTTGTTCACCATCCGAGAGCCGGGCAAACATACCTATCGTCCAGGCCCGGCTCCATCCGGTCTTGGCCCCGCCCTCCCTTAGCCGGTGCTCAATCGATTTCATCACCGCCCCGCGCATCCGCGGATCGTCGTCGAGATCAATCTGGTTTCCCGGAAAGGCCCCGATGACGTGGGAAATGTGCCGGTGAGCGGGATCCTTCTCCCCAAAGGGAAGGCGCCACTCCATCAGGCGCCCGTCGGGGGCGATCCGTGGCCGGTAAACCCGCGGAAGCAGTGATTGGACACGCTGAGACAGCGGATCCTCCTGGCGACCGAGGGCGCTGGCCGCCTCCAGGTAGTCACTAAACACCTGCAGGACCATGAACTGGTCAAAGGTGTTGCCCGCGGACAGACCGGCATCAATCCATTTTCCGCTGGTATCCCGGTAGCGAAAGGCATTCTCCGGGGAGCAGGCCGGACGGGCCATCAATTCCCCTTCTCCGGGTCCCGGTATGAGCCATGACTCAACAAATTCCGTGGAGGCGGTGAGGATATCCCAGTTAGCCTCAAGGAAGGCCTTGTCACGGTTGAACCGGTAGTGTTCGAGAATATGGAAAGTCATCCACTGGCCCCCGAAAAAGGATCCGGCCCAGAAGGCCCGGCGCGACATGATGCGGGCACTGCCCCAGACATCGGTGGCATGGCCCATGCACCACCCTTTCATTCCCAGTCGCCGGGCCATCTCCCGGCCAGTGGGCTGGAAGGTGCGGAGCAGGTCGAAGACGGGCCGGTGCAGTTCCCCGAGATGGGTGGTCTCGGCCAGCCAGTAGTTCATCTGCAGGTTGATGTTGAGGTGGTAATCCGAGGCCCAGGGGGGCTTGAGGTGGGGATTCCACAGGCCCTGCAGGTTGGCCGGCAGGCATCCTGGGCGCGAAGAGGCGATCAGCAGGTAGCGTCCCAGCTGGAAATACGTCTCAACCAGATCGGGGTCGTCATCGGCGCCCTTGCGGATCCGGTCAAGGCGTTCCTTGGTAGTCAGACCCTGGATACTGCCAGCGGATTCCCCGAGATTGATCGTCACCCGGTCGAAATACCCGCGGTGATCCTCAATGGCGCGGCTGCGGATTTCACCGGGAGGGACCGACTCCAGGGCGTCGAGGGATTCCCGGGCCACGGCGGCCCAGCCATCACCAAGCGGCGTTGCCGGATTGATCCGGTTGAAGTCGGTGGCCACGGAGATATACAGGCGCACTTCGGTCGCCTTTTCCACGGAGATGACGGTGCCATTCTCCCGCACGATCCCGTCGCCGGATGCCCGGACCCGCACCTCAAACTGTGTCCCTCCGGAGCCGCTGCCCGATCCGCGCCTGACCAGGTCGGCCCCGGTCATCTTCGCCCCGGCCATGGATACATCCAGCCCGAAGGCCTTCCCTGAGCGGATCGAAACCACCACCACATCGTCGGGGGCGGAGGCAAATACCTCCTGGTAGATTTCGTTTCCGTCGGCGAGAAGGTGGACACTCCCGGCAATCCCCGTCCCCAAGTCCAGCCGACGTAGGGTGGACTCCAACTGCGGCACCCCGTGATAGGCCAGATCCAGCCATCCCGCCAGCTGGTATGAATAGGGGCTGGTTTTGTTTTGGAGATGCGCTTCAAAGTGCTTATCGGCGGCGGCATAATCCCCGGAGGCCTCCAGCTGGCGAATTTGCTCCAGATGTTCGGCGCTGTCCGTTGGCATCAGCAATTCACCGCGTTTCTCCCAGATGGTCTCCTCGTTGAGAAGGATCCGTTCCTGGGGGAACTCCCCCTGGGGCATGGCCCCGAGGCGGCCGTTTCCCACAGGGTAGGCCAAATCCCATTCTTCGGCCGGAGCATCATCCCGGATCACCGGGGCCGCTCCCTGCGCAAGAAGTGTTCCCATGGCCAATCCGGCCACCGCGATTTTCTTCATCATGAATGACATATTGATTCCTCTTGATGAACGACCTCACCGGAACAGCCCGGG
>JBMTVW010000022.1:0-21703 GCA_049451775.1 Opitutales bacterium | reverse complement strand
GGATACGGCCGGGTTCGCGGAAACAGAAAAGCAGCAAGAGTAGTATGAGGTTCATGTGAACCGCCCCGTCAGGCAATCAGGGCTGGCCACGGACAGGCCAGCGCCGCCTGCGCAGCCAGCCGGATATCCCCGAGGAAATGAGCAGCAGGATGGAAACAGCGGTCAGATCCATTACGATCCCTCCATTCACGCCCAACAGCCGACCCGAGTGAAGATCCAGCATGACCCGGTGGAGGCTGATTCCCCTGCCCCGGTTATGCTCAAGGATGGATCCGGCCAGTCCCTCGTCGAGGTTCACCTCACGGACAGGGCCGATCGTGTATTCCCCCCTGAAGGACTTGAACTCCAGCCACTGTGGCCCCGGCTTCCACAATCCGTTGTCAGCCACGATGACAGAATCGCCTCCCGTGTCCTTGGCTAATTGTCGCACTTCCCGGAATGGCAATTCCCCAACGACGATTCGCTCGACAAACTCGCCCTCCGGGGTCAGCAGGACAAGGGCGTCGCTGGTGGCCACCACCCACAGTTCATCCCCTTGGTGGATTCCGGCAACCGCTGCCCCTGGAGCAAGCTCTTTCCCGTTCAGGTAAAGCGTGCCATTCAGTTGCGAGACAATATCATTTGTACCCATTCCAATGGAGGTGATATCCTCCGCCACCGGCATCCCGTAGCGCGCAAGAATGAAATCCGCGCGCACCTGGAAATCGTTCAGGCCCAGCCTTTCGGCATGATTCAGGGCCAGGCCGGTAACAGCCAGGACTAGCAGGAAAAGCGCCGCCAGGGCACCCAACCATCGGTGGAAGCCCAGGATCACCGGCTTTCTTGGCAGGAAAAACCTCATTCAGCCACCTCCCGGGCAAAGAACAGGGCCAGCTCCGAAAGCCGGACCAGCGCGTTCACTGAGAGGGTCGCTCCGCTGATACCGTCAATTTTCCTGTCCAGTCCCCGGCCGTTCTTCAGTCCCAAACCCTTGAACTGGTCGGTAAAAAATGGATACCGGACCTCCCAGCCATGGCTTTCCCGGTAAACCAGGACCTGCATGTCCACCATGCGTCCCTGCTCGACGACAAAGCCTGCCGTGATCAGCTCAACCTTGCCGATTTCCTCGAGGATCCAAGCCGTCCGGTTCCCCAGCGCCCAATAACGCACCCGCAGACCCTTGTAGGGGTGTCCCATGATGTCGGCCGCCTGGCCCTTCAGATCCTTGTTCAGCCAAAGGACCTTTTTCTCCGGTTCTCCGGTAAAGCTCCGCTCAATGAACTCGACCGGGTCCAATAAAATTTCCCCCATGGCCGGCTGCACCAGGCAACCGGCCAGGAGGGAAATGCATACCCATTTAACTGTACCGCGGAACCCCATCCGCGGTTAGAATTGATAGCCGCCGCCAAGGTTCAAAATCTTGTCCCCTTTCGACTTGTACTGGTCGGATTCAGACACCTCCTGCAGGTCGGCCTTAAAGACGACGTAGTTTGTCGGCCAGTAATTGACCCCGATCTCGCAGATGGTGTTGTCCTTCAGGCTGCCGCTGAAGTACTCGTAATTGCTGTAACGGAAGTAGACGCCAATGTCTCCGTAACGCTCATCCAATTCCCAGCGGTAGGATGGCTCGAGAAAGAATCCATACTGGTTTTCCGCTTGCGTGCTGTCCGTTCCGTCAAGGTCCCAGCGGGCATACAGTGCCCTGAAGCGGAAACTGCCCGCCTGGTAATCCAAATGCGCGGCCGTCAACAGCCCCTGGATGTCAGCACTTGAACTCTGGGCCATATCGTCCTGGTAATAGGCGGAAAACCCAACATCCAGACCCGGGATCCCCGTATACTTGATCCGCCCCACATAACCGGGCGTGTCATTGATCGCCTGGGCCACCTTCTGCCGGCCCCCGCGGATTTCACCGCTCGGGTCCATGTCCAGTCCGGAGGTTACCCCGGCGTCGATGGCCAATCCGTTGCCAAAACGCCAGGTGCCCTTCAGGCCCGCTTCCCACCAGGTCGAGGGAATAATCCGCGACTCGATGTTGTTGCGTTCCACTCCGTAAAAGGTGTTCGGCTCATGCGTCTCGTTGATCATCCCAACCGGCATCAGGAACAACCCCGCGTCCGTGCTGAAATTTTCCTTCCAGTCCATCCGGATGAAGGCTTGCTCCAGCTCAACTTCACCCGGCTTTCCGTTCCCCGACAGCGAATGCTCCACCTCCAGTTCAGTATATAACTGAATCCAGTCATTGAATTCATGGTTCACGAACAATACAAACCGGTGGAAATCCACCGCGTCGCTGGCATCCTCGTAGAAGTTCCAGTGCAGTTCACCGTAACCTCCAACCGAGGTCCGGTCCCACCAGCCTCCAAAACCACTTCCGCCGGTGTCCGACATCTCTTCCACCGCCAGGGCCGTCGCCTCAATCTGCTCCCGGGTCCTATCCACCGAGCTGCGGGCATCTTCAGCCACCGTCTGCGCTTCCGCCGCTTCCTTGCGCGCTTCCACCACCTCGGCCTGACCCGTCTCGACCAGCTGCCTCAGCCGGATAATCTCCGCCTGCTGCTCCTGGATGATCGTCCACATCTCCTCCAGCGTCGGGGCCCCACCCGCCATCGGGTTCGTAACCACCATGGCCAGGATCATCAGCAATACCCGGCCCATTCCCATTTTCCGGTTCATCCCATTTAATCCGCTCATAATAAGATTGAGTCTCATTAGCGTACCTGGGAAGTCAACCCGTTTTTTGCAACTGGTTCCCATTTAAACATTCTTAAGAGAAGGGTATTCATTTCCTTATACAACCAAAACGGGAAATGGCAAAGAATTGCCTGTTGCAAACAACAACCGGTTAAATGGGCCAGTTAGAGCTCCTGTCGACTGTCCCCAAAATGAAAAAGAAACCCCTTCGCTGTATAGCAGGAATACTCCTGTGCACGCCATCGCTGACCACGCTCTCCCCCTTTTTTTTTGGGGGGGGGGCGGAGGTGAATCCTTACGAAGCCGACTGGACCCCGACCCTAGCGGGGAGGATCGACCGCCTGATCGGGGCGGTGCCGGAGGCGAAGGCGTACTGGAGTTACCGGGAGATGAAAACGAAACAGCGGCGGGCGGCGCTGATTAAGGAGTTGCTGGAATCGGAGGCCCGCGTCGACTACTGGACGCTGAAATGGAGCGACCTGCTGCGCATCAAGACGGAGTTCCCGATCAACCTGTGGCCCAACGAAGTACAGGCCTATCACAAATGGATCGAGGCATCGATCCGGGCCAACACCGGCTACGATGTTTTGCCAGGGAGTTGCTGACTTCCAGCGGGAGCAACTTCAGAGTCCCGGCGGTCAATTTCTATCGAGCCATGGAGGGCCAGAAACCCGGAACCATTGCCGCGGCAGTGTCTCTGGCCCTAATGGGGGTCCGCTTCGACAACTGGAGAGAGGAGCAGCGGGCCGGCCTGACGCATATCTTCTCCCGGGTGGCCTACAAGAAAACAGACGAGTGGAAAGAGGAAATCGTCCACCTGGATCCCGCCCAGTACGGTCCCATCGAAGTGGAATTCCCCGATGGGACCCGTGCCAGCCTGCAGACCGGGGAGGATCCGAGGAAAGCCTTTGCTCAATGGCTGATCCGGCCCGAGAACCCATGGTTCGCGAGGAACATCCTCAACCGTGCCTGGGCGTGGCTGATGGGTCGCGGCCTGACACGAACCGGACGATATCCGGGGAGACAATCCGTGCCTCAACCCTGTCCTGCTGTCCTACCTGGAAACCGAGTTTGCCCAGCCGGGCTATAGCCTGAAGCACACCTACCGCCTGATCCTCAATTCGCAGGCCTACCAGCGCTCCCCCATCCCCAGGTCAAGCCACCCGGATTCGGTGTCATTGTTTTCCCACTACATAGTCCGCCGCCTCGACGCGGAGGTCCTGATCGACGCCCTCAATGCCCTTAGCACCCTTGAAATTCAGGCAGGAACCAGCGGGTTTGCCCAGTCGCTGGCCCCCTTAAACAAGGCCCGGGCCGGTTGCCTTCCAATAAAAAAGGCCCCCGGGAAACCGGGGGCCTTTGAAAAGAATCGACCGTTAGTCCTTGTATCCGTCCGGATTCTTCGAGTGCCAGTTCCAGGCTGTCTGGATGATGGACTCGATGTCGGTGAACTTCGGATCCCAGCCCAGCTCGGACTTGATCTTTTCCGATCCGGCAACCAGCGTGGCCGGGTCACCCGGGCGACGCGGCGCGATGTCAGCGGGGATCGGATGACCGGTGATCTTGCGGGCCGCCTCAATGACTTCCTTGACCGAGAAGCCCTTGCCGTTGCCCAGATTGTAGATCCGGCAGCCTTCGTCCAGCGCATTGAGGGCGAGGACGTGGGCATTGATCAGGTCCTCGACATGGATGTAGTCGCGGATACAGGTGCCATCCGGGGTGTCGTAGTCATCCCCGAACATGAAGACCTTCTCCCGCTTGTCTAGGGCAACCTGGAGGATAATCGGGATCAGGTGCAGTTCCGGGTTGTGGTCCTCACCATGGACTTCGGTGGCCCCGGCGGCGTTGAAATAACGCAGGCAGGCAAACTTCAGGCCCTTGGTGATCGACAACCAGTGCAGGAAGCGCTCGATGATGCCCTTGGACTCGCCGTATGGGCTTCCCGGAATGATCCGTTCGTCTTCCTCGATCGGCATCTTGAGCGGATCGGCAAACAAGTTGGCGGTGGAAGAAAGGATGATCTTCTTCACGTCATGCGCTTCCATTGCCTTAAGCAGGTTCAGCGCATTGACAACGTTGTCGTTCAGGTAGAGAAAGGGCTTCTCCATCGACTCGCCGACCAGGGAATTGGCGGCAAAGTGCATCACCGCCTCCGGCTTGAATCCGGCGATAGCCTGCTCAATATCGTCGTAGTTCTTGAGATCGCCCTCAACAAACTTGGCCCCCTCAGTGATGGCGTCCTTGTGACCCTGCTGCAGGTTGTCGAAAACCAGCACCTCGTAACCCTCGCGGACGAGGATCTCTGTTGCCACACTGCCGATATAGCCGGCGCCGCCTGTTACCAATACTTTCATACTCAAGATTCGTGTTCCTGCAGGTGTTAAATCTCTACCCCGCGGATGCGCTCCGCAGCGGTTTCCGGGGTGATGTCCCGTTGGGCTTCCGCCATCATTTCGTACCCGACCATGAACTTCTTCACGGTGGCCGACCGCAACAGCGGCGGATAAAAATGGGCATGCAATTGCCAGTGGTCGCCTTCACCGCCGTCAAACGGTGCCCCATGCCATCCCATGGAATACGGGAAGTCACAATTGAAGAGCCCGTCGTAGCGCTGCAGAAGTTCCTTCATCACGGGTGCCAGCGAAGCCGTCTGGGCGGCGGTCAGGTCGGTGATGCGCTTGATGTCGAAGCGGGGCAGCAAGAGGGTCTCAAAGGGCCAGGTTGCCCAATAAGGAACCACCACCGACCAGTCATCGTTGGCGCAGATAACCCGCTCCTGCTTTTCCATTTCCAGCTCGACATAGTCCTTGAGCAGGCGGGTGCCGTTCTTTTCCAGATAAGCCTTCTGGTTGACATCCTCCAGGCTCGGCAACGTGGGAACCTCGCTGAGCGCCCAGATCTGGCCGTGCGGGTGCGGATTGGAGCAACCCATCACGGCGCCCTTGTTTTCAAAGACCTGGACCCACTTGTACTTCTGGCTGAGCTCGGCGGTCTGTTCCTTCCAGGTGTTGATCACCCCGACAATTTCAGCGGGTTCCATCCTGGAAATAGTGACATTATGCTTCGGGGAGAAGCAAATCACCCGGCAGGTGCCGTTCACATCAGCGCGTTCCAGCAGCGGGTGCCCCGGCTTGATAACCCTCGGTTCCTCGTCCAAGAGGGCCCGGAAGTCATTCTCGAAAACGTAGGTCCCGGTATACTCGGGGTTCTTCTCCCCGCTGGTCCGGGAATTACCCGGGCACAGGTAACAGTCCGGATCATACTCCGGGCGGTCATCGCCGGCAACCTTTTCGGTTTGGCCAAGCCACGGACGGGTGGCCCGGTGCGGTGAACAGAGAATCCACTCGCCGGTCAACGGATTACGGCGACGGTGCGGAAGTAATGCTTTATCCACGGAAATATTGCTCAGTGGTAGTTTCAGTTGAAAGTCTCGACCCAGCCCCCGGATTCGGGTGCGGTCAGGAAGATGCCCGGCCGATGGCCGAATTTCTTCTGGAATGCAGTGGCGATGCGACCGGCCACCGAGGCCGACACATCCTTCTGCACGATGGCAATACACGAGCCACCAAACCCGCCGCCGGTCATCCGGCAGCCGGCCACGCCCTCCAGTTGCTGGGCGGTAGCGGCAATAAAGTCCAGTTCATCACAGCTGACGCGGTAATCATCCCGGAGGGAATCATGGCTCTTGTTGAGCAGGCGCCCGGCGATGTTGATCTTGCCAGCGGCCAGGGCGGCCACCGTACGGTGGGTCCGGTCGTTCTCCGTCACGTTGTGGCGGACCGCCCGGACCATCTCCTCGTCAAGGCCGGGATGGGCCAGCACTTGCTCCAGTTCATCGACGGAGATGTGCCTCAAGGTGGGGACATTTAGAATTTCGGCCGCCTTGTGGCAGGCTGCCCGGCGCTTGCCGTATTCACCATCGGCCAATTCGTGGGCCACCCCTGAGTTGATGATCATCAGGCGCCAGTCGGGCGCGTCGAACGGGGCTTGTTTAAAGGTTTCCTCTTCACAATCGAGGAAGAGCAGATGGCCAGCCTGGCAATTGAGGATCGCGGCCTGGTCCATGATCCCGCACGGTACCCCGGCGTACTCATGTTCCGCCTTCTGGCACAGCTTGGCTAGGGCGAATCGATCCATGCTGGCCCCCAGCAGGGCGAGAACAGCCAGTCCGGTGGCGGCCTCAAGGGCGGCGCTACTGCTGAGTCCACCCCCGACAGGAATGGTCGAGTCAACATAAGCGTCAAAACCAATCAGCTCATGCCCGGCATCACGAAGACCCCCCAGTACCCCGCGGATATATCGGCTCCAGTCCTTTGCGCTGTCGGGCTCCAGCTCGTCCAGGCTAAACTCAATCACGCCGTCGTAGCTCTCGCTGGCCAGGCGGACCCGGTTGTCATAGCGCCGCTTGATAGCCATTACCATGTAGCGCTCGATGGCTGCTGGCAACACCCAGCCTCCGTTGTAGTCGACGTGCTCACCGATGACGTTGACCCGTCCCGGGGCAACTGCCACGTGGCTTGGTGCAAGGCCCCACTGGCGCTCAAACTGCGCTGCGGCACGACTGCTCATTACATCGGACTGTTTGGTTGAGTTTGCGATCAAGGTCATATGTTCTACTCCCCTATTTTGAGGATCCCATATTAACAGCATTATTGGCTCGCTAAAAGATGACTTGAGATCATTCTATTAAGAAATCAGGTCAAACCCATGAAACGCGTCGCCATTCTCGTTGAAACCGCCCTTGCCTCCGGCCGGAACATCCTGACCGGCATCAGCCAATACCTCCACGAACAGGATGACTGGTCGGTATTCCACCCCGGCGGGTACCTTGGATCGACCGAGCCCAGCGGCCTCGACCAGTGGGACGGGGATGGAATTATCGCCCGTATTTCCAGCGAAAATGTCCTCCAGCACATCCGAAAGAAGAACATGCCGGTAGTGGACGTCCTCGGCAACGTCCCAGGCACCGGATATCCCCTGGTAAAGCCGGACGACCGGGCCATTGGCCAGATGGTGGCGAGGAACTTCCTCTCCTCCGGGCACCGCAATTTCGCTTTTTTCGGTCTGGTTGACGAGCGATGGTCCATTGAGCGGCAGGAAGCCTTCATGGAAACGGTTGCTCCGCGGGCCCTCAAGACAGGGACCTACCTGCTCAGCCCGGAGGAAAAGAGGGCCGGACACTGGAATGAGAATGTTGAAAAAGTCACCCACTGGCTGGATCGCCTCCCCAAGCCCCTGGCCCTGATGGTGGCCAGCGACCAGTTCGGCCCGATGGTGATGAAAGCCTGCCAGAGGATTGGGCTACTGGTACCGGAGCTGGTCAGCATCATTGGGGTCGACAACGACCTGCCCTTCTGCGACCTCTGCCGTCCGCGGCTCAGCAGCGTTGAGCCCAGCCACGCCCGGGCCGGCTACGAGGCGGCAAAACTGCTGGACCGGCTGATATCAGGGATTGATGTCTCAACCCGGCAGGTGGAAACTCCCCCGCTGACCCTGCACCTGCGGGCCTCCAGCGATGCCACTGCGGTGAATGACCCTGCCCTCGTCAAGGCCTTGCAGCAAATTCGTGAAAAGGCCTGCCAGCGAATTTCCGTGGACGAAATAGCCCATGCCTCGGGTCTCTCACGCAGCGTTCTCCAGCGCCGCTTCCGGGATCAGCTGGGCCGCACCGTGGGCGATGTCATCCTGGCGGTGAAGCTTCGCCGGGCGAGGGACATGCTCACCTTCACCGACCTGCCCCTGATAGATGTCGCCGAGCGGAGCGGATTCAACTACCAGGAGTACCTCACTTACATATTCAAGAAACACCTTAGCACGACCCCAGCCCAATACCGGGCCCGGACCACCACCGAGGTCAGGACCTGACGACTCAGCAGGGGGTAACCCCCTTTTCCAGGATGATATTGTCGTACTTGGCCGTCTCCCCCGTCCTTACCACCGAAAAAGCCGACTTTGCCCGCTCATAGAAGGCAAAAAGGTTCGCATGGCCTCGACGTGGTGAAGATCCCCTATGTGGCCATTGACATCGTGGTCCTGTTTGTCCTTGGCCTCTTTATCCTCTCCAAGATGCCGGACACGGGCCATGAAAAGGGAAAGATCCGGCTCGGTCCTCTGAGGCGGCACCTGCAGGAAATCAGGCCCTGAGTCGGGCCTGACTGAAGACAGGTGTTGCAGGTTCCGGAACCTGGGACTAATCTGGATGCATGGCTTTGCTCGACTGGCTGGTGGAACACGAGGCCCTTCTGGCGTGGACGGGGGTCTTCGGGGCCATACTCCTTGTCGGCAGCCTGGGCGCGATCCCCATCATTGTTGCCTGGATGCCGGAGGATTACTTTGTCCGGATCTCCAGCAAGCAGTTGCGGCGACGCCCCTTCCGGCAGATTCTCCACATATTGAAGAACATTCTTGGCGCGGCCCTGGTCATATCCGGCCTGGTTCTGCTCCTCCTTCCGGGGCAGGGGCTCCTGACCCTGATCATCGGTCTAAGCCTGATCGACTTTCCCGGGAAGCATGCCTTACAAATCCGCATCGTCAGCCAGCCCCGGGTCAGTGAATCCATCCAGTGGGTCCGCAGAAAAGTCCACCATAAGCCCCTCATCTTCCCCCGTCGGGAATAGCCCCCCCCGCAACTGTTTGCCATCGACTCGCCGGCATGCTGCCATGTATAAGTTTCCAAATTTGATGTCCAAGCTAACTACACTGATTGTCATGACAGCATTATCCTCCCAACTTTCAGCGGATAACCTCTCTGTATTTTTCGGGACCGCCCGTTCCCAGTATGCCGCCAGCACGGGCATCTACTCGATAGAATTAAACTCCACCAACGGGGAATTCATTGATGCGCCCGGTGTGGCGGCAGAGCTTGATTCGCCGGGCTTCATCGTCCTGCATCCCCGCCTGCCGGTCCTTTATGCCCTGGCCACCGCGGAGGATGGAAAGGGATCGACAATGAACAGCTTCACCCTGGCGGTTGCCCCGGGCCAGCAGGGACTGGAGCCATTGAACTCGGTGGATACCGGGTGCGCCAAAGCAACCCACATGGACGTGGACCCGTCGGGACGGATGCTGGTCAGTGTCCATTACGGGGAAGGAACGGTTGCGGTGTTTCCGCTGGAAGCTGATGGACGCCTTCATGAACCCAGCCAGGTCCTTCGGCACACCGATTCCTCCGGGGTCAACGCCGGGCGCCAGAAGGGCCCGCATCCGCATTGCGCCACCTTCGATCCATCCGGTAGCTTTGTACTCATTCCAGACCTCGGTGCCGACACCGTCTATATCTACAAGGTCGATTACGAAACCGACCAGCTTTCCTCCCACCGCCGGTTCAAGTCAGCCCCCGGAGCTGGCCCGCGACACATCAAGTTCTCCCGGGACGGCCGCTTTGCCTACATCGTCAACGAGCTGTCCCTTACCGTGGATACCTGTGCATGGGATGCCGTGTCCGGCGAATTGAAGCCCATCGCTACCGTTACCAGCCTCCCTGCCGACATGCGTGAGCCCGAGGCCAACTACACTGCATCCGAGATCCAACTGCATCCCTCGGGGAATTTCCTCTACACCGCCATCCGTGGCCATGATTCCATTTCCCTGTTTTCCATAGATCCAGCCAGCGGGATTCCCCTCCTTGAGGAGGTCGTGCCAGCACGGGTGGAATGGCCCCGGCACTTTTCCCTCGATCCGGAGGGACGGTATCTGGTCTGCGCCGGCCAGTTCAGCCACAACGCCAACGTATTCGCCGTGGATCCCCAATCAGGGCGTCTCAGCCACCTTCCTTTTCCCCCGATTGAGGTGCCGGGTCCAATCTGTGTCCTGATCCGCTAAGGAAGCTCTGCTACCACTTCATCGGCGGACTGACCCAGAAGGGCATCGGCAGCCTGACCTTTGGCTACGTGTCTCTCGAGGGTGACGGCTCACGCGGTTTCTCTACTCCGTTGGCCACCCTGCACGCCTTCAACGGTTTTGCCGACCTCTTCCTGAGTACCCCGGCAACCGGCTTGACGGATCTCTACGTGAAGGCCAGCGCCCCCTTGGGAGACAACTTCTCCGCCGCGGTCATCTACCACAAGCTCGAATCCGAACTGGGTTCCATCACCCTTGGCGACGAGTTCGACTTCGTTGCTGAATGGTCGATCAACAAGAACCTCAAGGCCACGGCCAAGTTTGCTTCCTTCAACGGCGAAACCAGCCCGAATGTGAACAAACTCTGGGACCAGCTGGACATGAAGTACTAATTTGCGGACTTAATTCCCGCACCAATTCAACCAATAAGGCGTCGTGAAGAATCACGGCGCCTTATTGGTTTTCCTTCATGAAAACGTCCAGGGTGGTCTCGACTAGAAAGCGTGCCCCCGAGTTGTTCAAGGCGACAAGCTGGTCGTGCAGGGGACAGGGATCCTCGTTCCCGCACCAATGCTCCCCAAAGGGGCACCTGGATTCCGATTCAACTTTCTCGAACAGCTTGACCACTTCAATGAGACTGATCTTTGAGGGATGCCGTGCCAGGAAGTAACCGCCTCCCGGGCCCGGAGAACCCCCGACCAGCCCCGCCTGGGAAAGTATGGTCAGCACCTTGGCCACCAGCGGCCTCGAAATGCGCCGGTCCTCCGCTATCGCCGCTGAACTGACCTTGGCCCCGTACAGATGGTAGCGCTCGGCCAGGCAACTCATGGCCGCGATTGCGTTCGATGCTGTCTTGCCGTAGGGAAACATTTTTGTCCGGGTTGCCTACACAAATGGAATAAAAGGTGAAGATTTCAAGGTTTGCCAACGGATTTCTTTCAGAACCGGGCCCCATTGGCGGAGTGGCTTCGCTTCGGGGCACCGATCGAATCGGCTATGCGGCATAGTTCCTGATAGTAGTGATCGAGGGTCATTCCGCAGAGGGTGGCCCCGTAAATCAGGCAATAGTCATCATTGATGGGATCCCCGTAGTTATTAACGGGAATAAAGTAGGCCACGGCCATGCTGATCTCGCCCGCTTCCAGCTCAAGCAGCGGCTTCAGGGCGGCAACCACCCCTGCCATGCCGGCCAGGGAAGCGGCACTTCCCTTCAGGAATTTCCGCCGGGTCATCGGCTTCAAAACCCTCTCGACCGGACGCGGTTCCCTCCCGGATTGATTCTCAGTGTCCATACTCGGATCCTTCCTCATCGTGCTCGTCATGAGCGGGCCTCTATCCGGCCGCCCGCGGCGGATAGGTCGGTGCCGGTTGCGGCTTCATCGGCTTGAAAGCGGGTCATGACATTCAATGCAAATCAGTTTTCTGGCCGGTCCCCGGGAAGCATCCCAGTACCCGTTCTTGCGCCCGTGCGCTCCAATCTTCCAGTCACGGTGCTGCTGACCATGGCATTTCCCGCAAAGCAGGACCACGTCCTCCCCGGCTATCTCCGAGCCGTCGTAGTCGACGAAGGCGTTATGGTTCTCTGGATGATGGCAATTCAGGCAAAACCGGTTAGGCCCATGCTTAAGCTCCAGGTCGCGGTGCTCCATCAACGGATACCTCAGGTGCCAGTTCGCTTTCAGGGAACGGTGGCAGGACATGCAGTCAAAGGTCCACCCGGCTCGGTCCAGCTTAAGTCCTTTCACCTCCCGGACCGGGTCCTTTTCCAGATGCTGGTCCAACTCAAGGTTTCTGTTCCCGGCGGATTCAGCTTCGCTATCGACGGGCCCAGCGGACCCCAGCAGAAACATCCTGTCGCCACCAGCAGACCCAGCAAAAACCAGCGCCATGCCCGTCATCGACCCTCCCCTATTTCAATTCTCCGCTCACTCATCGCCTTTTACTGCGTCCACAATGATTTTTCATCCACTGAATTTCAGCCTAAAAAGGAATTACCTTTCTTTATTTCGCCTATAGGGGGTATTTCGGGGGATGGAGCGGCTTGGAACGGGGACAGAGGAATCCTGGACCGGAAGGAATAGGATGGCATTTTCCGGGCAAATTTGCCATACTCTGATACAGGAGGGAAACATGATAAATCAATTACCGGAATTCCAGGGAAACGTGCTTGGATTCGAGGCGCACGGCGAAGTGACGGCGGAAGACTATGAAACGGTCCTGATTCCCGTCATCGAAGGGGCCTTGGACAGTTACCAGAAGATCAGGCTCTTCTACCAGATAGGCCCTGATTTCCACGGATTCACTGCCGGGGCCATGTGGGACGATGCCAAACTTGGGCTGAAACACCTTCGGGCATGGGAAAAGGTAGCCCTTGTTACGGATGTCGAGTGGCTCCGGAAAACGATCCGCTGTTTTGCCTTCATGATTCCCGGACAGGTCAAGCTGTTCGGGAACAGCGAGGCCGATGAAGCCAGGCACTGGATCCTCTATTGATCAGGCCTTGAGGACGAGACCGACCGGGCAATGGTCTGAACCCACGACACCCTGCCGGATAAAAGCGTCCTCCAGGCGGTCCTTGAGGGACGTGGATGCGCAGAAGTAATCGAGGCGCCATCCCACGTTGCGGCTGCGTGCGCCTGAACGGAAACTCCACCACGAGTACTGGCCCGGATCCTGATTAAAATGCCTGAAGGTGTCGATGAACCCGGCCTCAAGGTGGGACGTGAAGGCCGCCCGTTCCTCGTCGGTGAAACCGGCGTTGTTGCGGTTGGACCCGGGGTTGGCCAGGTCGATTTCCTGGTGGGCGACGTTCAGGTCGCCGCAAAAGACAACCGGTTTGCTCTCTGCCAGCCGGCAACAGTGTTTCCGGAAAAGATAGTCCCAGACGCGGGTCCGGTAATCCAGACGGGACAAATCGCCCTTGGCGTTGGGGGTATAGACATTGACGAGGTGGAACTGGTCAAACTCGAGGGACTGTGCCCTGCCCTCGGCATCCCCTTCCGGACACCCGATGCCCTCGGTATAGCTCAGGGGCTCAATCCGGCTCAGGGTAAGGGTTCCCGAGTAGCCCTTGCGCTGCGCCGGATTCCAGAATGCCTGGTATCCGTCCGGCAGGCACCAATCCACCTGTTCCGGAAGGGCCTTGATTTCCTGGAAACAGTAGACATCCGCCTGTTCCTCGGCCAGGTAGGCATCCAGGCCTTTCTGCAGGACCGCCCGGAGACCGTTCACGTTCCACGATACCAGCTTCATGAGCCTGTAGCCATTCCCTTGGGACGCCGCTTGAGGCGCTTGCGGAGCTGGTTCCACTGGGTGCGGGAAACGATGTAGCCCACGCACGAATCGCTCCTGCAGCGGCAGGGATGGTCGAGAAAATGCTCAATATCGTAGCCGTAATCGAAGGTTATCTCCTCCTCGGGCCGGATGTCCCGAAGCGCGTAGAGCCACAATTCGTCGTCCTCATTGACCATTTCGGAATTGGGCTCACAAGAATGGTTGATGAGCCGGGCATCATTGCTTTCCTTGTTTCCATCGAGGTCCCATTGGTCGTTGAGCTCAAAAATATACACGGAGGCACCGCCCGTCTTCTTCGATTCCTCAAACAGGGCCAGGCCTCGCCGGTCCGATTCCTCCTTGTCGATCTTTTCACCCACATACTGGATAATCCGTGTTCCCTTGCGGATTGACCGGGAGGCAAAGACCCCGCGCCCGTGAATCGGAGATTGGCGAACTTCACAGAAGACGTTGACCTTCTTGACCATTGAGGATCGCTTTCGGTAACCTATCATCCTTCCCAACGAAATTGGCAACCCATCCACCCGCAATCAAAATCTCTGTCCACCGGAAAATCCCCACCATGAGCGTACAATCACTCGTCGACGACGCCACTTTTGAGTTCACCATGGGCAACCCTTCGGGGGCTCTTGAGATGCTCGACCAGGCGGTCCGGGAGGACCCGGCCAGTTTTGCCGCCTGGCATGCCATGGCGGAGATCCGTTTTGACCGGGGGGATTACGACCAGGCCCTTGAGGCGGGCACCATCGCCGTCGGGTTGAAGGAAGATGATGTCCACATCCACACCACTCTTTCCCGTGTCTGGATGGAGCTGGGCAACAAGGAAGAGGCTGAAAAACACGGGGCCCGGGCGAGAATACTGGGATGGAGGGAACAATTAAGGGAAAGCCCGGAATCCGGAGCTTCGGGCAACGGGGTGGATTGAGCCGGGATTGAGCTTGTGCTCGGGATTGAGCTCGGGATAATAACCGCTATTTATGGATAAAGCTGAATTTACACTGGAATTTGAAAAGCCCCTGCGCGACCTTCAATTGCGGCTCGAGCAGCTGACTGAGGTCTCCAAGGAGCAGAATTTCGATGTATCCGCCGAGGCGGAGGCCATCCGCAAGCGCCTTGAGGAGACCAAGCGTGACATTTACACGCACCTGACTCCATGGCAGCGGGTCCAGTTGGCCAGGCACCCCAAGCGGCCCTATTCGCTGGATTACATCAATGCCATTTTCACCGGCTTCCAGGAGCTCCACGGTGACCGGTCCTACGGGGATGACCAGGCCCTGATCGGCGGCACCGCCTTCTTTGAGGGCCAACCGGTCATGATCATTGCCCAGCAAAAGGGTCGCGACGTGAAGGACAACCTCCGCCGCAACTTCGGGATGCCCCACCCCGAGGGCTACCGCAAGGCCCTCCGGCTCCTGGAAACGGCCGAGCGCTTCGGTATTCCAGTCATCACCTTCATCGACACCAAGGCGGCCTATGCCGGGGTTGGCTCCGAAGAGCGCCACGTCTCGGAGGCCATCGCCCGCAACCTCCGCGAAATGGCCAACCTGAAGGTGCCCATCATCGGGATCATCATCGGTGAGGGAGGATCCGGGGGCGCCCTCGGAATTGCCGTGGTCGACAAACTTCTGGTCCAGCAGCACGCCTATTACTCTGTCATCCCCCCGGAAGGCTGCGCCGCCATCCTCTGGCGGGACCGCCAATACGCCGAAACAGCAGCCAACGCCCTCAAGCTGGGTGCCAGGGAGCTGCTCGAGCAAGGGATTGCCGACGAGGTCGTGGAGGAACCCCTGGGAGGGGCCCATCGCGATCCGGCTGCCGCCGCCGAGACCCTGCGCAAGGCCATTTCAGCGAGACTGAAGGAACTGTCCGGACTCGAGACAGCCACCCTACTGGAAAACCGGTACCAGAAATACCGCAACATGGGCGACTTCATTGATCCGGGGGCGTAATTGTTCTCCCTGGTCAACACCTCTCTTGCCTTCGGTGGGCCGCCGTTGCTCGATGAGGCATCCCTCGACATCTTCCCCGGTGAACGCCTCGGGCTGATCGGACGCAACGGGTCAGGAAAATCCTCCCTGCTGAAAATCATTACCGGGGAACTGACGGCTGATGCCGGGGAGCGGGTCATTGTGGGCAAGCCTCACATAGCCGGCCTGCCGCAACGCATCCCGGATTTCCCGAGGAAATCAATCGAGGGGGTCCTGCGCTCCTTTCTAGCGGGCCGCAATCTTGAGGACTGGGAAGTGGAGGCCCGGGTGGACAAGGGCCTGCGCGAACTGGAACTGGCCGGCGATGCCAGCTATGCCACCCTGAGCTCGGGACAGAAACGACAGGTCATCCTGCAGGCCTGCCTAGTCCAGTCACCGGACCTGTTGCTGCTTGACGAGCCCACCAACCATCTGGACGTGGAGTCAATCCAGTGGATGGAAAGGATTCTTCTCAAGTACCGCGGCGCCCTGCTCTTCATTTCCCACGACCGCTCCTTCATCCGGACACTGGCCACCTCCATCATCGATCTCGACCGGGGCAAGCTGACCCGCTGGGACTGCGACTACCCCAGTTACCTTCTTCGCAAGGAGGAGGCACTGGAAGCGGAATCAAAGCAGAACGCCGTCTTCGACAAGAAACTTGCCCAGGAGGAGGCATGGATCCGGCAGGGCATCAAGGCCCGGCGGACCCGCAATGAGGGACGGGTCCGGCACCTCCTGAAAATGCGGGAGGAACACCGCCAGCGCCGCGGACTCAACGGGAATGTCCGGATGGATTTAAGCGGCGGGGGGAAAACATCCGGCCACAAGGTCATCACCGCGGAGGAAATAACAGCCCAATACGACGGTGAGAATGTCTTCCAGCCCTTCTCCTGTGAAATCCTCCGGGGCGACCGGGTCGGCATCCTGGGTCCCAACGGTTGCGGCAAGACCACCCTGATCAAGATCCTCCTCGGGAAGCTCGACCCGGCATCCGGATCGGTGGAACTGGGTACCAACCTGCAGGTCGCTTACTTTGACCAGAACCGGGACCAACTCGATGATACCACCAATATCATGGATAATGTCTCCGACGGGAACGAATTCGTCACCGTGGGCGGTCAGCGCAAGCACGTCATCAGCCACCTGAAGGACTTCCTCTTCACTTCCGAGCAGGCCCATGCCTCCATCCAGAATCTCTCCGGCGGGGAGCGCAACCGCCTCCTGCTGGCCCGCCTTTTCACCCGCCCCTTCAATGTGCTGGTCATGGACGAACCGACCAATGACCTCGACCTGGAGACACTGGAGCTGCTGGAGGAACAGCTCGAGCAGTTCCAGGGCACCCTTCTCCTGGTTTCCCACGACCGGGCTTTCATCGACAATGTCGTCACCGAGCTGCTCGTCTTTGAACCCGACCAGTCCATCCGGCCCATAGTCGGCGGATACAGTGACTATCTTGAATTCAAGAAAAGGTCCGCACCCTCCGCCCCGGTCGCACAAACGACCAGCAAGGGGAGCAAACCCAAGGGCAAACCGCAAAAGCCCCGCCGGTTCCTCAACCGAGAGCAGCGGGAACTTGATGCCCTTCCAGCCGAGATTGAGGCCCTTGAAGCCGAGCAGGAACAGATTGCTTCCGACCTTTCCAACCCGGACAAGCTGAAAAGCGACCCCTCCTTTCCGCCAAAGGCACAGTTGCGCCTCATGGAGATTGAGGCTTCCCTCTCCTTCAAGTATCACCGGTGGGAGGAATTGGAGGCCCTGAAAGAATCACTTGGCTAGGACAGCTCTCGATCGCCCCCAGGCATCAAATAAATCAAAACTTTTCGCTAATCCCGGTAAATCAGCCTACCCATTGATCAGATTCTTATAAACTGATTAACTGACCCTAGAAATGAAATTCAAACACTGAATTCCCATACCTGCTCTTCTCAGCGCTTTGGCCCCATCCCTTGTGGCCAGCGACTTTAAAGTTTTCCCCAGTTTCACGCTAACCGCCAAGGACGGCAGTGAGGTCTGGTAAAAAGTCATTGGCGTCCAAGGCAACAAACCCTTGGTCGTTACTGAAGCCGGTATCATTCCGACAGAAAGTCGCTGGATCAAGTGCGCTCCCGTTCAGGCCGTCGACGATCAGCACCTGGAGATCTTTTTGGTCACGGAATCGAAAAAAGCCGTGACGATCTCGTGGAGGCTACCCCGCAACAGGCCTTCTTCCTGCAATTGGCGAGGCATATTTCCCTGGCAAGAGAAGCCGATGCCAATCCTGCTCCTTTCTACATGCAATGAAAAAGCCGGCCGCCAGCCTGTTGCTCAGGGGATGAACCGTTTACCATCAAGGTTAAGATGAATATCACCTCCAGCGGGGCGATCAACAATCCGGTCTTTCCGGAGGACCTGTCGCCGGAATTGAAGGAGCACCTCTCCGCGACCATTGACCAGTGGCGTTTCTATCCGCTGATGAAGCAAGGCAAGATTGTCGAGCAGACGATCGCTATTCCTTTGCAACTGCGGCAAGACCAACCCCAGTCCCGCCTATTTACACCAAAGGAGAGGTTCCCCTCTCCTTTTTTCATGCCGGTTTGGCGATCCGCTTCTGCCGGATCAGCTGCATCACCGCTGCCGGAGGTTGCTGCTGGGTGTAGATTCCAGCCATGACCTTCATGTAGAGATCCATCTTGTTGAAAATGACGCGGTATCCGGAACAAAGGTAGTTGAGCCCCTTTTCGTCGTCGGGTGTCATGCAACAGCCGAGCCGCCTGGCCTCCTCATCAGGCAGGCGCTCAACGATGGGAATGAACTGCAGGTAGCGGGACCCGATGCCCATGAGGAAGGTATAGACCTCGGGCCCCATGTCCTGATTGGCCCGCTTGACGCAGGTCAGGGTGTTGAATTCGACCCGGTGCCGTTTAAGGACCTCCACCCCACGCATCACCTCGGCGTGGGACTCCTTCCCGGAACGCGTTGCCCGGTAGGCGTCATGCAACTCGGCGGGGCCGTCGATACTGATGCCGACAAGGAAGTTCTCCCGCTTGAGGAACTCGCCCCATTCATTATCCAGCAGGGTCCGTTGGTCTGGAAGGCATTCTCGATCAACCGGCCCTGCCCGTACTGCTTCTGCCACCCGACCACCTTCTCGAAAAACTCCACTCCGCAGAGCGTGGGCTCGCCCCCCTGCCAGGCAAAGGTCATCTGCTGGGCCGGCTGGGCCTCAATGTACTGCTTCACGTAGGCTTCCAGGGTGGCATCGTTCATCTGCCACCGTTCCCCGTCACCAAAGAGCATTTCGTTTTCCAGGTAAAAACAGTACTGGCAGTCCAGGTTGCACTTGGGACCAATCGGTTTCACCATGATGTGAAACGGCGATGCCGCCGGTTATTCCTCCATGTTCAGGGGGCTGCTTACCCGGTCAATTATTCGTGCCACCAGCACCCGCTGGCAATGGTATTTTTCCTTTGACGGAGGATCGACCAGGGTAACGCTTCTAAATTTAGCTAAAAGGTGAAATTTGAATCCATGCCAATTGGGGAGCGTCCCCAGGAGCGCCTGCAGACAAAGGGCCCCGGCGCCTTGTCCGATGCCGAGTTGCTGGCCGTTGTCCTGCGCAGCGGTACCCGGGGAATGGATGTCCTCAGCCTCTCACGGGAAATCCTCAAGGGAATCGGATCCCTGCGGGGTCTGTTGCGGATAGTCCCCGACGACCTGCGGGGGTACCCGGGCATCGGGAAGGTGAAATCCCTTCAAATGCAAGCCATGATCGAGATATCCCGCCGGATCATCACGGATGGGGAGGCCGCCCCGCTGATGGATTCGCCGGAAAAGATATTCCGCTGGCTGAAACCCACCGCCGATATGGAATCAGTCGAGAAATTCTGGGTCCTGTCGCTGAACCGGAAAAATCGCTTGTTGAGGTGTTCGGCCGTCACCAGCGGTACCGCCACGGCCAGCCTGGTGCATCCCCGGGAGGTTTTCCGGGAAGCCATTCGTTGCGGGGCATCAGCACTGGTCTGCGCCCACAATCACCCCAGTGGCGACCCCTCTCCCAGCCAGGCCGACATCCGGGCCACCCGGCAGCTCCGGGAAGCGGCCCGGGTTCTCCAGCTGGATTTACTGGACCATGTCGTCATTGGACAGAATGAACATGACCCGGCAGGCAACGGCTACTACTCCTTCGCAGAGGCAGGGCTTTTGTAATACTCAGTAGACCTGGCGGGATATGAGGGCACAAATTGCGGCCAACTGACGCTCATCCTCGGAGTCGAAGGCGGCCGCCTGGTCGGAATCGATGTCAAGGACGGCCCGGACGGCCCCCGCTGGGTCCAGAACCGGCACCACGATCTCCGACCGGGTAAGGCTGGAACAGGCAATGTGCCCGGGGAAGGCATCCACATCATCCAGCCTGATAAGCTTTCCTGACTGGGCCACCGTTCCGCAAACGCCTCTCCCGAAGGCTATGGCCAGGCACCCGTGACCGCCCTGGTAGGGCCCGATCTTCAGCCATCCCGGTTCCACGACTCGGTAGAACCCCGTCCAGTGGAAATGCCCGAAGGCATGGTGCAGTTCACAGGCGACCGTTGCCATCACCGCCACCTCATCCTGTTCCCCGGCAATCAGGGAACCTATCCGTGCCAGCACGCTCGAATATCTGGAATCCTTCATTTCTGAACAAAGGGACCTATATTCCCTTGCATTGCAAGCGAACAGGACCCTAGCCTCTCCTTCATGCAAGTTACAAATGACCACGTCGTCTCGATGCATTACACCCTAACTTCTCCCAATGGGGAAGTCATCGACTCCAGCAAGGGCAAGGAGCCCCTCGCCTACCTGCATGGGCATGGCAATATCATCCCCGGACTCGAGAAACAACTGGAAGGAAAGGTCGTCGGCGACAAGCTGGTGGCAGAGGTTCCGGCCGGCGAAGCCTATGGCGAGCACAATCCTGAGCTGATCGTCAAGGCCCAGCGCTCCCAATTCCCGGAAGGTGTTGACCTTCAAGCGGGCATGCAGTTTCAGGCCCAGACCCCCCAGGGTCCGCGCGTGGCCAAGATCACCGAGGTCGAGGGCGATACAATTTCCGTCGATACCAACCACCCCCTGGCCGGTGTCGACCTCAAGTTCGATGTCGAAATCACCGATATCCGGGCAGCCAAACCCGAGGAACTGAGCCACGGGCATGTCCACGCCGGCGGTTGCGGTTGCAGCGGCGGTGACGGCGGGCATGGCGGCGACGACCACGAGTGTTGCGGCGGCCACTAATCGCTCAACAAAGCTTTACAAGGAGAGCATCGTCTGCTCTCCTTTTTTCTTTTCCGGTGGGATGGCAGAGTGGCCGATAGCGGCGGTCTTGAAAACCGTTAGGCCGAAAGGTCTCGGGGGTTCGAATCCCTCTCCCACCGCCATCCTTCGCTCTGCGAGCTTCGGATGACACGGCCATTCGAAGAGAAGCTAGAGCGAGGCATCCTGCCTGTCGATGTTGTTAAAGGGTAGATCCCCATAAGGTGGCGGTCTCACCGTTATCGCCCATCGGGAACGTTTCGAAGTGAATATCGAACACCACGTCCACCCGGCGGGATCCGTCCAGCCCGGGTCATACTCGAGTAACAGGGGAAAACCAACCCCGTCCGTGGCTGCTTCCAGTGGAAGACTGAAATCCAGCCCATGGCTGGAGAGCCGCCATTCAAAGGGTGTTACCGCACGCAACTCGCCCCCCGTCGCCAGAAGCAATAAAAGCAGCCCAATCGCCAGCAGGACTCGAAATCATCTCAAGAATAGTGTGGAGAGGCTCATTTTCCTCTATCTAATCATTCTGGCTGAAAAAGTACTGCTTATTTCTCGATCTCCCAGTGATCGACCACGATGGTCGCATCGGGATCGCCGTCGTCGCGGTGCACGATGTATAGGTCATGGACGCCAAATGCACCATAATCAGAAGTGCC
>JBMTVW010000021.1:0-21751 GCA_049451775.1 Opitutales bacterium | reverse complement strand
CCCTCATGCGCCTTCTCACCGAGCTTTGCCTTCAGTTCCACATCAGGCCGCTTGCTGCTCTGGTAGTAGTAGCTGCTCTTGTTCACCCTCCAGTTTCATTATTCGATAACCAAGGAGGATGCCCGGGCGGCAATTCTGCAACTGTTCAATAATGGATCCATTTCTCCCCTGAACGGTCAAAGTGCCATCGAAATCCTTTCTTCCCGGGGTGGGGCGGGGTTGATGGACAGATTGATTGCGGACGACTACCGGGACCGGGGTGTCCATGTCCTGACCAATGATAAACGCATGGCAAAGCTTTCGGGGAGCAGAATGCTGGGATAGGCTGCCCTGGTGGGAAAGATGCCAATGCATCCGCCCAGCTTTTGCAGAAGGGGGAAGACTTGGTCGCATCACCCATGGTCGTGCTTGGATGTTTTTCAATATAACTTGAAATTTCCCGGAATTCGCGATCATTGTCTTCCTGCGTGCAAAAGGTTAAGTCCAGTCTGGCTGTATTGCTGATCCTCATTGTTCTCCCTTTTACTTTGGTATCGGGACAAGGCGGTATCTGGTTATGCTTGGATCTGCGCGGCGGCACTGGACTGTCAGTCCTTGGGCAATGCATTGACGAGGAACCGGGCGGGTGTTGCGACCCGGATGTAGATCCATCCCCCGGGTATCTGGAATCCAGCGATTCCTGTGATCATTGCTACGACCTGAATATCGAGGTCGATGAAACGCCCGCCCTGGCTGGGGGAGAGCGCACATCGCTCAAGTTCCCGGAAGCCCTGACGGAGTGCCCATGCTGGACTACAATCACGGGGCTAGCTTTTCGCCTGCGTTGTCATGAGCTGAAGCCGAGTCGTGCCCCGCCGGGAATCCCCTCTGCCGTCACTTGCTACGCTGGGACTGTTTCCCTGCGAATCTGATTCCTGTATTCCACCGACGTGATCCGCCCTGAATGGATTCAGGCGGATGTTCCAGTTGCCCGGAAGAAACCCGTGCGACTCATCGCCGATTAATACAGGATTTCCAATGATCAGACACTCATCTGTCGAAACAGACTCTCAAAACATATTCCCGACCCGCCGACCCGCACGGCTACTGCGCCTGCTGGTTCTATTGGGGTCACCTCTTGTGCTCATGGCGGAGTCTCCTTCCCCTTCTTCCCCGGAAGTTGCCGGGGAGACCCTTAGCCTGCGGCAAGCGGTCCGCCTGGCAACTCTCCACAGCCCGGAGCTGAAAGCGGTCTCATGGAACACCGAAGGCGCCCTGGCGAGAGTCCGCCAGGCCCGACTCTGGCCAAATCCGGAAATTGAATTTGAGCGGGAAAATTTCGGTGAAACAGGCCGTTTCTCCGGCTTGGACGAAGCTGAGGACACCCTTGGCATTTCCCAACTGCTGCCATTGGGGAGAGACCTCAAGTATGCGCGCCGGATCGCCGAGGCGGAACACGAGCAGTCGACCTGGGATTATCATGCTGCCCGCCTGGAGGTAGTGCTGGAAGCAACCCGCCAATACATCGAGACCCTGGCCGCCGAGGGCCGGATGCAGCTTGCCGAGAGGGAGCTTCAATTGGCTCGCCAGCTTGAGTCGATAACCTTGAAACGGGTCGAAAGCGGCGACGCCTCCCCGGTGGAGATCTCACGCGTAACGGTCCCTGTTGTTTCGGCTGAAATCAAACACACCCGGGCCGGGCTTGCCTTGAAAGCCTCACGACAGCGACTGGCTTTGCTATTGGGTGAGAGTGGACCTTACATGGGACAGTTGACCGGGAACCTGGAATCGATTGCCGGACTGCCCTCACCGGAAGGCTTGACCGGGCTGATCAACAACTCACCGGTGGTGGGGCGCTGGGCTGCCGAAATCAGCGGACGCAAGGCCGGCCGCCAGCTGGCTCGCGCGGAGAGCATTCCCGACCCGACCCTGCGTTTTGGCATAAAGAGGGACCGGGCGACCGGTGACGAGGGACTGATTGTGGGGATTTCCCTTCCACTGCCGATCTTCGACCGGAACCAGGGTGCCGTCTCCGCCGCCCGATCAGCGGAACGGGCCGCCCATGAGGAAAGGCGGGCTGCCGGGTTGCGTCTGGAACGGGCCTTGAGTCGGCAATATTTCAACCTCTCGGCCTCGCAGGCTGAGGCAACGGCTCTTCGCGACCGCGTTCTCCCTGCTGCCCGCAGGGCTTACGATGCCACACTGAAGGCGTTCCGTGAAGGGGAGCTGCCATACCTGGATGTCATGGATGCCGCCCGTTCGCTGTTGGAGTACGAAGAGTTATACCTTGAGGTCCTTGTCGACTGCCACACCGCCAATGCGGAGCTGGATGCCTTGCTCGGTGGCGGGTTGGACCAAACCGATTTATAAGCACCTGTCTCGAAGAAATGAGAACCATGAAAATTGAAAAACCAATCAACCTCCCCAGCATTGCGATCCTCTCCCTGGCGGGTGTAACCGGGCTCCTGATGACCGGCTGCGGTGATCACCGTGAGGAGAACGACCACGGCACCCATCACGACCATTCCGCCCATCACGATCATGGCTCCCACAGCGACCATTTCGGAGATGAGGAAGTGACCACCAGCACGACGGTGCCGCACCCGGTCGAAGGCCTTTTCTGCCATGAGCACGGGGTGGCCGAAATTGAATGCGGCATTTGCCAGCCCCAGTTGGCTGCCTCGCTCCAGCCAGGCAAGAGCCTGAAGGTGCGCTTCCTTTCGGGGCAGGCGGCGGAAAAAGCCGGCATCAAGCTCGGATACCCGCGGCCGGCCGAGATTTCACCGGCTGTTCCTGTGTATTGTGAAACTCGCTACAATGAAAATGCCCTTGCCCGCATCACGCCCCTGGTTGATGGGGTGGTCAGGGCGGTCCACAAGGAACTCGGGGAGCAGGTCAGGGAAGGGGAGCCGCTGGCCGACATCCATTCCTCCGGGGTGGCCAGTGCCAAAAGCGACTATCTCTCCGCGCTGGTCCGGCTGGATATCGCCGGGAAGGCCCACGATCGCCTCAAGCGTCTGGACAGCGAAAACATTGCCGCGGAGAAGGACCTCATTGCGGCAGAGGGCGACTATCGATCCGCCCTTTTTGATGCCAACCGATCACGCCAGCACCTGCTCAACCTGGGGATGTCCGCAGACACCGTGCGGCAGGTGGAGGAAGACCAGGACACCTCGGCGCTGTTGACCATCCGTGCGCCCTTCGCCGGGACCCTGGTGGAGCGCCATGCCGTTGTCGGGGAGGCCGTGGAGTCCGGTCATGCCCTCTACACGCTGGTCGAGTTGTCCCGATTCTGGATCGACCTTTCGATTCCCCCGGACAACTTGAATGAGATCGGGACCGGGCAACCGGTGGAGGCGGTCTTTCCCGACCTGGGTAAAGAACCCTTCCATGGGGAAATTGCCTGGATTGATTCCTCGATTGACCGCCAGACCCGGATGATCCGGGCCCGGGCAGTTGTCGATCGGAGTGAGCGCCCCATGTCGGCCGGTCTGTTTGGCCGGGCCTACATCATGGTTGGCCAGAGTCACGGGGGCGCGCTCCTGCCAAAGGTAGCGGTGCAGCGGTACGAGGGGGCTGATTTCGTTTTTGTCCGGGAAGAGGATGACCTGTTCTCCCTCAGGCGGGTTGAAATCGGTCTGGAGAAAAATGGTGAAATTGAAGTGCTGAGGGGACTTCAGGCCGACGAGCAAGTGGTCATCGATGGCAGCTTTATCGCCATGTCCGAATTCCTCAAATTCCGGCTTGGAGCCGGATGCGTGCACTGATTTCCCTCACCACCGGCCACCATCAAGACCGTTTCATGATGCCTGCAATTCCAACCCAAGATTGATCCCGTGCTTTCCAAAATCATTGATTTTTCCCTGCAGAACCGGGTGCTGGTTCTGGTATTCGCCGGTGCGCTGACCCTGCTCGGTGCCTGGCGCCTGACCATGTTGCCCATCGACGCCTTCCCGGACACGACGCCGGTACAGGTGCAGATCAACACCGTCGCGCCAGCCCTTAATCCCGAGGAAATCGAGCAGCAGATCACCCTGCCGGTCGAGCTTTCCATCGGTGGCCTTCCGGGGCTGGCCAATGTCCGTTCGGTTTCCAAGTTCGGGTTTTCCCAGGTGGTTGCCACCTTCAGCGACGATACCGACATCACGGACGCCCGCCAGTACGTGTTCGAACGGGTCAACGCCGTTGAGCTTCCTGAGGGAATCGAGCGGCCGCAGTTGGGACCCATCTCGACGGGGCTGGGAGAGGTGGTTCACTACATTGTCCGCTCGGATGATCCGGAACGCACCCTTGAGGAGCTCCGCACGCTGCATGACTGGGTCATCAAGCCGGAGCTGCGCAAGGTGGCCGGGGTAGCCGAGGTCAATTCGTGGGGCGGAGAGGTCCGGCAGTACCACGTCGTGGTATCGCCCCCGGCCTTGCTCAAGTATGGCCTGACCCTGGGGGATGTCTACCGGGCCTTGGAGGAAAACAACGACAACGTGGGCGGAGGCATTATCACTTCCGGAGGAGTCTCCCAGCTAGTGCATGGGGTTGGCCGGGTCACCAGTATTTCCCAGATCGAGAACATTGTCGTTACCGCCGTCCAGGGTCGTCCCGTGTATATCCGCGATGTGGCGGAGGAAGTGGTCATCGACCACGAGATCCGGCGCGGGGCCATGACAGTCGATGGCCGGGGGGAAGCCGTGCTCGGGCTGGCCTTCATGCTGATGGGGGAAAACAGCCAGGTGGTGACGGAGGCCCTGAAGGCCAGACTTGATTTTGTGAGGCCCGCCCTGCCGGAGGATGTTGTCCTTGAAGTGGTCTATGACCGCACCGAATTGACCTCCTCGGTCATCAGCACAGTGCAGCACAATCTGCTCCTCGGGGCCATCCTTGTTGTCCTCGTCCTCTTCCTTATCCTGGGTAACTTCCGGGCTGGCCTGCTGGTGGCGGTGGTGATTCCGGTTTCCATGCTCTTTGCGGTCTTCGGGATGTACGAGTTCGCCATTGCGGCCAGTCTGCTCAGCCTCGGGGCCATCGACTTCGGGATCATCATCGACGGTTCGGTTGTCATGACCGAATCCAACCTGCGCCAGCTCAGTGGCCTGGCCGAGCGCGAGGGCCGATCCCTGACCCGGGAGGAACGGCTCCAGTCAGTGGCCGATTCAGCCCGGAAGGTGGCTCGTCCGGTTGCCTTTGGTATCGGGATTATCCTCATTGTTTTTCTCCCGATTTTCTCCCTTGAGGGGATCGAGGGGAAAATGTTCAAGCCGATGGCAGGCACCTTCATCCTGGCCCTTTTCGGCTCCCTTATCCTGGCCCTTACCCTTACTCCCGTTCTCAGCTACTATTTCCTCCCCGCCAAGCCCCGTTTGCGGGAACGGTTCATCGAACTCCACATGGGTCGGATTTACAGCGCCCTGCTGGCCCGGGCAATGAAGGCCCGGGCGGCGGTCCTCTGCCTGGTCGTCTTTCTGCTCGGCCTCACCGGATGGCAGGCGATGCGCCTCGGGGGCGAATTCATCCCTAGGCTGAGCGAGGGCGCAATTGTCTTCAACATGATCCGTATCGCCGGTATTTCCATCGACGAATCCACCCGCTACAACACCCGGATCGAGCAGCATCTGATGAAGGCCTTTCCCGATGAAGTGCGCCATATCTGGAGCCGGGTCGGCACGGCGGAAGTGGCCACGGACCCGATGGGAACGGAACTGACCGATACCTTCATTTCGCTCCATCCCCGGGAGTACTGGACCCGGGCGGAATCACAGGCCGAGCTCACCCGGGCCCTGCAGGCTGAACTGGCCGACCTGCCCGGGTTGAACATCGTCTTTACCCAGCCCATTGAAATGCGGCTCAACGAAATGATCTCCGGTATCCGGACGGACCTGGGGATTAAGATCTACGGTGACGATTTTGATGAATTGCTCCGGATCAGCGACGATATCCAGCGCGTTCTCGTCAACATTCCGGGTGCCTCGGATGTTGCGGTGGACCAACTGACGGGCCAACCCATGCTTCAGGTCCGGATCGATCAGGAGTCTATCGCCAGGCATGGCATCCCGGCCAGCCAGGTGCTCAAGTTTGTCGAGGCCGTCGGGGGCCAGAAAGTCGGCGAAATATATGAAGGGCAGCGCCATTTCGCCCTTGTTGCCCGTCTGCCGGACAGCCACCGGCGGGACCCCGAGGCCCTGGCCAATACCATCGTCCCAACGGATGCCGGCCAGCACCTTCCCTTGCGTTCCCTCGCTGTTGTGGAGCCAACCGAGGGATCTTCCACCATCAACCGGGAGTGGGGCAGGCGCCTCATCCGTGTGCAGTGCAATGTGTCCGGCCGCGACGTGACTTCCTTTATCCGGGAAGCAAAGGAACGCATCGACCGGGATGTGTCATTGCCCGTCGGCTACATTGTCGACTGGGGGGGGCAATTTGAAAACCTCGAACGGGCCCAGAACAGGCTCTTTCTGGTTGTTCCGGCAACCTTGCTGCTGGTCTTCCTGCTGCTGTTCATGAGTCTCCGGAATTTCCGGGACGTCCTTCTCATCTACACCGGCATACCCTTCGCCCTCATTGGCGGGGTATTTGCCCTCTGGTTGCGGGATATCCCGTTCAGTGTCAGCGCGGCGGTCGGCTTCATCGCCCTGTTCGGGATAGCCGTGCTCAACGGCCAGATCCTTATCGAGGCCATCCGGAGCCATCTCGATGAAGGGGAATCCATTGTTACAGCTGTAACCAGTGCCGCCAAACAGCGGCTCAAGCCGGTTCTGGCGACGGCTATTACCGATGCCGCCGGCTTCCTGCCCATGGCCTTGTCCACCGGAGTGGGCGCGGAAGTGCAACGCCCGCTGGCCACAGTCGTCATCGGCGGGGTAACGACATCGACCCTGCTCACGCTTTTCATCCTCCCGATCCTCTACGTCATGGTCGGACGATGGAACAACCAGAAGTAGCCTGCTCCTGATTAAAAGGCCGGGCTATGCGTCACCGGCAACGCCTTGGTGGCGAGCCAGCGTGTTTGCGGTCCGGGGGATTTCGGGTAGGAGGTTCCCGGAATTTTCCTCTGCCCATGAAAACACTCTCCCTGTTATCCCTTGCCATTGGTTGCTTCCTGTACCTGAGCCCGCTGTCTGGCAGCAGTGCCGACGCTGTCCGTGTCTGGGAGGAACCACTGGTGCTGCCGACCTGCCAGGTGAGATGCCGCCACTGCCATGGATTACTTCACCAGGGCTGAATCGTTTCCCGGAAAGCATCAGGTTCGCCGGCATGACAGGGACGGCAAAAGCGCTCAGATTAAGTATTTCCGGTCAAAGGCCGCCGCATTCGCCAAGGAAGCAGACCGCCTTGGGCATGATGGCCGTGAGCAGGTCCATGATAGTGGCCGTGGTGGCGCTCCCCATCCCGAAGTTGATGATGGTGATCTTGCCCGCGGTGGCGCAGTTCATCCGCTTGTTCTGGCCCACGACCGGCACCCCGTTCCATTCGGCGAACAGCTCGACATACTTGTCGAAGTTGGTCAGGAGAATGTAATCCCCGAACCCTTCCAGTGGCATCCCCGTGTAACGCGGGAGCCAATCCTACACAATTCTTTCTTTGAGGCTCATGCCGTATTTTTTCTAATCGTGAGAATGAGAACCGTAACTCTGATTTCACCGATGGCCACCGTTCCCTCCGGGATCCGGGATTGCCGTTTTCCCCCGCGACGGGTATTTTTCCCTGTTGCACAACCGCGATAGAGCCGCACAGTCAGGAAAAGATCCCATTTAGAGAAATGTCAAAGAAGCCGACCATCATCTACACCAAGACCGACGAAGCCCCGGCACTGGCAACCTACTCGTTGCTGCCGATCATCCAGACCTTTACCCGTCCGGCGGGTATCGAGGTGGAACTGAGGGACATATCCCTCGCAGGGCGCATCCTTTCACAGTTCCCGGAATGCCTCAGCGAGGGGCAACAGGTCAACGACGAGTTGGCTTACCTTGGGGAACTGACCCAGGATCCGGGTGCCAACATCATCAAGCTGCCCAATATCAGCGCCTCCATTCCACAGATGAAGGACGCCATCAAGGAGCTGCAGGAGAAGGGATACGCCATCCCGGATTATCCTGAGAATCCCTCCAGCGAGGCGGATGTCGATGCCAAGGCACGCTATGACAGGGTGAAGGGTAGTGCGGTCAATCCGGTCCTTCGTGAGGGCAATTCCGACCGTCGCGCCCCCGGTGCGGTCAAGGCCTACGCCCGTTCGCATCCGCACTCAATGGGTGCCTGGAGCGCCGACTCGAAGACCGATGTGGCCACGATGAGCAAGGATGATTTTCGTTCCAACGAGCAGTCGGTGACCCTGGAGGCCCCGACCACCGCCCGCATAGAATTTGTCGGCCAGGACGGGGAAGTACAGATCCTCAAGAATGCCTTGCCCTTGCTGGCCGGGGAAATCCTCGACGGCACGGTCATGCGCCGGGCCGCCCTGGTGGAATTCCTCGGGAAGCAAGTGGCCCGGGCCAAGGAAGAGGGCGTTCTCTTTTCCCTGCACATGAAGGCCACCATGATGAAGGTCTCCGATCCAATTATCTTCGGTCATGGGGTGGAGGTCTTCTTCAAGGACCTGGTTGCCAAGCACGCCGACGTGCTGGCCGGGCTCGGGGTTGATTTCAGGAACGGCTTTGGTGACCTGGTGGGCAAGCTCGACCAGTTGCCGGCCGCCCAGAAGGCGGAGATTGAAGCCGATATTGCCGCAGCCTACGAGCAGGGTCCGGGGCTGGCCATGGTCAATTCCGACAAAGGCATCACCAACCTGCATGTGCCCAGCGACATCATCATCGATGCCTCCATGCCGGCCATGATCCGGACTTCCGGGCAGATGTGGAACGCCGAGGGCAAGACCCAGGACACCTTGGCCGTGATCCCCGATAGCAGCTACGCCGGTGTCTACAAGGCCACCATCGATTTCTGCAAGCAGCACGGCGCCTTTGATCCGACCACCATGGGCTCGGTCCCGAATGTCGGCCTGATGGCCAAGAAGGCCGAGGAGTATGGATCCCACGACAAGACGTTCGAGATCGCCGCCAAGGGACAGGTCCGGGTGGTTGATGCCGGGGGCAATGTCCTGATCTCCCATGAGGTGGACGCCGGCGACATCTGGCGGGCCTGCCAGACCAAGGATGACTCCATCCGCGACTGGGTGAAGCTGGCCGTCAACCGGGCCCGCGCCACGGGATCCCCGGCTGTCTTCTGGCTGGACGACAGCCGTGCCCATGATGCCGAACTGATCGCCAAGGTGAATTGCTATCTGCAGGACCACGACACCGATGGCCTGGAGATCCATATCCTGGCCCCGGCGGCCGCCTGCACCTTCTCGCTGGAGCGGATCAAGGACGGCAAGGACACCATTTCGGTAACCGGTAATGTCCTCCGCGACTACCTGACCGACCTCTTCCCGATTCTCGAGGTCGGCACCAGCGCCAAGATGCTTTCCATTGTCCCCTTGATGAAGGGCGGCGGTCTTTTTGAAACCGGTGCCGGCGGGTCCGCGCCCAAGCACGTCCAGCAGTTTGTAGCGGAAAATTACATACGCTGGGACTCCCTCGGGGAGTTTCTCGCCCTGGCGGTATCCTTTGAGCACCTGGCCAGCGTTTTCGGCAACGAGCATGCGCAGGTCCTGGCCGACACCCTTGACGCCGCCAACACCAGGTTCCTCGAGAGCAACAAGTCGCCCACACGGCGCCTTGGCGGCATCGACAACCGGGGCAGCCATTTCTACCTCGCCCTCTATTGGGCGCAGGCACTGGCCACCCAGGACAAGGATACTGAACTGAAGGCCATCATGGCTCCCCTGGCGGAAAAGCTGGAGGCCAATGAGCAGGTGATTGTCGAGGAGTTGCTGGCCGTCCAGGGCAGTCCGGTCGACATCGGCGGCTACTACTGGCCCGATGACGCCAAGGCCTCCGCAGCGATGCGCCCCAGCGCAACCTTCAATGACATTCTTGCCTCCATGGCAGGTTGATGACAGGATTCCTGGCGTGAGAAACCGCAAATCCAACAAGAGAACCCGGGTGGCCGCCGGCATGGTCCTGCTTGCCGTGGCCCTGCTGGGAGGCTGTGCCACCACACCGGTTGTAGAAGCTCCCCCGGAGCCGACCCCCTACGACCGGCACCACCTGCTGTTCCAGCAGGATGGGTTTGTCGACACCCGCAGCGGCTGGTATCTCCCGCAACGGATCCTGGGATCCTGGGTGGCCAGCCAGGCATGGGAATTTGAAAAGACGGTGACGGGGATCGAGTACGTGGTATCCGACCACCTGCTGGAGCTGGCCACCCGGCCGGCTCCCCTGGGAGACGAAGCGCTGGCCTCCGGTACAGTTGCCATCGCCGCCTATGCCCGGGACTACTCCAGTGACACCCTTCATCCGGAGGAGTTCCTTGGATCCATTCCCGGCCTGATGGGTCTGGGCAACCTCAAGGAGAGCGGCATCGAGGAGTTCTGGGCCTATCAGAAGGAATTGGAGAACAAGGGCTACAACCTGTGGAAACTGGTCAAGCTGCAACAGGGCGATTCCAGTGACCGGGTATTCCACAGCCAGCTGGTCCTGCAGAAGGTGTCTGGGGAAAAGAGTATCGGCATGGTGGTGACCGTGGGAACGGCCGCCGATACCTACGTGGTTATTCTCATCCGCAGGGAGATCATCGACCGGGACGGCTTGAGCCGCTTTGGCGAGTGGGCCTATGCCGTTCTCAGGGAGCTTGACCTCACCGCCATCAAGGAGTGAGGCCTATTCCTTGCTGACGGGCTCGTAGACGTAGAGCAGCGTCTGCGACCATTTCCCGTTGCCGATGTCCCAGTGTTCCTGCTGGAGGGTTCCCTGCCGGTCATAGCGGTACTCAATGGAACCGGTTTCCTCCCCGTTTTGCCAGATCTGGCCGGTGAGGCGTTTGCCGTCGCTGTCGAAATGGAACTTAAGGATGCCGTTGAACCATCCTTTGTAGTGATCGCAGACCATGCGGGTGGCATTGCCGGAGACATCGTACTCGTATTTGGTGATGCCCTCGATTCCCTTGGAACTGGAAAAGGTCTCTTCAATGAGCCGGCCTTTTTCGTCGTAGAGGAAAATTTCCTCTGTGACTTCCTTGTCGCTGAACTCGCGGTGCTTGCGGAACATGCGTCCCTGGGTGTCGAAATCGTGAATATTGCGGGAGGAACGCTGGCCGGTGATCTGCTGGTAGAACCCCATGTTGTTGCGGCCCTTTGAATAGGTAAAGCGGGTGACGGCCAGTTCCTTTTCGCTGTTGGTATAGTTCAGGCTATAGGGCCGTTCGCTCTCACGGGCGAAGGACTGGTAGACAGGGACGAGCAGGATGGTGGGCTTCTCCATGGCGAAGGGCACCAGTATTCGGAAAGAGCCACCGGGGGCAATTCAAAACCCAACCAGGCAGCGGGTTCAGGCCGGACCGGATTTTCCAACCCGGATTTTCAATTCCTCCATCAGGCAATAGAGGACCGGGACCATGAATATCGTCAGGATGGCCAGCAGCATGCCCCCGAAGGTCGGGATGGCCATGGGCACCATGACGTCCGCACCGCGTCCGCTGGAGGTGAGCACCGGCAGCAGGGCCAGGATGGTGGTGGCGCTGGTCATCATGGCCGGCCGGACGCGCCGGGACCCGGCCTCGATGGTCGCGGCCCGGATTTCGGCAATGGTGCCCGGACGTTTGTCCTTGAAAACCTGCTGCATGTAGGTGCAGATGATGACCCCGTCATCGGTGGCGATCCCGAACAGGGCGAGGAATCCCACCCACACCGCGACACTGAGATTGATGGTGCCCATTTGGAACAGCTCCCGCAGGTTGTGTCCGAATAGGCTCAAATCGAGGAACCATGGCTGACCGTAGAGCCAGATCAGGATGAACCCGCCGGACCATGCGAAAAGGATCCCCGAGAAAACCAGCAGGGTGGTGGAGATGCGCTTGAACTGGAAGTAGAGGATCAGCCAGATGAGCCCAAGGGCCAGCGGCAGGACCACCCGCAGTCTTTTCTCGGCCCGGACCTGGTTCTCGTAGCTGCCGGTGAACTTGTAGCTGACCCCCTCCGGGATGACCAGTTCCCCCGAATCGATCTTGGCCAGCAGGGCATCCCGGGCCGCCTCGACGACTTCCACCTCGGCATGACCCGGTTGCTTGTCGAAAATCACATAGCCGACGAGGAAAGTGTCCTCGCTCTTGATCATCTGGGGACCGCGGATGTACTCGATCGAAGCCAGCTCACGCAGGGGAATCTGGGTCCCGTCGGGAGCGGCGACCAGAATGGCTTCAAGGGCCTCGGCCGAATCCCGCAGCTCGCGCATGTAACGGACCCGGACAGGGTAGCGCTCCCGGCCCTCCACGGTCATGGTGACCGGCTTTCCGCCGGCGGCCACCTCGATGACGTCCTGGACGGTCTTGATGCGGATTCCGTAGCGGGCAATGGCCTCACGGTCGATGTTGATTTCCAGGTAGGGCTTGCCGACAATGCGGTCGGCGAGGACCGCCTCCGTTTTCACGGAGGGAACCTCCTTGAGCAGGGCCTCAATTTCCATGGCCACCGACTCAATGGTTGCCAGGTCGGGACCGTAAACCTTCAGTCCCAGGGGCGCCCGCATGCCGCTTTGGAGCATGACGATCCGGGCCGCGATGGGCTGGAGTTTGGGCGCGGAGGTCGTTCCGGGAATGGTGGCCGCTTTGAGGATTTCGTTCCAGATGTCGTCGGGGCTGCGTATTTCGTCCCGCCATTGGCGGACGGAGTCGCCATTTTCATCGACGACATACTCCGGCTTGTAGGTGATGACCGATTCAATCATGGAGACCGGGGCCGGATCCAGCGGGCTGTCGACCCGTCCCAGTTTCCCGACCACGCTCTCCACTTCCGGAATGGCGTTGATGGCCATGTCCTGCTTGCGCAGCACGTCCATCACCTCCCCGATGGAGGCGTGGGGCATGGTGGTCGGCATGAGCAGGAAGGAACCCTCGTCCAGATCAGGCATGAACTCCTCACCAAGGTTCATCCAGATCGTGTAGCCAAACCAGGGAATGAGTAGCATTCCGGCAATGAAGAGCAGTTTGACCCGCAGAAGGAAAGCGAGGATCAGCGGGTAGATCCTGATGAATCCAAGGAAGCAGCCGATCAGTCCCCCGATGCCCAGGACGACAAAGAGCATGTTGACGATGGTCCGCTCCGGACCAAGGGGTTGCCAGTCGCCGGCCAGGAGCAGGGCCACGGCAAGGGCCGTCAGGAGAACCACCATCGGGTTGACGACCCTGGCGATCCGTTTCCCCGGGGCCCAGTTCCGGAACGGGGACTTGAATCGCCCGGCAATGAACCAGTGGGCCAGGGGCGGGATGATGGTCAGGGCGACCACGATTGAGCCGATCAGGGCAAATGTCTTGGTGTAGGCGAGGGGCTTGAACAGCTTGCCCTCGGCCGCCACCATCGTGAACACCGGCAGGAAGGAAATGATCGTGGTCAGCACCGCCGTCAGGACGGCACTCCCCACTTCCGTACAGGCCCGGTGGACCACCTCAAGGCGGCTTTCCTCCGGATCTGCCTTCTCCAGGTGGCGGAGAATGTTCTCCACCAGCACAATGCCCATGTCGACGATGGTCCCGATGGCGATGGCAATCCCGGACAGGGCCACGATGTTGGCATCGATCTTGAACAGGCGCATGCCGATGAAGGAAAAGAGGACTGCCAGGGGAAGGATACCCGAGATCAGGGCGGCGCTGCGCAGGTGCATCACCATCAGCAGGACCACGATGATGGTGACGAGGATCTGCTGCCGGACGGCATTCTCCAGTGTCCCGAGGGTCTCCTGGATCAGGCCGGTGCGGTCATAAAAGGGAACAATTTGCAGCTGGCTGACGGTGCCGTCATCGAGCGTCTTCCGAGGCATACCCTTGGTGATGGCATTGACCCGGTCCTTGACCCGCTGGATGACGGCGAGGGGGTTTTCCCCGAAGCGCGTGACCACCACGCCGCCGACTGCTTCAGCGCCGGCCTTGTCGAGGGCGCCGCGCCGGAGCGCTGGCCCGTATTCGATTTCCGCTACATTATCCAGGGTAACCGGAACATCGTCCCGATGGGTGATCACGGTCTGCCGCAGGTCGGAAAGGTTCTTCAGGAATCCGACTCCGCGGATGACGTACTCCGCCTGGTTGATTTCAATGGTCCGGGCGCCCACGTCGAGGTTGCTGCCCTTGACCGCGGCGAACACTTCCTCGAGGGAGATGTCGTAGATGCGCAGGGCATCGGGGTCGACATCGATCTGGTATTCCTTGACGAAGCCGCCGATGGAGGCGACCTCGGCCACGCCGTCAACTCCCTGCAGGGCATAGCGGACATACCAGTCCTGGGCGGAACGCAGCTCGTCGAGATCCCAGCCCCCGGTCGGGTTGCCCGCCGGGTCGCGGCCCTCGATGGTGTACCAGAAGACCTGTCCGAGGGAGGTGGCATCTGGGCCCAAGCGGGGCGTTGCGCCTTCGGGGAGGGTATCGGCGGGCAGGCTGTTGAGCTTTTCCAGGATACGGCTGCGGGACCAGTAGAAATCAGCCTCCTCCTTGAAGATGATGTAGATGGAGGAGAATCCGAACATCGAGTAACTGCGGACGGTCTTTACCTGTGGCAGGCCCAGCAGGGCGGTGGTCAGCGGGTAGGTGATCTGGTCCTCGATGTCCTGCGGGGAGCGGCCCATCCACTCGGTGAAGACGATTTGCTGGTTTTCCCCGATATCGGGAATGGCATCCACCGGGACGGGATCGCGCGGGAGCCCCTCCAGCTTCCAATCGAAGGGCGCGACCATGATTCCCCAGAGAATCATCCCGGTCGTCAGCAGCAGGACGACGAGTTTGTTTTCAAGACAAAAGCGGATGAGCTTGTTGATCATGATAACGGGTAATTATAGCTTCGGGGGCCGGGTAATCAGCGGATTTGTTCCTCGACGGTTCCGCAGCGGCGCATTACTTCCCCCCAGTAGGGATTGAAGATTTCGCCGTTGTCCTGCAGCCAGTCGGCGCCCCGGTCATCGTAGACCATGGAGCAGTTCATCCGGTAGATCGATCCCTCGAAGGCCGAGGGCTCAGACTTGACCGCCGCAATAAGGGCATTGGACAGGGTCTCGAAATGGGGCCGGCGCAACCCGTCCATGGAATCGGCGGCCAGCATGGTGTAGATGAGATCGGGGAGGGCACCGGTGTGGCCGGTTTTCGCCATCATGGCCATCAGGGACTTTCTTGAACGTTCGAGGTCGTCACTGGCCATGGCCTGCTGCAGGGAGAAGTATTCGGGAAGAATTTCCCTGGCAGTGGACACCTCGATGGTGAGTTGTCCGGCGGCCATGGCCGGATCCTCCTGAGGCTCCTCCACCGGATTCATCATGCTGGGCTTGGCCATGATCTGCAACGCGCTGTCGATCTTGAAGGCGCCCCGGGAAACAACCCGCTCACCCTCCTGCAGACCGGACCTGACGATGAAGACATCATCGGCGAGGGGACCGAGAACGACCTCGCGGCCCTCGAATGTCGGCTCCGGGCGATCCAGCTGGACATAGACAATGCCCCGTTTGCCCGTACGGAGGACAGCGGAGGACGGTACCACCAGAGGCGCTTCCCCAGTGATTGAGGTGACAAACCCGAGGGACTCGGCCGGGACCAGATCCATTCCGCAGACATCGCACTGGCCGGGGCCATCCTTGACGATTTCCGGGTGCATCGGGCTGATCCACTTGCCCGCCATGTCGGGTGCATAGACCTCACCGCCCCCGGCCACTTGGGACTGGACCCGTCCCTTGGCGAACATACCCGGCTTGAGGCGCCCATCGGCGTTCTCGACATGAACCCGGACCGCCACGGTACGGGTGCGGCGATCCATCTCGGGATTGATGAAAGTGATCCGTCCGGAAAAGACCTCCCCGGGGAAGGCCTGCACCGTGAACGACACCTCCTGCCCGTACTTGAGCCACGGCAGGTCGGATTCATAGGCATCGAGGATCAGCCACAGCTTGCCCAGGTCGGCGATCTTGAAGAGGGGCTGCCCCATCTGGACATAGTCACCCTCGTTGACGTGCTTTTCCACCACGATCCCACCGATTGGCGCCCGCAGCTCAAACTGGTCGACGGGCTCACCCCGCTCCACGATGGCCTCAATCTGTTCCGGGAGCAGGTCCCACAGTCGGAGTTTTTCCCGTGCGGCCAGAGCGAGGCGGCCCTCCGGATCGGAGGCAATCCCCATCAGCAGTTCGTGCTGGGCAGCGGAGAGCTCCGGGCTGTAGATCATGGCCAGATGCTCGCTTTTCTGCACCGGTGCGCCGGTGTAATTGACAAACAGGCGGTCAATCCGGGCCGGGAAGCGGGCGGTGAGCGACTTCATGCGCGTCTCGTCGAACTCCAGCCGGCCGACAAGGTTGATGTTCGCGACCGGGTAGGCCCGCTTGACCACGGTGGTCTGGACCTCAGCCAGAATCATGGCGCTTTCGCTCATGCTCATGGCCCGCGGACCAAGGTCATCCCCGCCATTGCTCTCGAGCGGGATCAGGTCCATTCCGCAAATCGGGCAGTCGCCCGGTTCGGTGGTCTGGATCTGCGGGTGCATTGAGCAGGTCCAAACCGTTGGGGCCGCCGGCCCGGAGTCCGCCATGGGCACCGGGTCCGCCTTGGGACTGAACAGCAGCCGGCCCATAATCAGGCCAACGACCAAGGCTGCCACCGGCACCAGCAGCATCAAAATCAGGGTGTTTCGTCGCATAATTTTTTCTAAATCAACAGCTTGGAGACGCCAAGTCCCTTCACAATTCCCTGAAATGTCGGGATTGGGCTATTTTATGGCCAGATCTTGAGGGAATGGAGAAAAAAGCTCTCCAGGGCGACGTCGTCCTTCATATTGAGGGCGAGGAGGCCGGTGATGGACTCCAGGGCGGCGATGGCCTGGCTGAGTCGCAGGGCCGGAAAGGGGACAGTGTGGCTGAGCTCGATGGCGGCCAGGCGGGTCTGTTCCTCAATCTCGATCAGGAGCCGGTCACGGACCCCCTTCTGGAGTCCGACCTTGAGGGCCTCGATTTCCTCATCACCGATGGATTCCGGGAGCCCGGCCTCCTGTTGGGACCAGGCCGCATCGGAAACCGCCTGCACATGGCTGACGAAGCGGGTGATCATCCCGTAGACCTGCAGGATCGCCTTGTCCGGGTGCCGCCGGGCCTCGGCCGGCTCGGTGTGGAGCCACTTGATCCAATGACGGTAATCCTCCAGCCAGGCCAGCCAGTCCGGCGAGTCGGCGCTGCGCATCTGGGAAGGGATCTTGAACTGGAAACAGCGGGAGCGGATGGTTTCCATCAGGTCATAGGGTCGCGTCGAGAGGAGCAGGATGACCGTCTGCGGGGGCGGCTCCTCCAGCGTCTTGAGAAAGGCATTGGCGGCGGCCGCGTTCATCCGGTCGGCCTCGTAGACAACGGCCACCTTGTAGCCCCCCTGGTTGGAGGTCTGGTTCAGTTCCCGGATCAGGTGGCGCATCGAGTTGGGGGGCTCCTTGCCACGCTCGCCGACCTTGATTCCCCGGGATTTGCCGGAGGGACGAAGGGTGAAGAAATCCGGGTGCTGAGCGGGATCACCGGAAGTGCCGAGGAGGGCCCCGGCGAGGGCATGGGAAACCGACTCCAGCGCCGCCAGGTCCTCCCCCTTGAGCAGGATGGCGTGGGCCAGGCGGCCTTTGCTGAGGTTGCCCTCGAGGGTCTGGACCGGGCGTAGGGACCGCAGTTCCGGTGGCAGTGAGCTCAGGCCAGCCATCCTAGATAACGCGCTGGCGGAGAGCCTTCCAGATGACCAGTTCCAGCTCGGTCCGGGGGAGCTCCCCATTGACCACGATAAAACGCTCGGGCATGGCCTTGGCCAGCATCAGGTAGCCGTTGCGGACTTTCTGGTAGAACTTGATGTTCTCCTGTTCCATCCGGTCCGGAAGGTCGTTGGCCCGGTGCTTGACCCGGGAGAGTCCGATTTCGGCATCGAGGTCGATCACCACCGTCACGTCCGGGACCATGTTGCCCACCGCAAACTGGTTGATCAGGGAAACCGGCTCTGATTGGATATTGCGGGCCACGCCCTGGTAGACCGTGGTCGAATCCATGAACCGGTCACAGAGGACGATCTTGCCCTCCTGGACGGCCGGGTTGATGACCTCGCGCACGAGCTGGGCCCGGCTGGCGGCAAAGAGGAGCAACTCCGTTTCCGGGGTCATGTTCTCGCTCTCGGAGGCGTGCATGAGAATGTGCCGGATCTCCTCCCCGATAGGGGTTCCACCGGGCTCGCGGGTAACGACGACATCGTAGCCCGCATCCTCAAACCGGTCCGCAATGCGGCTGATCTGAGTGGACTTGCCGCTGCCTTCAGATCCCTCAAAAGTGATCAGGAATCCGCGTGTGTCATCGTTGTCGGTCATGATTCAAATTAATCAGATAAAGTGCCGGAGGTCCAGCTTTCGATGAACCCGAGTGTGTCCTGCAGGGAGGGGCTCTTGGCGGTGCGGACGTACTGCCCGCTGGTGGCCACGGCGACGGTCAGGCAGGCCTCGGGGGAGAGGCCGATGGACTCGGCGGTGGCAAAACCGGCATTGAAATGGTCGCCGGCACCGGTGGAGATTTTCGGGCTCTTGCAGAAGGGCCCGGTGACCCACCAGGCGCCCTCCTTGGTGGCACAGGCCGCCCCTTCCCGGGGATGGATAACCACGCAGGATACTTGCAGTTGGTTGCGGATGCGGGTGGCTGCGCCCTTGAGGCCCTCGTCACCGTCCTCCACCTCGGCCAGTCCCAGCACTTCGCTGACTTGCCGGGCCTCGGCGAGATTGAGCCCGAGGGTCACCGATCCATGGGCCTGGAAGCGGGCGATGACATGGAGAACCTCCCGGAGGTCGGCCCGGGAGCGCTTGGCCGGGTCGGCCAGGTCAAAGTAGAAATAGCGTCCGGATTCCTTGGGACCGATATTGGGAAGGATCTTGGTCAGCAGGTCCTCGAAGAGGGCGGTCATGTTGGGAATCATGGTCCAGTTGACCAGGGCGATGACATCCGAGCGGTTGACGATATCGAGGAAGGCGCCTTCGCCCATGGTGGCGATGATGCTCTCGTAGGTAATGTCGTCGAGGCCCTTCATGGAACCCAGCATGATCTTGCCGTCCTCGAACTCGACCGCGTTGGTGATGCCCGGATCGGCGATGCTGACTGCCTCCGACTTGGCGGCAAAGTCCTGAAAGACCGGGTGGACGGGTTTCCCGAGGGCGCCAATGTACTTCACCTTGACGCGGGCGGCGGCCATGGCGTTGGCCATGATGGGGCCGTTGCCGCCCAGTTTCTCGTAGTTTTCATAGAGTTCGATGTTGGCCGATTCGCCGGCGGCGTCGAGGATCCGCTGACCGAAGGCCTCGATGGTCGGGAAGGGATCAAAGTCGGTCCCCTTTCCATGGCGGGCCTTGACGGCGCTGATGATCTTGTCGACGAATCCGTCCAGTCCGACGAGGGCGTGCTTGTCAGTGACGGTGGCCATCTTGGTGGCGAGTTCCTGAAGTATTTTGGATGCGTTCATGTGTGTGCGATTTGTTGGCAGGTAGAAGCCTCTAGGTTTTGTTTGCGTGGTGGCTTGTCGAGAAAAATGCGGGTGGGGGGGACTTTTCCATTGCGGCGTGCAGGAGGGAATTAATTATCCAGAGAGGAAAGTTTAGCATGGATGCGGTAACCCCGATTTTAGATCTCCCCACACTGGCGATGCTGCAGGCATTTGCCCAGTCCAACCTGGCCGGGAAGGCGATTGTCTTCCTGCTGCTGATCTTCAGCCTGCTGGCATGGACCGTCATGGTGGGCAAGTATATGGAACTGGCCAAGTTTCGCGACCAGAACCGGTCTTTTCAAAAGCGGCTGGATGCCACAGAGCGGATCCTGCTGATCGACCCGGCGCTGCCGGGATCCCACGGGCCCTACGCCCACCTTGGGCGGGAGGCCCTCAAGGCCTACCATGCCAGCGCGCGCTCACGGCAGACCATTGGCCATGTCGAGAACGCCATCCAGCGGGCGGTCTCGTGGTCCCTGCTCCGTTATGAGGGCCGGATGACGCTGCTTGGATCGATTGTCTCGGGCGCGCCGTTCCTCGGCCTGCTGGGGACGGTCTGGGGGGTCATGGACGCCTTTGGTTCCATTGCCGGAGGGGAGGGGGCCAGCATCGCCACCCTTGCCCCCGGTGTCTCCGGGGCGTTGCTGACCACGGTCTGCGGACTGCTGGTGGCCATCCCCTCGGTTTTCGGGTACAATTACCTGCTCACCCAGGTCAAGCTGCAGATCACCGACCTCGAGAATTACGCCAGCATCCTGGCCGACCGCATCGAACTGGAAGTCAAGGACTGAGCCAATGGCCCGGAATTTTCACCGCAGCAAGCCCCTTGAGGCGATGTCGGAGCTGAACGTCACTCCGCTCATTGACCTGGCGTTTGCCCTCCTGATCATCTTCATGATCACGGCCCCGCTGCTGCAGCAGACCATCGACATCCAGGTGCCGACCGAGTCGGCCGCCCCGCAGCAACCGGACCCGCAGGAACCCCTGATGCTCTCCATCAACCCGCAGGGTCAGTTCTACTGGGGGACCGAGCCGGTGGCCGACAACGAAATGCGGGGGAGGCTGGAGCTGATGGCCGATACGGACGAGCCCCCGGTGGTGCAGATCCGCGCCGATGCCAACCTGCCGTACCAGCGGGTGGTGGACCTGCTGGATCTCGTCAAGGGAGCCGGTCTCTCGAAAATCAGCCTGGAAACAAGGGCCCGCTAGGAAGCCTGTCGGGATGCAGCGCGAGACCCAGCAGTCCCTCGTCCTTTCCTTCTTTATCCATGGGGGATTTGTCCTGTTTGCCATCCTGTTCCTCCTGGTGGAAAAGTGGCTCAGCCAGCCCGAGCCGGTGATCTTTGAGCTGGTCTCGCCGGCGGCCGCGCCCGCGGTGGCGGAGCGCCCGAGGGATCCCGTCGACGATACGCCGCTGAAGCCCATCGACGTGGCCAAGCCGGAGCCGATTAAGCCCATCCCGGAGGTGCCGGATCTGCCCCTTCCCGAGCCCCCTAAGCCGGAACCCAAGCCCCAGCCAAAGCCGGAGCTAAAACCGGAACCGGTGAAAAAGCTTTCCTACGAGGAGTGGGTCAAGAACCGCAAGCTGCCCGAGCGGGTTCAGCGGGTCCAGCAACAGCGCACCAAGCCCGTGGTCACCCCGGAGATCGAGACCAATGTCCGCGACCGCCTGGAGCGCCAGCTCTCGCCCATCCAGATCCAGGGAGCCGACATCGGGCAGATTGAGTCCTCCGACGAGTTGCAGCGCTACCTCGCCGACCTGCGGCGCCGCATCCAGGGAGCATTCCAGCCCAGCGGCTCCAACCTGCAGGCGGAGGCCCACTTCACCGTCACTGCCCAGGGACGCCTGACCGCCGCCACCATTTCCCGTTCCTCCGGCAACCCGGCCTTCGACCAGTCCGTCCTCCGGACCCTCCAGGTGGCCCGTGCCCCCGGCCCGCCCCCGGGTAACCGGGAGTACACCTTCTCGCTCACCTTCCGGAGTGAGTAGACCGACCCTTGGAGGGCGGCGGAATGCCGCCGCACAAAGCGCCGATATGCCGGCGCACTCAATGGAGGAAAATTTAGGTTGACGCCACCTCTTCACCCACTTTGCTTTCCTACTTCTTTGATGGGGCCGTAGCTCAGTTGGAAGAGCGCCACAATGGCATTGTGGAGGTCGTCGGTTCGATCCCGATCGGCTCCACCA
>JBMTVW010000020.1:0-22639 GCA_049451775.1 Opitutales bacterium | reverse complement strand
AGTACGAGGACGACAAACGGGCTGAGATGGAGAAGTTCTACGGGGAAAAGGGTGAGATCGGATGGGGCAACCAGATTCGTTCCTACGTTTTCCAGCCTTACCAGATGGTCAAGGACCTGAGGACGGGGGTCGACACTTCTAATATCCAGCAAGTCATGGATGGCGACCTGAACCGGTTCATCCATTCGTGGCTGCGGGCGGGGTGTCCCAAGACCCGTAACAAGGACATCAAGATTGAGGACTAGGGGCGAGGAACCCGTTATTGATGGCCGGTGATATGACATTCGAGGGGTTGAAGGCAGCCTTTTCCGAACAGGCGCTGTTCGAGGACAAGACATGGCGCCTTTCACCTGAGGCCTTTCCGCTGACCGACCGGCAGCTTCGGGAGGTGGAGGATATCGGGCAGGCCTGCCTCGAGTTCTACCGGGCCATCGAGCTGCTCTACACCCGCTCATACGAGGACAAGAGCATCCTGCGCAACGCCGACCTGAGGGTCCCGTGGGTGGCTGACTACCTTGACCGTGGCAAACCCGGCTACCTGGTTGAGCATGCCCGGTCCAAGGCCGTCCGCCGGAGCCACCCGATGGTGATCCGCCCGGACCTCCTGGATACCGGCGAAGGCTATGCCCTGACGGAGATTGATTCCGTTCCCGGGGGAATCGGCCTGACCGCTTTCCTGAACCGGCTCTATGGCTCCAGTCAGACCGTTGTCGGGGAAAACGACCGGATGATTGACGCCTTCTATGAGTCGATGGCCTCGCTTCGCCCGGACAAGGAACTGCCCCTGATCGGAATCGTGGTATCCGATGAGGCATCCACCTATCGACCCGAGATGGACTGGCTGGCCGAGCGCCTGCAGGAGCGCGGACGGCGGGTCTACTGCCTGCATCCGGGTGACCTGTTCCCGGTCGGGGACACCATCTGCGCCGACATCGAGGGCGACCCGGAGGAACTGCATATCATCTACCGTTTCTGGGAGTTGTTTGACCTCGAGAACATTCCCGTGGCGGAACACATATTCCAGATGCTTCGGGACGGATCCCCGCTGGCGGTGACGCCCCCGATGCGCCATTTCCAGGAGGAAAAACTCAGCCTGGCCCTTTTTCACCACCACCGGCTGGCGGACTTCTGGAAGGAAAACCTCAGCAAGCCCAGTTTCAAGCTCCTGCGGAAAATCATCCCCCGTGGATGGATCATGGACCCGGTCGACCTGCCCCCGAATGCCGTCCTGGACGCGCCTCCGGTTGGCGGACAGCCCATCTACAAGTGGGAGCAGCTGGCCCTGGCCTCCCAGAAGGAGCGCAATTTGATCATGAAGCTGAGCGGTTTCCACGAGAACGCATGGGGAGCCCGCAGCGTCCTCTACGGCAGCGACGCTTCGCGGAGCGAGTGGACCGACGGGATCAACGAGGCCCTTGAGGGGGCGGGGGAGAATTTGTATTTGCTCCAGGAATACAGGAAACCGGGACTTCTTAAGCATCCGGTTTTTGATCCAGAGGGAAATTCCCGGACCATGAACGGGCGGTTGCGGCTTTGCCCGTATTACTTTGTCAACGGTGACTCGGTCTCCATCGGGGGCATCCTGGCCACATTCTGTCCGGCGGACAAGAAGATCATCCACGGCATGCGTGATGCCGCCCTGTTGCCGGTCAAGGTAGTGGGCTAGGGCCCGTTGACTGGCGGCGCAATCACCCTGCCATGCCGAGGATCAGCTGGTAGTGCTTTTCCTCCACCGGCTGAATGGATAGACGCATTCCCCTCTGGGCGACTTTCATCCTGCTGAGTTCCTGATGGTCCTTGATCTCCTTGAGAGTGACCGGGCGCTTGAGGGTTTTCCGGTAGCGGACATCGACCAGCAGCCAGCGCGGATTGTCCGGATCGGATTTCGGATCGTGGTATTTGCTCCCCTTGTCGAACTGGGTGGGGTCCGGGTAGGCGGAAGAGGTGGCCACCTCGGCGATTCCGACAATGCCGGGCTCCGGGCAGTTGGAATGATAGAAAAGGACGACATCGCCTTTCCTCATGTCGTCGCGCATGAAATTGCGGGCCTGGTAGTTGCGGATGCCGTCCCACGGTTCGGTCCCCCGGGGGGCATTCCTGAGGTCGTCGATGGAGAAGACGTCGGGCTCGGACTTCATTAACCAGATGTTCGGCATGGCACTGTCTCCAGGTAAGGGTTTAGTCCTGTTTGGGTTTGGGACGGAAAATCGAGGCGGTGTGTCCCACTTCCCCGCAAACGGCGGAACGGGTGGCATCGGCGACCGCCTGGAGCCACTCCTTGCGCAGTTTCCGGTCCGCCGCCTCGATGCGGAGCTTGACCAGGCCGTCCCGTGACAGGGCGGTATCGACCGCCACGATGACGCTGGGTGTGACCCCGGCTTTGCCGATAATGACGCCCGGCTTCAGGCTCATGGCCTGGCCACGGAGCTTCTTGCGTTCGGCAGAGGAGAGTTCGGGTGCGGGAGGAAGGTTCATCAGTTGTTTCCGGTTGTCTTGAGCCAGTTTGAGAGGACCGATTTGAGTTTGGCGGGCTCGGTACCGCCCCCCATTGCGAAGTCGGGCTTGCCGCCGCCCTTGCCCCCGAGTTCGGTGGTCAGGGAGCGGACGATGTCGCCGGCCTTGTATCCCTTTTCAATGGCGGCCTCAGAGGCCATGGCGATGAGGGTGACCTTGTCGCCAAAAACACCACCAGCGACCAGGAGCCCGTTTTCGAGCTCCTTAAAGATCTTGGCCGCCAGCCCGCGGAGATCGTTCGGGTTTTCCGCCTGTAGTTGCTTGGCCAGTACGCTCAGACCGTCGACTGAATGGATTTCATCCTTGAGGGCCACCGCCTGTCCGGCCTGTTCCTTGGCCCGGGCCTGCTTGATGAGGCGTTCCGCCTCGGATAGGCGGGCCTGCATGTCGGCGACCCGCTTGCACAGTTCCTCCGGCTTGGCGGAGAAGGACTGGGCCAGTCCCCCGAGGATCTCAAAACGTTTTTCAACCAGCTCGGCTGCGGCCTCGCCGCAAACCGCCTCGATCCGGCGGGTGCCGGCGGCAATGGCGGATTCGGAAACAATCTTGAAGAGGCCGATTTCCCCGCTGGCCGAGACATGGGTCCCGCCGCAGAGTTCCTTGCTCCATCCGCCCATGTCCACCACCCGGACCACGTCACCGTATTTTTCCCCGAAGAAGGCGATGACATCGGAGGGTTTCTCGTTGAAGGGAACCTCGTACCACTTGACCGGGTCGTTCTCGAGGACCTTGCGGTTGCACAGGCGCTCAATCTCGAGTTGCTGCTGGTGGGAGATTTGTTCGAAGTGGGAAAAGTCGAAGCGGAGCCGGTCCGGTCCGACAAAGGACCCGGCCTGCTGCACGTGGGTGCCCAGCACTTTTCTCAATGCCCAGTGGAGGATATGGGTGGCGCTGTGATGGCGCTGGATGGCCCGCCGGTAGCCAAGGTCCACACTGACGGCGGCCGTTTGACCGACCACGGAAGAGTCCGGTTGTCCCTTCACGTGGTGGAGAACATGTCCATTCTCATCCTTCGTGGTGGTGTCAATGGTGTAGTCTGTTTCCCCGATGACTAGGGTTCCCTTGTCGCCGACCTGTCCGCCCATCTCGGCATAGCAGGGGGTCTGGTCGAGGACAACACAGGTCGTTTCCCCCGACTGGATGACGTTGAGGACGGTTGCCCCGATCCCGAGAAGGTTCTCCGGTTCATAGCCGATGAATTTAGTGGGCTCGACATCGCTATCTTCCTCGTTGACCCGGATGACACTGGTCTGACGGGCCGCCCGGGCCCGCTTGCGCTGGGCTTCCATTTCCTTCTGGAAGCCCTCGGTGTCGACTTCCAGTCCCTTTTCGGCGGCGATGATCTGGGTCAGGTCGAGCGGGAAGCCGTGGGTATCGTAAAGGGTGAAGGCATCCTCACCACTGATCAGCTTCGGCCGGGTATCGAAAATCTTATCCAGCATCATCAGGCCCCGTCCGATGGTCCGCTCAAAGGCGGTCTCCTCGCTGGCAATGACCTTGCGGATCACTTTTTCCTGTTTCTTCAGTTCCGGGAAAACCGGACCGAGGATGTCGATCACCGGATCAACCAACTGGGTAAAGAAGCCGTCCTTGAGGTCGAGCCGGCGTCCGTAAAGGATGGCCCGCCGGAGGATTCGCCGGAGGACGTAATTGCGGCCCTCGTTGCCGGGAAGGATGCCGTCGGCGATGGCGCAGGAAAGTGTCCGGATGTGGTCAGCAATGACCCGGAAAGCAATGTCGAGCATCTCCCCGGCAGTCGGGTTTTTGGGATCGGCCGGAAGAGTGGCCCCGTAGGCCTTGCCGCATATGCCCGTTATCTTGTCGAAGATGGGACTGAACAGGTCACAATTGTAGTTGCTGGGCGGCTTCGTGAAGTCCTTGAAACCGTTGGTGGTCCCGATGATGCCACAGACCCGCTCAAATCCCATCCCGGTGTCCACATGGCGGTTCTTCAGGGGCGTGAAGTTCCCGTTTTCATCCGCGTTGAACTGGATGAAGACCAGGTTCCACAATTCGATGCAGTAGGGGGAGTCGGCGTTGACCAGTTTACCCTTGGTGTCGCCATCGGGGGTCAGGTCCATGTGGATTTCCGAGCAGGGACCGCAGGGGCCGGTGTCGCCCATCATCCAGAAATTGTCCTTTTTGCCCCCGGTAAGGATCCGTTCCTTCGGGTCGAGGCCGCTCTTGCGGAGTACTTCCGACCAGTAGTCATAGGCCTCCTGGTCGAATTCAGCAGGGTCTCCCGAGGCAGGCTGATAGACGGTCACATAGAGGCGCTCCCTGGGGAACTTCCATATCTCGGTCAGCAACTCCCACGACCATTCAATGGCCTCCTTCTTGAAGTAGTCGCCGAAGGACCAATTGCCGAGCATCTCGAAAAAGGTCTGGTGGTAGGTGTCCAGCCCGACATCGTCGAGGTCGTTGTGCTTGCCCCCGGCCCGGATGCACTTCTGGGTGTCCGCCACCCGGGACTGCACCGCCTCCCGGTCCCCGAGGAAATAAGGGACAAACGGGTTCATCCCGGCATTGGTGAAAAGCAGGTTGGGGGCGGTTGGCATCAGCGAGGCCGATGGCACAATGGCGTGCCCCTTGCCGGAGAAGAAATCGAGGAATGACTGGCGGACTTCGGCGGAGGTCATGGTTCTACAGGCGTGAAATGATGGCGTCGGCCATGGTGCGGGTGTTGACGGGATCCAGGCCGAAGGCAATGTCCCCGGTACGGATTCCCGACCGGACGGTTTCCTTGACGGCCCCCTCAATTTTCCCGGCCAGCTCGTTGAGTCCAAAACTGAAACGGAGCATCATGGCGGCACTGAGGATCTGGGCACAGGGATTGGCGATGCCTTTGCCGGCGATATCCGGGGCGGTGCCACCGGCGGGCTCGTAGAGTCCGAAGGGATTGCCAAGGGAGTTGTTCCCCATCCCGAGCGACGCCGAACTGAGCATCCCGAGGCTCCCGCAGACGATGCCCATTTCATCGCTGAGGATGTCACCGAACATGTTTTCCGTCAGCAGGACGTCAAACTGGTTGGGATCACGGGCCAACTGCATGGCGGCGTTGTCCACGTACATGTGGGAAAGTTCAATCTGGGGATACTTTTCGGCGAAGAATTTGCCCACCACTTCCCGCCAGAGGACGGAGGTGGTCAGGACATTGGCCTTGTCGACCGAGCAGACCCGTTTGCCACGGGAGAGGGCGGTCTGGGCAGCGACCTCGGCGATGCGCTCGATTTCGGACTTCTTGTAGACCATGGTGTCGAGGGCCTGCTCGTCCCCGTCGGGGAGGATGGTCCGTTCCTTTGGCAGGCCAAAGTAGATGCCGCCGGTGAGCTCGCGGATGCAGACCATGTCGATGCCCTGGGGAATGCGCTCCGTCTTCAGGGGGGAGGCCTCCACCAGTTCCGGATAGAGAAGTCCCGGCCGGATGTTGGCAAAGAGCTGGAAATGCTTCCGCAGGGGAAGAAGGGAGGCCCGCTCGGGCTGTTGGGCCGGGGGCAGGGATTCCCATTTGGGACCGCCTACGCTGCCGAACAGGATGGCGTCACTGTCCTCGCAAACCCGCACCGTTCCTGCGGGAAGGGCTTCCCCGAACTGGTCGATGGCGGCGCCACCGACGGCGGCCTGGTTGGCTTCCATGGCGTAACCCTCTGCCCCAAGGACCTTGTCCAGGATCTCAAGGGCGACTTCCATGACTTCCGGACCGATTCCATCACCCGGGAGAACTGCGAATTTCAATGTTTTCATATCAATGTGGCCAAAAGGTGGGAGGAGAGAAAATCCTCTGCCAAATGGCAACCCCTTTTCCATGGCGGGATGGGAAGGACTTGCCCTTAGGAAGATTTTGATTTTTCCTCAAGCATGTTTCGATACCTTCAGGAGTCATGGGAGATGGCTTCCCCGGCGGGCAAAAAGGCCGGTTGCCTGCTTCTGGTTCTGGCTGCGCTGATTATCGCCGCCACCGTATGGGTCTCCCGCAACTGGTTTGGGGAGTCGGATGTGGTCCTGCCCGTCGAGGATGAGATCACCTACGAGGAGATCCGGGCCACGATCCAGAAAAAGGAGGCCGAGGGTGAATTGCCGATTCCCCTGGGGGTGGCCGAGAAGACCTTGTTGAAGCGTTACTTTGAAGCCCTAGGTGGAATCAAGACCGTGTCCTCGGTGATCAGCCTGCGGTTCTCCGGAAAGGTCACCTTCGAGAACGGGGTGGTGCAGGAGTTCATGGTCGTCAAGAAGGGCGGTGACCACATGCGGACCAGTGTCCGCAACAAGACATCCCAGACCACGGTGGTCCTGTCCCCCGAGGGTAACTGGAGGGGGGTCTGGGCCCATGGTGTCCTCAGAAAGGTCGAGGACCTGCCCCTCGAGGAGGTCGAGGTCCACAGGAATTACATCTACGTCATCAGTGAGCTTTACCAGGCCATGGAAAGGGGTTGGCACCTGTCCTATCTCGGCCAGCGGGATTTCAACTACAAGATGGCCCATGTGTTTGAGGTGCGGCCCAGCAAACGGTTGACTCTCTGGTTCTACATTGATCCGGAAACCTACCTCGATGTTGGCCGGGAGGACCGCTTCTTCGAGCCTGACGGCACCCTGGACATCACCCGGAGCCTGCATTTCGACCATTTCCAGGCCGGCAAGCTGACGATTCCCGGGCGGTTCGAGAGTTATAAGAACGGCCAACTGATACAGACCCTGAAAATCGACCAGGCGCAGATCAACAGTGGGGTGCTGGATTCAGCCTTTGATCGTCCGGCGGATGTGCCTACACAGTGACGGTCCGCAGCGGCTGCGGGTCGACCACCTTGCACTTGGGATCAACTGCGGAAATCTGCTCGCTGAACCAGTCCCTTGCCTCGGGATCGCCATGCGAAAGGACGACGGCCCGGGGGTGGCGGGCCAGAGTGAACTCCAGCAGTTCCTCCCGGTCGGCGTGTGAGCTGAGGTCGAACTTTTCGATGTGGGCCAGGGCCTGGACGGTTTTTCGGTAGGCCTTGAAGAGGAATTTCTCCCCCTGGCGAACCCTCTGCAGTTTACCGCCCGGGGTATCCGGATCGCAGTAACCGACGAAGCAGATGGTGTTCTGGTGTTCGCCCAGCAGGGCTGCGGCAGCCCGGTAGCTGGGGGTGTTCTCCACCAGCATCCCCGAGCTGAGAAGATAGATGGCCGGACCGTCGCTGCCGGCCCGGTGCTTGTCCGGCATGCGCATGGCCCCCATTTCGCGGAACATCTTTTTCCTGAATCGCAGCCGAGGATTCTTCTGGGCGATACGGTCAAACTGGTTCATCAGCTCGATGCCTAGTCCGCTGACGTAGACCGGGAGTCGTTTCAGGGCCCCGGTGGCAAAGGCATGGTGGAAGACGACGGCCAGTTCCTGCATCCGCCCGAGGGCGAAGACCGGGATCAGGACCGAGCCCCCGTGTGAGGTGGTTTGGCGGATGGTTTCCAGAAGGCGCTCGACCTCGTCGGACCGCTTGTTGATCCGCTCAGTGGCCCCGCGGGTGGTCTCGAGGATCAGGGTATCCATATCGCCCAGCGGGAACCGCGCCCCGTCGAGGAGGGAGGTATCCTCGAAGAGGACGTCCCCAGTGTGGAAAATGCGCCGGTGCCGGTGCTGGAACTCAATCCCTACGGCCCCCGGGATGTGCCCCGACTCGTGCAGGGTGAAGGTGACCCGCTCCCCGGACAGGGATTCGAAATGCCGGGGCTGACCGGGGATAATTCCCAGCAACTGGCGGTTGATCGCGGAGATATCGCGGTACCCGTAGAGCGGATATTCCCCGATTCCCTGCTCGAGCCGCTGCCGGTCCATGACCTGGTAGGAGTTCTGCAGCATCCGCTTGTAGAACTGCTCGGTGTCGCGGCTGGCAATGATGGGGGTCTTGGGGTGTTCCTTGGCCAGCAGGGGCAGGGCCCCGAGATGGTCCAGGTGACAGTGGGTGAGAAAGATCAGGTCGATCTGCAGGGAGCGCAACTTGTCCAGCCGGGGCAATGCCGCGGAGCCCACCTGCTTGGGGTGGATGCCGGCATCGATGATGATGTTCAGCGAGTCCAGTTGCAGCAGCAGGCAATTGGAGCCGATCCCGCCGGCCGCGTTCAGGTCGGTCAGCTGCATTGGGGTTCCTCCGGGATGCGGAGCGCAAACATGGGAATGGGTATGGAGACCCGATTACCGGCCATGTCCATGCCGTGAAAAGCTCCGGTCGCCTCGGCGTCCATGCCTACCAGGTGATAGGAATTGTAGGAAAATGATTTGCCGGGCTCCAGCTTGGGGGTCTTGCCGATGACCTTGTCGCCCTCGACGACATCCACCTGCCCGTCCTTGTAGTTGATGATCCACTTGCGGGCGAGGATCGTCAGGGTCTGCGCTGAATGGTTGTGGATGGTCAGGTGATAGGTGAAAAGGTGGGGGCGGTCCTGCGGGGCCTGCAGTGGGGCATAAGTGTACAGCAGATCATCGACGGTCACGAAGGCGCCGTCCGGGCAGAAACTGGATTTGCTGGTGGATTCCATCTTGGCAGTTCCAAGGCAGTCACCCTGTCCAATTCTGGCAAGGGCAATCTTCTCTGCTACCGCCAGCGAGGGGGAGGCAAGGATTGATTGCCGGTTGTCCGGAATTGGGCTTGCCTTGCCGGGGGCGGATTCAATCAATGGCAGGGTGACTAAGACAGCCCTTATTAGTGTCAGTGATAAATCGGGTATCGTGCCCTTTGCGAAGGAACTGGTTGAGCGCCACGGATTCAGGATCCTGTCCACCGGTGGGACCGCCAAGGCCCTGACGGAGGCCGGGGTCGCGGTCATCGAGGTCGGTGACTACACCGGTTTTCCGGAAATGATGGAGGGTCGGGTCAAGACCCTGCACCCGAAAATCCATGGTGGACTGCTCTGTCTGCGGGAGAAGCCCGAGCATATGGAGCAGGCCGCCGCCCATGACATCGGCATGATCGATATGGTTGTGGTCAACCTGTATCCCTTCGAGGAGACGGTGGCCCGCCCGGGTGTATCCCGCGAAGAAGCCATCGAGCAAATCGACATCGGGGGACCGTCCATGCTGAGGAGCGCCGCCAAGAACCACGCTTCTGTGACCGTGATCACCGACCCGGAGGACTATAGCCGGGTCCTTGGGGCGCTGGAGGCACCGGAAGAGCTGGCCAGGCTGCGCCGGGAACTGGCCATCAAGGTCTACGCCAGGACCAGTTCCTACGATGCCGCCATTACCAAGTACCTTTCAGAAGTGGAGCAGGGCCCGGACCTGGACGCCATCGCCGGCCTGCCGGGAACCTACACCCTCGAAGCCGCCAAGGCGGCCTCGCTTCGCTATGGCGAAAACCCTCACCAGAAGGCGGCCCTGTACGGGAGCTTCTTCGAGATTTTCGAGCAGCTCCAGGGCAAGGAGCTGAGTTTCAACAATATCATCGATATTTCCGCCGCCACCTACCTGATCGGGGAGTTTGAGCGCCCGACGGTGGCTATCCTCAAGCACACCAACCCCTGCGGTGTGGCCAGTGCTGAGACCCTGGTCGAGGCATGGGACCAGGCCTTCGCCACCGACCGGCAGGCTCCGTTTGGGGGGATTATCGTGGTCAACCAGACCGTTGACGCCCAATTGGCCAACCGGATCAGGGAAATTTTCTGCGAAGTGATCATTGCCCCGCACTTCAACGACGAGGCCCGCGAACTCTTTGCCAAGCGCAAGAATCTCCGCCTGATGGTGGCCAAGGATGGCGTCAGGGCCGACTCCCTGATGGACATCCGCTCAGCCATCGGCGGGTTCCTCGTCCAGGATCGCGACCAGTTGCGTCTCAAGCCTGTCGACTGCAAGGTGGTGACCGAACGCCAACCCACCGAGGAGGAATGGAAGGCCATGCTCTTCGGCTGGAAGGTCGTCAAGCACGTCAAGTCCAACGCCATCGTCTACGCCGGTGCGGAACGCACCCTGGGAATCGGCGCCGGCCAGATGTCCCGGGTCGATAGTTCCCGGATCGCCGTCTGGAAGGCCGGTGAGGCCAGTCTGCCCCTGGAAGGGTCGATCATTGCTTCCGATGCCTTTTTCCCCTTTGCGGACGGGCTGGAAGCTGCCGCGGAAGCCGGTGCCACCGCCGCCATTCAGCCGGGTGGCTCAGTCCGTGACGAGGAAGTCATTGCCGCCGCCAACAAGCGGGGCATGGCCATGGTCTTCACCGGGGTCCGCCACTTCAGGCACTAGGCCCGGTTTTCAGTAATCAGGCTTCTTCCTGCTTGTTTTCCACCTTCTCCTGGTAGAATTCCTGCAGGACCTCCATGCGCTTGGTCTTCAGGCGCTCCTCCTGGATTTCCTCCTCGCTGCGCTGGCGCTCCTTTTCAATGAGGGCCTTACGCATCCGTGTCAGGGCCATATTCTGAAGTTGCCGGACACGCTCCCGGGTGATTCCGAACATTTCGCCGACTTCTTCCAGAGTTTTGCCCTTGTCGCCGTCGAGGCCAAACCGGAGCCGGATGATTTCCGCCTCCCTTGGCTCCAGTTCTTCAATCAACCGGTTAAGGTCGCCGATCACGTTGTTGCTCTGGAGGTTGTCGAGGGGGTTGATCGAGTTTTCGTCCCCAATCAGGTCCCCGAACTCCGTCCCTTCATCCTCCGTCACTGGGGCATTCAGGCTGGCCGGGCGGACACTGACTGACTTGAGGTGGGCCACCTTGTTGACGGACATTTCCATCTCGTAGGCGATTTCCTCATCCGTGGGGGCCCGTCCCAGCAGCTCTTCCAGTTCGGCGGTGATCCGCCGCATGCGGGCGATCTTGTCCACCAAGTGGACGGGAAGGCGGATGGTCTTGCTCTGGTTGGCCAGGGCCCGCTTGATGGATTGCTTGATCCACCACGCGGCATAGGTCGAAAGTTTCCCTCCCTTGTTGGGGTCAAATCGTTCCACCGCCTTTACCAGGCCGATGTTGCCCTCGCTGATCAGGTCCAGCAGGGGCAGTCCAAAATTGGCGTAATCGTGGGCGATCTTTACCACCAGGCGAAGGTTGGCCTTAATCATGCGCTCGCGGGCCTGCTTGTCCCCTTTCTGGATCAGGGTCGCCAGCTCTACCTCTTCCGAGGGCTTCAGAAGACGGGTTTTACCGATCTCCTGCAGGTAAAGCTTGATGGTGCTCTTTTCCGAGGAGGGCAGGTCGCGCACATCCGTCACTTCGGGACTCACTGCCGATGCGCTGCGGGATACGTGGATATCTCTGAGACTATGGCTTTCGTCGATTAATTTCATGTTTTGTTGTCCGAGGATTTGCTTCGGTCTTTTATTCTCGGGAAATTCATCCCCGGGGGAATTTAATTTCTGCTGATGGTCATTTCTGTCTGCCAGCGGTCTAAACTGCTTCCGGATGGCTGTTTTTCCAGGAATGGGGGTCCTTGCTAAGGCCGTCTTTAATTGAGACTGAGAATCAATAAAAACGTTCCAGGAGGCAAGCAAAAAAAACGCGGAGGCGAGTATTGCCTGAGAGGGTGAAGGGGGTGATAAGGGAGGTGATGGAGACGAAGGAGGAGACGCTGACGGTGATGCCGCTGAGCGGGGTGGGGCGATCCCTGGCGTACAAGGTGGACGAATGCCTGGCGGGGCAGGTATCGGAAGGCAGTCTGGTGCGGATTCCGTTGGGACGGCGGACGGAGCTGGGGGTGGTATTGGCGCGCGGGGACAAGGAAGGGATCGACCGGAAGCGATTGAAGCAGGTCTACGGGCTGGAGCAGCCATTTCCGGTGGTGAGGGCGGATGGTCTCAAGCTGGCGGGCTGGATGTCGGGATATTACAGCTGCGGGATGGAGCAGGTCCTGGAAGTGATGATTCCTCGGGCGGTGCGTCGTGGCATGGGCCAGAAGGAGGAGCGGCACCTGAGACTAGGGGAGGAACCGGGAAAAGGGGACCTGGAGCAGTTGGACCGCCGGGCCCCCCAGCAGGCCCGGGTATTGGAGTTTCTGCGTGACCAGAAGGCGGGGGAAAGCTGGCCGCGGCCCCTGTTGCTGAAGCGGCTCAAGGTCACGGGTTCGGTTGTCGACGGCCTGGTGGAGAAAGGCTACCTGAAGGAGAGCCGCCAGGCGGCCGAGCGGGTGGCCTATGGCGACGATGCGGGGGACATCGAGCAGGTGGGGGCGAAGGAATTTTCCCTGACGGAGGAGCAGGCGGCGGCGGCCGGGAGCATTCGCGAAAGCGTCAAGCGGTGCGAATTTGAGGTCCATCTGCTGCACGGTGTGACGGGATCGGGTAAAACGGAAGTTTACATGCGGATCATGCGGGAAGTGCTGGCGGAGGGAGGCGGGATCATCTTCCTGGTTCCGGAAGTGGCGCTGACCCCGCAGACCGTGGGCCGCCTGAGAGCCCGCTTTGAAGCGGTGGGCGGAGAGAAGGTGGTCGTCTGGCACAGCCAGTTGTCGGACGGGGAACGCTACGATGCGTGGCGTGCCCTGGCGACCGGAGAGGCCCGGGTGGTGGTCGGGGCCCGCTCGGCGATTTTCGCCCCGGTGGAAAACCTCCGCCTGGTCATCGTGGACGAGGAACATGAGCCCGCTTACAAGCAGGAGGAGGTACCGAGGTATCATGGCCGCGATGTGGCGGTCTACCGGGCCATGTTGAACAAGGCGGTCTGCGTCCTCGGCAGCGCCACTCCCTCCATGGAGAGCCTGCACAATGTGGAAAACGGGAAGTACAGGGTGGACCGGTTGACCCGACGGGTGGATGACCGGCAACTGCCCCTGATGCACGTGGTGGACATGCGCCGGGAAAAAGGGGGGGGAGTGTTCTCCCTCTTGCTGGCAGACAAGATGCAGGACCGGCTGGAAAAGCGGGAACAGACGATACTCTTTCTCAACCGCCGCGGGCATGACTCCTCCCTGAATTGCCCCGACTGCGGATACGTCGCCCTCTGCGACCATTGCAGCATCACCCTGACCCACCACTTCCATGACCGCCGGCTCAGGTGCCACATGTGCGGCCATGAAACGGGTGTCCCACCGGCGTGCCCCAATTGCCGGTCGCGAAAAATCCACTACAAGGGATCGGGGACCCAGAAGGTGGAGGCCATCGCCCGGAAACTGATGCCGAACGCCCGGATTGTCCGGATTGACGCTGACACCATGCGGCGCCGCCACGCCTTGAGGGAACAGCTGGCTGCCTTCCGGCAGGGCCGGATCGACATCCTGGTGGGGACGCAGATGATCGCCAAGGGGCTGGACTTCCCCAACGTCACCTTGGTGGGTCTGCTGGATGCCGACCTGTCCATGCACCTGCCGGATTTCCGTGCCTCGGAGAGGACCTTCCAGTTGCTGGTCCAGGTCTCGGGGCGGGCCGGGCGAGGCGACCGGGCCGGGGAAGTGGTGGTACAAACCTACATGCCATCATCACCACCGGTCCAGTTCGGGCGACAGCAGGATTTTGACGGATTCGTGGAGGAGGAACTGAATCACCGCAAGGAATTCGGATATCCACCCTACCGGCACCTGATTCACCATTTGATTCGTGGCAAGAGCCTCGAGAAGGTGGAGTTCTACGCCAAGCAGTGGATCAAGCAGGTGGGCCCGGGACTCAGGGAGCGCGGGGTGGAAATCCGGGGTCCGGCGCCGTGCCCCATTGAGCGCATCCAGAACATGTTCCGCTACCAGATCTGGTACTTTACCGGGAATGTCAGTAAGCTGATGCCCTATCTCAACCAGCAGCGATCCGCCTTCAAGTGGGATCCGGAGCTGATCGAGATTGTCGATGTCGACGCGGTCAACCTGATATGAGGCGGTAAAAGAGGGCCGAGGGAATGAAGAACGCATTTGATTGGCTGGAGCGGTTGTCCCTGGACGCGGTTTTGGTCGCAATGGCCTGGGGACTGGCCCTTGGGGGCCGGATGATGGATCTCCTTGTCCTCGGGATAGCCACCTGGCTGGCTTATGTGGCGGACCGCCTATGGGAAGTGCGTCCGGCGAAGGACGTTCCGCAGACGGACCGACATTTGTATTACCTTAACCACTACAGGAAGTTTGGCCTTGCCTGGGTCATGGGACTGGGTGCCTCGACGACTCTTGCCCTGTTGTTTTTACCGCTCTGGAAAGTGCTCGGCGGATGCGCCCTGGTGGCGCTGATCAGCCTGTACCTGTACCTGCTGGGCCGTCCCATGGGTTTTTCGGGCAAGCTGGCGCTCAAGCGCAGCGTGGTTCCCCTGGTCTTTGCCGCCGGGGTGGTCTGGATGTCGGAGAGTTGGCGATCGACCGACGGGATTGCCGGATCAATGGTCCTTTTATCAGCAGCCTTCGCCAACCTGCTCCTGATTTCCTGCAGGGAAAACAGGGACCAATTCCTGCCAGCCTGGTTGCCCAGGGCAACGGGCGCCAGCCTGCTAGGTATGCTGCTGGTGGCCAACGCGGCCCTCCTTGTACACTGGCCGGTAGGAGTGGCGGGACTGCTGTGCTGTATGGGGTACTTTGTCCTGATGGTCCGGATCAGGGCAGCCGATGTTGTCCACGCCCGGGCATGGGCGGACGGGTGCCTGCTTGTTTCGGGACTCTTGCTCTTCTGGGTGTCCTAGCGGTCGAATTCCTCTTCCTCCACGGTCCAGCAATCGTCCGTGTAGAGGAGGGACTCGACGGTGCCACGGCCCAGTTTTTCCCGGGCCAGCTCGATTTGCCCGCAGACCTCCGATTCGTAACTGGGTCGCTGAATGCGCCGGAAGATGCCAACCGGGGTCGGATAGTCCGGGTAGGTCATCTGGGCCAGCATCTGCGTGTACAATCCGCTCGGATGGTCAGGATCATGAACCAGTATCTCGGCAACATCGACCCCGTCCTCACCGACCTTGACGCGTTCCGGAACCAGTCCGTTGAGGCGGATGCCATGGTCCTTGTCCTTGCCGAACAGGAGCGGTTGTCCCGGCTCCAGCATGAGCAACTGGTCGTCGCGAGTTTCCCGCCCGTAGACGGGATCCCATGTCTTGTCGTTGAAGATGACGCAATTCTGCAGGATCTCGACAAAGGAGACACCGTTGTGCTCATGGGCGGCCTTGAAGGTTTCGGTCATGTGCTTGACGTTGGTGTCGTAGGTGCGGGCGATGAAGGTGGCCTCGGCCCCGATGGCGAACAGGAGCGGGTTGATCGGAGAGTCGACCGAACCCATGGGGGTGGACTTGGTCCGTGTGCCGACGGGTGAAGTCGGGCTGTATTGCCCCTTGGTCAGGCCGTAAATGCGGTTGTTGAACAGCAGGATGTTGACGTTGACGTTGCGGCGCAGGATGTGGAGCAGGTGGTTCCCCCCGATACTCAGGCCGTCACCGTCACCGGTAACCAGCCAGACGCTCAATTCCGGGTTGGCCACCTTGACCCCGGTGGCCACTGCCGGCCCGCGGCCGTGGATGGTGTGGAACCCGTAGGTGTTCATGTAGTAGGGGAAACGGCTGGAACAGCCGATCCCGCTGACTACGACAAAATTCTCCCTGGGGACGCCCAGCTCGGGGAAGGTCCGCTGCAGGGCGTTGAGGATGGCGTAGTCACCGCATCCCGGGCACCAGCGGACGTCATTCGGGGTGACAAAATCTTTTTTAGTCAGTGCTTCTTCAGTTGTCGTGCTCATGGCTCAGGCGGTGAGGAGGTTGAGGATTGCTTCACGGATGTCCGCCACCCGGAAGGGGCGACCCATTATCTTGGTCAGGCTGACCGCGTCGATGAGGTATTTGGAGCGGATCAGTATGGCCAGTTGGCCGGTGTTCAACTCGGGAATGAGGACTTTCTTGAACCTCCGGAGGGTATCCCCGAGGTCATTGGGGAGCGGATTGAGGTGTCGCAGGTGAACCGAGCTGACGTTGTATCCCTCTGACTTCAGGGCCTTGGTGGCGGAGGTGATGGCCCCGAAGGTCCCTCCCCAGCCAAGAACAAGGACGTCGCCCTCCGGTTCGCCGTTGATGATCAGCGGGGCATAGGAATCGGCAATCCGGCGGATTTTCTCGGCCCTCATCTCGGTCATGTGTGCGTGATTGGCCGGGTCATAACTGACCTCGCCCTTGTCGTTCTTCTCCAGGCCGCCAAGGCGGTGTTCGAATCCCTTGGTGCCGGGGATCCCGAGGGCGCGGGCGAGCGTCTCCGGGTCACGGGCGAATGGTTCATAGGGCTGGCCGGCGGGCGGTACCCGGACCGGGAATTTCTCAAACTGGTCCAGCTCTGGCAGGCGCCATGGTTCGGCCCCGTTGGCCACATAGAGGTCGCTCAGGACGATGACCGGGGTGTTGTAGGTGACGGCGATCCGCAGGGCCTCGTAGGCCACCGGGAAACAGTCGCAGGGGGACATGGCGGCGACAATCGGCAGGGGGCTTTCCCCGTGGCGGCCAAACATCGCCTGCAGGAGGTCGGACTGTTCGGTCTTGGTGGGGAGGCCGGTGCTAGGACCCCCCCGTTGGACGTTGACGATGACCAGCGGCAACTCCGCCGAAGTAGCCAGGCCCATGAATTCGGACTTCAGGCACATGCCCGGACCACTGGTTCCGGTGATTCCGATGGCGCCGGCGAAGCTGGCCCCGACGGCCACCCCGATGGCCGCGATTTCGTCCTCCGCCTGGACCGACTTGATTCCAAAATGCTTGTAGGTGGAGACCATCTCCAGAATGGAGGAGGCCGGAGTGATCGGGTAGCCCGAGTAGACCAGTTCCTTGTCCGTTTGCCGGGCCGCTGCCACCAATCCCAGGACCAGGGCCTCATTGCCGGAGATCTTCCGGTAGATGCCCGGTTTGACGGCCGCCTTCGTGACGGAGTACCGGTTGCGGTGAATCTCGGAGGTTTCCCCGAAGAAGTAGCCCGCCTTGAGGACCTGGATGTTGGCCTCGGCCACCTCGGGCATTTTCTTGGACCACTTATTTTTGACGAACTTGACGGTGCCCTCCAGCGGGCGCCCGTAGACCCAGTAGGTGAATCCAAGGGCGAAGAAATTCTTGCAGCGGAGGCGGTCGCGCGTCTTCAGCGGGCTGTCCTTGAGGGTTTCCTTGGTCAGCTCGGTGATGTTGATCGGCACCACCTCGTAGCGCTGGGACAGCTCCGGGTCGTCGAGCGGATTGCTCTGGTAGCCGGCCATCCGGAGGTTGTCGTCGGTGAAGGCCCCCGTATTGACGACCAGCAGGCCGCCCTGGGTCAGGTCGTCGAGGTGCACCTTGAGGGCGGCCGGGTTCATGGCCACCAGGGCGTCGGGCTCGTCTCCCGGGGTGAGGATTTCGCGGGATCCAAAGTGTACCTGAAATGCCGAGACACCCGGAATGGTGCCGGCCGGGGCACGAATTTCCGCCGGGAAATCGGGGAAGGTGGCGATGGCGTTGGGGACCATCACGCTGCTGTCGGTGAAACGTTCGCCAACGGTTTGCATGCCATCACCGGAGTCACCTGCAAAACGTACTACGATTGACTGGCGCTCCTCGAATCCGGGTGTAACTTTTGTCATTGTCTTAAGTGAGAGAGTATGGCAGGAAGTTGCTCGACCTCGGACCGAAAGTCAACGCGCTTGCCGCTTCTTGTGGGCAAACAAAAACCCCGCCAGAATCGCGCCTGGCTGGGTTGGAACCTACTAACCACAAAAGGTATCAGCCAAACTGGTTGATGATGGCCTCGTAAGGCTCCTGCTTGCCGCTGGTCGCCTTAGGCCAACGCCTTCGTTGGCCCCGATTTTGTCCAAGTCCTCGAGGGAGACTTGCTCCCCCGGCCTTAAATCACCCGGTGATCTCGACTTTGGCTTGCCATTTGCCCCCACATCCCCGAAATCTCCCCCCTTCCTGATGGAGAAGTGCCAGAGTGGCCGAATGGGACTGACTCGAAATCAGTTGTGCCCTTACGGGTACCGGGGGTTCGAATCCCTCCTTCTCCGCCAGTAAACTGTCCTTTATCTGTTAATGGACAGTAGGTTGCGTAATTTTAAAGACTTAATTCGCGACAGATTGTACCACTCAGGGTTCGGGCTATAAGTTCTGTTGATACAAATGCAACAGCCTGGTTTAAATATGATTAGGGAGATTAGATATGTTTGGTATTGGTGGAACAGAGTTGTTTTTATCATTGTGCTGCTTCTGTTTGGAGCAAAGCGGATGCCTAAGATTGCTCGTTCGTTTGTGATATTCCACCTTCACAAGGACCTGCGAAAATGTAAATTGATGAATTAAACCGATCGGGAGGACTGCAAATGAAGCACAGAGGGATTGGTCGGGCCATCCTTTGCACCGCCGCATTAGTCACCTCCGCCGCTTTCGCGACGGAGGAGCGGCCCAATATCGTCTGCATCTTCACCGATGAATCGTCGGTCGGCTACTGGAGTGCCTACGGCAACAACATGCCAATTCCGGCTCTCAACCGACTGGCGGCGGAAGGAATGCGATTCGATGCGGCCTTAACTCCATTACCGGCCTGCACGCCATTGCGTTACGCGCTGCTGACTGGGCAGTTTCCAAGCCGGTGTGAAGGCAAGGCATTTCTAAATGAGAATCCGCACGCCCAGCCCGCCAATATCGGGTGGAACACACCGATTCTGGCCTCGGACATTACCACCGCACGCGTCCTGTGCCGTGCCGTCAGCATTTTCAAACACTGCTTCTGAGACGATGGTTACTCCCAGGGTCTCAGTGGTGACCAGGGATGTTCTGGCCTCGAAAATCGAGTTGCCGAATTCCACATCCAGGTAAACGGCTTCCGCTTTCTCATTGTAAAATTTCATCCGCTTGGGTACGGATCATCAGGTATGTCTTGGAGTAAGTTGAAAAGGCTCTATTCAGTGACTCTACCTCTATTGATTGCCTTTCTGATAGGTATCTCTGTCGGTGGGATATACTTGAGAGAAAGTCTCGGAAAATCCCCCAATGACGGGTATACGTTTTTTGGGGATCGCCCACTGCACGTTGCTGGGTCAAATTACTTCCAGCAACAGCCCTGGCAGTACCCGCTATTCGACATGGAGGGTTATCGATACCCGGAAGGTGGCAGTGTCATTTTCACGGACGGTATTCCTATTGTGGCAGCATTGATCAAGCTGACGCATCCCCTGCACGAAACCCTGATCGATTACTTCGACTGGTATCTTCTGCTATGTTTCGGACTCCAGTCTGTGGCATTTGTCCTTCTCCTGCGCGAGTGTAATATTCGTCACTGGAGGGGAACCATGACCGGTGCATTGTTTGTGGTATGTTCCCCAATTCTGTTTTACAGGTTTATCCATACCGCTCTTTGTAGCCATTTCCTGATTTTAATGGCTCTCCTCCTGTATCACAGATCTCAAAGGAAGGGAGCCGATTCCAGAGGATGGTTCATACAATACTGCCTGTTGCTCGTTGTAGGGCTACTCATCCATCCCTACTTATTCTTCATGACCGGTATTCTGTTCGGAGCAACCTGTCTGGCTGCTCTGGCAAATGGAACGCTCCAGATCCGGCGAGCACTCGTGAATGGATTTGTTACAGGAATATGCCTTTTCGGATTCATGCTTCTGACCGGGCATTTAAGGATGGACTTTGAAATGGGTTCAGCAGTGGGATTCGGAAAGTACTCAATGAACCTGCTCTCACCTATTTGGCCGCAAAAAAGTGGGTTAGCTTGGTGGACTACCCCCGTGTTGAGTCCGAATGGAGGCCAGTATGAAGGATACGCATGGATGGGTGCAGGCCTGATTCTCCTTTGTTTCACTCTCATCCTATTCAAACCGAGGCAACTCTACTCGGAGATTCGTAAACACTTTATTTTTTTCATCATTCTGATTCTGCTATTCCTGTTTTCTCTATCCCATATGGTTTATGCAGGAGATCAGCACCTGTTCACAATTCCATTAAATGACTCGGTTCTCAATTTCTTAAATACTTTCAGAGCGTCAGGTCGCTTTTTCTGGCCAATCTACTATGCTATACTGAGTGGCTCCATTATCCTCGTCTGGAAATTGTTCTCCAATCGCATAGCAGTTGTTGTTGTTGCAAGTTGCCTTGGGTTGCAAGTTGCTGACATGCGAATCTTCATTAGTCACCCGCCTTCTCCGGAACCCGCTAATCCAAGACAATTGAATGAAGACACCATACTGGAAACCCTGATAGATTCGCATGACCAAATAGTATTATTGCCAACCTGGGAACACGCCACAGTTGAAAACTATCCCACCTTGGCGAGGCTTTATGTTCTGGCGTCCCGATATAACAAGCCGATCTCCTCATGCCAGCAAGGCAGGGCATTCAATCCAAGGTCATTTACAGAGGACAGGGAGTTGTATTTGGGCAGCAAACTGAGAGACGACACGTTGTATATTCTCATTCCCCCAATTGCCAGTGAGGTAGAAGCACTTTCTCTGGATCCCACCTTCATAATGACTAGGATGCTGAACGACATGCTCATTCTCTGCAGCGATTTCTCGATATTGGACGAAAAACATCCCGATTGGGAGTCTTTGCTGAAGAAGAAAAAACTCCCAAAATACAACATCGGCACCAAGATTGAACCCGGCCGGCATCGAAATCATCAATATTTGTCCGGACTGGAACCTTTCGGCAAATGGACAATTGAAAAACAGGTGCTCCTGACGCTACACATTCCAAAGCAACAGGCAAATCTCGACCTTTACCTGAACTCAAACCCCTTCGTCTCCGCAGTAGCACCATCCCAGGATGTGCGGTTCTTTGTTGATGATGAATTGATAGGCACAGCCACATTCCAAATCGGGGAAAAAATGCCTTGGGAAGTCCTTACTCAGCTCCCGGAAGATGCCATTGATGAAAATGGCCTTCTGAAAGTCAGGATGGAACTACCTAAGGCATCATCTCCCCAAAACTCTGGTCAATCGGACGACCCACGCACGCTGGGCCTGTTTATCAACTCATTCGGCGTGATCCCACGCAATGATGCCCCATTACCGGTATTGCAGGAAAATCAGCAAATCTCGTTTGCTCAAAAAGGATCGGGAAATCGGTACACCCAGACCGGGTTCTCGGAACCGGAGTCGGATGGCATATGGACGATCGGTAAACTTGCTAAGCTAGCATTTTACATCAACAAGACAAAACCCGGAAAGACTTGTTTCTTGAAAATCGATGTCAGTTCCTTTGTGAACGATCTTCACCCTGAATTGCGTTGCCGGGCATGGGTGAATGAACGGGTTGTTTCGACGCTGACGTTTACGCAACTAGACCCCAACCAGATGATCACTATACCCCTCAAGCAAGAGAACGGTCCCGTTTCGGTGACTTTGGAGATGGAGAACCCCGTCTCACCGCTTTCACTTGGCATTAGCGCTGACCCGCGTAATCTGGGCCTTTACTTGAGAGACATGAGATTGGTCCAGGAATAGGATTGCCTGAGGTCGCTTAAGCAGGATCTCCCCTCAACGGGACTCCCGAATCAGATAAAGCGGACCTTCTTTAACCTCTTTATAGATTCTGACGAGTGACCTGCCCCCATTTACTGGACAGTTTCCAATGGGGGAGTTCTCTTGCCGTATGGGTTAATATTGAGTGATTCCAGTTGGTTATAAATTCTGTGATGCCCCCCAGGGTGGCGAGCGCTTTTTTGGCCAACTCGGCTGGCGTCAGATTATTCAAAGAGCTGTGTGGCCGCTCCTCGTTGTAGTCAACCCTCCGTGCCTCGATCTTTTCCCTGGCATCCCCGGTATGGGTAAACCAGTTCTCATTCAGGCACTCGTCGCGGAGTTTTCCATTGAAGCTTTCGATGTGTCCATTCTGGGAAGGTTTCCCCGGCTGGATAAAGTTATGTTTGATATCCTGTTCATAAGCCCAGCGATCCATATGCAGGCCGCTGAACCCGGGTCCGTTGTCGGTGAGGACGCTTTGCGGGCGGCCGTAGAGTTCGGGCACTCCCGGGTATGGTCGTCGACAATCGTCAGGAGCCGCAGCTTCTGGCCACCAGCGGTGCTGTCGTGGACGAAGTCGAGGCTCCATCGTTGGTTGATGGACGTGGGAGCCACGGGATTTTCCCCGCGCTGTGGGCGCTGCTTGCGGCGCTTACGCTTCTTCACCTGCAGTCCGGCCTCCTGGTATACCCGAAAGACCCGCTTGTGATTGTCGTTCATTCCATCGCGTTCCAAGAGCACCTTCAGGCGGCGATAGCCCCATCGACGGCCCTCATGCGCCTTCTCACCGAGCTTTGCCTTCAGTTCCACATCAGGCCGCTTGC
>JBMTVW010000019.1:0-23480 GCA_049451775.1 Opitutales bacterium | reverse complement strand
TGCGCAGTGACCGGTCATGGACAATTCACATGACCCACACACCATGCTCCCGGAGGAGCGCTTTGCCAAGGCGGCGAAGCTTCTGACTCGGGGCTTCCTGAGAACGATTCGAGGCCGGCACAGCAAGCCGGATTCGGCACCTATTAACGAATCTACAAATACTTGAGCCGCAGTTCAGGTCACCTCGACCAGGGATGAAAGGATCAGCTCCAAAGAGATCCAGGCGATGGACGGCTCGCCTGTTCCCGATGCAATTGAGATAAAATTCAGCGAGGGTCTGGAATTAGAGGAACTTGCATCCGGCTCCGGAACCTCTGAAAGTTAATCTTCCCGTTTTTTGGAGGCTGAAGCTGCCATTCGTTCGCGAACGAGATCGTATTCCGGATTGACGGCATTGTCTACCCACCGCTCGATAACGGCTTGCAGCGCCTCATCCGATTCGGGGAAACGCCCCTTGTCATCCGTTTCAAGAATCCAGCGATACAGGATGTCCCGATGTTCAGCCAGGGCCATTGCGTGCTCACGCCTGACCGAATGAACAAGGTTGTTTGTTTCGAAAGGATCTTCCTGAAGGTCATAAAACTCCTCAGCCGGGCGCGTTGGACCGGCAAAATGTGACTGAACCTCATTCAATTCACCTTTTTCATAAAGATCCTCAAGAATCCGCATAACAGGCCAGTCGCTGCGGTAGTTTGGCTGCAGGTAGGGACGGTCCGTCATGAAATTACGGATATACTTGTAGCGGTTTGAAGTCACCGCGCGGATGCGGTCGATGGTAAAGTCGCAGCGGTCACGGGCGGCAATTACGTAATCCCGGTGAAAGTCCTCGGCCAGCAAGTCCATTCCGTGCATGTTGTCTGGCACGCGAATGTTTGCCAGTTCCAGGGAGGTGGCACTTATATCGATTGAACTGACGAGATCATCACGAACCTTCCCAACGGGAATCTTTGGTCCGGAAAGAATAAAGGGGACACGTATGCTTTCGTCGTAGAGGAATTGCTTGTGGCGGGGGAGGTCACAGCCGTGGTCCGAGAAAAAGAAGATAACCGTGTTCTCGTAGAGGCCGTCACGCTTGAGCGCCTCGACGATCGCTTCCAGCTCCTTGTCCAACTCGAGAATGGTATTGTAGTGATTTGCCGTGACTTCCCGGACAATCGGATGATCCGGGTAATAGGGATGCACCTCAACATCCTCTGGCATAACCACCGGTTCCGGATTTGTGAACTTACCGCCTATTAACTGGATCTGACCGAAAAAGGGCTGTCCGGGCTTGCGGCCTGTCCATTCGCTTCCGTCCCTGGCGCCCTTAAAGCCCATCCCGTCGTCGTGCCGGTGGTAAAGGGTGTCCGGATCAAAGACGAAGTTGTAGTGAAATTTTCCCTCGTTAAAAGTATAGTAACCGGCTGCCCTGAAAATCTCGGGAAGGGTCTTCACCCCAAGATGGTTTGGATCCCAGACCGTCATCTTCTTTCCGCGGAATACGGAGAAGGAACTGTAGTGTTCATGCGCTCCTATGGAAGTCTGATACATGCCGGTGATAATCGCCGATCGAGTGGGAGAACAGACCCCGGAAGTCATGTAGGCCCGGTTGAAACGGATGCCTTCGCTCGCGAGCTGGTCGATGTTCGGGGTCTGGATAACCGTGTCGCCATAGCAACTCATCCAGGCATTGGTGTCCTCGATATAAATCCAGAGGATGTTCGGCTGGTCGGCACTTTCGACAGGTTCGGGCTGATGGGCATTGTAGGCCTTTTCGGCATGAATGGGGCAGACGGGCAGCAAGCAGATGAGGCAAGAGAGGAATCGGTAACGGGTTTTCATAGTGGTGAATTCATTGTATGCGCGGCAGTACACCCCCATAATTTTCATTATCCGGGAGTTGTCAAGTCACCCAAACTGAGCCGCGTAATTCGTTAGCCTAGGCGGGGTTAATATTTCTTTGAGATTGTAGGGGAAGTCAAGGCTCCGGCGACAGAGGCAACACCCTCAGACAGCCGCCCAGCCGCGCGTTCCCGCTCGGTCAGCTTCTTGCAGAACTCCATCGCGTCGTTCCAAGAGACCACCGAGCATCCCCCTACGCTTGCGGGGCGAGCTTCGGACGACAGGTGAAGAAAGCATGGCTGGTCCTTTCTATGGCCCCAAGCTAACTTTTCAAGCGGCACAGTTCAGGTCATCTCCACCACCTCTAGTTTTAGTCAGTTAACAGAATTTCGACCCCGTATGCCTTGGAACCCTTTGCCTACGCGTATCAAACAGAGAGTTGTCCGACCCCCGTTTGGAATGGGTAGCCATTCGACTCGCTGCGCTCGCTCATGGCAGGTCAAGTCAGAGTTTGGTTAACAGGAAGGCCCGACACTCCCAAGCGTCGGGCTTCTTCGTATCCAGGCCACTAACCAAGCCTCGCGGGCGGTTTCACCCCCTCCCCACCGCCTCTCTCAGTTTTGACGCGAGATTCCGGGTCTACATTCCAAACGCCGGGGTGTTTGGAATGGTGGTCCGGATATTTGGCGCGAACTCTTTGATTCTCTGATAGAGATAGGGTAAGGAGGCGTTGGCGTGGTTTAGGACAGAATTTATATATTCACCTTTTCCTGATCTTTGTCTTCACTTAATTACGGGTGTGGCCATTTTAAGGTTTCATCGATCCGCCACTCCTCTTTCTGTGTATTCCAGCGCCTGTTTATTTATGAAAATTTCTCATCAACATCGGTTCATCTTTATCCACATTCCGAAGACGGCTGGTTCGAGTGTGGCCAAAGCGCTCGAACCTTTTAGCCATCATGCTGAGAATCTGCCTGTGAATCGCTTGCTTTCGGCGATCGGGATAAATGTAAATTGGCTCGGGCCGCTCGAGTGGAGGCGTGGGCGCAAACATACGAATCTGCGTGAGGTTCAGCGCATGTTACCGCGCGAGGTCTTTGAATCCTACTTTAAGTTTGCTTTTGTTCGAAACCCTTGGGATTTAATGGTATCTTATTATCACTACATTGCCTCCCGTCCCCAACACCATCGGAGTAAAATGGTTCAACAATTGCCCGGGTTCCCGGATTACCTCCATTACGAAATTAAACGGAATAAAATTAGCCAGTCTCAATTCGTTTTTGATGCCGAAGGAAATCAACTCGTCGACTTCGTCGGTCGTTTCGAATCCCTAGCCAATGACTTTGACCAGATTTGTCGGAAAGTCGGAATTGAGGCACAAATTCCGCATGTCAATAAATCCGCCCATAAGGACTTTCGAGAATATTATGACGATGAGACCAAAGCCCTTGTCGCCCAACATTGGGCAGCGGATATCGAGCGCTTTGGCTACACCTTTGATTAGTTGGGGCTTAGCTCCTTTTACCGAGGAAGAACATAACGATGCCAGCGGCGACGGATGGGTTCAAGCTGTTGATTTTCCCTGATTGAGGAAGGGCGGGAACGGAATCGCTATTATTGAGGATGAATTGCCCAACACCCTTATCTTCACCGCCGATGACGAATAGGAGCTTCTCCGGATTTTCCGCGGCCAGATCTTCAAACCCGACCGACACTTTACTGACAGAGGGATAAACTTCGGGAACCCCTTTTATCGGGAGGAAAGTTCAAGAGCCCGGGTTCTTGACCACCACTTTCAAGAGGTCCCCAATCGTGCAATGCTCTTCCAGGGGATGACGGAGTTGAATCTCCGGATGCATCTCATACTTGTTTCGACGGCCTTCGCGCTCCCGCAACAAGTACCCGGCCGCTTCCAGATCACTGATGATCCGTTGCACCGCCCGCTCCGTGATCCCGACCGACAGGGCCACTTCTCGCAGCGGTTGGTCAGGATTGCGCGCCAGGCAAACCATCACGTGCGCGTGATTGCTGAAAAATGTCCATTCCTGTCCGCTCATTGTCTCCATACAGTAGTATATCATTGCGCAAAGTAAATAACGAAATAAATTTCATGAATTTTACAACTCAAGACTTGCCAAACGCATTATACGACAAATAGTTCGTAAATTATTTAATCAAAAACCCTCAATAACTGAGAAACGATGGAAGCAATACTGCTATTGGGAAAGAACCTGTTATCGCCCCCGGTGATAGCGTTTGGGACGGGGATGGCGGCGGTCTGGTCGCGCAGTGACCTGAAGTTCCCTGAACAAGTGTATCAGGCGCTGACGATCTACCTGTTGCTGGCGATTGGATTCAAAGGAGGCGGAGCGCTGGCGCAATCAAGTGTGGGTGAGCTGGCCCTGCCCCTGTTGGGGACCTTGGTAGCGGGATCACTGATCCCGGTGGTGGTGTATTTTGTGACACGGCGCCTGCTGGGCATGGGGAACTCAGACGCGGCGGCGATGGGCGCGCATTACGGATCGGTATCGGCGGTGACCTTCATGGCCTGTCTGGCGTTTCTGGACCGTCAAGGGATGTCTTACGAAGCTTACATGCCGGCGGTAATGGCGTCACTGGAGATTCCGTCGATCTTCGTGGCGCTGATGCTGGCGCGCCGGTTCAGCACGGACGGGCGTGTCTCTGTTGGGGAATCGATCCGTGAGGTGCTCAGCGGGAAGAGTCTGCTTTTGTTGATCTGCGGGCTGTTGGCGGGAGCGGGTGCTGGCGTGGAAGGTCGCGAGCTGATGCATCCCTTTCTGGTCGCGCCCTTCTTTGGGGTCCTGATGTTGTTTCTCCTGGAGATGGGGCTCGTGGCTGGTGAAAAGCTGAAGGACGCGCGAAAGATGGGCTGGCCGCTGGTGGCGTTTGCGATCGTTGCGCCCTTGGTGCAGGGAAGCTTTGGATTATTGCTGGGCTGGATGATGCAGTTGTCCCAGGGAGGCGCGGTGGTGTTTGGTATCCTCACGGCGAGCGCATCCTACATTGCGGCGCCCGCGGCCGTCCGCGTTGCCCTGCCGGATGCGAATCCGGGATATTACGTAACGGCCTCGCTGGGCATCACCTTCCCGTTCAATCTTGTCGTGGGGATCCCCTTCATATATCAATTAAGTCATTATCTATATTAAATGAACATGTCAGACGAACCAACAATGCATCCTTTTCGGGAACTGGTGAACAAGGGCCTTCAACAAGTTGACAAGGAACACGAATTCCTGGTCAAGGCGTTTACCGAGGTGTTGGCCGACACGGGTGAGCCTGAGGCATCCAGTTATCTTCTGCAGGGCTTGGGCGACGCTTGGTCGGGAACCATGGAGGCCTCGACCGTCAAGGCGATCTCCTTCTACTTTCAATTGCTGAATCTGGCGGAGGAACACACCGCCAACAGTTTTCGCCGTATTCGGGAACAGGAGGCCGGTCCGGGGGCAGAGCCGGGCCACTGGGGGCATTACTTTGAAAGATTAAAGGCATTGGGAGTCTCCCCGGACACGGTTCGGGAGCGGATCGCCACCCTGCAGATCGAGCCGGTTTTCACGAAGCACCCCACCGAAGCGAAAAACTGGGCCGTTCTGGGCATGCATCGGGAAATATTCCACATTCTCAACCGGAAGGAAGGGGCCAAGACCGAGTTTGAAAAGAATGAATGTGCCCGTGGCATGCGGGCCATTCTTGAGCGGCTGTGGTTGACCGGGGAGATCTTCCTGCAAAAACCGCAGGTCCAGGATGAGTTGGAAAACCTGACCTACTACCTGCAAGTGATTTTTCCCAATGTCGTGGACCGGCTTGACTCGCGCCTGAAGCACGCCTGGACAGCCTGCTGGCCGGAAAGCGAGCCGCTTTCGGAGAATGAACTGCCCTCTGTGCGGTTTGGATCGTGGGTCGGTGGTGATCGTGACGGCCATCCGAAAGTCACCGCCGAAGTGACCCGGCAGACGTTGTCCTGCTTACGGCAAAACGCATTGGGCGTATTGAAGGAACGGCTACAGGCATTGTCGAGACAGTTGTCATTCAGCATTCCCCATGTCGCCACTCCGGAACCCATGGCTGGCAAGCTGGCAGAGTGGCAATGCGCCGGATGGGAACAGCGTCCGTGGCCGGCTTTTGTTGATTGCCTGGAAGAGCGCCTTGAGGTCCTGGATGCGGGATCCTTGTGTGAGGAGCTTGAATTCCTGCGCAACTGCCTGCTGGAAGCACAGGCGGCCCACACGGTTTCCGTGCATGTCAATCCGCTGATCCGCCTGGTCAAGACCTTCGGGCAGCACCTTGCCCGGTTGGATATCCGGCAAAACAGTGACTTTTATGAGATCGCGTTGAAGCAGATGATGGAGGCAGCCGGGATTCCCGAAGCGGACGGATACCGGGATTGGCCACGTGAAAAGAAACTGGAGTTTCTTAACACGGAGCTCTCCCACCCGCGTCCACTGACGCATGTTTCCATGTCGTTGCCGGCCCATGCGGAGGAAGCCCGGGCCTCCCTGATAGTCCTGCAGAAGCACATCAAGCGCCACGGAAGGAACGGGCTGGGAGCCTTGGTGGTCAGCATGACCCGTGACTTGACGGACTTGCTGACCCTCTACGTCCTGTGCAAGGAAGCCGGGCTGACCCGTACCAACGAGTCGGGACTCTACTGCACGCTTCCGGTGGTTCCGCTTTTCGAAACACATGGTGATCTGGAGGTGGCTCCGGACATCATGGAAGCCTTTATCCAGCACCCCTGCACCCAAAACAGCCTGAGCATGCTCCCACCGGGGGAGCGGTCCCTGATGATCATGCTGGGCTACAGCGACAGCAACAAGGATGCCGGGATCATCGCCAGCCAATGGGGCTTGCGGGAGGCACAGATGAGGCTGTTGGATGTCGGTAACTGTAACGGTATCAAGCTGTCCTTTTTCCATGGCCGGGGAGGCACCGTCGGCCGGGGATCCGGGCCAACCCACCGTTTCCTGGAGGCGCTGCCTGCGAATGCGCTGCGTGGCGGGTTGCGGATCACCGAACAGGGGGAAGTGATTGGACAAAAGTACAATTCACCCGCCAGCGCCGCCGCCAATCTGGAATTGCTCGCGGCTGGCTCCCTCGGAGGAGATTTGCTTTCCGCTTCCACGGACCAGCCGGCAAACATCTCCACCTACATGAATGCCATGACCCGCGCCTCCAAGGCCGCCTACCGGAACTTCCTGGAACATCCGCGTTTCATGGAATTCTATCGGCAGGTCACCCCGATTGACGCCATTGAACACAGCCGCATCGGTTCACGCCCAAGCAGGCGAACCGGACAGGCCACGCTGGATGACTTGCGGGCCATCCCATGGGTGTTCAGCTGGAATCAATCCCGTTTCTACTTGCCGGGTTGGTATGGGGTCGGCTCAGCCTTGCAGCATCTGGAAAGCGAGTATCCTCAATTGCATGCGGATTTGGTTCAGGATCTACAGCAAACCGCCTTTCTCCGATACCTGTTTTACAATGTGGAAAGCAGCCTCGCCAGTTCGGATGCGGAATGGATCCGGGCCTACGCGGGGCTTGTCCAGGATGCGTCGTTGCGAAATGACATGCTGGATACAATTCTCGGGGAACGGGACGCCACCGAAGCCGCCCTCACCCGCTTGCTGGGGAGTCCGATCGCCAGCCGGCGGCCGCGGTTTTGCGCCACCTTGGAAGCGCGGGAAGGCCCCCTCAGGAAACTTCATGAACGGCAAATTGCGCTGCTTGGGGAGTACCGGGCCAATCCCGCCAGCCAGCATCTGATCGAGGAGTTGCTGCTCGTCATCAATGCCATCGCCAGCGGGCTTCGGACAACTGGGTAATGGGCGTGAAAACGGGTTTATGACCCTAATTCAGTTTCTCTACCTGCAGGGTGACCGACATCAGGCTGCGTGCGGCTCCAATGTAGGATCCCTTCACGGGCGCCACGTCCATGTAGTCGCGTCCAATAGCCAGCGTAATGTAGGTGTCGTCCACAACCTTGTTGTTGGTCGGGTCCAGCCCGATCCAGCCGTGTCCGTCAATGTAGACATCCACCCAGGCATGGGAAGCCTCCGATCCTCGGGCGTGCAGCCCGCGTGAGGCGTCAAAGAAATACCCGCTGACATAGCGGGCCGGAATGCCAATGGAACGGCACATGGCCACCATGGCATGGGCGAAGTCCTGACACACGCCTTCCCGCTTGATCAGCACTTCACTGGCAGTCGTGGAAACGTTGGTCACCCCGGCCTGGTAAGTGTACTCGGAATGGATGTGTTCCATGATGGCGTAGGTTGTCTGGAAGACATCCTTGGAATCCCCCTGTATGTCGAGGGCCTGGCGCCATGCTTCGGGCGTGATCTCCACAAGATGGCTGTTTTGCAGGAAGGGATGGCAGTCATCCATGAGACGGCACCGGTCCAGGTTCGCATGCAGGAATCCGTAGGGGAGCTTTTCATAACTCACCCGGCTCAGGGTCTCCAGCTCAATATAGCTGTCAATGACTAGCCTGTCATGCGGATCGAGCACGTCAAACAAGTGAACCAGATTGTTGTTCAAATCGATGTAGTGACGAAGCTGGACGGCAGGCAGAACGCGTATAAAACTGGACAAGCAGGACTGCCATCGGGTGCTGACGGGAGTCAATTTCACCTCATTGGAGTTGTTCCTGACCGATTCGGAGTAGCTGTACTCTGTTCGATGATAAACCTTCAATCGCATGGGGTCAGGATCTCTATTGTTGCTGTTGTTGCTGAACTTGCCATCGCCAATTTTCCGGCAGGGATTCCGTGCGGATTTCAAGTGGCAACAAGACAAAGGTTTCAAAAATCTGCTGGCCGATCCCATTGAACTGCTTTTGCAGGTCATCAACGAAGACATGGGGTCCCGTCTGCATCACGTTCTCAACACGGTTGAAATTCAGTTGGGCAAGCAAGCTGCCGGTCAGGCGTTCCGCCTCATTGGAATAGGCGCCCTTGGAGGTTCCTGAGAGTGTGTGCAACTGCTCATCCAGCTGTCGTATGCAAAACCGGACCGACCGGGGAAAGGATTGGGAGAAAAGAAGAAAGTTCATCACGTTGTCGAGGGTCACCTGCCCCCGGTATTCCGTCCGGAAGGCGGACAGGCCGGAGCATGAAAGGAGGGCCGATGAGAGTCGGGACCGCTGGGGATCGCCTTGAAAGACGATCATGTCCAGGATACGCGTGGTCTTGTCGGCCCGCTCAAGGTACTTGCCCAGTTCGATGAAGTGCCAGCCTTCATCCTGCAGGATCGTTGCCCCGATCAATCCTGAGACGAGCATGCTGAATTGAATGACTTTGCGGAAGAACGCATCCGGTTGATTCATCAGCAAGCTGGATGCTTCTGCTGATTTCATGTACAGGTGGAAGCTGTTCAGTTCCAGCCAAAGCTCTTCTGAAATCTGGTCGCGCACCATGCGGGCATTCTCACGGGCATGGGCCACGCATCGCTGAATGGAATCCGGATTTTCCGGTGAATAGGTGATAAACCAGCTGACGTCCTTGTCGCCATCCATTGAACCCTTGTAGGCATCGTCCATGCAGGTGGCGTACAACAAGGAATCCCATGATTGGGAACTCTCTATTTCAGCGGATGCGGTTGACTCCAGTTCCTCATGGCGGCTGGCATTCACCATTCTGGCCAGGTTGTCTACCCGCTCCACGTAACGACTCAGCCAATACAGGGAATCTGCAACTCGTGATAACATAAATCCTTTCCTTAAGCGCGCAGGACCCAGGTGTCCTTGCTTCCGCCCCCTTGGGAGGAATTGACCACGAGGGAGCCTTTTTCAAGGGCCACGCGGGTCAGCCCGCCAGCCACGATTTCAACTTTCTCCCCATAGAGGACAAAGGGGCGCAAATCGATGTGCCTGCCCTCCACTTGCATCTCATTGCAAATCGTCGGATGCTGGGATAACGATACCACCGGCTGGGCAATGAAGTCCCGCGGGTTGGCGCGGATCTTCTCAGCAAATACCTCCCGCTCAGCCTTGGTCGAGGACGGACCCATCAGCATGCCGTATCCGCCGGACTCGTTGGCCGACTTCACGACCAGGTCCTTCAGGTTGTCCAGCATGAATTTCCGGTCGTCCTCCTTCCATGCCAGATAGGTGGGCACGTTCTCGAGAATGGGATCCTGATCCAGATAGTATTTGATGATATCGGGGACGTAGGCGTAGGTAACCTTGTCATCAGCAACCCCTGTTCCTGGGGCGTTGACCAAGCTGACGTTCCCCTTCAGGAAGGCTTCCATCAGTCCCGCTACCCCCAGTACGGAATCTTCCCGGAACATGAGCGGATCCAGAAAGTCATCATCGAGGCGGCGGTAAATGACGTCCACCTGCACTAGTCCCATTGTGGTCCGCATGTAGACAAAGCCGTCCACCGTGATCAGGTCACGTCCTTCCACGATTTCAATTCCCATTCGCCGGGCCAGCATGGAATGCTCAAAGTAGGCACTGTTGTACACCCCGGGAGTCAGCAGGACGCATACGGGGGTCTGGCCGTGACGGGGCGAGACATACTGCATGGTCTTCAGCAGGTGATCCGGATAGGTGTCCACCGAGCGTACTCCGTAATCCCGGTAAAGGTGGGGAAAGGCCCGCTTCAGGGCGGCCCGGTTCTCCAGCATGTAGGAAACCCCGGAGGGGCAGCGGCCATTGTCCTCCAGAACGAGGTACCGACCATCGCCGTCCCGGATCAGGTCGGTCCCGCAAATGTGGATGTAGATATCCTGCCCAACGTCCACATCCTTCATTTCCGGCCGGTAGTGGGCCGCCGAGTAAATGACATCCGCTGGTATGATGCCGTCCTTGATGATGTTCCCGTTGTGATAAATGTCATGCAGGAAAAGATTCAAGGCGATGATGCGCTGGGTCAGCCCGCGTTCCAACATTGACCACTCATTGGCCGGAATAATCCTCGGAATCAGGTCAAATGGGAAAATCCGCTCAGTTCCGTCCTGCTCCCCGTACACCGTGAAAGTGATCCCATGTTCAAGGAATCCTGTGTTCACCAAGCGCTGTTTTTCCTCAATATCCGCATCCGAGAAGGCGTTGAAACGTTCATGCAGTTGCCGGTAATGCGGAAGCGGGCTTTCTCCCATGGAAGAAAACATCTCATCAAAATAGTTACCCACTTCGTAACCGGTGAACATGAAGCATGTAGCAGCAGGACACATGCCATCCTTGGGATTTCTTCAGGATGAATTCCTCCAGCAGCGGTTGACGAATCCCACCGGGTCCGGTAAAAGAGTGGCATTATGCTACGCCTATCCGAACGCGTCTCCATTCCGGATGAGGAAATCCTCATGCAGGCAGTGCGTTCACAGGGCGCAGGCGGGCAGAACGTGAACAAGGTTTCCACCGCGATCCATCTGTTTTTCAATATCCACGCGTCCTCCCTGCCCGAGTTCTACAAGCAACGGCTGTTCGTCAACGCCGGACACCGGATCACCGAGGGCGGGGTCATTGTCATCAATTCACAGGAACACCGGACCCAGGCCAAGAACCGCGAGGCCGCAGTCCTCCGGCTCAAGGAGATTATCCTCGCCGCCACCGCCCCGCGAAAGAAGCGCATGCCCACGCGCCCCACCCGCGCATCCAAGGAAGGCCGCATCGCCGACAAGAAGCAACTCGCCCAAAAGAAACAGCGCCGGTCCACTGTTGATAGGGAGTAATAAAAGAGTCGAGCCTTCTGGCCCGGTTGAACCCCATTACCCGCCAATAGCCCCGGGTTGAGAAGCAACGCCGACCTACCCGGGGTTGCCTTATTGGGCTTCCAGCGAAAAAAACCAAGGCGCATCCCTTTCCCATGGCCAGCGTTCATGATTGACTCATCATTTATGGCCAAGTCACCCAAACTGGGCCGCGTAATTTGTTAGTCTAGGCGGCCCAGTTTGGGTAACTTGAGCAGGGACAGGTAAATTGCCCTTCCCTTATCCTTCTTCTAATTACCTGTCCCCTATTTGCCTCCCTTATTGCCTGGGTCAGGCGCCGGCTTCCTGCTCGATGCGGGCGATGTATTCGGAAACGTTGCAGGTGAGCATGCGCATGCCGTCGGGACGGACCTCAAGCACCTTGTTCACCACAGGATCGAGGAAGTGGCGGTCGTGGCTGACCAGGATCACCGTGCCCTTGAACAGGGAGATCGCCTCCTGCAACACCTGCTTGCTGCGGATATCCAGGTGATTGGTCGGTTCGTCAAGGATGACGCAATTGGCCGGGCGCATCAGCATCTTCGCCAGCGCGACACGGTTGCGCTCGCCGCCCGAAAGCACGGAAACCGGCTTTTTCTGGTCATCGCCGCTGAACAGGAGGGCGCCAAGCGCGGCCCGGGGGTTGGCGTTTCCGATTCCCTCGGCGGTGGCTTCCAGCTCCTCGAGGACCGAGCGCTTGGGATCGAGTTCCTCGGCCTGATGCTGCGCGAAATAACCGATTACGGTATTCACGCCGAGGTCGCACGTGCCGGAATCGGGCTTTTCGACCCCGGCGAGGATGCGCGCGAGGGTGGACTTGCCGGCGCCGTTGACGCCGACCACCGCGATGCGGTCTCCCCTTTCAATGCGCAGATCCAGTCCTCGGAAAACCTTGATGGCGCCGTAGGCCTTGTGGATCCCGTGCAACTCGATCACCTTGTGGCTGGCCGGAGGAGGCTCGGGGAAGCGGAAAAACATTTTCTTCTCCTCGCGCTCCACCTCGACGATCTCCACCTTGTCGAGCTGCTTGAGGCGGCTCTGCACCATGCCGGCCTTTTTCACATTGGAACGGAAGCGGTTGATGAACTCCTTCTGGCGCGCGATTTCCTTGCGTTGCGTCTCCGCCATTTTGCGCTGCAAGGCGATGCGCGCCGCGCTCGCCTCCTCGTAATGGGAATAGTTGCCCCCGTATACGTGCAGGTTGCCCATCTTCATCTCGAGGGTCCTGTTGGTGGTCGCGTCGAGAAACGCGCGGTCGTGCGAAATCACCATCAAAGCGCCATGGTAGCCGGCCAGGTACTTCTCGAGCCAGTGCTGCGAGAGGATGTCGAGGTGGTTGGTCGGTTCGTCCAGCAGGAGCAACAGGGGCGTCCTGAGCAGCAGCTTTGCCAGCGCGATGCGCATCTGCCATCCGCCGGAAAACTCGCTGGTGTCGCGCCCCATGTCGTCCATTGAGAATCCGAGTCCCAGCAGCACGCGCTCGATCTGCGATTTCATGCGCTCGGGCAGGTGATCCTCCAACTGGAGCTCCCAGTCGCCGATCATGTCGATCAGTTCGTAGTACTCATCCGCGGCTGGATCGAGTTCGTACATCCGTTCGCTTGCCACATCGATCTTGGACTGCAGGGTGAGCACGTCCTCGAAGGCCGTCTCCACTTCCTCATAAAGCGTGCGCCCGTGGTAGGCGATGCCGTCCTGAGGGAGGTAACCCACGGTCACATAGTCGGCGCGCTCGATCTCGCCGGAATCGAATTCCACCTTCCCGTCAAGCAGCTTGAGAAAGGTCGATTTGCCGGAACCGTTCACGCCCACCAGTCCCATGCGGTCGCGTGGGCCGATCGTGGCGGAAATTTTGTTAAAAAGCGCCCGTTCACCATGGCGCAGCAGCAGGTCCCTGATCGTGATCATAAGCCGCGGGAGATTCGCACACCCCGCCCTCAGCGCAAGATAGAATTTCAGGGTGGGGAGTTTTTCCCATTTTCCAGATCCAAACCTCCGGAAAGGGAATGGTGACTACCGCTATTTACCTGTCCCCGATTCTTCGATTCTTCTATTGTATGAATTCCTGTTGCTGGCGGGCAACTTCATCCAGCCGGTATTCCTGCAGTTCCCTTTGCGCCTTCCGGAGGGCTTCCTGTAATTCCTTAATCCTAGTGCTTTCCTCAACGGGTGCTATGTTTTGCGGTTCGGCCCTGTCTCTCCCAGGCTTTTCAGAGTACAGCAATGCATGGTCAGGAGCACGGGTGATGAACGTCAATTCGGCACTGTCCGGCATATTCAAGCCATCCATCAAGACCTCCGCCCGCACGGTAATTTGCCCCGGGGCTTCTCCCGATCGCACGAGAGCCACAGCTTCACCCCAAAGGAGCTTTTGCGGATTAATTTCGCTCCCGTCACCTTCGACCAGCTCCCCTGCCCCTTCGACCGTGAAACGGACGTATTCATCGCCCAGGCGCTTAACGCCTCCAGCGGCATCAACCAGATATGCCACAACGGGGGTAATGTCGCTTCCATCAGCTACCGGATCTATCCCAGAGTCATCCACCTTCAACACCAGACTCCGCCTCCGGCCTACTGGCCACCGGTTGTGCTCGGCAACAACTTTACCTCCGATCAGACCTTCCGCCTTCATGACCACAGTCTCGGCAAATCCCTGGTCATTTTTCTCGAACGTTTTCTCGTTATAATTGCGGGCGTCCACATACCGGAAGACATTTTCAAAGACAACCGGGACCCGCGATACCGGGCTGGTGAGGTCGGTAGCCGGCTTCACCCCGATTTCTTTCCCGAACATAGTCAGCCTGACTTCCTCGCAGTTGGTGAAAACCACAACGTCCTCGGGGGAGAATGGAGTCAACAGATGGGCCACAAAGACAAAGGGCTCAGCCTTCACCATGGGTACGTCATCAAGGCCAGTTGTTGGCAGGAGGCTTTTAAAGAGGTAATAAGAGACTTTCGGCTGACGATAGGCATCCATGATGCCACCCCAGAACGGGTCCGGATGATAACCCCGTTGGTGGTCAAACGAATGCCATAGGGTCCCTCCAATAAGGGATTTGCTCGCCCCCAGTGTATGGGTTAGCGACGGCCATGCCTGTCTTTCCCCGTCCACTATCCATTCCTCCTTGAAATAGTGCATGGCCTGACGCAATTGCGGCAATTCGCCCCACTGCTTGGCCACCCGGCTCACCGAATTGTGGTCAACCCAGTTGTCAACGAAATCACCCCATTCACGTTTGAAGACACTCTTCTGCTTGTGCGCTGAAACGATGTCGTCCGAATAAAGGACATCAAAGTACTTCTGCGATTTGGTCCTGTGAGTGCGTGCGTCTGTGGCGGTGTAGAGCCCGGGATAAGGATACTCCTGACTGGCGGCTTCATTGGCCGCGATGGCGTAGGCATCGGGAAAATTCGTCTCGTTGGGTATGGTCTCCCACAGCAGCACCGAGGGACGATTGCGCTCCAAGCGCAATAATTTACGGACGTCGTGGATCATCCGCTTCATAAAGATGGGATTTTCATTCCAGAACTGCCACCCGGGAATGGTTACGACAATGAACAATCCCAGTTCGTCGCAGGCATCCATGAAGGCCGGATCCTGGATATAGTGAGCCGAGCGAATGACCCGCATGCCGGCTTGCCTGAGCTTCAGGGCGTCGCGGTAATGCAGATTATTGGGCAGCGCGTGTCCGATGTGGGCAAAATCCTGGTGCCGGTTCGCGCCAATCAGTTTCTGCGGGTAAGGTTTGCCATTCAAGTACAAGCCCTCCGGGCCTCGCATTTCAATTGTGCGAATCCCTATTCGTTGCCTGAAGCTGTCCAGGACCTGTCCTGAATTATCCTTCAGGGTCACATGGAGCGAGTAGAGATGGGGACTGTCCGGACGCCAGAGCCTGGGCTGTTCCACCAGGAATTCCTGGGACACCGTCTTCGACTGGCCTGCAGGCAATGCGACACTCACTTTGGATTCAGCGGAATTGTTCCCGTTCTTGTCCCTCAACTCCAAATGGACCAGGACATCCCTTGCCTCTCCATCGTTGGCAACATCCGTATCGACCAGCACACGGACAGACTTCTCCGAAAGGTCCTCATAGTGAACAAACAGGCCCCCACCTGCGACCTTATCCACCGCCAAGGGATGCGTGACGTAGACGTCATTGTGGGTGATAAGCCAAACGTCCCTGTAAATGCCCCCAAAATAGGTGAAATCCAGCTCTTCCTGCGGCTTGCCGGGGGGATAATCCGGGTCATTGCTGTTGTCAGCCCGCACGGCGATGAGGTTTTCCTCACCGTATTTCAGGTACTCAGTGACATCAAGATGCACCGGGAAATAACCGCCGAAATGCTCACTGATGAGCTTTCCATTGATCCATATCCTGGATTTGCCCATGATGCCCTCAAAATGGATTACAACCTTTCGCCCTTTCAGGGAGGCATCGGCGATAAAGTGTTTCCGGTACCAGGATGGGCCTTGATAGTTCACCCCGCCACTCGCCGACAAGGGCAGCAGCTCCATTCCATGAGGCAGATTGACGACACTCCAGTCAGCATCTTCGAATCCAACCCTTTCCGCGCCCTCTACGTCGCGCTTAATGAAGCGCCAGCCGATATTGAAATTAACCGCTTCCCGAACACTCGCTTCTGTCTGGTAAAATCCCGCCGTGGAGAAATCCGGACTATAGGCCCGGGCACCAGTCCCAAGGGCCAGTGCTCCGATCGCCAGAAGAAACAAACCCCGGACTGGAAGCGCCCTGCCAATGGTCGACGGCTTCAGGGGATTGCCCAAAAGGGCAAGGATACTCATCAGGGGCTGGAGAAGGATGATCTTTTTTATCATAGCTAGGAATTTTGGGGATAATTGAAACCCGTTATTTCAGGGACAAACGACACACCATCAAGACTAAACATCCTTTTCCACACAGGATTCCATCCCAAACATACCGGTAGAAATCCGCAGTCAATTTTGGTTGCCGCAATTTACCTGTCCCCTATCTGCCCCGTTTTCTTCCTTGTCCCTCGAAAGGATGGCCGGGTTGTTTTCGAGTGCCTGGACGTGCTCAATCCTTATGATCCGGATCGGCCCGGAACACTATTCCGCTTGCCCGCCATTATGCTTCCTCCGGGTAAATTCACGCAGATCCTCGACGGTGTCACCCTCGTCCATGATCTCGCAACCGATCAACGTTTCCAGAACATCCTCAAGCGTGACCAAGCCCGCGAACCCGCCGAACTCATCAACAGCGCCCGCCATGTGAACCCGGTTGTGAATGAATCTGGCAAAGACGGATTTCACGGTTGCCTGCTCCGGAAGAATCATCATTTCGCGAAGAAAGTCATCAACCGGGCGATTCCACTCGTCTTGGGCAGCGGCTGAAAGGATGTCGCTGCGCATTACGTAACCGAGGAGACGCTCTGAACCTTCCAGCACCGTTTACCTTGAATAGTTCTCCGAAGTCGCGATCTTTATGGCCTCACGAACCTGAATCCCCGTCCGCAATGACTTGACCACCGTCCGCGGAGTGAGGACATCCTTCACCTTGACCCGGCGGAAATTAATGACGCTCTCCAGCAGGCGCGCATCCTGCGGATCAATGACGCCGGCTTTGCGGCCCAGGTCGGGCATGGCAGCAATCTCATCCCGGCCGCACCAACAGTGTGAGCGATTGTGTTCAGGCTCAGGATGGCCGACAAGGGTCGGTCGACGGTAGCCTTCATCTCCTCCAGCAAGTGGCCCGTGCGCGGGTGTGATTCCAGCTTCGCCGTGATGTAGGACGAAGTCAATGACAGCAAGACCGCCTCCAACAGGGAACACAGGAAGGAAACTACAATTGCCAAGGAAAAATATGCGGCTAGCAGGATCATCCACCCCCTGATAGGCCGCCGATTCCTTGCAAGCCCATTGCAAAAACCACCTCCCCCGCAAAGGGAAACAGGAGCAGTAACCTTCTGCCACTTTCACTGGCTAAAAGGAAACAACAACGGGATGGCTACCGAGGCAATGATCCAGAGGAACAGGTTGAGGAGAAGTCCCACACGGGGGAAGTCCGTAAACTTGTACCCGCCGGCGCCATAGACGTAGGTGCTGGTCTGGTATCCGATGGGGGTGGCGAAGCAGGCGCTGGCCCCGAAGATGACCACCATGATCAGGGGACGCGCATCAATCCCCAGTTGGTCGGCGATCTGCACCACCAGCGGGGTCAGGAGGACGGCGGTCGCATTATTGGAAATCAACTCGGTGATCAGCACTGTCATCAGGTAGATGATCGAGATGATCAGGAAGGGGCTCAGGCCGCCAATCAGGCGGATCACACCCTCAGCCAGGAGGGCGGCCGCCCCGGCCCTCTCAACCGCGAAGCCGATGCCCAGCATGCCGAAAATCAGGAACAGTATTTTCCAGTCGATGGCCTCATAGGCCTCCTGCGATTTCAGGCAACCGGTCAGGACTACCGCGGTGGCCGCAAGGAGGGCCGCCACCGAAATGGGGAAGATCTGCAAGGTTGAGGAAACCGCGACAAAGACAACGGCGGCCACCGCAATCGGGCTCTTGCGACCCCGGAAAGGCCTTTGCCGGGCCTCCGTCAGGCTGACAAACCCCTTCTCTTCCCTGAGTTGGTTGATGCCTTCAATGGGACCCTCCACCAGAATGGTGTCACCAAAGGCAAACCGGATATTTTCAAAATGCCTCTGCAGGTTTTCACCCTGACGATGAACTGCCAGGATTATCGCCCCGTACTTTTTGGGGAAATTAATCTCGGCAACGGTTTTCCCCACCATGGACGACTTCGGACCAATGACCCCTTCCATCAGTTTGACTTTCCTGATCTCGATTCCTTCCAGTCCATACCGGTCCTCCGTCTCCCCGGGGAAGAGGATCCCGTCGATCTCCTGAATGCTGCGAATGCTGCTCCCCATCACCTTGATGAGGATCTTGTCCCCCACCTCAAGCAGGGCCTCCTTGAGCGGTTCCTTGACGGGATTGCCCTTGCGGCTGATTTCAATCACCCGTGCCTCCTTGATCCTCGACAAAGGGGTCAGCGGGAGCGTCTTGCCAACCAGGACCGATTCCCTCCCGACAACGGCCTCCATGAGGAATTCCCTTGCCTGGTCCACTTCCAGGAGTGCGGAAAGGGTTTCCCGGTCCGGCAACAGCTTTCTCCCGAGGGTCAGCAGGTAAGTGATGCCGGCTACGCAATAGATAAGTCCCAGCTTGCTGAATTCGAACATGCCAATGGGGGCTTGGCCCAGTTCCCTCGCCAATCCATCAACCAGCAGACTGGTCGAGGTGCCGATCAGGGTGCAGGTTCCACCCAGCATGGCGGCGAAGGACAAGGGGATCAGGAACCGGGACGCCTTGAGGTTGGTGCTCCGGCACAAGCCAAGCACGATGGGCAGGAAGACCACCACCACCGCCGTATTGTTGACGAAGGCCGACAAGGCGGCCGCCATCAGCACCAGCACGGCCAAGGCTCTCAGCTCGCTCCGGCCAGCCACCCTTGAAATCCATGCCCCAACCCGGTCAATGACCCCGGTGCGCACCAGCGCCTCGCTGAGGATGAACATGGACCCGATGGTGATGGGGGCGCTGTTTCCAAAAACCAAAAGAATATCCTCAGGGGAAAGGATGCCGGCCACGATGACGACGATGAATCCGGCCATCGCAATCAGGTCCGGGGAGCCCCAATCGCGGATAAAGGCTACAAAGACCCCCACCAGGACCACGAAAACCGTTATCAGATGAATTGTTTCCGGATTCATTTCCACCCCCAGCGTGAGGCATAGTATATTCCCCGTTCATGGTAAATCAACTGAGAACGGACGGGAATGGCCCTTCCTGACACCTGCCAATCAGCCTTTACAGCCGAACACTTGACCCGTATTATCAATGGTTGCCATGAAGCATCTGGGATACGTTATAGAAGTCATTGGGCGAATAATCGGTGGTCCGCCTAAACGAAAGGGAGACAGGCTGAAACAACACCAGCGGGAGGCGATTATTGATGCCCTGCTCTATTGCCTGTTTGCGGATGATTTTGATGACCCGGCCGAACGCCAGATCATGGACAGGTCAATCGCCAGGATGCAATGGGAGTCGGATCTGGCCGTTAACGACTATGTCCAGGCCGCCTCGGCCAGAATCAAGCTGGCCGTGAAATCGAGGGATTCCGAGAAACAGCTCCTGTTGGACATCCGGGACAGGCTGGAAACGAAGGAAGCCTGCTTTGAGGTCATGCAATTGTGCAAGATCCTCCTGTATTCGGATGGCTTCTTTCCGGAGAAGGAGGTCCGGGCACTGTCTGAATTGTCCCAGGTCCTCAAGGGATAAGCTCACATATTCATTTTGACAGTTTGGGTCAACAGGGCTACTCGGGGCATATGTTGCTTAGGATAAGGAAGATCAAGAATTTCCCTGTACCGGTAAACACACCCTCCTGAATGATGTCCACAGATTCTTCATCAACCCCCGGCCCCGAATGGGTCGACATCGTCCTGCCCCTGGAACAATCCGAATCCCCGGAGGCACAAAGGGAGGCGGTCGCGGCCAAACTGGGACTGGATGCTGGCCGTATCGTCGATATTCGCCTGCGCAAGCATTCGATCGACGCCCGCCAGCGGGTGATCAAGGTCCAGCTGCGCCTTGAAGTGGGGATCGATAAAGCCCTCCCGGTGGAGCCCGAATTGCGGCCGGATTACCGGCCTCTGCCATCCGTTTCCAAGCCGGTCATCATTGTCGGCTGTGGGCCAGCCGGAATGTTTGCCGCCCTCCGGTGCATCGAACTGGGGCTCAAGCCGGTCCTCCTCGAACGCGGAAAGGATGCTTCCGCACGCCGCTTCGACCTGGGCCCCATCCTGAAGGAGGGGCGGGTAATCGAGGACTCGAATTACTGTTTCGGCGAAGGCGGGGCGGGAACATTCTCCGATGGAAAACTCTACACCCGGGCGACAAAGCGCGGACCTGTCCGGGACATCTATGAGGTACTGGTGGCCCATGGCGCCCCACCCCGCATCCTCGTTGACGCCCACCCGCACGTTGGCTCGAACCTCCTGCCCAAGGTGGTGATGGCCATGCGGCAGTCCATCCTCTCAGCCGAAGGCGAAATACACTTCGGAGCCAAAGTCGACCGGTTACTCATTAACAACCGGCGTATCCAAGGTGTCACGACCAGCGACGGGCGAGAATTCCTGAGCGACCGGGTCATATTGGCCACCGGCCACTCCGCCCGAGACATCTACCAGTTGCTCCTCACTCAGGGGGTTCAATTGGAGCAGAAGGCTTTCGCTGTCGGGGTGCGTATCGAGCATCCACAGCCGCTCATCGACTCCCTCCAGTACCACTACCCAAGAAAATTGGAACGTCCAAGGATGCTGCCTGCGGCAAGTTACCGGCTGGCGACAAAGATTGACGGGCGTGGAGTTCATTCGTTTTGCATGTGCCCGGGAGGGTTCATTGTTCCCACCGCCACCGAAAATGACGAGGTCGTGGTCAACGGAATGAGCCTTGCCAGGCGGGATTCGCCCTTTGCCAACAGCGGCATGGTCGTTACCGTGGAGCCGGAGGACACGGCACCCTTCAGTGACAGCCACGGGGTCCTGGCCGGCATCGCCTTCCAGAAGGAGCTTGAGATCGCGGCCAAGGCCCACGGTGGCGGTGGCCAGGGAGCACCCGGGCAGCGTGTCACCGATTTCCTCAGCGGCAAGTCATCCACCTCCCTTCCCCCGACAAGTTACTTTCCCGGAATCAATCCGGCCCGCCTCGACAAGATGCTGCCACCGTGGATCGTCTCCCGCATGCGGGCCGGCCTGCGGCTGTTCGGGCAGCAGATGCGGGGTTACCTGACCGATGAATGCAACCTGATCGGTTTCGAGACCCGGACCAGTTCCCCGGTCCGAATTCCCCGCGATGCCGGAACCCTCCAGCACCCGGAGGTTCAGGGACTGTACCCCTGCGGCGAAGGAGCCGGCTACGCCGGGGGGATTGTCAGTGCCGCCCTCGACGGTATCCGCTGTGCCGAGGCGGCCGCCGGCTGACAACCCATCACCGGGGTCCCTACCCGGTCCCGGCCATCGCAGTACCCGCGATCCGCCCGGTGGTCCAGGCAGCCTGGAAATTAAATCCTCCGGTGACCCCGTCGATATCAAGGCATTCACCGGCGAAATACAGACCGGGAACGATCCGGCTCTCCATGGTCCGGAAGTCAACCTCCCTGAGTCGCACCCCACCACAGGTGACAAATTCGTCCTTATTGGTGGTCTTGCCCTGGATCTCGTACTGTCCCTCGAATATTTCCCTCCAGAGGGCCGTTTCCCCGACCTTTGGCAGGTGGGCCCATGTCGTTGCCGGATCGATACCAGCGGCCTCCGTCAGGCGCTCCCAGAGCCGGCGCGGCAGATCGCTGAAGGGCCGGTTGCGGACGAGGGCCTTGGGGGCCTCGCTCCGCATCCCTGCCAGTGCCACCCGGCCCTCAACTGGGTTCAGGCTGCCAGCCCAGTTGATGACGAGGCCAGCCTTGTAATGGCAGTCACAAAGGGACCGCGCCTCCCAGGCGGATAACCTGAGGATGGCCGGACCACTGAATCCCCGATGGGTAATCAGCAAAGGGCCGCATTGCTGAGAACCGCCCGAGGACAGCCGCACCCGGGCCTGCGGAACCGACACCCCCAGCAGACCGGCAATGCGCCGGTCAGTGACGTTGAAACTGAAAAGCGAAGGCACCAGCGGTTCGATCTGATGCCCGAGTTGCTCAAGGGCACGGGTCAGGGGCGATGCCTTCAGTGATCCGCTGGCCAGGCAGACCGCGTCCGCCCCAACGGTTCCCTTGTCACCAAAATCGAGTTCAAAGCCACCGCCAGCAATCGCCTTGATCCCTTTCAATCCAGTCTCCCTGGTCAACCTTACCCGTCCATCCGCGGCCGCCTGCAGAAAGCAATCGATGATGGTCTGTGACTGGTCGGTGACCGGAAACATCCGCTCGTCCTCCTCAACCTTCAGGTCCACCCCCCGCTTCTTGAACCAGTCAATGGTATCACGCGGTTGCCAGCGGTGAAAAGCTCCCCGTAGTTCACGGCCTCCTCGCGGGTAAAACTCAGCCAGCCTCCGGGGATCAAAACAATGATGGGTGACGTTGCAACGTCCTCCCCCGGAAACCCGGACCTTGCCGAGGAATTGTCTCCCCTGCTCATACAAGGTCACCCGGGCCGACGGGTTCAGTTCGGACACCGTGAGGGCGGCGAAAAATCCAGCCGCACCCCCGCCGATCACCGCCACCGCCGGTCCCTTCCGATCCAGCCCGGTTGTCTGCAACTCCTCCATGCCCCCACTTTTCCTGAAAAGGCGGGAATGGCGCAAGTGATTTGCACACATGGACCCGGACATTACGCTCAACCGGGAGCCAGTTGGCTCAATCATTGCCGAGGCAAGTTCCGATCTTGCCTTGACCAATCCCGGGGAATTATCCTGCCGGATCCGGCTGGTTCTCCTTGGCATATCAGCCACGGTGCCTCTGCCCGCACTGACCACGGTTTCCATCGGGCACGACTGGAGGGAGAGCTGCAATCCTGCCGGGGAAGAGCCTTAATTTGGCCGGCGGACCACCCGGAATCCGATTGAATCGCTGCTGGCGTTGCCGGAGGAGGATGGCCGCACAGGGCAGCCTGCTGGTCGCCCGCTATTCCCGCGATAGGCACCCACGACAAGGTAAGGCCGTCTCCAATGTGTCCGTAAATTTCACGACAGGAACGGATCTCAGGCAACATTTGCCTTGGAGTGGCCAGCACCTCCAGCAAGGCATCGTCCCAGTCACCGGAATGAATATCCATCAGCAATGTCCGGCTGGCGTTGCTGGCATCGGTAATGTGCAGCTCGCCTCCCGTCAACTTCCAGACCAGCCAGCTGTCAATGGTCGCGAAAAGCAAGTCACCTGCCTCCGCGCGCTCACGGGCGCCGTTCACAT
>JBMTVW010000018.1:0-25147 GCA_049451775.1 Opitutales bacterium | reverse complement strand
TTTACGGGGACTATCCGCTTCGCCTACCGTTCGTTCTGGTGGTCAAGGAATCCGTCGATGCAGGCACACGGGCCCAACTGGTCCAGGCCATCTATTCGGATTCGGTCCACAGTGCCATGGTCAGTGCATTCTATGTCCCGATTCCAGAGTCGGAGCAACAGGCTGTCCTGTCAGGGCTTCAATAAGTGGAACAGGCGGGCGCTGACCCGCTTCAGGTCTTCCAAAACCATGTAGACCGCCGGCACCATCATCAGGGTGATGAAGGTGGCGAAGAGCACCCCGAATCCGAGCGATGTGGCCATTGGGATCAGGAACTGTGCCTGCAGGCTGCGTTCCAGAAGGATCGGAATCAGGCCCATGAAGGTAGTCAGCGAGGTCAGGATAATCGGCCGGAAGCGGACAATCGCCGCTTCATGGACAGCTTCCATTAGGGGCAACCCGTGGTGACGCCGGCGGTTGATGTAATCCACCAATACCAGGGAGTCATTGACCACCACCCCTGTCAGGGCGATGATCCCCAGCAGGGAGAGGACACTCAGGGTCTGGAAGGTGATTAGATGGCCAAGGACAGCGCCCCCGATCCCGAAGGGGATCACCGCCATGACAATCAATGGCTGCAGGTAGCTTCGGAAGGGGATGGCCAGCAACGCATAGACTATGAAAATGACAAGAATGACCCCTCCGGCAAGGGATGCCTTGGTCTCATCCCAGTCCTTTGCCTCGCCACCCTTGACCAGCCGTACTCCCGGGTACTTCTCCTGGATCTCCTCCAGCAGGCTCAGGGATTTGCCCCCCTTGCCGTACAGGGCATCGTTGATGGCGGTAAAGTCGGCCACATCCTTATCGGCATCGGCCTGGATATTGATCACCCGCTGGCGGTCGATCCGGTTAATGGCCGGAAAGCCATCTCCAACCTCCAGTTCGGCAACTTCACCGATCGGAATCTCAATCCCCCCGGGCAACCGGATACGCATGGATTCAAGGTTGGCTAGTGAATCCCGTTCATCCTTTGGATAACGAACCATGACCCGCACATCGTCGCGTCCGCGCTGGATGCGCTGGGCCTCAGCTCCGTAGAATGCTGCCCGGACTTGCCGGGCAAGGTCGTCCACCCGAATCCCCAAGGGCTCTGCCGATGGCTTCAGGGTGAGTTTGATTTCCCGCTTTCCCTCGGAAAAAGTGTCCCGGATATCGAAGAGTCCGGGGAATTCCTCCAGACGCTCACGGATTTCCCGGGCCGCCACCCGGAGCTGTTCAAAGTTGGGCCCGGTCAGGCGGATATCCACCGGCAGACCCGTAGGCGGGCCGGCGAAGGCATTGATCGTCAGTTGGCGGACCCCGGGAATGGTTCCTATCTTTTCCCGCCAGCGGGTGGAGACCTGTTCGGCGTCGGAATCACGCAGTTCCGATTTGGTCAGCTCGACGAAAAAGAAAGCCAGATTGGTTCCCTGCGCCCCTTGGCCGAATCCGAGGAACTGGGCGGAATGCTTGACCGGGTTGCTTTTGCCATCGGCCTGGTCCTCCGCGACCACGGCATCTAGGGAGTCCCCAATGTGCCGGAGAACTTCCTCCGTGCGCTCAACCGGCGTGCCCTCCGGCATGCGCAGGAACACTTGGATGAAGTCACTCGGGACGGAGGGGAAAGGGGAAAACTTTACCCAGCCGGCTAAGACTGTTCCCAGCATCAGGAGGATGAAGCAGACGAATACCGACAGGGTCAGGTAGCGCCACTCCAATGCCCATGCCAGTTGCGGACGGTAGACCTTTTCGACAAAGCGCTCCAGTCCGTCGGCGACCACTCGCTGCATCCTCGAGAGGAAGTTCAGCTCATCGCGGTGCTTGCGGTCACCGACCTTGCACAGGGAAAGGTGATAGGGCAACACCAGCTTGCTCTGGACAAGCGAAAAGAACAGGGTGGGAATCACTACCAGCGGGATCACGGCGAGGAATTTCCCTAGCATGCCGGGCAGGAGGAACACCGGCAGGAACGCCACCATGGTGGTCAGGACGGCATAGGTGACCGGCGTCGAGACCTCGTGGGTTCCCCGGATTGCGGACTCCACGCCCGGGCCCACTTTCTGGAACTCGGAAAAAACGCTCTCGCCAACCACAATGGCGTCGTCGACCACGATCCCCAGCACCAGAATAAAGGCAAAGAGCGAGATCAGGTTGATGGATATCCCGAAAAACGGGGCGATCATGAAAGTGCCGAGGAAGCTGATGGGGATGCCAATGGCGACGAAGAAGGCGAGGGAAGGGCGCAGGAACAACGACAGCGACAAGAGAACTAGGACAAAGCCGATGGTCCCGTTCTCGATCAACATGTTGAGCCGGCCCTTGAGGTAGAAGGATGAATCGCCCCAGGTGTCCGCTGAAATGCCGTCGGGGAGCCAAGTCTGGCGGATTTCACCCGCGTAATCCTTCACCTGACTGGCAATCTCAAGGGGGTTTTCCCGACCAACCTCCCTTACCAGCACCATGGCAGCCGGTTGGCCATTGAAGGTGGTGATGACCGGATCGTCCGTGAACCCGTCCACCACCTCGGCGACATCGCGGAGGAGAATCCGTGTGCCATCGAGTGATGTTTTCACGACAATAGCCTCAAAATCCTGTTTATTCCATGCCTGTTCCTTGGTCCGGAGAAGAATTTCCCCTCCGGTGCTGCGGATTGAGCCCGCAGGCACATCCAGGCTACTGCGCCGGACGGCGGCCACCACTTCATCAAAGGTCAGCCCGTAACGCCGCAGGTTGAACTCGGAAACCTCGATGGAAAGCTCATAGGAACGGATTCCCTGGACGAAGGCCTGCGATACGCCGGGAAGATGGGTCAGCTCGTCCCGGGCCCGCTCGGCTATTTCCTTGAGGGTGCGTTCAGAGGCATCCCCGTAAATGGCCAGCCAGATGACGTCCCGCTGTATCAGCAATTCCTCTACAATGGGCCGCTCCGTCTCGACCGGGAAACTTATGATGGCATCGACCCTCGACTTGATGTCATCCTTGACCCGGCTGACGTCAGCCCCCTTGCGGACCTCGACCACCACCTGGCCGTAGTTTTCCTGGGCGGTTGAACGGACCTCCTTGATCCCGTCCACGCCCTGGATTGCCTCCTCGATGCGGAGGATCACCCCCAGCTCCACTTCCTCGGGGGCCGCGCCGCGATAGGGAACGCGCACCACCACCGTATCGAGGGAAAACTCCGGAAACATCTCCCGCTTCACGGTGAAGAGGGAAGCCACGCCGCCCACTACCATGACCAGCATGAGCAGGTTGGCGGCGACGCCGTTACGGGTAAACCAGCGGATCATGACTCGGGTCCCGTGTCGGGTTGGTCTGGTTCGGGCCGTTCATTGACTGGCTCCACCCGCATGCCATCGACAAAGAAGAGCAGGGGAGTCAGGCAAAGGAGGTCCCCCGGTTGGAGGCCGTTGGCAATGATGGCCCATTCCGCATCGGACCGTACCATGTCCACCTTGACTGCTTCCAGCCGTTCATCAGCAGTCAGTCGGTACACCAGGTTGCCGGGCTGGATGGCCCCGCGCGGGATTCGGGCACCGGTGGAAATCATATCCCCCAGAATGGCTGCCCGGACAAACATGCCGGGCCGCAGGGGGGCTCCCTTGTCACTAATGAAAGGCGGCTCGATCCGCGCATAGGCGGTGATCATGCGCGTCCGTTCATCCACGGAGGCAGCGGTCCGGTCAATCCGGGCCACCCACTCGTGATCCACACCGGCGATGGTGCTGCCGAGAGTGACCTCAACCTGTTCCGGGCGACCCGTTCCGTTGTTGCTCCCGGGAATCAGGGCCAGGTCGTCAAGAGACAGTGCCATCGGGATCTCCATAGCGTCGACAGCGAAGATCTCCCCAAGAACGGTTGCCTGGGCGGTGATGGCCTGCCCGACGTCAACCAGCTTGGACTGGACCCGCCCGGCATAAGGGGCCCGGATCTCAGTGTAGGAAAGGTTGTCCCTGGCCATCTGGATCGCCACCTTGGCCGCCTGCAAATCCGCTTCAGCCTTTTCCAGCTGGGGGATCCTCAGTACCAGCTGGCTGGGCTCACCCTCGCCGACGTTGGCCCAGTCGAGCCGGGCCTGCTCGGAGGCCTCCTGTTCCTGCAGGCGCAAGGACTCGGCCAGGGCTAGCCGGGACTGTGCTTCCGCTAGGGCGCTTTCGTAGGGTAGGGGATCGAGCTTGAGCAGTACATCCCCCCCGCGGAAGGATCCGCCCACGTAGAAATCGGGGGAGACCCACTCTATGTGACCGGAAACCCGTGCCGTGAGCCGGGTCTGCTGCCGGGGCACAACGCTGCCTTGGGCATCAATGATGATCCGGATGGGTTCCTGCCGGACCGTGTAGGTCATGATCTTTGGATGATTGGGAGCGGGTTCCTTCTTCACCACCTCCGGGCGCAACCCAGACAGCACCTTCAGGAGAAGAAATCCCACCACCAGCACCGCCACCGGCAGGATGATCCGCATCCATTTTTTTGAAATTCGATTGGAGAAACTCATGAGCTTAAGAAGCCCTATGATGTCCCTGTTTACCAAATTTGCAAAGCTATCCTAAAATCAAATGTCTCAGGAATCGATGCTGGCATAGAAGGGATTGTGCTCCATCTCTTCGCCAATGGTGGTCATTGGGCCATGGCCGGGACAGACCACCGTTTCCTCGGGCAGGCTGAAAATCTCCCGCCGGATCTTTTCCATTGCCTCCGGGTAACTCTCCGGAATCCCGCCCTGCGAACAGCTGAAAAGGGCATCCCCGACAATGGCCACCGGCAGGTCGAGGCCCGAAATGACATAGGTGGTTCCACCGGGTGAGTGGCCGCTGGTCAGGCAGGTTTCCACCTGCAGGCCGCCAATCGACAGGAAGTTGCCTGCCTTGAAGAGACGGGCCCCCTTGACCGGCTCCAGCTCGTTGGCGTACACCGTGATGCCCCGGTCCACCTCGACCAGATCGGACAGGGCATGGGTGTGATCATCGTGGGCGTGGGTCAGGAATATGGATCGCAAACGGAGATTCTTCTGCCGGATAAAGTCCCGCATTTCCTCGATATTGGCCCCGGTGTCAAAGGCCGCGGCCTCCCGGCTGTGCCAATCCCAGACAAGGTAGCTGTTGACCGTCATTTCCTCGTAGCCCGAAACCGGGAAGGGCGTATTGAACAGAGCCAGTCCATTCAGGTTCACCGGTTTCGGCCGCCATGCCCCGGTGGCCAGGACAAAAAGGGAGGGGGCGTGCAGGTTGAGCAGCTTGGCCAGGCTGGCGATGATCCCGCTCTCGAACTTCCCGTCCAGCACCTGCAGGACCCGGATCTCGTCCAGACCGGCCCGCTGGGCCAGCGCGGTGGCATTGAGGCCTATCCCCGCCGCCGCCTTGCCGATGACATCACTGAAGTTGTCCTCGAGAGGTATTTGTTGCATGGAAATGAGAAATAATGACCCATCACCGTTTTGTCGATACTTGGGCCAAATCATTACCAGAAATTAACAAAATTGCCCCGATAAAACTGGCCTCCGGGATGTGGTGGTTTAGACTGCTGGTGGATTCAGAAATACCAATGCCGATATCCCTGATAGCCGTCCAGTCCGTCAACGGGCTCATTACCCGCAACGATGAGCCCGGCACGGGTTTTGCCTCCGAGGCCGACTTGGCCTGGTTCAAGGAAACCCTGATGGGCCATGATTTGGTCCTCCTCGGAGGGGGCACCTACCGGGCCGCCAGGGAGGCCGTCATCAGGGGTGCCGAAAAGGGCACACCCCGCTGGATACTGACCCGTGAACCCGGGGAGTTTGCCGGTGACCGCATTCCAGGTAAACTGGAGTTTATCCAGCTCAACGAAGCCGCCCTGTTTGAGGCCTTCCTTGAACACGGATACGAAAACATCGCCCTCGTAGGAGGCCCCTCAGTCTCTTCATGGTTTCTGGACCGGGGACTGGTCAGTGACCTCTATCTCACCGTCGAACCGGTTATTTTCTCCTCCGGGAAGCCCCTCGTCACCCCCGAAAGCAACATAGACCTTCTGCTCCAGTCCGTTACCCAGCTCTCCGACCAGACCCTCCTGCTGCATTACCGTGTCCGGATGGCGATTTAAGTCCACCCATGGAGTGCGGTGGCACGACACTGCCTTAACAAAGCGCCGACACGTCGGCGCACTCCATGGTATCCCCACCGGGGATCGAACCCAGATTTACGGTTTAGGAAACCGTCGTTCTATCCATTGAACTATGGGGACACGTTAAGATGAGGGAGGATGTCCCCATGCCCTTTTTGGGCAAGTGGATTTTGCCGGGTGGATTATTTTTTCAGGTGGAATCGCCTGCGGATAGCCCGAAACAGGATAGCCGAAATGCCAAATACCACGGCGACGGCGGAGGGCTTGGGCACGATGTGCCCCCGGATCCGCTGTGGAAACGGAATCACATTTCAAATAATCCCGCCTAGGAAAAGTTCGGATTGAACGGTGTACGATGCACGGACATATTGAAGTAGTGCTGTTCAACGGTGGAGTCACCCTGAATGAATCGCGACCGGCACTGCCATAAAAAATGCCATTCCTTACGAAAAAGTCGAGAGGACTGACCAGAAAGGCAATCAAGGGAACGATCGTTCTCTTGGTTGCACCCCGGTGAGCCCTGCCAACAGGAATGATCCTAGCCACCATAACTGTGGTGGTTTACGTCCTGGTCTTGCTGACTGCGGTTGTCTATTGGGCGGACTGACCCTGCATACCATATTCGGTATCCGGCTTGAGTATGCCGTCTGCCTTGTTGGGGGAGTGGCCAGCTTTTATAGTCCCGCCCGGTTTATTTCCCGCTGAGCATCCGGTAGATGGATCCGGCAGCCGAACCTTCGCCCTTCTGGTCGCCACCGGCCCGTGGGGCGTTGGCGAGGATGCGGTCTGCCAACCGGGAAAAGGGAAGGCTTTGCAGGTAAACGGTCCCGTGTCCGCGGAGGCTGGCCAGGAAGAGGCCTTCGCCACCAAAGACCATGGACTTGAGGCTGCCTGCGCGCTGGATGTCGTAATCGATGGAGTCGGAAAAACCGACAATGCACCCGGTGTCGATGCGCAGGGATTCCCCTCGCAGTTCCCTTTTCACTATGGTTCCTCCCGCGTGCAGGAAAACCATTCCGTCACCTTCCAGTTTCTGCAGAATGAATCCTTCGCCGCCGAAGAGCCCAGCTCCGAAGCGTCGGTTGAAGGCAATACTGACCCGTGTCCCTAAGGCAGCACAAAGGAAGGCATCCTTCTGGCAAAGGATCCGGCCCCCGATTTCCGACAGGTTGACCGGGACGATCTGCCCGGGGTAGGGGGCGGCAAAGGCGACCCTGCGCTTTTTCGTTCCGCCGTTGGTGAAGTGGGTCATGAAAATGGATTCCCCGGTGAGAACCCTTTTGCCCGCGCCAAGGATTGAGCCGAGGAATCCTCCCGCACTGGAGCCGTCGCCCATCTTGGCCTCAAACTGGATGTCATCTTCCATATAGTTCATGGCGCCGGCTTCGGCGATGACCGTTTCCCGGGGATCCAGCTCGACCTCGACCATCTGCATGTCGTCCCCAATGATTTCGTAATCTACTTCATGGCTTTGCATGGGGCTTGTATGGCAAAGTGTTTCCCCATTGGCAAAGAAAACCGGGTGACAATTTAATTGCGAAACCGGTCCCGTGGCAGTGTATTGGGCCGGTATGAGGAACACATCGCAACCCATCCGGTGGGGAATCCTTGGAGCCGGGCATATTGCTCGGAAGCTTGTCACCAGCATCCGTTCGACCGACGGGTGCGAGATCGTTGCCGCATCATCCCGGACCCCCGGCAAAGCGGAAGCATTTGCCTGCGAATGGGGCATCCCGGTACACACAGACGACTACGGTCAGCTGGTGGAGCGTACGGACATTGACGTGGTCTACGTTGCCACTACCCACAATCTTCACATGGAAGCCGCCCTGCTGGCCTTGAAGGCGGGGAAGGCTGTCCTGTGTGAAAAGCCGTTGGCCCTGAACGCCTCGCAGGCGAAGACAATGGCACAGGCGGCCCGCGAATCCGGTGCCTTTCTCATGGAAGCCATGTGGACTCGTTTCCTGCCTGCCCATGCACAGGCCCGGCAATGGATGGCCGAGGGCAGGATCGGCAGGATCAAGCAAATCCACTCCAGTTTCGGGTTCGACGGACAGCACGTCCAGCGCCTCATTGACCCGGATCTGGCCGGTGGAGCGCTACTGGACCTTGGTATCTATCCGCTCTCATTCGCCAGTGGAATCATGGGTGGTCAAAAACCGGCCAGGATCCAATCCATGGTGGAAATGACCAGCACCGGCGTCGATGGTTCATCAATGATCCAGTACGACTATGGAGAGGGTGTCTTTGCCGACCTGAAGTGCTCCATCCTGAATCGCCTTTCCAACGAGGGCTGGATTCTCGGCACCAAGGGCCGCATTCACTTTCCGGCAGATTGCCATTCCGCGCAGGTGGTGCGCCTGCTGACGGATTCCGGCGCGGAAGAAGTCTCCTTTCGGGAAGACGACAGCATCACCTTCAAGTATCAGGTCGAGGAAGTTAACCGCTGCCTGCGGGATGGACTCGGGGAATCACCGGTCATGCCGGTGGACGAGTCCATACGCATCGCGGAGACAATGGATGCGCTGCGGGAGGAGTGGGGGCTCCGTTATCCCGGTGAGTGAGGAATGTCTAAGTATCCTGTATCAGGACGACCACTACGTTTCGGTCGACAAGCCCTCTGGACTCCTGGTCCACCGGTCACTCATCGACAAGACAGAAACCCGGTTCTGTATCCAGATCCTGAGAGATCAGCTGGGACGCCGGGTCTATCCCTGTCACCGGCTGGACAAACCCACTAGCGGGGTCCTTCTTTTCGCCCTCAGTAAGGAGGCCCTGAAGGAAGCCAACCAGCTTTTTGTCGCCCACCTGGTCAGGAAAACCTACCAGGCGATTCTTCGTGGATGGACATCCGAATCCGGTCGAATCGACCATCCCCTGCGCCATGCTCCCGAGGGCGGCCAGCAGCGCGGGCAAGGGGAACCACAGCAGGCCATAACTGATTACAGACGACTCCAGCGTTACGAAGTCAACCTGCCCGCCGGGGGATTCCCGACCGCGCGCTACTCCCTGGCGGAGCTGCGGCCGCGGACCGGGCGTATGCACCAGTTGCGCCGCCACATGAAGCACATCAACCATCACATTATAGGTGATACCCGCTACGGTGACGGAGTACACAACCGCCTTTTCAGGGAGCACTTCCATTCTCATCGGCTTCTGCTCAATGCATCCCGGCTGGAATTCCAGCATCCCTTTACCGGGGCCATGGTGGACGTGCAATCCCGTTTTACTCGGGAATTTGCTATACGATTGCCAATTGTCCCAGATTCACTCCAATCGCCCCATGCCGAACCTGGAAATCCTGACTAATCCATACACGGAACATGCCCGGGCCATCATTGACCTCCTCGACAGCTACGCCCTTGATCCCATGGGGGGCGGCGAGGCCCTTCCTTCGCTCACCCACCAAACCCTGGTAAATCAGCTGCAATCCCGCGACTGGGTGGTGACATTTCTGGCGCTTCTTGATGGTCAACCGGCGGGCCTGCTCATCGCCATGGAAGGCTTTTCAACATTTCAGGCCCGGCCATTGATGAACATCCACGATGTCGCCGTTGTCCCGGAACAAAGGGGCAGGGGAATCGGCAAGGCCCTCTTCGCCGCCGTTGAGGCCGAGGCCATCCGCCGTGGTTGCTGCAAGCTCACCCTTGAGGTTCTTTCCGGCAACGAGCGGGCCAAAAGAGTCTACACCAGCCTTGGCTTCAAGCCCTATGCCCTCGACCCGGAGGCGGGGACCGCGCAGTTCTGGGAGAAGAAGCTTTAGTGCCTTCCGTATTGAAAATCCGCGGCGAATCCTTTTCAGTGATGCGCATGATACAATGGATCAACCGTTGGGGCCTGCCGGTTTTCGCGGCGATCATCCTGGTCGCGGGGATAACCGTTCAATTTATTGCCAAGTTGCAACCGGTCTCGGAGGGAACCCTGAAGGCCCCGCTGTCCGAGTCCATCCCCGCTCAGCTGGCCGGTTGGCAGGTCACGGAACTGGACCTGGGTCCGACCGAATCGATTACCCAGCGATCCTACGACCTGCTCAAGCTCGATGATTTTGTGCATCGCAACTACGCCCGGGGGGACAAAGCGTTTTCGGTTTATGTCGCCTACTGGAAACCGGGCAAGATGCCGGTCCGCCTGGTCAACCAGCACAGCCCGGACCGCTGCTGGACGGAGGTGGGTTGGAGCTGTTCAAATCGGGATTGGAACGTCGTCAAGACGGTTGACGGGGTGGCACTGCAGCCGGCGCAATGGGGAGTCTACGAACTCAATGACTACACCAACCACACCTATTTCTGGCACATCGTCGGCGGTGAGGTCCACTGGTATGGCGGCAAGCGCATCAACACCCGCTCCTCCATCACTTCCATTTGGCAGGATTTCACCAAGTACGGCCTGAATGTCCACCGGGAGCAATTCTTCATCCGCGTGGTTAGTGTCCATTCGATGGACGGTCTTTGGGAGGATCCCGGGTTCAAGGAAGTGATGCTGGATCTGGCGGAACTGTGTCTTGCACAACCCGGCACCGGCGATAAGCTGTCGGTGAAATGAAACAACTGGTGATTATCGGTGCCGGCGGATTTGGCCGGGAAGTTCTGGAATGGGCGATCCAGAGCACGGCCTACCAGAAGGAATGGTCCATCGCCGGATTCCTTGATGATCGACCGGATGCCCTTTCCTTATTTCCGGAGATTGAACTCCCGGTGTTGGGCAGCACGAAGGATTACGAGCCCCGAAAGGGGCAGACATTCATAATCGCCCTCGGCCACCCGCAACTGCGGGCTGAGATGCGAACCCGATTCAGTGAGCGTGGGGCACAATTTACCCGTTTGATCCATGAGAGTTGCGTTCTCGGGAGCCGGGTGCACTTGGAGCCGGGGGTCATCCTTTGCCCGGGAGTGGTGCTGACCTGTGATATCCACATCGGAGCCAACACCGCCCTGAATGTCTCCTCCGCGGTCGGCCATGATGCCGTCATCGGGGAAGATTGCCAGATCAGCAGTTTCTGTGACATGACCGGCTATGTTCAGCTCGGGGACCGTGTTTTGATGGGTAGCCGGGCCAGCATCATTCCCGGCAAGCGGGTGGGAAACGGAGCAACGGTCGGCGCCGGTTCGGTGGTTGTCTCGAATGTCCCCGCCAACGTGACCGTCTTTGGCAATCCGGCCCGTATCCTGACCCGGCATCAATGATCGTCTGGGATGGCATTTTGCAGGCCTATGGTGACCGGGCCCTTTTTGTCTATGACGACGGGGTTGTCCATTATCGGGACTTCATCGAAATGGTTCGTGCATCAACCGGGACACCAGTGGATCCTGACCGGGCCCTTCCCTGCCAACTGGAATGGCGGGCCTCTGCCTTTGCCGATTTCCTCTCCCAGGTCGGCTCCGGCCAGTCCCTCGTTCTCGAGGGCTCCCGAGATCCCGTTGATATTTCCGGCTTTCCCAGCGGTCGTCCCCTGATGATCCTGCGTAGCGGAGGCACAACCGGCGCCCCGAAACATGTTGTTCATTCCTTTCAAACCCTGACGGCGCCGTATACCCTCCAGAAGAGGGGCCCGCACCGAATACTGGTCCTGTACGCACCTAACCACATCGCGGGACTGGATGCCTTTTTCCAGGCCCTTCATCGCGGTAGCACACTGGTTGTCCCGGCAGGGGGTGATGTCGCATCTGTCGGTCGGGCTGTCGAGACTCACGGGGTGGATGTTCTTCCGGCGACTCCCACCTACCTGCAGTTCCTTTTGCTGGGAGGAATCTATGAGCAGTTCGACTTGTCCGGGATCCGGGTTATTCCCCACGGGGCGGAACCCATGCCGGCTAACCTCAGGAAACGCCTCCAGGAGGCCTTTCCCAATGCAGTGTTGCTGCACCGGTTTGGCCTGACCGAGACGGGGGCCCTGCCGGTCAGACCCGACCCCGATGACCCGGACGCCTTTTTTCTCGATCAACCCGGATACGGATGGAGGCTTGTCGACGGGGAAATCCATATTCTTGGAAAAACGCCCTTCCTGGGAACGCTTGAGGGCGGCCCCATTCCGGAGGGGGAATACTGGCACCCGACCGGCGATCTGGGCGAATTAACTCGAACGGGATCGATGCGCATTCTTGGCCGCCGCGAGTTCATGATTAACGTGGGCGGCCAGAAGGTTTTTCCGGAGACAGTCGAGGCGCTCCTCATGAACCAACCGGGGGTACTGGATGCTTCAGTATCCGGTGAGGCCAGCGCCCTGACCGGCCAAACGGTGGCTGCCCGGGTGGTCCTCGGGAAGGGGATGGACACACGCCAATTGTTGCGGGGACTCCGCCAAGAGGCATCGGCCCGGGGCCTTTCCCTGGCCCATGTGCCGACCCGTATCACGGCTGTCCAATCCATTCAGAAGACCGTTACCGGCAAACGCTCCCGCATTCAGGGAAAGGCTTGATTTTAAAGGCCTTTACCCGTTCACTCCTTGGACCCTATGGACACTTTCATTGAAAACCTGTCGATGGGCCTCAATGCCCCCGACCTGACGATTCTTCCCGACAACAGGCTGGCTGATCTCCCCAACTGGGACTCGCTGGCCATCCTGACCACCTTGTCCATGATTGACATGGAATACAGGGTCACCCTGACCGGTACGGACCTGCAAAACTGCAATACGGTGGCGGACCTTTTCGCCATGGTGGAGAAAAGGAAGGGCTGATTCCGATGAACCCCAACGTCCAGGACGTCCAGAAAATGATCATCGAGGGGCTAACCTCCCTTCGTCAGGACCTTGCCTTGCCGGTCCTCGCTTCAGTTGATGGAAACACCCCTATTCTCGGTAACGGGTCCGACCTCGACAGCATGGCCGTGGTCCACCTGATTGTTGATTTGGAAGGGCGACTGCTCGACGCCTACGGGTTGAACTGGATCCTTGCCGATGAGCGGGCCCTCAGCCGGTCGCGTTCACCTCTCCGGTCAGTCGCTGACCTGACGGAATTCATCATCGAGAGCAAGCCGGAGGAGTAGGATGGAGAACGGAGTCGTCATAATCACTGGAACCAGCAAGGGGATCGGGCATCATCTGGCCCGGCATTACCTTGATAATAATTGGTCCGTCGAGGGATGCTCGCGAGGGGACAGTACCATTGAGCATGAACGTTATGGACACACTTCCCTCGATGTGGGGGATGAAAAGTCAGTAACCGAAATGGTCCGGCAGGTATTCAAAAAGCACGGACGAATCGACGCCCTTCTCAACAACGCCGGCATTGCCTCAATGAATGCGGCCCTGCTCACGCCCGCCCGGACAATGGAGTCGGTTTTCCGGACCAATACCTTTGGCTCATTTTACTTTGCCCGGGAGGCGGCAAAGTTGATGCTCAAGTCAAGGTCCGGACGTATCGTATTTTTCACCACTGTGGCCCGTCCGCTTCGGCTGGAGGGCGAAATTGCCTATGCGGCCAGCAAGGCCGCCGTGGAAAGCATCACCCAGGTCCTCTCCAGGGAACTGGCCCCCGACGGGATTACCGTCAACGCGGTGGGTCCAACTCCCATCCAGACCGATCTTATCCGCGGGGTCTCCGACCAGGCCATCGAGCGTCTCCTCAGTCGCCAGGCGATACCCCGGCTGGGCGAACTGAAGGATGTCGCCAATGTGGTCGACTTCTTCCTGAAACCGGAGAGCGGGTTTGTCACCGGCCAGATTATCTACCTCGGGGGTGTGGAGAACTGAGCCATGGCCATCGCCCGCATCAGTGGAATTCGTATCAGCGGGCTGGTTACCTCGGTCCCGAAGAACGAGGTCTCCCTGAGCGGGGATGAGGCCTATCTTTACGACGGTAACCAGGCCCAGATTGAACGCATCAAGCAAAATATAGGGCTCGACAAGCGTCGCATCGTGGAGGAGGGGGTGACCGCCCTCGACCTGGCTGAGCCTGCTGTCAGGAAACTGCTCGAAGAGACGGGCACCAATTCTTCAGAGGTCGATGGCCTGTTCATGGTCACCCAGACCCCCGACTACCTTCAGCCGGGGAATGCGGTTCTTCTCCAGGGCCGTATCGGAATACCTGATACATGTGCTTGCATGGACATCAATCTCGGTTGCTCCGGCTACGTCTACGGGCTCTGGGCCGCACACAGTTTCATGTCCGGGGGAGGACTCAAGAAGGTTGTCCTCGTGGTGGGCGATACCATCAGCCGGATCGTCTCCAAGGACGACCGGGCGCTGCGTCCGCTTTTCGGCGATGCCGCCTGTGCCACCTTGCTGGAGGCCTATCCCGGGGCACCGGAAACGGTCTTCGACCTCCGATCCGACGGGACCGGTTACCAGTCCCTGTGGCAACCCGGGGGAGCCTTCCGGGAGCCGGCTAACGAAGAAACCACCCAGTCAAAGGAAATGGGGGAGGGGATCAAGCGTAGCCGTTGCCAGCTTCACATGGAGGGTGCCGACATTTTTAACTTTTCCCTCAAGGTGGAGCTGCCCGCCATCAGAAATATGCTGGCTGAAACCGGTTGGGAGGCCGAGGAAGTGGACGGATTCGTCTTTCACCAAGCCAACCGGTACATCATCGACAACATTCGCCGGCGCCTGAAACTGCCCGAGGAAGCCGTCCCGTCCGGGACCGTGGAGAAATTCGGCAACCAGAGTGGGGCCAGTATTCCCGCCACCCTGACCGACCATTACGGGAAGCAACTTACTGAAAAGCCGCACAAGCTGATCCTCTCGGGCTTCGGAGTTGGGCTATCATGGGCCACCTGCGCGGTGGAACTGCCTCCCATGAAATGCAACTCAATGGTGGAGGTCTGAATAGCTGCTTCCCAGATGGCATGCAGGGCCGCCTAGGTCTCCCAAGTCAACCATGTTCTCCTGCCTAATAGGCATTTCAGCACTTCAACCGTAGGCAGACCAGAGCAGTTTAGCGATGGTGACTGCCACCACCGAAAGGAAGAAGGTCCTGATAAAGCGTGTTCCGCGGTTGATGACGAGGTGTGAACCGATGTAAGCGCCCAGCGCCTGACCGATCCCCATGGCCAGACCAACCAGGATTACCACATGCCCGCCGATCATGAAGGTAACGAGCGACACGATGTTGCTTGTGAAATTTAAAACCTTGGTATGCGCGGTGGCTTTTTTCAGGTCAAAACCTAGCAGGAGAACGAATACCATTGTCCAAAACGAGCCGGTACCGGGGCCGAAAAATCCGTCATAGATTCCCAACAGGCAGCCGAACAGAAGGTAGAAGATTCTTGGTGCCAACCGGCTCGGCTTGTGAATTGCTCCTAAATCCGGTTTGCAGAGGACATAAGCGAACAACAGCACCAATAGGGCGGTGATTATGTGCTTCAGCCAGTCTGCTGATATGTACTGAACGGTTATTGTCCCTGCGATAGCGCCCAGGGCCGTAAACGCTATCCCAAACGTCAGTTCGCGGAAACTGAACATCCGACCCCAACGATAGTTAAGGGCAGCAGTCAGGCTACCAAAGCTCGCCTGCAACTTGTTGGTCCCGAGGGCAAGATGTGGAGGCATGCCTACGGCTAAAAGCGCTCGCACTGTCACAATCCCGCCGCCACCGGCAATGTAATCCACAAATCCGCCGAATGCGGCCGCAGCACATAGAATAGCGAACTGCCAGAGTGTCAGGACCATGCGCAGGAACGGGCTCCACAAAATCGGTCCGACTACAACTCAACATTTTCTCCGGGGGTAAGGTTCGGATGATCAGAAAAATGGAAGAGATTTCCTACGGACAAACTGGAGATGCGTCTTGAATTGCGACAACAAAAAACCCCGCTAAGCCGTTGGCTAGCGGGGTCTTAAAGTGGCACGCGGTAAGGGAGTCGAACCCCTAACCTCCTGATCCGTAGTCAGGTGCTCTATCCAATTGAGCTAACCGCGCACGGGGAAAGGAAAGTGGAGAATCACAAGGAGATTGGGGCACGGGGCAAGCCTTTTTCGCAAAAAAATGGGAAACACCCGGTCATTTATGACCAGAAGGATTCCTTCAGCCCTGAGACCGGGGATGAAACACTCCTTCCATGCGGGAAAACAGGCAGGAAACGGGGGAGTGGGGAGAGTTGCAGGCGGAACGGTTTCTGGTGAAAAATCGCTCCATGCAGGTGCTGGACAGGCGTTGGCGCCAAGGCCATGGGGAACTGGACCTGATCCTGAGGCAGGGTTCGATCATGGTCTTCGTGGAGGTCCGGGTACGGACCGGCGAGGGACCGGTGCTGGCAACTTACCAGAGCATTGGAAAGAGCAAATGGAAAGTCCTGCGCAAGACCGCGCTGGCCTACCTTCGGCACAGCATGTGGCGACCGGAAGCCATTCGCTTTGACGTGGTCGGTATTCGGCGCACCTACGGGGGCGAGCTGATCGACCTGACCCATTGGGAGAACGTGGGGGTCTTCGGAAACAGGTTCCGGTTTTAACGCGTCAGCATTGCCAAAGCCATCAATTCCCTCAACATTTCTTTATTTGCAACGGAGAAACGACAAGCAAATGGAAACAAGTACCGACCGACATCCCTTTCTCGAAGGCCTGAGCCGGCATCGTGGGGCACCGCCCACGATCCTGGTTATTTTCGGGGCATCCGGGGATCTGACCCAGCGGAAGCTGATCCCGGCCCTGTTCAACCTGTCACTGGACAGCCTGTTGCCGGCGGAGTTCCATTTGGTGGGATTTGGCCGCAAGCCGATACCGGAGAATGAGTTCCGTGACATGGCCCGGAAGGCCATAGGCGAATTTTCCCGCCGGGAGATGGACAATGAAGTGTGGACGGAAAAAGAGCAGGGCCTACATTATCATGCGGGAGGATACGATGAATCGGAGGCCTACGACGGACTGGCTTCAAGGATCGCTGAAATACAGGAGCGTTCAGGCCGGGAGATGCAGTTGGTGTTCTACATATCAACCCCGCCAGGTGTATTTGAACCCATAATTGAAAACCTCGGCCGCTGTGGACTGTCCCGGCACATGGCCAAGGGCAAGCTCGCGGCGAAGGTCATCATAGAAAAACCCTTTGGACGTGACCTGGAGTCGGCCCGTCAATTGAACCGGGTCCTGACCAATAACTTTGAGGAATCACAGGTCTACCGCATCGACCATTACCTCGGCAAGGAAACCGTGCAGAACCTGCTGGTGGCACGGTTTGCCAACGCAATTTTCGAGCCGATCTGGAACCGTGAGTACGTAGACTCGGTGCAGATCACGGTGGCCGAATCGGTTGGGGTAGGGAGCCGCGGAGGCTATTACGACCAGAGCGGCGCCCTTCGGGACATGATCCAGAATCACACCATGCAGCTGCTCTCGCTGATCGCCATGGAGCCCCCGGTCTCCCTTGATCCGGAATCGATCCGGGATGAAAAGGTCAAGGTCCTGAAAGGAATACAGCGGCTGGCGGTGGATCCGGGCAAGGAGATGGACGTTGTCCGGGCCCGCTACGGAAAGGGGATGCTGGCCGGGAAAAGCGTTCCGGGATACGTTGAAGAAGGTGGAATTCAGGAAGAATCCCATACGGAAACCTATGCCGCAATGCGATTGATGATCAACAACTGGCGATGGAAGGGGGTTCCTTTCTATATGCGCTCCGGAAAACGGATGCCCAGGCGTGTATCGGAAATTGCCATACAATTCAAGCATCCTCCCGGGATTCTCTTCTCGGAGGACAACAAGTACAACCTTGCCCAGAACACGCTTGTCATACAGGTGCAGCCGGACGAGGGGATGACCCTGTTGACCAATTCCAAGGTTCCAGGGCTGGAGACGCGTACCCAGCCGGTAAAAATGCATTTCAAGTATGCCTCGACCTTTGGATCGAACACACCGGAAGCCTACGAGCGGTTGATCCTCGATGCCATCATCGGGGACAGCACACTTTTTATTCGCGGGGACGAGACGGAGGCCTCGTGGAAGCTGATCACTCCCGTACATGAGGCATGGGACAGCCAGAAGAAGGAGGGCCTGTGCAGCTATCCGGCCGGTTCATGGGGCCCGGCGGAGGCTGAGGAACTGCTGAAGACAAACGGTCACCAGTGGCGCCAGATTGGAATTTGAAACCCATGGGCCGATTAATCGACAGTATGCCAGGCGTGAGTATGTCGGTCGAGTCCGTGACCGAAACGTTGACTCATATGTGGGACACCGGCCCGGATTCAGATCCGGCCACCATGGGATACCGGGCCTCCCAGTTGAACCTGATCCTGCATTTCGGTCTCGATACACCCGTGGAAGAGGCAACCGGACGCTTCAACACCGCCGTTCGCTTCGCCCAGAAGTATCCGTGCCGGATCGTGGTTCTGTGCCCGTCGAATGACCTCCATTCAGAGGATGAATTTGAGGGAAAACTTTACAGCCAGTGCTTCATTGGCCGGGAGTTGCGGGACCTGTGCTGCTGTGAAGCCTTGATTCTTGGCTATTCCCCGGAGCAGTCCAACTTCCTGGAAAACCAGGTTTCAACCTGGCTGGAGTCGGACCTACCAGTGTACCATTGGCTTCACCGGGTGCCCGTAGAGCGGATTTCCACCCACTACAGGGGATTTCTCCGCCGCTGCCAGAAGATCCTCTTTGATGGTGAAATCGAGGGTGACAGCTACGACAGGATAGACTGGCCGCATCCAGCGCGCGTTAAGGACCTGGCCTTTGCCAGAAACCTTCCCCTGCGACAGGGACTGGGCCAGTTCCTCAGCGCCTACTCCAGATCGGACCTCTCGGAAGGTCTGGTATCACTTCGTTTCCAGTACACCCCGGGGATGCGCCGGCAGGCTTATAATTTGCTTCAGTGGCACCGGACCGCCTTGCGCGGGTGCTTCAGCAAGGATGAAGACTTCAACAAGGTGGCCTTCACCATTGAGCAGCTGGTACAGGAACACACCGGTAGCTGCATGCGCATCGATTGGAAGTTCCTCCAGAGGGAACGATATATTTCGTGGGATTACAACGAGTCGCACAAGTCGGGGATGATTCGCTCATCACTGCCCGGGGGCAGCTATGAACATCCCTTCCATGTGGAGCCGTTGCCACCGGAAAAGGGGCTCTCGGAGGCAATGTTCTTCTAGGAAAGTTTACCTGACCTCGAAGAAAATGCGCTTGCCAGCCTGAATCACCAACGGCTGCTCAGGCTTACTGTAGGAGGCTAAGGGATCGTCGACCCTGGCATCATTGACCTTGACCGAGCCCTGTTGGATGAGGCGCCGGGCCTCTTTCTTGCTCGGGATCAGCTTGGAGTTGCCCAGCAGGTTCAGGAGGGACTGGGTTTCCTCCGAGGCAAGATCCTCCCAGGCAAAGCTGGGCATATCGTCCGGACGCTTGTTATGGGAAAAGACCTGTTCGAACTGCTGACGTTCGTGATCGCCTGCTCCATCGCCATGAATCCGGGAGGTGAGGGTGGTGGCGAGCTGCTTCTTCAGCTCCATCGGGTGCTCGCCCTTGAGGGACTCCACCTCGCTGGCGGTCTTCAGTAACAGCAACCGGTAGTAATCCCACATCACCTCGTCGCTGATCGACATGATCTTCCCGAACATGTCCTTGGGGGAGTCATTGAAGGCGATGTAGTTGTCCTGCGACTTCGACATCTTCTTGACCCCGTCGGTGCCCACAAGTAGCGGTAAAGTCAATACGGCCTGCTCGGACTGACCGGCATCCTTCTGGAGTTGCCGGCCAACCAGGCAATTGAAAGTCTGGTCGCTGCCACCAAGCTCGACATCCGACTCAATCATCACCGAGTCGTGCCCCTGGACAAGAGGGTAGAGGAACTCAATAATGGAGATCGGCGTGTTCGACTTGTAGCGCTTCGAGAAATCATCCCGTTCCAGCATCCGGGCCACGGTCATCTGCCGGGCCAGGCCGAGGCAGTCCTTGAACGACATTGCGTCGAACCATTCCGAGTTGAAACGGACGGTGGTCTTGTCGGGATCCAGCACCATGTAGGCTTGCTCAATATAGGTACGGGCATTTTCCCTGATCTCATCCTCGGTGAGGACGGGCCGGGTTGAGGACCGCCCGGAGGGGTCACCGATTAGAGTTGTGAAGTCACCAATAATGAGGATGGCCTCGTGCCCAAGGTCCTGAAATTGGCGTAACTTGTTGAAGACCACCATGTGCCCGAAGGTCAGGTCGGGCCGTGTCGGGTCGACTCCAAGCTTCACCTTGAGGCGCTGTCCCGCCCTCAGTTTCTCGAGAAGCTGCTCCTCCCCGTAAAGGGCCTCCGCATTCTGTTTTATGGTATCAATGGAATTCATGAGATGGCAGTAGCTTTCGACCGGGCCTCGACAAAGTCAATGATCGCATCGTCGTCTTCAAGATGGTCCCTTACATAGCCAAGGAATTCAGCCGGATGCAGACCGTGGGCGGTGAAGAACTTCCGGTCCCCGCCGCATCCGTACATCAGGTCACTGGACATTTCCCCGCGGAGCTTGGCCCGGGCCTTTTCAATCAGCCGGGGAAGCCACTCGATCCCGCGGACGGAATCGGTTTTCGGGGGTAAGTCGCCGGCATCAACCACCTTGCTGCCCGCCTGACCACACATTTCGTGCTGGAAGTACTGGCGGCGAATGTCCGCCACCAGCAGGAAGGTCTCAAAGTCGGGTTCGCCATGATTGATGAAATCCTCGGCAAAATCGTAGACCTCCTGGGCACTGTGGCCGATTGAGGTCAGAAAGGCCGACTCAGGGGAATCGAAGAAGGTTTCGCTTCCCCGTTGACCGGATTGGTACAGCGAGACCGCTTTTTCCCAGATTTGTTTCAGTTGCTGATGATACAGGTATTGGCTCATGTCTATGATTGGAAAAGGTCTTCAAGTTGATCGACCAATGGAATATCGGCCGGGGCCCATGTCAACTGTCGGGCTTCCTCCAGCCGGACCCAGCGTATTTCCCCGTGATCAAGGGGCACCGGTGCGAAGGGCTGGTCCACGGTGCAGTGAAAGGGGATCAGGCGGATATGACCTGATTCATCACGGTGGGTGACCGGCCCGAGGGCCCGGTTGATCCTGACTCGGAGCATGAGTTCCTCCTCCAGTTCGCGGTGGAGGGCCTCTTCGGGGGATTCACCCTGCTCCAACTTGCCCCCCGGAAACTCCCAAAACAGGGGCAGGGCGCGTCGAGGATCCCGGCGGGTAGCTAGGACGTGGCCCTCATGGAATATGAGGCCGCAGACAACATGGACTGGCGCGGAGGGTGCCATATCTTTGATGTTCCGTGTTTGCAGGAAAGGCGGGCCAATGGCCAACCATAAAATCCTCGAAGCGGCTTGCCGAGCCTGACAATTCAGATTAGCTGGGATTCATGAACTGGTTACCGCTCACTATCGTCGTTATCATTGTCCTGTATCTTGGCCTACTCCGGGTCAAGGCATCCACCCCCGAGGCGGCCGTGGAGTTCCTCGAGGCGGGGGCACTCTTAGTGGACGTCCGTACACCCGGTGAATTTGCCGAAAACTCCGTTCCCGGTTCAGTGAATTATCCCCTCAGCGAAATTGAGTCGCAGATTGCCGCCTCGGGAGCGGAAAAGGACGGGACGATTCTGCTATTCTGCTGGAGCGGTCGCCGTTCGGGAATCGCCATGGAAAAGCTTAAGGTAATGGGCTATACAAGCGTGATCAATTTGGGCTCATTCGGAAACGCCATGAAGGCGGCTGAGCTCAGGGGGGGGAAGGAAAAGTAGGGCGATCATGGCCGACCGGGTCACAGGTAGGGGATTTGCTACCCGAAGCGAAGTGCTCGGGGGAAACGGCATGGTGGCCAGCAGTCAGCCCTTGGCCACCCAGGCTGGACTGGATATTCTCAAGGCGGGTGGAAATGCCGTGGATGCGGCCATCGGGGTCAACGCCTGCCTGGGCCTGATGGAGCCAACCGGGTGTGGTGTCGGGGGTGACGTTTTTGTTTTGGCCTGGGACGCTGCCAGCGGTCGTCTTCATGGATTGAACGGCAGCGGCCGCAGTGCCAGCTCATCCTCCCTTGAGGCGATGCGAAGCGCCCTCGCCAAGGCCGGCGAAGAGAAAATCCCGACCAGGGGTCCGCTGTCGGTTACGGTTCCCGGATGCGTTGACGGATGGTTTGAACTTCATTCAAGGTTTGGACGGCAACCCATGGAATCCATTCTTGCCCCCGCCATCCACTATGCCGAGGAAGGGTTTCCGGTAAGCCAAGTCATTGCCTACTACTGGGACCTGAGCATGCGCACCCGTTCACCGTATCCCGGGTTTCTGGACACATTTTCAGTGGATGGAAAACGGGCTCCGCGGGAACGGGAAATCTGGCGCAACAGTGACCTTGCCTCTACCTACCGTCTGCTGGCGAAGGAGGGCCGGGATCACTTCTATCAGGGGAAGATGGCCAGGATGATGGCGGACTTTCTCGAACAGAACGGGTCCTTCCTCCGATATGGTGATTTCGCCGAACATTCCTCCACATGGGTGGACCCGATATCGACCAACTACCGTGGCTATGATGTCTGGGAATTGCCCCCGAATGGCCAAGGCCTGGCCGTCCTGCAAATGCTGAACATTCTGGAAGGGTATAATTTCCGCAATATCGATTTCGGGTGCCCGGATCATCTTCACCTGCTCATTGAGGCCAAGAAGCTGGCCTTTGCCGACCGGGCACGTCTCTATGCCGATCCAGAATTCTTCAAGACTCCTGTGGCCCAATTGCTCGACAAGGATTACGCTCGGCAACAACGCGCCCGGATTGCACCGGACCGGGCGGCACGGATGATTATCCCCGATCCGTCCATCCTGAAAAAGGGTGATACCGTTTACCTGTGCGCTGCTGATGGTGATGGCAACATGGTCTCCTTTATCCAGAGCAATTACCACGGGATCGGTTCCGGCATGTGTCCGCCAAAGCTGGGCTTCGGCTTCCAGACCCGCGGGTCCGCCTTTGCGCTGCAGAAAGGTCATCCAAACGCCTACGAACCGGGCAAACGACCCTTTCACACCATCATCCCCGGGTTCATGACGAGAGACGGAGCCCCGCTGTGCGCATTTGGGGTCATGGGTGGAGACACCCAGCCACAGGCACAGGTGCAGGTGGTCATGAACATGGTTGACTTCGGCATGAACCTTCAGGAGGCAGGGGATGCTCCACGGGTTGTCCACTCGGGCGATTCAGATCCCACCGGGGCAATTATGAGCGACGGTGGAACGGTCGCCATGGAATCCGGATTTCCGGAGGAATCTATCCCGCAACTGGCCTTCAAAGGTCATAAGATCGATCCGGAGAGAAGACAGTTTGGGGGGTACCAGGCAATCTGGCGCGACCCGGAAACGGGTGTCCTCAGCGGAGCCAGTGAATCCCGCAAGGATGGTCAGGCCGCCGGTTACTGAGATTTATAGACCTGAATTCGCAGGAACGCCTCACTGGTAGTATTCCTGGTAGCGGGCGTCGAATAAGTTGTATCGATGACATCCTTCAACCTGTAGGTAGAATACGCCTGCTGGCCGGTTGCGGTGGTTGTACCGGAGCTGCTCCAAGTAACTCAGCCCGATATAATTAGACATAATATATATTGTGCCTTTCCTGTATCTGTATCAGGTTCTGCCGCAACTACTTAAGAATCCTTAAAACCCGACTCGTGGCCCGGATATGGAAAAACGGCTCAATTACGAAGAACATGTACATCGCCGAAACCGGTATTGAGCCGGAGGGATTGAGCACCCTCACCGGTACGCCCGGTAAGCTTCTTTTTCTCCGCGACCATATCTGAAAGCGGAAACTCACAGGAGATATCGCCGAAACCGACCTCCGCCTGAAGTTCAAAGATGGCCCCCGGGTCCAGGTAAGCGACAATGTCACCGGCACCGGTGGAAACACTGGAAGCCTGAAAGGCCTTGGTACTGGAGCGAATTTCCACATCGCCGGCCCCGGTGGCGATATTGAAGGAATCGACCGGACCCTGCAGCCGGACATCCCCGGCGCCGGTGGCGGCGCTGAAGGAGCCCGAATGGTTCGTTATCTGGACGTTCCCGGCCCCGGTAACGGCCTTAAGGGAACCGGTCGAGTTATCCGACCGGACCGTGCCCGAACCGGCCACGCAGGACAATTTGCCTGCGATCCGGACCAGATCAATGTCCCCTGATCCGGTAACGAAATTCATTTCCTGGTTCTCCGGTACCTGTGCGCTGACGGTGATGCGTGGAGATTTGCGCCAGAAAAAGAGCCATGAAAATGACTTTTTTGCCTCCTTAATTTCCACCTTGAGGCCATCTTCCTCCGAAATGATGACCTTTACCCGGTCAAAGGCTTCCCGGGCCCGTTCCTGGTCCTTGGCCTCCATTTCAATGGCAATGGTCATCCTGAGCACCGGACTTGCCGTTCCCTCGGCCTCTATGCGGGCCGACCCAACGGCCAATGTGGCCGTTTCAAACTGGCCTGCGCTCCACTCGTGGATGATCTCGTGCCTGAACACCTCCGAAAAGGCACTTTGAGCAATCAGCGACAGCAGAAAAAATGGGATAAAAAGATTCTTTAACATACTCTGCTCCATTGAGTTAGGGATTCTTGAGCATTTCCTCGGGTGCTCGACCAAGTCCAGAAAACCCTTCCCGGGCGATTCAGGCAAGAAAAAGCCCCGCCTGCAGAGCAAACGGGGCCTCTTGAAATTGGACTGAACGTGCCCTACCGGCGACGGCGGAACTTGTTCTGGAACTTCTCGACCCGGCCAGCGGTGTCGACGAAGCGCTTCTCACCGGTGTAGACCGGGTGGGAATCGGCGGTAATGTCGCGAACGATCACGCCGTACTCGACACCGTCGATGGTCTCCTTCCGGTCGGTCTTGACCGTGGAGCGAGTGAGGAAATTCTTGCCCGTGGAAACGTCACGGTAGCAGACCGGTTGGGTTTTTGGATGAATACCAGCTTTCATTGTCTTAATTCCTTTCCCTGTGAATCAATTAACCCTGGCGGGCCTTGAAGCGTGGATTCGTCTTGCAGATGACGTAGGTACGGCCGCGACGGCGGACAACCTGGCAATCCGGGTGACGGGTCTTCAGTGACTTGATGGAGGATGCTACTTTCATTTTCGGAAATCGTTAAAAGTGAGGAAGAAAGGTATTTGAAGGGCCCCTGTCAACCGATTTGTGG
>JBMTVW010000017.1:0-26078 GCA_049451775.1 Opitutales bacterium | reverse complement strand
GCAGAACCGCTGCGCGTGGGTGTCAGCGTCATTCCCCTGGAGTCGCTGGTCAAATCCGTGGGCGGGGAAGCGGTGACGGTCCAGTCCCTGCAAAGGGAAGGCGACAGTTGTTCGGTCTTCGAGCCGCGGCCTTCGGCCATCAGTTGGCTGGCCGGAGCGGAGCTCTTTTTCCGGGTCGGGGCAGCATACGAATCGGTGATTCTGCAGCGCCTTGCCCTTCAGTTTCCTGACTTGAAAGTGAGTGACCTGAGGGATGCGGTCGATACGATCCCGTTGACGGCCCACCATCATCAGGGTCACGACCACGGGGAGCATGCCTGTGCGGATTGCGCGACGGAGGAACTGCAGTCGGATCCGCACATCTGGCTCGATCCAGTCTATGCCGGACAGCTGGTCGAGGCCATTTCCAGGGAACTTTCCCTGAAGATCCCCCAGTCGGGCGAGGCCATCGGGATGGCATCAGGGGAATGCTCAGGGCGTCTGCAAGGCATTCACACCCGGTTGACGGAACTGCTCCAGCCGCACAAGGGGCGTGGCTTTTATATCTACCATCCATCTTTGGGATATTTTGCCCGGCGCTATGGGCTGAAACAGGTTCCCATTTCGAGCGGGAGCCACGGCCCCGGCCCGAGGGAGTTGCAGCGGCTGATCCGGGAGGCCCGGGAGGCCGGGATCAAAACCGTTTTTGTCCAGCCGCAGGAAAGCCGCAAGCATGCGGAAATCGTGGCCCGGGCAATCGGGGCCCGGTTGGTGGAGATCGATCCCTTGGCCCCTGACGTGGAGGCCAACCTCCTGCGGATCGGCGCTGCCCTGGCCGAGTCCTTCGGGCATGATTAAGGCTGGGCATTTGCTCCCCATCCTCCATAACTGTCGGAAATGAGTCTTTCTCCGGTCATTGAATGCAGGAATGTTGAGGTGCGGTACGGCAAAGTTGTCGTTTTGCGGGACCTTACGTTTACCGTACCGGAACGGGAGACCCTTTGCGTGGTGGGCCCGAACGGGGGCGGGAAAAGCACCTTACTCAAAGTGCTCCTGGGGCTGGTAAGGCCCAGCAAGGGAGTGGTGACCGTGCTCGGCAAAGCCCCCCGGGAAGCCCGGAGCCGGATCGGGTACATGCCCCAGCAGATTCAAATCGACCCCTTGTTTCCCATTGATGTCGAGGGCATTGTCCGGATGGGACGCCTGTCCCCCCGCGGACTGGGCTTCTACGGCAAGGCCGACCGGGCAGCAACCCGGAGAGCGCTTGAGGAAGTGGACCTGTGGGAGGCCCGCAAGGAGGCCTTTATCAATTTGTCCGGCGGAATGAAACAGCGGGTTCTCATCGCCCGGGCACTGGTCAATAATCCCGAAGTGCTGCTCCTTGATGAGCCTACTGCAATGGTCGATGCACACATCGAGGCCAGACTGCTGAGTCACCTTAAAGAACTGCACCGGCGCATGACCATTCTCCTCGTCTCCCATGATGCCGCCTTTGTGTCCAGTCTGGTCGATCAGGTTCTTTGCGTGAACGGCACCGCCGAACTGCATCCGGTCATGAAGGTTGAGGACCGGGCCCTGCGGCGCCTCTATGGGGATGATGTCCAGGCGGTGGTCCATGGCGAGCACTGCCATTGCCATGAGCATGGAAAGGAGGCCGCCGATGATTGAATTCTGGCAGGCCCTCGTGGATCCCGATTTCAACTTCCTCCGGACCGCTCTCCTGATGGGATTGCTGGCCAGTCCGGCATTCGGAATGACCGGCAGCCTGGTTGTGGCCAAGCGGATCAGTTATGTGGCCGGGGCCATCTCCCACGCCGTCCTCGGCGGTATAGGAGCAGCCCTCTATTTTCAGCGGGTCCACGGCCTTGAATGGATGCATCCGCTGGTTGGCGCGCTGATTGCCGCGCTTCTGGCAGCTGTCATGATTTCATGGATACGGGCCACCGGTTTGGACAGGGAGGACAGCGTGATTGGAGCGGTCTGGGCGGCCGGAATGGCCACCGGCCTTGTTTTCCTGGCCAAGACACCGGGCTTTGTCGATCCGATGAGCTACCTGTTCGGCAATATCCTGATCCTTTCCCCAGTGGACCTTGTCCTGATCGGTTCCATGGACGTCGTTTTGCTGATGGTGCTGGTCTTTGGATACAACCGCCTGCAGGCGCTCTGCTTCGACGAGGAGGAGGCCCGGTTGCGCGGACTCAATGTGGCCGGTTACTACACCCTGCTATTGTGTATCATCGCCTGTACCGTGGTCCTGCTGGTTTCTGTGGTCGGGGTGGTGCTGGTTGTCGCGCTGCTGACGATCCCTTCGGCGATGGCTAGCCAGCACGTGCGGTCGCTGGGTAACATGATGATCCTATCCAGCCTGTTGACCTTCCTCTACGTGAGCGTGGGAATCGGGCTCAGCTTCAGCGGGGACTGGCCAACGGGTCCCAGCATCATCCTCTGCGCAGGGACCGCTTATCTTCTGCAGAGCTTGTGGCGCCGCCTGGCCCGTTCCTAGTGTGAACGGTTGAAGGCGCTGACTAGCGCCAGCAGACCCCCGTTCTCAACGTTTGAGTCGATGCTGGCTCCCCAGAAGGATACACCGTCGCCTGTCCGCTTGATTTCCACAAAACTGACCGCGTCAGCGGCACTGCCGCCGGAAATTGCGTGCTGGGAGTAATTCTGGAGGGAAAAGTCCTTCAACCCTGCCACCCCGAGGGCGCTGACAAATGCCGCAATGGGACCATTGCCACTGCCACTGAGAGTCTGCACTTGGCCATTGAGCCTGACCTTTGCCTTCATATGGACCTTGTGGACATCGTCCGGCTTGTGATCGATGTCGTAATCGAGCAGCTCCAGGGGAGAGGTTCGCTTGAGGTACTCTGTTTCAAAGGCCTCCCAGATTTGCAGACTGTTCAATTCGGCACTCTGGTCATCGGCCAGTGCCGTGACCACGTTGCCGAACTCGGGATGCATACGTTTGGGCATCTCGATGCCGAAGGAGCGGTCGAGCACGTAGGCCACCCCTCCCTTGCCGCTCTGGCTGTTGATGCGGATGATGGCCTGGTAGGTGCGGCCGATATCCTCGCAGTCGATGGGCAGGTAGGGCACCTCCCAGCGAGCGGAGTCCGACTTGGACCGGGCGTCCATGCCCTTCTTGATGGCGTCCTGATGGGATCCGCTGAAGGCCGTGAAGACGAGGTCGCCGGCATAGGGGTGCCGTTCATGCACTCCCATCCGGGTGGTCCGCTCGTAGATTTCCCTTGTTCCGGGAAGGTCGCTGAAATCCAGCCCGGGGTCGACCCCCTGAGTGTACATGTTCAGGGCAACCGTGACAATATCGAGGTTTCCGGTCCGTTCCCCGTTGCCAAAGAGGGTTCCCTCGACGCGGTCGGCGCCGGCCATCAGTCCCAGTTCGGTGGCCGCCACCCCGGTTCCCCGGTCGTTGTGAGTGTGCAGGCTGATGAGGACACTGTCCCGGTCGGAGATGTTCCTTGAGAACCACTCGATCTGGTCGGCATGCACATTGGGGGTGAACAGCTCAACCGTGGCCGGCAGGTTGAGAATAAGCTTGTTCTGGGGAGTGGGTTGTAGGACCGCCTTGACGGCTTCGCAGACTTCCAGGGAAAACTCCAGCTCGGTGTCCGAGAAACTTTCGGGAGAGTATTCAAACCGGACCTTCCTGCAGGTGGTGTTGCTCTGGAGGTCGCGGCACAGTTGGGCACCCTCGACGGCGATGGCCTTGATTTGCTCCTTGTCCATCCCGAAGGTGACGCGCCGCTGCAGCGGGTTGGTGCTGTTGTAAAAGTGGACGATGGCGCTGGGCGCCCCGTCGATGGCCTCAAACGTGCGGCGGATGAGGTGCTCCCGGCACTGGACCAGGCACTGCACGGTCACGTCATCAGGGATCAGGTTCTTTTCTATCAGGTTGCGAAGGAAACGGAACTCCGTTTCGGAGGCGGAGGGAAATCCAACTTCAATCTCCTTGAAACCGATTTTCACCAGATGCAGGAACAGCTCCGTCTTCTCCTCCACTGTCATGGGGATCGGCAATGCCTGGTTGCCGTCCCGCAAGTCAACCGAGCACCACACGGGCGCCTTGTCTATACGCCGGCCGGGCCATTGGCGATCGGGCAGATCAACCAGCGGGTAGGGGACGTACTTGCTGATGGGGTTTCTTTCCATGAATCGAAACGCTTAGATTTCAACATGCGTTCCTTTCTGTCAAGGATTGGGAAATTGACCCAAGTTTTGGGCGAATATTGTTTTCAGGAGAGGTGAAATGCCTTTAATTGGCCAGTATGTTGGAGAATCAATTGAAGGAGGAGGCTTTTGACCTGGAATCGACCGTTCCCGCCGGGTTCTGGATTCGGGTTCTGGCATACATGATTGATGGACTGATAATGCTTCTGCTGGTGGTCCCGGCCCTGTTCATCAAGTCGACAACCGCGTACATGGCCGTGTTGGTCCCGATGATCCTGTACAAGCCCCTCCTCGAGGGTCTTCTCGGGGGAACGGCCGGTAAGCTGGCAATCGGACTGAGGGTTATTTCCCCGGAGGGAGGACGGATCGGGGTTGTGGGCGGATTTGTCCGCAGCGCGATCTTCCTGCTCCCGACGCTGCCGGGGGCCATGATGAAGATCAGGATGATCGATCAGGGGATTTCCTCTTTTGATCCCGAAGCGGTTCAGGCCTTCCAGGCCTCTAACGAACTGCTCTATTATAGCAATATCGGGCTCAGTGTCCTGGTGATTATCAGTTGCCTGGTGATTGCATTCACGGCCGGCAAACGGGGCCTGCACGACATGGTTGCCGATACTTATGTTATTCGTATCGGGAAGGGAGAGTCCTGAATGAAAGACAAGACGATTGTTCTCGGGGTGACGGGCTCTATCGCCGCCTACAAGGCTGCTGACCTGACCAGTCTGCTGGTCAAGGCGGGGGCCCGGGTGCAGGTGGTGATGACGGAGGCGGCGACCCGGATCATCGCCCCGATAACTTTGCAGACCCTGAGCAGGAACCCGGTCGCGGTTGACATCTGGAAAGAGGGGAATGGCTGGCAACCGGGGCATATCGAATTGGCCGACTCGGCTGATCTCTTCGCGGTCGTGCCGGCAACAGCCAACACCATTGCCTGTTTCGCCCATGGGTTGGCCCCCAATCTCCTGTGCAATATCTACCTGGCTACACGGGCACCCGTCCTGATTGCCCCGGCTATGAATAGCAAAATGCTGGCCCATGCCGCAACCGAGGAAAACCTTCGCATCCTCGAGAACCGGGGTCATACCGTCCTTGAGGCCGGGGAAGGCATGCTGGCCTGTGGCTACGCAGGCAAGGGAAAGCTTATTGGAGTGGATTTCATCTACAAGTCGATCGAAGGGATTCTCGCAGATTGAAATGCGTAGTTTGCAGCAATTCTGGACCACTCGTCGCATCGGTGAAGACCGGGTCACCCTGACACGGCTTGGCCCGCTGAGGCTCTGGCTGGCCCGGGCCGAGAGGGAGTGGGCGTACGCCTGCCATTACGGTGAGGGGCGCGACCTCATGGACCTGACGCAGGTCCCGGAGGATGTGGTTCCTGATGCCATGACCTGGACGACGATCGGGTTTGGCGATGCCCCGAGGGATTACCTGTTCGAGGGAGAAATCCCCCATCGGCCGGTCAGTGTGAAGTTCAACGGCCCGGTTGGTATCCCAGCCGGGGAGGAAATCCGGGTTTTTGTCGCGATCCCGGTTTTTGTCCGGATCCGGGCCCTCAGTGGTTCCCTTTCCCATAATCTGGGGAAAGTGGCCTCCGACAACCTCTATCGCAGCTGGTTTGGTGATCCGGCCAGCGGCCAACTCTGTCACGCCGCCCGCGAAAGTGTCGCTTTCGATCCGGAAGACCTCGAACTGTCCCCGAACAGCATCCTTTGCCCAATCAGCATCCGCAACGATTCCCCCGGGAGTTTGCTGTTGAACCGGCTCTGCCTGCGAATGCGGAAGGCGGGGCTCTACAGTGGCGCGACCCACTTATGGAGCAGTACGGCCCGGATTCTTTACCAGGGGCAGAACAAGGATTGCCAGTTCAGGATTCTCGAGGAGATGCCCGCGGGCGAGGATAACCTGCAATGCCTTGCCACTCCAAGGGAGAGTGTGATCAGTTTGCATCCACGGGAATTAATTTGCAGTTAAAAAGGACTGGAAAAGCGGATCAGAAACGCAAATAGAAATGCTGGCCGAATTCATTCAATTGCCCAAGGAATGCGAAACCGTTGGACCCTACGCCCTCAGAGAGGTGCTTTCCACCAGCATCCTTGGGGTCTTCTACCAGGCCACCCACAAGCTGAAGCATGAGAACGTCCTCCTGCACATTCTCCCCGAGGCCCTCCTGAGGGCTGACTCGCGGTTCCAGCAGAAGTACAAGGAAACGGTCGAGCGCCAGAAAAGTCTCCCGGCCGGAGCGGCCATGGGGACGGTGGAGCTGCATCAAATCAGGGGTAACCTGATTGTCCAGTATCCGGCCGGCAACTACAAGTCTCTCAACAAGGTGATCCTTAGCCGGAAACACCCGATGCCGGAGGAACGGGTCCAGCACTTGCTTGGGGAAATAGGAAAAGTCCTCTCCGAGGCATTGAAAATCGAGCAGGGTCACTACTTCCTGACACCCGATTTCCTATTCCTAAACGAGGACGGAATGATCCGGATAGCGGGCATCGGGCTGTTCCAGTCGATTGCCTACGAGTGCTTTGAGCGTTTTGTCAGCGGGGCGGTGATGCCGGTCTCCATCGACAAGAAAAAGAGCTTCACCGCGCTGGAGATTCTCAGTCCGGAAATCCGCAATTTCAAAGCCCGTGACATGCGCAGTGATTTCTACTGCATCGGGATGTGCGCCTATTTCATGCTCACCGGCAACAAGCCGGAACGATGCTGGGCCACCCCGACGGAGGCGCGCCGGGATATCGGGGAAGGCTGGGACCTGTTGATCAGCCGCTGCCTGGAGGCAAAGCCGACCGACCGTTTCCCAAATTACAAGACCTTCCTGCGGGACCTGGAGAATATAAATGATCTGGCTTCCGAAGGAGGGGCCGTGGAAGGTCGGAAATTAAGGCGCAAGCTGAATCGGATTCCCCTCCCACAGGCCATCGAGAACATGTTCAGCCTGCGCAACCTCCTGTTGGTCCGTCTGGCCCTCCTGGGGTTGGCCGGGTCAATGGCGGTGTGGACCGGATCGGTTTTCTACGAAATCATTTTTTCCGATCTGGACCATGAAATTTCGGACACCCCGATCCGCCGACTGGTGGTTGAGGACGAGGCCAACCTGGTGATCAAGGCCACTCCCCGGAACGCCACGGTCATCGTCAAGGGTCCCAACAGTGGTCGTTTCAGTCCGATGGGTGAGCCTCTCTACCTGAAGGGCAAGCGCGGACGCTACCTGGTCATAGTGCAGGCCCCGCGTCACCGTACGATCCAGAGGGAATTCGAGATTGAATCATCCGATCCGGTCCGGCTGACCCTGCCGTTGCGTCCGGATTTTGCCAACCTCCATGTCAACGGGGCTATCGGCACGGAGGTCTATATCATGCCGAAATCCGGTTTCCTGTTGCACTTGGGAACAATCGAGGAGTCTGCCGGCCTGACAATCTCCAACCGCTTGCTGACTGGCAGGCACCAGCTGATTGGACTGCACAAGAGCCTGCTCCCTGCCATTAGCGATGAAACGCCGATGGACAGGGCCCCGGTTGAGATCACTTTCAAGCAGTCGGCCCGGCCGACCGAGCTGGTTGTGGTCTCCTATCCCGAGGGGGCGACGGTTGCCGTGGACGGGGTGCGTCTGGGCCTGACCCCGCTGAGCATCGAGGGCATGCGTGTCGGCCGCCCCTTGTCCCTGAGGGTTGAGAAGGAGGGCTACCGGCCGGTGATCCGGGAACTGAGGTTTGAGCAAGGGGAAAGGGTTGAAATCAACATCGGCGAACTGGAACTGAAGGTCGGAAGCCTGCAATACCGGATTAACCTTAATATGCCAAACGCACCCGATCCACGGGAACTGATGTTGAGTGTGGATGGAAAGATGCGGGTGGTCTCGGAATCGGATACCCTTCAGCTGACGGAAGGGGGGCATCTGCTGGTGCTTGAGCATCCGGACTTTTTCCCGTTGAGGGAACAGATGGTTATCGTGGATCGCGAGCAGACCGAAGTGGATCTGGGCCTGTTGCCCCGGCCGATCCGGCTCAGGGTGCTGGTTCAAACCGACAGGCCGGCCCGGTTTCTAATCGATGGCAAGGAATTGTCCGTGAACGAACAAGGGATACTGCCGGTTCCATCAAACCGTCCGGTCGAGGTGGAGGCGGTGATCCGCGATTACCTGAGTGTCCGTCAATCTTTCCACGGCAAGCCCAACGAGCGCATGGAGTGGCGTGTGCCACTGCGTCCCATTCCCGGACCAAAGGAGGGCCAGGACTGGTCTCCGCCATACTTCAATCTCGATATGGTCTGGGTGGGATCCGGAACCTTTTTCATGGGCAGCCCGGTCACGGAATTCAGAAGAATTCCCAACGAGGACTCCAAGACCAAGGTGCGGTTGAATTCGGGCTATTGGATTGGCACGCACGAGATCACCCAGGACGTGTGGAAGCGGGTCATGGGCGAGAACCCGAGCCAGTTTGTCGGTCTGGATCTTCCGGTGGATTCGGTTACCTGGGATTCCGCCATTGTGTTCTGCCAGCGACTGACCGAGTTTGAGCGGGATGCCGGTCGTCTTCCGGATGGCTGGGTCTACCGTTTACCCACCGAAGCGGAGTGGGAATACGCCGCCCGGGCCGGCACCGAGACACCGTTCTCTTTTGGAGAGCTGGCCAGTCCGGAAGACGGGAATTTCCACGGTCTCTACCAGCCCGGAAAGACATTTGGCGAGCAGGGCGAGGAGCGATACGGGACCCGGCCGGTGGGAAGTTTCAGTCCCAATCCCTTGGGGCTATATGATGTCCATGGAAACGTTGGAGAATGGACCATTGACCGCTATTGGGACCGTCACCCTGGAGGACAGGTGGAAAATCCGGTCAACTTCAAATCCGGCCGAGGTTACACCGTCAAGGGGGGCAGCTGGAAGGACACCGCGGACCGGGTCCGTTCGGCGGCCCGGGAAGGTGTGCCGGGGACATCCGTACGGAATTCACTGGGCCTGCGGGTCGTGCTGGCCCCCTCGGTTATCGAATAAATCCACTGGCATACCCGGGGGTTGGTCCGGGAAATCAGCATTGCCAGGCCGGCCCGCCTAGATTGTTATAAAGAAATGGGAATTCGGAGAGAACCGGACTTTCTTCTCTTTGGTGACGGAATCGACGCCTATCACTGGCGCGGTGCCCGATGGTTTATCCTGACCTATTTCGGGGCCTTCATTGGGGCTGGCCTGCTGGCGCCGGCCATTTACCAGTGGATACAGTCAATGCCCACGCCTGCCGATCCGGAAGCGCTGGTCGCCTACCTGCAGTCGAAACCGCTTTCCAAGTATGTTGACCGAGTGCGGTTGCTCTTCGCAGCCGGCGCCTTGATCTGGATGGTGGGTGCCTGTGGATTATGGGGCCGCTTTGGATACCGGTGGGACCGGCTCGCATTCAAGACCCTGGGACTATACATCCTTGTGGGTTTGGTTTCGCTGGGACTGGTGGTAGGTTGTCAGGCGCTGGCCCTGGATCCGGTGGTCAAACCGGGTTCCGATGTTGCCCGGGTGGTGGAGGTGATGCTGGCGGCCCTCGCTGGCGGGCTCATCATCGGATGGCTTGAGGAGGCTATTTTCAGGGGAATGGTGTTGCGCATGTTCTACACCGCGACCAAGCCCATGGCCGCCGTTTTCCTCAGCGCGCTGGTCTTTGCCGCGGTCCATTTCAAGAGTGTCCCCGACGGGGTGGGTGAACCGTTTCACTGGCATTCAGGCCTGACGGTGGCGGTCTACCAGTCCGTCAGTGTTTTCCTGACGGTGGAGGCGGTTGATTTCCTGAACCTGTTCCTTGCCGGGATCGTCCTGAACCTGGTCTTCCTTCGGACAGGTTCCCTGGTCGGCTGCATGGGCCTGCATGCGGGCTGGGTGGTGGTCAGGAACACATGGACCAAGCTGGTTGAGGTGCCTGAAGGGCCCACCCGAATTTGGGGAACCGAAAGGATTGTCGACGGTTACCTTTCCCTCATGATCCTGGTGATCCTGGCGATCATCCTCTATGCCGCGCTTCGCAAGCACCAGAAAAAGGGCCAGGTTGGCCTGCAGCAGGTTAGTTGAATTTCTGTTTCCAAGGACCTGTCTCCACTGCGGGTGCCTGTTGACCGATAACAGGGGCGGCTACACCTGCCGGCGATGCCGTGAACTGATCGAGTGGATCCCCTTGGGCAGGGGGCCGGAAGGCAGCCGCTCCATGTTCAAATATGCTGGTCCGGGGGCACGACTTGTCCATGCGCTCAAATATGAAGGGGGTGTCTGGATCCAGAAGGAAGTGACTGCCCTCGCGGGGGAAATCCCATGGGTCCAGAAGTGCTGTCAGGACACCGTTCTGGTCCCGGTTCCCCTGCACCCGGGCCGCTTCCGTTCGCGTGGGTACAATCAGGCCGGAATCATCGCCGAGGGGGTAAGGGAGGCGGTTTTTCATGCCCGGGTGCAGGATTGCCTGATGAGAACCCGCAAGACTCCCAGCCAGACCCTCCTGAGCAGGGAAGAACGGCTCAGGAATATGCGGGGAGCCTTTGTATGCAAATGGCAACTTGATGATAATCAGAGATATACGATTGTCGATGACGTGCTGACCACTGGGGCCACCCTTCAAGCCGCCCGGATCGCCCTGGAGAAGGCCGGGGCCGTCAATATTTCAGCCTTTACGCTGGCTCATGGTTAAGTTTATCTGATCGCCTAACATCTGGATCCCTTATGGCTTTCTTTTCCAAACCGACTTATTCGACCATTTCACCGGTCAAGAAGAAGGACATTCCCAAGGACTTGTACACTCGCTGTCCAAAGTCCGGGGAATTGGTCTATACGAAGGAACTCGAGAAAAACCTGATGGTTGTTCCGAAAAGCGGATTTCACTTCCCGCTTAACTCCGACAAGCGGATCGAATCGCTGATCGACGAAGGGACTTGGGAGGAGTTTGATTCCGAGCTGGAATCCAAGGACCTGCTCAAGTTCAAGGACACCAAGGCCTACGCCGACCGGTTGGAGGTCTATAAGAAAAAGACTGGCCTGAAGGATGCAGTGGTCTGCGGAATGGGCAAAATGGGGGGCATCCCCGTCAGCCTGTCGGTTATGGACTTCCGGTTTGGAGGGGCATCCATGGGCTCGGTGGTCGGAGAAAAGATTACCCGGGCGGTGGAACGTGCCCTTGAGCAGAAATGTGCCGCGATCATCGTCTGTGCCTCGGGTGGGGCCCGGATGCAGGAAGGCATCTACAGCCTTATGCAGATGGCCAAGACGAGCGCCGCCTTGGCCAAGCTCAAAGAGGCTGGCCTGCCGTTTTTCGCCATCCTGACCAATCCCACCACGGGAGGAGTCACGGCCAGTTTCGCGACCCTTGGGGACGTCATCCTGGCAGAGCCGGAAGCACTGATTTGTTTTGCCGGTCCACGGGTTATCAAGGAAGGGACCAACGAGGAGCTTCCGGCTGGTTTCCAGCGGTCCGAGTTCCTTCTGGAACGGGGGCTCATTGACCAGATCGTTTCCCGGTCGGAAATGCGGGGCAGGATCATCTACTTCCTGCATGTGCTTTTCTTGAAAAAGGCACCCAAGAAAGCTGAAAAGGCTTCCTGAGACAACTCATCGCAACCATCTCCCTGGCATGCCTGAATCCTTGCAGACTTACGAGGAAGTGCGTTCCTATTTGTACGGCCTGAAACACCGGGGCGCCCTCTACGGGATCGACCGGATGGCTACATTCGTCAAGCACATGGGGCACCCGGAGCGCCTTTATCCGGTTATTCATGTGGCCGGAACGAATGGAAAGGGATCCACCTGTGCCATGCTGGAGTCCATTTTCAGGAAGGCGGGGCACCGGACGGGACTTTTTACCTCGCCGCATCTGGTCCATCAGGGAGAGCGGGTCCAGGTGGACCGGAATCTGCTCACCCGGCAGGAGATCGTCGACTATACCCGTCGGCTGAAGCCCATCGCGGAGGCCATCGAGCGGGAGCACCCGGATCATTATCCGAGTTTCTTCGAATTCATGACCGGAATGGCTTTCCTGAGGTTTGCGGAAGCGCGAGTGGGGATGGCCATCTTCGAGACCGGCCTTGGTGGCCGTCTGGACGCCACTAATATCCTCGATCCGGAGGTCTCGGTGATCACCTCAATCAGCCTGGACCATACCGATATTCTCGGTGATACGCTGGAGGCCATCGCTTTTGAAAAGGCGGGGATCATCAAGCCGGGCAAGCCGGTGGTGATGGGGTTGCTGCCTCCGGAGGCGGAAAAGGTCATTGAGAAAATAGCTCGGGAGCGTGGATCCAACCTCTACAAGGTGGCCGATGCATTCGGGCGGGACGGAAGCCGGTTACCGGTGACCAGCCTGCCAGGGGACTACCAGCGGCTCAATGCCGCCACGGCCACCTTGGCGGCCCGGGTCATTGCGGACAGGTTCCAGGTCACTGAAGAGCACATCCGGGATGGGCTGCTACGGGTCAACTGGGCCGGGCGTTGGGAACGCCATTCCCTTGCCGACCGGTCCATTATTCTCGACGCCACCCACAATCCGGAGGGTGCCGTCCATCTGGAGCGTAATTTACAGCAGTTCGTCCATGAGCAGGGCTACCGGCCGGTTATCCTGACCGGCACCCTTGGTGTTACCCGGGCCCGGTCACTGATTCCCGTTGTTTGCCGTTATGCCAGCGAGATTCATCTCCTTGAACCCCACCAGCCCCGGGCCTGCTCGCACGAGGAGCTGGTTTCAGAGATTCCCTCCACCTTCACTGGGCTGGTCCACCGCAGCCGGGTGGGGGACCTTTTCCCCGCGCCCGGGCTCTGTACGGTGGGGGCTCCCGGTCAGTCGCTGGTCGCCACCGGATCCATCTACCTGATTGGGGAAATCATGGAGGCCCTCTATCATCAGACCCCCGTCGGGGAGCAGGTTCTGCAGGATTGAAATTCTTGGCAAATTCTCCGAAAACGGGGTTGACATGTCCCATAATCCAAACAGGTTTTCGTATCTTCAATAGGCGAGCGTAGCTCAGTTGGTAGAGCACCACCTTGCCAAGGTGGATGTCGTGAGTTCGAACCTCATCGCTCGCTCCATTAGTTTCTAAGACCCCGCATCGAGGGTTTTTCGTTAAAGAATTTCAGTCTGGACTGAAATCCTCCTCCGGTAGGTTACTGATAAAAACCCGACAGGCCTACCCCTGTTGATATACCATTAAAGGAGTTGCTGGAGTACAAAGGAATCAGTCCCCGTCCGGATGATCTGGGGGAAATTCAGGACAAGGGCTACCCGTTCATAACCGGCCTTTAGGTGAAAATTCAGGCCAGGCTGGCCTTGTAGCGGGAGGCATCGATTTCGACCGCCTGGCCCTCGTGGATGCTGCTCCGGATGGCCTCGATAATCTCGACCACATGGGCAGCGTGGGCACCGGTGGTCTTGTGGGGCCGGTCTTCGCGCAGGGCGTGGGCAAGGTCGCTGAGTCCGCGGGCGAATTCAATTCCCTCGGCGGGATACTGGTCAGGAATCATCCGGACCGCTTGATCATCGGTGGCCGAGGAGGCCATCCATGCCCGGGAATCAAATGTGTCCCAGCGAGCGAGGCGGATCATTCCACCATCGCCGTGGATTTCCAGTCCGGTCTGGGCGGTTTTCCAGGTAACATAGAAACTTCCCGTGACCCGGGCCAGCAGGCCGGATCCGAACTCCAGCACCGCGACCGCCAGATCCTCGACATTGACCTTGAAGGGAGTGCCATCCTTGGTGGCCCGATCGGGATGGACAACCTTGCCGCCACCGGTGACGCGTTTGACCGGGCCAAACCAGGCCGTCAGCAAGGTAATGGGGTAGACCGCCACATCAAAGAGGACGCCGACATCATAGAAGGGGCCGGGATTGGGGTGCCAGTCCTCGATGCGGCCCCAGTTGACCTCCGCATAGGCCACCCGCGGATGGCCTATTTCGCCTGCTCGAATCCTCCGGATCGCAGACTCCTGGGTTTCGCCCAACCAGGTGGTGGGGGCGCTGCTCAACCGGAGACCTTTCTCCCCGGCCAGATCGACGAGGGCCCATGCCGCGGCGGAAGTCAGGGCCAGGGGCTTTTCCGTGTGGACGTGCTTGCCTGCTTCCAGACACTTGCGAATCACCTCCTCGTGAACGTGATGAATGGTCAGGTTGACCACTATTTCCACGGACTCATCGGCGAGAACCTCGTCCAGTGAAGAGTAGACCTTTCCGCCGAATTCATCCCCGAGGGCCTGTGCCCGGGACATGTCCAGATCCTGATGGCCGATCAGCCTGACGTGGGGATAGCTGTTGATCTGGGCGGCGTAGCGTCCGGCGATGTTGCCGCAGCCGACGATGGCCACGCCCACCGGATCCGGCGGGGTGATGGATTCAATCGCCTCCCGGAACCATGCCTTGACGCTGGCCAGCGATTCCCGGCAGTCGTCACCCGGGTCAAAGTCCTCGGGCTCATGCTCAATGCTGACTGCGCCACGGTATCCGTTGGCAACAAGGTATTCGAGACATTCCCGGACCGGAACGATACCCTGGCCCAGCCGGCAGGTTTCATGCCCCATATCCTTGAACAAGAACCCGGTTTCCTTTTCCGGTTTGGCGAGGACGTCCTTCAGATGGATGTGCCTGATCCTTGGATAGAGGTTTACGAGCTCGTGCAGAGCGTCCGCCCCCTGGGTCGCAAACCAGCCGGTGTCGATGGCTGCGCCGAGAACATCCTCATCGCCCCGGCCCAGCTTGGCCAGCACTTCCATGGCGGAGGCCTCGGAGTGGTTTTCGATCGCCAGGATGCGGCCGTATCGACGCAAAATCCGGACCACTGCCTGCCGGTCGGTCTCAAGCAGACCGGTGCCGCCCCCGAGGATCGGGATGTCCAGTTCCTCGCACAGGCGGCAGGCGGATTCCAATTGGGCTGCTGAATCACCGTACCAGCCAGCATAGCTGACCGCCCGCAGTTTATGTTTTTCCAGCAGGCGTTTCGCGAGCTCCACATGAAAAGGCGTTGCCCATTCCCAGTTGAGGTGGGCCGTCCACAGGTCGATGCCGCTGTATCCCAGGGCGACGATTTCGCCCAGCAGCGTGTCCAGCCGCTCCTCGTAGGTGTTAATGGGGGAGAACCAGGCGTTGGTGGCGTGATTTCCCTGGTTCCATCCCTGTTCCATCTTGTAGCCAAGTTCCCTGGCCACCAGATTTGCCGACATGAAGGAAATCGAATTCATGACCATGCAGTACGCCCCCAGGGCCGAAAAAACAACCCTTTTAAAAAAGGGGCAGTCCAGCGGAGTGTCCGGTCAATGCAATAAACGAACCAGCATGGCATAGACGATCATGGCCAGCAGGATCAGGCCGAGCCCGAAGAATCCGTAGCCGAATGACTTGGCGATGCGCTTCCAGCGTTCCCATTCGTCGCGGACGCGGTGTTCATCCAGCCGTCCCTCCGCGACCAGCCGGTCGTACCAGCGCCTGCGCTCGTGGAGCATTTCCGCCTTGGAGATGCGGCCCGAGAAAATGACCGTGTCCATGGGAAGTTTCTCCAGCCGGAAGTGGGTGTTGAAGAAATGGAAGGTGAATATGAAGCCGGCCGCCAGAAGGGCCTCGTCGGAGTGAACGATCAGGGCCACGTTGATGACCCACCCGGGTAGGAAGGTGGAGAACCAGACCGGGAACCACATGATCATGCCGGAGAGGCCAATGATCGCGACCCCCCAGAAGACGGCCAGATAGTCGAACTTTTCCCAGTAGGTCCAGCGGTCGAACTGGGGTTTTGCTCCCTTGCCGAAGAACCATTTCTGGTGGGCGACGAAGTCGCGCACATCCTGCATGCTGGGCAGCATGGAATCCGGTCCGAAGGCGATATTGATCATTTTCTTGAGGCTGGGGCGGCCGGTCTCGGGATCAAGGATGGCCTTGCGGCCGCGGACGACAGCCAGAAAACGGTCTCCCAGGTGGAGTCCGAAGTAGATGAAGGTGATGATGGCCCCGAAGTGGTGGAGTGAACGGGCCACATCGACCCCGCCCATGAGGTTGAAGAGGGCCTTGGCCCAGTCGGTGTAGTAGAACTTCAACGGCATCCCGGTCAGGACCAGCAGAAGGAAACTGGTCACCACCAGAAGATGCAGGAAACGCTCAAAGGGAACGAAGCGGGTGAACCATTCGTCATCTTTTTGCACATGGATTTTGGTCTCCCGGAAAGTTTTGGAGTCGTGCATGTAAAGATAGATTGACCGGAAGAGCCAAAAGAAGGTGTGGATGCCGAAGATGATGAAAACACTGATCAGCAGGGCTGTCATGAAGACAAAGGCGTAGTAGAGACCGGGGTAGTTTTCCTTGTCCGTATGGTCCGCATGGGGAACGTATCTGGCGAAATTCGCATTGGCCCCCTCGTGACAGCGGGCGCAGGTGGGGACGATGTTTTCCTCCGACAGGGTGGAGCTGGGATCCTTCGCCGGCAGGATATTGTGGTGGCCGTGACAGTCGTAACAGGCTGCCACCTCCGGTGCCTTGTTGGCGGCACCCAGCACCATCGCCTTTCCATGGTAGGTCTCGTGGTAGTTCTCCAACCGGTCGCCATGGCAGATACCGCACTTCTCGTCGCTGGTGGCCTTGAAATGGGCTGATCCCGGAACCTCAATGTCGTGGGCAGTGTGACAGTCGTTACAGACAGCGACCATCTTGCCCGCGTCGTCCAGATGCTGGCCGTGGACGCTTTTGGCGTATTCCTCCGCCACCCCGACGTGGCATTGCCCGCAGGTCTCGTCGATGTTGGTGTGGTGAACCCGCGAATTCTGGTCGACCGATCGCTTGATGTCGTGGACCCCGTGGCAGTTGTTACAGGACGGCGCGACAATCAGCCCGAACTTCATCAGGGCCTGCCCGTGGATACTTTCGGCATAGTGGGTCGCCGCTTCGGGATAGCGGATCCGGTAATCATCGGTCAGGCCGGGATTGTCATGGCATTTGGCGCAGGTCCGGGCCAGGTTCATCTTGAAGACAGGGGAGGCGATGTCGCTGACAGACTGGATGTTGTGGGACCCGTGGCAGTCCCCGCAGGATGCGGCGTCGCCGTTGCCGACGATTTTCATGGCCCCGTGAATGCTGCGCCGGTATTCTGTAGTGATATCTTCATGGCAACCTGCGCAATCGGCATCGGCAAGGTTTTCCGCATGGGGAACCTCGGTGATGTCGGCGTGGCAGTCGATACAGTCGAAATCCCCATGCAGGGAAGCGGCAAAGAGCCCCGGTTCAACGTGCAGGTTGACTTCCTTTCCTTGAATGGTCTCGGTCCAGCCTGGCTCGTTGTGGCAGTCAAGGCAGCTTTCATTGGAAAGGGCCTCTTCAGTATGACCCAGCTGAAAGGTCATCCATACTGTGAAGCAAGCAAGTGCTCTATTCATAGGGGTATCGATGGTTTGGCGGTTAATTCGGGGGCGGTCCTTCAAGAGCTGTCAATCCGGCGTTCCTGCCTATAGTGCGGGGAGCATGGTATTGTGGATGTGTGCCCATGTCTATAAAAAAAAATAACCTCACGCATTTTCCAGATTAGAAAACCTAATGCAGCGCCCCGGGCCCGAATCCCTTTGTTTACAAGGCAGCCGGGGCAATGGGCCCCGCCCGGTACCCGCTTTGAGAGGGCGGTCCCGATGATCGCGGGACAGCTAATTGCATTGTCATAATCAAATCACCGGGTTACCTTGGAGGGGCATAGCAACGGAGTTTGGAAAATGAGAACCAACCGATTTCCCCGGCACCTGCTGATTGCTGTCGCCGTCCTTTGGGGGCTGGCCGGCAACCTCCCTGGTGAAGAGTGTCTTGATTGCCACGACGACCCGGTTCTGTCCCTTGAGCGGGATGGCCAAGTGATTTCCCTCTCGGTCAGCCCGACTGATTTCTCGGGGACGGTCCACGAGGGATTTGACTGTGGAGATTGTCACACTGGACTGGACGAGAACGAACTTCCGCACGCTGATCCGCTGGTCCCGGCAGTCAACGGTTGCCTTGGGTGCCACGACGACTTGGAGGGGTCACACGCATTCCATGATGCTTTCAAGAATCTGGACGAAACGACGCTCCTTGAGGAGTCCGTTCTCTGTACCAACTGTCATGGAAAGCACCGGATCATGCCGTTGGACTCGCGGGAGGGCGGTTGCACCGGGTCGGCACAGACCCGGAAATGCGGACTGTGTCATGAGGAGGAATCCATCCAATACCTGCACTGTGCCCATGCGGCCGCGCTGGAGCAGGGATATGGGGATGCCCCGACCTGCCTCGGGTGCCATTTGAACAGGCAGGTCATCGAGGCCAGGGAACTGGGGACAGCCCTCCACAAGGCGACTCTGGCTGACTTCTGCGTTGGATGCCATGTCGATAATCCGGAGGTCTCGGGCCAGACTAAATACGGCACCCCTTTCATTACCTCCTACAAGTCGAGCGTTCACGGGAAGGCCCTTTATGGAGGCAATGAAGATGCTCCAACCTGTATTAATTGCCATGACAGCCATTCAGTGGGCCGAGCCTCCGATGTGGAGTCGTCGGTTAGCCGGGGACGGATTGTGGCCCAGTGCGCCCAATGCCACCCGGACGCTGCTGAGGATTACCTCCATTCGGTCCATGCCGAGGTTCTGGCGAAGGGATACCTTGATGCGCCGGTTTGCACGGATTGCCATGGGGAACACGGCATCCTGAAGCACACGGATCCGAAGTCGCCGGTGGCGGCGATGAACCTCGCCGAGCATGTTTGCGGGGAGTGCCATGGCTCGGTCAAGCTGGCCCAGCGGTACGGACTCGAGACCGACCGCTTGAGCACCTTTGAAAAAAGCTACCATGGCCTGGCTACGCGGGGCGGGGCGGTGGAAGCGGTCAACTGTGCCAGTTGCCACGCCTATCACGATGTCCGGGCCTGCGAAGATCCGGAATCATGGGTGCATCCGGACAATCTGGCCAGAACCTGTGGCCACTGCCACGAGGGGGCCAACAAGCGCTTCGGAATGGGCAAAATGCATGTTAGCCTGAACACCGCCTCGGAGGATCCCGTCATCTACTGGATATCCACCATCTATATCTGGGGGATATTCCTGATCATCGGCGGAATGGCCCTGCATAACGGCTTGGACTTCCTCCACAAGGTCCGGGTCAAGGCCCGGCAGCATTACGTGGATGGATTGGTGACGCCCGCCCCGGTGCCTCATCGGCTCTACCTGCGAATGACGCTCAACGAGCGGCTCCAACACGGAACCCTGGTGGTCAGTTTTATTGTCCTGGTTGTGACCGGCTTCATGCTACGCTATCCCGAGGCCTGGTGGGTTGTGGGGTTGAGGAACCTGGACGGCAACCTGTTCGAACTGCGGGGCCTGGCCCACCGGATAGCCGGGGTGGTGATGTGCCTGAGCGGACTGTGGCACCTCGGGTATCTGACCCTTACCCAGGCGGGACGGACTGTCTTCAACGACATTCGCCCGCGGTGGAAGGATTTCTCCGACATGAAGGGTGTGCTGATGTATAATCTGGGATTGGCGCGGACCAAGCCGCTCTTTGGCCGCTTCAGCTACATTGAGAAACTGGAGTACTGGGCCCTCCTGTGGGGAAGTATTGTGATGGGGGTGACGGGCTACCTGTTGTGGTTTGAAAACACCACCATTGGCCTCCTGACCAAACTGGGGTTCGACATCAGCCGGACCGTTCACTTCTACGAGGCCATCCTGGCCACGCTGGCCATCATCGTCTGGCATTTCTACTTCGTGATCTTCAATCCGGACGTGTACCCGATGAACCTGGCCTGGCTGACCGGAAGGATGACCGAGGAGGAGATGGCCCACGAGCACCCGCTGGAGCTGGAGAGACTACAGAAGAAGTTCGGGAATCAGGACATCAGTGACAGCACCGCAAAAAACTGACAGGTGACACCGGCCACGACGAAGAGGTGACAGACTGCATGTTGATACTGCAGTGAGTGCCACTTGTAGAAGAGGACGCCCACTGAATAATGCAGGCCGCCAGCACCACCGCGACAACGAGGCCGGCGATGCTCAGGGTGACCCGGATTCCATGGGTGATGAAGTTGGCCCATTCCTCTGTATGGGTGTATCCGGATGTTGGGTGCAGGTCAGACATGCTATGCCTTTGGTGGTGTTTTGGTGATGATGCCGCCGATGGATTCGTGCCCGGTCACCGGTTCCATTCGCAGGGAGTCCCCGGACAGGCAGCCATGCGATACTTAGTCGATATCGGTGCGGAAGGGCGGTTACCGGCAGTCCTTTGTCCCGTGACCAGGTTGCATACCGGATTGTTGGCCCATGCGTAGCTGACGGCGGTGACCGAGACCATTGGGTCAATCTTGAGAACGACCATCGTCTTGTCCTCGACTCGACCAGTGACGACCTGCCATTGCCCGTCCTCATTCCTGACCGCGAAACCGGTCACTTCATGTTTGTCGAAGCACCGGAGTCCTCCGCCCGTGTAGTTGAAATTGATGACAAACTTCCCCGATTCCTGGTTCCACGAATCCAGTTCCGGCGAGCGGCAGGCCAGGTCTGCAAATCCGTAATCCCGCTGAGGGCCCGGCGGGCCATCCTGCGACCGACCTCCTCTTTCTGGCGGGGGTGGATAGAGTTGCCTTCGCCGATGTCGGTAATGACAGCCTGTCCGGTGTTGGGCAGTTTCATGGTGTTGGTCTGCGAATTCCTCAGGTAGGGCCAGGTCTCATTTGTTGAAATGACTGATACTGATATCCTCGCCAGGGTCCGCTTCGCTTTAGAGCTTTATTGGTTTGTCATGCTGCAGGACCATGTGGTCCGAGAAGAGCCGGGAAACGGAGATTTCCGCCAGGCTCGCAGAGGCAAGGAGAACCGTTGCAGTGAGGCCAACAGCGATGGTCTTTCTGATCGAGGCATTCATGGCATCAGGGAATCGCGGGAAATCCCCAAAGCCAATTAAATTGCAACCCTGACGAATGATCAGCGCTTTCCGCCGCGGGTCTGGCCCTGCTTATTGCGCTTGCGGAAGTTGCCCTTGAACTGACCCTGCGGGCGACGTTTTTGGAAATAGGGCCGCTTCTTGGCGAACTGCTTGTTTCCATGGGGACGCTTGCTGTGGTGCGATGAATGATCGGCAGCCTGGGCATCGTGGAAGGGGTGGTCGGTGTCCACATCGATCTTCTTGCCAATGTAGCGCTCGATCTGGGCCAGAAGCCCAACATCATTCGAGGTGCAGAAGGTAACCGCGTTACCTTCCGACTCCGCCCGGGCGGTCCGGCCGATCCGGTGGACGTAACTGTCCGCGGCCTCCGGTATGTCAAAATTGATCACCAGGGAAATGGAGCGCACATCAATGCCACGGGCGGCCACATCGGTGGCGATGAGAATCGGCACATCCCCTGAACGGAAACCGTTCAGGGCCCGCTGGCGTGCACCTTGGGACTTGTCCCCGTGGATGGCATCGCTCTTGAATCCGTGCTTGTTCAACTGCTGGGACAGTTTTTCGCACCCGTATTTGGTCCGGCAAAAGACAATGGTTGAATGGATGCCCTTACGGTCGGACTGGCCCCTCAGGTAGGCTTGCAGGAGGGGCAGTTTGTTGTCTTGGCGGACGAAGCAGACCTCCTGCTGGATATTTTCCACAACCGGTTTCTCCGGAGTAACGGTGACGCGGACCGGATCAGTGACGAAATCCTCGGCGATCTTTTCCACGTCCCGGGTGAGGGTGGCGGTAAAGAGGGCGGTCTGGCGCTTGGCCGGGAGGACCTTGGCGATTCGGCGCACATCATGGACAAATCCCATGTCCAGCATCCGGTCCACTTCGTCGAGGACGAGGAATTCCACCCCGCTCAGGTCAATGAACCCCTGCTGCATCAAATCCATCAGGCGACCGGGGGTCGCCACTAGGATATCGACCCCACGGGCGAGGTCGCGTACCTGCGGACGCTGGCTGACGCCTCCGTAAATGAGGGCGTGACGAATCTTCAGGTTGCCTCCGTAGGTGGAAAAACTCTTTCCGACTTGGATGGCCAGCTCCCGGGTGGGCGTCAGGACAAGGGTCCGTGCCTTGCCCCGCTTAAGGGGCATGGGTCGCTCGGCGATGTGGTGGAGAATGGGCAGCGCAAATGCGGCCGTCTTCCCGGTCCCGGTCTGTGCGCAACCAATGAGGTCACGGCCTTCGAGTTGGGCCGGAATGGATTGGGCCTGGATCGGCGTAGGCACGGCGTAGTCTTGCTGACGCAATGCACGTTGAAGGGACTCTGCCAATGGCAGGTCCTCGAATTTGAGAGTAGACATATCTGTATAGACCAAGTGGTAAGGCAGGCTACCGAAGCATTGGTCATGAACGGTCTCCCATGCGGGAACACCCCGCGTCGAAGGGGAGGACAGTCGCGAATTCGGAAGGGCTGGCAAGCTCTTTATACAAATAATTTCCGCCAACGCCTTCCTCGGTCATCACAATGGGGTGGCCCGGCGGAGAACTGAACTCTAGCGGTGATGATATAGCAGGTATTGTGACCAACGGTCCGGGGAGAGCGTCCACGGGCTACTTGTAGCTCAAGTACTACTGGCGGCAGAAATTCGGCGGCCGGGTCCAGAAGATCAGCCTGCACGCCGGCCTGACCTGTCCCAATCGGGACGGCACACTGGGAGTAGGGGGATGCCTGTACTGCTCCATTGAAGCTTTTACACCCGCTTGCTGTCACACCGGGGATTCCCTCCGGGACCAAATTGAACAGGGTCTGGCCTTCCAGAAGAAGCGCTATCCGCAGGCGGTCGGGTTCCTTGGGCGCCTGCAGGCCTATACCAACACCTATGGGCCCATGGAGCAGCTGTTGGAGACCTACCAGACCGTCCTTTAGGATTCCCGCCTGGATGGAATGGTCGTCGGGACCCGGCCCGATTGCCTCCCGGATCACCTGCTGGACTGGCTGGAGGAGGTCAGCTGGGAGAAAACGGTCTACATAGAGCCGGGAATTGAGCCCCCTTCAGACGATGTCCTGGGGGCCATGAACCGGGGCCATACCTTTGAACAGGTCCGCGAGGCGGACCACCGGGTTGCCGGTAGAGGGCTGCCAGTAGGGGGGCACTTCCTGGTAGGGTTCCCCGGGGAGCCGTGGCAACGTTTCTTCGAGTCGGTAGATATGCTCAACCAGCTTCCCCTGCACAGTGTGAAGATGCACCAGCTGCATGTTTTCCGGAACACCCCCCTGGCCCGGATCTACCTTGAAGATCCGGACTCCTTTGAAGTCCCGGACAAGGACGATTACCTAGAGGTTGCGGCAAGCTGGATTTCCCGGTTGTGGCCCGACCTCTGCATCGACCGGGTCTTTGAGATGCTCCGCTGAAGTTCATCGTCAATCCTTCATGGGGCTTGCGGATGGACTCCCTGGTTGCCGAGTTCGACTCCTTTCTGCGCGCCCGCGACATCCGTCAGGGCGACTGTTATATAGGGTAAACGGGGCTGCCCGGGGCCTCCGGTTTCCCTTGCCTTTTGATGCCCCGGGTGATACAAATAATACGGAGGGTTCCATGAGCCAAAGAACAAAGTTTTACTCGGTCATTGGGCTCGCCGTGGGGGTGATCCTCATCTTCTGGATCGGTTTCGGCACGGCCCGGTATTCCTGTGAGGCAAGGGGATTCAGGTTGCCGGCGGGAAATTACGAAGCCGGTCTGGCGGCCTTCGTCGAGCTGGGTTGCAGCAGCTGCCATTCGGTGGCGGGCCTGAGCGAGTTCGACCGGCCAGCTGAGTATGAGGGACTGCTTGTCCCCCTCGGAGGCGAACTCAGGATCGTCAAGACGTACGGTGAACTTGTCACCGCCATAATCCATCCAACGGAGAGTATCCGGCCCGATATCTACAAGCAGTATGTGGATATCAATGGAAAGTCACTGATGCCTGACCTGACCTGGCAGATGAGTGCCCGTCAGGTCATCGACATGGTCGCTTTCCTGGAGGAACACTACGAGGTAATGACGCCGGAGTACCCGGCCAATTACTATCCCTATGGCGGGGCGGTGCATCCGTAGACTTCAGTGGGCCATTGCCTTTGCAAGTAACCCGTGGACCGGAAGCAAAGTCACGGGGCGGGTAGGGTTGTGCCTGCCAGGCAGCTCCACGCAGAAGTTCTTATTGAGATGGGGCTCTCTCCCAGTGGCCGGAAAAAAGCGGCAGCGTAAACGAGTTTAGCTGTTTCTAATTGTGAAAACCCGCGGGTTTGCGGTTTTTTTGTGCCTGGTTTTTCCGATAGCTCTCAAACGGTAATTTGTGATAAACTATTAGTAGTCATCGACATGTAAAGAAGGTATCTCTTGACCAGGGATAGTTTTCGCGCCATATGCTTAATATGAGCGTGCAACGTGTTTTTCTATTACCCATGGGATGTGATATCAGCGTTCCAGCTGCCACATTCAGCGGGTATTAACTGATCTGGAATTATTCAGGGTTCTTTTCATTTGAGATTCCATTGTTTTGGCTTGAACCCCTTATCGGCGGCCACCTTTCGATGATTTTATCCTGTCTTACCGTGAGGATTTTCATCTACCTTTTCCGGTGTGGATCAACCGGCTGTTAGAGACCTATCGGAATCTTAATATTGTTCCTGTTCTGCCCTGGATCTGAATTGGACGGCAAAGGTATTTTCAATCCAGTTGATTACACGGGTGCGATATCCATGAAAGTGGTCGCTGCCTGGGATTTTGTTAACAACACTTTGTCCTGCACGGTGAGGGGTGCTTCGGCAAGGGCATTTCTGTCTTCCCGGAGACCCCGCCTGTTGTGCCCTACGTTTACGGGGTTACGAACCTCTCGCAGATTCGCGTACGAGGGAACACCGTGAGAGCAGATGAATATATTGATCTGGATATCGCCTAGATCTGGTATTCATTCTGCGACAAGATAACAGAATGCTGCTTTTGCGTAAAAATGTCCTTTTTTTTTAGCCGGATTGTAATGACTGCATCTGGGCTGTCTGATAAGATACTGCGGTCGCAGGCTCGTTTGTGGGCCTGTTTACCCTCCAGCTCCTGTGTAGAGATTAATTGCGAACTGTCCCTTCTTGCACGGCAAACCCCGAATAATCGATTATCAGCTACCTTCAAATTATGAAAATTACCACCAAGCTTACTATCCTCACCGGCTTTGCGCTGGCATTGGCCGGCACGGCGTCCGCTTCCTTGCTCGATGAATGGACCTTTACTTCCGGCCCAGTACACAAAAGTGACATTCAAGCAAAGTTAATGGCTAATTGGGATCCCGGCTTGGCCGATACCTCTATCCCCTCTGCGGGCCTGCTCCGCGATTCCACTGGAGGAAACAGCAAGGGCGCATGGTATGGTGACAATTTGGGCCTGCCCGGTGTAATTGGCAGTCTGACACTGACCGTTGTTATTGCAGACATCAACCACACGGACAGAGATTATTGGTTCGAATTCCTAGGCGAAGTCGGAGGCAATACGCGGCTTGATATCGATGCCTGGAACGGGCAAATACACATCGATGTTTGGGGGGCTGGATCAGAATTAGGCGGCAAGCCCATTTTTAAAACAGCTGATTATGATGGTGCGATTTCGGTGAAAGTGGTCGCTACCTGGGACTTTGTTAACAACAAATTGTCCTACACGGTGAGTGGCAACGGTGAGGGGTACTCCGGCAAGGGCAGTTCTGCCTTCTCGGAAACCAAGTCCATGTCCGCTGACCTTTCAGGGATCACGAATGTCAAACAATTGCGCGTACGTGGTGGAGTGGTAAGCACTGGCGAGTACATTGATCTCGACTTGGTTACCATCGAGACCACCGAGGCCCCCTAACCGGGAATCTTTTCTTTTACCCTTCTTGCACATTGAAACCCTAAAAGTCATATATTAAGGACAATCCTACCATGAAACCCTACACAAAACTTATATTCCTCACCGGCTTTACGCTGGCATTCGCCAGCCTCGCCTCGGCGCAGGTTGTTATCGACCAGTGGACCTTCACAGA
>JBMTVW010000016.1:0-27583 GCA_049451775.1 Opitutales bacterium | reverse complement strand
TCCCTCGAGCGCAACCTGGCCATGGTGGGCACTCTCCAGGAGGTTCTCATCGAGGGTCCGGCCCGCAAAGGGGAGGGCATGTTCATGGGCCGGAACCCGGGCAACCGGAAAGTCATCGTGGCCGCCAACCCCCGCCTGGTGGGCGAGGTCGTTCCGGTCAGGATAACCGGTGCCACAGTGAGTATCCTCGAGGGAGAATTATCATTAACGGGTGTTGACGAACCCACAGGCGGAAGTCTTCTTCAAGGTCATTGAACCTAGCAGTCATGATTCCATCACTCTTTACCTTTACCCTTCTGTCCGCGGCCGTCCTCCTGGTTGTCGGCCTGCCGCTCCTGGCCTTCCCGGCAAAAGTCGAGCCGATTCTCCGGGGCTTCCCCCGTCACCGTGCCACCGGCATTGCCACGATGATCATTGGCGGGGGCTGGTTCCTGGTAAAGATCTGGCAACTCGGCCAGTCCGATTTTGGTGATTACAAGGAACTGCTCCTGATCCTGTTCGGGGGCACCCTGATCGGATCGATCTATTATGTACGGGACTTCCTGGCGGTCCGTGGGGTGGCCATCCTGATCCTGCTCAGCGCCAACACGGGACTGAAGTCGGCATTCGGGCTCTATGATATTCCCGGGAGGCTGGTCCTGGTCAGCATCCTCTATGTCTTTATCGTCGCGGCCATGGTCTACGGGGTGGCCCCGTACAAGATGCGCGACACCATCGCCTGGCTTTATGCGGGCACCCTTCGGGCACGCCTTCTCGGGTTCATCTTTACCGCCATGTCCTCCGGCCTGATCGTGGCCGCGCTACAGTATTAATTTATTCAAGCACCCAATGGAAAATGTGATCATTCTAGGAACCGGCTGTGCCGGACTTACGGCTGCCATCTATGCGGCCCGTGCCAACCTGAACCCGCTGGTACTGGAAGGCTCCCAGCCGGGGGGACAGCTGACCACCACCAGCGAGGTGGAGAACTTCCCGGGCTGGCCGGAGGGAATCGACGGGTTCACCCTGATGGACAAGCTCCGCAAGCAGGCCGAGCGCTTTGGGACCCGGACCGAATATGCCCGGATTTCCTCGGTGCACTTTGGCGGGGACAAGAAAGTCCTGACCGCCGAGGATGGTAAGACCTTCGAGGCAAAAGCTGTCATCATTGCCACCGGGGCCAGTCCCCGGCTGCTGGGCATCCCCGGCGAGAAGGAAATGTTCGGGGGCAAGGGCGTGACGACCTGCGCCACCTGTGACGGGGCCTTCTACCGCGACATGGAGGTCATCGTCGTGGGCGGAGGCGACAGCGCCTGTGAGGAAGCCCTTTTCCTGACCCACTTCTGCAGCAAGATCCACCTCCTGCACCGTCGCGAAGAACTGCGGGCCTCATCCATCATGGCGGACCGGGTTGTCCAGCATGAGAAGATCAACGTGCATTGGAACACGGTCCCGGTTGAAGTCCTTGCCGGGGAGGACGGCCTGATGCGTGCCGCCCGTATCCGCGACGTCAAGACAGGGGAGGAATCCGAACTGGAGTCCAAGGGGTTCTTCATTGCCATCGGGCATATCCCCAATACCGAACCGTTCCAGCAGGAACTGGAAACGGATCACAACGGATATTTTATCCCCTCCACCGGCAGCCAGGTCAAGACACGGGTGCCGGGTGTGTTTGTGGCCGGTGATTGTGCGGACCATGTCTTTCGCCAGGCCATCACCGCCGCCGGGATGGGTTGTCAGTCAGCCATCGAGGCGGAGCGCTGGCTGGCCGAACATTACTAGGATTGAACGGAATGCCGGATCTTTTGAAACAATACTTCCCGGCACTGGATGCCGCCCAGTTGGATAAGCTGGGGGACCTGGAACGGGTCTTCAGGGAGTGGAACGCCCGGGTAAATCTCGTTTCCCGCAAGGACATGGAGGCATTCGTCCTGCATCATCTGGTTCATTCCCTGGCCCTGAGCCAGTGGATCCAGTTCCCGGAACGGAGCCGGGTATTGGACGTCGGAACCGGCGGAGGTCTCCCGGGACTGCCGCTGGCCATCTGTTTCCCCGCGACCAGTTTTTTTCTTTGTGATTCCATCGCCAAGAAAGCGAAGGCGGTCCAGTCGATGGCCGAAGATTTGGGCCTGAAAAATGTCCAGGTCGTCAACAAGCGGGCAGAGAACCTGGAGTCTTCATGGGAATTTATCCTCGGACGGGCGGTGACATCGCTGCCCCGTTTCCTTGGCTGGATCCGCGATAACGTCCGCAAGGGTGGCACCAGCGAGCAACCCAATGGCGTCCTCTACTGGAAGGGCAGTCTCTACAGGGAGGAACTGGATTCCCTTGGGATAGAGCCCTTCCGGGTTTACTCCATAGAGGAACGGATTCTGTCACCTTACTTTGCCGGGAAGTACATCATCCACCTGACCCGCGAACAGGTCCTGGCGGCCAAGTTGCCCGAGGCCTGAAGCCGGTAACTATTCGACGACTGTCCGCCCAACCCCGCCTTGAGGGGGGGTGAATCGTTGGCCATCCTTTTCGATGACGAGTGCGGACCCGTTGGAGAAACGGATGGAAACCGGTCCTTCCTTTTCCAGGGAAAGCGACTCACCCGTGTTCAGCGTGCCACTGTAGAGCCGTTTGCGGTCGAGGGTCTGCTCGACAATCAGGGTCAGGTTGTCGGAAGCGGTAATGCTGATGGTGTCGGTTGTGGCGACTTCCGTTGTGGTGGCCGAACGCGTCGGCTCGGTCAGCACAGGAGTGGATGAGCGCGCCAGCTCGGGATTGATCTCGGGGGTGTCATCCTTGCCGCCCAGCATCTGGATCAGGACAATGAGAATAATGGAGAAAAGGAGGATGGCCACGAAGACCAGACCGATCTTCATGTAGAGGGCCTTGTTCTCATTCCAGACATCCTGGTCAATCAGTGAACCCTCCGACTTCAGGACCCGTTTTGCGGGCACTTCGGCGCGGGGCTTTTCCCTGTCGAGGCTGAAGCTCAGTTCCGGTTCGGGCCCGTCGTCCTCGGGGGCCTCGGTGATGATGGCCTGTTTCTCACCGGAATCTTGATCCTCGTCCTCATTGATCTGCATCTGGCCCAGCGAACTGGCCCCGCTGCGGGTGGTGGATTGGACCGGGCGACTGGTCTTGCCTAGGAGGTGGGCATCGTAATCGGTGAGAATCTTGTTCGGATCCAGCTTCAGGTATCGAGCGTAGTTCTTCAGGAAGCCCCGGATGTAAATCTGCGGGAGAGGAATATCAAAGGTGTTGTCCTCCATTGACAGGAGGTAGTCCCCGCGGATTTTGGTCGCTTCCGCAACCTCACGAATGGACACGCCCTTTCTTTTGCGGGCATCTTCTAAACGTTCGCCGATCATGATGTTTATGAGAATTCTAAAAGTGGGTTACTTTCAAACAAAAAGAACATTGCTTTGACGGTTGATTTTCGCCCGCCATATGACTCAGTGAAGTACGATGCTGATTGATACGCACTGCCACCTTGAGAAAGCCCTTCGGAAAGGGGAGGGTGAAGCCGTGCTCGAACGGATGGTCGAGGCCGGTATCCACCGGTGCTTAACCATCGGCACCAGCCAGAAGGATTGGGAACTCTACTTCCGCCTTGCCGGGAGGGATGCCCGGGTCGACTGGACCGTGGGCATTCACCCGTGTGACATCGAGGAAGACTGGCAGGAGCAACTCAAGTCCATCTCCACCTATTTCCTGACGGATCCGGCCCCTGTGGCGCTCGGGGAGATTGGCCTGGATCACTTCCACCTGCCCAAGTTTCCCGACGAGGCCGCTGAGCTGAAGCAGCTTCAGGAACGGGTCTTCAAGGAGCAGCTGGGGATTGCCTACCAGCTGGACTGCCCGGTGGTCATCCACTCGCGCAATGCGGTGGATTGCTGTATCCGTCTCATTGACGAGAGCGGAATCGACTGGGAGAAGGTAGTCTTTCACTGCTTCACCGATGGCCCGGACCTGGTCCGGAAAATCAACGATCGGGGTGGACGGGCTTCCTTCACCGGAATCCTGACTTACAGGAATGCCAATGCTGAGCCGATCCGCCAGGCCGCCCTGGTCCAGGGGCTCGACCGGTTGATGCTGGAGACCGATTCGCCCTACCTGGCCCCGGAGCCGGTCAGGGGCTCTGTCAACGAGCCCGGCAATGTGGCACATATAGCGCAATTTGCGGCTGGTCTGTTTGGGGTGACGGCGGATGAGCTGGCGGCCATCACGACTCGTAATGCGACCCGGTTCTATGGTTTGGACAAGTCATGAGGCTGGTTCTGGCATTTCTATGCCTTCTCCTCGGGTGGGCCTATCACCTGATGACCGGCTGGTATCCGGAGGTCAGCTGGTTCAGGGGTCCGGCCCTCTCGATTGTCTGGCCGGTCCTGGTGGTGGCCTTCGGCCTGGGGGCCATTTCCTTCCATTGGATTCGCCGGAACGGAGACCCTGTCCAGTTTGCCTGGAGGATTTTTGCCTTCGTCGGTTGTTGCCTGATCCTGCCCTTGACCATCGCCCGGGAGCAACAGGCCAGCATCGACCAGGACAGAGAACGGGCCATCACCAAGGTCCGTAAGGAACTGCGCCTGAGGCAGCTCCGGTTGGCCCGGGAACAGCAGGAACAGCTGGCCGACCGGAAGGAGCGGGCCAAGACCGACCGCTTCGTCCAGTATGAGGGGCGGATTGCCGACGACCTGCTGGACAGCCTGAGGGAACTGGATGCCCGGATGCTCGATGAAGTGGAAGAACAGTCTTCCGCCTATCGCCAGGCCATGGATGCCAATCCCACCCTCGGCCCGGAGGCATGGATGCGGTTCAGGACCCTCGACCAATTGGAAATCGAACTGGCTGCCCACAAGGCCCTCTATGAACAGGCCCGGGCCTTCCAGTACTTCGTTGAATCCTTTGAAGTTACATACACCACCGCCATCAGCGACCTGCAGTTGCAGCCCCCCGCAGACCGCATCGCTGTCGCCGAGATGGAGAGGATTCTCCAAGACTGGGATCAGTCCGGGCTTCTGCAAATCCGCAGGCTCGATGTCCGGATGATCGGGACCGCCGTCAAGGCCCTTGCCATTCTCAGCGAGGAATGGGGTCGCTGGTCCTTCGATCCTCGCCAAAAGCAAATTTCCTTCGAGAATTTCAATGCCGAGTCCGCCTTCACAGAGGCCATCGTCCTCCTCAAGGCCATCTCCGAGGAGGTCCGACTGATCAGTTCCCCCGATGAACCGATTTAGCCCGTCAGGCCAATTCTAGGTCTCTCCAGGACCCGGTTTCCTGCCCAGTTTTTCATTTTTATTCGAAAAAAATTCAGCCCGTTCCGGGTTGTTCACACTTGTTCACCGAATCCGCCAAGTTATTCACACTCCCAAAACGCTGTATCTGCATCCAAATGAAGGACTTCCGACACCTGTTCCCGATGGCCCTGTCAATAACCTTTAATTATTCACAAATTGTTGATTAGCAGCGTTTTATGGTTGACAGAAGAGAGCGCAGGAGCGATACTCTTCTCAGTTCTTTGAAAGAACGGGCATTCTTCTCAGAAAGCCCCAGGATAATCCCGGGTAACCGGGGAAATGTCAGGTTTATCGAACGAATCTGGCTCCTCATGAAACGAAGGCCGGATGCCTCCGAGGAGACATCCATTAGGGCCCGACGCCGTGAGGCATATTTCACCGTTGGTGCCAGGGCGGGTCACTCCGTCCTGAATTGTGACTGCACACGATCGGCGATTGGCTGGAGGCGCCAGGCATGGGGCCACGCAAAACCAGCTGGTTGAGTCAGGAGATCCGAAGGATTTGCGTCCTTGGAAATTCAGACGCGGTGACCTGGAAGGTCAAGAGATGTTACCGTGAAGTTCGTCTGTTTGTGCGAGGCGGGTGAGGGTCAATCTCACCAAAAGCGGCCGTAAACGTCGGTGCAGCGAAAACACCCGTGCAGGCAGGGAAGCAGGCGGCCGAGTACATGACAACAGCCGCAGGTTTCCTTCGAGAAGCAGTGGGCTCGAAAAACCGAGTCGACAGCCTGTAAACCGAACACATCTCCGAGAGGTAAGAGGTCAGACCCGTAACCCAAGGCAAACGTCCATTGGCAACAGTGGAGCCGACCTTGGGGAAAAACGGCAAGGATACCGGATTACAGCGATATCCTTGGCGGGTGCGGCAGGCCTGCGGTTCGCAACCGCGGGATGATCCGCGCTGAGAGGCCTCACTCCCGTATTAGGAGGGAGCAATCCCCCCTACGGCCCTGCTACGAGGCCGTGACTCCGAAGAACCTCGGAGAATAGCGTCGGGGAGCTGGCAGCCATGAGCAATCACGAGCGCCAAATGTCAGCATCCGGGAAAGAGCGTGTGGCGAGCGCCGTCCCACAATTTGAGACCCCGCATCCACCAGGATGCGGGGTTTCTTGTTTATTGGCATTGAAAAGGGAAAAACTGCGGATATTGGAGAGGTATGGCCCTTGAAAGAATGAAAGTGAAGGAAGCCCTGGAGGCGAAAGCTGGTGTGGGCGAAGTGGTTGTCTACGGCTGGGTCCGGACCCGGCGTGACTCGAAGGAGTTTTCCTTTCTGGAATTGAATGACGGATCCTGCCTGGCGAACATCCAGGTGGTGGTGGATGCGGGCATTTCCGGTTATGGAGAGCTGCACACCTTTACCACTGGATCGGCTGTCCGGGTGACCGGTGCCCTGGTTGAGAGCCTGGGTAAGGGGCAGACCTGGGAGGTTAAGGCGACCGAGATTGAATTGGTTGGAGGATCAGAGGATAGTTATCCGTTGCAGAAGAAGCGCCACAGCTTGGAGTACCTGCGGGAAATATCCCATTTGCGTCCGCGCTCGAACCTGTTCGGGGCGGTGTTCCGGGTCCGGTCCCGGCTGGCCTTCGCCATTCATCAATTCTTTCAGGAGCGCGGATTCCTGTATGTGCACACCCCGTTGATCACGGCCAGTGACTGCGAGGGTGCGGGGGAGATGTTCCGCGTTACCACGCTTGATCCGGTGAATCCGCCGCGGACCAGTGAGGGAGAGGTTGACTACGAGAAGGATTTCTTTGGGAGGCCCAGTTACCTGACGGTCAGCGGCCAGCTGGAGGCGGAGATCTTTGCCCAGTCGCATGGTGAAGTCTACACCTTTGGCCCGACCTTTCGGGCGGAGAATTCAAACACCTCGCGGCATGCCAACGAATTCTGGATGATTGAGCCTGAGATGGCCTTTTGTGACCTGGAAAGGGACATGGGGTTGTCGGAGTCGTTTATCAAGTACCTGATCAGCGACGTCCTTGATCATTGCGCACAGGACCTCGAGTTCTTTGGCAAATTCGTTGACCAAGGGCTGCTGGAGCGCCTGCGGCTGGTGGTGGAGCGTCCGTTCCAGCGCTTGTCCTACATCGAGGCGGTGGAGTTGCTGGAAACCTCCGGGGTCAAGTTCGAGTATCCGGTCAAGTATGGGGCCAATCTCCAGAGCGAACATGAACGGTTCCTGACGGAAACCCACTTCAAGAGCCCGGTAACAGTTTATAACTACCCCAAGGAGATCAAGCCGTTCTACATGCGCCAGAATGATGACGGCAAGACCGTTGCGGCAATGGACGTGCTGGTGCCGGGAATCGGTGAGATCATCGGGGGCAGCCAGCGTGAGGAGCGGCTGGACCGCCTGGACGCGGCTTTGGAATCACACCAGCTTTCCAAGGAGGACTACTGGTGGTACAGGGATTTGCGCAAGTATGGATCCACTCCGCATGCCGGTTTTGGAATGGGCTTCGAACGGATGCTAATGTTCGTGACCGGGGTCGGCAACATACGCGACGTCATTCCCTTTGCCCGCACCCCGGGGAATGCGGAGTTCTAGGGAAACCGGTTCCCTTGGTACCGGGGATCCGCGCCGGGGCTCAGTTATAGTCTTCCTCGTCGCCGAGTCCCAGCTGCTGCTTGATTTCAGGGACCTGTTCCAACTCATCGATCAATTCCTGGACAGAGAAGTCCGCCACGATGAAATCGTTGAATTCCAGGGTAGGGGTGAGGGATTGTCCGCTGATCTCAAGCATGCGTTGCATATTCTGGGGCCGCGCGGTGACGTCCCGGACCTCGATGGGGATTCCATGCTGTGAAAAGAAGGCCAGAGCCTCCCTGCACCATGGGCAACCAGGCTTGATGTATAGGATGGGAGTTGTCTCGGTCATGGCATGCTGATTTATCCTAGCACGGATTGACCACAAGACAATACAACCTTACAAAAGATTGAAATTTTTCTGCAATGGAGAAGGTCATTCATCTTAAGAACGCCCGGGTACACAACCTGAAGGGCATCGATCTCTCCATTCCGAGGGAGCAGTTGGTGGTGATCACCGGGGTCAGCGGATCCGGCAAATCGTCTCTGGCATTCGACACCCTTTTTGCCGAGGGCTACAGGAAATTCATGGACAGCCTCTCGACCCGGGCCCGGCAGCTGATGGATCAGATTGAGCGCCCGGAGGTCGATTACATCGAGGGCTTGACGCCAGTGATTGCCATCGAGCAACGGACCGGGGGCGATGCAAATCCACGCAGCACGGTGGCCACGATCACCGAGATTGCCGATTATTCGCGGCTCCTGTGGTCCCTGTGCGGGGAACCGTATTGCCCGGACGACGGGGGCCGGATCCGGCAGCGGTCTCTGGACGATTGCCTGGAACGCCTGTTCCGGGAGCCTGAAGGAAGCAGGGCAATGGTGATTGCTCCCTACATGAAGGCCAAGACGGCAGTCCTGAGGAATGAAATCCCCCACCTGAAACAGAGCGGATATGTGCGGGTCCGCATCGATGGGGAAATCCGTGAGCTGGACGAACCGGACCTTTTTAATTCCAGAGGAGAGCAGCAACTGGACCTGATTGTCGATCGGCTGGTGTTGCGGGCTGACCAGAGGAGCCGCCTGGCGGACTCGCTTGAGCTGGCGTTCCGGGAGGCGGACAACAGGGCCATTGTACTGGTGCAGGAAAACCGGGACGGTGAATGGCGGGAGATCGTGGTCAGCCAGCATTTTTCCTGCGACACCTGCGGGAAGGTTTATTCTGCCCTGACCTCGAAACACTTTTCATGGGATCATCCCGATGGTGCCTGTCCCCGGTGCGGCGGTCTCGGCGAGACCCTGCAGTTCAGCCCCGACCTGGTGGTTCCCGATCCCAGCCTGCCGTTGCGCAAGGGTGCCATCAAGCCATGGCGACTTGGCTCGAAACGGATGATCATCGAGAGGAACGCCCTTCTGAAGCAACTGGCGGAACAGTATCCCTTTGATCCCACCGTGCCTTGGGAAACCCTGCCGGAATCCATCCGGCATGATATTCTCCATGGCACCGGTGAACGGGAATTCCTTTTCAAGACCAAACCCGGCAACCGAAAACCAGTCGCCTCGGTCTTCCCGGGAGTTCTGGCCGACTTGGAGGAAACCCGGCGAAAGACAACTAGTGACGGGTTGCGCATCCGCTTGATGGCCTACCAGACCAAAAGCCTTTGTGAGTCCTGCCGGGGCGCCCGGCTCGGCCCCGGATCCCGTGCTGTCCGGCTCGGGGGAGTCGATTATCCCCAGTTCCTCGGGTATTCGCTGCAGGAGGCCCTGGATTTTGTCAATTCACTCTCCATTCCCGGGTTCGGGGATGCGTTGGAGGGCCTGCGCAACCGGCTCAAATTCCTCAACCAGGTGGGCCTGCACTACCTCAGCCTTGACCGATCCTACACCAGCCTGAGCGGAGGGGAAGCCCAGCGGGTCCGGCTGGCCACCCAGGTGGGCATGGGCCTGGTGGGAGTCACCTACGTCCTCGACGAGCCAACGGTCGGGCTGCATCCGGCCAATACGGTTGAACTGCTCGGCAGCCTGCAGGATTTGAAGGCGCGGGGCAATAGCGTGATTGTGGTTGAGCACGACCCGGACATCATTGCCGCCTCGGACCAGCTGGTGGAAATCGGTCCCGGAGCCGGTGAGGCTGGCGGGCAAATTGTTTTTCAGGGGACGGTGGAGGAGGCCAAGACCTGCCGCCGGTCGCAGACGGGAGCCTTCATGAGCCGGAGAGCCAGAGTCGAGCGCAGTGTGCCCGCGGCCGAACCCGCACGGGGATGGCTGACGGTGAAAGGTGCCCACGAGCATAACCTGAAGGATATCGAGGCGGCTTTTCCGATTGGCCTGCTGACGGTGGTCACCGGGGTCAGCGGTTCGGGTAAAAGTACCCTCGTCAACGACGTCCTTGGCCGGACCGCGGCTTTCAAACTGAACCGGGCCAAGGAGGTGCCCGGTCGTCACCGTGGTATCGAGGGACTGGAGGCCTTCGAGAGGGTGGTCAGGGTCGACCAGGCTCCAATTGGCCGCAGTCCCCGTTCCAATCCGGCCACCTTCACGAGGATATTTGACGACCTGAGAAAATTGTTTGCCCAGACACCGCTGGCCAAGGTTCGTGGGTATGGCCCGGGACGATTCAGCTTCAACGTGAAGGGGGGACGCTGCGAACGCTGTCAGGGGGACGGGGCCATCCGCATGGACATGCAGTTCCTCAGCGACGTCTATACCGAGTGCCCCAGCTGTCACGGACACCGCTACAACCGGGAAACCCTCGAAGTTCGATTCAAGGGCTACAATATCGCCGATGTCCTCGAGATGACCGTCGACGAGGCAACGGAGCTATTTTCCAACCAGCCCAGGCTCTGTGGCCGGCTGGAAACCCTCCGGGCAGTCGGCTTGGGTTATATCCGGCTGGGCCAGTCGGCACCCACCTTGTCGGGTGGCGAGGCCCAGCGGTTGAAACTTTCCCTTGAGCTCAGTAAAAGCCAGCGCAGCACCAACCTCTACATCCTGGATGAGCCGACCACGGGGCTCCATTGGGTGGATATACAGCATCTGATGGACCTGTTGTTCCGGCTCCGGGAGCAGGGGCATACCCTGATAATGATTGAGCACAACCTCGACGTCATCCGTCTGGCCGACTGGGTTATCGACCTTGGTCCGGGGGGAGGAAACGAGGGGGGGGAGGTCCTTTATGTCGGCCCGGTGTCAGGAATCGGGGCCGCTGACCGCAGCCTGACACGGAAACACCTCCGTGATTGATCAGGCGTTCTTTAAGGCGGCCCGGATCAGCTCGTCCGCGCTGGCCTCGCCACCAAGGGCTTGGCTGGCCTTGCGGACCGCCTTGTCGGCGGCGTCCATCTTGAAGCCAAGGGTCATCAGCGCCTGGACCGCGTCCGAGTAAGCCTGGGCACCCGCACCGGTTGTGGCGGGAGGAAGGCCGGAGGGTGCGTCGCCAGAGGAGGCGGCGGTTCGGGGCGAAACCTTGTCCTTCAATTCTACGCAGACCCGCTCGGCGGTTTTCTTGCCGATGCCAGGGCACTTGGCCAGGAGCGCGGCATCTCCGCGGGCGATCGCCTCCTGCAGCATCTGGAAGGAGAGTCTGCTCATCAGGTTGAGGGCTATCTTTGGGCCAATGCCGCTCACCTTACTGGTGACCAGGTTGAAGAAGTCGCGCTCCTCAGTGTTGATGAATCCATAGAGGGCCTGGCTGTCCTCCCGGTAGACGGGGTGAATGTGGAGGCGGATGGTCTTTCCCACCGGGGGAACCTTTTCCGAGGTAGTAATGGGAACATGGATACAGTATCCGACCCCCTGGCAGTTGATCACCACCTCCAACGGGGTGGCGGATTCCACCTTTCCCTCGATAAAACTGATCATGCCCCGGCTCCGTCCGTCGAGTTCAGCCCGAGCACGTCCCTCATGTTGTAGAGCCCCGGGGACTGCTCGACAGCCCAGTGGGCTGCCCGGTAGGCGCCGCTGGCGAAAATCCGCCGGTCGCTGGCCCGGTGGGTCAGCTCAATCCGGTCATTGTGCCCGAAGAAGAAGACGGTGTGTTCCCCGATCACTTCGCCCCCGCGCAGCGCGTGGATTCCGATTTCCTTCCCGGGACGGGACCCGGTGTCACCTTCCCGGCCGTAGCAGCGGGTAGCCTCCGCCAGTGCGGGGGCCGCCTCGAGGGCCTCGGCAAGGTTGATGGCCGTGCCACTGGGGGCATCCTTCTTGTGCTGGTGGTGAATCTCGACGATTTCCGGCTGGTAGCGGTCTCCCAGTACACGGGCGGCGGTTTCGGTCAGGTGGAACAGCAGGTTGACCCCGACCGAGTAGTTGCCGGCCCAGACAACCGGGATCTTGCTGGTGCAGGCGAGAATCCGTTCCCGCTCTTCCTCCGTGTGGCCGGTGGTGCCGATGATCAGGGCAATGCCCTTGCTGGCACAGGCCTCAGCAATCTCCACCGTCGCGGCGTGAAAACTGAAATCGATGACAGCCCTGCAATTGTCGAGGCCCTCCGCCAAGGAATCCCCTTGGTCCTTCCGGGCGACGACGACGGCGTTCTCGCTGTCCGCCAACGAGAGGAGGGTTTGTCCCATGCGGCCCTTGTATCCGCAAATCAATACAGGTAGTGGTTCGTTCATGCGTCGTCCAGATTTATGGATTGGAGAAGCTCGCTGATGCGGGCCCGGTTGGCCTCGCTGGTCCTGGCCAGGGGAAGGCGCACCTCGGGGGAGGGGAGTCGGCCGGCCTGGAACATGACCTCTTTGATGGTGACCGGGTTGCCGTCGAGGAACACGAGGTCGGTCAGCATGGGCTTCCATGTTTCAAAGAGACTCCGGGTCAGTTGCCCGTCGCCGGCCAGAGCCGCTTCCGTGAGGGCCTTGACTGCCCGTGGGGCAAGGTTGGAGGCCACGCTGATCACCCCGGTGGCCCCGGCGGCGACAAATTCCGGAACCAGCCCGTCGTCCCCGCTGAGGACGGTCACCTCTGGACAGGCCTTGCGCAGCGCCACCACCCGGGCAACCTCGCCCCCTGCCTCCTTGATGGTCCGGACATTCGGGCAGGCTCCGCTCAAGCGTGCAACCGTCTCGACTGCAATCTCGATCCCGCAGCGTCCGGGGATCGAATACAGGACAATCGGCTTGTTGGTGCTGTTGGCGATGGCTTTAAAGTGACGGAAAACGCCCTCTTGGCTGGGCTTGTTGTAGTAGGGGGCAACCTGCAGGAAGGCGTCCGCCCCGGCGATGTCGGCCGCCCGTGTCAGTTGAAGGGCCTCCTCGGTGCTGTTGGCACCCGTTCCGGCGATCACCGGGACCCGTCCGGCGGCCACCTTGACCACGCGCTCGATAACGCCAATGTGCTGCTCGGTGTTGAGGGTGGGGGATTCCCCGGTGGTCCCGACCGGAACCAGTCCGTCGATGCCGGCCACTATCTGGGACTCCACCAGCGACTCCAAAGTCTGCCAGTCGATCTCCCCGTTAGACTGCATCGGCGTGACCAGTGCTGTAAAAACTCCGCGAAATGTTTGTTCAGAGGACATAAATACCTGCTTTCTAAAATGAAATTGCCACCGTAGGTGGGGTCCGTTTAGATTTCAAACGCTAATTTGCCATGTCTGACACTCTCGAACTCTTCAATAACCTGTTGCAGCTCGCCGTGGATAACGGGGCCAGCGACGTTCATATAAAAACCAACAAGCCGGCCCTGTTGCGCATTGACGGACGGCTCGAACCGATCGACATGGACCCGTTGACGGTGAACCAGATTCTGGCCTTCGTTGAGGACACCTGTCCACCTCAGTTCGTCGAGCGCTGGCAAACCGACAACCAGATCGACTACAGTTACCGTTTGCCGGACATTGGCCGGTTCCGGGTCAATTCCTTCTATCAGCGGGGCACCCCAAGCATGGTCTTCCGCTTTGTCAAGGACCGCCCCCCGAGCTTCAAGCAGCTCAACCTTGATTCGAAGCTCTTCACCACCCTGTGCAAGCGTCCGGATGGGATCATGCTGGTCTGCGGCCCCACCGGCAGCGGTAAGAGCTCCACTCTGGCCGCCATGTTGAACTGGATCAACCTCAACATGGACAAGCACATCGTCACCCTCGAGGACCCCATTGAGTTTACCTACTCCGACATCAAGTCCAGCTTCGACCAGCGTGAGGTGGGGATCGACACCCCGACCTTCGCCCATGGGATGAAGAGCGTCCTTCGTCAGGACCCTGACATGATCCTCATCGGTGAAATGCGTGATTCAGAGACCTTTGACACGGCCCTGACGGCCGCTGAGACCGGGCACTATGTGTTTGGCACCCTGCACAGTTCGAACGCCCAGCAGGCCGTCCAGCGGTTGTTTGAGTACTATCCGCATGACCAGCATGCCGGCCTGCGTCGGATGGTGGCCAGCACCCTGCGGGCAACCATTACCCAGCGGCTCCTGCCTGCCCTGGAGGGCAACGGGCGGTTGCCGGTACTGGAGGCATTTGTGGTCGACGGCCTGGCCAGGACGGTCCTGACGGAGGGCCGGTTTGAGAAAATTCCGGCCGTCATTGAGGCCGGAAAGGACAGTGGTTCCCGCTCCTTCAATCAGGACCTGTACCGTCTGATCAAGGAAGGGCTGATCAGCAAGCAGGTGGGTCTGGCCGCATCCCCCAACCCAAAGGCCCTGGAGATGAACCTCAAGGGCATCTTCCTCTCCGAGGGCGGGATCGTCCATTAGGGCAGAACCCGTTCCTTATTCCTGGAAATCAACAAAGGGCAGGTCGATGCGGGATCGTCCCGCCTGTATGTACTTGCGATCCTGGAACATCAATTTCCCCCGCTGCTGGGGGTAGAAAACGTATCCCATGTCGCTCAGGATGGCCAGGCCGTCCTTGAGGACAATGGGCTTGGACAGCGTATGGTTGACTTGTTCCAGGCGGAAGTTCCGGTTCGTTCCCTTTTTCATGTCGAAAAAGCCCCACTCACCGGTTTCCTGGATCTCGATGAGGGTTTCACACGGCGGATGCGCAACCGGCCCCTGTCCGTTTGAAGAAGACTTTCATATCGGCTTCTACACCGATAACCCAAAAGTATCGAGAGAGATGCAATCCCATACAGGTCGCTTTCCCCCCGGCCCCCCGGGGGGATTTTTTTAAACGGAGCCAGTGCCGAGGGTTACCTCGCCGCTGTGAAGGAGGATGATGGAACCATCTTCCCGTTCAATCCGGAGGGAGCCATTGGCAGAGATCCCAAGGACCCTGCCATTAATCTCCCCGTTGTTGACGACCCGGCCCCTGAGGTAGTCAAATTCGGGCCAACTGGCGCTTAACTCGCTGGAGAACTGTTCACCGAGATAATCCTCGATGGTGGTGGCCAAGGTCTGGACCAGCTGGTGGGCCAGACGGGATAGGTTGAGGGACTTGCCCAGGTTAAGGGCCAGGGAGCCAGCCACTGATTGAAGCTCTTCCGGGAAATCCTCCATCAGGGAATTGACGTTCAATCCAAGCCCGAAGACGAGATCCCGGGTGAACTCGGCATCGACCCGCGCTTCGGTCAGCATGCCGGCAATTTTGCGGTCATGCAGCATCAGGTCATTGGGCCATTTGATGAGGACGGGCAGGGCGAGTAGCTCCCGGATGAACTGGCAGACGCGGAGGCCCATCCAGAGGGTAATATTCTGGAGCCGGGAAGGCGGCAGGGCCGGCCTGAGGGCGCATGAAAGGTAGAGGTTTTTCCCCTGCGGGCTGTGCCATGTGCGTCCCCGGCGCCCCCGGCCCGAGGTCTGTGCATCAGCGACCACGAAGAAGGGCGTCTCGCGGCCGTCAGCCAGTTCCGACTCGGCCATGGAATTGGTGCTCCCGACCTCGCCATGGGCTGTATAGCTTTTGAAAAATGGACAGGCCTGGCTTTCCATCAGGGCCCCGAACAGGGCCGGGTTAAATGCCTCGGGTTCCTTTTCCAGGCGGTATCCCTTGTTGCGAATGGCTGAGAATTCAAAGCCTTGTTTTCTAAGGGACTCAAGGTGGTTGTGGACGCTGACCCGCGACAATCCCAGGGACTCGCCGATACCTGTCCCGGAGATGAACTGGCCCGGAGCCTGGATGAAGTGGAGAAGCACTTTGGAATCGAGACTCATTTTGCTCCCCCCCAGTCGAGGCCAATATCCATCCAGGTGGACTGGTGCACGGTTGCCCCGGTTGAAATGAAATCGAGCCCGATGGAGGCCAGCTTTGGCAGGGCATTTAGGTTGATGCCCCCGCTGGCCTCGGTGGCTGCCCGGTCACCGATCAGGGCCACCGCCTCGCGCAGTTCACTGAAGCAAAAGTTATCCAGCAGAATAACATCGACTCCGGCTTGGAGCGCCGGGGGAATCTGTCCAAGGCGGTCCACCTCGAGTTCGATAACGAGATCGGGGGATTCTTCCCGGGCCCGCTTGACCAGCGCGGCCAGCGCTTCCCCCGAACCGGCGTTTTCCGCCGCCAGGTGGTTGTCCTTCAGCATGACCCGGTCAAAAAGTCCGACCCGATGATTAAATCCTCCCCCGCGGGCAACGGCATACTTTTCCAGGACCCGGTATCCGGGGGTGGTCTTACGGGTATCCAGCAGCCGGGTAGGGGATCCGCCCATTGCCTGGACGAAGGTCCGGGTCAGGGAGGCCACCCCGGACAGCCGCTGGAGGAAATTAAGGATGACCCGTTCCGCTTCCAGTATCTGGCGGGCCGGGCCATGGAGGGAGCCAAGGCGTTCGCCCCTGGCGCAAACCGCGCCATCGATGACCGCCGGCTCAAACCGCGCCGCCTCACCGTAGGCATCCAGAACCAACTGCACCAGCGGGAGGCCGGCGACGATCATGTCGCACCGGGCCACCAGATCAGCCAAGGCGGGCGCGTTGCCCTGATGGATGATTTGGCTGGTTATGTCACCGGACCGTGCCGGAATGTTCTTAAGCCCCCAGCCCTCAAGGTCCTCCCGGCGCGCGAGTTCCACCAGTTGCCGGACGGCACCGGGATCGATGTCGTCCCAGCCCAAGCGGCTGGCGATACGGTCTGCTATCCCGGGCGCACTCACTTTACTTCACCGTTGCCCCTGATCAGGTACTTGTAGGTGGTCAGCTCATTGAGGCCCATGGGACCGCGGGCATGCAACTTGTCGGTTGAGATGCCAATCTCCGCCCCCAGCCCGAATTCAAACCCGTCGGTGAAGCGGGTGGAGACGTTCCAGTAGACGGTTGCGGAATCCACTTCCGTCTGGAACCGTTCCGCCGCCGCGGGATCTTCCGTCAGGATGGCGTCGCTGTGGCCTGAGCCGTAGGTGTTGACGAAGCGGATGGCTTCCCCGAGATCATCGACGGTCTTGACCGATATGATTTTCTCAAGGTACTCGGTATGGTAATCCTCCTCGGTGGCCATCGTGTAGCTGATGCCGCCGAAGGCCTTGAGAATGGCGGCTGCCGGCTCATCCACCCGCAACTCGACGCCCTCCTCCTTGAGGGCCTTGGCCACATCCGTAAACACCGATTCGAGGACGTCCTTGTGGACCAGAAGGTTCTCGGCTGCGTTGCAGACACTGGGTCTCTGGCACTTGGCATTGACCGTTACCCTGACCGCCTTCTGGCGATCGGCGGCGGCGTCCAGGTAGACATTGCAGACCCCCTTGTAGTGCTTGATGACCGGCATCAGGGCATTTTCGGCCACGAACCGAATCAGCCCCTCGCCACCCCGAGGGATGATGCAGTGGATGTAGTCATCCAGCTTGAGGAGGACCGACAGGGCGTAGCGGTCAACCGTGGGGATCAGCTGAACAGCATCCCGGGGCAGGCCTGTTTCCTCGAGGGCGGTCTGGATGATAGCCGCGAGGGCCATGTTGCTGTGATAGGCCTCCCGGCCGCCCCGCAGGATGGTGGCGTTGCCGCTCTTTAGGCAGAGGACCGCGCAATCGATGGTCACGTTGGGCCTCGATTCGTAAATGATGCCGATGACCCCGATGGGGACCCGGACCTTTTCAATGGAGAAGCCCTTCTTGTGAGTCTTCTTCTCCAGCACTGCGCCCACCGGGTCATCGAGGTTCATCACCTGGCGGGTTCCCTCGGCCATGGCGAGGACACGCTGGGGGGTCAGGCGCAGCCGCTCCAGCATGGCTTCGGAAAGCCCAAGCGAAGCTCCGGTCTGGAGGTCGCGTTCGTTTGCCTCCAGAAGGGCGGGCAGGCTCTTGGGGTCCTCCAGCAGCTCGGCGATCCGCAGGAGGGCGGCATTTTTCCTTTCAGTGGAAAGACCTGCCAGCTGATGGGAAGCGGTCAGGGCCTTCTTGGCCAGTCCCCGGATTAGTTTTTCGACCTCACTCTCATTCATCATAGGTGAGGTTTTGGCTCAAAGAGGCGTCAAACGCAAGCGGTGGTTCAGCGAATATCGCTGAGGATGGCCTCCCATCTGGATTCGGGGAGCTCGGCCCCGATGACCTGGACAATTTCCGCCCCGAGGCGGGCGCCCCATTGACCGCATACCTCAAGGGGCTTCCCCTGCAGCCATCCGGCAAGGAAACCCGCGGCCCAGTAGTCCCCGGCCCCGGTCGTGTCGATGGCGGTGATTCCCGGCAAGGCGGGGGAGAACAGCACGTCATCGCCCTTGGCCAGCCATGCCCCCCTGGCCCCGGCCTTGACCACGGCAAGGTCGCACAAGCGGGCCAAGTCCCGCGCCAGCTCTTCCGGGGAAGCCGCCTCGCCCCTGAACGCAATGGCCTCTTCCTCGTTGGCAAAGACCATGTTGACGTGTTCCCGGAGGAGGTCGGGAAGTTGGTCACGAGCGGCCTCGACCACTTCAAACGAGGCAAGGTCGAGGCTGACGTGACAGTTGGCCTCGTTGGCGCTGGTCAGGACGGCCTGCATCAGGTCCGGATTAAAAAGGAGGTAGCCCTCGATATGGGCATGGGAGCACCCGATGAAATCGGCGGGGGTCACTTCTTCCGGGGCAAGGGTTGCCGCGGCGCCCAGGTCCGTCCGCAGGGTGCGCTCAGAATCGGGAGTGATCAGGGACAGGCAGCGTCCATTGGGAATCGTTCCGGTCTTGAACCGGCTGGTGTCGCCGCCGAGGGTCCTGAGCCGTTCCTGGTAGAACTCACCCCCGTCCCCGCGTCCGATCTTTCCGAGAAAAGTGGTTCGCAACCCGAGCCGGGCCGCGGCGAAGATGGTGTTGCCCGCCGAGCCGCCCGGGGCCTGCGTGTAATGGCCGGGAAGGAGGTCAATCCACCTGGCAATGGTCTCCGCATCGGTCAGGACCATGCCTCCTTTGTGTCCGCCGACCTGGTCGAGGAACTCGTCCGGAACCTGGGCCAGAATGTCAATGATAGGGGAACCTACGCCAATGAGTTCAAACGTGTTCAGCATGCAACTTGTGGGGATTGGATTGGAATAATTGGTTATAAATTACTCTGAGACGGTCAGCGAATTGACCAGGAGGGGCTCATCATCCACTTCGACCAGGATCTGGTAGGCTCCGGGCTGCTCAAAGCGGAGATTTCTCAGTTCGTTGATCAGGTTGACCTTATCCAGGGGATGGTGGGCTTCAAAGGGACGCTCAATCAGCTTGCTGATATTCTCCATATCCAGCCCGTAGGAGACCCGCAACTGGTGTTTTCCCGGTTTCAAGTCTGTCAAGGTCACGAACCAGATCATCCTCGGGTGAACGGCAGGGAATGTCCGGGCCCGCAGGTTTGAGAAACAGCCCATCAGGTAGTGTTTGCCAGTGGCGGGGTCGATGTGGACGGCGTCACAGGTGATCCAGGTCAGGAGTTGGGGCTTAACGGCCATTGTTTGATTCTTCGGGTCAAGCCACTTATTGTCGATTCCAAATCGAGATTTTGGCCATCAGCCGGAGACGGTCACGCCTCCGCGCCGCGGATCGCCGATGCCATGGAAGAAGCCGCCGGGGCTCCCGTGGACAGAGTGGGCACCCCCGAAGAAGAGGTTGGGAACCGGGTGGGTAACGAATTCCCATGGCAGGTGGGCTGCCAGCGGTTGAAGTAGGTCCATAGCCCCTTCCTCGGCATGAAGGATGCCGCCTTCCCAGTGAAGCCGTGGCGCCTCAACCGCTTCTTTCAGGGAGGATCTGCGGTCGATAAGGTGGCGGAGGATCTGCAGGATGGTTGAACGGATCCGGTTGGATCCCCCTGATCCGGTTGCCACCCGGCTCCCGTCCCCAAGGTGAGCAATCGCGGGCGTCATCATCGAGGACAGCCGTTGATCGGGTTTCCATGTATGCAGTCCGGCTGGCTGGAGGTCTTCCTCGCCGAGCATGTTGTTGAGCATGAATCCGGTCCCGGCCGGGATAATGGCCGATCCTGAGCCGTTGCTGGTTGTCATGGAAACTTCATTACCCTCGGCATCCATGATCGAGATCTGGGTTGTGCCTGTTGTCCGCAGATGGTCAATTGCTCCGGGAAACAATTCCCCTGCGGCCTCCTCGAGCCGGGGCCACTTTAGCAGCATTTCATGAAGGATTCTCCTGTCATCCGGATCCATTGTCCCGATACCCTCGGGTGTCCTCATGGAGCTCATGGTCCGGAGGGGCCGAATCCAGTCCACCCAGTCACTGGCCTGGTTGAACGGGTAGACCGTGCCGGGGGCGTGGTTCGACAGTAACAGGCCGATAGCCACCAGGGTTCCACCCATCGATGGAGGTGGATTGAGCCAGACGGTGGCACCGTTGCGCCGGATGGCCAGAGGTTCACGGATTTGGGTGCGGTAGTGGATGAAATCGTCCCGGGTCAGGTGGCCGCCGTTGTCCCGGCAATAGTCACCAATGATACGCCCGACATCCCCCTTGTAAAACCAGCGTTCTCCCTCTGCCTCCAGCATTTCCAGGAAGGTGATGAAGTCCTGGTTGTGGTAGATTTCGCCCTCACGCAGGCAACCGGTGCTGTTTTCCCTCGACTTGAACAGGGCGGTTGATTCCGGTGTGGCCAAATACAGGTTGGAGACCACGTCCAGAAGGGTGGCCGCATGCCCCGTCAGGGAAAGACCATCGCGGGCCAGGTGGCGGGCCGGGGCGGCGCACTCCGAAAATGGGAGACGGCCCAATTCGCTGTGGATGGCGAGGATACCCGAGACGCATCCGGGAGTAGCGACAGATCCAGCACCGAGGTGAAACACCTGCCGGGTTGTTCCAAAGTCGGCCTCCAGGGGGTAGGTGTGGCCCTCGGGGTTGGCCCGCCGGGGGGTCTGGGTGAAGAAGTCGTAAAGGCGCGGCTTCCTGCTTGCGGGGGCCACCATGGCAAACCCTCCGCCTCCGGGAGAGGTCAGCACAGGCTCCGCAAGGCAGGAGGCAAGCCAACCGGAAAGCAGAGCGTCGTAGGCATTGCCCCCGCACTCCATGGCGTGACGCCCGGCATCCGCCGTCACCGGGTGGCCGGCGGAGATGACATATCGGTTACCCATGGCCGACAGCATGCGGGATTTTCCCCGGGAGTGAATGACAAACTGAATCCGGCCAGATTGGTATTGATGACTCGATTCAATGGCTCTTAAGATCCCGTTATGACAGCAGATTCCTTCTGGACCGCCAGTATCGAGGTTGGCACCGTCAGCTTCACGCCCGTTTCCCTCTTAATGGGAACGACACTGATCATATTGGCCTTGCTTCTGAAACGAATCCTGCACCGTGTCCTGACTCGGAGGTTTTTTCCCCGGTTCAACATCAATCCTGGCCTGGCCAACGCCTATTCGACGCTGATTGGATATGTATTCCTTATCCTGGCCCTGTTTATTATCCTCCCCATCACCATTTCTGGATTGAACTGGTCAACCCTGTCGGTGGTTCTGGGAGCGGTTTCCTTCGGGGTTGGCTTTGGATTGAGAAACATTGCCGACAATTTTGTCAGTGGGCTGATCATTCTTCTGGAGCGCCCCATCAAGGTGGGGGACCGGATCACGGTTGACGCCACCAGCGGGACCGTCACCTCCATCCGGGCCCGGAGCACGACCGTGCGCACCAATGACAACATCGAGGTGATTGTCCCGAATTCCCGCTTCATATCCGAACCGGTGACCAACTGGAGCCACACCGACAATAATGTGCGATTCCGGATTCCGGTCGGGGTGCATTACAAGAGCGACGTCAATCAGGTTAAACAGGTCCTTGAGGCGGCCGCCGTGAAGCACGCCCACGTCCTGTCCTATCCGGTCCCGGAGGCGGCCTTTGTCGAGTTCGGCGACTCATCCCTCAATTTCGAAGTCTGGGTCTGGACATTGGAATCGACCCAGCGGCCATCCGGGTTCAAGAGCGAGATCAATTATCTTATCTGGAATGATCTCAAGGAAGCCGGGATCGAGATTCCCTATCCACAGCGCGATCTCTACATCAAGGAACTGCCCCCGAGTGGCAAACCCGGTGGCGTGCTGGAGGAGTAAGACATGAGCCGCAGGGGAATGAACGCGACGTTGCTCGGGCTGGGATGGATGGTGTCCCTCGGGGTGGTGTTTGTCCTGGGAATACTTTCCGCTTTTGCCTTTCACCTTGGACCGGGGGCCGGGGACAGTTCCGGCAGCCGGCTTAACCTCGACCAGAGGCAACTATTGCTAGTGGTTGAGCGCTACTCGGGCCAGTCGGGGGATCTGGCGGCCCTGGTTGAGGTCGGCTCCGGCGAGGCTGTTCCTGACCAGCTTGAGCAGACCATCCGCGGAATCTTGAGGGTGGGTGACCCGGTGCAACGGCGCGAGGCTGCAGGTCAACTGGTGGACGGACTGCCTTCAAGACGGGTAATGGCGGTGATCCGCTTTCTTCAGGAAATCCCCGGGGGGCCCGGGCGGGATGATGTTCTGGCGACCTTTCTCGAGTCATGGGCCGAGGAGGATGGTCGCCGGGCCATCGTATTTGCCTCCTCCCTTGCCCGGGTGCCGGAGAGGGAATTAGCCATCCAATCGGTCTTGCGGGGCTGGAGCCACTCTGAGCCGGCAGAGGCGTGGCAGTGGGTCATTGACCAAGGCGGGGCCACCCGGCGGGCGGAGCGTTGGCTGGCCGTAATCGTTTCCAGCCTGAGTAGTTCAAACCGTCCGATCGCATTCCAGTTGCTGGAACAGATGCCCCCATCAACTTTCCAGGACCAGATGTCGCAGGTGGTGATGCAGCAGATTCTCGAGGCCCAGGCACCGAGGGAAGCCATCGATTGGCTGGGTGAATTTCCTGTCGACAGTTCCTTCGCGGCAGCGGTGGTTCTGGCCGAAACGTGGGCCCGCACCGAGCCAGCGACGGCAGCCCAGTGGATCACCCGCTCCTATCCCGGACAAACCGGGGGCCTGAGCGGAATTATCCGGGAGTGGGTATACATCCAGCCTGAAGAGGCCGCTGACTGGGTGTTTGAAGGTTTTTCCGGGACCGCCCGGAGGGAGCTCCTGGAGTTTATTTCCGAGGAATGGATAGCCAACGCCGGCCCGGACCCGCTGGCCAACTGGATCAATACCCGGGGACCCCATTCATCGCTGGATGGCGCGATTGGCCAACTGGCCCTGTTTGCGGCCAATCTGGATCCAGCCACGGCCATGGATTGGGCCCACTCAGTCTATGACGAGGATAGCAAAAGCATGCTGGAGATTGTCATTGGACGCCTGTGGATCCGAATGAATCCGGAGGATGCGGCCAACCAGCTCCCGGCGATGCTGTCGAGTGAATCCGCTCGCGCGGCCCTGCTGGAACCTGAACCAGAACCGGAGCCGCTGCTGATTTACGAGGATCCGGACGGGTTCGCGCCCGAAGAGGAAGGGCCCCCGATTCAGTAACGGACCAGCGATGGGTCGATTTTTAGCGCCCAGGCATCGATTCCCCCACTGAGACTGCAGGCATTGTTGAAGCCGTGCTGGCGAAGGAACAGGGTGGCCATCATGCTGCGGCGCCCATGGTGACAATAGACAATGAGGGGCTTGTCCCTTGGCAGGGTATTCCAGTTAAGGGGAATTTCACCCATGGGCATATGGATCGGATCCCCGATCCGGCAGACCTGTAATTCGATGGCCTCGCGAACGTCAAGGAAAACGGCTTTCCCTGTCTCCAGCAGTTCATTCGCCTGCTGGATATCCAGTTCAAGGGGTATCGGTGACTCTGCTTCCTTCATAGGTGAAATAAAACCACCTGAATAGGGAAAGCAATCGCCGAAAGCAATATAAAGTGCTCACTTACCGTTGCCATTTGCCGCCAATATCTCCAGCTTTCCCGGACATGAGTGAAAATTGGTATGTTGTCATAATGGCGGGTGGCCGCGGCGAACGTTTCTGGCCGAAGAGCCGCCTCCGGCGTCCCAAGCACCTTTTACCTATCGTCGGGGACAAGCCCATGTTGACCCAGACGATTGAGCGCATCGGTTCGGTGGTTCCCCCGGAGCGGGTCCTGGTCATAACCAACAAGGAGCAGCGGGAGGCGGTCCTTGACGTGTGCCCGATGCTGGACCCGGAGAATGTCATCGCTGAGCCGATGGGCCGTGACACGGCCGCGGCGGTCGGGTTGGCCACGGTCCTGGTCGCCAACCGCGATCCGGGAGCAAGTTTCTCGATGTTGCCGGCGGACCACGTCATCGCCAACACCGCGGGCTTCCAGTCCGTCCTTGAATCAGCCTTTACGGCCGCCGAAAAGGAGGACGCCCTGATCACGGTGGGCATCAAGGCAACCTTTGCGGCCACCGGTTACGGTTACATTCACCGAGGTGAACCGGTGGGGGAATCCTCGGGGAGAACAGTCTACGCCGTCCAATCCTTCCGGGAAAAACCGGATGCGGAGACGGCCTCCGGCTATGTCGATTCCGGTGAATACTACTGGAACGCCGGCATGTTTTTCTGGAGGGTTTCGGTCATCTCGGACCAGTTCAAGCGTCACACCCCCGGGCTGTGGTCAGCGCTGGGGGCCATCGACCAGGGGCTGAAGCAGGGGAAGCCATTGCAGGGCCTCCTTGAGGAACATTATCCTTCCCTGGAGAAGATATCAGTCGACTTTGCCATCATGGAAAAGGCGGAGCGGGTCCTGGTGATAGAGTCGGCATTTGACTGGGACGATGTGGGTGAATGGCCCGCCGTGGAGCGGCACTACCAGAAGGACGCGGACGGTAATGTGGCTGTTGGCCGGGTGGTGACCCATGATTGCAGGGGCAACATCATCATCGGGGACACCGACCACACCCTGGCCCTGGTCGGAATGGAGGACTTCATTGTGGTCCGGACCAAGGACGCCACCCTGGTTTGCCCCAAGGACAAGGCCCAGGAGATCAAGAATCTCGTCAAGGGCCTCAGTGACCGGGAAGACTACGCCAACCTGCTTTGACGGTGATGCGCTGCCTCGGAATCGATTATGGTGAAAAGCGGATTGGCCTGGCCTGGGGCGATGAACTGGGCGTGGCCACGCCATTACCCGCCGCCACCCAGTCCAATCCGGAGGAGCGGATGGCTTATGTCGCCACCCTCGTGGAACAGCGCCGGGTGACGGACCTTGTCGTGGGATATCCCTACAACATGGACGGGACCATCGGTTTCAAGGCGAGGGAAGTGGATGCCTTCATCACCCAACTGGAGGAGCGGTTTGGCCTGCCGGTTCACCGGATGGATGAGAGGCTGACTTCCCATCGGATGGAGTCCGATCTGGGATTAAGGGGGCGCAAGGAGCGTGAACTGAGGAAAACCGGGATCGTGGACTCCGGGGCGGCCGCCCTCATTCTTCAGGACTGGGTGTCGATGCACCTGCCGGAACCGGACCTGTCGGACTATTTTGAGGACGAGGATTAAGGTATGCGCTGGAAATGCACAGTCGCCTACGACGGGACGCAATTTGAGGGGTGGCAGTCGCAACCCAGCGGCAACACGGTCCAGGATCTCTTGGAGAACCGCTTGCGGGTAATCCTTGGACAGCGGACCACTGTCTATGGATCGGGGAGGACCGACAGCGGGGTGCATGCCCGGGGACAGGTCTTTCATTTCGACGGCGACTGGGGGCACAGTCCGGACAAGTTGTTGAGGGCTCTTCGGACGGGATATCCGGATTCCATCCGGGTTTATAAAGCGGAGGTGGTGGCGGATGATTTTCATGCTAGGTTCTGCGCCGTCGGAAAGCGCTACGTCTACCAGTTCCATGAGGGATGGGCGGACCCATTCGACACCCGTTGGTACTGGTCCACCGGCAACAGGCGATTGGATGTCGGGCGGATGAACGAGGCGGCCGCGCACCTCGTCGGCCTGCATGATTTTTCGGCATTCACGGCCAACCCGGGTGAGGAGCGTGATGATGACCCGGTCAAGGACGTACGGGTCCTCAAGGCGGAACGTTGTGGCAGGAAAATCCATCTGTCCGCCGAAGCGGGCGGTTTCCTGTACCGGATGGTGCGCAGTCTGGCGGGATGTCTTTTTGCCGTCGGGATCGGGAAACTGGAACCGGGGGATGTCGCCCGGATACTGGAAAGCCGCCAGCGGACGAACCTGATCCAGACCGCGCCCGCCAGAGGGCTGGTTCTGGACGAGGTCTGGTACGAGGAGCGCTGATCTACAGGATAGGTGAGAGCAGGCGTGCGCCCCTGGCGGCCAGCTTGAAGGCGATGCTTCGTTTCGCCAGTGGATCAACGGGATCCTCGGTGGAACGTTCCCAGTCGAGGCGCATCTGCCGGTCGCATTGCCCGATGAGCTCGGGATCGCGCAGGATCATCGTCGATTCGAAATTGATCCGGAATGACCGGTTGTCGAAGTTGACCGTGCCGAGGGCGACGATCTCGTCATCGACCAAGAGCATCTTGCTGTGCAGGAATCCGTGATTGTAGCGAAAAAACCGGACCTTGTTGAGTTGGGGTAGGGCGCTGAAGTAGAAGGAGCTGAACCAGACCAGCCGGTGGTCCATTTTCGAGGGCATAAGGACCCGCACCTCGACACCCCTCAGGGTAGCCAGTTGCAGGGCGACGATCACTTCATCCGAGGGAACAAAGTAGGGGCTGTGGATCCAGATCCGGTGGTTAGCCCGGTTGATGAGATGAACAAAGGCCAGCGCACAAGTGTCATCGGCGTCACTGGGCCCGGTTGGGAGGCAGATGGCGTCCACACTGCCGGGGTCCTCAACCGGTACGTTCCAGTTGAGTTCCGGCATGGAACGGGTTGCCCAGTACCAGTCCTCAAGGAAGGCCAGCTGCATCCCGTCCACCACGGATCCCCGGATGTGGCAGTGGGTGTCCCTCCATGGCCCGAACCGGGGGCTCTGGCCGACATATTCCACGCCGATATTGTGGCCCCCCAACCAGCCCTCGCGGCCATCCACGATGACCACTTTCCGGTGATTGCGGAAATTAAGCCGCAGGCGTCCTTTCAGGGATCGTCCGGGGGAAAAGATCCCGGTCTGGATGCCCACTGCCTGCAATTGCTGAAACAAGGCGGGTTTCAGATCCCGGGAACCGATGGCATCGACAAGAAAATAGACCCGCACCCCCGAACGGGCCTTTTCCATGAGGCGCTCCAGAAAGCGCTGGCCTTCAGCGTCATCCCGGAAAATGAAAAACTGGAATAGGATGTACTCCCTTGCCCGGTTTATTCCTTCCAGCATGGAATCGTAAGTCGACCGGCCATCAAAGAAGAGCCTGACCGAATTGTCGCGGGTGGGAGGTCCCTTGGCCAGGGCGGCCAGCACGGTCCAGTTGAAACTGCTTTCCGGATCGGCACCGGTGATCTTCTCCGGATGGAGACGGGCGAACTGGTTGTCCACCTGACGGCGAGCGGAAATATAGGATCGCAGACGGTCACGCCCGAATACGGCGTAGAGGGGAACCGTCGCCACCGGGAGCAGGAGGAGGCTGACGGACCAGGCGATCGTGCCGTGAGTCGAGCGGTTGCTGAGAATGAC
>JBMTVW010000015.1:0-29031 GCA_049451775.1 Opitutales bacterium | reverse complement strand
TCGCCCTCCCCGCTTCATGACCACCGTGTTCTCGGCAAAATTCCTCAACTCGCGGATATTGCCTGGCCAGGCGTAGCCTTTCAAGGCCAGCATCGCATCCGCGTCAATCTCCACCACGGGAACCCCGTTCTCCTCGGCAAACTGGCGTATGAAGTGCCCCAGCAGGATTGGGATGTCGTCCTGACGCTGACGGAGGGCCGGCATGGCCAGCTTGACCACATTGAGCCGGTAGAGGAGATCCTCCCGGAACTTACCTTCCTTGACCATCGACTCAAGATCCCGGTTGGTCGCCGCCACCAGGCGAACATCAACACTCACCGACTTGACGCTGCCCAGACGCTCGAAGGTCCGTGTCTCCAGAAAGCGGAGCAACTTGACCTGTGTACTGGTGTCGATTTCGCCAATTTCATCGAGGAAAAGGGTCCCGTTGTCAGCCGCCTCGAAGCGTCCGATTCTCCGCTCACTGGCACCGGTGAAAGCCCCCCGTTCATGGCCGAACAATTCACTCTCCAACAGGTTGGCCGCCAGGGCGGCACAATGCACGGCGACAAAGGGGCAACGGGCGCGGTCGCTGTTCTGGTGGATGGCCTGGGCGATAAGCTCCTTGCCGGTCCCGGTCTCCCCCTCGATCAGGACCGTGGTCCGGGCCGGGGCCACCAGCCGGACCTCATCAATGACTTTGGCCAGCGCGGCTGAATTGCCCACGATTCCCTCGAAACTGAATTTCCGGTCCAGCCGCTGGTGCAGGTCATGCACCTCGGCCTCGGTGCTGCGGCTCTGGAGGGCGCGGCGAATCAGGATTTCCAGCTTCTCAATGCTGACCGGCTTGGTCAGGAAATCGTAGGCCCCCCGCTTCATGGCCTCCACCGCTGTCTCCACATTCCCGTAGGCGGTCATCATGATGACGACCGGATTCTTCGGCAGTTCCATGGCCCGGTCGATGACCTTCATTCCGCTCTTTCCGGCCATCCGGAGGTCCGTCAGAACCACGTCCAGCGGCTCGGACTCCATGATATTGAAGGCCTCTTCCGCGTCACTGGCCAGATACACATCGTATTCGTCCTCAAGGGCCAGCATCAGGCCCTCCCGGGTGTGCTTCTCATCGTCAACTATCAATACCGTTGCTGGCATGCGGGTATTGGTGTGTAAAAATGTCACAGTGGCAAGTAGGAATACGTGTAACAGGCCTCCGGCGGTTGTCTCCCTAATTGACAGCACCTGATTCCTACCCAACGTATCACGCACAATGAAAGGGCTATCCACCGGTTACATCGAACGCTTTGGCGGCATTGGCCGTCTTTACGGCGAGGCTGCTTTGGCGCGATTCCAAAAAGCGCATGTTGCGGTGGTGGGCATTGGTGGCGTCGGTTCATGGGTGGCTGAGGCCTTGGGCCGATCGGGCATCGGCACCCTGACCCTGGTCGATCTCGACGACATCTGCCTGACCAACACCAACCGGCAGATCCATGCCACCGACAGCACCATCGGGCATTCCAAGGTTCGGATCATGGCGAAACGCCTGAAGGCCATCAATCCGGAAGTCGTGATCCACGAACAGCACCTGTTCTACGGCGAATCCACCTCCAGCACCTTCTTCGCCAGCCCCTGCTCGGCAGTGGTTGATGCCATCGACAGCGTCCGCCAGAAAACCCACCTGCTGGCCACAGCCAGGGAAAAGGGAATCCCCATTGTCACCGTTGGAGGCGCCGGCGGCCGGACCGATGCCAGCCGGATCAAGGTGGCCGACCTCAGCGTCAGCAGGGGCGACCGACTCCTCATGCTGACCCGTAAGAAACTTCGACAGGAGTACCGGTTCCCCCGCACCGGCAAGGGCAAGTTCAAGATTCCCTGTGTCTACTCAGATGAACTGCCAAAATTCCCGTTGGCTGACGGCAGCGTCTGCGAGACCCGCCCGGATAATACTCCCGGCGGACTGAACTGCGATGCGGGCTTGGGCAGCGCTACTCATGTCACTGCCTCGATGGGTTTCTTCGCCACCGGACTGGTGCTGGAGGCATTGGGCCGATAAACACGTCCGACCAGCTCAATCAGGTTCGACCTTCGAAGACCCGGCAACCGGTTTGGAGTGCTCAAACAAGTTTGAGCTTTTTTAAGCTCCGGCATGCCGGAGTACTCCGGGGTATCACAAATTGCGCACCACCGCCCGGGCCACCCCCTGGATGACCAGCTCCGATATGGGGTGCAGTTCCGGAAAATTCCTGTTTTCGGCCTTCAGGTAAGGGGACCGGCCCGGCTTGTTCATGAAGCGCTTCAGGGTCGTCTCCCCGTCGATCAGGGCAGCCACAATATCCCCGTCGTTGGGGGGACACTGCTCGATGACCACCGTGTCGCCGTCGAAAATGCCCACATCGATCATGGACTCACCCCGCACCCGCAGGGCAAAGCTACGCCGGGAGCGCCGGATGCCCGCGGTCTCGCTGTCGATCTGCAGGCGGCCAATCTCGCCCCCCGACTCCACCCCGTCGGGGAAGCCGGCGGCGATGCTGCCGTAAATGGGGATATCGATGACCTCGAGCGATTCCATGGGCTGGGTCTCCTCGTTGAGATCCATCGTGATCCTGAAAGTCCTGGCCTGGCCGGGGACCCGGCTGATGTAGCCCTTCTTCTCCAGCGCCTTGAGGTGCCCCATCACCGCATTGGTGCTCTTGAATCCGAAATGCTCCTCAATTTCCCTGAAACTGGGCCATGTCCCGTACTCCCGCATGTGGAGCTGAATGTATCCCAGAACCTCCTGCTGCCGAAACGTCAATTCCTTCATATGGACAAACGTATACAGTATACACCCGTTCACCGTCAACCCAAATCGCCGGCCCGGGCTCAGGCTCCCTTCAGTTTTTCGAAGAGGGTCTTCAGCCTGACGGGATCCTTGATTCCCGGGGACGACTCGACACCGCTATTGACGTCAATCATCTCCGCCTGAGTAAAGGCGAGTGCCTCACGGACATTTTCCGGGGACAGGCCCCCGGCGAGGATCCACCGCTTATGCTGGTAGAGGATCGTACAGTCGAGGAACTGTTGCCAGTTGGCCCCGGCTTTCCCGGTTCCTCCATAGGAATGCGGATCATAGGCGTCGAACAGGAGGGTCTCGCAGAACTCCATGAGGATCTGCGGGAAGGCATGCTCGTTGCGGGGAATGCGTGGGGCCAGCCAGAGGGCCGATGCCCCGACCTGCTCCGACCAGCCGGCGATCGCGGCCATCGATATGGCCAGATCAAAGTGAAACTGGAAATAATCGAACCCCAGGGACTTGTACAGGGCGACCCGGTCGGGCTGGGGGGCCACGTCGACGACTACCCTGCGGCCGGCGGGAATAGCTTCCAGCAGCTCCGGGATGCGTTGCGGATCAACCGCGCGGGGCGATTTCGGATAGGCTATGACCCCAAGGAAATCCGCCCCCAGTGAGAGCGCCAGCTCCGCGTCCTCGACCCGGGTAATGCCGCAAACTTTCACCTTGGGTATCATTCCGGTCTTAATCCTTGTCCGAAAAGTAACTTACCAGAGCCTCGACCATTCCGTCGAGCCCGGGATGATCCGCCTCGACCGCCACCGGTATGCCGGCGGCCTTCATACGGGCCGAGGTGGTGGGCCCGAAGCTGCAAAGGGCAGGAACCCGGGCCCCCTTTTGCAAGGAAAGATGCTTTGCCTGCTCGCCGAAGGCCTCCACCGCCGAGGCGCTGGCAAAGACGATGGCGTCGGCCCCTTCGGCCCGGAATGTAGCGGCCGCCTCGTTACCGGAAAGATCACAGAAATGGGTTGAGTAGACCTGAAGCGCGTCGACGATGGCCCGCTGTTCCCAGAGCTCCTTGGGAAGCTCCTCGCTGTTGCGGTTGCCGGTGATGATCAGCACCTTGGTGTTATCGAGGGTCTGTTCCTCGCCGAGGGCACGGGCCAAGTCTGCAGCGGTGGCCTTGGGGGCCACGAGGTCCGGCTTCAGATGATACCGCGCCAGGGCTTCAACGGTCCCCTGCCCGATCACCCCAATCCGGACAAATCCAAGCGAACGAATATCCTCATAGGCGCGCAGGAAAAGGGAAAGGAAATGGTCCACCCCGTTGCGGCTGGTAAAAAGCAACCACTCATAGGAGGCGAACTCCTTGAAGATGTCGCCGGCAGCCAGCGCATCAACGTCCTCCCGGACATCGATCAGGGGAATGCTCAGGGTCTCGGCACCGAGATCCTCCAGACGCCGGGCCAGGCGGCTGGCACCGCCGGGATTCCGGGTCAGGACGATTCGTCGTCCCTGCAATGGATGGGCCTGGATCAAGAGCGCAATTCCTCCAGAAGCTCCCCGGCGTAACCGGGGGCGAGCCAGTCCTGGTCTACCGGTGGTTCAATCATCCGGTAACCAAAGGATTCATCAAAGACATGGAGGCACCCGTTCTCATAGTGGGCCGCCGTCGCGGAATGGCATCCGCCTCCCATGGCCGCGAGGATTGCCCGTTCCAGATAGACCGCGCGGGCGGTGGACTCACAAAGGAGCCCCTCGTAAAGGCCACAATCGGAGGAACGAACCTGCAGGCCGATCGCGCCCTGCCCAGCCGCCGGTACACTATCGGTGATGGAGAGCTGCTCAAACCGCAGGCCCTCCCACTCCTCGATACCCAGCCGGTGGAGGCCCGCCCGGGCCATCACGGTGGCGTCGGCGAAGCCCTCGACAATCTTGGTCATCCGGGTCTGGACGTTGCCGCGAATCTCCTTCCACGCAGCCCCGGGGAAAAGTTTCTTCAGCTGGGCCCGGCGGCGGGGACTGCTGGTCGCCACCAGGGAGGGTTCGCGGACATCTTCCCGGACAACCAGGAGATCGTTGGCGGGTGCCCGGGCAAGGAAGCCGACCAGGGAAACACCCTCCGGCATTTCAGTGGGGAGGTCCTTGGCGGAGTGGACCGCCAGATCCGCCTTGCCGTTGACGATTGCCTCCTCGAGAGCGGAGGTGAAGAGCCCCTTGCCACCGCTGGTTTCGAGGGACCAGGCCAAGCGGTCGTCACCCGTGGTGCTCATTGGAATGACCTCGAAGGTCCATTCCGGACGCAGGGCCTGCAACTCGGCAATGGCCATTTCGGTCTGGCGCATTGCCAGAGGCGACTTCCGTGTCGCAACCCGTATTGTTCGCTTGTCCATCTCCTGTAAGAAAACACCCGGCAGGCCGGTACCAACGCCGACCGGCCGGGTGCCGATAAATTAACCAGTGGAAAATCAGTTGGAATAGCCGGCCTGTGCCCCCCGGATGTCGCGTTTCTTGACCCACGGCATCAGGCTGCGCAGACGCGCACCGGTCTTCTCGATCGGATGCTTGGCGCCTTCCTTCTGGAAGTTCTTGTAGTTCGGATAGCCGGCATTGGCTTCCTTGACCCATTCGCGGGCAAACTTCCCGTCCTGGATCTCCTTGAGGATCTTCTTCATCGCCTTCTTGGTGTTGGCGGTGATGACCCGCGGCCCACGGGTGTAGTCCCCGTACTCGGCAGTCTCGGAAATGCTGAAGCGCATCCCGCTGACACCGGACTCGACCATCATGTCGACGATCAGCTTGAGTTCATGGAGACACTCAAAGTAAGCCATCTCCGGCTGGTACCCGGCTTCCACCAAGGTCTCATAACCGGCCTGCACCAAGGCACTGGCACCCCCGCAAAGAACGGCCTGCTCACCGAACAGGTCGGTCTCGGTTTCTTCCTTGAAGGTGGTCTCGATGACGCCGGCGCGGGCGGAACCGATTCCCTTGGCCCATGCCAGGGCGATCTTCTTTGAATCCTTGCTGGAGCCCTTGAGGACGGCAATCAGGGCCGGAACCCCCTTGCCTTCCTGGTACTGGGCGCGGACGGTGTGCCCGGGGCCCTTCGGGGCAACCATGATGGTGCTGACTCCCTTCGGAGGGGTGATCAGTCCATAGTGAATGGCAAATCCGTGAATGAAGACCAGGGTCTTGCCCTTGGTCAGGTTGGGCTCGATGTCGGTCTCATAGACGCCTTTCTGCTTCATGTCCGGCACGGCCAGCATAATAACGTCGGCAGCCTTGACGGCCTCGGCCGTCTCCATGACCTCGAATCCGAGCTTCTTGGCCACCGGGATCGACTGGCTACCCTTGTAGAGGCCGATGATGACATTCATGCCGCTTTCCTTCAGGTTGAGCGCGTGGGCATGGCCCTGCGACCCGAAACCGATTACGGCCAGCGTCTTGTTCTTGATAACACGGAGATCCCCGTCCTTTTCAGTATATACCTTCGCAGGCATCGTTCGTTCTTACCTTTCCTGTTATAGTTCGAGTTTGCGGTTGCGGCGCAAGGCAGCCGTACCGGTCCTTGCCATTTGCTTAATTCCGAAGGGCGTGATCATTTCCAGAAAGCCGTCGATCTTGCTCTGGCGACCTGTCATTTCAATGATCATGCTGCGATGCGATACGTCCACAATGTTCGCACGGAAAATTTCACATATCTGCAAAAGCTCTGCCCGCTTGCCACCGTCGGCAGCGACCTTGACCAACACCAACTCCCGGGCGGCGAACTGTCCCTGAGCCAAATCGTCGACCTCGATGACGTCCACCAGCTTGTGCAGCTGCTTGATCGCCTGATCGAGCTGCTGCGTATCCCCTCTGACGGTGGCAGTGATCCGTGAATAGCGGGCATCATGGGTCGGGGCGACGTTCAACGTGTCAATGTTGAAGCCCCGGCCGCTGAACATTCCTGCTACTCTGGCCAGCACACCAAACTTGTTTTCCACAAGGACGGATAGCGTGTGTCGCATTCTTTGTTAAATTGTTATCCGGACTCCCCCCCGCGGGCAAAAAGGGCAATCCTGACGGTTGCTTTTGCTTGGATTCAGACCCGCTAAAACCTTCACCAATCAAGGCTGGGGCAATCCTTGGCAAGCAAATAAAAGAAAGCCCCGACCGGATCCCGATCGGGGCTTAACTCACTCCTTGATATCCAAACAACCAATTTTAAGACTTACCACGACTTAAAAGTCAGTGTAGGAGTAGACGCGGCCTTTCGCCAATTCGTTCACTTTTTTAGTGCATTTTTTTTCGTGGGGTGCCTACCTTCTGTGAATGGAAAGTAATTCCCGCACCGACGGGCGCCAGATCGCCCAATTGAGACCGGTTGAATTCAAGGTGGATTTCGCTCCCAACGCGAGTGGATCCGTTTTGGCCTGCTTCGGCGACACCCGGGTGATTTGCGCCGCCAGCCTGGAAAAGGGAGTTCCCCGCTGGATGCAGTCCCAGAATGTCCAGGGCGGGTGGATGTCGGCCGAGTACAGCATGCTTCCCTATTCGACGCTGGACCGCAAGAGGCGAGACATCAGCCGGGGTAAACAGGACGGGCGCTCGGTGGAAATCCAGCGGTTGATTGGCCGGAGCCTGCGGGCGGTGGCCGATCTGTCCAAGCTGCCGGGACACACCCTGTGGCTGGACTGCGATGTCCTTCAGGCCGACGGCGGGACCCGGACCGCTTCCATCACCGGAGCCTGGCTGGCGGCGGAAATTGCCATCAAGAGGGCCATCGCCAAGGGTGATCTCGAGCAGTCACCCTTCACCGATAGCGTCGCGGCTGTCAGCGTGGGCATTCTCAATGACGTGGCCCTGCTGGACCTCTGCTATGTGGAAGACCGGGACGCCTCCGTGGATGCGAATATCGTCATGACCGGGCAGGGCCGCTTCGTGGAAGCCCAGGCCTCGGGCGAGGAAGCCACCTTCTCCCGCCAGCAACTGCAGGATTTGCTGCAACTGGCCGAGGGCGGGATCGCCGAGTTGACCGCCATGCAGAAGGCAGTCCTGGCCAGCGTCTAGATTGTCAGCCCGAGAGCGTCCTACTCGTTGATGATCTCACGCAGGGCCTGGATCGTCAGTGGCTTGGTCAGGTAGGCGTTGATGCCTGCCTTGAAGCCACGGTCCCTGTCCTCCTGCTCCGAGCAAACGGTGACAGCGACAATGTAGGCCTCCCGATTGGTTTCACCGCAATCCCCGTTGCGGATATGCCGGGTCGCCTCCAATCCGTCCATTCCCGGCATCATGATGTCCATCAGGATCATGGAATAGCTGTTCTCCTGAAGTTTCTCCATCAGTTCGTCGCCATTGCAGGCGACATCACAGGCATACCCGAGGAACTTCATCAGGCTGGCGTTGACCTGACGACTGCTCTCCTCGTCATCCACGATCAGGATGCTGGCCTTTTTCTTTTCCTGACGGTCCCTCGACTCCTCGCCCTCGTTGCGCACCAGCGCCGGGCGAAGTTCCTCCGGCACGGGAGTGTAGGGAATCACCAGCTCGACGGTGGTCCCCCTCCCCACCTCGCTCTGCACATTGATGGTGCCGCGCATGGCCTCGATCAGCTTCTGGGCGATTGCCAGGCCGAGCCCCGCTCCGGCGTACTTGTCGGTGAACTCGTTTTCCGGGCGGGCAAAGGGCTTGAAAAGTTTTTCCACCTCTTCCTGATCCATGCCCACACCAGTGTCACGCACCGTAAACTTGAGCATTTGCAGGTAGCTCCCATTCATGCGCACATCCTCCGACTCGGCGATGAGCTCGACCTCGCCCGTGTGGGTAAACTTGATGGAATGGGAAATAAGCGTCCCGAGGATCTGCTGCAGGCGCAGGCGGTCCTCGTAAAGGTCCTCGGTGGAAGAGACCTTGTCGGTTATCTTCAACTCGATGCCACGGGACTTGGCATCAAACCCGTACAAGCCGTCGACCTCGAGAAGCAGGTCGTGAACGTCCATCGGCTCGGGGGCCGGTTGAAGAACCCCTGCCTCGATTTTCGCGAAATCGAGCACCTCGTCAATGAGGGTCAGGAGGGTTTTGCCCGCCTTGAGAATCATCTGGGCCATTTCCTTGGAATCCTTGTCCAGGTCGGGATTGGATGCCAACAGGTCGGCAAAGCCGATCACCGGGTTCATCGGGGTACGGATCTCATGGCTGGCCAGGGACAGGTAGGCCGACTTTTCCCAGTTGGCCCGGTCGGCGACCGCCTTCTGGATCAGGGCCTGCTCGCGAAGGTGGTGCTCCTCCTCCAGAATGACCTTCAACTTCTCTTCCCTCAGCTTGAGGTCGTGGATGTCCAGGGCCGAGGCGATGTAGTCCCCCTCGGAACCCGATGAGCCGGCCATCGGTTTCCCGCTCAGGCGGATCCAGCGGAAGCCACCCATCAGGTAGCGGAGACGAAATTCAACCTGTACCGCATCGCGGTTCTCCATGGCATAACCGATACGGTCGACAACGGTCTGCCGGTCATCGGGATGGACCATGCTAATCCAACCCTCCCGGATCTGCTCAACCAGGGTGTTCCCGGTAAAATTGAGCCAAGACTCATTGTAGTAGTGAGCGACCAGGTCCTTGCCGAAGATCCAGATCATCGCTGGCGCCTCGGCCATCAGGCTTTCCTGGCAAGAAAGCGATTTGCGTCGGCGCTGGTCCAGTTCCACCCGGTCGGTGATGTCCCTCTGCTGCAGCATCAGGCACTGCTTCCCCTTTAGCCCGGGACAGGTGTACTGGCGCATGCCCGCCTCAACATAGCGGCGACCCGCCTCGGGAAAATCGACCCAGCCACTATATTCGCTCAGGCCTTCCGCGCGGGCACGGTCCAGCAGGAGCTTCATTTTCTTGTCGTAGAAGGAGGAACCGATCACCGTCCGCAAATGCGAGCCCTTGATGGTCTCAAGGCCAATCCCGTACAATTCGGCATAGGCCTTGTTGGCAAAGAGGTAGCTGTCTTCGGCATCAATAATGCAAATAGGCTGGTCCAGCGAATGCAATACATGCAACGCGAGGTCCTCCTGTTTGCCGGATGCGCCCGTGCCCAAGGAACGTCCTTCCTCTTGATTTGGTCTAACCATAACGACAGCAGCTATTTTGCCCTTCCGGGGGTGAAGACACGCACCTCAATTCGGACCCCTAAATTGATAGGATTTGCAATTTCTTCGTCAAGTAAATACTTTACCCTAGTTCAGACAAGGTATAGCCCCCGTATAAAGCATATATTTTACAAATCAACTATTTATAATCACTAAATATAAGTTTTATAAAATATCCTCGCGAGGTCCGCGGAAAGGCGGGTAAAAGACCCCAGAAAAGGATTGTCAGCCCAAGGGAGGAGCGACACTACTCGAAACAGCAAGTAATGAACATTCACGAGTTTCAAGCAAAGGACCTGTTTGCCGGTTACGGAATTCCCATTTCCAAGGGGGAATCTGCTAAGACGGCGGATGAAATTAGCAACGCGCTGAAGTGGCTGCCGGAGGGACCGGTGGTGGTGAAAGCCCAGATCCATGCTGGTGGACGCGGCAAGGGAACCTTCACGGACGGCTTCAAGGGAGGCGTGCATATATGTCCGGATGCCGGAGCGGCGGCGGAGACTGCCTCGCGGATGTTGGGGAACACGCTCGTGACCCACCAGACCGGCCCGGAAGGCAAGGCCGTCAAGACCCTCTATTTCACTGAACCGTGCGAAATTGCCAAGGAGTACTACCTGGCCATCACCCTCGACCGGGGGAGCAGTCGCCCGGTGATCATTGCCTCCACCGAGGGGGGCGTCGAGATTGAGACAGTGGCTGAAGAAACGCCGGAGAAAATCACCAAGGTGTTCATCGATCCGGCCCAGGGCCTGCAGGCCTACCACAAGCGTCAGGTGGCATTCGGTCTGGGATTCACTGAAACAACCCAGCTGAGGCAGTTGGATGCCCTCCTGACCGGGCTGTACAACCTCTACTGGGAAAAGGATGCCAGCATGGTGGAGATCAATCCATTGATCACCACCCCGGCGGGCAATATCATCGCCCTCGATGCCAAGGTGGGGTTTGATGAAAACGCCTTGGGCCGCCACCCGGACATTCTCGCCCTGAGGGACCTCGACGAGGAGGACCCCAAGGAGGTGGAAGCAGGCAAGCACGGGCTCAGCTACATTGCCCTGGATGGCAACATCGCCTGCCTGGTCAACGGGGCCGGCCTGGCCATGGCCACGATGGACATCATCAAGCATTTCGGGGGCAACCCGGCCAACTTCCTCGATGTTGGTGGGGGAGCCAGCGAAGCAGCGGTGACGGAGGCTTTCAAAATCATCCTCAGCGACTCCAAGGTGGAAGGGATCCTAGTCAACATCTTCGGTGGCATCATGAGCTGCAGGGTCATCGCTGCCGGGATCATCGCAGCGGCCAGGAACGTTGAGATCACCGTTCCCCTGGTGGTCCGACTGGAAGGCAACGAGGTCAATGAAGGCAAGGCCCTGCTCAAGGAGAGCGGGCTCTCGCTGATCCCGGCCGACAGCCTGAGCGACGCAGCCCGGAAGGTTGTCGAGGAAGTCAGGAAGAGCCAGTCATAACCCCCAATTTCAAGAGACCATGTCAGTACTAGTTGGTAAGGAAACCCGTGTAGTGGGTCAGGGCATCACCGGAACATTCGGCAGCCTGCACGCGCGGAAGAATATTGAATACGGCACACAGTATGTGGCCGCTGTCACCCCGGGCAAAGGCGGCCAGAAGTTTGACGACAAACTGCCGATTTTCAACACGGTCCGTGATGCCGTTGTAAAGGAAGGCGCCAACACCAGCGTCATCTTCGTTCCCCCGCCCTTCGCGGCGGATGGGATCCTCGAGGCTATCGACGCCGGCATTGAGCTGATCGTCTGCATCACCGAGGGCATCCCGGTCAGGGATATGGCGGTGGTCAAGGACGCCCTCCGGAAGGCGCCGGGAACCCGGCTGATCGGCCCGAACTGCCCCGGCATCATGACTCCCGGGATCTGCAACATCGGTATCATGCCAGGATACATTGCCCGTCCGGGGAAGATTGGGGTGGTCAGCCGTTCCGGTACCCTCACCTATGAAGCCATGTTCCAGGTCACCGAACGCGGTTATGGCCAGAGCACCTGCATCGGTATCGGGGGCGACCCCATCAACGGGACCAGCCACACCGATGCCCTGCGGCTCTTCAACGAGGATCCCGAGACGGAGGCAATCATCATGATCGGGGAAATCGGGGGAACCGCCGAGGAAGAGGCTGCGGCCTACGCCAAGGAACATGTCCGGAAACCCATTGCCGCCTTTATTGCCGGAACCACAGCGCCTCCCGGGCGCCGGATGGGACACGCCGGGGCCATTGTCTCCGGTGGCAGCGGGACCGCCTCGGCCAAGATCGCGGCCCTGGAAGCGGCAGGCATCGCCGTCTCCCCGACCCCGAGCGAGATAGCCGATACCCTATTCAGCATCTACACCCCCTCCAAGTAAGGTGAAACAGGCCTCCGGCCTGTTACACGTCTTTGGTGCCGCAGGCATCCCGCCTGCGAGCCGTTCTACCCGACCAGTTCCTCTATCTTGGCGGCCAGCTTGAGGTCCTTGTCCGTGAGCTTGTCACCGGCATCGCCAGTGGTGAGTCGAATTTCCAACTCCGTGTAGAAGCAGGAGATCACCGGATGGTGGTTGGATTCCTCCGCCTCGAAGCTGATGCGGACGATGGCGGCCACCGCGTCCCGGAAACTGGGCAGGACAAAGCGTTTGCACAGTTGGTTATTCTCCACGGACCACCCCGGCAAGCCGCTCAAGGCAACCTCCAGTTCACTATCGGAAATCAAATGGCTCATGGGCTTTAGATGACAGGTCAGGCACCGGCTGTCAATTTCGCTGCATCCGGGGGCATTGGCACTTGTCAACACGGCAGGCATTCCCTTGAATCCCATCCGTACGATGGGCAACGATGGCAACAACTCCCAGAACGGTCGCGAACCATCGTTCAGGGGCAAGCGGCTCTTCCTCTCCATTGAACTTCCCGAGTACGTCAAGGATAGCCTGTGCAGTCTGGTGGAGGAGCCGTTAAAGGGGTTCCACTACGTTCCCCGCGAGCGCTACCACCTGACCCTGAAATTCATCGGGGACATTCCCGGGCAGTTCCAGGAGGACATTGTGGCGGCCATTGATCCGATCGAGGTCCATCCATTCCTGTTGCCGATCGAAGGCCTGGGCAGTTTTCCCCCGATGGGGCATCCCCATGCGGTCTGGGCGGGGGTCTCCAGCGCCCATCCACGGCTCTTTCAACTGCACAAGCGGATTGAGGATGCCCTCTTCAACATCGGCATCGAACCGGAGAAGCGGATCTATCACCCGCACATTACCATCGCCCGGGTCAACCATGCGGCCGATGAGACCGTCAAGCAGTTCCTCAAGCGACACCCGGACTTTGGAGCCGCGCCCTTCAAGGTGGAGGAGTTCCACCTGATGCGGAGCGAAGTCATCGAGGGGAAGCGGGTCTACACCCGGGAACGCACCTGGCATCTGCTCCCCTAGGCGGACCCGAGGATATCCTCGTAGCCCTCACGATAGCTGGGGAATGACGGTTGCCAGTCGAGATCCTCCTTCAGGCGCTGGTTGCTGACCCGTCGATTCGGTAACCCGACAGAGGAAGTCCGCTTGCTGGCCCGGGGCCCCTGCAGGTCCGGGTTGAAGGGAATTGTCGCCTGGCCCAGTCTCCGGGACAGCCAGTCGACAATGGCCTGTTTGCGCTCGGGATGATCATCGACCACGTTAAAGACATTCCGTAGGGAAGGCAGGTCGGCTTCCGCCATGCGGAGCAGGACACCGACAATATCCTTCAGGTAAACCAGGTTCAGCCATGCGGTACCATCTCCGGGCAATTCCCTCAGCCCACCCCGCAGGCTGTCCAGATAGAGGTGCCGGCCCGGCCCGTAGATGCCGGCCAAACGGGCCACCACCACACTGTCGAAGACATCGCTGTCGAGGGTCTCCAGCTCAGCCTGCCGAAGCAGTTGCCCGCTGGGGGAAAGCGAGCCCGTTTCGGGGACATCCTTCTCGCTGACCCATTCCCCAGTGCTTTGGGGATAGACCGAGGTGGCGCTGGTGTAGATCAGGCGGCCGACACTTTCCCGTCCGGCCCATTCCCGGATGGACCGGTTTCCATTGATGTAGGAAAGGCGATAGCCATCAAGGCCACCCCCCGCCGAACTGACCAGGTTGACCGCCACATCCCATTCACCGGCAAGACCTCCGTGCCAGCCCGTTTCGTGCAGGTTACCGACGACTTTCCGTTCTTCGGGAACACAATCCACGGCAGCCAGCGACTCCCGATTGCGGGAATGGATCCAGACCCCGAACCCGGCCTCAGCGGCCGCTGCAGCTAGTTCCCGGCCGACGTAGCCGCATCCGAATATGACCATCCGTTTTCCAGACATACCCCCACCAGTACCCCATTTCATCAATTCCGCAACCCTGGTCCCCCGTCCTCCCCCACATAACCATTGACCGTTCCCCTTCGGTTGCAACAATCGGCGAACCTGTAAATTGATGAACTCCCGAGAACGCTTCCTAAACGCTTTTACCGATCAAGCCCCCGACCGTCCCCCGGTCTGGGTTATGCGCCAAGCCGGCCGTTACCTGCCTGAGTACCGCGCCCTCAAGAAAAAGTATGATTTTGTCACCATGGTCAAAACCCCGGACCTGGCCACCGAAGTGACGCTCCAGCCGCTGAGGAGGTTCAGCCAGCTGGACGCGGCCATCATTTTCAGTGACATCCTGATCGTTCCGGAGGCAATGGGCCTGCCCTACTCATTCCGCGAAAAGGGCGGGATCGAGATGGCCGGGGCCATCCGCAGCAAAGGCGACATTGAGTCGTTGCAACCCGGGGCCGTCGGCGAACGCACATCCTACATTGCTGATGCCATCCGTATGGTCCGCAAGGAACTCGGTTCCAACAAGGCGGTCCTCGGGTTCGGGGGTTCGCCCTGGACCCTGGCCACCTATATGATCGAGGGCGGTTCCAGCATGGAGTACGAGCATGCCCGTCATATGTTCCTCCACCAACGGGAGCTCTTCGAGGTCCTGATGGAAAAGCTCAGCGAGGGCATCATCGACCTGTTCAAGAGCCAGATCGCCGCCGGCGTCGATGCCCTCCAGATTTTCGACTCCTGGGCCGCCGGCGCCCCGGAAGGCCACTACTGGGATTGCTCCCTGAAATGGATTGAGCGGATCATCAGCGCCCTGCCGGAGTCCACCCCGATCATCCTCTTTGCCAAGGGCATGGCGGATCACCGGGGCGAGCTGGTCAAGACCGGCGCCAAGGCACTGGCCGCCGACCAGTCGGTCGATCTCGCTTCTTGGCGAACGCACCTGCCGGCCCACATGACCGTGCAGGGCAACCTCAATCCGGACCTGATGCCGGGTGATCCGGAAGCGGCCGCCGAGGCCACCCGCAAGCTCCTCTACTCAATGGCTCCATGGAAGCGCTACATCTTCAACCTCGGTCACGGGATCACCCCCGATGCCCGCATCGAGACCATGGAGGCCGTCCTCCGGACCATCGGAGACGCCACCCACTGATGGAAGACCACGGACAAGTGACACCGATTCAGGAACGAGGGACCTCCGACACGCGGCCCCCGGCCCCGAAGAAGCCATGGCCCCTTTCCTGGATTCTGATTGTCATTCTCAGCTACATCGCTCTCCAGACGGCATTCCTTCTCTTTTTCGGGGACTGATGCCTATAAGATTCTTTCCCGACCTACAAAGAGGCGATTAAGATACCTAATATAAAACTTGATTTGCCCCCCTGAGGGTCTAAACACTTCCCCGACATTTAGAATTAACTCAAATCGAAAGTAACCATGCCTATAGCAACACCTAAGCAATACGCGGCCATGTTGGACGCGGCTCAAAAGGGGAACTACGCCTACCCGGCTGTGAACGTCACATCGATCACAACCATTAACGCTGCACTCAAAGCGTTCGCTGACGCGAAGTCGGATGGTATCATCCAGGTTTCCACTGGAGGCGGTCAATTCGCTTCAGGGGCAGACATTAAGGACGCCGCATTCGGTGCCATTGTTTTGGCCGAAGCCGCTCATATCCTCGCAGAGAAGTATGACATTCTCGTTGGATTGCACACCGACCACTGTCACCCGGATAAAGTCGATAGCTTCCTCAAGCCATTACTCGAAGCATCCCGCAAGCGCAAGGCGGAAGGTAAAGGTCCTCTTTTCCAGTCCCATATGTTCGACGGTTCTGTCGTTTCTCTGGAAGAAAATCTCGAGATCTCGAAAAAGCTCCTCGCTGAGTGTGCCGAGCTCGACATCATCCTCGAAGTCGAAGCAGGTTGCGTAGGCGGTGAAGAAGACGGACATGATACCTCCGGTCTGCCGGCTGAGAAACTTTACACCACACCAGAAGACATGTTGCAGGTCTACGAAACCCTTCAGCCAATCGGCCGTTTCCTCTTCGCCGCCACTTTCGGCAATGTTCATGGTGCCTACAAACCGGGTGCGGTTAAGCTTAAGCCAACCATCCTTCGTGATGGACAAAAGGCTGTGACTGACAAGCACGGTGAAGCTGCGTTGATGGATCTCGTTTTCCACGGGGGTTCCGGTTCCGAACTCAGCGACATCCGCGAGACTTTGGAATACGGCGTCGTCAAGATGAACATCGATACCGACACCCAGTACGCTTTCACTCGCCCGATCGTCACCCACGTCTGTGAAAACATCGAAGGTGTGCTTAAAATCGATGGCGAAGTTGGCAACAAAAAGGTCTACGATCCTCGCTCCTACTTAAAGAAGGCGGAAGTCAGCATGGCCGCTCGCCTTGTCCAGGCTGCTGAAGATCTTTGCTCCAACGGCAAGACCATCTTCGGCACGGTGTAACTTCCTTTGTCACCCTACCTGAAGAAAAGACCGGTTCCGCAAGGAGCCGGTCTTTTCGTTTTATTGAGGCAGGGAGCATTTCCCAAGGGAAGGTTTGAAGCTTGATGTTTTGAAGGGGATCGCCACCATGACCAGCAAATGGAACGTGATGTTTACGAACGGATGGCAGCCCAGGAAACACACCACTGGTGGTTCTGCGCCCGAAGGGAAATCATTCGTTCCCTCATCGAGAAACACGCCGCCCAGCACCGGCCATTAAGGATACTGGAAGCCGGATGCGGGACGGGGGGCAACCTTTCCCTGCTTTCCGAATTTGGCGGGGTAGATGCCTTCGAACTGGACGACGAGGCCTGCGCCATTGCCCGGTCAAGCGGCATTGAGGTCAGTAAGGGGCACCTCCCGGATGGAATCCCCTTCGGAGGCCAAAAGTTCGACCTGATTGTCCTTCTGGACGTGCTGGAACACGTCAGGGAGGATGGCGAGTCTATCGCGGCCCTGAAGCAGCATCTTGCTTCAGGCGGAAGGATTATCCTCACGGTCCCGGCATTCGCCTTTCTCTGGAGCAGTCACGATGTGAAGCACCACCATTTTCGCCGTTACCGCAGGTTGGACCTGACCGGGATCGCTGCCTCCGCCGGGCTGGAAGTCGAGAGGGCCAGTTACTTCAATTTTTTCCTTTTTCTGCTGATAGCGGGTGTGCGACTGCTTTCTATCGGCATGTCGAATGGGTGCAGCAATGATGAGAAGCTTCCCCCGCCATGGCTCAACCGGATCCTGCGGAATATCTTCGCTGCTGAGCGTCACCTCCTCTCACGCTTCAATCTGCCGGTCGGCGTCTCCCTGTTCGCCATTCTTCGACTGCCGGGTGGGAAATAAAAAAACCTCTGTAGTTCCACGAGCCGTTAAGGGCAAAAAAAAGCCCGGACGAGTGACTGGGACCACCGACAAAGTAAGGGGGACATGTTCCCCTGGGAACAGGGCTTTTTTGACCGTAAATTCTCTCCGGGAGTGATAGATTTTTCGTGAAATTTGCCGGGAATCTGATTGATTGGAGGAAAATGAATCTGCGCCCTGCGCACCCCAGCGACCTCCCTGTATTACTGAAACTTGAAGCGGCATCCTTCGAGACGGTCCGGCGTGATTCGCCACGGTCGATTGGCCACGGCCTGAGAAGCCCCAGCCAGGAAATCTGGATTGCCGAAGACGGTGACAACGTCGTCGCCTCAATGAGCCTGAGGTTTGCCGGGCGGGTCTGCCGGATTCATTCCCTCGCGGTTGTCCCGGACTGGCGGGGCACCGGTATCGGCCGCCGTCTGGTGGAGCTGGCTCGGCAACGTGCCAGCGACCGGGGGAGCCGTTGTATCCATCTGGAGGCCGATTCGCGCAGCCAGAAACTGCTATCCTGGTATGAAAAACTTGGATACCTGAAAACCGCCCGGCTGGAGGACTATTATGAGCCCGGCTGGGATGCCATCCGGTACCGCCTCGACCTGTAAATCCTTTCCTGTTTCAAAATGCCCATTGCCAACCTTCTCGTTGTCGACAACCCGGCCCGGTGGAAATTCAGCCATGACTCGGTGAAGATCATTTCCTCGAAGGACTACCTGTCGCCGCAAAACCACCACCAATGGTCCCAAGCCCGCGTGTTCAACCTCTGCCGCAGCTATGCCTACCAGAGTATCGGCTACTATGTGTCGCTTCTGGCGGAGGCCCGGGGACACCGGGCGCTGCCCAGCGTCGCCACCCTGCGCGACTTTCGCTCGCCTCCGGTCGCCCGCTCCATGGGACTGGATATCGAGGAGGTGATCCAGTCCTCCCTGAAGGACCGTAAGGACCCGAAGTTCGAGCTGGAAATCTACTTCGGACAACCCCTGGACCCGGCCTATTCGCGACTGGCCTCCCATATCTACCGGCTGTTCCCGGCCCCCATGCTGCGGGCCCAGTTCCTCCGGCAGGAAAAATGGCTCCTTGGATCCGTCTCCTCCATTTCCGCCTCCCAGATCCCCGATGGACAGCGGGAAAAGATCGCCTCCTTCGCCAACGACTATTTCCGTCGCAAGCATACGCGCCGGCCCATGAAACAGCGATTCCTTTACGACATGGCCATCCTGGTCAATCCGGGGGAGGACAATCCTCCCTCCTGTCAAAAGGCGCTGCAGAAATTCACCGAAGCCGCCCGCGAGACTGGATTCTACGTGGAGACCATCACCACCAGCGATGCCGACCGGATCAGCGAATTTGACGCCCTGTTCATTCGCGAGACAACCGCGGTGGACCATGCCACCTACCGCATTTCCCGACTGGCCCACGCTGAGGGACTGATCGTCATCGACGACCCGTGGTCCATTCTGCGCTGCGCCAACAAGATTTACCTTGCCGAGGCCCTCGAGCGGGCAAAGGTGCCCTCGCCACGGACCTGGGTGCTGACCAGTGACGACCTGCGCTCGGACCGCCTCACCACCCTCCCCCTTCCCTGCATCCTGAAACTTCCGGACGGGGCCTTCAGTCTCGGGGTCAAGCGGGTCGCTTCCATTGACGAATTAAAGGCCCAGCTGGAGATCATGCTCAAATCATCCGAGTTGATCCTCGCCCAGGAGTTTGTGCCCAGCGAATACGACTGGCGCATCGGGGTGCTCGACCACCAGCCGCTTTTCGCCTGCAAGTACTACATGGCCAGGGGACACTGGCAGATCTACAACTGGGCGGCCAAGACGGAGGCCCAGCGCACCGGTGCCAGCGACACGATCCACACCGAGTTTGTTCCCCCGGTGGTCCTTCAGACCGCCCTCAAGGCAGCTCGTCTAATTGGCGACGGGCTCTACGGGGTGGACCTGAAACAGGTCGGGGACAAGGCCGTCGTCATTGAAGTCAATGATAACCCCAACATCGACCGGGGAATCGAGGACGCCGCCCTCGGAACGGAACTCTACCGGCGCATTGCCCGCTCCTTCCGTCGCCGCATCGAACTGGCCCGGGCCTGATTGCCAGGCACAAAAAATCCCCCATCGCCCTACAGGCAATGGAGGAATATGAAAGTGGCGGGATGGACGGGACTTGAACCCGCGGCCTCCGGCGTGACAGGCCGGCGTTCTAACCAACTGAACTACCACCCCTTTGGGTATTGAAGATGGTGAAGCTACGCGGGCGGATGGACTCGTCAAGCGTTTAATGGCAAAATTCGGGCGGTTCCAGGCAGTCGGCAGAGGGATTACATCCGGATCGGCAGGCACTTCACAGGCAGACGCGGAGAAGACTGTGTTAGCCGGGTACGCCCCTCAATGGATTTGAAGCCCGCATGAACCTATTCCCCAGCTTGAAAACGCGGTTTACCGCATGGTCAGGGCGTTGTCTGTCGGCCAGGCAGTGGTCTTTTACGCGGCGGTGGCCGTGTCCTACGCCCACCGTGACGACTACATCGCGATGCAGTTCCACTCGATCGACTTCGACTGGCTGCACAGTGTCTATGCCATGGACGGGCGCATGCTGCTGGGCCTGCTCAACGGCCTGTTTTTTGATCACACGACGACCGTTGAATCGCTGACCAGCATCCGCCTAGCGGGGTTGGTGGGCGGGATGCTGCTCTCCCTCACCCTGCTGGGCATACTGCGGCAGGCGCGCCTGGGCGATGGGGCTTCCCTCGTGGGTGCCATGGCAGGTGGCCTGACCCTGGCCTCGGTGGTCTACGTGGGCTGGACTATCTGTTTCGCGCTCTACTTCGCGCCCATCCTGAACCTGGCCGCTGGGATACTATTTGGTAAAGTCATCCACGGCAACGCCCGGCAGCTAACCGGGATTACCTTGCTGGCGGGGCTACTCTTTGTCGCCGGCACACTGATTTACCAGGGAACCACCCCGATGTTCCTCGTCCCCGCATTTTTCAGCCTTCTGCAGGAGGAACGGACAAAGGGAGCCGTTCTCAGGATGGGACTTTTTCTGCGGGCCTTCGCCCTTTATTCGGTTGCCTATCTGGTCGTCTTCAAGGGTTACAGCGCGCTCCTCTTCGAGGTCAATCCGCGGGCCGGAAGGGTGCTCAGCGAAATCGATCTGCCCGCCATCCCGGGGAACCTGCGCAGGCTCTCCGTAATGACCCTCAACCGCAATGTTGCCACGCCCTCCGTGCTAGTGCCCTGCCTCGCCGCCGCGGGGATAATCAGCTTCCTGCTGTTCCAGGGTCGTGGGCTGGTTCATCGGCTGCTTCTCCTCCTAGGTCTGCTGACCGTTATCCTGGCGGGCTTCACCCCTTCGCTGTCATCGAGCAACCAGATGTCCGACTTCCGGACTTTTATCGCCTCACAAGTGGTGGCATTGACCACCGCTGGGATCGGCTGGCACTGCCTCCTGCAGTGGATCCTTGCCCGACTTCGGGTGCCGTGCCGCCTCACCTAAGCATTGCCGGCCGTCCTGATCGTCGCCGCAGTGACCGGTTCCGCCCGTTACCATCTGATCAATGGCCTGGTCCGACCCAGCCGTGATGAGCACCGGATCATGCTGGCCTACGTCAAGGCAACCTTTCCCGAGCGCCCGGAAACGGTCACTTATGTCCTGTCAAAATGGCATTTTCCGCTCCTGTCAAATGGACTCAGCACGGCCGAATTCGGCAAGATCAACTCCAATAACCGTACCAACGCACGCTGGCTCCTGGAATATGTCTTCGACCAGGCTTTCGCCGATGCACCCCAGACGGGCAGCACAAAGTTTACCTTTACCAACAAGCCGCCAGCCGATGGCGTCGTACAGGGTGTCCTCATGAATTCAACAGTGATTCTCAAGGACGATCACTCAGGAATGCCCAGCGGGCGAAGGGGCCGTGTCATGCAAGGCTTTAAGAGCGAGGAATGGCGGGATGGACGGGACTTGAACCCGCGGCCTCCGGCGTGACAGGCCGGCGTTCTAACCAACTGAACTACCACCCCTTCAGGTCTTAAAGTAGGTGAAGCTAGGGCGGGCGCTGGGCGCGTCAAGCGCGGATTAGGAAAAAATTTGCCTATTGGGGAGGGTTGCCGGTGATGGTCGAAGCAGTCTGGATGGAGCGGTGTCCGAAGGAGTGGGCAAGCGTAATCAGATGGTGGAAGAACCCCGGAACCGACAGTGGCGCAAGGGCGCCCTCGCGGCCGGGGCGGCCATTGCCCTGCAGGTGGCCATCATCGGGCTGGCCCTGCTGGTCGGGGTGCTGGATCCGGCTCCCCCTCGAGAGACCCTGCTGAAGGTCCCTCCCGGGTCACCCATCGTTCTCCGTGAAAGGCGCCGGGAAGCCAACGACCAGATCGCCCGTCTCAACCGGATGAAATCAGACAGCCTCAAGCGACTGATGGACCCGGTGATCGACGCCACCCGACCGGATCTGCCTCTCCAGCGGCCCGACCTTGTTCAGTCGGTGCTGGCCATGGGATCCATTCTGCCGGTGGGCGACCTATTTCAGGCCAGCACGGAGGCCTTCGGAACCGCCATGGACGAGGACGCCCTCCCCCCGCCCGACCCGGTCGAATTCCTTGGGGAGACCCTGACCGCAAAACGCATTGTCCTTCTGCTGGATGTTTCCGGTTCGGTGAAGTCAAAAATGGAACGGGCCGGGCTATCCATGGACCAGTTGCGCCGGGAAGTGGCCTCCTTCATCAATCAGCTGGGTCCCAACCACCTGTTCGGCATCATCCAGTTCACCCGCAACTGGCAGGCCTTCCGCGACCAGCTGGTCCCCGCCACGGGGGAAATCAAGCAGGCCGCCCATGAATGGATGAATGGCTCCTTCCGGACCACCGGGACCGCCGGAAGCCACTGGACCCATGGTTCCCCCAATGGCATCGAGGGCGTCCTTGCGGCCGCCTTTGCCATGGATCCCCACTTGGATGAAGTCTTTCTCCTTTCCGATGCCGATTTTCAGCGCACGCCCCCCGGCGGGGGCGGACAGGATGTGCCGTGGCCACAGCTGCGCGGACTGACCCGATCCCTGCAGGACCAGTCCATCAGTACCACCCGCCTCCGCGTCCTTTGTTTCTTCCCGCCCCAGGAAACTCTCCCCGACCTGCGTGCATGGGTCAGCGAAAACGGCCCGGGGACGCTGCGGATTACCCGATGATCCACCCGCCCACTCGCTCCCCAGTTCCACATTCACAACGGATCAAAATTTCCTGCCAAAAGACGGTTGACATCCACCATTCGCACCCCCTTATTTACCCACTTTCCACTGGATAAGTTGCTCGGTAGCTCAGTGGTAGAGCAGGTGGCTGTTAACCACTTGGTCGCAGGTTCGAATCCTGCCCGAGCAGCCATTATTTCAAATACGAACACCAGCACCCCTCGCTGGTTAACAGTCAGGCCCGACACCCCCAAGCGTCGGGCTTCTTCGTATCCAGGCCACTAACCAAGCCTCGCGGGCGGTTTCACCCCCTCCCCACCGCCTCTCTCAGTTTTGACGCGAGATTCCGGGTCTGCATTCCAAACGCCGGGGTGTTTGGAATGGTGGTCCGGAATTTAGGCGCGAACTCTCTCTTTCTCTGATTTACAGAGTGAGAAGGTTAACAGTCGTTTGGATCGGGGGTGGCGCGGAAGTGCGAACAGGGGTCGGAAGGGAAAGGGCCCGGCCCGGGCCTACCCCACTACTCAAATATTCCAATATCGGATAGGATTTTGGACGTGTTGCAGATCTTTCTGGTCAATCCGCTTTCCATGCGTTCCGACATACTGTTCCCAAATGGACGGCGGTGCAGCTTTGCCTTTGAACGCAAAACGTCCCTCTACCGATCGGCCCCCAAAATGGAGAGCGTTCGCTTTGTTTGCCTCAAGCCATTCCTCTACGACGAAAGCTCCCAATACGACACCCCTAGCCTTATTTCAGGATTGCATTTTACTTTTTTTACATGCAGAATCGTATCTCTATGAAAAGCTACAACAAATTAGTACTAACTCTCATCGCCCTTTTTGGGGCAGCACTCAGTCTGCAGGCAACGTACGTTGGCACATCTGTTGGCTACATGATCGACGCAGAGGAGGAGATCATTTCCGCACAGGTCGGGTGGACTGTCAAAGAAACGGGTGACATCACACACAACCTCGAACTGGAAGTCGCTTACTCATCGACGTCAGAATATGGTATCAGCTTAGATATTACCCCGGTGATGGTGAATTATATTATCAAGTCCACTCAGGAAAGCGGTCTGACCCTCTATGCGGGCGCCGGGATCGGCTACACTTTCTGGGACCTATCCTACATGAACATGTCGGCCACTGGTGAAGAGCTGACTCTCCAAGGCCTCGTCGGGCTCGAGTATGGCATATCCGAGACCACCTCCTTCAGAGCTGGCTACAGGTACGTCCATCTGGATGACATTGAGGACTCCGATATCAGCCTTAACGACAGCGTCATCGAGCTGGGCCTCGTGTTCAGTTTCTAATTTTCTAACTATTTCAAATCTGGAATGCGGCCCCGCAAAAAGCCATGATTTTGCAAGAATGCGGCGCAGAGATCGTTTCCGTTAAGGAAATTGTCCAAAAGAAAAAGAAATAGAAAAAAACTTAACAATTTACCTAGCCCTCTGTGTCTTTTGGCGCAGAGGGCTTTTCATTTGAAATACACTGACATCTAAAGAGTTCATTGAAAGCAAAGGAATGAAAAGATGATCAACGAATCCCTGAGCTTCCTCCTGAATCAGGTTGGTCAAGTTACCCAAACTGGGCCGCGTAATTCGTTAGTCCAGGCGGAGTTAATGTTTCTTTGAGATTGTAGGGGAAGTCAAGGCTCCGGCGCACGGAGGCAACCCCCTCAGACAGCCGCCCAGCCGCGCGTTCCCGCTCGGTCAGCTTCTTGCAGAACTCCATCGCGTCGTTCCAAGAGACCACCGAGCATCCCCCTACGCTCGCGGGGCGAGCTTCGGACGACAGGTGAAGAAAGCATCGCTGGTCCTTTCTATGGGCCCAGGCTAACTTTTCAAGCGGCACAGTTCAGGTCACCTCGACCACGGGCTTAAAACACGGAATCCTGTCCCCACTGGGGCGGATCCGCCCAACCTGCCTATAGTTCCCAGCTATTTTTGCATTTCAGGCAAGGTCCTCCGGATCAAGGACAAGGACATGCATCTCTGCTCAGGCGGAACCGGCAGGCCGACGAATTCCGCACCTGACGGTTTTTGATTCAACGGTACCAGAGCAGGGAATGATCCCCTGTAACAGTCGTGCTATCATCGATCAGCCAGTACCTGCAAAGGTCGTTCCTTGGCTTTCCAAACATGGTGTCCTTGCTGGACCGATCCAGATTCCTGAGCAGGATGTTGCGCGAATCTTCAACAACGATAATCGCCCGCTCATCCTCCCGCTCGAGGACGTAGTTACCCGATACGCCACAAATCATGACATTGTCGGAGTCGACAATATTCAACAACTCGCTGGGGCTCTCGATCTTCAACCCGAAAATGGATAGGTTGCCCACATCTTCCACCATTACCTGGGGTGAGTGGACATGGTGCTCGATGCTCAACTGGTAAACGGTCAAGGGATTTTGAGTGCCCTTGAACCGGAAGAGGTGATAGCCCGGAAACCGCTCTTTCTCTTTGGTCCGGTCCAGTGACTGGATATGGTCGAGTGAAATGTGGTAGACCTTCCCCCCCGCGTTTCCACTGAAATCGATGTAGGGAACCGTGCGAGGATTCTTCACCTTGAACGTCTTTCCGGCCTGCCACCCGGCATACCTCAACTTGTCTTCCGTGATGATGTCACGGACCAAGGTGTTCGCGCTTTCCACCTTCAGGTAGCACATCCGGGCGCATCCCCAAATTGAGAAATCGCCGAGAACAATATTCCCTTCCGGATCATCAACGGTGGAGACGATGGGTCCTTTTTTGTTGGACCATTGCTCCCTCACCTGCAGGACGGAAATGTTCTTTCCGGTCCCAACCAGCTTCGTTTCCATCCGCACAAGTATGGGTTTCTCCAGGTCAAAGTGGCCCCGCGGCAGAAGGACGGTCTTGCCGAAATCCGGACTTCTGGGATCTGCCACGGCGTCCAGGGCCCGCTGGATGGCCGGCGAATCATCATCCTTGGCGTTCACTTCCTCTGTCGTGGCACCGTAATCGAGGACAACGTCGACCAGGTTGGCATCCTCAAAGGTCGGCATCACGGGAAAACCGTGCAGTGCGATATAATCGATCGAGGGTGACGATTCGGTTATCTTCCCCAGCATCTGGTAGTTGGCAGAACGATCATTGAGACTTGCCCCGCCGACCACTACGGAGGACTTGTCCAGTGCCGAGGTGAAGGCATACTCGCCCACCCGCAGCCACTTGCGGGGATCACCCGGTACGGTCATTAACGGCGGGGATGATGATCCGCTCTGGATGATCGTCTCCGCCTTGACGAAGACGTTCTGCAGCGTGACATCCTGGGCACCGTTGTAAATGGCCACCCCACTGTCCCCTTCCACCTCGATGCTGCCATCGGTCAGACAGAGGTTGGCAATGGCGTGATCAACAATGCCCTTCTTGCTTGTACTCTTGCGCGGGTTATCGAGGTGGATAGCCCTGTACCCAGCCGCGGCCATAGTGGAACCGGAAATCTCAAATCCGGTCACAACCAGCGGTCCGCGGACATCCTTCAGCAGGATGCCGTACTCGCTTTGTCCTGTGAGCCGCAAGCCCACAACGGTCGGATTGGGCCGGTAGTTGGTCTGCAGGATGCCGATCCGTCCGCCGATGACCTCGACATTGACCGAACCCCCGCCAGATCCGGGGAGATCCTTGATACCCGCATGGAAGCGTTCCCCATGTATCTTCACGTTCTCGATGACACAATGCTGCGCACCGGACATGGACAAGGCCGACACCTCCGGATTGTCGCCCATGTCGATTTCGATTCCCCGAAAAGTGGCAGCGTAGTGACTGGCTGGTGACGTTCCATTCTTGACACTGTCCAGCTTGAAGAGGACGAGAATCCCGCCCTCCACGGAACTGCCGTCCTTCAAGCGGATGACGGGCGCCTTGCCCAGGGTTGATCCGATCAACTGGTGGGCCATCTTCCGACTTTCCAACTGGCTGATACATCTCAACTGACCGGAAACAAGGAAGGTTTTCGCGGAGGGCAGGAACACGACGAAGTTATTGGCGTATCCGTCGTCAATAGCCTGCTGCAGGGCATCAGTGTCATTGGTCACGCCATCGCCGGCGGCATTGTAGGGGCTGCGGGTGACGTCAATCACGCCCGTATGGGCCAATTCCGGATTCGCGACCACATAGGCCTGCATCCGCTGAGTAAACCAGGAGGACGGAACATTATTCGTCCGGTGATAGACCGTGTCCGCCTGAAGGCAAGGCCCGGCCAGCGACATCGTTATGGCAATCCTTAAACAGCTTGTAATCATCCCGTTAATCCTCATTTCACATTTCCCTTTTTATTGCAAATTCACCCTGCAGATCACCTAGCCAGAACTTGAATTCGCCGGGCTCGGGTTCCATCCTGCAGTTGATTGTCCACAAAGCCAGGTCATCCGGCCCAATCCGGAACGACACGGTTTTGCGCTCTCCCTGCTTCAGCAGGACCTTGGTGAATCCCTTCAGTTCCCGGACAGGCCGTGCACGACTGGCGACAGGATCGTTGATGATCTGTTCTACAGTGTGTCTCTTTTTCTTCATTTTTCTGGTTGGCTTCTAACCGCCCAGAATCTCATTGGCAATGGCTCTGTTTGAGGGGGTCAGCTCACTCTCTCGTCCAACTCCGAACCCGAGCCCGAGAGAGATTTTTCCTTGCAAAAGGCCGAATTCAATGGCGATTATGAGACTCAATCCAAACCGCTGAAATTGAATTTCATATCAATTCAAGTTTTCTCATGAGACTAGCTCAATATTGTAATCGCGAAATAAGCAAGATGCTCCTTGGGTTGTTAGCGCAATGGATCTAACAGGTAAGAAGTTTTTGGTAGTTGGCGCATCGGGAGTCTTGGGGGCCGAGCTCACCAAACAACTGCAGGAAAAAGGCGCCACCGTCCTTGGAACCGCCAGGGTAAATGACACCGCCGGCAATATCCCCTCCAAGGTGGAGATTCGACTGCTCCTGGACTTCGAAAGCCCGGAGAGCGTAAAGACCCTCACCGACTATCTTCTTGCCTCTTCGGAGATCGACGGCATTATCAACGCGTCTGGCCTGGTGGCCTTTGGAGAGGCCTCGGCCTTAGACAGCGAAACAATTGGGAGACTGATGGCAGTAAATGCCGCCGGGCCGATGCAGCTGCTCTCAGCGCTGCAGCCGCTTCTTGCCAAGAAGGATGAGAGCGTGATTGTGAACCTAACCGGTGTGGTTGCCGAGACTCCACTTCCCGGCATAGCTGCCTATTCGGCCAGCAAGTGCGCGATAGATGGCTTCCTCACAGGCGTCACTAGGGAGTGGCGCCGGGCTGGAACAAGAGTTCTGTCTGCCCGTCCCGGCCACACCGAAACAGGGCTTGCGGGCCGAGCAATCGCAGGCGAGGCACCTAACTTCCCGCAGGGTATGACTGCCCAGCACGTAGCGACAAGAATCGTTCAGGCAATTGAGTCAGATGAAAAAGAGCTACCTGCTAGCGCATTCTGATCGCGAAGGAGAACTCTCTAGCCTGCCCAGGCTCCAATAGTTGATTGGCCCCCTCATTTTAATCCATTCTTAGTGAGGTAATTTCCGGTTTGTTTCGTGTTGTTGGTTTCGTGTTTGACTGGCCCGGGCGGAGAGAACCCGGAGGTTCTCGGAGCCGGGTCCATGAGATAAGGTCCTTTTGGCGAACTCGGACGGAGTTTGCAAACCCAGGGATCGATGAGGTCTTGTGTTGTTGTAATATTGGAGCCAGTCAGCGAAGACGACCCGGGACTCGCTCAGTGTGTAAATCAGTTCCCGGTCCAGACATTCTTCGCGGAAACGGCCATTGAAGCTTTCCACATAGCCATTCTGCCATGGACAGCCCGGATCAATGTAGAGGGTTTTGATATTGTTTTCCTTGAGCCACTTTTGGATTGCTGTGGCGATGAACTCGGGTCCGTTGTCCGAGCGGATGTATTGCGGGGCTCCATGACGCTCGATGGCTTCCTGCAGGATATCCAGAACATCGGTGGCCTTAATAGCCCGCTCCGCATGGATGCAGTGGCACTCGCGGGTAAACTCATCAATCAGATTGAAGGCCCTCAACTTGCCTCCGCGCTGGGTATAGTCGCTGACGAAGTCCCAGGCCCAGACATGATTCTTTTGCCGCGCCTGCTGGGGAAGGCCCGTGGAGAGGCCCTGACGGCGTCTCCTGGGCTTTTTAGGTGGTACTTGCAGCCCTTCTTCGCGCCGAACCCGCTGCACCTGCTTCTTGTTCACGCGCCAGGCCTCATCCCGCAACAGCTTGGCCAGCCATTATTTCAAATACGAACACCAGCACCCCTCGCTGGTTAACAGTCAGGCC
>JBMTVW010000014.1:0-38603 GCA_049451775.1 Opitutales bacterium | reverse complement strand
AGAAGGGTGAGAAGGAGCGGATCCGGCAGACGGCGGAAGACCTGTTAAAAGGGGTGGCGCACCGTGACCAACTGGAGGAGATCTGGACAGCGGAGGGTTTGCTCCGGAGGGAGAAGCCGTTGATGGAGCAGGCCCTGGCGCTGGAATACCTGCAGCGGGAGGGGTTGGCCACGCGAGCTGGATCCGCCTGGCGACTGACGGCGAAGGGACGTGCCCGGGCTCTGGAACTATTGCGGGCGCACCGGCTGGTGGAGACCTACCTTGCCCGCAATGAAGGGCTGCCGGCGGAAGCCCTGCATGCGGCGGCGGAAGAGGCGGAGCATAGATTCACGACGGACGGGATCAACCAACTGGCGGACCTGATGAACCGGCCCCGGTTTGATCCGCACGGGGACCCGATTCCGGAGCGGTCCCAGGATTTGCGGCGGATCAACCAGGTCCCGTTACTGGAGATGGAGCCGGATCAAGTGGGCCGAATTGCCCATATTGAAGACGAACCAAGGGTGGAATTTGAAACGCTGCTGGAAATGGGACTGGCCCCGGAGTTGCCGGTAAGGATCCTTCAGCGCACGGCGGACACGATGACCATCGGAATCGCCGGCGAGGAACTGGTTTTGCCGGCCCGGTTAGCGGCCCATGTGGAAATCATCCCGGTGGAGGATCCGGACTGGTACCCGGAGCACCTTGAGCGCCTGAGCAGCCTGGGACCGGGGGAAAGAGGTGCGGTGGAATTCATTTCCCCGAGTTGCATGGGTCCGGAGCGACGACGGCTTCTTGATTTTGGGATGGTACCGGGGAGTGTTGTCCGGTGCGAGTTCGCCAGTCCCTTCGGCAGCCCCGTGGCCTACTCTGTTCGCGGGACAACTCTTGGCCTGCGGACCACCCAGGCCCGCAACATCTTTATCAGGAGGATTCATGAGTAACTGTGCCCCCGAAACCTGCGAAAGTTGCAAGGCGAGGATTCCCGTCCTTGAGAAACTTGGCATCCGCATGACCGGTTGGGACTATGTGGTCGCGCTGGCCGGCAATCCCAATACCGGCAAAAGCACCGTGTTCAACCAATTGACCGGCCTGCGGCAACACACCGGTAATTGGCCGGGCAAAACAGTCTCGCGGGCGGAGGGTGGATTCTCGCTGGACAAGAAACGGTACAAGCTGGTCGATCTGCCAGGAACCTACTCGCTTCTGGCAACCTCGACCGATGAGACCATCGCCCGCGACTTTGTCCTGTTCGGGCAACCCGATGTGGTGGTCATTGTGGTCGATGCCACCAGCCTTGAGCGCAACCTGAACCTGGCCATGCAGATCCTGCAGATATCGGACCGTGCGGTGATCTGCCTCAACCTGATGGACGAGGCCAAGGCCCACGGAATCGAGATCGACCACTATGGCCTGGCCAACGACCTTGGGGTACCGGTGATTCCCTGTGTCGCCCGCAGCGGGGACGGAATGCAGGCACTCCTGTCCGCGATCCGCGAGGTGGCCACGGGTGAATTCATCTGTTCGCCGGCCCGGTTGGAACTCAAGGTTCCCGGCCTTAACGAGGCCGTTGATCAAGTGGCCGAGGGACTCAGGCAATCCTACCCGGAGCTCTCCAACCCGGAGTGGATCGCTCTCCAACTGCTGGACGGTGACCCGACATTTCTCGAGGCAGTCTCCAACGGGACCCTTGGACTCCTCGCTGAGGATCCGAACGCAACACTTGTCGCTACCGAATCATGACAAAATCCGAGTTAATTCGAACCGTTGATTCATTGAGGTGGAATCTTCCCCGCAATTTCCATGACCGCCTGACCGAGTCCCTCTACGGGGAAGCCAACCGGATTGCCTCGGCCCGGACCTTCCGGTCCGGGACCTCACGCCGGATCGCCTTTCAGAGGACGCTGGACACGATGCTGACCAATCCATGGACCGGCTTTCCGCTGATGGCGCTGCTATTCACTGTTGTTCTGTGGATGACCATCGCGGGGGCCAACGTTCCCTCCGGAATGCTGTTCAGTCTGCTCATCGACAATGGGGTACCTTTCCTGAAGGGCATATCCCAGTCCATCGGCCTTTGGTCATGGCTGGACGGGTTCCTGATCGACGGGATCTACCTGACCTGCGCCTGGGTGATCAGCGTGATGCTGCCTCCAATGGCCATCTTCTTTCCCCTCTTCACCCTTCTGGAGGATCTTGGTTATCTTCCCCGGGTGGCTTTCAACATGGACCGGCTCTTCCAGAAAGCGGGGGCTCACGGAAAGCAGTCGCTGACCATGACCATGGGACTGGGGTGCAACGCGGCCGGTGTCATTGCCGCCCGGGTCATTGATTCGCCCCGTGAACGGCTGATCGCCATCATCACCAATAATTTCTCCCTCTGTAACGGCCGTTGGCCCACACAGATCATGATTGCGGCGGTATTCCTCGGTGCCCTCGTCCCCGCTCCCCTGGCATCACTGACCGCCGCCGTTTCGGTTTTCTCCGTGGCCGCCATCGGCTTCATTCTGGCCTTTGTTGTCTCATGGGCCCTCAGCCGGACCGTCCTTCGGGGCGAAGCCTCCGCCTTCACGCTTGAACTGCCCCCGTACCGCCCCCCGAGAATTCTCCGCACACTCTACACCTCCATCATTGACCGCACCCTGTTTGTCCTCTGGCGGGCGATTGTCTTTGCTGTCCCGGCTGGTGCGGCCATCTGGCTGACCGGCAACATTCACATCGGCGGGGAAACCATCGCCTGGTGGATGGTCACCGGGCTCGACCCCGTGGCCTGGATCTTCGGACTGACCGGTATCATTCTCGTGGCCTACATCGTAGCCATTCCGGCCAACGAAATTGTTATCCCCACAATCCTGATGCTGACCGTTCACATGTCCGGACTGACGGGCGTTGGCGAGCAGGGTGCCGGGGTAATGTTCGAGACCGAGGAACTTTCCTCCCTGCGGGAAATTCTCCTCGCCGGGGGCTGGACCACCTTGACCGCTGTCTGCCTGATGCTCTTCAGCCTTTGTCACAATCCCTGCTCAACCACCATCTACACCATCTACAAGGAAACGGGCAGCGCCAAGTGGACAACGGTCGCAACCCTCCTCCCGGTGATCATCGGGATGGTCCTGTGTGCCGGGGTAGCCCTGGTCTGGCGCCTGTTTTAGCTGTCCTCTTCCAGTTTCTCGGAGAGCCGGTGGTAAAGGTATCCCAGGGCTGTCAGCAGCACGGATGCGGCCGCAAATGCGATGATCCGGTGCAGGACATCCTGCACGTCGACGACAAACAAGCGGACCAGGGGAACGCACAGGGCGGCGATCCCCAACTGCCTGAGAATGGGATCCTTCCTGAAGAGTCCCAACAGGATCATGGCAAAGGCCGTCACCGCCAGAATCGGGGTATACCAGCTGCCCCAGCCAAGTTCCTCATAATAAAAGGTAACAGCCGAGGAACCGAATATCAGCAGCCCGGTCATAAGCGAGCTGAGCTTCCGCAGGCTCTTGAGGGAGCGCTGCGGAACAGCCCCGGACTGGAGCGGGTTGCAGAAAAGCCAGGTCAAGGCGAAGGCGTATGCGAAGATGCTGGATCCAAGGGCTTCACTTTTCCACGGAAGATAGGCCGTTGGTAAGAGCAGATAAAAGCTGTGCCGCAGGACCTGGGTCATCAGGATCAACAGCCCCCCGGCAAATACACCGGGCTGGAGGAATTTCCATGAAACCAGCAGCAAGCCCACTGCGAGGACACCCATGACCACCTGGCCCGAGATCCAGCTTGCCTGGGGATCCCCGAAAAAGGCCACGTAGGCCCAGAAGAGGACGCTCCCAATAAGGGCCCAGACACTTTTATTCAGGCCCCAGCCCATCGAACCGCGAATCACCGGCAGGGCCGCGGGTATGGCCAGCATGGCAAATCCCATCCCAAGGCTGGCCAAGCTCCAGATACCAGCTGAAACCGCCGGTTGCTCCGTTAAGAGAAAAATGAGCACGGGAATGAAAAACCACGAGCCCGCGTGGCGTACCCGCTGGAGCAGCCCCAGGCAAAGGATGCCGATCGCCAGTGCGAAGGCGACCATCCCCTGCCCAACCCAGTTGTCCAGCAACTGGAAAACATAGAGCGCCACTGAAACAAGAATGAACGGATAAACCAGGTTCTCTCCCGCCACGGCGGCTCTGTTTTCGCGCCGGCCGAGAACAGCCACTGCTCCACCACCCGCCACCAGCAGGGAAAGCAGGATTATCAGCGAAAAGGGCCCGTCCCAGAACTGCAGGTTTCCGGAAACAAAAGCCAGCCCGGCACAGCCCAGCAACATCCACCGCTCAAGAAAAGGCGCAAACGACAACCCGACAGAGGCGTACAGAATGATGACGAAGGAGCCCGCCTTCTCGAACGGGACGGCTGGGCCCTCCAGCAGGACCATGTGCCACAAGATGGTGGCCACGATCGGGACCAGCCCGTAGGCCCAGTTCCGATTGACGTCCCGGATCGAAAAACCTCCCCCGGGGAGCATTTTCAACAACAATGAAAAGGCGATCAGCAAAATGCCCGGATAGAGAGTCATCATCCACCAGGTGAAACTGTAAACCGCCGCCGGTTGTTTGATCGCCTCCAGATAGAAGACGAAGCTGACGATGGCCGCTACCCAGACAGCCAACTCCATGGCAATTTTCCTCGAGCGGCGGGCCGCTCCGGCAAGGACGACCGTTTCCAGCCCGAGAACCATCCAACGCAGGTCGCCGGCGAAGTGCAGGATGGCCCAAACCGCAATCAGGAAGCTGGCCTTGATAAAGAGCAACTGGACGATAAACCGGCAATCACCACGGGCCCAGACCGTGACCGCGCCCGCCAGCATCACACTGCCCAGGACAAGGCTGGCCAACTCGAGGTCGGCCGGATAACAGACCCTGAAAAACAGCCCGGCGGAGGCCAATGCCAGGGTTGATCCCAATGAGAGAAGCAGTCGGCCCGGCCAGCGCCCCCCGAAGCGTCCCGTGTAGTGAAGTATCCCTACACCGGCGAAAACCAGATTGATGTAGACCTGCATGGAAATGGATGCTGGGAGAAGCACCTCGTCAAGGACTGTCATCCCGGCATAGGCCAGCGAAACCAGGAAGGATCCCGGAACAATCACCCATTTTAGCACCTCGAAGGGGGAACGGGAAGAAAGGAAAACTCCCGCCACAAACAGGAGTGCCGGGGCAATCAAGGCACCTTCGCGCAAGCCCTCCCATGCCATGAACAGCGAAAGGAAGTATCCAAAATTGAAGGCTAGGAGCACTATCCCCCGTGATCCGCGCCGGTATCCCTCGGCGCAGATGCCGGCCAGCACCAGCGCCTGGAGAACCGAGCCAACGAGGGGGTTCTCAATGACCCTGACTGCGGGCAGTGCATAGGCCGCCACGCTGGACAGGTAGAGCATGATCATCCCGGTGACGAGGAGAACGCCTCCCAATGCCTTGTATTTCCGTTCCAGATACAATCCAAGGCACCCAGTTCCGACCGAGACTGCCACCAGCTCCAAAAGCTTGAACAGGGGGGATGTGTTCTGGTTGATATAAACCCCGAAAAACAAGGCGCTCAAAAGAGCGAGGAATCCACCCAGGCGGGGAATCCACCATTGCATGAGGATTGTTTCACGGGTCATCCCCTCCCCCGTGCCCGGGGGAAGCATTCCTATCCTGCGGATGAATTCGACCACCGGGCAGGGTCCGGAAACTTCCTCCATCGCCAGTTGCTCCATCTCCCTGGCCACGGCAGGCTCACTGATCGGCGACTGCACCGGCTCCACCACTGGAGGGACAACCTCGGGCTCGACCGCCGCCGGCTCCGGCTTTGGTGCCTCGACAACGGGAGCTGACGGAACCATCCCTTCCCCCGGGGATGACACAACCGGGGCAACAGGCTGTCCCGGTCCATTGATCCGGCGATAGAGGACCTCGATGTCATCCTGTATCCTGCCCATCCGCCGATGATGGACGATCAGAATCGTTCCCAGTATCAACGGGGAAACCAGATAGATAATGGCAAGGGTAATCAGGAAACTTTCCACGATGGCCTTCCGGTTGAATTAGAGTTTTGGCACCACAGTCCACTCGGAGGGATAAAGGACACTGTATTCAGTCGTCATGACAGCTTTGGCGCCGGGCTCAATGGTCCTCTCCCACTTGAAGATTCCCGTTCCTTCCTCCGGCTCAACATCGTCCGGGCTGAGGGTCCTGACCTGGATCTTGTTATCCCGGCCGATGGGGAAGCGGTCCTGCAAAACCACCCGGTGGACCACCGGCATACGGTTGTTCACCGTTGTCTCGTACTTGATATTGTGCCGCTTGGTCTTGTCGATCAGGCCGCCCTCGGATTCCTTCCGCAGGCGCTCCACCCGCTCAACGACGATTTTTTCGTTTCTGCCCAGGGCCAGCTCCACTTCCTCGCCGACGGAAATGCTCCCGGTGTAACGGCGGGCGACCAGTTGCCCGTCAATGTAACAGTAGAGTTCGCCGGGAAGAACCGGGTAACCGAGTTCATTGGTCAAGCCACCCATCAGCCATGCCTCGGTGGAAAACTCCGGCACCGCTTCCGACCAGAATTCCGTCTTCAGTGAACCCCGGAGAGCATCCCTGACCACCGGCGGCTCACCCGATTCAACACTGACCGGCGTCCCCAGAACAATGTAGAACCCGGTGGTGGTCGACTCGATTTCCGATTCCGCGGCCAGCGCTGGAGGAGCCATCTGGACCATGTCCATTGACTTTGCCCGAACCATTGAGGACTCGATGTAACGGCCCTCAACCCGGCTCAGGAACAGGGGTGGCAAATGCGGCAAGCCACCCGCATTGATGGCGCTGGCTGAATTCAAAGCCATCCGCACGCCCGTCCAGTCCTCCCCGGAGCTCTGGTGGATCCTCGCCTTGCTGACCCATTCGACAGTCCCGCTGGAGGGGTCGGCACGGACCTCGTGAACCGGTTGCCATCCGGCTTCCTGGACCTGATAACGGACAATCAGCTCTGCCCCGGCCGACAAGTCTCCCTTGATATCGAACTGCAAGACCCCGGCCAAACGCCTCAGGTCAGCCACCAATTCATTCAGCTCTTTCTGGATTTCAGCCCGGGAGCGTTTCAATTCGTCCAGTTGGTCGGAGCACTTGACCAGCTCTTCCTGCCCGGCCCGGCGGATCGTTTCCGCCTCCTTCCATGCCACCTGGGCCAGTTCAAATGATTCCGGATCCGCCTTTTCCTTCAGGGAGACCCGAATCTCCCCGGCCAGTCCCTCATAATACCTGATGCGGGCAGTGGCAGCATCCTGGGCCTTGCGCAGGGTATCCGCTTGCCGGTCGAGATCCTTCAGTTGGGCCCGCAGGTCAGCCGTCCGGGGATCGTCCTCCTCCACAGCGTTCTCCTGCGGCAGAAAGGCAAATCCCCCGATCCGCAGGGCTGGTCCCTTGCCAATCCCGATCTGGATCGAGCTGTCCACGAGCCCGGATGGGAAGTTCTCCACCCTGACCGTCTGGTCCCCGGTATCGGCCGGTTCAATGGGCACCACCCGGGTCACCGTGGCCCCGGTTGGGTATAGCTCGACTTGCTGGATGGTGCTGGCAGCACCAGGACAGGCGGTAGTTGACAGGCACAGACAGAGAATCGGGAGATACTTCAATGGTTTCATGGTGGCTCTTGTGGGGTTAACCTTGGCTTAACGACGAGGGGTCATGCTAAATCGGGGTCCGATTCTTGTCACGCTGATTCCGGATCACCCCAAAATGGCTACAGTTGCCAGTACTCCCAGATAAAAAAACCGCCCACCCTTGCGGGTGAGCGGCCGAAAAAAATCAGCTCCTTGACGGGTCAGGGACGCGGAACGAAAATCCAAGCTCCGTTCGGGTCGATGCCCTCATTCGGGATAAGCACATACTTGTTGGCGCCAGATACGTTTACCGCGTCATCTAAGCTGTCGAAACGGACGAAGAAGAAATTGACGGTGTAAATCCCGTAAGGACTGCCGACCAGCGTGTTGGCTGGGATGGTCACGGATGTCACGGTGGCGGACAGGGCACCAAACTCATTCAGCTGATCAATTGGCAGGTCCCAGATGGTCCACAAATCAATTTCTCGAAGTGTTTCGTCCCAATAGGAAACCCCCACCTCGATACAACCGCCCAGGCCAACCTCGCCCTGCGTTAACGATTCCCACTGGATAGTCAAAGGATGGCCCGGGTCGAAATTCTGCAGGTCATTGTAATTGGTCACCAGCCGGTCGGTCAGTTTGCTCTAGGCCGGCAGGGCAAGGTCTTCCGTGAAAGGGTTGCCCCCAATAGTGCCACTGAAAGTGTAGGTGCCTGGGACAACATCTGTTGTCATGTCACCCTGGGTGTCGAGATACAGCCTCCATTCGAAGTCGTCAATATCCCACGGAATGGGCTCACCTTCCGGAGGCGTGGAGGGACCGGTCACCTTCAAATCGGTGATCACTTGGACTTCACCGGTATACGTGCCAGTGTAGAAATTGTAATAATTCGGTACCGAGGTCCCGCGACCCGTCTGGAAGACGGAGTGGTTATAACCGGCAAACAGGAACTCGACGTCCTGGGCGGAGAGGAAGGCGGGAAAGAGTCCCGCCAGCGGCAAGAGAAGTAAGTATTTATTTATTAGCATGATTTTCAGGGGGTATAAACCTAGCTTACAAGAAAATATACTCAGAATTCCAACAGGACGTGGTCATCCTCCTTGGGAACGGTGACATCCCACTTGAACTGCTTGCGGATATGCCCCGCCATGGCCTCGCTGGCCTCCGGCTCGCCATGGACGAGAAAAACCCTCTCCGGGGCTTTATTAAAGCCCATCATCCAGGCCAGGAGTTCCTGGTAGTCGGCGTGCCCGGAAAAGCCCTCGATGCGCTCGATATGGGCCTTGACCGGCACCTCCTGCCCGAACATGCGGATGGTTTCCTTGCCCTCGAGAATGGTCCGGCCACGTGTTCCCTGAGCCTGGTAGCCGATGAACAGGACGGTATGCCGCGGATCCGTCAGCCGCTCCTTGAGGTGGTGCAGTATACGCCCGCCGGTCACCATCCCGCTGGCGGAAATGATGATGGCGTTCTTGTCCACGCCGTTAATCTTCATGGACTGTTCGCGGGTCACGGACAAATTGAGTTTCTCCGGCCGGAATATCTGCACCCCGGCAATGTGCTGTTTCCGGCAGACCAGGTTCAGGTCGGCGATATGACTCTTGTGCACATCAAGGGCATGGTTGGCCATCGGGGAATCCAGGTAGACAGGGACCGATGGAATGCGACCGGCCATTTCCAGCTCCCTGAGGACATAGAGAAGGGTTTGTGAACGGCCCACCGCAAATGACGGAATGACCAGCACCCCTCCCCGGGCCATGCTTTCATTCACCACCCGTTCCAGCTCCTTGACCGGGAATGTCTCCTCATGGAGCCGGTCACCATAGGTGGATTCCATGACAAGATAATCGGCATTGTAGGCCGGGACCGGGGCCCGTAGGATGGAGTCGACCGGGCGCCCCACGTCGCCGGAAAAGACAATTTTGCGCGATTGCGAACCGGACCGCCGTTTCAGGTCAAGGAATCCGGCTCCGAGGATATGCCCGGTGTCCCGGAACTTGCCCCGGATCTCCGGTGCGGGCTCAAAGTGCTCACCGTAGTCGACCGGGGTCAGGTACTGGAGCACCTCTTTGGCATCGTCCTCCGTGAAAAGAGGTTTGGCCGGCTTGTGCTTGGAGTAGCCCTTCTTGTTCGCCCAGCGGGCCTCTTCCTCCTGCAGGTGGCCTGTGTCCGGCAATAGGATCGCCGCCAGCCGGGCCGTTGCCTTGGTGCAGTAGATCGGACCGCGGAAGCCGTGCTTGACGATGGCCGGCAGGAACCCGATGTGATCGATGTGCGCATGCGTCAGCATGACCGCGTCGATACTGGACGGCTCGACCGGAAACGGCTCCCAGTTTTTCAGCCGGTTCTTTTTCGGCCCCTGGAAGAGACCGCAGTCGACCAGCAGCCGCTTCCCGTTGATTTCGACCATATGGCGGCTGCCCGTGACGGTTCCCGCCGCTCCCATGAATGTCAATCGCATCATTGTCTTGAATCCCTTCCTTATGCAGACTGTCAGCCAGGAGTGACGGATTCAATACAATTCAACAAGGCGCACACATCTGGAGTGCGGTGACACGTCACCGCTTTCCAAAGCGCCGGCATGCCGGCCAAGGCCATCGCGATTTCCTCCTGCGGATAGACATAGTCACGCAGCTTGCCGGCATTGTAATCGGCATAGGCCTGCATGTCGAAATGACCATGCCCGCTGAGGTTGAAAAGGATAGCCTCGGACTTGCCCTCCTCACGGCACCGCTCTGCCTCACGAATGGCCCCAACCACCGCATGGGTTGATTCCGGCGCGGGGATAATGCCCTCGGCCTTGGTGAATTGGGTACCTGCGGCGAAGCACTCCAGCTGGTTGAAGGATGCTGCCTCGCACAGCCCCAGTTCCAGAGCCTTGCTGACCATCGAGGCCATGCCGTGATACCGGAGTCCGCCCGCATGGAATCCCGGGGGAACGAAGGTGCTCCCGAGGGTGTGCATCCTGACCAGCGGGGTCAGGTGGGCGGTGTCGCCATGAAGGCGCGACGGTAGGACTTCTGGTTGAAACTCACTTTGACCATGTAGACCAAGCATTCCAGCCCGAACATCCGGCAAGCCAGCGACAACGACGAACCCCAATCGCCGGCACCAACCTTAGTACTGATTTTCCTGATACAGGCCTCCTTGCTGTAGAACGCCTGGGCAACGGCCATGTTCGGCTTGTGTGATCCACTCGGGCTGACGCCCTCGTACTTGTAGTAAATCTTGGCCGGGGTATCGAAAGCCTTCCTGGACGGCGGGCCCGGTAAAAGGGGAGTTGCAACGCCACTGCAGGAGAATATCCCGGACCGGTTTTGAAATCGGGATCCACCTCTCGGTCGAGACCTCCTGCTCAATGAGCGACATGGGAAACAGGGGCGCCAGGTCATCTGGAGTGATCAGCTGTCCTGTTCCGGGGTGAAGGACCGGATCCATCGGCTGGGGAAGGTCCGCAGCCAGATTGTACCAATTTTTGGGGAGTTTATCCTCTGAGAGCTGGTATTTGATATGTTCTATAATTTTTGGGGAGCTTAGTTCTGAATTTTGTAAACCAGCTTGATTGGTAATTGTTAACGCTGGAGGGTATCCGGCCTTGATTCGGTCCCCAATCCAGGTTTTCTGGATACATGCAAACCCGCGAACTCAGGGACCTGGCATGGATCGGGGACGCCGTTCTTGCCCTTTACGCACGCCAGTGGCTGCTCGAACAGTCGCAACACCCCCTTTTCACACGTCAGGAGCTGTTCACCCGGTTGACCTCCAACGCCTTCCTACAGGCCCTCGGGGAACCAACCACCGTCGAAGCCCGGATCGGGAACGTCTACCGGGAGGGTGGACTGGAGGCCGGGTTCGCCTACATCGAGCAACACCTGAGACCCCTTTTCCAGAAGCATATCAACAATGCCACCCGGGGCCGGCGCGGCCAGCGCAGGTGAGTCGCAATTCCCCGGTGCCGTGACCAGGTAGCGCTGGCAAAAGCGCCGATCAGCCGGCGTGTTCCGTGGGCTTAAATCACCTCGGCTCCATGACGTGGAAACTGACCCGGTGGTTGCGCCAGACTTCCAGCAAAACCTTCTCCGGGTTGTCCTCGTAGGCCCCGTAGGCCGCCTTCAGGGCCTCAAGGGAATCAATCTTGCTCCGGTTGACCGAGAGGACGATATCGCCCGCATCGATGCCGGACTGCTCCGCCGGGAAAGCCTGCTGGACACCAGTGACGAGGACCCCTTCGTCGGATTTCAACTGGCGTTCCCTGGCATAGGCACGACTAACATCCTCAACGCTGATGCCCCATTTCTCAAAAGCCCAGCGCTCTCCCACCCGGCTCTCCAGTTTCTCCGTCGGCACGTCAACCTCGAGGGTGTGGCTGTTTCGCAGAACCGAAAGATGGATAGTCCCGCCGACCGGGAATTCAGATATGCGGTGTAGGACCGGCGGGATTTGCTCGGGAAAGCGCACATCGAGGGACTCCCCGTTCATGTTCAGGACGATATCACCGGGCCGCAGGCCGATTGAATCCGCCGGAGAACCCGGATCAACGCTTTCCACCAGCATGCCCACGTTGGCCGCAATGCCGAAGAACTTCTCCAGGTCCCGCAGGGGACCCGGCTTGATGCCGATGTAGGAGCGCTCGACGCTGCCCCGCTGCTTCAGGGCGGGGATGACCTCCATCGCTATGCTGGCCGGCACCGCGAAGGACAGGTTGTTTGAACCAAGGTAGCTCCGGGTGTTGATCCCAATCACCCGGCCGGACTGATCCACCAGCGGTCCCCCGCTGTTGCCGGGATTGATGGCCGCATCGGTCTGCAGCCAGGTGTTGAAGTAGCCGGTCTCATAACCGCGGATCTGGTTGGAGGCGGCAAAATAACGGTTGGGATTGGAAATTATGCCCCTAGTCACGGTTCGGGTCAGCCCGTTGGGTGTTCCCACGGCATAGACGGTCTGGCCCGCATGGAGGGCGCCGGAATCCCCGAACTCACTATGGGCGAAAGAGATGCCGCGCTGCCGAAGGTCCCCCACGTCCAGTTTAACCAGCGCCAGGTCCGTCCAGTGATCCCAGCCAATGAGCTCCGCCTCCACCTGTTCCAGATTGGCCAAAGTAATGAGGATTTCCTCGGCATTGGTCCCGACCACATGGGCATTGGTCAGGATATAGCCCTCTTCATCGAGGATAACCCCGCTGCCGACACCGCGGACGGTTTGCTTCATTCCGAGGCTGTAACTGGCTTCACGGACGTCCAGCCGGACCACGGCCTCCAGCAGGTTCTTGAATCCAGCGGTCTGGCCCGAGTCCTCCATGGGGGTCCGGCACCCCGTCAGGAGAAGGATCAGCCCGAGAGCGGGCCGGACCAGTTTCATCAGCTGTGACGTTGACCTTGGGCTTTTGATTGCCCAATCTCCGCAGTTTTTACTCATAAAATCAGGGGTTCATTGATGGAGACCAAAGAGAAAGTATACCCATTCACCGAAATTGAAAAACGTTGGCAACAGTTTTGGGACCGCGAGGGCACATTCAACGCACCCACCGACTCCCAACTGCCGAAGTATTACCTGCTGGATATGTTCCCTTACCCGAGCGGGGCCGGTCTCCACGCCGGTCACGTGGAAAACTTCGTCGGCAGCGACGTGTTGGGCCGCTACAAGATGGCCCGGGGATTCAATGTCCTCCACCCCATGGGCTGGGACGCCTTCGGTCTGCCGGCCGAGCAGTATGCCGTCAAGACCGGTACCCACCCCTCCATCACTACCCGGACCAACATCGATAATTTCCGGCGCCAGATCAAGGACCTGGGGCTGGCCATCGACTGGACCCGGGAAGTCAACACCACCGACCCAAACTATTTCAAGTGGACCCAATGGATCTTCCTGAAGCTGTTCCAGAAGGACCTGGCCTACGTGGACGAACGTCCCGTCAACTGGTGTCCCGCCCTGGGGACGGTCCTAGCCAACGAGGAAGTCATTGACGGCAAGTCGGAAGTCGGCGGCCACCCGGTGGAGCGCCGCAACCTGCGCCAGTGGGTGCTGCGCATCACCGCCTATGCGGACCGCCTGCTGGAAGGGCTGGACTCGGTCGATTGGCCTGACTCCACCAAGGCCATGCAGCGCAACTGGATCGGGCGCAGCACAGGAGCCAACGTGACCTTCACCATGGAGGAGAGCGGCGACCCCATCATTGTCTACACCACCCGGCCGGACACGCTGTTTGGCGCCACCTACATGGTCCTGGCCCCGGAACATCCGCTAGTGGCCAGCATCACCAAGCCCGAACAGAAACCCGCCATCGACAAGTACGTCGCCGCGGCCGCCTCCAAGAGCGATCTCCTGCGCACCGAGCTGGCCAAGGAAAAGACGGGGGTCTTCACCGGAAGCTACGCCATCAACCCGATCAACGGGGAAAAGGTTCCCATCTGGATTGCCGACTACGTCCTCATGAGCTACGGCACGGGGGCCATCATGGCCGTTCCCGCCCATGACGAGCGCGATCACGAGTTTGCCACCACTTTCAATCTGCCGATCATCGATGTCATCGCCCCTCCCGAGGGAACGGAGGTTCCTGAGGGAACCGCTTTCTCCGGGACCGGGACCATGATCAACAGCGGCGAATTCACCGGCATGGAAAGCACTGCCGCCAAGGAGAAGATCATTGCCCGCCTGAGTGCGGAAAACAAGGGTCAGGCGGCCGTCAATTACAAGCTCAGGGACTGGCTGTTCTCCCGTCAGCGCTACTGGGGTGAGCCCTTCCCGATCGTCTGGATCGAGGCCGAATCCTATGATTCAGTCAAGGCCTCCGGGTCGGCCGCGGCCAAGTTGCTGCCCAGTGAGCCGGTCATCTATACGGAAGACGGGAAATCCTACTGTGCTGTCCCGTTGCCGGAGTCGGCCCTTCCGCTGGAGCTGCCGGAGATCGACAATTATCAGCCCGCCGGGACCGGTGAAAGCCCGCTCGCCAACAACAGCGACTGGGTCAACATCTGGTTCAATCTGGAAACCGGTCAAGGGAGGCCCCAGAGCGGCCCCCGGCCAGAGGGTGAGCCATGGGTGGCCGCCCGCCGGGAAACCAACACCATGCCACAGTGGGCTGGCAGTTGCTGGTACTACCTGCGATACTTGGACCCGGAAAATCCGGATGCCCTGATCTCCAGCGCGGCATCTGACTACTGGGGCGTACCCGACTTCTACATGGGCGGGGCCGAGCACGCCGTGCTCCACCTGCTCTATGCCCGCTTCTGGCACCAGTTCCTGGCCGACCTCGGCGTGGTCAAGGAGCCCGAGCCCTTCAGGAAGCTCTTCCACCAAGGCATCATCCTTGGCGAGGATGGAGAAAAAATGTCCAAAAGCCGAGGCAACGTGGCCAATCCGGATGACTACATCAGCAGCCACGGTGCGGACAGCCTGCGGGCCTACCTGATGTTCATGGGGCCGCTGGAAGACAAGAAACCGTGGAACCCGCAGGGCATCGAGGGAGTTCACCGGTTCCTGCGCAAGGTCTGGCGCGAGTTTGTCGGCAACCAGGGCGAACTGCCGGAGAAGATCGCTTCATCGGAACCGGAGGCGCCGGAGACCACCCGTCTGCTCCATGAGACAATCAAGAAGGTGACCGGCGACTACGACAACATCCGCTACAACACGGCCCTGTCGGCGATGATGATCTTCATGAACCACCTTTCCAAGGCCAAGTCCCTCTCCACTGAGTCGGCCAAGGCCTTCAGCCAGTTGTTGGCACCGCTGGCGCCGCACCTCGCCGAAGAGGCATGGTCCAAGCTGGGCGGTACGGGATCCGTTGCCCGGGCCCCGTGGCCCACTTGGGACGAGTCCCTGCTCAAGACCGATGAGGTTAAAATCGGCCTCCTGGTCAATGGCAAGGCCCGTGGCGAAGCCACCATCAGCAAGACCGCTACCCAGGACACCGCCCTCGAGGCCGCCCGAGGCAACGAGAAGGTAGCCGCGCACCTCGACGGCAAGGAGATCGTCAAAGTGATTTACGTTCCGGGAAAAATCCTCAACGTAGTAGTTCGTGGCTGAGCCCAACGTTTCACAGTTTCTCCCTGACGGATTCGACCCCACCCAGCCGGTGGCAGTGATCGCGGGCCAGCGTGACTATCCGGTTCTTTGCGTGGAGGCCATCCGCGCGGCCGGGGTACCGGTCCGGCTGGTTGCCCTGCACGGGGAAACCCGCGAGGACCTGATTGAGAGTTTTCCCGAATCGGAACGCGAATTGATCAAGGTCGGGCAAATCGGCAAAATGCTCAAGGCGCTCCGCAAGCTGGAGGCGAAGTACGCCCTCTTTGTCGGTCAAGTGTCCCCGGGCAAGCTATTCCGCGACCTCACTCCCGACATCAAGGCCATCACCATCCTGGCCAGCCTCAGGGAACGGAACGCCCATACCATCTTCGGGGCCATTACCCGGGAAATTGAGGGTATGGGGGTGGAGATGCTCGATGCCCGGGCTTTCCTTGATCAACAGCTCAGCACCATGGGGTTGATGACCCCCGGCAAGCTCAAGGCCGAGCCGGAGCACATCGACTACGGGATCCGCATGGCCCGGAAAATTGCCCGGCTGGACATCGGGCAGGGCCTGGTGGTCCGCAAGGGAACCGTGCTCGCCGTCGAGGCCTTTGAGGGAACTGACGACATGCTCAGCCGGGCCAACAAATACAAGACGGATAAGCTGATTTTCGTAAAGTGCGCCAAACCCGGCCAGAATCCCCATTTTGACTGGCCGGTCTTCGGTGACCGGACCCTTGAATCGATGCAGGCCAGCGGAATTACCACCGCCGCCCTGCAGGCCGGTGGCGTCGTCATGCTCAATAAGCCACAACTGCTGCAAAAGGCGGCCGCAGCGGGGATCGAGCTGCTGGGGTTTTAGGCCGAAAAGGGGAAACCCCTACCCTTCCCACCCGCGAAATTCGGGTTTGACCTGCCAAGTAATCCTGATCCATCCTTTTCACCCTCTAAAGCCCTCTGGGGTGTACGAGCGATTTTCACTGCGCTCTTCCCTGATAATTAATCAAGGGGAGTTCCGAAGTCTCGTGGCTGTCAGGCCGTAAACCGGAAGACAAAAGCGGGAATAGGGGCACCCACCTATTCCACACAATAGGAAAAGAGCACGAATTTCCGTTCCGGCACATCTGGGGGGCTTAATTATGCCCGGACACTAACCGGAGTGACCGTATTCCTGCTCGAAGGAATCCAGCTGGCTGTTGACCTTGTCCATGTACTGGTTGGGGACGATTCCCCTGGCAACGTAGCGCAACGCACTGGAAACATCGGAGGCCAGACGGGCCTTTTCGGAAGCAAGCGGGCGCACCAGCAGGGATTCGCCCTTTTCGCTCAAGGAGGCGATCCCGCTCAGGGTCCGGCCCGGAGTCTCGACCACGGACACCACCACCGCCTCAACCTGGGCCAGGCTGGGCTCCGGGGTCAGGGCCGGTTCCTGCAGGCTCCAGTTGTCGACCAGAAAGATCCCCAGCAGGACCAGGGCCGCGACTGCTGTCAGCGGCATCAGGTAATCCACCATTCGCCGCCGGCGCTGCGTGGAGCGCGCACTCGCATGGATCCGGCTCTCGATGAGGAATTCCAGGTTGGCCGGCACCTCTGGCTCATCCGGGGCGGGCTGGCTCAGGGAACGGGTCAGCGACTGCTCTTCCTCCAGCAGGGCGCTGAAGGTCTCCTTCGGAACGAGGTGCCGGATGCATGCCGGGATTTTCCAGTCGAAGGCCTCGGCAAGGGAAATATACTGTTTAACGATCCATTTTTTCATTGGATTGATCCTCCTGATGGGCGGGCTGATTGCAGATACTTCTTGAGGGCCGCCCTGGCCCTGAACACGAGTACTTTGGCATGGGTTTCGGTAATGCCCATTACCTGGGCGGTTTCCCGCAGGCTGAAATTCTCCCTGTAGTGCAGGGACAAGACTTGATTGAATTTTGGTTTAAGGGAGGCCGTCAGGCTCCAGAGCTGCTCCGCGCCATCTTTATGGAGCGCCGCTTCCCGGGGAGTTGGCCCGGTGTCGCGGATTGTTTCCTGCACCGGCTCGGATTCCGGTCGATACCGCCGGAAGTGATCAACCAGGCAACGGCGGGCAATGGTGAAAATCCACGGGGCGAAGTCCCGTTCCTGATCAAACCTTGAAAAGCTCTGGTATCCACGCACGAAGACCTGCTGGGTCAGGTCCGCCGCGTCGGCCTGGTTCGAGATCTGCCGGGTGATGAACCTGTACACCGGCTTGTAGAACTCCCGGGCCAGGGCCGTAAACTGCTGGCTCTGCAAGTCGTTCCTGGTCTGCGCGGTGCTGGATTGAACCATGGTCATCGACATTTCTTTTAACTGGACGAAACAATATCGCAGTTCGCTTGAGGAAGCAATGCCTTAGGCTGAAGGGGTTGTTTCGACAACGTCGCCCTGCCCGGGATTCCGGGACTCCCCGACCGTATCGGCGGGGGCGGCAACCGCTTCGCCTTCTGCTTCCCGCTCTTCCTTGGGGGCCATCTGCTCGGCGATTTTCGCGGTCAGTAAACGGACCCACTTTTCGGCTGAAGCAGCCGGGTAATCGACCTTCAGGGCAACGGCATTGTCGACCCGATGGACACGGGCTGACTCAACCAAGGTGGCCACATCGGGATGCCCGTTCTGGGTCAGGATCATCATGGCGATGATGCCCCGCAGGACCTCCTGCACCTGTTGCGCCGTTTCCGGCTGGTCGGTGATCAGCGAGGCCAGCAGGTGCAGGTTATCACCCGATTCACCCAACTGAAGGGCCACTGCCTCCGTCAGGCGGAGGATTCTCGCCTGCACCGGCAGATCCTGCAGGCCGCCAAGTCCGTCAACAAAGACTCCCAGATACACTCCCAGTCCTTGGTCCAGGGCCGGAAGCGGGAACTTCTGTCCGAACTCGAGGTGTCCAGATTGGCCCGTGTGGGCGGAAAGGAACCCTTTCAGGGAACCCAGCGACTTGCTCAGGGCAACCCGGCCATCTTCCATGAAAATGCCACTGATCCCGGCCTGGTTCATCGACAGGATGGCGTGCCCGGAATGGTTGGTTTCCTCAATGGCCTCGGGCTGTTCCAGACGGAATCCCGATATCAATCCCCGGAAGACCTGGACCAGCTCTGGTGTCCCGTCAATCAGGAGCACCACGTCCACGTCCGGACCCGGGTTCTTCAGGTCGGGCATGGTTCCGAAGGTGGTCAGTCCCCTCAGCCCATCGATCAGCAGAATCGGGTTGATCGGCAACTGCGGGTTGTTTTTCAGGGGATCCACGCTCTTGAGCTCTTCAAAGAGCACGGCGCCGACGCGGCTACTCTTCAGTTGCTCGACATCCAGATGAGCGAACCAGTCCACTGACTGGGGAATGGATTTCTCCGGCAAAGGCGAAGCGGCGGCATAGTCGGGGACCATGGAAGCTCCAAGGGCGAAGATGATGTAAAAAGGAAGGGCGATTTTCATGGCGGAAACTTGTTGATGTTAGGCTGCGGCATTAGCTGGAATGCCGTTTCATCCAGTGATTCGGTCCATCAGGGACTAAGGTTACAGGTTTTAGAAAAAAAAGACCCTCAACGGCCCCGGGTGGGAGTATCTCCAGCCAGCCAGGCCTTGGCGTAGGCATCCATGCCCTCTTCGGTGGGAAAATTCTCCGGATTATACCCCAGTTCGTTGCGGGCAGCCTCGATGGAAAACCAATGGCTCTTGGCCATGGCCACGGCGACAAAACGGGTCATGGGGGGAATGCTCTCCCGCCCCAGCAGGCGCCAAAGAACTTCAAAGCAGGCACCCGCCGCGTAGGCCAGTGAGAAGGGAATGCGTTTTTCCAGGACCGGCACATGAACCCGCTCCAGCATCGAATTGATCCAATCCCACAACAACGGGACATCACCCTGGGAGATAAAATAGGCCCGGTTGACAGCGGTTGGCCGGTCCAGCGCATGCAGTGCCAGGAGATGGGCCGCCGAAACATTTTCCACCCGTGTGTGGTCAATGCGGTTGCGGCCATCGCCGATGACCCGCAGACGCCCCTGCCGGGCCCGCTCAATGATGGTTGGAAATAGGTGTGGATCACCTTTTCCCCAGATGAGATGGGGCCTCAGGGCAATGACCGCACCCTTACCCTCGAGTCCCCATTTAAGGACCCTTTGCTCCGCCATGGCCTTGGTCATGGGATAGGTGGTGAGCCAGTTTTTCCCGTAGGGAAGCGACTCGTCCGCACCCTCAAGTTGTTCCCCGTTCAAGACCACACTGGGGGAACTGCAGTATACCAGCTTGCGCACAGATGCTGATTCCATTGCCTCAAGCAGCGTCTCCGTTCCGGTCAAGTTGACCTCAAGAAAATCCTTTGCTGCTCCCCAGACCCCCGCCTTGGCGGCAATATGGATCACCGCGTCACACCCCTCGAGGGCGGCCCGCAGTGTCTTCCCGTCGCTGAGGTTTCCCCGCACCACCCGCCCCCCCCTGCTCTCCAGCTGGGGACTGGCGCTGCGTTGATAGGCGATCACGGAGTGTCCCTCCGCCAGCAGGTCACTGACGACATATCCCCCGAGAAATCCTCCTCCTCCTGTAACCAGTATTTTCATCGTTGATTAAAGCGCCGGGCCAGTTCCAGCCGGTGAATCTTGGCGTTGTGGCGGACGTCCACCGGGAACGCATTGTCAAAGAAAACCCTTTCAATGCACCGGGTCAGGTCAAACCGCCGGGCCTGGTCAAGAATCGCCTGTTCGGTGAGCCGGCTACCCGGCTCCGGTTCAATGACGATGGCCGGCACTTGGTCGGGGGCAGTGCCGAGGCCGATCAATGCCGAACGGTTGACCCCGGGGAGAGCATTGAAGATGCCCTCGCAGCAGTCGGTGTAAAGGCCCCCCTTGGATGTGATGACGCGTTCGGCGATTCGACCACAAAACCACAGGCGACCCTCCTCGTCCAGGTATCCGGCATCGCCCATCCGGTGCCAGACAGCTCCGTCCGGACCGGTGATCTTGGCCCGCCGGGTTGCCTCGGGCAACCCGTCGTAGGACTTGGTCACGCTGGGACCCGTGGCAATGATTTCTCCGATCTGGCCCGTATCCAGATTCCGGCAATCCTCTAGGGACTCAATCGGGTCATCGACAATTTCAATGACCCGGATTTGCACTCCCGCCACGGTTTGCCCCACACAGGTCCCGGCACCGGAAACAGTTCTGGATGAGGAGGTCCCGGTGATGGTTTCACCTTCGATGCAGGTCACGGGCAAACACTCCGTTGCCCCGTAGGGGGACCACAGTCGGGCATTGGGGAAACAGGGTCGCAGGGCCTCAACAAGAGCCGGAGGAACGGGTGCGCCCGCCATTAGGATGCGTCGCACCGTTGGCAAGGCCTCACCGGTCGACCGGGCATGGGCGCTGATTTTCTTCCACAGGACGGGTGAACCAAAGCTGTTGGTCACCCCGCACTGGCGGATCGCCTGGAGGATCTTCTCCGGCTGCACCCGGGCCGGTTTCCCGGGGTCAATTTCCGGAACCACCGTGGTCATTCCCAATGCCGGGTTGAAAAGTGAAAAGACCGGCAGCATGGGCAGGTCAATTTCCCCCGGCTCAATTCCGAAGGTTTCCCGAATGAGACGCACCTGGGCATCGAACTGCCCGTGTCCGTAGCAAACCCCCTTGGGGGCACCCGTTGATCCGGAGGTAAAGAGAATGGCGGCCAGGTCGTCCGGGCCCGGTCCGGCAATCGGGAAATCCTGCTTTGGGAACCGGCCGTACCAGCGGGAGAACCCCTTCCCCACCCGGATCCGGTAGCGCAATCGTGTAAAGGTGCCAGGGAACAGGCGGCTGACCATTTGGGCCAAGGGGATACCGACCAGTGCCTCCGGTTGGGTCCGCCGGACACAGCTGAGGAAGTTGCCCAGGCCCATTCCGGGATCAATGACCACCGGGACGGCTCCCACTTTGAAGAGGGCAAAACAACAACGAATGAGGTCGCTTCCCGGGCGCACCATCAGCAGAGTGCGCATGCCGGGGTGAATGCCCCTGGCGACAAGGCCATGGGCCACCTGTTCGGACTGGGCATGCAGGTCCGCGAATGTCAGTTCCTCGTAGCGGATTTTGCCGGCCGTGCGACCAACGGGCGCCATGACGGCCAGGTCATTAGGCTGCTCCGTTGCCCGAATCCCGAGGAACCGGGCAACATTGGCGGAAACTGATTCGCTCATCCGATTACTTGTAGAGGCGTCGGTCGCACTCAACGGCTCGCCGCAGGCAGTCCTCCGGATCGCTGCCAAGAAAAGTCAGGTGTCCCATTTTTCGACCCGGTCGCGGTACCCCTTTGTCGTACAAGTGAAGTTTGCACCGGGAATCCTGGAGGATGGAGGCCCAGTCCGGTTCACCCGCAGCCCAGACGTCGCCCAGAATATTGAGCATGCAGGAAGGCGTGTGGGTCCGAGTCAGGCCGGGATGCAACCCGCAGACCAGCCGGATGTGCTGCTCGAACTGGCTGGTGATGCTGGCATCAAATGTCAAGTGGCCTGAGTTGTGGGGCCTCGGGGCCATCTCGTTGACCACCCAGCCATCCCTGGTCAGGAAAAGCTCGACCGCAATCAGCCCGACCAGGTCGAGGCCGTCCGCAATGGCCAGAGCGATCTGCCGGGCCGCGTCCTCCTGGCCCTCGTCGAGGCCCGCCGGGCAAACCGAGGTAAAGAGGATATGGTCACGATGAGTGTTCTTGATAACCGGATAGACACAGGTCTGGCCAAGGGCGTTGCGGCCACAGATGACCGAGTACTCATCCGAGAAAGTGACCCATCCCTCGAGGACTGCCGAGAGTCCTTCATAGGGTGCCCAGACCGGCTCCAGATCCATCCCCTTTTCGATCTTCACCTGCCCCTTGCCATCGTAGCCAAAATCCGCGGTCTTCAGTACGGCGGGATAGCCAATGACCTCCAGCGCTGTCTCCAGTTCGGCCAGGCTATGCACGACCGCGAACGGTGCGCAGGGAATGCCCGAGTCCTTGAGAAACTGCTTTTCCCGGGCACGATTCTGGCAAATCCCCAGGGCGCGGCGCCCCGGATAAACCGTCACCGATTCTGAGAGGATATCCAGTGTCCGGGCAGGTATGTTTTCGAACTCTAGGGTGGCAATGTCGATTTTGGCGGCAAACTCACGGAGGCCCTCCTCGTCGTCATAGGCGGCCTCGACCTGCTCGTCGGCCACCATACCAGCTGCTGAGGGGGCCTTTGGTTCAAGGACGCAAAACCGGTAACCCATTTTTCTCCCGGCCAGAATGGACATTCGCCCAAGCTGCCCGCCGCCGAGCATGCCGATTGTTGAACCTGGCAGGACGGGGCTCATGCGTCGGGAAGCTCCATTGCTTCAACCTTGGCCCGCAGACCGTCGCGATAGGCCACCAGGCGGTCACGCAGGGCCTTGTCCTCAAGGGCAAGGATCGCCGCGGTGCTTAGAGCCGCGTTTTTGGCCCCGGCCTCCCCGATCGCCAAAGTCGGGACCGGAATCCCGGCAGGCATCTGGACAATTGAAAGAAGTGAATCCATTCCGCTCAGGGCACGGCTCTTGACCGGTACTCCCAGCACGGGAAGATGGGTCATAGAAGCCGTCATGCCGGGCAAATGGGCCGCCCCGCCCGCGCCAGCGATGATCACCTTTAATCCGCGGTCCGCAGCCGTCCGCGCATATTCGTACATGCGCTGGGGCGTCCGGTGGGCGCTGACAATTGATTTTTCAAAGGCCACGCCCAGCTCATCAAGGACGGCCGCAGCCTCCTTCATGGTCTCCCAGTCCGAGATGCTGCCCATGATGATTCCAACCTTCACGGAGTCATTGTTTTCCATGCCCCAAAGACTATGGGTGGCAGTCGTAATTGAGCAATCTCTTTTGAGGCTCAATTACCCCACAGGGCCAGCAGTATTACGCCGGTCACACTGACCAGGGATCCGATCACGGCACGGCACCGCGGACGGTCCCCCTCGATGAACCATGCCAGGGGCATGACGACAAGGGGTGTCATGGCCACAACCGGCTGGACAATGGCACTGGGGGTGGTGGCCAGGGCCCACTGGAAGCAGATGATTCCCAGAACGGGTCCGGAGGCCGCCGTCAGGGCGACGTACTTGGCCTTGCTCAGGGAGGAATCGGCATCATGGGGCTTTCGGGGATGGGTCTTCAACGACTTCACAACCAGGCTGAGAAGGAAAAAAAGCACCAGCACAATGGCGCCCCCGATGAGCCGCTGGTAGCCGGTGGTGGCCCCCATCCAGATGTTGTCCAGAATGCCCCCCTGCTCAATCCAGTTTCCGGACTGGTTGGCCGATGCGTAGGCCTTGCGGCTGAGAACGGCTCCCATTCCCTGCCCGAAGGCCGCCAGAAGCCCGAACAGCGCACCAGTGATAAAGGTGGGGACATCCGCAACGGGCATGTCTTTCGGAGCAAGGGCCAGAATAATCCCGCCCAGAATCACTAGGATGGCGATGATCTGAACCGGCGTGATGGTGGTGCCGAGCCAGAACCATTCCGCCAGCCCGGCGATCGGGGCCGCCAGGCACTGGCCGATCAGCAGGGTCAGACGGGAACCGATTCGCGGAAGAGCATAAAAGATCCCGATATCACCCAGTCCGAATCCAACCACCCCGCTAAGGAAAAAGTAGACGAACCCGCCCCCGCCAAGGCCCAGTCCAAACAGGTGGGCCATCAATCCCATGACCAGCACCGCCAGGAGAATCCGCGACACGTTGGCCAGGTTCTCTCCCAGTTGATGGATGGATCTCCGCGTCACGATGACACAATAGCTCCAGAGGAAAGTGGTGATCAGGGCAGGCAGCATGGCGGCAATCTAGGCGTCGGCAGACTCCCAAGGCAGATCGTTGAGGGCTGCGAGGTTGCCGGAGGCGAGCTGGTTCCACGCCTTCAGGGCCGCTTCCACCGTGACCCCGTTGATGAACTGCCTGACCTCGCCGTTTTCTTCCCAGAGCAGGCAACCGCCGGCCCGGTAACTGATCACCGGTCCCTTTTCCAGGGAAAGGTATACTTCGGGGAAGTCGGAACCGCTCTCCATAGTCACTGATTCGAGGATGCGCCGGCGCTCCGGTTCTCCCGGATTGACCAGGGTGATCCCGTCCAGATCCGTTGTGAAGAACTCCAACCGGGTCATGGTCATCCCTCCCACCGGGCAAACAGTGAAAGGGGAAGCACCCGGGCACTGCCCTGGCAAGGCAGGGCCAATTCACCGTACTCGAGCTGGCCATTAGGAAAATAATCCTCCATCAGGCATTTCAGCATCAGGGAGGAGGCCTCCAGATTGTACATCGTCAGGACAATCATCCCACCCCGCTTGACCATCAGGTTGCGGATGTTTTCCAGCAGCGAGGTGATTTGCTGCTCCACCTTCCAGAGCTCACCCTTAGGACCCCGGCCAAAACTGGGCGGGTCAAGGAGAATGGCATCATAGACGCGGGCCCGACGGACCTCCCGGGCAACAAATTTAAAGGCATCGTCCAGTATCCAGCGGATCGGCGCCTTACCAAGGCCACTTAATTCCTGGTTGTGGCGGGCCCAGTTGATCGCCGGCTTGGAGGCGTCGACATGGGTCACCTCCGCTCCGGCCGCCGCCGCGACCAGGGTGGCACCCCCAGTGTAGCCAAACAGGTTCAGCACCCGCGGGGTGTGCCGGCGGGACAACCGCTCGGACAGCCAGCGCCAATGCGGTTCCTGCTCGGGAAAGATGCCGACGTGCTTGGACATGTCGGTCAGCCGCGCCTCGAACTTGAGGTCCCCGTAATTCAGGGTCCATTTCCTGGGTGGGTTTTGCCTCAGCTTCCACTTTCCCCCAGCGTCGCCGATCTCGGCATCGGCCTTCCGCCAATCATGGATGCCAGCATCGGCCTCCCACCATGCCTTGGGTTCCCCACGGATCAATAGTTGATCCCCGAAGCGCTCCAGCTTGCGCCGGTTGCCACAGTCAATGAGGGAATAAGCGTCCCAATCCGCGGATAAAATAACCGGCCCGGTCGCCATTTGATTTTGTATTGCCTACTGGATCTGGCGGGCGCTCCGGATCATGATCGGCTCCACCGGGACACTGTTCATTCCGCCGTCGGCCCCGGTCTCCACCAGCACCATTGAGTCGACGACCTCCATCCCGTCATAAACCCGCCCAAAGACAGCGTAACCGCTGCTGACCCCGTCACCGTTGAAGGACCGGTTGTCCACCAAATTGATGAAAAACTGGGAGGTTGCCGAATTCATGTCAGTCGTACGGGCCATACCGACGGTTCCCCGGACGTTGCGCAGTCCGTTGCCGGCCTCGTTGGGAATCGGGTCCCGGGTTTCCTTACGGGTCAGATCAGGGGTAAAGCCACCGCCCTGGACAACCATGCCGGGTTCGACCCGGTGGAAGATGGTCCCGTCGTAAAAACCTTCCTTCACATACTCGATGAAATTAGCCACCGAGACGGGAGCCTGTTCCTCGTACAGTTCGATCACGATGGTCCCGAGGCTGGTCACCAGTTGCACCTTGGGGCGGGCCTCGGCGTGCCTCTGCAGCTCTTCAGCATCCACTTTTGGCCAGACCTGGGTTTGGCCCGGACGATGCAACTCGGGATGGGGGGTGCCCCGGCAACCGGCCAACACCGTTACAATTACCAACGTAATGACGATTCGAAAGAAACTCCTCATGGTGGGCATTATCCGGCACCCGCCGCGGATTTCAAGCGCCGAAACTCATCCATGAAAGCTTGCAGGCGATCGGGGCACAAATCGCCGAGGAACCGTCCTTCCTTGCGGAGCGCTGAACCAACAATAAAACCGTCCGCATGGGGAAAATGCCGGTGGAGGTTTTCCGGGGTCATCCCGGAACCAATGAGAATGGGGAGCCCGGTGGCCGAGCGGCTCTCAAGCAGATCGTCTGTACTCGGCTCCGCGCCGGTCCGGGGACCAGTTACGATAATACCGTCGGCCTTGAAGAAGTCAGCCTGCCGCACATGCTCAGCCAGATCGAGGTCACCGGTCAGGGCATGGGAACAGTGTTTCTTCCGCACATCGGCAAAGATCCGGATGGATTCCACCCTGAGTTGTTTCCTCAGCCGAAGCAGCTTGCCGGCACATCCCTCAATGATGCCGGCTCCCCCGACATGGGCAAAAACGTATCCCTCTGCCCTGATAAAATCAAGGCCGGTTTCCGCGGCTATGTGCAGTGCCTGGTCATTCGCGGCCTCCAGCAATTGCAGCCCGATTGGCTTCTTCACCCGCCGGCGGATCAACTTGGCGATGTGGGACACCGCCACGACGGTCTCCTTCTGCAAAGGTGGCTTACTATAGGGAAGATCCCCGCTGTTTTCGAGAAGAACGGCGTCCGCTCCGGCTGCAGTGTAAAGCTCGATATCCTGCAGGGCGCGATCCACGATGGCGTGCTCGCTGCCGTCATATCCGGGTGATCCCGGCAAGGGCCGCAGGCCCACCATGGCAATCATGGCCTTGGCAGGGAATTGGACGGGCATAGTGGGTGTGTTACTCATGAGTTTTCCCGTGTCTCAGGAGCGACCCTCACTGGCAGATTTAATTTGAATTCCGATCCGCTGCCAAACTCGCTTGTCAGGGAAAGTGTGCCCCCCATTAGATCGGTTAACTTCCTGCTGATGGCCAGCCCCAGCCCCGTGCCACTCTTGCTCCCTTCCGGACTCGGATCCACTTGGTTGAAAGGTTCGAAAACGGTGCGCACGAATTCCGGCTCAATCCCCCTGCCGGTATCCTTTATTGAAACCATCAGCCTTCCCGACTCACCCGGCCCTCGCTGGAAACTGGCCAAAAGGGTGACTGATCCTTCCTCGGTAAACTTGATGCCATTATTGAGCAGGTTGACGATGATCTGCCCCACCCGGATGGCATCACCGACGACCTCCTCGGGGACGCTTTCCTCCACCTGCGATCTCAGGTCCAATCCCTTCCTGACGGCATCAAGGGAGACCATCTGGACGCAATAATCAAGCATTTCCCGAACGTTGAAAGGCTCTGCTTCAACCTCAAGGCGGTTTGTTTCCATGCGGCCCAGGTCAAGCAGATCGTTGATCATGACCAGAAGGTTGGCGCTACAGGTACGGATCGTCGCAAGGTACTTCCGCTGAACCGGATCCGTGATCAGTTCATTGAGTATGCTGGCCATTCCGACCAGTCCACTCATGGGGGTCTTGATCTCGTGACTGACGTTGGAAACAAACTGGCTCTTCAGTTGCATGGCGTGGGCGGCGGCGGCCTCCGCCACCCGGGATTTCTCAACCGATTCCACCAGCCGGCGATTGATGATTCGCTGGGTCCGTATCCGCAGGATCAGCACCAGGACGAGAATAATCATCAGGAGCAGGAAAATCGTCAGGTAGGGCTCGGGCCCGGAACCGGTCTGCCAGAGGTTTTTCAGGCGGGGCTCAAGGTCAACGATTCTGGCTTTTTGTCGGGACTCAGCAATCCATTGCAGGCGGCGACTCTCCTCAATCGCAACCAACGCATCCCGCAGGGCACCCTTCCGGCGGAGCGACTCCGCCTGGGCGGCCATGGCCATGGAACGGATCAGGAAGCAATCCGCCTCCACGCCCTGCTGCATCGCTCCCAAAAGAACATTGCTGGTCCGGGAACGGGACACTCCCTCGTGCCTTTCAACAAGGATATTGAGAAGGGAATAATACTTCGGGGGGACAGCATGCTCCATGAATAATTCCCTTGATCGCTGGAGATGTTCACTGACTTCTTCGCTGTCAGCGTCCGTCATATCGAGCACCAGTGCCAGGATCATGCTGGCCACTGCCCGGCTATAAAGGTCCGCCCCGGACTGCTCAAGGAGAATTCTCTGGGCGAAACTGGCTGCAGTTTCCTGCTGGTGGATCAGCCATGCCAGCACTGCCTTCTGGGCGAAAATCCTGTTCAGCACGCTGGGATCAGTGGATTCATCCAGAGCCTTCAGGGCCTCTTCGAAATAGACCTCCGCGAGCTCATATTGAGCGGCGATGATGTACAACTCCGCCTTTCGCAGCAAATGCTGCAAGCGCAGGTCCGGAGCCGCCCGCAGGACCTGCTCGGGAATGCTGCCCAGAATGACCTGGCCAAGGTACGGGTCACCCGCCAGCAGGCAGGCTTCCACCCCCAGGTCGAGAAACTCGAGCCTGGCAGCGGTGCCGTAGGAGGGCCATTCCGATTCCAGCCCGGCCAGGAACTGGTCCCATGCGCTGCCGACCGCCCCCTCTTTCAATGCGTGACGGATGTGCTCCCACGCTTCACCGTTTCGCGATCCTGTCGGGCCGGCGCCAAGGACAACCGGCATCAGACACAGGAGCAGGATCACGCATGGCCTCATTTCAAGACATCACCAATATTCATCAACGGAAGCGGTTGCGGGCTGTCACCGTTGATGAAATAGATCTTGGAACTTGGGTCCTTGGAAATGCTCTTGAGCGCCTCCATTGCCTGCAGTTGAAGATAGGCCGGGTTTTCCGCGATGGCCTCGTTCAACTTCTGGATCTCATAGGCGCGGGCATCGGCCAGCAACTGGATCTTCTTGGCCTCTTCTTCAGCGGCTTCGCGCTCGGCGGAGGCCTGGGCCAGGAGTTGCTGTTGCTCCGTACGGAACCGTTCCAGTTCAGCCTTCTGCTTCTCTACTTCCTGTTCCCGTTCCTTCTTGGCCTCGATGGCCTTCATGATGAACGGAGGCAGTGTGATGCTGCGGATCAGGACGCGGTCAATCTTCAACCCCTTTGATTCGAGGTCCGCACGCAGGGCCTGGATCATGTTTTCCTGGAGCATGTTTTGCGTTTCCTCGAGGAAGAAGTCCTCCGCCCGCGGGATGCTTTTCCCGGCCTCGCGCAGGATGGACCTCAGTGCGGGGGTCAACTGGTTGCGAATGAGCATCTCGGTGGTCCCGTAATTCTGGTAGGTGGAGGGAGCCACCTCACCGTTGACGCTGAAACGCACGCTGACATCGATGCTGGTCTGGAGTTGGTCCTGGCTGGGAACAGCGGCAGTCTCGGTGTGGGTCTTTTCACGGATGTCAAATTCCGTCCACTCGTAGAAGGGATTGACCGGAATGTGCAGCCCGGACTTGTAGGGCTTTGGCACCACCTCGCCAAAGATGGTCGCCACCGCAACATGTCCGGCCGGGATGGAACGGAAGAACCGGGTGCCGAACAGGACGCCGATAACGATGATGATGACGGTTATAATAAGTGAAATGTTGGTCTTACGCATTTGCTGGTCTTTCCGTTAGTCGGTTTTCTCGATACCCTGACTCATGATGTCAGGCATGTGCCGGAGCAAGTGTATTCTGGGAAGAGTGGCTTCGCCGCCGGTTTGCAGGTCGCGCACCTTGACCTGATTGCCCAGGCGTTCCTCCTCACCGTAGATGAGGGCAAATTTTGCACCGCTTTGACCGGCCTGCTTGAATTGCTTGCCGAAGCCCACCCCCTTGAGAGGATAGGTCACCCGGTACCCAGACCCACGCAGGGCGGTTCCATCCTCCAGGGCCAGCAGTCGCTCCTCTGGTCCCCCGATCACGCAGAAAAGATCCGGCGCATCGACGAGGGGCGGCATCAGGCCGTTTTCCTCGAGGGCATCCAGCAGGGTGACGTCACCCATCCCGAATCCCACCGCAGGCACTTCCGGATAGCCGAGCAGGCTCACCAGATGGTCAAAACGTCCGCCGCCGGCCAAGGCCCGGCCCGTTGTCTGGCCCTTGTTATCGATCAGGAATACCTCAAAGACAAATCCCGTGTAGTAGGCCAGACCGCGCACGATCCCGAGATCGATCTTGATAAAGTCGCCCACCCCGAGGGCAGTCAGGGTCGCCAGCAGCGACTCCCATTCATCCAGCCGGGCCATGGCCACGGCTTTCAGCTCGGCATTGGGAACAAGTCGTGCCATCGCCTCACGCAACCCGGACAGGTCCTTCTGGGAGCGGAGATATTCAACCGAGGCGAGAAAATCCTCCACCGCATCATTGAGGAAAGGCTGCAGTTTTTCGCGCAGGACCTCCGGGGCCAGCCGCTCCATCTTGTCGACCACCGAGAGGACCTCGAGGGCGCGGTCGTCCTCGTAGCCTAGGCCCTCAAGGAAAATAAGCCACAACCGGCGGTCGCTGAGGCGCAGCTTGAGGGCCTCCGGACGAAATCCAAAATCACCCAGCACGCTGACCGCCAAGGCCATGACTTCCGCATCCGCGTTCACCCCAGGCTCGCCGAAAATGTCGGCGTTGAACTGATAGTGGGAGCGAAGGCGTCCCTTCTGCTGTCGCTCGTAACGGAAATTCTCAGCGATGTTGAACCACTTGACCGGCCGCTTGAGGCTGTTGATCCGGCTGCCGACCATGCGGGCCAGCGAGGTTGTCAGCTCCGGCCTCAGGGCCACTGCCCTGCCCCCCTGGTCCTCGAAATGGAACAGCTGGCTGACAATTTCCTCCCCACTTTTCCGGGTCAGCAGATCCAGCGGCTCGAGGGTCGGGATATCGTACTCGCTAAAGTCAAACCGGCGGGCCCAGCTGGTCCATTGGCGAAAGATGAAATTCCTTTTCAGGCAATCCTCAGGATAAAAGTCCCTGAATCCGGGTAGGACCTCAAACATGGTAATCGATGGTGGGGGCGGCTCAGGAGCCGCGTTTCTGGTCAAGTACCTTCAGGTTGCCGCGCAGTTCCTTCCCGGCCTTGAATTTGATCACCGAGCGCTCCGGAATAATGACATCGGTTTCCGGCTTGTTGGGATTGCGGCCGATGCGGGCCTTGCGGACCTGTACCTCAAAGACCCCGAAGTTTCGCAACTCAACGTTTTTCCCTTCTGAAAGGGCAGATGCGATCTCGTCGAGGGTGCGCTGCACGACCTCGCGAATGGCCTTCTGGGAGACTTCCGGGTACTCACTCTTGACCTTGTCATGAATACTGAGGACAATGTCTCTCTTTGTCAGGTTTGCGGACATGGGAATGTTGATTTAAAGTGTTGGATGAATCAGAATTAACAGCAATTGCTTAATAAACAGGCACATGCTGTCAAGAAAGCCAACAGAAAACATCTGGAATGAGCAAAGATAAAACACCATTGGAAGAACTTCAGGAGAAGTTGCAGGAAGCCTTGCGCAGTGGCAACGTCCAAGTGACGGGGGTGATGCCGGGGCACGCACCCGGCCACGAGGAGCCCAAGGCGACCCCGCCGAAAACCGAGGAGGAGGCCGAGGCCACCCTGGACCGGATCCGTAAATTCAATTTCAAGCCGAAGGAAATCCGGGACTACCTGGACCGGTTTGTCATCCAGCAACAGGAGGCCAAGAAGGTTCTCTCGGTCGCCATCTGTGACCACTACAACCATGTCCGCCAGTGCATTGAGAACCCGAAGCTGCTGGAGAAGGACTACCACAAGCAGAACATCCTCCTGCTGGGGCCCACCGGGGTCGGCAAGACCTTCCTGATGCGGCATATCTCCAAGCTGATCGGGGTCCCCTTCGTCAAGGCCGATGCCACCAAATTCTCGGAAACGGGCTACGTGGGGGCGGACGTGGAGGACCTGGTCCGTGACCTCTACAAGGTATCCGGGTCCAACGCCGACCTGGCCCAGTATGGAATTATCTACATCGACGAAATCGACAAGATAGCCGCCGCCAGCAATCTGGCCGGTGGCAAGGACGTCTCCGGACGGGGGGTTCAGATTAACCTCCTCAAGCTGATGGAGGACACCGAGGTCAACCTGTTTAGCCCGACCGACATGATGGCCCAGATGGGAGCCATGATGGAGGCCAGTCGAGGCGGTAAGCCCCGCAAGCGCAGCATCAGTACACGGCACATCCTGTTCATTGTCAGCGGGGCCTTTGACAGGCTGGCCGAATCGGTCAAGAGCCGGATGGAAGCCAGTGCCATTGGATTCGGGCACACCCGGGAAGCGATCGACCGCGATCCCAGCGAATACCTGCACAAGGTGGAGACCCGCGACCTCATCAAGTACGGGTTTGAACCTGAGTTCGTTGGCCGGTTGCCGATCCGGGTGGCCTGCGATCCTCTCAGTGCCAAGGACCTGGCAGAGATCCTGACCCGTGCCGAGGACAACCTGCTGGAGCAGTACGAGCGCGACTTCAAAGGCTACGGGATCGACTTCAAGATGACCACCGAGTCGATCAAGGAGATTGCCGAGCGGGCCCATTCGGAACGCACCGGGGCCCGCGGACTGATGACCGTGTTTGAGCGCGTGTTCCGCTATTTCAAGTTTGAGCTGCCCTCGGCGGGCGTTCCCTCATTCGAGGTCACCCGGGAAACGGTGGCCGATCCCCCGGAATCGCTCAAGGCCCTCCTGAAGGAACACAGCCACATGAAGCGAAACGTCCTGCACCAGGAGATTGATGCCTACAGGGAGCGTTTCAAGCATGAGACCGGATTGAGCATCTCCTTCACCGATGATGCCGCGGACCTGCTGATCGGGATTTCCGTCGACCGGGACAAGACCATCCGGGCGGTCTGTGAAGAGCGTTTCAAGGACCTCGAGCACGGGCTCAAGATCGTCACCCGCAACAGCGGAACCGAGGATTTCGAAATCAGCCGTGAATTGGTCGAGAATCCGGACAAGGAACTATCCAGGCTGGTGGTCGACAGCTTTCAGAAGAAGAGAAAGGAAGAATCAAACGATGCCGAAAGGTAAGTCTGTCCAGACCATGTTCTCCGGGATCTCCGGAAAGTATGATTTCGCCAATCACTTTCTCAGCGGAGGCGTCGACTTTTACTGGCGGAGGCGCCTGGTGGCGGCAGTGGCCCGCCATCAGCCCACGATGGTGGCCGACCTGGCGACCGGCAGCGGCGATGTGGCCCTGGCCCTGCGCAGGAAACTGGGCCCGGAATGTGCGGTCAGGGGATACGATTTCTGCGAGCCGATGCTGGCTGTGGCCCGGGAGAAACTGGCCCGCCGGCGACCCGTGGGCGAGTTGGGTTTTGCCTATGGCGACTGCATGAACCTTCCCATTGAGGATGGATCGGTTGATGCCGTGACCATTGCCTTCGGGGTCCGCAACTTTGAGGACCGGCACCGTGGACTGACGGAAATCCGCCGGGTGCTTCATCCTCAAAGGGGAGCCCTGTTCATCCTGGAGTTCACTCAGCCGGATCCGTGGATGAAACCGATTTACGGCCCCTACCTGAAGTTTGTCCTGCCCCATCTGGCTAGGTTGGCGACCGGCGACAAGTCCGCCTACGATTATCTCGCCGGCAGCATCGAGGCCTTCCCAGACAAGGAAAGCATCAGCAGTGAGCTCATCGAGGCCGGCTTCTCCGAGGTCACTGCCACCGGAATGACCGGCTCCATCGTGGCGCTCCACAAGGCGATGGTGTAACAAGCCTCCGACCTGTCTCTATCCGCAGGCGATGACGCCTGCGACACCGTTACTGCTTTTTCCCGTAGGAGTCGCGCAGTCCAACCGAGCGGTTGACCACAAGTGCGCCGGGACGGCTGTCCGGATCGATGCAGAAATAGCCGAGCCGCTCAAACTGGAAACGGTCCCCGGCCATGGCCTCCGCGAGGGCTGGCTCAGCATAGCCAGTGAGCACCTTCAGGGAATCCGGATTCAGATTGTCGATGAAGGAACCACCCTCTTCCACTTCGTTGGGATCCTCCTTGAGGAACAGGTTGTCGTAGATCCGGCACTCGAAAGGAACGCTCTCGGTCACACTGGCCCAGTGGATGGTTCCCTTGACCCGGCGGCCATCGGGCGTACTGCCACCCCTGGATTCCGGATCCATCTCCGCATGGACCTCAACGATATTCCCATCGGCATCCTTGATCACCTTGGTGGCGGTGATGTAGCAGGCATAGCGCAACCGAACCTCCTGACCGGGAGCCAGACGGAAATACTTCTTCGGGGGATCCTCCATGAAGTCGGCCTTCTCGATGTAGATTTCCCGGGTCAGGTAAACCTCCCGCTCGCCCATCTCGGCGATGCCGGGATGATTGGGTCCGGCGTAGGCTTCCCTGGCATCCTCCGGCAGGTTGGTGATGACCACCTTGAGCGGATCAAGGACCGCCATCCGGCGCAGGGCCTTGTTCTCGAGATCCTGGCGCAGGCAGAACTCCATCAGGGCCAGGTCGTTGATCTTGTTGCGCTTGGCCACCCCCGCTCGGGAAGTGAATTCCCAGAGGGACTCGGGAGTGTATCCGCGCCGGCGCACCCCTGAGATGGTCGGCATACGGGGATCATCCCAGCCGTTGACATGGCCATCCTTGACAAGTTCCAGCAGCTTGCGCTTGGAGGTGACCATGCAGGTCATGTTCAGCCGGGCAAACTCGATTTGGCGGGGCGTGCTGGGCACCGGCAGGTTCTGAATGAACCACTCATAAAGGGGACGGTGGATTTCAAACTCAAGGGTACAGATACTGTGTGTGATCCCCTCGATGGCATCGCTCTGGCCATGGGCGAAATCGTACATCGGATAGATGCACCACTCGTCCCCGGTGCGATGATGATGGGCATGGGCGATCCGGTAGAGCACGGGATCGCGCATGCTCAGGTTCGGATGGGACATGTCGATGCGGGCCCGGAGCACTTTCTCCCCGTTGCCGAACTCACCTTTGCGCATTCTTTCAAAGAGATCCAGACTCTCTTCAGCTGAACGGCCGCGACAGGGACTTTCCCGTCCCGGCTCTGTCAGAGTTCCCCGCATGGACCGGATTTCCTCAGCGGATGAATCATCCACATAGGCCTTGCCTTCACGGATCAGGTGGCAGGCCCACTGGTACAATTGCTCAAAGTAGTCGCTGGCAAAATAGAGATTCTCCCCCCAGTCGACCCCCAGCCAGGCCACGTCTTCCTTGATGGAGTCCACATACTCCATCTCCTCCTTGATCGGATTGGTATCGTCGAACCGCAGATGGAACCTTCCCCTGTACTTGCGGGCCAGGCCCGCGTTGAGGCAGATGGACATGGCGTGCCCGATGTGAAGGTAACCGTTGGGCTCCGGGGGGAACCGCGTGACTATTGTCTCGTGCTTGCCGCTGGCCAGATCCGCCTCGATAATCTCCTCAATAAAATTCCTGGAACTGCTTTCCGATTCGCTCATGCCGCTTATCTTTGGTGAAAAGGTGCAATCTTGAGCATCCCGTCCATATTGCAATACCGTTTGTTAGTGGAAATACCGGCAGCCGTCCCCGATTGGCAAACCGGCTAAAATAGCTTTGTCATTCTGGTCCATGATCCCTTAATGATAAACTCCTTCCTGTTCTGATATGAAACGATCCCGAAATTTCGCCAGCGACAACAACGCCCCTGTCTGCCCCGAGGCATGGGCCGCGATGCAGGCCGCCAACGTGGACCATGCCCCTGCCTACGGGACCGATGCCTGGACCGACAAGGCCTGCGAGGCCATCCGCGACATCTTTGAGACCAAGTGCGAAGTGTTCTTCGCGTTCAATGGCACCGCCGCCAACTCGCTTTCCCTGGCCAGCCTGTGCCGCAGCTACCACAGCGTCATCTGCCACGCGATGGCCCATGTCGAGACCGACGAGTGCGGCGCCCCGGGATTCTATTCGGGCGGATCCAAGATCCTCCTCGTGGAGGGCGAAAACGGCAAAGTCACCCCGGACGCGGTCGAGGCCACCGTCAACCGCCGGAGCGACCTCCACTACCCGAAACCGAAGGTGGTCAGCATTACCCAGAGCACGGAAGTCGGCACCGTTTACGATTCGGCCGAACTGCGCCAACTGGGAGCCATCACCCATGGCCTGGGCCTGCATCTCCACATGGACGGGGCCCGTTTTGCCAACGCCCTCGCCTCCCTCAGGTGCCCTCCCAAGGACATCACCTGGCGGGCCGGGGTCGATGTCCTCTGCCTCGGGGGGACCAAAAACGGGCTCGCCGCCGGGGAAGCCATTGTCTTCTTCAACAAGGAGCTGGCCAACGAGTTTGAGTACCGCTGCAAGCAGGCCGGACAGCTTTGTTCGAAGATGCGCTACCTCAGCGCCCCCTGGCTGGGCGTCATCAAGGACGGCGCCTGGCTGCGCCATGCCGGGCACGCCAACAACTGCGCCGCCCGCCTCGAGGCCGGCCTCAGGGCCATCCCCGCCGTGGAGGTCCTTTATCCACGCCAGGCCAATGCCGTTTTCGTCAAGCTCGGGGACCGCATTATCTCCGGTCTCTACGCCCGCGGCTGGGACTTCTACGATTTCATCGCCGTCGGCGGCTCCCGGCTGATGTGCTCATGGGATACCACCGACCAGGATGTCGACGACTTTATAGCCGATGTCAGCGAGCTGGTGACTTCCGGGGAAGATCACCGGGATTCCCACCCCGTCCTCCGCCACTAGCCCCCACTTCCCCTTGTCATTTGCGACGGGATCCAGATTTCCCAGATTAAGCTGTATTTTTGCCACGATTGGGCGTAAAATAGTTTTGCTATGAGAAACTATAGACAGTCTGTTCTGGCAATTGGTTCGCTCCTTCTGGGAGCGGTTTATCTAAATGCAGCCTATGTCGGCGGTTCCGTCGGCTACATGATTGACGGGGAAGAGGAAATCTTCTCGGTCCAAGTGGGTTTCCCGGTCGCTGAATCGGGCAAGGTCACCCACAATCTGGAATTCGAGGTGGGGATCATCTCCTCCTCGGATGAAGTCGAGGGTATGTCGGTAGATGCCGACTTCAACCCGCTGATGGTGAACTATTTGTTCAAGACAAATCCTGAGAAAGGGGTCAGCTTCTATGCCGGAGGCGGCATCGGCTGGACCCTCTGGGATGTTGATGTGATGAGCTACTCCTTCGATGGTGATGTCTTCACCTGGCAAATAATGGTGGGCCTGCAGTATTCCCTCTCAGAAAATGCCGCCCTCAAGCTCGGGTACCGCTACCTCTATCTGGATGACATCGAGGTGGAAGGCTACGATTTCGGCGATGCTGATGACAGCGTCATTGAGCTCGGGGTGGTCTTCAACTTCTGACAAATCTAATCCCCCGGTTTTCATGCAGCCCTGTGGTCCCCACGGGGCTTTCTTTTTGGAAACCAGTGGAACGGGATCATCTCCGGGCCCCTATTTTTTCCGAATTTTTGCATTGTCGAAATCCATCCCTGGGCCCTAGTCTTTTCTCCCTTGTCATTTTTGACGGGCGCGTAGCTCAGTTGGTTAGAGCGCCATCTTCACACGGTGGAAGTCCGCAGTTCGAATCTGCGCGCGCCCACCATTGGTAACCTCAGGTGTTTTACAAGAATGGTGGGTCTTTTTTTATTGCCTCAGGAAAGGAATGTTCTATTAATTGCTCCAATGATCCAAAAATCAGCTACGGTTCTGGGCCTGCTGGCCGCCTGCCTAACTTCCGATGGGGCCATCAGCCTGCTTTCCCCCACCGACGAGTGGACACCGCTGACCTCCGACTACACCGAGGACATGCAGGCCAGTTCTTCGGACCTCGACCTCGTCGGGGACATCAACCACTCTGCCGTGTACACCTATTTTGACGCCACCGACAACCTGCTGGGATTCCGTTTCCGGGTCGGTGGCGACCAGAATCCGTCCGGCTTTTCGGGACAGGCCTGGGTCGGTGCCGACGTCAACTCGGACGGCAAACTCGATATCTTCATCGGTGCCAATGATGCCGCACTGACCATCAATTATGCCGGCAATGGCGAGAACATCTCCCCCAGCACCACCTCCATCGATAACCAAAGCCCCTTTTACTCCACAAGTGTCACCGGCGCCAACTACAGCTGGACCCCTGTGACCAGTATCACCGAGTCGACCCGGACCAGTGTCGATATTGATGGCAATCTCAATTCCAAGAATAATAGCGGGATCGATTACTTCCTGACCATCGTTGTCGATTTCAACAGTTTTGCCAGCGCCGCCAATGGACTAGCCTACATTTCCGGATTCGATGCCAACTCTTCAATAGCCTACGTGGTCGGGACCTCCACCCAGGGCAACAGCCTCAACTCCGACCTCGGTGGTGTGCAGGGCAATGTCAGCAGCTCCACCACCTGGCTAGATCTGGGCGCGATCACGACCGACCTCTCGATGGATGGATCCCCCATTCCCGAACCAGCTGCCACCTCCCTTCTTCTTGGAGGCCTCGCCGG
>JBMTVW010000013.1:0-41207 GCA_049451775.1 Opitutales bacterium | reverse complement strand
TGGTGCCCGGGGCGGGACTTGAACCCGCACGCCCTTGCGGACAACAGATTTTAAGTCTGTAGTGTCTACCGATTCCACCACCCGGGCATGGGAAAGAAAGGTGTGGTCTAAACTGAGTGGGTCAACGCCTTAATGGCCGTTGGGGGACTTGATGAGGATATCCTTGGCGGAGGCCCCGGCGGGGATGAAAGGCATGACGTGGTTGGAATAGGGAACAACGACATCGAGGACGAAGGGTCCGTCGTAGTCGAGCATCTCGCGGATGGCGTCCCGGAGTTCCTCCTTGTTGATGACGCGGCGGCACTTGACCCCGAAGCCATTGCAGATGGTGGGCCAGTCGGGATAGAGGGCCTCGAGGTTGTCGGGCCCGCCGATGTTGTCGGGATGGCCGAGGACAGTCTGCCCACGGACGCCCTGATAAAGGATGTCTTCCCACTGAACGACCATGCCGAGGTGCTGGTTGTTCATGATCATGACCTTGACGGGAATGTTTTCCATGACGGCGGTGGCCAGTTCCTGGACATTCATCATGAAGGAGCCATCGCCGTCGATATCGACAACGGTTCGCTCCGGGCAGGCCACCTTGGCCCCGAGGGCGGCGGGGAGGCCGAAGCCCATGGTCCCGAGGCCGAGCGAGGAGACAAAGGAGCGCGGCTGGTGGAACTTGTAGAACTGGGCGGACCACATCTGGTGCTGCCCGACCCCGGTGGAAATGATGGCCTCGCCCTTGGTTTCCTCGTAAAGGGTCTGGATGGCCATCTGCGGGACGATGTGATCGCCCTCTTCGTACTGGAAGGGATATTCCTCGCGCCAGCCGTAGACCTTGTTGTTCCATTCACTAATGTCCGGCTTCTGGAACCCGCGTTCGCGGGCCAGCTCAACGAGGCGCTGGAGGGCGTACTTGATCTCCGAATGGACCGGGTAGTCGACCACCTTGTTCTTATTGTGCTCGGACTTGTCGATGTCAATGTGGGCGACCTTTGCCTCAGGAGCAAACTTGGAAATGAGACCGGTGATGCGGTCATCGAAGCGCGCCCCCAAGGCCAGCAGGAGGGAGCTCTCGCAAACCGCCCAGTTGCCGGCCACGCCACCGTGCATGCCGAACCAGCGCAGCGACTGCGGGTGGTTCTCGTCAAAGCCCCCCAGGCCCATCAGGGTGGAGGCAACCGGGAAACCGGTCAGCTCGGCGAATTCCTTCAGCTCCGCCTCGGCCTCGCCGGAAATGATTCCGCCTCCGACATAGATGACCGGGCGGGTGGCCTCGGCGCACTCGTCGAGAATGGCGATCAGTTCATTGTCCTTGGCCTTCGGGCTGTGCTTGTAGCCGCTGATGTCCATCTCGGCATCCAAGGCGGCCTGCAGTTCATCGCCCCCGATCATGGTCTGTTGGACGTCCTTGGCGATGTCGATGACAACCGGGCCGGGGCGGCCCGTACGGGCGATGTAGAACGCCTCCTTCACGATGCGCGGGATGTCGGCCACATTCAGGACCAGGTAGGAGTGCTTAACAATCGGCAGGGTGATGCCGTAGACGTCCGTTTCCTGGAAAGCGTTCTTGCCGATGAACTTCTGGTGCACCTGGCCGGTGATGGCGACCATCGGGATGGAGTCCATCTGCGCATCGGCGATACAGGTGACGAGGTTGGTTGCGCCCGGGCCGCTGGTGGCCATGCAGACCCCCGTTTTGCCGGTGGTCCGGGTGTAACCGTGGGCCATGAAACCGCAGCCCTGTTCGTGCCGGGGCAGGATGGTGCGGATCTTGCCGGACTTGACCAGTCCCTGGTGGATTTCCATGGAGGCGCCGCCCGGGTAGGCGAAAATGACGTCCACCGATTCGCGCTCGAGACACTGGACCAGCAGGTCCGCTCCCTTGACGGGCTCAAGCTGGTTGGCTTGGGCGGGCGTTGAATCGGATTTATTCGGTTGGGATTTGGCTGAGGTTTTCATTTTTCCACAAGGTATTGATTCCGGTTTCCTAAGAAGCGGTTGTCAAGCGGGCAGGAACAGTTGAATGCCCGCTTCAGGCGACGACAAGGACGACCACCTCGACTACTACGAGAAGCTTTGCTGATGCCGTCCGGAAATTCACAGATATAAAGGATTTAAGGTTCGTCCCTGATGGTTGCTGGAAAGGAAAAAACCCGGATGGGAAAATGCAAGCGATTTATGGCTAAAAAGTGGCTCCTTGATGGAATCGGTCGTTGCAGAAAGGGCGGCTGTGATGCTCAATACGCGCATGGCTCGAATTCTATTTCTGGGTGATATTGTCGGCCGGGCTGGGCGCCAGGCCGTCATTGAGCATATCCGGGACATCCGTGAGGCCCACTCGATCGACATCGTGGTGGCCAACGGGGAAAACGCTGCCGGCGGATCCGGTATCACCAAGGTTATTGCCGAGGAGTTGAACGCCGCCGGTGTGGACGGCATCACCCTCGGGGACCATTGCTGGGACCAGCGCGGGTTCAGCAACGAGATCGACTCGCTGCCCTACATGAGCCGACCCTTCAACCTGTTTGACGGGAGCCCGGGCCGGCCCCATCTCGTTCTCGAGGGCGGCGGACTACGGCTCGGGGTGGTGACCATGCTCGGGCAGCAGCTGGTCAAGATCGATTCCAAGGCGGGATTCCCGATGATTGCCCAGTACCTTGAAGATATGCGCAAGGACTGCGACGCCTTCCTGGTGGAAACCCATGCCGAGACCACATCCGAGAAGGTGGCCCTCGGGTGGTACCTTGACGGGCGTGTGGCCGCGGTGGTCGGAACCCATACCCACATCCCCACCGCGGACGCCCGGATCCTGCCCCGTGGCACCGGCTACATCACCGATGCCGGCATGAGCGGTCCCTACGACAGTATCCTGGGCCGCGATATCGGACCCATCGTGGGGCGTTTTGTCGACGGCATGCCGAGGCGATTTTCCGTGGCGGAGGCTAACGTACAGCTACACGGGGTGATCTTCGAGGTGGAAAAGGGCAAGCGGGGTTGCCAGACCTTCGAGCGATTCGTCCATGTGCCCGAAGGGGCTTAGCAAGCAGCGGGCCTAGGGCTGCTCGATTGCCTTGAGGAAGGCGGCCCGATCGGGAGCCTTGAAGAAGGCCGTTCCGGCCACGAAGGTGTCCACTCCCCGCTCGCGGCACAGGGGCGCTGTACGCGCATCCACGCCGCCATCCACTTCCAGCCGGTAGGTGAGTCCCCGTTCCATGCGCCATGCATGCAGGAGCCCCATCTTGGGCAGTGTGTCCTCGATAAAGGATTGGCCCCCGAAGCCCGGCCATACGGTCATCACCAGGATCAGGTCGACCTGGTCGATGAATGGCAAGGCCGCCTCGGCTGGCGTGGCCGGGTTGAGGACGATGCCGCACTGGCGCCCGGCTGCCCGGATCCGCCGGAGGGTGTCCTCCACATCGTAATCCGGCTCAATGTGGATCGAGACCAGATCCGAACCGGCATCCAGGAAGGCATCCAGGTGCTTGTCCGGGTTGTCCAGCATCAGGTGGGTATCGAAAAACAGGGTTGAGTTACGCTTGCGCAGATCGGCGATGGTCTGTGGGCCAAAGCTCAGGTTGGGGACAAAATGTCCATCCATCACATCCAGGTGAAGCCACTCGATGGGGAGCTGTTCCACCACCTCAAGGCCCCCGGCAAGACAAGAATGATCGGCCGCCAGGATGGAGGGGGCCAGTCGGAGGGGATGGGGGCCGGGTTGCATGATCAGTTGGTGGAGGCGGAGCCGGCCCAGTCCAGTCGCTGGACAATCATCTCGGCCAGACGCTCGGCCACGCCGGCGGTGGCGTTGGTCCGCGCATCAACCAGGGCCGGCTGGGCATAAAGGATCTGGTCTGCGCTGACGATAATGGGCTGGTCGGTGCCCCATGGTGCGGGCAGATCGCTGATCCACTCGACGGAGACCCGTACCTCCTCGTAGTAGGACAGGGGACGTCCTGTGTCGCGGGAGTCGCGGGCCAGAGCCTCCGAATCAAGATCGAGGACGGTTACCCTGAGCTTTGCCTCGGCAGCCTCGGCAGGCACCAGTTCGAAATTTGCTGAATGGGCCACTTTTTCCCGCAGGTTGCGGGCCAGCGGGGCAACGATCTGGGGCAGTCCCGACTCATTGATGACCGGAAGCACCGCCACCTGGACGGGGTCCTCCGATACCGGGACGGGCGAGTAGCTGCTGCACCCGGCCATGGCGGCCGCCAGCAGCAACAGGGAAAGGCGTAAACCGCGATGAATGCTCATTTTCAGGAAACGATCCTCTGCAGGAGACGGCGGATAAAGGACTTTTGCTTCTTCTGGTCCGGTGTCTGCTGTTTCGGCGGAGTGTGGTTGGCCCGGATGTTCTCAATCTGGGCAATGTATCCCCGGGCGCTTTCCGCAGCCGGCGAGTCCGGGGCGATGGTGATGGCCTCGTTGAAGAAGATCTCCGCTGCCTGGTACCAGCGGCGATGCTTGAAATAGTACTCACCGATGACCAGCTTGCTCCGGGCATAAACGTCTTCCATCTGGGCCAGGCCCTGCTCGGCCCGGGCAATATCCTGGTTGTTGGAGAAGAGGATCAGGAAGTCCTCAAAGTAGGAAATGGCTTCCCGGGTGGCACCCTGGTCGTATTCCGGTCCCTGGACCAGATCAGCGAAGGTCTCCGCCAGCGAAAGGTAGGCGTCGTCCGCCAGCAGACTGGACGGGTAGGAGTTGATCAGGCGGTCAAGGGCGTCTATGGCCATTGCGGTCTCGCCCTCGCGCTGGTGGATCAGGGCCACGTTCATCAGGGCCAGGGGTGCATGGTCGGAGTAGGGCGCGTTGCGCACCACCTGCTCGAAATACTCCACCGACCGGTTGTAGGCCCGGGAGGGGAATACAAACATGAACTTGATCCCGTCGCCCTCGGCCTGCGCGATGGCGATCTTGAACTGGTAGTCGATGATCTCGTTGAAGCGCGGAAAATCGGGGTGATAGATGAGAATGGTCTGGAAGGCCGAATACGACTTCTTCCACTTCTTCCGGTTGTACTCGAGGATCGCCGAGTTGAAGAGGGACTGTCCGGCGAAGCTGGAGGCAGGATAATCCTGATAGATTTCCTCGTACAGCTTGAGGGCCTTGCGGACGCGACCGTTGTTTTCTGCGGCCAAGGCTTTCTGATAGATGGGCCGGGCCGATTCAGTCTGGACCGCCGGCGGCTTGTCAACTGGCCTGTCTTTCCACCAAAGCAGCTTGATTGCATGCGCCGGTGTGGAAAATACTACCAGCAGGCTGAAAAGGGTAAAAAATAACCGCGTCATACGTATCTAATTGCAGGGGAAATCCGGTTCAGAGCAAACCATTTCCATTCAATCGCCCTGAATTGGTGGGCATTCTGGTTCTATTGCCAACGAATCAGGGCGCTGGCCCATGTCAGGCCGCCCCCGAAGGCCACCATCAGGATGTTGTCGCCCGACTTGATGCGGCCGTTGCGGTAGGCCTCGTCAAGGGCGATCGGGATGGAGGCGGCGGAGGTGTTGCCGTAGCGGTCCAGGTTGATCTTGAATTTTTCCAGACCCAGCCCAAGGCGCTGGTCGAGGGCCTCGATGATCCGGGTGTTTGCCTGGTGGGGCACGACAAGGTCCACATCATCCGCTGTCAGGCCCGATTTTTCCAGCACGTCGATGGCGCTCTGGCACATCACCCGCACCGCATGCTTGAAGACCTGGTTGCCTTGCATCTGGATCTTGTGCATGGAGCGTTCGATGGTCTCCACGGTGGAGGGATGGGCGCTGCCGCCCCCGGGTACGCTCAGGATGTCCGACTCGGAGCCGTCCGCCCCGGTCAGGATGCTGATGACCCCGGTGTCGGGTTTGTCGCTCTGGCTCAGGACCACTGCCCCGGCCCCGTCACCAAAGAGGACGCAGGTCGTACGGTCTTCCCAGTTGGTGATGGAGGAAAGTTTTTCCGCCCCGATGACGAGGGCGTGCTTGGTGCCGTTGACGGTCATCAGTCCGCGGGCGACGTCCATCGCGTAGAGGAATCCTGAACAGGCGGCCTCGATGTCAAAGGCAGGGACCTTGCCCATGCCCAGCTTAGTCTGGACGAAGCAGGCGGTGTTGGGGAAAGGCATGTCCGGGGTGACTGTTGCCACCACGATGAGCCCGATGTCGTTGACCTCCAGTCCGGCGTCGCGGATAGCCTCGTGGGCAGCCTGGGCAGCCATGTCGGAGGTGGTGACCCCGTCCTCGGCAATCCTCCGTTCGCGAATCCCGGTACGGGTGCGAATCCACTCGTCGGAGGTTTCAACGATCTTGGACAGATCGTCGTTGGTCATGATTTTCGGAGGGGTGAAGGACCCGACCCCCGAAATAACAATAGATTTCCCTTTAAGCTCGTTCATTGGTGTGTTGCTGGCAACGAATGAGAAGGGAGTTTCGTCAATGCCCCCTCCCTGTCAAGGCAGGGTTCCGGTCGTGATTCAGGCCGGATCAATGTCGCCTGAGGTCGTCAGGGCGTCACCCAAGGTTTCATTGGCGCTGGCGATGGCGGTAAGGGTGTGGGAGCCGATATCGTGGGCAATGGCGGTCTCGGCGATGCGGATGGCGTTGGCAATGGCCTCCCGGTTGCTGGATCCATGCGCCTTGAGGACGGTTCCCCTAAGCCCGAGGAGCGGCGCCCCGCCGTACTTTTTCGGATCGAGCCGGTTCTTGGCGCTTTTCAGTCCACCCTTCATCATCAGGGCTCCGGCGATGCGCACGGGGGACTTCTTCACTTCCTCCGTGATCAGGTTTTTCATCATTTTCCAGAGGGACTCGCAGGTCTTCAGGATGATATTGCCGGTAAAGCCGTCGGTGACGACCACATCCACCTCGTTATTGAAGAGCTGAAATCCTTCAATCAGGCCAACGTAGTTGATCTGGTTGCCCAGGCCCTTGAGCAGAGCATGGGCCTGGTTGGTCAGGTCGGTACCCTTGCCCTCCTCAGTCCCGATCGACAGGAGTCCCACCCGGGGGTTTTTGATATCGAGGGCATCCTTGGCATACTGGTTGCCCAGAATGGCATAGTGAAGGAGGTTTTCCGGGCGGCACTGGGGATTGGCTCCCACATCGAGGACGACAAACTTGTTCTGCAGGCTGGGCCAGACGGAGGCCAGGGCCGGCTTGGAAACACCCTCGATCGGTCGCAGTTTCAAGGTGCTGCAGGCCATCAGGCTCCCCGTGTTCCCGCAGCTCACGGCGGCCCCGCAGGTCCCGTTCTTGACCAGTTCGACGGCCCGGACCAGGGAAGCGTCCCGTTTCCCTTTGATGCTCTGGATCGGCTTTTCGTGCATGCCAATCACCTCTGAGGCATGAAAGATCTCCACCTTGGGGTGGTTTTCCAGCCCCGACTCCTTCATGTGTCCCCGGATGACTGTTTCGTCACCGACCAGAACAATCTTGTCCTGGACCCAGCCCTGTTTCAGGGACATGGCAACGCCGGCTATGACTTCGCCGGGACCCATGTCGGAACCCATTGCGTCGACCGCAATGGAAAGAGGTGATGCGGGATCGATCATTTAATCAAAAAAAAACGGCCCTCGAGGGGCCGTGCAAGGTAAATTTATTGGTTCGGTCGAAGGCTGTTTATGCCTCAATATCAATGACTTGGCGACCGCGGTACATCCCGTTGGCGGGGTTGACGCGGTGGGGACGGAAGAGGGTTCCATCCGTCGGATCCTTGGCCAGTTGAGGTGCGCCGAACTGGTTGGCGCCACGGCGTTTGCGTGAGCGTTGCTTGGACTGTTTGCGTTTCGGCTGTGCCATGATGAAAAAAGTTTGCTGTTATTCTTATAATGGAAAACCGAGGAGAACAACAGGGCGCGAACTTCGCGTCAAGGATTTTTCCTCACTTCCCGGCGGGGGCCCGGATCAGCTCGCCGGAACGATAAATCCGGAAGGATCGGGCACATGGGAAGCGCCCTGTTCGTCGTCCGGGGAGCGGAAAGGATCGTTTTCCTCCTCCTCGAGGTAGAGATCGCAGGATGACTCGATGACCATGCCCGGGAGCGGTTCCTCCCCGTCGCCAGTCTCAATATCGAACAATTGGGAAATGCGCCGGATGCCCGGGGTGAGAATCTCGATCGGGTCATTGGGCTGGCCTTCGCCCTTCAGGAAGAGAAACAGGCAGGGATAGCAGAGCCGCTCGTAGTGCTTCTGGTACTCGCGCAGGAATGGCTTGGAGGCGTTTTGCCGGTTGCCCAGCAAAACCACATCGGAATAGTAGATGCAGGCATCGAGCCAGGCCCTCAGGGCGGTGCTCTTCTCTGTCCGTTCCGAATCCACACAGGTAACAATCTTTATCGGTTCGACCAGGCATTTGGCCAGATCGCCGGCCAGATGCTCGATTTGGCCGATCAGGGGTGCCCTGGGATCGATAATGATGAAGCAAGTGTCCTCGCTGTCCGGGTCAAGGACCCAGAGGACAGATTCCGGGTCATAGGTGACCATGGTGTAGGCATCCGTATCACCGATGGACCATTCAAGCCCCTCGGGGACATGAACCTGCACCTTTCCTGGTGCCGGGACCACCCGGGCCAGGGCCCTGATGCAGTGGCGGATTTCCGCCAGGTGGGTTCCCATCAAAATGTAGGTTTTCATTGGGGGGGTTCCAATAGACTGAACGGAAAGGTCCTGTTCTGTGCGGCGTGGCGCATCCAGTGGTCCACCAGGACCAGCGCGGTCATCGCCTCTACGATGGGCACTGCCCTGGGGAGGACACAGGCATCGTGGCGGCCCTTGCCCATAAGGACGGTTGGCTCGCCGCCCGAAGTGACCGTTTGCTGTTCCCTGATGATGGTGGCGGTGGGCTTGAAGGCGGTCCGGAAGGCGATCACTTCCCCGCTGGAGATACCTCCCAGCACTCCCCCAGCGCGATTGGTCCGGGTACGGATCTCACCCTCCCGGTTCTCGAAGATATCATTGTGCTCGCTGCCCCGCATCTGGGTACCGGCAAACCCGCTTCCGACCTCGAATCCCTTGGTGGCGGGAATCGAGAGCATGGCCTTGGCAAGGTCGGCTTCCAGCCGGTCAAAGACGGGCACGCCCAACCCGGCCGGCAGGCCCCGGACCTGGCAGCCGATGACGCCGCCAACGCTGTCGCCCTCGGACCGCACCTGCTTGATCCGTTCAATCATTGCCTCGGCGGTCTCCGGATGGGGACACCGGACTGGATTGGATTCCACCGCTTCGCGGCGGATGTCTCCTTCCATGTGGGGGAGTGATATCTCCTGGACCGATTGGACATAGGCGACGATCTCCACCCCCGCCGACAGTTTGAGAATCTTGCGGGCGATGGCGCCTGCGGCAACACGCCCGATGGTTTCGCGAGCGGAGGACCGTCCCCCACCTTCAGCCATCCGGCGCCCGTACTTGGCATCGTAGGTAAAATCGGCGTGGGATGGCCGGTAGGCCAGTTTCATCTCCGAATAGGCTGAGGAGCGTGCGTCCTTGTTGCGGACGTTCATGGCAATGGGCGTGCCCAAAGTATGCCCATCGTGGACCCCGGAAAGGATTTCCACCGTGTCAGGCTCATTCCGGGGAGTGGTGATGTCGCTCTGTCCGGGTCGCCGCCGGTCCAGCTCCACCTGAATGTCCTCCGCGGTCAGCGGCAGCCCGGGCGGACATCCGTCGATGACAACGCCGACACTGCCCCCATGGCTTTCGCCCCATGTGGATATGCGGAAAAGTGTGCCGAAAGTGTTTCCCATACGCCCAAGATGAAGCAGCATTCAGTACTTTCAAGCAAGAACAGCATTGCCTCATTCCGGTGGCATGTTGAAACTAGACACCAGTATGACGAAGATATGTTCGCAACCGGGAATCCTGTCCTGCATCCTCGGCCTGGTCCTTGCCACCGCCGGTGCCTCGGCCAAGGATTTGTCGGACACCTCACTTGAGGAGGTTCTCCAGGCTATCCTCGAGGCCAACGGGGGAAAGGAAACAGTCGAAGGGCTGACCAATGTCCGCCTGCTGGGGGAACTCATCCAGGATGGTGAGTCCAGTGAATTTGTCATCCTGAAAAAGCGGCCCAACAAGGCCCGTATGCGGATTTTTATGCCCAATGGATCCATCGAAAGTGGCTTCAATGGAAGCATTGGCTGGCGACGGCATGAGCGAGGTGGGCACGACAAGGTCATTCCGATGGATGAGTCCAATCTGGCAGCAGCCCGTCGGTATGCTGACTTCGACGGGCCATTGGTCGGTCCAGTGCCGGAGGGCATGACCCGCAAATTGGTCGGGGTGGAGCGGATTGATCGGGTGGATTACTTTGTCATTGAGGTAATTTACCCGGATTCGAAATCACTCCATTACATTGATTCCAGAACCTACAGGGAGCGCAAGAGCATCAGTACCGTGACCGATGACAAGGGACAAGTCTCCGAAGTGGTGTCGCACTATTCGGATCTGAAAAAGCATGCTGGAATCTGGCTTTCCCATCATCTTGAGAGGAAAAGTTCCAATGGGTCCACCGAAACCATTCTGGTGCATCAAGTGGATATGAACCCGGGGATCCTTGATATGGTGTTTGAGATGCCGAAGGAACGGAACCCTATTCCGGAAAACTGAGAAGGACATCCTTGCCCGGCAGGACAAAAAAGCTCTTCAACCTCATTCCCCGGATCTGGATACCGATCCTGGTGATCATGGGCATGGGGTTGGCCTGGCAGGTCTACCGCGTCCTCCCGGGATGGGTGGAGATGCAGGTGGCTGAGCGGTCATTGGATGCGGGGGTGGTCATAACCAGGTTCCCCGTTGAGAGTATCGGGTTCAGGGGAACCCGGGTTGGGGACGGCGGCCTGGTTTTCGGGAACCACATCGTTGATTGGCAATCCATCGAGGTGGCGTACCAACTGGGTGACCTGATGAACGGCAAGGTCCACTCCATCGCCTTCAATCAGCCCACCGTGTCGATCCGGATCTGGAACCTGCTCATTGAACCAGTGGAAGTCCCGTTGCCGGCGGTGCCGGCTCAATCCCCCGTTGTGCCAGCTGCTGGCGACCAGCCTGAGTCTCAGGAAACCGTGATGGGGACTTCACAAGCGGATGTTCCCGAGTTGGAGGAGGTCACCAGCGCGAGCCTCTGGCAGCAGTTGCAGGACCTGCCCTTGGATGTGGCCGGCACGAGCGATGGAGCACTGATTGCCATGGTGAGGGGAGAGGAATTCCTCCGAACCAGCTTGCGGGGCTTAGTCGAAAAGCAACCCTACGGCACCTCCGGCGATCTCCACCTGAAAAGCACCCAGGTGGCGGCCCACCTTTCCATCCGGGCCCCCGTGACCCAGACTGCGGTGACCCTCCAAGGGGAAATTACCATGCCCCCGGGAAACCTCCTTGACCTGGGCAATGCCTGGATTGAATTGCAGCCTGACTGCGATCGTCTTCCCCGGTTGACCACTTCTGGACAATTGATGATGGACCTCTTTGCCGAGGTGCAGGAGGACGGAACTGTCTATGGCAGCTCGGAGACGGTGGTTTCGGAATTTGCCCTCCGCTTTCCCGGATCGGATTATAATCTCGGGTTCAACAACGTCCTGGTGGCCAGCGTCTACAAGGACGACCAGGTGCGGCTGGAGGGCGGCGCCGAGGTGCTGTTGCCGGGAACGGGCCGTTTCCGGTCCGTGCCCTTCGGGGCCCGCTTCTCCTATGAGGATCCGGGCCGGGCTGAACTGGAGACCGAGGCCATTGACTGGACTTACGGCTCACTGAGGGGGCGTTCAGCCATGAAGGGGCAGGCCCTTTTTCAACGCCGGCCCGACAAGGGCTGGGCCCGGCTGGAGATCTCCATCCCTGAGCTGGCCATGGACAAGGTGAGCGCGGATCCGTTCTCAATCCTGTTGGAGCCAGTGGGTGACCGGGTCCTGTTCAAGGCCAGTCCCATCGGGTTGAAAAACAAAGGTACCCTGTGGGTCGAGGATCTGGCCGGATTCCTCGACACTCAATCCGGCGAGGGTTCCGGCAGGTTCTCATGGTATGGACTGATGGGAGAGTCCATGGGGGAGATCGAGTTTGCCACCCTGTCCGAATCCGGCGGCAACAGCCGAGGGGATCTGCTGTTCCTCGGTCCCGGAAAGGAGCAACTGCTGTCTGTTTCCGGATCAACAGGCGCCGATGGGTCCGTGCTCCGGGCAAGGGGCGTGGTCCTGCTGGACTGGGTCAACACCCTCGGGAGCTGGCTTGGTTCCGGCAAGGCCCGGGTCAGCGGGGCGAATCCCTCGCTCGCGCTGGATTTGCGCGGGACTTTCCCCCTGTTTTTCGGCCAGGGGCGAATTGATATGGACGGGCTGGACCTGTCAACCGGGGGTGGTGCCCAGTTGAAGAATATCAGCGGGGCAGTGGACCTTGCCTTTAATATGCTTCCCTCCACAAGCGGATGGCAGTCGCTCCGTATAGGACATGTAGTTGCCAAAACGCTACAGATTGAGGATGTCAAGGTCGAGTGGGGAATGCCCTCGTTCGGCGAGCTTTCCGTGCACAGGCTGGCCGGGCGCATTGGCGAGGGGAGGGTGGCGCTGGAGCCCTTCACCCTGAACGTCCTCAATCCCTCCATCCAAACCAGGGTCCGCGTGCTGGGCCTCGATGCCGATCTGCTCCGCCAATGGCTGGGTGAGGAACGGTTTGTGCTCAAGGGCCGGGTCTCCGGCAGTTTTACCCTCGGATGGGTGAACGGTGAATTCATCCTCGGGACAGGATCCTTCACCATGGACAAGGAAAGCTCGCCCGGACAATTCACTTTTGTCGATGAGGACTTTCTGCGGCAACGCTTTGCCTCATTCAGCGGGGTCCCGGTGGAACTTCGGGACCGGCTCCTAGCCGCCCTCCTGGAAAAGGGGATCCGCATCGATTCGCTTGAGGTCTCGCTGGGGCCCTCCGGTGAGCCCGGCCAGCTGCTGTTCCGGGTGGCCATCAGCGGTGAATCGAAAAGCGAGTTGCTGGAGGTGCCCATCCGTGGATTCGTAATCAACAACCTTATCTCCGAGGAGGACTTCGGGCGCCTCCTCGGCATCCTCTCGCCCATCCGCATGAAAACCTCCGTGGGTGATTAAGGTTCAGGGAGATTGACCTGCATTCACGGATGCCTTAGATTGCCAGCCATGTATTCATCGTCCCGTATTTCCACGTGGACACTGCTGCTTCCGATGGCGCTGGTCCTGCTGATTATGACCCCTGCCTGTGTGCAGGTGAAAACGGAGCCGATCAAGATTGAACCCATCTACATCGAGATCACCGTCAACCATCGCGTCCAAAAGGAACTCGATGATGTTTTCGCTGACATCGACAAGGCCTCCCGGACGGCTGACTACCAACCCTTGAATTCCAATCCCTGACCCTTCGGAGATCATCGACCATGAATCGTAAGTTTATTCCATTCCTGATCGCCCTCATGCTGGGCGGAATCCTTGCCGCTCCCCTCCATGCGGATGCTGAGTCAGATGCTGCCGACCGCATCCGGATGCGGTTGTCACAGATCGATGAATTTAAATCCGCCGGCCAAGTGGGTGAAAACGCCGCCGGCTACCTTGTCGAGCGGGAGACCCTTGGTCCACGGCAGTCCTCCATTGTCGCGGCGGAAAATGATGATCGCCGGATCATCTACAAATCGGTGGCCGGCAAGACTAGTCAGACCATGGATGAGGTCGGAGAGCAGCGCGCCCTCCAGATAGCCAGCCGGGCCCGGTCGGGAGTTTGGCTGCAGCGCCCTTCAGGCGAATGGTATCAAAAGAGTTGAGCCGAGTTAGCCGGCATCCGGTCGGGTTATTGTCTCGGGGCCCTTGTTGCCCGCGACACGGTGGTATTTGCCCGTCGAACGGTCACGTTCGTACTTGGTGAAGCCGGCCTTTTCCACGCTCTTGTTGTCCAGCCGCTTTCTGGTCTGGCCGGGGGTATAACGGCTGGCCAGATTGGGGGGGAGCATGACCCGGCGGACCGGTTGACCTGTTTCCGGATGCTGGGTCAGGGCGTCGTCCTTCATTGACTGCTGCAGGTCAAAACGGTCGCCACCAGTGCCGTCGGGATTGATCGTTTCGTAAACGTAAATGGGCATAAGTTTACGGTACCGCATTACCCGTGCTTTTCCAGTTCGAAAGATCCGCTGGATTAAATTCCCGGGCTGAGTGAATGCTTGGAGCATAAAGGAAAGTCCTTCAATGTGGGCCTCATCCTGACCCCATGAGCGACCCCGAACGGTCCAGCGCCACCACCTCCCTTTTCCTGGCCGCCACCTGGACGGAATTGCGTCGTCGCGAGGATCAACTGCGGAGCAACGAGGAGCGGCTGAGGGCCTTCGTCCAGGCCTTGCCTGACCCGGCCCTGGTCTTTGACGCCGACGGCATCTGCACGAAGTTTTCGCCCCAGTCAACAGTCACTTCCGGGATCGGCATCCCGGGGGAACACCGCGGTGAGCTGTTCCGGACCTTTAAACAGGTGGATTCCTCAACCACCAGCGAATACGGGGGGACCGGGTTGGGCCTGTCCATTGTCCAGCGACTGGTCGATATTATGGGGGCCGGGTTTCCATGGAGAGCGAGGTCGGTAAAGGATCGGTCTTTTGTTTTTTCGTCCAGCTGGAACAGGTACGGGAAGAGGTCAGTACCGCCCAGGAGAAACGGCCCACGGAGTTGCTGGACCGTTCCTTTGCGGACCAGTTCCCCCTGAAGATCCTCGTGGTGGAGGACGACCTGACCAATACCCGGCTGATTTGTGAATTTCTTGACAACCTTGGCCCTCGAGGACGAGAAGCGCCGCATCATGGACTCCGGGGTGGACTACTGCCTTTCGAAGCCGATCCGGCTCCCCCGGGCTGAAGCGTATCCTCGCCGAGGTGGCCAACGGGCTCAGGAAATAAAAAAGCCGGATGCCCATGGGCAATCCGGCTTGGAAAATTGATGGAAGGAAAATCAGGCCTCAGCGAGGATGTTCACCCGACGCTTGGCAGCTTCCCACTTGACCTTGCCATCCTTGAGGGCGAACAGGGTGTGGTCGTTGCCGATGCCCACGTTGTCACCGGGGTGGAAGCGGGTTCCACGCTGGCGGATGAGGATGGTGCCGGCAAGGACGGCCTGGCCGTCGTAGCGCTTCACACCGAGACGCTTGCTGTTGCTGTCGCGTCCGTTTTTACTGGTTCCCTGACCTTTCTTATGTGCCATGACTAAAAATTCCGGTTATGGATTAAGCGTTGATGGATTCGATCTTGATGACGGAGAGCTCCTGGCGGTGGCCACGGCGGTTGCGGTAGCCCTTCCGGCGCTTCTTCTTGAAGATTTCCACCTTTTTGCCGCGCTTGTTCTCGAGGATCTTGGCCTTGACGGAAGCACCTTCGACGACCGGCGTACCGAACTTGATGGATTCGCCTTCTCCGACCGAGAGGACGGTGTCGATGGTCACTGTGTCACCATCAGCCGTTTCCGGGTAGCGGTTCACGAACAGGACATCGCCTTCTTGAACGGTAAATTGTCTTCCTTGGGTTTTGATTGTGGCTTTCATCGGAAAAAAACGGGCAACTAAAGAAGGACTCATCGGAAAAGCAAGCTATTTTATTGGAGTGACTTTCCCGAATTTGTCCCGGGGGGATTTCTGTTGATAGAAAAGGAAAAAAAAACTCAAATTCAGTGCATGGAGAAAATGGTCATTCCCTTGTTAAGAGAAAGGAGCACATCTTGGTGCTGACTCTGAGTCAACTGGAATTCCATGCTCCGCCGGGAAAGCGCCTGGTCGTCCTTGGGGACCCGGTGAAACACTCGCTAAGCCCGGTGATGCACAATGCCGCCCTGCAGGAAATGGCCAAATCCTGTCCGGAGCTGTCGGACTGGCGCTATGAAGCGGTCCATGTCCGAGCAGAAGAACTGGGCCAGGCATTGCAAAAACTGCATTCGGAGGGGGTTGCTGGCATCAATCTGACCATTCCCCATAAGGTGCAAGTTATTGATACTTTGGAGGATGTCGATATGGTGGCCCGCCGGATGGGGGCTGCCAACACCCTGGTTCGGACCGAAACCGGCTACCGGGGATCCAACACGGATGGCTATGGCATTCTCAAGGGCCTTGAGGAGTCCTTCCGCCGGACGGTTGAGGGGGCTGACATCTGGCTTTTTGGCGCCGGCGGGGCCGCCCGCGGCATTCTGGTGGCCTGCCTCGAGGCAGGAGCCCGGCGGCTGACGGTGGTCAACCGCAGTGAAGAGCGGTTGCTGGCCCTGCGGGACAGCCTTGCCTGGGAAGAGCTGGGGGGAAGCGGCAAAGTCCGGTTTCATCAACTGGAGGACCATCCCGAGGATCCGGACGAGGACGCCATTTTGATCAATGCCACCTCGCTCGGTTTGCGGGCCGCCGACCGGATCCCGATCAACGCTTCCTTCTTGACCCCGCAGCGCTGTGTCTACGACACCACCTACGGAACCTTGAACCGCTTGGCGGAAGCCTGCCGGTTCACCGGAACGGCCTACGCCGATGGCCTGTCGATGCTGGTCTGGCAGGGGGCGAAAAGCCTGCAGATGTGGACCGGGCAACCGGTTCCCGCGGCCATCATGCGTTCGGCCGCGGAGGAAGAACTCAGCAATAGGAAATCACATGGATGAATCCCTCTTTTTAAGTCTCTACTTGGGCACCCTGATGATCGTGATCGGGGCCTGTATCGGGAGCTTTCTCAATGTGGTGATCTACCGCCTCCCAGCGGGTGAATCGGTGGTCAGCCCCCGGTCCCATTGCCGTTGCGGCAAGCCCATTGCCTGGTACGACAACATCCCGGTCCTCAGCTGGTTCATTCTGCGCGGGCGCTGCCGGCACTGTGGCGAGCGCTTCAGTTTCCGCTACCCGATGGTCGAGCTGGGGACGGCATTCCTTTTCCTTGGATTATGGAATGCCGGTGGCTGGCCGGTCGGGCTGGTTTGGATTCTCTTTGCCGGACTGATGATACCGGCGGCCCTGATTGACCTCGACACAATGGAGATACCGGACCGGTTTTCCATCGGTGGTTTCCTGCTGGGGCTGTTGTTCAGTGCCCTGGTGCCGGCTCTTCACAATGTGGATCCAACCGGATACCTTGTCCTCGACGGGATCAAGGGAATCATCGCCGGGATTGAGGGCGCATTTATCGGGTCGGCCCTTGTCCTCTGGGTGGCGCTGGTGGCCGAGGCGGTCCTGAAAAAGGAGGCCATGGGCTTTGGCGACGTCAAACTGATGGGGGCGATTGGCGCCTTCTGTGGTTGGCAGGGTGCCGTTTTCGCATTTTTCGGGGGTGCGGTCATCGGCTGCCTGCTCCTGCTGGTCATCCTGCCGTTCATGAGGAAGAAGCCCCAAGCCGACGAGGACGGGGGCTTGAGGATTCCCTTCGGACCCTCGCTGGCCCTTGGGGGCATCCTCTACCTTCTCTGGGCAGAGCCCATGGTGAGCGCCTACTTCAGCGGCATCCAGGAGATCCTCCAGTCATTCTAGGATGATCCGGCTGGCACAAATTATTCCCCTCCTGGCCCTCATCGGCACGGGAGCGACTCTTGTTGCGGGGGCTCCCCAGTGGCCGGTCCGGGACGGGGAACCCGGGGATCTCCAGTACATTGCCGCCTTTGTCCAGCCGACCGTATCCGGTGAGCCGGAATCCGCGCTCTTTGGCTGTGTCCGGACCGACGGCCGGCGATTCCACGAGGGACTGGACATTGCTCCCGTCCGCCCCCGCAAAAGAGGAGAAGCAACTGATCCGGTGGTGGCGGTCGACGACGGGATTGTCCGCCACATCAGCACTGTGTCTGGCAACAGCAGTTATGGCCGGTATGTGGTCGTCGAGCATGCCTACAGCGATCTCGTCTACTACAGCCTGTACTCGCACCTGGCCACCGTGGAGGGGCGCCTTTCACCGGGCCAGGTCATCCGGTCGGGCGAGCGAATCGGGATCATGGGACGCAGTGCCGGGGGCTACACCATTCCGCAGGAACGGTCCCACCTTCATCTGGAACTGGGACTGCGCCTCTCGGACCAGTTTCAGGACTGGTACCGGCGCCAGTCCTTTGACTCGCCCAACGAGCACGGGAATTTTAATGGCATGAACCTGAGCGGATGGAACCCACTGGACTACTTCCAGGCGATGCGGTCCGGCCGGGTACGGTCGCCGCTCGAGTACGTCGGGCAAATTCCCCCCGCGGTGATGCTGCACATTTACACTGACCGGGTTCCGGACTTCAACACCCGCTATCCCGAACTGGTATTGGAGGGCTGCGCGGAGGAAACACGCGCCGGCTGGGAAATCCTGCTCAGTGGATGGGGCCTTCCGGTGGCCATCAAGCCCATCGACCGGGCCACCCTGAAAGGGGTCCTCAATGAAGGCGACATTAGCGTGGTCGGGGTCAACCGGATCGAACTGGACCGCTATGAATGCCGCCGCATTATCTCCGAAAAGAATGGGGAAGTGAGCCTCGGCCGCGGTGGCCGCGACATCGTCGAGTTGCTCTTCATGCCCTCCCTTGGGGGGAAGTAGGGAGCCCGGCCAGCTCGCCGGCCTTGGCATCGATCAAGGGCCGCAACGGCAGGAACAGGATCGTGGACACACTGATCAGCAGGAGGGCCACCCAGGCGGCAAAGCTCGGGTGCGAATACTGGACAACCGTGTAGCCGATGATCGGTGCCAGGGCCATCCGGAATCCCGTCAGCAGGCCATGGACACTCATGTAGGCGGCTACCTTGTCCGGCGGGGCAATCTTGGTCACATAGAGCGTCCAGAGGATTCCCCCACCACCGAAGGCAGTTCCCAGCAGGGCGCAGCCAAACGCGATCATCCAGAAATTGCTGGTGAAGAAAAAGGCCGCTATGCTACCCATGAAAACGATGTTGAGAATCATCCTCAAGGTGACCACGTTGGCCCGGTCGAAGAGGATTCCCCACACCTTGGTGGAGAGGACACGGAAGGTCAGGACCGTGGAGATCAGCAGGGCGCTGATTTGGGCGTTGCTGGCGTTGATGCCGTAGACCGGGTTGGCCAGGTATTCCACCCGGATCGGGATCATCATCAGGTTGCCCAGGCCGATCAGCATCCAGCCAATGAGCATTTTCCTGAACAGCTGGTCTTTCCAGGCCACAACGAGGCTGTTGAAGGGATCCTTCGACTGCAGGGTGTGGGCTGACTCGGAGGGTATCTTGCCACAGGCCCAGGCCGATAACAGGGAAGCGATGATGCCCAACCCGAAAACCACCGAATAAAGCGACACATCCAAATCAAGGATCTTGCCCCCGGCGTAGCCGAAGATAATCCCTGCCAGGCTGCCGATGATAAAGGTGGTGGACAGTCGGCTGCCTCGCTGGTTGGGAGGATAATTCAAGGAGTAAAGATGGGTCAGCATGGGGACGCCCTGGCTGACGAGGATCTGAGCCATGGCCACGCAGAGGACAAACGGGATGATGCTCTTGGAAAGCGCCATGCCGGCCAATGCCAAGGCGACCATGATCCACAGGCGGGAGATCACCGTGGCGATCTTCAGGTTGAGGCGATTGGCGATGCTTAGTCCGAGAGGGGAGAGAAGCAGCCCCAGTCCGAGGCCCGCCGGTATGAATTGCTTGATGGACTCGTCGGCATTGAAGACCCGGATGGCCACCAGTAGCGCGAATACATGCCAGCAAGTTTCCCCCAGCCCCTGACCGATGCCCCGGACGATGTCCCAGCGGTAGGTTTGGCGCGTTATTTCCTCAACTCTCAAGCGCGGCTCCATTCCAGCATCCGCTCGATGGGAACAGCCGCCCTCTTCCTGAGGTCCTCATCCATGGTGATCTCCGGACTGAGGTTCTTCAGCGCGTCACGAACCTTTTCCAGGGTGTTCATTTTCATGAACCGGCAATCATTACAAGCACAGGAATCGGTGGGCCCGGCAATGAAGGTCTTGTTGGGGATCTCCTTCTGTAGGCGGTGAATCATACCCGACTCCGTGACCACGATGATCCTCTCCGCCGGCGTTTCCCGGCAGAAGGCGACCATGCGTTCGGTGCTGCAGACCTCGTCCGCCATGTCGCAAACGGCCTCCGTGCATTCCGGGTGGGCCACCACCGGGGCGTCGGGGAACTTTTGCCGGACCTTCTCAAGGGCGTGGGCGGTGAACATGACGTGTGCGTAGCAACTGCCCGGCCAGAGCTGCATTTCGCGACCGGTCTGGCGGGCTACCCATGAGCCCAGGTTCTGGTCGGGAACAAAAAGGATATCCCGGTCGGCGGGGATCCGCTCCACCATCTTGACCGCATTGCCGCTGGTGCAGATCAGGTCGCAACACGCCTTGACCGCCGCCGAGCAATTGATGTAGGCGACGGTGTAGACGCCAGGATGGGCTTCCTGCCATGCGGCCAGTTTGTCGGCCGGGCAGGAATCCGAAAGGGAGCACCCGGCGTCCATGTCGGGTAGGATCACCTTCTTGTCCGGATTGACGATCTTGGCGGTCTCGGCCATGAAGTGGACCCCGCAGAAGAGGATGACCTCCGCCTCCGTCTCCTTGGCGGCATAAGCCAGACCAAGGGAGTCGCCCAAATAGTCAGCGATCCGCTGGATCGGCTCGATCTGGTAGTTGTGTGCCAGGATGACGGCATTCCTTTCCTTTTTGAGCGCGAGGATTTCCTCCTGCAGCGCCGACAGGGGCAGGTCCCCGGTGACCGGGGGATACACTTTCGGTTCAAATTCCTGTAGTTCGATGGACATGATCTTTAATCGCTAGAGTGTTTATCCGCTTGGTACTCGGAAAGCAAGGCACTGAAGGAAGGATTATCGTGGAGATTTTCCAGGTCGGGGTCCTCGAGGAGCCATTTAAAGTCGTCGTATCCCTGCTCCAGTGCCACCCGCAGGGCAGCGATGGCTTCGCTCTGGCGGTGCTTCAGGGCCAGGCTGCAGGCCAGGTTGTAGTGGTTGACGGAGTTGTCCGGGTCCAACTCGACGATCCGCAGGTCCAGTTCGAGGCCCTCGTCAATGCGCCCGGCCCGGGTGTAGTAATTGGCCAGCATTTCCATCACCGGGACATTGCCCGGGTCGCGGCCAAGAAGGCTCCGGCAAAAATCAATTTCAAACTGGTAGTCCTTTTCCATGAGGATCAACGGGCGGGTAGTGGAATCCGGTTGGAGCTTCAGGATTCCTTGGAGGAACCCTTTTTCTTGTCTTTGCGAATGGGACGGGCCTGCACCTGCAGGCGTTGGCTGATCGGTTCCAGGCCAACCTTTTCGGCGATCGACCGGGCGTACCACTCCAGGAAGGGTGCATCGATCTCGTAGATCTTGTCGGATTCGACATCGACGACCTGGGCCTGGTCGATCCGCTGACCGTGGCTGGCCAGGTAGAATTTGTAGTCCCGGCCAACATCGATTTCGCGCACCAGGCTGCTTGCGGTGAGAATGGGCAGGGTGCGGTAGACGGTGGCCCTGGAAACGGACCGGTCAATGGCCCGGGCATGGTCCAGCAACTCCTCCGCGGTAAAGTGCTCCTTCTGGTGAAAGGCGGCCTCGAAGATGGCCAGACGCTGCGAGGTGACCCTCAGGCCTTCCTTGCCGAGGTAGGTTTTAAAGGTCTCGCGGGCTGAATCCAGATCAACCGGGTTGTTTTCTCGCACGGGTTGCCAAGGTACGTCCATTTTATGCAATTGGGGTCTATTGAGACATTTATCGCAAGAAGAAAAGCGAAGGGTCGGGCCTAAATGTAGAGGAGATGGACGCTGGAAGACTGGGTCGACCAGCGCTTGCCCAAGTCGTCTATAAACCGGGTTGCTTCCAGGTAGGCGGCCTCGCGTCCGCGGGTCCGGTATGTGGCATTGGGAAAGAGGGCCCCGCGGAGACCGCGGATCAGCAGGAAGATATGCTCCCTCCCGGCTTCCTGCTTCAGTTTCTGGATTATTTCCTCCCTGGCAAAGAGGGGTTCCCAGGTCCGGTTGGAGAAATCAATACTGATGAAGGCATGGGACGCCGGAAGAGGCCCCGGTGTCTGCTCCCGCAGCTTTTCCGCTCGGCGGGAAAAGTTCTCGAAGGAGTCATTGGTTCCCTCCTCCCGCAGGCTGGCCTCGATGGATTCCTTGATCTGCCGCAGCAGGTAGAGGTCGTTGCCGGTCCAGTCGGGAAAAAGGGTCTGCAGGCAGTGGAGGCGGGCCACATCCTCGCCCCATTTCTGGTCAGGGCTGCTTTTGTAGGCCATCGATTTCCTTGGCGAGCTCATCGATGTCGCGGAACTGCTTGTAGACGCTGGCAAACCGCACATAGGAGATTTGGTCGATGACTTTCAACCGTGTCATGACCAGTTCACCGATTGCCCGAGAGGGAATCTCGGCGTCGAACCTGTTTTCCAGGTCGGTCATCACGTCGGCGATGAGCATTTCGATCTGTTCCCCCTCGACCGGGCGTTTCTCTGTTGCCCGATGGATACCGCTGACCAGCTTGGCCCTGTCGAAGGGCTCGCGCCGGCCATCGTTCTTGATCACATAGAGGTCCTCACTGACAACCTCCTCGGTGGTGGAGAACCGATAACCGCAATTCTGGCATGAACGGCGGCGGCGAATTGACAGGCCGCTGGAGGAGACTCGGGAGTCAATCACGCGGGTGTCTTTGGTTCCACATTTTGGGCACTGCATAAGAAATCTGGGTTAGGGTGGTTATGGATGGGGGGGGATTATCCGTCAAACCTTTAGGCTCCCCCGTGATGGAACTGCCGGAGAGCCTCGTAGGTGGCGATCCCGACCGAGGTGGCCAGGTTGAGCGAGCGCAGGGGCTGCTCATTGAGGCGGGGCAGGTGAATGCGGTGATCGTTGCCGATTTCCTGATGCAGCCAGTCGGGGCAGCCGTGGCCCTCGCTGCCGAAGAGGAGGGCGTCCCCCGGCTCGAAGCGGGCCTCCCAGTAGGGCCGGCTGGCGTGGGTGGTGAAGAGCCAGATGCGGCGGGGGAAATCAGCGGACTGGCGGAAAGCCTCCCATGAGGCATGGCAGGTCACATCAAGGTGCTGCCAGTAATCCATTCCGCTGCGCTTCAGGTAGCGGTCGGTGAGGGCAAATCCGAGGGGCTCGATGAGGTGCAGCCTGGTCCCGGTGAAGGCGCAGAGGCGGCCCACGTTGCCGGTGTTCTGGGGAATTTCCGGCTCAAAAAGGATGATTTGCAGCCGATGGTCCATGACTAGAGGTGGTGCTTCACCGTGCGCTGGGCTTCCCGCATGTCCACCTCCTTCTTCAGGTCCTCGCGCTTGTCGTACTGCTTTTTGCCCCGGCAGAGGGCGACCTCCACCTTGACCAGGCCGTTCTTGAAATACATCCGCAGGGGAACGAGGGTCCTGCCGCCACTCTGGATGGCCTGTTCCCACTTGTGGATTTCCCGACTGCTGAGGAGCAGCTTGCGGGGGCGGACCGGATTGTGGTTGGTCGTGTTGCCAAAGGCGTACTCGGCAATGTGGGCGTGGTAGAGGATCGGCACTCCCTTGTCGATGCGGACAAAGGCCTCGTTGATCTGGACCATTCCCTGGCGGATGGACTTGACCTCTGTCCCCTTCAGGACAACACCCGCTTCCAGGGTTTCATCGATGAAATAATCCCGGCGGGCACGCGAGTTGCGCACTTCCTTGAAGCGCTCCTTGTCTTTTTTTCGGCTCAGGCCTCTTCCTTTTCAGGGTCGAACAGCTCGTAGGAAATCTTGCCCTCAATGATTTCGCGCAGGGCGGTATCTTCGGGGGAGAGCCGTTCCAGTGATTCGACTAACGGCCGCTGGCCGTATTTCAACTGCTTCACGCGGCGGGAAACCACGTTGATCAGGATATTCGGATCAGGGATAATCTTTTGTGCTGCTTTAATGTACTCGTCTCTCACGATCGGGGACTCCTGTTGTCTGCAAAGAATTGAATGAAACGTGCCAAGGTGGGCGGGGGGCCCAGGGTTGGCAAGGAAAATGTTGGCCGGCCCGGAGACCTCCGGAAAGGGCTCAGTTGACCGTTACGGGGATCTCCACCGGGGCAAATCCGGGAACTGTCAGGACCAGGATACCGCTGCCCGGGGTACCGCCGCTGACGTTGACGTTCACTGACCGGGCTCCCTCGGGGACAATGATCTCCGGCATGATGACGGATTCCGGGATGTCGGTCTGGGCATCGATGTAGAGCCCGCCCATTGGGGCCGGGTTGACGATTTCAATGATCAGGAAGTCGATGCCTCCGCTGGCCAGGGTCAGGGACTCGGGCTGGATGCTGAGGGTGGCCTCGTCGACCTTGAAAGTGCCTGCGTCAAGGTCGCCTCCTCCGGTACGGACGATCACCTTGTAGGTGCGGCCGGCCGGAACCGCCGGGACCGAGAACTCAATGGAATTCGGGGAATGGATGGTGGTGGCTGCCTCCACGCCTCCCACGAGGACGATGTCCTGGGAGGAGAAACCGCTGCCCACGATCGGAATCAGCGAGCCGGCAGGGCCACGGTCATTGATCAGCTGGATGGAATAGCGGTTGATCAGGCGGGAGGTGAAGACCTTTCCGGATTCCTGGGTGCTGTACCGAATGACGGTCTTGACGCCGTTGCTGGTGTTGTAGTCAAAGGAAAGCGTGTAGTAATAGCGCGCTTCGTTGATGCCCGGGGGCATGCGGTAATCGTAGCTGAAGGTGAGATCGTCAGTGGCGCTGCGGGTCATCGGGTAGGTTACACCATTGATGGTGATCTCGGCCCGCTCCGTTCCGGCGATGCGGTTACCCATCTTCATGTCGGACGAAAAACTGAAGGTATAGATGCCTGACGGATTCTCCGGAATTTGCTCAGGGGTGAAATCCTGAAATACGGTACTGCACCCGCCAACGAGAAGGAGGGTTGCCAGAACCAATAGAGAAGTGCCTAATGCTTTAATATTCATGACAGTAAATTCCGTAAACTAGCGGTACAATTGAATAAACTGCAAGAAAAAGCCGAATCATTGGAACTGGGTCTGTATTTGCACATCCCGTTTTGTGCCCGTTCCTGTGATTTTTGTCATTTTTACCAGGAGGCTCCCCGGCGCCCGGATCTGGATGCCTACCTGTCGGGTATGGAGATGGCCCTGGATCGGCGGCCCGCGCCACGACCGGCCAGCACCGCCTTCTGGGGCGGCGGGACCCCCGGCCTGCTGCCCGCGCGGGACCTGGAGCGCCTTGGCCGGGCCATGATCCGGGCCAACAGTGGTCTGGCGCCGCCGGAGTGGACGGTTGAGATGGCCCCTGCCACCCTCAAGCGTGACAAGCTGCGGGTCCTGCGGGACCTCGGGGTGAGTCGGATCTCCATGGGGGTGCAGAGTTTCGATCCGGGCCTGCTGGAGTCGCTGGGACGCGTCCACAGCCAGGAACAGGTGCACCGCGCCATAGAGCTGCTCCACGGGGAGGGTATGACCAATTTCAACCTGGACCTCATTTTTGCCATACCCGGCCAGAGCCTGGCCATGTGGGAGGAGGACCTGAAGTCTGTTGTGGCCGCCGCCCCGGCCCACGTCTCGACCTATTGCCTGACCTTCGAGGAGGACACCGCCCTGTGGGTCCGGTTGCAGAAAGGACAGGTTCACCGGCATTCCCTCGAGGACGAGGCCCGCTTCCATGAACTGGCCTGGGAGCGACTGGGGGCAGCGGGCTATCCCCAGTATGAGGTCTCCAATTATGCCCGTCCGGGAAAGGCCTGCCGGCACAACCTGAACACCTGGCGGATGCAGGAATGGATTGGCTACGGGCCATCGGCCTCAAGCCAGCTGGGGGCACGACGGTGGACGGAGCCCCATTCGCTGGAGGAATGGCAGGCGGGCCTGGCCTCGGGCCAGCCGAGATATGCCGAGGAAGTGGAGCTGACGCAGGCCATGCTGGCTCAGGATTTCCTCATATTCGGGTTGCGGATGAACGCCGGAGTAGACCTGTCCGAATGGGAGCAGCGGTTCGGTGCGGAAGCGGTTCCCGGCTGGCCGTTTTTCCGTGATCGTCTTCTGGACGAGGATCTGGGCCGGATGGTGGGTTCCCAGCTATGCCTGACCGATGCGGGGCGGTTGGTGGCGGACCGGATCGGCGAGGAGATCCTCGAACTGTAGGGCCTCCTAATCGATATCCCCGGCAAAGCGGAGGGCGCTTTCCAGACAGTCGTTGAGACCCGGGCCGCCACGGAAATTCCCGTGCAGGTGCAGGCCCGGCAGTTGGGACTCCACCTTGGCTAGGGAATCGAGGAAGGACTGGTATCCCACGTTGTATTGTGGAATTGCCCGGGGCCAGAAAGTGTGCGAAGTGAAACAGGGACCACCTTTCAAGCCGATGAGCGGCCGCAGGTCCTCAACAGTCCGTTCGACCAACTGGCTGGTTGGTAATTCACCGTTGCCGGGCTGCTGGACTCCGCCAATGAAGCACATCAGGGAAACCTTGCCCTCCGGGGCCCGGCCCGGGAACAGGGTTGAGGAGAAGATGGCACCCAGTCCAAAGCGTTTTTCCATCCTCGGGCAGAGGACGCCGAATCCGTCCAAGGGGTGCTCGACCTTGTCGCGATCGTATCCGAGGACCAGAGTCGAGAGGGGCGGATGGTCGGGGATGTCGATGCTGGCCAACCGGTTCCCGGCGTCCGCCTCAAAGGGGAGATCACGGTAGGCGTCGAGGGAGGTTGCAAGGACCAGTTGCCTGCCTGTGCAGGAGCCCTCCGTCCAGCGTACGGTCCACGAGCCGTCCCCCTCGCGGGTGATGGAGGAAATGTCTGACCCGGTGGAAATTCCCAGGCCCTGTACGGATGCGAGGGCCTCGACCAGTTCCCGCAGGCCATCCTGGAAGGAGATCATCCGGCTCTTGAAAGGAGTGATGCCGTTGCGCTTGCGTTCCCGTTTCAGCTTGAGGGCTCCCCCGATGAGGGATCCGTGGGACTGTTCCAGGTTCCAGACTTTGCCGAAAGCGTGGCGGATGGAAAGGGCATCCGGGTCACCGGCGTAGATTCCCGATACAAGGGCGGAAATCCCGTATTCAAGGAAAGCCGGGCCCATGCGGCGGCTGACAAAGGAGGTCACTGATTCGTCCTCCATGGTCGACTTGCCGATAAAGGGCTCCGCCAGCAAGCGGAACTTTTCGGCCAAGCTGTAGAGCGGGGTAGTGACCCCGCCGGCGAGGGACTGGGGCAGGGCGGTCATGACCCCGTTCTTGACCAGAAAGCGCTTGTTGGCCACGGCGTTGGCCTCAACCAAACGGTCTTTCAGGCCGAGTTCATGGATGAATTGCCAGACCGCCTGGGACTTGACCAGCATCGAATTGGGGCCGGCCTCGCAGAGGAATCCCTTCCGGTTTTCCGACTGGACGGCTCCACCAAGGCGGTTCGACCTCTCAATCAGGCGGACGGACTTGCCCTTGCGGGCGAGGGTGTGGGCTATTCCCAGTCCGGTGACTCCGCCACCGATGACGATGGCGTCCACCTGTTGCGGGGTCGGGGCTGGCTGGGTTGTTTCGGTCATGAACCTTAAATGGTCTTGGCGTGCCGTCCTGGGCCCGCTTGCAGGTATTCGTCAAACGGCATGGCAATATTGCGCAGCAAAAGCCGTCCTTCCTCGGTGACCTTGAATCCACCCTCTTTGAAAGTGACCAGGCCGTCCTCCGAGGGCTCCTGCAGGGACTGGATCGCCCCGGCAAAGTGCTCCTCGAAATTAATGCCGAATTTGTCGTTGAATTTCTGATACCTGATATCGCCGGAACACATGATACTCATGATGACATCCTTTCGGAGCTTGTCCTCGTCGGTCATGTGGTACCCTTTGTGGGCGGGAAGGCGGTTGGCGTCGATGGCCTGATGCCAGTCCTCCAGGTCCTTCTGGTTCTGCCTGTAGGAAACGCCGTTCTGGGAAATGGAGGACATTCCGAACCCGCACATCTCGAGGCCGGCCATGGTGGTGTATCCCTGGAAGTTCCGGTGCAGGCCCCCGTCGCGAAGCGCGTTGCTGAGCTCGTCGCCCTCCTTGGCGAAATGGTCCATGCCGATGTAGACGTAGCCATTGGAGGTGAGCATGTCGATGGTCTCGAGGAGCATGGCGAACTTGACCTCCGGGTCGGGCAGGGTGGAGCGCTCAAGGATCTTCTGGGCGGGAGCCACCCAGGGGACGTGGGCGTAACTGAAGACCGCCAGCCGGTCCGGACTGTAGGTGAGCACCGTCTCGAGGGTTTGCCGGAACGATTCCACCGTCTGGAACGGCAGGCCGTAGATCAGGTCGACATTGACCGACTGGATACCGGCATCGCGGACCCATTTGATGCATTGGCGGTTCATCTCGTCGGGCTGGATCCTATGGACGGCCTTCTGGACCTTGGGATCGACATCCTGCACCCCGAAGGAGGCGCGATTGAAACCGTGGCTGGCCAGGACCTTGACCTTTTCTTCGGTCAGGGTGCGGGGATCCAGTTCGGCTGAAATTTCCGCATTGGGGGAGAAATTGAACCGCTTGCGGATATCCGAGCAGAGCCGGTCGAGCTGGACGGGTGTCTGGAAACTGGGGGAACCGCCACCGAAGTGGAGCTGGTTGACGACCCGGTTGTCCGCATTGAGATAGGGCAGGGTCATGTCCATTTCCTTCTCAATGGCGTCCAGGTAGAGATCGGCCTTGTCCCGGTTGCAGGTGATGACGGTGGTGCAGGCGCAGAACCAGCACAGGGACTCGCAAAAGGGAAGATGATAGTAGAGCGACAAGGGCTCGGTGGAGTGCATGGTCTCCTTGAGCAGGGCCACGGGGTCTTCAACCGGTGAAAACTGGAGGGCGGTCGGGTACGAGGTGTACCTCGGGCCGGGCCGGTTGTACTTGGAAATGAGGTCTCGAGTGGAAATATGCATCTATCAGGGGGTTATCGGAGGAATTCCTGGAAGATAATCATAGCAGCTACGGATAAAGCAATGATAACCCCAATCCTTTTTGTGTTCGTTTTCTGGTTGGCCTCCGGGACAATCTCGGAGAAGACCATCCAGATCATGGCTCCACCGGCAAATCCCAGTCCGACGGGGAGGACCGGGGTGAAGGCCTCCACGAAGATGTATGAAGGGACGGCCATCAGGGGTTGGGGCAGGCTGGAAAGGATGCAGTACAGGGCGGTCGTCCAGACCCGCATTCCCCGGGGGACCATGACCAGGCTGATGGCCAGGCCCTCCGGGATGTTGTGGATGGCAATGGCGGCGGTGATGAAGAGGCCCAATCCCTCATCGCCCCCGAAGGAAACGCCCACCCCGACGCCCTCGGTGAATGAGTGCAGGGTCATAATCCCGAGGATCATGATGGCCTTCCGGGCGTCCGCCCCCCTGAGGTTGGAGATGCTCAGCTCGTCCCGTTCGCCCAGCCAGTTGTCGCTGAGAAGAATGAAAAACAGGCCGATGAGGATTCCAATGACCGTTTTCCAGAGCCCGTACTCGACCCCCTCGTAGATCAGGGTGAAACTGGCGGTCAGCATCAGTCCGGCCGCCACCGCGTTGGAGTAGCCCAGCCACTGTGGGGTGACCTTCCTGAAGAAGAGAAAAGGAAGAGCCCCCAAACCTGTGGCAATCGCCGTAATCAGGGCGTAAAGGAAAACGGTGAAGACCGATTCTGGCATGCGATTCTGCCTACCCGAGCAACTAGGTTGGGTCAAGTATTGCCTTGTCGGGGAAGCTCCTTCTTGATGCAGGCATGCAAAATAAGCTGCTGGTCCTGTTCTCCCTCTGCCTGTTGCTGGTTCCCCTTCCCGGCAATGCCTCTTCCGTGCCGCAATTATTCGCTGCCCGGTCACGCTGCCTGGTGTTCATTGAGTATTACACCGAGCGCGAAGTCGACCGCCAGAGTGGAGAGGCCATAGGGCTGGTTATCGACGATGCGGGCCTGGTGGTCTGCCTGGCCAATGCTTTTGGCGATTGGGTCCCGCCGGACAAGTTCAAGGATATCAAGGTGTTCCCCGCCGGCAACCCGACCGGCGAGGGTTTCGAGGCGGCTTACCTCGGACAGGACTGGGTCAACGGATGGCATTACCTGAGGGTGGCTGACATGGCGGGCGCTGGCGACTACATCGATCCGGTGACGGACTTTGGGACCGGCCGTCCGCAGTTGGGCGACCTCGTCTGGGGAGTCTGCATGACACCCGGCAATCTCGACTACATCGCCTACTACCGGGATGCCAAACTCTCGACCATCCAGCCCCTGCCGATGGAGACCGGGTTTGCCACCAGCGAGGTGGCGGTGCCCGGCGGGCCTGTCTTCCTGATGGACGGACGTTTCGCCGGTTGGGCCGGGCGATCTCTTCCCATGGAGCGGGATCTTTGGGTTGGCCAGGACTATTTCCGGGCCAATATCCGCAACCCCGACGAATCCCTGATGTTCCTGCTCGCGGAACCGTTTTTCGATGAGGTCTTCCAGCGGGTCCCTGAAAATCCGTTCTCTCACCAGCGGCCATGGCTGGGAATTTCCGGAACTCAGCCCCTCGACAAGGAGACGGCCCGGTTCATGGGCCTGACCAACCAGGGTGCCATCATTGTCAGCGAGGTCCTTGAGGATTCCCCCGCCGCCCGGGCCGGCCTGCAGGACCGCGACCTGCTGGTCGCCATCAAGGGGAAGCGGCTGCCCCGACTGAAACCGGATGGTGTGGTTCAGGTCTATTTTGAACGGGAAGTACTGATGGCAAGGATCGGCGAACCGTTGCCAATGACGATTCTCCGTGGGGATGAGGAGATTGACCTGGAGTTGGTGCCGGAAAAATCACCGGTCCTGATGAAGGAAGCGAAACTGAAGTATTTTGATGAAATCGGCCTGACCCTGCGGGAATATATCCTCGGGGATGCCCTGCAGCGCCGGGAGGATCACCAGCAGCTCCGGGGAGTCATCGCCAACTTTATCCGCCCGAACAGCCCGGCCGCCGCCGGCAATGTCCAACCCGGGGACTGGATTCAGGAAATCGGGGGTCAACCGGTCGGCACCTATGAGGAGGCCGTCGAGCGGATGGAGGCAGTCGTTGCCGACGGGAGCCTGGATGAGATCGTGGTCCTGGTGCAGCGGAACAACGACACCGCTGTGCTTCGCATCCGCAAAAACTGACGGGGGACCGATGCCGGACCTGAGAGAGACCGAGCCCGGATGGTACTGCTTCAAGGCGTTGCCAAAGAAGGAGCATATCGCCGCCCGGATGCTGCAGGAGGTGGAAGGGATCGAGACCTTTTGCCCGAGAATCGCCTACCTGAAGAAGACCCGTCGCGGGAAGGTGCGGTTCGTCGAGTGCCTCTTCCCGGGGTATATTTTCATCCATGCCGAGCTGAAGGAATTTTACCGGCGCATCCGTGCCACCCAGGGAATCCGTGATGTTGTTGCCTTTGGGCAACGTGTACCGCTGATCCCGTCGGCCTTCATCGAGGAGTTGCGGGCCAGGATCGGTGACCAGAGCACCCGGGACATGCCGGAACCGGTCATCGAGGCCGGGCAGAAGGTCATCATAACGGAGGGCCCTTTCAAGGACCTGCAGGCCATGGTCACCGGGTCCGTCGACAGCCGCCAGAGGGTGGCCCTGCTGCTGGATTTCCTTGGGCGCCAGATGGAGATCAGCCTGTCCATTGGTGACGTCATTCCCGACAGCCGTGACCCCAAACGCGAGGTCTGGGAGGATTGATCAGAGATAGGCTCCGCCCCCGAGGAGGCGCTCGCCATCGTAGATGGCGCAGATCTGCCCGGAGGCCAATGCCCTTTGAGGATCCTTGAAAACGAGACGCCCTCCACCCGAGCTGTCCGTTTCGAAACTGGCCGGCACCCGCTGATCCCGGTAACGCACCTTGACCTGCAGGTCGGTCGTAACCCGTGGGGGATCCGGGATGAGCCAGGAGATCTGGTGCAGATGGATTTCGTCGTGCCAGATGGGGTTTGCCTTGGCGCTCTCGAAAGCCACCACCAGCTCGTTACGGTCCATCCGCTTGGCCACCACCACGTAGAATTCGTTGTCGGTGTTGGAGGGGATGCCGATCCCGCGGCGCTGTCCGAGGGTGTAGCGGTGCAGGCCCTTGTGCTCGCCGAGGACCGTTCCCTCCAGGTCGACAATGGGTCCGGGCGATTCGGGGATGAACTTTTCGAGGAAGTCGTTGATCTTGACCTCGCCGATGAAGCAGATGCCCTGGCTGTCCTTCTTGGCCGCGTTGGGGAGCCCGATTCTTTTGGCCAGTTGCCTGACCTCCGGCTTGGGCAGGTCGCCAATGGGGAAGCGGGCCAGTTCCAGCTGCTTCGGCTGGATCATGCACAGGAAATAGCTCTGGTCCTTGTTCTTGTCGACGCCCTCGTGTAGCTCCGGGCCGCCGGGCCCTTCCAGTCGCTGGCAGTAGTGACCGGTCCCGACTGCGTCGAATCCGTTCTCAATGGCCCAGTCGAGCAGCACCCCGAATTTCATTTCGCGGTTGCACATAACGTCCGGGTTCGGAGTCAGGCCCCGCGAATAGCCGTCCACCAGGTAGGAAACGACCCGTTCACGGTATGCCTCCATGAAATTGAGGATCCGGAAGGGGATTCCCAGATGATCCGCCACTGCCCGGCCATCGTCGATATCCTGCATCCAGGGGCAGTTGCCGAAGACATTTTCCTCGTTGATCCAGTTCTTCATGTAGGCGGCCTCGACCTCGTAGCCCGCTTCCTTTGCCCTCCATGCGGCCACGGCACTGTCCACGCCCCCGGAAAGGGCGAGCAACAGGCGCGGTTTACTGGATTGGGTCGACATTATGGGGGTAAGTGAGTGCGGGCGCGGTCCGAAGTCAAGGTCCACCGAATCCTTAATCCAATGTTGCCAAGGGACAGGACCCGCGCAAAATGCGCTTCATAGCCTATGGAAGTACTTTTGGAAAGATCACATCTGAGTTGGGCGGCCTGGACCTCCCTCGATTCCGGTATCGTCAGTTTTACCCGTGACTGGACGGAAAAGTCCCCTCCGGACCTCTGGTGGGGCCAGGACGAACTCAAGTTGAAGTCTCTGCGTCGTTGTCTGCCGGAGGAGTTTGGCCTGCTGGGTGGCTACTTCGGGCGTGACAGCAAGATCAAGTTTGTCCTGCCGGAAAGCCTCCTCGAGGGTCGGGAGGCAGATGAGTCCTATTATGTCGCCGGTAGTTTCAATGGCTGGGAGTCTGTTATCGGGGATCCCGACTGGTGTCTGAAAAAGGGTCAGGTGCTGGGCCAGCCCTGCCGGGTCCTCATGGTTCCCAAGGAGGAATTTGACCACTTGGAGGACGCCACTTTCAAATTTGTCACCGGGAGCGGGGAATGGATCGAGGTGCCCGAAGTCGCGAAGAACACCCATGTCGACAGCCTCGGGATCAAGAACTACCTTTTCGAACCGAAGCGGACAGGCCGGCACCGGTTCAGTTTCACCACTCCTTTGCCGCTCAACCAGGCCGGCGACCGCCGTCTCCATGTGCGCATCGGCGGCGAAGTTGAATCCGTTCGCTTGAATCCCGGGGTCTTCCTGAAGACAATTGACGCTGAAGGCCCCTTCGGGGCAATCGTCGAGGGCGGGTCGACACTGTTCCGCCTGTTTGCCCCGCGGGCCCAGTCGGTGGATCTCCATGTCTTCCAGGAGAGGGATGGCCCGGAGGGCGAGCCGGTGGCAATGGAGTTGGGGGACGACCAGGTTTGGGAGACCCGGCTGGACGGGAACCTGCACGGGTGGTTTTATCACTACACGGTCACGGGCCAGGAGGTGGATGAGGTCGGCTATTTCGATCCCGGTTTCCGCATCCTTGATCCCTTTGCCAAGGCGGTCTGCGGGCCGCTGGGCCCGGGCATCGTCGTTGACGATGCGTTTTTCGAGGTGGAGCACGTCCCTTTCGAGGCTCCCCACTGGCACGACCTGGTCATCGCTGAAGCGCATGTGAGGGACCTGACTGCGAATGCCCCGCTGGAAATGACCCCCGAGGAGCGCCTAGGATTCCGGGGCCTGAAAAAGTGGGTGGAGGCGCCGGGATTCTACCTCAAGGAACTGGGGGTCAATGCTGTGGAGTTGCAGCCCCTGCAGGAATTCGACACGGTGGATGCCGGTGAATACGCCTGGGGCTACATGCCGATCAATTACTTCTCGCCGGCCAGCCAGTACTGCCGCAACCCCGCGGGGTTGGGCCAGATCACCGAGTTCCGCGAGGTGGTGCACAGTTTTCACCGCCGCGGCATGGCCGTGCTGCTCGACGTGGTCTACAATCATGTCGGCGAGCCCAATTTCCTCCAGTATCTGGACAAGGAGTACTACTTCCTGCTGACCGACGACGGCCACTACGAGAACCATAGCGGATGCGGCAACACCCTTGATGCCAATGCCCCGATGGTCCGTCGCCTGATAAGGGACAGCCTGGTGCACTGGATCCGGGCCTATGATGTTGACGGGTTCCGTTTTGATCTCGGGGAACTGATTGGCAAGGAGACCCTGGCCTGGCTTGAAGTTGAGCTGAAGAAGGTCAAGCCGGGCATCGTCCTCATTGCCGAGCCATGGAGTTTCCGGGGGCATATCGGCCGGCAGTTGAAGTCGACCGGTTTTGCGTCATGGAATGACGGCTACAGGGAGTTTGTCCGCCTGTTCCTGACCCTGCAGAGCGACACCCGGGAGGTTTCTTTCTATATGCAGGGATCGTATCCCGACTGGAGCCGGTTCCCCGCCCAGACCGTCAACTATGTGGCCTCCCACGATGACCGGTGCTGGATCGACAAGATTACCGAGAATGCGGAGCATGACGGGCATCGCCCGACTGCCACCGACCGGCGCCGAACCCACCTGATGGCTGGGGTGCTGATGATGTCCCTGGGGATCCCGATGGTGGCCTCGGGCGTGGATATGCTCAAGTCGAAAGGCGGGACCAACAACACCTACCTGCGGGGTGATCTCAACGCTATTCCCTACACCCGGGCGGCGGAGTATTCAGGAAGTGCCGACTATATCCGCAAATGGATTTCCTTCCGTCTTGGCTGGGAAGGACGCCTGGTCCGGCTGGATTCGTTCCCCGGTAGCGACTACTTCACTACGAGCCATGGATGGGGCGCCTTCGGGATGATCTACAATTACAGCCGCACCCACGGCCCGGAGCGGCTGCTGTTTGTGGTCAACCCCGGCTACCATATGGCGGAGCTCCGGTTCAGCGGAATTGACCTCGCCGGCTTCGTGCAGGTGGCGGACACCGAACGCTGGAACATGAAGGGGCTGGAGGATCCCCTTTTCGGGGTCAGGCAGGACCGGGTCAATGTGCCGGCTATGTCCTGCGGTCTCTTTATCGAGAAGAGCTGACCGGTTACCGCCAGAGGGACCGGATCGTATCCTTGATGGTCACCACGACCTCCGGGCCATGGACCACCATGGCGTAGACGAGCCCGGCATACAGGCAGACCGCCAGGGCCCCGACAACGCAGGCCAGCAGGGCGAAGGCGCCATCTTCCTCGGTCAGCCCGATGCCAATCAGGAAAATCACGAAGGCGGGGAAGGTGTTGGTCATTGGGATGGGGATCATCATCAGGATGGCCATCAGGAGAACAAGAACACCCATCAGGGAAAGCCCGGCCCGACGGCCCACCCAGCGCATCCGTGGCCGGATTATCCACTCGAGGCGCTGAAGCATCCATGATGCGCCCCCGATCAGCTTGCCCGCCAGGTCGCGACTCAGCCTGACCCGCCGGAGGCGCATGGGAAATACGGGGTGGCGCTTGCCGGCCAGCATCTGCAGGGCCAGCACCACCAGCAACAGGCCGAAGGGAACGCTGTAGCCCGCGGCCGGGATCGGGAGTGCGCTGGGCAGGGACAGGACCAGCAGGAGCAAACCAAATCCCCGGTCTCCCACACGATCCACCAGTTGGGCCACTGTCAGGTGTTCCTTCTCGGTTGCGAGAAGGGACTGGAGCTCGTCTGACAATTTCCGTTGCGACATACGGTGAGGATGGTGGAGGGCGGTCTTCCTTCTGGCAATCCTTAGCTGTGGGAGGCGGGAAAATGCACCACGGCATTGCCTGAGGGCAGAAATCCACTACATATATTAACAATGCTCAGGGAAAAGCGGCGTATCGGATTCTTCGGAGGGACCTTTGATCCCTTCCATTCAGGGCATCTGGGGATGGCCCATGCCGCCGCGGAGGCGCTTCACCTTGACAATGTTTCCTTTGTTCCCGCCGGGCAAAATCCCCTCAAGGACGAGGCCCCGAGGACATCCCCCCGGCAGCGGGTCGACATGATCCGCTTGGGGATACAGCCTTACCGCAGGTACGGGATCTGGGAGGGCGAGCTCGACCGGCAGGGGCTCAGCTACACCCTGGACACGATTGAGCATGTCCAACGGGTGTATCCAAATTGCCACATGTTCTGGATCATCGGTTCGGACCAGCTGCCCCACCTGCCACGCTGGTACGGAATCGAGCAACTGGTGGAGAAAGTTGGATTCATCCTGGTCCGGCGCCCGGGATTTGAGTTTTCATGGCCGGGGATCAAGGGACTCAGCCTGTATCCGGTCGATAACCCGCTGATGGAGGTCAGCGCCACCGAAATCCGGGACCGGATCCGGCGCGGAGAGCCGGTCCGGGGCATGGTGCCGCCGGTCGTGGACGACTATATCCGCAGGAACAGTCTCTATATCTGATCTGTGCCGGCCGGGGGGGGGCAAATTAAAGAAGTCTGCTTTGACCGGTTGACAAGGAGACCCGGCCGGGGGTAGAAACTCATCTGTACCGTACGATTCAATCCTACAATATGTCTGCTATCGCGAAGAAAAAAGAAACCCATACTCTTCCAGAATCAATCCAGCAGTGCGTCCGCGCACTGGACCAAAAGAAGGCCGAGCAGTTGCGAGTCCTTTACGTGGGTGAAATCTCTTCGATCACGGATTACTTCATCATCGCGACTGGTACCAGCAATCCGCATCTGAAGGCGTTGGGCCAGGCTGTCCTCGGCAGTCTCGAGGAAACGGGTCAGGATGCGGTTGTGACGGGCGCGGGTGACCAGTCCGGATGGGTCGTTGTGGATGCCTTCGAGTTCATGGTTCACCTCTTCACTGAGGAGACCCGGTCCTTCTTCAACCTGGAGGGGCTCTGGAAAGACGGAATCCTCGTTAACTGGGAATAGGCCGGGTTCACCGGGTAACGCGCCAGCCCACAGGGGGCGCAGGTGCCGCAATTCAAGCGGGGCCGGATGGTGACGCTTTTTCCGTGCAAATCTTCCAGAAAGACCTACGGTACCTGATGTTCGAGACATGCAGCTATTCCTGGACATACTGTTAAACGAAGTATTCGTTCTATCCGCCGCCCTGCTGCTGGCTTTCCAACTCCTGATCTACAGCCTGAACCGGCGACGGGGCTGGGGGATGGGGGGGGCCGAACTGCTGCGTGTTCCCTTGATCATTCTGGTCCTCGGTTTCGGGTTGGCCTGTTCGGAAGGATATATGCGGTTCAGCGAGGTCGAGGAGGAAATTTCCCGCCAGGCGGACATTCTTTCCGAGACTATGACCGCGGAAGACATGTACGCCTTCCGCTACCAGGGGGAAGCTGCCTTGAACCGCTCGACGCGCCGATTCCAACGGTTTATCCAGGCCAGTCTGCCGATCCGCGGATATCCGGTCATTATCCGCGTGTACGGCAAGAACCCCGAGGGAGGGATCGAGACCCTGGTTGAGGGCAACAGCCGTTTGTCCGAAACCATTGTCTTTCCCTTGCCCAAGCCGGTGCACCCGTCCCTGCAGCTGACCGCTGCCTTCGAGCATTCCATCACGATGACAACAATGGAGCGTGGGGGCGACATGGGCTATGGCCTGGTTGCCTACTCACGGGCCGAAGCCATCGCGGACCGGTCTCCTGGGTTTGCGGTGGCCATCGTTGTTCCCTACGCCGGCTTGATTGCGGAGGTCCGCTCAGCCCAGGGCTACACCATCCGGCTGACCATCCTGATCGGCGTCATCGTCACCTCGCTGCTGATCATTGGCAACCGCTGGCGCACTGCCGTCGAACGGCAGAAACGGCTCGCCGACGAGATCCTCGACCGGGAAGAATTATTCCGCAGTATCTTTAACAACAGTGCGGCGGCCATCGCGGTGATGGACCACTCAGGCAATTTTGAACAGGTCAATGACCGGTGGACGGAGCTCTTTGGATACACCATGGATGATCTTTCGGGTGCTGCGGTTGACTTGACCACTGACGATGACAAGGATGAAGCCCAGAAGATAAGCCGTTCCCTGATCCGGGGCGATGTGACCGCGTATCGGGTGGAGCGCCGTTTCCGGCGCAAGGACGGTTCGACCTTCTGGGGTGACATTTCCGTCCGGGCCCTCAGGGACGAGATGGGCAAGCTGCAGGGGGTCACATCCATGGTGGTGGACATTTCCGACCGGAAAAAGGTGGAAGGATCGCTCCTGCATCGTGACCGACTCCTCACCGGCCTGGCCGACGCCCTGACCAAGCTGTTGGAGTTTCGCTACGGCCTGGAGGCAGTCATGCCGGAGGCACTTTCCACCATCGGGTGGGCGGCCAATGTCGACCGGGTCTATATTTTCGAGGAGCACTACGAGCAGGAACTGAATTCGGATACCATTTCCATGCGGTTCGAGTGGGTGGCTCCCAGTATTTCGGCGCAGATCAACAACCCGGGGATGCACAGCTTGTCGTGGGATCCGGAGTTGACCCGATGGAAGGAAATCCTTCACCGCAACCAGGTCGTCCATGGACCGATCACCGGCATGTCGGAATCGGAACAAGCGGTTATTGCCGGGCAGGAAATCAAGTCGATCCTGCTGGTGCCTATTTTTATTGAGAACCAGATGTGGGGCTTCGTCGGGTTTGACATCTGCACGCGGGACCATGACTGGAGCGACACCGAGATTTCCATCCTCCGGGCGGCCTGCAAGGGCTTCGGGATCGCCGTCCAGCGTGAGCGGGCGGAGGCCTCACTGCTGGCGGCCAAGGAGCGGGCGGAAATGCTCAATCAGAAACTTTCCTCGGAAATCGATCGGGCCAACATCCTGGCCACGCAGGCGGAGGAGGCCAACCAGACCAAAAGTCGCTTTCTGGCCAACATGAGTCACGAAATCCGTACCCCCATGAACGGGGTCCTCGGGATGTGCACCGTCCTGTCGGGAACGGAGCTATCGGAGGAACAGGTGGAATACCTTTCGGTCATCCGCAAGAGCGCCGATGGTCTACTGGGGATCATCGAGGACATTCTCGACTTCTCCAAGATTGAGGCCGGCAAACTTAAGCTGGAAATCATTGAGACCAATCTTGTCGACCTGGTGGAGGACGCCCTCGATCTCTTTGCCCTCTCATCGACGAAAAAGGGACTCGACCTGCTGAGCCATATCGATCCGGATGTGCCGGAACGTGTCCGGGCCGATCCGACCCGGTTGCGCCAGGTGCTGATCAACCTGCTGGGCAACGCGGTCAAGTTCACCGACGAGGGCCAGGTTATTCTCCGTGTGGGGGTGGAATCGCAGAAGGACGACCGCATCGTCCTGCGCTTTCTTGTCGAGGATTCCGGACCGGGCATTGATCCGGAAATGCAGGACCAGCTGTTTGAAGCTTTCAACCAATTGGACAGCTCGACAGCCCGCAAGTTCGGTGGCACCGGCCTGGGCCTGACCATCAGCAAGAAGCTGGCCCAGATCATGGGAGGGGACCTGCTTCTGAAGGAGAGCAGCGACCGAGGTTCCGTCTTCTGGGTCACTATCGAATCGACGGCCCTGTCCAGTGGCTGGCTGGCCCCCCATCTCTCTGAGCAATCGGCCGATCCCCTGTCCATCCTGATCATCGACCCCCTTCCCAAGACGCGGGAGTTCTACAAGAACCGGTTTTCCGCCTTTGGGGCAACGGTCAACTCTGCGGGATCACCGGAAAGCGTTCCCGAGGACATCGATCCGCCGGCCCTGGTCATCCTAAATCACACCCGCGAGCTCAACCTGCCCAATTATCCCGTGATTGAGCTGGGGGCATTTGCCAACGAAAGCACCGAGGCCATCATCCTGACCTCCCCGGGCGATCCCCGGATCCTCGAGATTGAGGGCGTGCAGCGGGTTGAATACCTGATGAAGCCACTCCGATCACTTTCCCTGATCCGGACCCTGTACCCATCCATCCGAATCAAGCACCCGCCGGCCCGCCGCGCCAACAGGATCACGGAACCCGGCAAGGAGCTCGGGGTGCTCCTGCGGGGCAGGAATCTCATGGTGGTCGACGACAACCGGACCAACCTCCAGGTGGCCCGCCTCCTTCTTAAACGCCTCGGTCTCCAGGTGGAGACGGCAATGAGCGGTGAAGAGGCCCTTGATGTCGTCACCCGGGTTCCCCCCGATGTCGTTTTCCTCGACCTGCAGATGCCGAAAATGGACGGATTCCAGATCGCCCGCGAACTCCTCAAAACGGCTCCCTCGATCTACATCATCGCCATGACCGCCGCCGCCACCACGGAGGACCGGGCCGCCGCTTCCGCCGCCGGCATGAAGGATTTCATCCCCAAGCCGATCAAGGAGAGCGAGCTCTCCCGCGCCCTCTGGGCTTTCTACCACGAGATGCAATAGGGGGACCAGACCCCCACTTTTGTGCCTTTTTAGGAATTTCCGCTTGCGCAATCCCTATTCCTTCCCCAAATCTTCCCGTCTTTCGGCTCCGGAGAGGTGACAGAGTGGCCGATTGTGCACGATTGGAAATCGTGTGTGCCCCACAAGGGTACCGGGGGTTCGAATCCCCCCCTCTCCGCCATAAACCTGTCGGCAACCTGTTGTATATCAGTAGCTTGCTTATTTTTAACGCCTTAATTTGCCGCCGCAGGCACGACAAATTACGACAAATCACTACTTTCGTGGGCCATTTTGCCTTGATTATGCCTCAACTGACATTGACTGGATGTTGACTGGGGACAGGTAATCTTCATCCGCCTGCGCCAGCGAACCGAAGCATCTTGAAGCGAAAGTGAAGAATGCATCGGCTCGCGATTATTGGCGGTCATCGAGCCGCAACGTCAGGTCCTGCAAAGCTCGGGTGCGCTCATCATGGATGCAAAAGCAAATTCCTGTTTCTTTTTGCTTTTTTTTTGACAAAGGATATCCATCAGTTATACGCGTTCCCTATATGTCAAAACTGTCAAAACATACCGTGTCGGCAATCTCCCGTTCGCTGTTCGGGATTGCCCTCTCTGCCGCGATTCTGTTGGTGTTTGTGGCGCGAGCTCCGGCTCAGACGTGGAGCCCTGGTGATGCCTACAACGCCGTCATTCTCGACTCTGGATCGTTCTTCACAACAGACGATTCGTACACACAGTCTGGGTCGAGTAACGCGGCCTCCGTCGAGATGTGGGTGAACTTTAGTGCTTCGGCCCAG
>JBMTVW010000012.1:0-60561 GCA_049451775.1 Opitutales bacterium | reverse complement strand
AAGAAGGCTGCTCCGAAAAAAGTGGCCGCCAAGAAGGCTGCCCCGAAAAAGACAGCAGCGGCCAAGAAGGCAACCCGTAAACCGGCCGTGAAACAGGCGGCCAAGAAGGCGGCCCCCAAGAAGACCGCTGCCAAGAAACCGACTGTAAAGAAAAAGAAGGTCTCCACCGGGGACATCAAGGCAGCTGTCCAATCCGTCAAGGAGGAGAAGAAACGGGCCAAGGATACTGGCGAGCCGATCGATAACGAGGTCGGCGAAAAACCCGGTGATGTCAATGACCGCATTCGCAGCCTGATCCGGCTTTCCAAGGAGCAGGGTTTCCTCACCTACAAGGACATTAACGACCAGCTCCCCGAAACCGTTGATTCCCCCTCGGAGATCGAGAACGTTATTACCATTCTCGAGAACCTTGATATCGACATCATCGATTCCGAGGAGGTTGAAAAGTACAAGCAGCGAGTGGAGGAATCCACGGAGGAGGAAGTGCGTACGGCTCAATCCGACATCCTGGATGATCCGGTGCGGATGTACCTCAAGCAGATGGGCCAGGTGCCCCTGCTGACCCGCGAGGAGGAGGTGGCCATTTCCAAGCGTATCGAGGAAGCGGAAATGCGGGCCATGGATACCCTCTTTTCCATCGCCTTTACCAAGGGATTCCAACGGGAGCTGGCCCAGAAACTGATTGACCGCGACGAGCGATTTGACCGCGTCGTTCTCGACAAGAAAATCGACAGCCGGGAACAGTATTTCAAGTTGATCCCACGGTTGATCGAACAGATCGACGCCATTGAAGTGAAGCTGGACGAGGCCTGGAATGCCAAGGAGGGCGGGAAGGACAAGCCGACCCGCGACAAGGCGCAGACCCGATACAAGAAGTATGAGGCCGAATTGAAGCCGATCTTCCGCAAGTTCTGCTTCAAGCTGAAGGTATTTGAGGAATACCTGGAGACGCTGGATCCAATGATCAGTGAAATCCGCACGGTGGTTGAAAGCAAGAAGCTGGCTGAGCAGGCCAAGACCCGCCGTGGCCGGGCCATCGACATCGACAAGGTGAACCGCCGGCTGGAGGACATCCGGCTTCAGTTGCGGGTCGATCCGGTTGAATTCCTGGAAATCCTTAAGGATGTCCGCAAGGGGATGCGCAGCGCCCACCGGGCCAAGACCGAAATGGTTGAAGCCAATCTCCGCCTGGTTATCTCGATCGCCAAGAAATACACCAACCGTGGACTCAGCTTCCTCGACCTTATCCAGGAAGGCAACATGGGCCTGATGAAGGCCGTTGAAAAGTTTGAATACCGCCGCGGGTACAAGTTCAGTACCTACGCGACCTGGTGGATTCGCCAGGCCATCACCCGCTCGATTGCCGACCAGGCCCGGACCATCCGGATCCCGGTCCACATGATCGAAACCCTGAACAAGGTGATGCAGGTCCAGAAACAACTCTTGCAGGAACTTGGGCACGAACCGACGGCAGAGGAAGTGGCTGACGAGATGGACCTCCCTGTGGAGCGTGTCCAGCAGATCATGAAGATGGCCCAGCAGCCAATCTCCCTGCAGAGCCCGGTCGGTGACAGCGACGACACCAATTTTGGTGACTTTATCGAGGACAAGGGTGCTGACAATCCCTACGACATGACCGCCTACTCCCTCCTGAGGGAGAAGATCATGGACGTTCTCGACTCATTGACCGATCGCGAACGCCGCGTCCTCAGCCTGCGCTTCGGACTGGTGGACGGATACAGCCGGACCCTCGAGGAAGTGGGACGGCAGTTTAACGTCACCCGTGAGCGTATCCGGCAGATCGAGGCCAAGGCCTTGCGCAAGATGCGGCATCCCACCCGGATCCGCCAGTTGCACGGATTTTTCGAGCCGGAGCACGTCAAGAACCAGCTCGAGCCCAATCCCTAGGCTTTTTGCAGTGCGCTGACGCACTCCATGGGCGGTGACTTGTCCCCGCACTCCATGGAGACAAAAAAAGCCCCGACCTGAGTCGGGGCTTTTTGTTTAAAGGCCAATCGAGGGATCCTACTTGATCTCGCGGTGCAGGGTGTGCCGGCGAAGATGAGCATTGTACTTCTTCTTCTCAATACGGCCTTGCTGCAGCTTCTTGTTACGTGTGGACATGTAGCGCGAGACGGGCTTTCCCTCGTCGCGGGCTTCAGTGCATTCCAGAATAATGTGTTCTCTCGGCATTCGAAAAATAGGTTAAACGGGGAAACCTGAGGCTTTTTACTTCCGGTGCAAGTCAGAAATACGGGAATTTCCTTAATTATCCTCGACCGATACGGAACCATCCTCTTCCGAATGGCCGAGCAGGCTACCCCCGACAACCTCTACCTTGCCGTAGATTTCCTTGGTAATCTTCTCCATCAGGTCGGGGTTTTCCTTGAGATGCTGCTTGGCAGCCTCACGGCCTTGCCCGATCAGGTTGCCCTCGTAGGAAATCCACGATCCCTTCTTTTCCAGGATCTTGTGCTCGATTCCGAGGTCGAGGACCGAGCCGGTCCGGGAAATGCCCTCATTATACATGATATCAAACTCACATTCCGTGAAGGGCGGTGCCACCTTGTTCTTGACCACCTTGAGGCGGGTCCGGTTCCCCTTGACCGCCCCGGCAGTGTCCTTGATGGCCCCGATGCGCCGGATATCCATGCGGATGGAGGCAAAGAACTTGAGGGCCCGGCCACCGGGCTGGGTTTCCGGATTGCCGAACATGACTCCGATCTTTTCACGAATCTGGTTGGTGAACAGGCAAACACACTGGGTCCGGTTGATGGCTGCGGTCAGCCGGCGCATGGCCTGGCTCATCATCCGGGCCTGCAGGCCCACCGTGCTGTCTCCGAACTGGCCGTCCAGCTCGTTCTTGGACACCAGGGCGGCCACCGAGTCGATGACGATAATGTCAATGGCTCCACTGCGGATCAGGGTCTCGGTGATGTTGAGGGCATCCTCGCCGCTCTCGGGCTGGGAAACCATCAGGTTGTCGACGTCGACCCCGACGACCCGGGCGTAGCGGGGATCCAGCGCATGCTCGACGTCGATGAAGACGGCGTTGCCTCCGGCCCGCTGGGCCTGGGCAATCAGGGCCAGGCAAAGGGTGGTCTTGCCGGATGACTCCGGACCATAAATTTCGCTGACCCGTCCGCGGGGAAGTCCACCCACTCCAAGGGCGAGGTCAATGGAAGGGCATCCGGTGGCAATCACATCAATCTGCTTCTTGCTGGATTCGCCCAGGCGCATGATGGCGCCATCGCCGAATTGCTTGTTGATGGCGGAAAGGGCCAGATCGAGGGCCTTGGTGCCAGTGTTTGCACTATCGGAAGGTTTGGATGTGGTTCGTGCCATGATCGATAAAGTGGGTTCCTTTTCTCTTTCTGACAACTTGAGAACTTAATTTATTTCAGGCAAGAAAAATGTGATAATATGTTCACTAAAAAGGGATGAAGGGAAGAATCATGGGCGCCCGTGCGGTCCTGGGCGTGGAGAGTTCGGGAAGTATTTGTCCACAATTCGCAGATTGGTCTTGCCTGAATAAGCGGGGAGGAGCTTATTTCCTTCTTCAATGCCCAAGCGACAGGACATTGAAACAATTCTCATCATCGGGTCCGGACCCATTATCATCGGTCAGGCCTGCGAGTTCGACTATAGCGGCACCCAGGCCTGCAAGGCCCTGCGTGAAGAAGGCTACAGGGTGGTGCTGGTCAACAGCAATCCGGCCACCATCATGACGGACCCTGATTTTGCGGATGTAACCTATATAGAACCACTGACGGTAGAGATTCTGGAGAAGATCATCGTCGCGGAAAAACCGGACGCCCTGCTGCCCACCCTTGGGGGACAGACTGCACTCAATCTGGCAGTCGCGCTGCACGAGGAGGGTATCCTGGAGAAGTACGGGGTGGAGATGATCGGGGCCCGTTATGACGCCATCCAGAAGGGTGAGGACCGGGAGCTGTTCAAGGAGGCCATGCTGAAGATCGGCCTCGATGTGGCCATCAGTCGGGTTGTCCAGTCAATCGAGGCAGCCCGGGTAGCCCTGGATGAAATCGGCAATTTCCCGCTGATCATCCGCCCCAGTTTCACGCTTGGTGGGACCGGCGGGGGCGTGGCCTACAACCGGGAGGATTTTGAAGAGATTTGCCAGCACGGTCTGGACGCGTCACCGACCAATGAGGTGATGATCGAGGAATGCCTTCTGGGCTGGAAGGAATACGAGATGGAGGTCATGCGCGACCACAAGGACCAGTGCGTGGTTATCTGCTCCATCGAGAACTTTGACCCGATGGGGGTTCACACCGGAGACTCCATCACGGTGGCTCCGGCCATGACGCTGACCGACAAGGAATACCAGCTGATGCGGGACGCCTCCTTCGCCTGTATCCGTGAGGTCGGCGTGGAGACCGGTGGTTCCAACATCCAGTTCTCCGTTAATCCGGAGAACGGGCGCATGGTGGTCATCGAGATGAACCCGCGGGTCAGCCGGTCCTCGGCCCTGGCCAGCAAGGCGACCGGGTTCCCGATTGCCAAGATCGCGGCCAAGCTGGCCGTCGGTTACACTCTGGATGAGCTGCAGAACGACATTACCCGCGAGACCCCGGCCTGTTTTGAGCCGACCATCGACTATGTGGTGACGAAAATTCCCCGGTTCACATTTGAGAAATTCCCCGGAACGGACGACACCCTGACTTCCTCAATGAAGTCGGTTGGGGAGGCAATGGCCATTGGCCGGACCTTCAAGGAGTCTTTCCAGAAGGCCCTGCGCTCCCTCGAAGTGGGCGCCCTCGGGCTCGGCGGCGGTGGAAAGTGGGGCAATGACGAAGTCACCGACGCGGACGAAATCCGGGCCGGTCTTTCCCGCTCTACCTGCCTGCGCCCCTACTTCGTCCGCTTTGCCTTCCGGCAGGGGATGTCGGTGGATGAGGTATTTGAGATTTCATTCATCGACCGCTGGTTCCTGCAACAGGTAAAGGAAATCGTCGACATGGAGGGGACCCTCGAGAAAGCGGGCAAGGAGCTTTCCCCGTCGGTGCTGCGCCTGGCCAAGGAATTCGGATTCACGGACCTGCAGATTTCCAACCTGACCGGAATCGACAAGACGGATGTCACCTCGCTGCGGGAGAAGAACGGGATCAATACTGTTTATCGGCTGGTTGATACCTGCGCCGCCGAATTCGAAGCCAAGACGCCGTACTACTATTCCAGCTACGGGGACGAGAACGAGATCATACCCAGCGACCGGAAGAAGATCATGATCCTCGGGGGCGGGCCCAACCGGATCGGCCAGGGGATTGAGTTCGACTACTGCTGCGTCCACGCCAGTTTCGCCCTCAGCGAGGACGGCTACGAGACCGTCATGGTCAACAGCAATCCGGAAACGGTATCGACGGACTATGACACTTCAGACCGCCTTTATTTCGAGCCGCTGACCCTGGATGACGTCCTGGAGATTTATCATCAGGAGAAATGCCATGGGGCCATTGTCCAGTTCGGGGGCCAGACCCCGCTCAACCTGGCCACTCAGCTCAAGGAACATGGCGTCAATATCATTGGCACGGATCCTTCCATGATCGATGCCGCCGAGGACCGGGAAATATTCAAGGAGATCCTCAACAAGCTCAACCTGAAGCAGCCGGTCAACGGGATCGCCTACAATGAGGAGACTGCCTTCGAGGAGGCGGAACGGATCGGTTTCCCGATCCTCCTTCGTCCCAGTTTTGTCCTTGGCGGACGGGGCATGTTCATCATCTACAGCAAGGATGACATGAAGAAGGTTGTCCGGGAAGTCTTTGATGTTGCCCCGGGCAAGCCGGTTCTCCTGGACAAGTTCCTTGAGGACGCGATCGAGCTGGACGTGGACGCCATCAGCGACGGCAAGACAACCGTCATCGGCGGCATGCTGGAGCACATTGAATTCGCCGGGGTCCACTCGGGGGATGCGGCGATGGTCCTGCCGCCCCATACGCTGGGCCGGCAGATGCTCGGCCAGGTCCGCGAGGCAACCTATGCCTTGGCCCGTGAACTCAACGTGGTCGGCCTGATGAACATCCAGTACGCCATCAAGGACGACGACCTCTACATCCTTGAGGTCAACCCGCGGGCCTCGCGCACGGTGCCCTTCGTCTCCAAGGCGATCGGTGTCCCGCTGGCCAAGTACGCCTCCCTGGTCATGGCCGGGAAGACGCTTGATGAGCTGGGCTTTACCGAGGAAATTATTCCCGACTTCTGGGCGGTCAAGGAATCGGTCTTCCCGTTTGTCCGCTTCCCCGGAGCACCCATTACCCTCAGCCCGGAAATGCGCTCCACCGGTGAGGTAATGGGCCTGGACGATGATCTGGGGATGGCCTTCGCCAAGACCCACATGGCCGTTGGCCCGGCCCTGCCCCGCAAGGGCAATATTTTCCTCTCGGTCAAGGACAGCGACAAGGCCCTGGCGGTCGATATCGCCCGCAGGTTTATCGCCCTCGGGTTCACGATCTATTCGACCAGCGGGACCATGCAGCATCTCAAGGAGAACCATGTTCCGGCCAAGGCGGTCCACAAGATCAACCAGGGACGCCCCAATGTCGTGGACATGATCAAGAACCGGGACCTGCAGATGATCATCAACACTCCCTCCGGGATGGTTCCGCGCCAGAACGAAAACGTCATCCGCACGGAGGCCATCAAGCACGGTTTGCCGATCATGACCACTCTCTCTGGGGCGCGGGCGGCTGTCTCGGCCCTGGTTTCGCTCAACAAGCACGACCTGAAGGTACTCCCTTTGCAGCACTACCGTGACCGGATCCATTCCGCGCCCAAGTGATTCATACCAGCAAATGAGCAAGGACAGTCCAGCTGAGGTGACATTGATCGCCCTGTTGCATGGGCCGGACCAGCCTGGATTAGTGGCCCGCACGGCCAACTGGATCTATTCCCATGGAGGCAACATCCTTCATGCCGACCAGCACCGGGATGACGAGGCCGGGGTCTTCTTCCAGCGGATCGAGTGGGTTCCGGCTTCAGCACCGGACGGCGAATCAGCGGAGTTTACCGCCTTCGTCGAGGACCTGGGAATGAAAGTCTCCGTGGCCCGTTCCGACCAGGCCGCCCGGGTGGCCCTCTTTGTTTCGAAGATCGAGCATTGCTTTGTCGATTTCCTGGCCCGCTGGAAGATGGGGGAGTTCGCCTGCAGTATTGACTGCGTCATTTCAAACCATCCGGACCTGGAGCCGATCACCACCTACTACGGGGTCCCGTTCCATCATGTGCCCGTCGGGAAGGGCGCCAAGGGCCGGGCCGAGGACGCGCAGATGTCGTTACTAAGCGACTACAAGATCGACCTTGTCGTGATGGCTCGCTACATGCAGGTCCTCTCGGGCCGTTTCTTGGGCGAATGCGGATGCCCGGTGATCAACATTCACCACAGTTTCCTCCCGGCGTTCGCGGGAGCCCGTCCCTATCACCAGGCCCATTCCCGCGGGGTGAAGCTGATCGGGGCCACGGCGCACTATGCCACCGCCGTCCTTGATGACGGCCCGATCATCCAGCAGGACGTTTCCCCGGTCAATCACCGGCACTCGGTGAGGGATCTGGTCCGAAAGGGTCGTGACCTGGAGAAAAGCGTCCTCGCGCAGGCGGTGCGCTGGCACCTTGAGCACCGGGTCCTGGTCTACGGGAACAAGACGGTTGTCTTCGATTGATTCAGAGTGAGCGCCCGGCTGCCTCGAGAAAGGGGCCGAGGTTTTCCATCAGCTCCCTGAACTGCTCCGGATAAAGGGATTGTGCCCCATCGGACAGTGCTTCCGCCGGGTTGTGGTGAACTTCAACCAGGATCCCGTCCGCTCCCGCAGCGGCCGCGGCGCAAGCCATGGGCAGGACAAACTCGCGGATACCGGTCCCGTGGCTGGGATCGACCACCACCGGCAGGTGGCTGAGTTTCTTGAACTGGCAGACTGCGGAAAGGTCGAGGGTGTTGCGGGTGCCCTGCTCGAAAGTGCGGATGCCGCGCTCACAGAGGATGATCTCGTTGTTGCCCTCGGAGGCGATGTACTCGGCGGCCATGAGGACATCCTTGACGGTTGCGGCCATGCCGCGCTTCAGGATGACGGGCTTGCGGGCCTGTCCCAGAGCGGTGAGCAGCCTGAAGTTCTGCATGTTGCGGGCCCCGACCTGGAAGGCATCGGCATGGGATTCCACGGCCTCGACATCCGCCACTTCCACCACCTCGGTGACCACGGGCAGGCCAAGTTCCCTTCCGACTCTCTGGAGAATCTCCAGCCCCTCCATCCCCAGTCCCTGGAAGGAGTAGGGGCTGGTCCTCGGCTTGAAGGCGCCCCCACGGACAGCATGGGCCCCCGCCGCTTTGACTTCCCGTGCCGTGGCCAGAAGGGCCTCGTACCCTTCCACGGCGCATGGGCCGGCGATTACCGCAAACCGCGAACCGCCGATGGGCAGGTTGCCGATCCGGACAATCGAGTTGTCCGGGTGCATTTCCCGGCTGACCGCCTTGTAGGGCGCAAGGATCGGGTCCACCCGCTCGACTGCGGGATGGCTTTCCAGATGGAGCAATCCCAGCTTCCGCTCGTCGCCGAGGGCACCGATCACCGTTCTCTCGCTGCCCGGCATGTAAAGCGGCTTGAGGCCCATTTCCTCGATCTTGCCGAGGATCTGCTCGGCCTCCTCGCGAGTCGCCTTGGGCTTGAGAACGATGATCATGAAATATCAATAGGCTTTGGCGAAGACCACGCGTTGCGGGCTGGGCTTGCCGGTGAAAATACAGGAACCTGCCTCCTTTTCCTTCACAAAGGGTACACAGCGGACCGTGACTTTCAACTCCTTCTGCAAACGATCCTCCCATTCGGGGTCACCGCAGAAGTGTGCCCAGGCGAATCCGCCACCGTCCTCGGATGCGAAGAATTCTTTGAACTCCTGCTCGGAATCGATTTGTCGGGAGTTGGCTTCCCGGAACTCGTTGGCCCTACGGAGCAGGCCGCTCTGCATTTCCTCCAGCACGTCGATGACCGTCCCGACAAACTCCGCCCGGGACATGCCTTTCTTTTCGCCGGTGTCGCGGCGGCCGACAAAGACCGATCCGGACTCGAGGTCGCGGGGCCCGATTTCCACCCTCAGCGGGATGCCTTTCTTGATCCACTGCCAGACCTTCTCGCCGCCCCGGATATCCCGGTCGTCCACCTCGATCTCAAGGCGCTGGCCGTCCATCCAGGTGAGGTCATGCAGTTCCTTCTTGAGGGCCAAGCAGGCTTCCATGACGGGCCCCCGGTGCTCATCCTTGGGGATGACCGGGAGGATTACGACCTGGGCCGGAGCGAGCCGCGGGGGCAGGATCAGGCCATCGTCGTCACTGTGGGTCATGACCAGTCCGCCAATCAGGCGGGTGGAGACCCCCCATGAGGTGGTCCAGGCATACTCCCGGTCCCCGGCATCATTGAGGAACTGGATATCGCTGGCCTTGGCAAAGTTTTGCCCGAGGAAATGGGAGGTGCCGGCCTGGAGGGCCTTACGATCCTGCATCATGGCCTCGATACAAAGGGTGGAGACCGCGCCGGGAAAGCGTTCCCCCTCGGTCTTCTCGCCCTTCAGGACGGGCATGGCCATGTAGTTCTCGGCAAAGTCGGCGTAGACATCGAGCATCTTGCGGGTCTCGACCCAGGCCTCATCCTCGGTCGCGTGGGCGGTGTGGCCTTCCTGCCAGAGGAATTCCGCCGTCCGCAGGAAGAGACGGGTACGCATTTCCCAGCGGACGACATTGGCCCACTGGTTGATGAGAATGGGCAGGTCCCGGTAGCTCTGGACCCACTTGGAGTACATTTCCCCGATGATGGTTTCCGAGGTCGGACGAACGATGAGGGGTTCCTCGAGGGGGGATGCCGGGTGCAGTTTTCCGTCCTCACCCAGTTCCAGGCGGGAGTGGGTGACGACCGCACACTCCTTGGCGAAGCCCTCCACGTGTTGGGCTTCCTTCTCGAGGTAACTCTTGGGAATGAACAGGGGGAAATAGGCGTTCTTGTGGCCGGTGTCCTTGAACATCCGGTCCAGCACGCGCTGCATGTTCTCCCACAGCATGTAGCCCCATGGCTTGATCACCATGCATCCCCGGACGGGGGAGTTTTCGGCCAGTTCGGCGGCCTTGATGACTTGCTGGTACCACTCGGGGTAGTTTTCTTCCCGGGTTGGCTGAATGGCTGTTTTCTTGGATGCTTTGCCCATGGTTTGATACATGAAGGGTTTGTCCCCGGGCTCAAGCTTTTGTGTCGCCGGTGCCGCATATCCCCGCCGGGGTCCCGCTTGACTAAATTTGAAACTTGCAGAATAGTGGTGCCGGAAAAAAAGTAAACGAGTCACCAAACGCTACTTTCCCTTCCACAATGAGAATGTTCCGGTCATTTATTCTGCGTATCGCGCTGATACTTTCGGTCACTGCCCTGATCTGCCTTTTCCTGATGTCGGCGACCCTCTTCATCCAGAAGGAAATGGAGGGGGGACAGCTCTGTGGTTCCCTTTTCCTGCTCCTGCTGGTGTGGTTCATCGTCAACTGGATCCTTGTCCAGAAGATTGATCCGGAGCTTTCCTTTGAAGTGGCGCGGATGCTTCTTCCCGCCGGCATGGTCCTGAGTATTCTTCTCAGCTCGACCCTCTCGATTTATCTGCACTCGCTGATTCCGGATGTGGATGGAAAGCAACACCTGGTTTTGCCCTTTGTCGGCCTGGGGGTGGCATTCTACCTGCTGGTCAGGTGTTTTGACCTGAAATGGCTCCGTCCCGAAGAGGAGATTGCCTCGGTGGAGCGGATGAGCCGGCAATAGGGCGGTTTGGGGAGATCGCCACTCGAAGTCATGTCGGGCATCATCGTTAAACTCCCGGACTCGGTGGCCAACCAGATTGCTGCCGGTGAGGTGGTTGAGCGCCCGGTGGCGGTGGTCAAGGAACTGGTGGAGAACGCCCTTGACGCCGGGGCCAGGTCCATAGAAATCCAGTTCGAAAAAGGTGGCAAGGCCCTCATCCGGGTATCCGACGACGGGATCGGGATGAGTGCGGAGGATGCCCGGATGGCCCTCCAGAGGCATGCCACCAGCAAGATCCGCAACGTCCAGGATATCCTCAGTATCGGCAGTTTTGGTTTTCGCGGGGAGGCTCTTCCGAGCATTGCCAGTGTATCCCGGTTCACCCTGAGGACGCGGCAATCCTGCTCACCCGAGGGGACGGAGATCCGGGTCAGCGGCAGCCAGGATGCGCAGGTGGGTGCCTGTGGAATGTCACCGGGGACGGAAGTGACCGTGGCCAACCTGTTTCATTCGGTCCCGGCCCGGCGAAAATTCATGAAGACCGACCGGACGGAGTCGGCTCACATTCTCCAGATGTGCCGCCTGCTGGCCATAGCCCATCCGGAGGTGGGTTTCAGTTTGGTTGAGGATGGCCATGAGGTGTTCCGCACCCCGGCCTGCCCGGACCGCCTGCAGCGGGTCGGGGAAATATTCGGCCGTCGCAGGGTGGAGGATGTGGTTCCGCTTGATGTGGAGATGGAGGGAATTCGTGTCCACGGGCTAATGGGCCGTCCTGGGGTGGGAAGGAGCACTCGGGCCGAAATGATCACCTATGTAAACTTGCGTCCGGTGGACAGCCGGATCCTCAATTATGCCCTGATCGAGAGCTATCACCGCTACCTTCCCCGGGGGCGGTATCCGGTGGCCTTTCTCTTCGTCGATCTGCCGGCGGGTGAGGTGGATGTGAATGTCCACCCGACCAAGCGTGAAGTCCGGTTCCGGGCCGAGCCCATTGTCCGGAGCTCTGTCATGCGGGCCCTGACGGGAACCCTGGAGCAATTATCACGGAAAAGCCTGGGGAAATTTGAGCCGGTCGAGCCCTCCCCGGAGGGGAAACAGGAGCCACCGACCCCGGCCATCCTTCCCAGACCGGTGGTGGAGCCGGGGGCGTTCCAGGCACCGCCCAAGCCCTTTCCCCCGAAACAGGAGCCTGAACCAGTCTGGAGGGAGCAACCGGAGCGCGCCCCAGCGTCCACCCAGTGGCGGTTCTGCGGGATTTTTCGGAAACAAATCGGGCTCTTCGAAAGCGGAGACGGGTTGATTCTCCTCAATGCCAGGGCTGCCCGGGAACGTATCCTGTTTGAGAAAATTGAGGCCTCGCTGGAGGGGGAGCGATTGTCACAGCAACCGTTGTTGATTGCCCCGATGCTCGAGCTGTCTCCCCTCGAGGCCAGTCTGCTGGGCGACAACCTGGACTTTTTTGGCTCGATGGGATTTGAGATTGAGCCGTTTGGCAGGCATTTGTACAGGATTCGCGCTGTCCCGGGATGGTTCCAGGGAGAGGATGCGGAGAACTTCATCGGTGAGCTGGTGCACCAGATCCGGGAAAGGGGATTTCGCCCGGAGGAGGAAAAACCGGCCCGGACCATGGTGGCTCGCCTGGCGGCGATCCGCGAAGCACGCGGGTTCACGATCACCTCGGAATCCGACTGGCAGGCCCTGGCCTCCGCACTGCTGGGCTGCGCCAACCCGTTGCTCGACGCGCGCGGGCGGCCGGCTTTTGTGGAGATGCGCAACGCGGAGCTGGCCCGCAAGCTGATGCTCGACAGGAGCGGCGAGGAATCAAATCGCCTTGATGGCCTCGGTTAATCCCTCAACGGCCCGGTCAAGGTCACCGTCCTCGTGCGCGGTGGAGATGAAACAGGTTTCAAAAGCGCTCGGGGGGAGGTAGATGCCCCGTTGCAGGGCGCCCTTGAACAGCGCCTTGAAATGGTCGGTCCTGGAGGCCATGACCTCGTTGAAGTTGGTCACCGGCGATTCTGCGAAGAAGAAGGCGAACATGGAACCGGTTTGCGGAACCTGGAGCGGCAAGCCCTTCTCGCGGGCGGCCTCCAGGAGGGCATCGCGCATCCGCACACCCATGGCCTCCAACCGGGCATAGGGATTCAGTTCAACCAGCAGGTCCAGGGCGGCAATGCCCGCGGCCATGGCCAAGGGGTTGCCGGAAAGGGTGCCGGCCTGGTAAACCGGTCCCACCGGGGCCAGGTGCTGCATCAGCTCGCGCTTGCCCCCGAAGGCTCCCACCGGCAGGCCTCCCCCGATGATTTTCCCCATGGCGGTCAGGTCGGGGGTGATCCCGGTCTTTTCCTGGACACCGCCGGCGGCGATACGGAATCCGGTCATCACCTCGTCGAAAATCAGCACCGAGCCGTTCCGGGTGCACAAGTCCCGGAGTTTCTCAAGGTAGCCTTCGCGGGGAAGAATAAGGCCACAGTTGGCGGGGTAGGGCTCGACTATGACGCCGGCGAGCCGGCTTCCTTCCTCGGCGAAAAGCTGTTCCAGGGCGGCCTCGTCGTTGTACTCGATGACCCGGGTCTCCGCGGCAAAAGCGGCGGGAACACCTGCACTGTCAGGGTTGCCGTGGGTGACTGCCCCTGATCCAGCCTTGACCAGGAGGGAATCCACGTGGCCGTGGTAGCACCCGGCGAACTTGACAATCAGGCTGCGGCCGGTTGCCCCGCGGGCCAGGCGGATGGCGCTCATGGTCGCTTCCGTCCCGGAATTGCAGAACCGTACCTGCTCCAGGGAGGGGACCATGGAGACGACCTTCTCGGCGATCTCCACCTCATAGGGATTGGGGGTGCCGAAACTGGTTCCCTTTTCAAGGGCCTTGGCGATTGCCTCCTTCACCTGCGGGGGATTATGGCCGTGAATGGCCGGGCCCCAGGTGCAGACAAAGTCGATCAGCTCCTGGCCGTCGACGGTGGTCAGGCGGCTGCCGGCGGCGGATTGGGTGAAGAACGGGGTTCCGCCCACCGACCGGAAGGCCCGCACCGGGGAATTGACCCCGCCGGGAATCAGCTTGGTGGCTTTTTCAAAAAGGGTAAGGGATGAGTCCATGCCCTCACTAGGAAGGGCATTGCCCGGTTATTGGCAATGCCGAATGCGGGTAATCGGTAATTTCACCGGGCTCCGGTCAGGGAACCGTGCGGTATTGGATTGTATCAATAATTTTGCTACCGGCGAGGACATTGGAAACCACCACCACATGGGAACGGCTTTCCACCCAGCCCCGGCTCTTCAGGCGGGAAAAGGCTTCCTGGACGGTGATCTCAGGCTCCTCGTTGAAATCCATCAGGAAGGGTTCGACACCCCAGTACATGAGCAGATTCTGAAAAACCTCGGGAGTGTCGGTGAAAGCAAAGATGGGTGACTTCTTGGGCCGCAGAGTACTCAAGGTACGGGCCAGATTTCCCCTCCGGGTGAAGACCAGGATGGCGCTGTTGGGAAGCTCGTCGCTGAGCATCATGGCCGACTTCAGCATCAGGGCCTTGGGCGACTTCAGGGCAAAGGCCTCGTTGCTCTTGCGGTCTGCCTGGGCCTCCACCGAATTGATGATCCGGCTCATCACATCCACGCATTCGACAGGGTATTTCCCCACCGTGGTTTCGCCGGAGAGCATGACGCAGTCGGCCTGCTCGAAGACCGCGTTGGCGATATCCGTCACCTCGGCCCGGGTCGGGAGCGGATTATGGATCATCGATTCCAGCATATGGGTGGCCACGATGACCGGTTTACCCAGGCGCTGGCAGGTGCGGACCGCCCGCCTCTGGATGAGGGGCAGGGTCTCGTAAGGGATCTCGATGCCAAGGTCCCCCCGGGCAACCATCAGGCCATCGGAAGCCTTGACGATGTCCTCGAGGTTGGAAATTGCCGACTGGTCCTCGATCTTGGCGATGATCTTGGCCTTGGAGCCGCGCTCCTCAACAAACCTCCGGAGAATGTCCAGGTCGTCCGGACTGCGGACAAAGCTTAGGGCGAAGAAATCGATTCCGTTCTCGATGCCGGTCAGGATGTCATCCCGGTCCTTGGCGGTCAGGGCGGGCAGGTTGACGTGAACCCCCGGCAGGTTGATGTGCCGCCGGCTGCCCAGCGAGCCCCCGATCTTCACCTTGCAGCGGATACGGTCTTTCTGGACCTCCTCCACGGAGAGACGGATCAGGCCGCTGTCGACGAGAATGGTGTCGCCCACGGAAACGTCATTGGCGAGATGCGGGTAGTTGACCCGTACTCCACGAATGCCTTCCCAGACGGGTTCCATTTCCTTTTCCAGGAAGAAGTCAAAAGTTTCCCCCGCCTTCAGTTCAAATGCTCCCTCAAGGGGTCCGGTCCTGATTTCCGGACCCTTGACGTCCATCATCAGCGCTACCTTCCGGCCCACCTTCTCGCTGGCTTCCCGGATGTTGTTGATGGCCTGGTTGGTCCATTCGTGGTCCGCGTGGGCCATGTTGAATCGACAGACGTCAACGCCGCTGGTGAACAGGTCGCAGAGCATTTCCACACTGTTCGTTGCCGGACCGATGGTAAAAATGATCTTGGTATGGCGGTATGGTAAAGAGTTCATTTGGCGTACTATCGACCCTAATTTCTTGATGTACAATGGCAAAATGGGCTAGATTTGTCCGCCAACGTGGAAGGTTTTACAGGTGGAATGACCAAGCTCACGCAACAGGCTTTCAGATTGACACCAGAGGGCACAGGTTCAATTTGGGTGGCAACCCCATCCTGGGGCATCGTCGACAAATGGAAACCGCCATGGTAGATCTCGTGAACATCCCCCAGCACCGGGTGCTGGTTCTCAACCGGAACTGGCAGGCGGTCAATATTATCGGTGTGAAGCGGGCCTTTGCTCTCCTCTGGCAGGATCATGCCCGGGTCATCAACACCCGGGGGGGTGAGTTTGCCCCCATGGACGCCGCGGAATGGATCACTTATTCTGAAGGCCTTGAGCGGGGACCGGGGATGGATTTCATCCACACCGTCCGGCTGAGCATCCTTATTCCCAAGGTTTTGCTCCTGCGCTCCTACGACCGGTTGCCGGTCAGTGAGATCAAGTTCAACCGGGAAAACGTTTTCATCCGGGACAATTTCACCTGCCAGTACACCGGCAAGCGGTGCAAGGCCGCCGATCTGACTCTCGACCATGTCATTCCAAGGGAGCGGGGCGGAAGAACCAGCTGGGAAAATATCGTTACCTGCCGGCGGGACATCAATTCCCTCAAGGCCAACCGGCTTCCCCATGAGGCCGGATTGAAGCTGATCCGCAAGCCGGTCCGGCCCAAGTGGAGGCCCTTTTCGGCGGTTGTGGCTGCCTCCGCGGTCGAGCGTGAGTGGAGGCATTTCCTCCCGATGGAGCGGTCCGCTTCCTGAGTGGCCGGTGGGCTCAATCCACGAGTGGCAGGGCCACCCGCATGGTGGTTCCACCGGGACCACTGCGCTCCACCACGATTGAACCGCTGTGCGATTTGAGAATCCGTTTCACGATGGACAGGCCAAGGCCCGTTCCATCGGGGCGACCGGTTAAAAAGGAATCAAAGATGGAGTCGTTCAAGGCGGGATCGATGCCGGTCCCGGTGTCCTCGACACGGACTACCGCAACCGGTGAACCGGTCTCCTCCTCGACGGTTGTCGAGATCCGGATGCTTCCGCCATCGGGCATGGCCTGGGTGGCGTTGATAAGGAGGTTGAGCAGGGCCTGCTGGATCTGCCCCTTGTTGACCATGACCCCGATGGTGCTCCCCGGACTTGGATCATATTCGACTTCAACCTTGGACTGGCGCAACTTGAGGCGCACCAGGTGCAGCGTATCCTCAACCAGCCTGTTTAAATCGTAACGGGAATGCATTTCCTGTTGTGATTTTCCGAAACTGAGGACCCGGGAAACGATCGACTCCAGTTGTTCGAGTTTTTCCCCGATGACCCGGACATCCTTGTTGCGCATATCCGAATCAGGAAAGTCGAGGGCCAGGCTTTCAAACAGGAGCTGAATCACGGTCAGCGGGTTGCGGATCTCATGGGCGATCTCCGCCGAGAGCAGGCCCAGCGTGGTCAATCGTTCGGAGCGCCGGAGCAGTTCCTCGCTCTTGAAGATCTTTTCGTAAAGCTCGGCGTTGCGGATGGCGATGGCCCCCAGGCTGGCCAGGGTTTCAAAGATCTTCTTTTCAGCGTCGTTGAAACGGTGGGGATGATCGGTGTAGATGTTGAGAACCCCAATGGCCTTTCCTTCAAACTGGATCGGGCAAGCCAGCATTGAGGTCAGACCCTCCTTCTGGATCAGTTCCGGGAAATGGTGTTCCTCCGTTTTCGGCAGGTCGGTGATCTCGATGGTCTTGCTTCTTCGATAGGCCGTCCCGATGGAGGAGTCGTCCAGGGGAATGGTCTCCTCGAGGGTGGAAGTTGCATTCAGCCCGCTGGAGGCCCTCAGAATGAGGGAGGACTCCTCCTTGTCACAGAGGAAAATGGCGCACAGCTTGCAGGAGATCAGTTCCCGGGATCGGGTGGCGATGGTGCCGAGGATTTCGTCCAGTTGGCGCTTGGTGACAATGCTCTGGGCGATGTCGATGAGGGCGCTCAACTGGTCGGCGCTCTGGCGCAGTTGCTGGATGAGCCACAACCGGCTCAGTACCCGAGTGGCCTCCGCGGCCATCAGGGTGAGGATTTTGGTATCCTGTTCGGTGAAAGCGTTTGCCCGTGAGCTGTCGACATTCACGACCCCGATGGTGGAGTCGTCATCGGTCTGCATGGGAACCGCCAGTTCGGAGATCACCAATGGGTCGATTTCCACATAGCGCGGATCCTGGCGGACATCCCCGATGTTGAGGGGCTTGCCATGGTAAGCGACCCAGCCGGTTACCCCAACCCCGACCTTGAGTTCCATTTCCGAGATGCTGCGGGGAAATCCCCTTTGGACCTCGACGGCGAGGCAGCTCCGGTCAGAATCGATCAGTTCGATGGCGGCGGATTCGGCGGGAAGCACATGGAGAATCTCATCAATGATGATCTCAAGCGCTTCCTGGGGATCATCCGTACTGTTCACCACCCGCGAGATGCGGTACAGGGCGTCAATCGCCAGTTGGTCGGATTTCCTGTTCATCTTGCCGGAGGAGGAGACTCTCAAACATCATTGCTCCGGCTGGAAGCCTCAAGCACATTCAAGAGCTTCTCCTTCAACTCGATAAGGTTCTGCGAGGCTTCCGATTCCTCAACCGGGTTGTTCGGTTCGATGTAGAAGGTGTCCACCGCCACCCGCTTCTCGGTCGAGATGCGGGCAAAGGTTATGTCAAAGCCTTGCTTGTGAATGGTCCGGCTCAACTTGTAGAGGAGCCCCAGCTCGTCGTTGGCTTCCACCTCGATAATCGTCCGCTTAAGACTCAGGTCATGATACACGTCCACCCGGACGGGGATCGGGGCGGGAAGGATGGTGTCGGTCCTGAGGTAACTGGGCTGCTTCGACTTGGTCTGCAACTGCTCGATGTCCGGCAGCATTTTTTTCCCGTGAATGAGGGCGTCCTCCAGGTGCCGGGTGAAATTTTCCATGGCGTTGGGGGACTGGACCGCGCCGCCTCCCGGTTCGCTGACATAGAATGTGTCGATGGTAATATGGTCGGACCGCGAAAGGGCCTTTGAGCTGACAATGAAGAGTCCGGCCAGGGTCAGGGCGCCCGCCAGCTTGTAGAACAGCCCGGCCCGGTCCCAGGTGACGATATGGACAACCGTCAGGCCCAGGTTCTGGTCGTTCTCCCACTCGACAATCGGAACCAGCGATCCTAGGGATTCCGCCGTGGAGATGTTCTTCAGCAACTTGTGGATCATCTGCAGGTGGAGAAGGATTTCCTTTTCGTCGTGGTAACTGAAATAGCGGTCCGGGAGCAGATTGAAGTGGGCTTCCACTTCCTCCACCGACAGGTTGTCTGCCAACTTGAGAACTTTTTCTGGGGAAATCATGGGGAGAACGGGCGGAGTATGGGTGGGCGCCTGCAGGTAATTGAGGGTGGTCTTGTAGAGGCGGTGGTGAAGGCCATCCTTGAATCCATTCCACAGGCTACGCGTGGTCCCCCGGGCGTCGCAGAATGTGAGCACATACAGGTAACGGAGCCGGTCCCCGTCCCCGACCATCCGGGAAAATAATCTGCCTGTGTCTGGATCATCAAGGTCGTGACGTTGCCAGATTCGTGCCATTTCCAGATGGTTTCTGATTAAAAAGAGAATTTTCTCCCTGGCCTTTTCGACAACCTGCAGTCGCTGGAGGATCGGAGCGGCCATCTGGGCCCCGATTTCCGCGTGGTTTTCAATATCCTCGGACTTGCCGAGGTCATGCAGGAGCAGGATCAGGTAAAGCAGGCCCGGCAACTCGGTCTCCTCCAGGGCCTGCCGGTACTTGCGGGTCAAATCAGGCTCCTCGCCGGAAAACACTCCGTCCAGCTCGCGGATGGTCTTGAGGATATGCTCGTCAGCGGAGTAGCGATGATAGAATTCGTGCTGGACCCGGCAGTGCAGTCCCGCCCATTCGGGAATGAACCTGGGCAGGACACCCGTGACGTTCATCAGGTTGAGCGCGGTATAGACGTTGCCCTTGGACTGGATTATGGAGCGAAAAGAACGGTTGGCTTCACTGGAGTTGACGACTTTGTCATCAATCAGGTCACGGTTTTCGACAATCAGTCGTTCGAGGTCGAAATCCAGTTCGAGTTCCCTCGACTGGAGGTGCCGGAAAACCCGGATCAGCCGTAGCGGATCCTCGGTGAAGATTTTGGGACTCTCGCCCGTCATTATCCCATCCTGGGCGATGAATCCGTCGAACCGCTCCACCTTGCCCATTTGCCTGGACCGGATAACGGATGAGAAGGAGACGGATGTCTGGGCATTCAGTGAAAGGCGTTTCTCGAGGTAGCAGGAGAGGTGGAAAATCCTGTAGGTGGCGGAATAGTAGTCGCGCATGAAGGACTCCACGCGGGGAAAAATCCGGTGCTCCCTGTATCCCACCCCCCAGGCCACGGTGGGCTGTTTCTCGATATCCAGCACGTCCGTTGCCCGGTTGCTGATGAAGTGCAGCTCGTTGCGGACACGGAGAAGAAAGTCGTAGGCTTTCTGTAGGTCATTGACCTCTCCCTCGCGAAGCAAGCCCAGTTTGACCAGGTGATCCAGGTCGCGCCCATTGTACTGGAGGCGGGTCATCCAGAGCATGTTCTGGTAGTCCCGCAATCCGCCGACGCCGTTCTTGATCTCCGGTTCCTGCAGGAAAACGGTGTTCCCGTGTTTTTCCCGACGTGCGTTCTGGTCCTTCAACCGGTCCCCGAGATAGGCGACCACGTCGTCCTTGCGGATGAACTTGCTGTATTCCTCATGGAATTTCCCGTAGAGCCGGTCGTCCCCGACGATGAGCCGTGACTCCAGCATTGCGTTCTTGCTTTGCTCGTCCCCGTCCGCTTCCTCCAGCGCTTCCCTGATATTGCGGGTACTGTGACCCACCTTCAGGTTGAGGTCCCACATCATGTACAGGATGCTGTCATTGAATATCTGCTGCATCTCCGGGAACTCGGGCGCGCGGACCCGGTTCGGGTACAGGAACATCAGGTCAACATCGCTGAAGGGGCACAGTTCGGAGCGTCCATAGCCACCCAGCGCTACCAGGCAGACCTCGCTGCAGAGCTTGCCCATCTTCTCCCTGACGCGGTGGCAAGCCTGCTCGTAGAGGGCTCCGATCAGGACATCCATGGCGATCGAACGGCATTGAACCACGCGTAATCCGCTGCCTCCGCGGCGATGATAGCGGTTGATCAGCTCATTCGATTTCTTCAGGTATTCCCTGAACCGACCCAAGGCCTCGCTTTGTTGGGCCGATGCGTCATCCAGACCCAGCTTTGCCGCCAGCTGGCTCATCTTTTCCCTGAATTTCTCCGGTTTTGGCAAGGTCCGTGTCACGAAATCAGGACTATGGGCAGGCAGCCAAGGAATGCAAGAATCCCCTTTCGGCAGATGATGGAAAACTTGGAATTTTAGGTTTGAAACCCAAGATACTGATAGGGATAGTGGGGGTGATGAAGTTAAGCCTGAAAGTCGAGTATGCCTGCCAGGTGCTGGCCCAACTGGGCCGCACCGTCAATAGCAGCGAACTGCCCCACATTGACGATTTGGCGAAGGCGGAATCGATTCCCTCAAACTACCTGGTGCAGATTCTCAATGAGCTGCGCACGGCCGGGCTGATCACCAGCAAGCGGGGCAAGCAGGGCGGGTATGCCCTTGCCCGGCAACCTGCGGAAATCTCCATCTATGACATCATGAAAGCGGTGGAGGGTGAGGTCCTGGCCCACAGCCCCAGCGGCAACGGGGACTCATCAATGGAAACCGCCGGTGTCTGGGACGAGATCTCGGGGAAATTCGCCGAGTTGCTCAAATCCTACTCTGTCCACGACTGCATGCCTGCCTCGCAGGAGGACATGTGGTACATCTGAGGGACTAGAGGAGGAATACCGCTCCCAGAGTCAGGAAGATAAAGAAGCCCCCGGTGTCCGTGACGAAGGTCAGGAGGATGGAGGAGACCTGGGCCGGATCACGTTTCATTTTCAGGAGGAGCAGTGGAACCAGGGTGCCGGCCAGGCAGCCGACCGCCAGGTTGATGACCATGGCCGCGAGGACGATTATGGAGAGCCGGATTGGTCCCCCGAAAAGGGCAACCATGAAGGCCGCCAGCAGTCCCGTCAGGATGCCATTGATCAGGCCGATGGCGGCTTGACGCAGGAGGATCTGATTGGAGTCACCGTCCTTGACTTGGTCGAGGGCGATGGAGCGGATGGTGATGGCGAGGGACTGTTGACCGCTGTTGCCGCCAACACCGGCGATGATGGGCATGATTGCCGCCAGGAGGGGAAGAGTCCTGATCTGGTCCTCAAACAGCCTGACTACGGTGGCGGCGACGAAGGCAGTGGCCAGGTTGACGATCAGCCATGGCAACCGTCTGCCGATACTGAAAAGAATATCGTCATGGATATCTTCGTCACCGCCGGCACCGGCCAGTTTCTGCATGTCCTCGGTGGCCTCATCCTGGATGACGTCGAGGACGTCGTCGTGGGTAACAACGCCGAGGAGCGTGCCATTCTTGTCGACCACGGCAATGTCGGGCAGGTTATATTCCGCCATCAGGAGGGCCACATGCTCCTTGTCCATATCCGGTGTGCAGACGCCGCGGATATCGGACCGCATGATGGCGCTGATCCTCTGGTTCGGGCTGGATTGGATAAGTTTTCGCAGGGAGACGATGCCCTGGAGCCGGTGGGCCTGGTCGACAACGTAGACGTAGTGGAGATCCTCGTGCTTGTCCGCGAACTCACGGATCAAGGCCGTTGCCTCATCGACGGTCATCTCGGCGTGGGCGGTGTCCACCTCGGTGGTCATGATCCCCCCGGCGGTGTCCGGATCGTAGGCAAGAAGGGTCTCGATGGAGCTCCGCGACTCGCCTTCCAGCTTCGACATCAGGCGCTGCCTGACATCGGGTTCAAGTTCGGCGACAACGTCGGCCGCGTCATCCGGTTCAAAATCGTCAAGGATGCGGACCGCCCGCGGCAGCCTCATCTCGGATAGGACCTCGGCAGCATCCTCGTCATCCATTTCCGAAAGGATGTCCGCGGCCCGCTCGGTGGAGAGCTGGCGGAGGACATCCCTCCGGTCTTCAACTTCCAGACGTTCGAGGAACTGCGCCACCGAAAAAGCCGAGGTAGCCCCCAGCCGGACAGGATTCAGGTTGGCCAGTTCCTCGCGGGGCCAATCCATCAACTCCTCGTGGGAGTAGGAAAGGTTCTCTTTCTCAATCGTGCTGTCCATGGTCTCGGGTGGGTTGCGGACAGTGTTTAGGATTTGCTGGTTTCGGTCAAAAGGAATTCGCGCGGGTCCCGCTCAATCTTTGATATAGGGCCGCTTGGCGGAGGCCCTGTAAAAACTGAAATCCGGCAGGCTGACGGCGGTCAGTTCTCCGCCGTAGACGCAGCCGGTATCAAGTCCGGTGGCCCGGGCATGGAGGAGGGGATGCGGGCGGGGGGTATGTCCGTAGAAGACATGTTTCTTTCCCTCGTAGAAATCGGCCCAAGGCCTTCCCTTGGGAGCGTCGGCCCGCTTGGCCGGGTGCCCGTGCCGGTCGATCACCTGCACGTAGGTGACATCAAAGGCGGATTGGCGTTTCCATTTTTTCCCGGGAACGAACCCGCCGTGAACCACCAGTGACTTCAGGGAGGGAATATTGAAAATATGGGGCCAGGAGTCGATCCACTGGAAATCATCTTCGGTCAGGATAGCGAAGGTTTTCCGGCTGTGGTTCTTGAGCTGGCTCCTGCCCCCGTTGCGCCAGGCCTTGAGGAGGCGCTTTTCGTGGTTGCCGAGGACCGAGCGGATTCCGTTTTCCCTGGCGAAGTCGATGGTGGCCCGGCTGTCCGGACCACGGTTGATGAGGTCCCCAACGGTGAGGATGCGATCGTCGGGAGTCGGTTTGAACTGTTTGAGAACGAGAGCCATTTCCTCCAGGCAGCCGTGGACGTCCCCGATGATCAGGGTCCGGCCTTCGCACTGGGGAAGTTTCTCAATCCTCAATTTTGACATGGGCCAAGGCATACATATGCTGACCCGATTGGAAACGATAAAGTTCCCCGGCGCACAGGGCGGGGTCACAGGATAGGGGTTGAATTTTCAGGGAGATGCTCCATACAAACGGGAAATGGATATTGCCATCAGGTCAGTTGATCAGGTTTCCGCGGTTTCCGGAGAGGCCTTTGCGGCCGGGGATCGGGTCTGGAGCTTTCTGTTGCGGACCCCGGAAGGGTTCATTGACCGGATGGACATTCTTGAGGCAGAGCGTGAGGGACTGGAGTTGCCGGGTCCGGTCGTCTGCTGTTGGAGCCAACGGATCAAGGACAGGGAAACCACCCAGGCGGAGGAAAGGAAGGCCGCTCTCCAGTCTGCGGAAGATGTTTTCCTGAGCCTGTATGAGGATGTCGGGGAAAGCGAAGGGGAAGTTTCCGTTGACGAGGCCAGGGACCGGTTGAAATTTTTCCTGGCTCTCCAGCTGGAACGAAAGAGGATTCTCAAGCCGCTCGGCGGGCGGCGGTTTCGCCACATGCCAACCAAGCGGGAACTGATCGTGCCCGATCTGGAGATTACCCCCGAACTGGTGCTGCAGTTCCAGGAGGAGATTGCCCTGATGTCGGGTGATCCAGCCGGATCAGAATAGACTGATCTCCACGCTGAAAGACTCCGATTCTCCCGGAGCCACCCAGTGGAGGCCCTTGCCGTGCTCGGCGGCGTTGGGGGGACCCATCCACGGCTCAATGCAATAGTAGGGGGCGTCCTCCGATTCCGACCAACTGACGATGCAGGTGTTTTTCATGGGAACCTCCTGGTCGCCGATGACGATGTGAATGTCCTCCTCGCCCCCCTTGGGCCCGAAGGAGACCCGGTTGTGCCGCAGTTGCCAATGGATGCGATCCAGAAGGGCCGGGTCTGACAGGTCGTGGCAGGTGTTCCGGTCACGTTCCATCACCAGTTTCCCGTCGGGACCATGATAGGCGCACTTGCGGGCATCCAAGTTCAGCCGGTAGTCCGCGCGGCGAGCCCCTTCATGCCATGGGAGTCGGAAATAGAAATGATGCCCGGCGGACCATGGAATGGGATTCTGGTCCTGATTGAACAAGGTCAGGGTCACTTTCAGGGAGAGTTCCTCGAACCGGTAGGCAACGGCAAAGGCATACTCGTAAGGATAGGCCGCCTGTGCCTCCTCATCCGGAACGAGAACGGCTTCGATGTCATTATCGGTCTGGCGGGTGACCCTGAATTCCCCCTTCCGGGCGAAACCGTGTTGGGGCATGGCCAATTGCTCCCCCGAGGGAGCCCGCCAGGTGTTGACCAGTCCGCGATCGAAACTGCGCCCGCTGAAGGGAAAGAGCAGCGGATTGCCTCCCCTGACACAGGCAAAGTCAACGCCTTCCGATTGGCCGGGCCAGTGGAGCACCTCCCGGACGCCCATGGCGGTGGACAGGTTCCATTGCATCAATCGGAATCCATGCGCCGGGGCCATCAGGAAACTGGAGGAGCCGACCTTGAACTCGGTCACTGGGACCCCGCCGGTATTTTTTATCTCAGCCATGGCGTCACCCTAGACAATTTTCGGGGAAGGTGAAGCGAGAAGCGTTTACCGGAGTATAAAAGAAGGCAGGCGGCCTACCCCTAAGCCGCCTGCCATTATTTTCTATTTCACTACTCCTTATATGTTACCCCAAACTCCCTTGCGGGAAATTCAGTATGGTGGTACTAATCATTATCTTTTTCCGTAGATCAAGCGGAAAATTCCAATTTATCCTGAAAATTTCTGAATTAACATTTCCGTAACAAAACGGACCCGGCAAGGAACAATCATGACGACGGTTTTTTCCGGATGGCCTCGAACTGGCCGTCCCTCATTTCGACAACAAAGGCTCCTCCGGTCGGCACCTCATTGGCATCGCTGACGACAGCCTGCTGCTCTCCGCGAATAATTGCGTAGCCCCTGCGCAGGGTGGCCTGATGGCTGTTGTTGATCAGCCGGAGCCCGATCTGCCGTAGCTTTTCCCGGTTGTGATCGAGGAACTTCTTCGGGCGGATCGAAGTGAACCGGCTCTGCAGGAGCTGCACCCGCCGAGATTTGTCCCCGAGGGCAAACTGGAGGACCTGTTCGAGTCTGCCCTGCAGGTCATCAAGACGCAGAGCGGACTGGTCAATTCGATTGCGGGGGTGCTGGTGCCGCAGGCCCAGGCTGGCCAGGGAGAGCCGGTGGCCCAGCCGCTCTAGATGGCGGTTCGAGGCTTCCCGGAAGCGGGCGTCCAGGACGCTGGCCTTCTCCAGCAGTGCCTGGTGCGCGCTGGTGATCCATTCGGCGGCCGCAGAGGGCGTCTCTGCCCGGAAGTCGGCCGCAAAGTCGCTCAAGGTAAAGTCAATTTCGTGCCCGACGGCGGAGATGACCGGCAACCGGGACGCTGCCACCGCCCGGGCGACGGATTCCTCGTTGAACGGCCACAGATCCTCCAGGCTGCCCCCGCCGCGCCCGATGACCAGCAGGTCGCAGAGGGAATGGGTGTTGGCCAGCTCGATTCCGCGAACGATTTCCGGTGCGGCCTCGGGCCCCTGGACCCGCGCCGGGATGACAATCAAGCGCCCGCTCCATTGCCGACGGCGGAGGATGGAGATAAAGTCCCTCAGGGCGGCACCGCTTTCCGAGGTCACGAAGCCGATAGTCGCCGGCAGTTTTGGCAATGGCTGTTTTCGTTGCGGATCGAACAGCCCTTCCCTGGACAGTTTCTCCTTTAGTTCGAGAAAAGCCTGCTGCAGCCGTCCAATCCCGTCTTCCTCAATGACGCGGAAGATGACCTGGTAATTTCCCCTGGGCTCATAGACGTTGATGCGACCGATGCCGAGGATCTGCAACCCATCCCTCAGCTGGACCTTGAGGCGCATGGCGTCGGCCCGGAAGCAGACACAGGAGATCGAGGCATGCTTGTCCTTGAGGGAGAAGTAGAGGTGCCCCGATGATTGCCGTCTCAGGTTGCTGACCTCTCCCCGCAGTTTCACCTCCTGGAAATTGGCTTCCAGCAGGGCCTTTATTTCCCGGGTGAGCTCGGTAACGGTGTAGCAGCCGGGTTCAGTTGGAGGGTTTGCGGTCACGGTTCAGTCGATTGCGGATGTGGTCAAAAAGCAAGTGCAGCAACAGGAGGGTAAAAAGGGCCAGGAGGACATACGGGAGCCCGCCCTGGAGGATGGACTCCCCGACCAGCATGATGGTGGTCCCGATGGTGCCCTGAATGAGGATGGACAGCCCGAGGTAGGTTCGCCAGCGGGCGTGCCCCAGGGAAAGGATGTAGTTCTGCAGGAAGTAGGGAACAGGGGACAGGCGCATGGTCAGGACAATCCGCCATTCGTTCCTCGGCTGGATTTTTGGAATGGCCAGATGACGATGCCGGATGACCCACTCGATGGCCGGATGAAGGATTCCCCGGGCCAGCAGGTTGGCCAGAACCATATTGAGGGCCACCGCCGTCAAGGCCAGCGGGATGGCCGCCATCGGGTGGATTCCCCCGAGGACCGGCAACGCCGTCAGGTAGAACAGGGCCAGCGGGACTCCGGCCGCCGGGAGGACCACAAAGGCGAAGAAATAAGCCCACGGAGGAACCGATTCGAGGAATGCCAGAACGGATTCCCGGATCTGTGGCAGCTGTTCCCGGTACGAATATCCCATCCAGAGCAGGACCCCCAACGCGGCCAGCACGGCCACGATGGCAAAAATCAGGTATGAACGATGAGCCAGCTTGATCATTGCTCCTGGAAAAGTGCCCGTCGGGGATGGGTAAAGCAAGCTTTTGCCATGACCGGTACCAGCTATCCCCGGGGTTGCCACCCAGCGCAAATTTTGTATGCAGAATGATGTGAATCCCGAAATCAGCGTCGTCATTCCGGTTCTCGATGAAGAGGAAAGCCTTATGGAGTTGGTGGACCGCCTCCGGCAGGTGCTGATGATTGAGGCGCCCGGCGCTCACGAGGTCATCTTCGTGGATGATGGCAGCCGGGATGGCTCATGGGAGGTTATCCGTTCGCAGCGTGCCCTCCACGGGGACTGGATCCGCGGGATCCGCCACAGGAGAAACTTTGGCAAGGCGGCGGCCCTGGCCCACGGGTTTGAGGCCGCCCGCGGTAAGGTCATTGTCACCATGGACGCGGATCTTCAGGACCAGCCGGAGGAGATCCCGAAGCTGACCAAGGCCCTGGCCGATGGGGCGGACATGGTTTCCGGTTGGAAACAGGACCGAAAGGACCCCATCGACAAGACGCTGCCCTCAATGGTTTTCAACTTCCTCGTCCGGATGACTTCCGGCCTGCGCTTGAAGGACGTGAATTGCGGCTTCAAGGCCTACCGGGCGGAAGTCGCCAAGGGGATCAAGCTGTACGGGGAAATGCACCGTTTTATCCCGCTCCTCGCGCATGCCGAGGGCTTCCGGGTGGTGGAGGTGGCCGTCCGGCACCAGCCCCGCACCCACGGTCATTCCAAGTATGGCCCCAAGCGGGTGATCAAGGGGGCATTGGATCTCCTGACCACGGTGGTGCTGACCCGGTTCCTAAGGCGCCCGGCCCATTTTTTTGGCGGGGCTGGACTGGTTGTGGGAGCGCTCGGCCTCGGAATCCTGACCTACCTGTCAGTCGGCTGGTTTCTCGGTTACAAGGGAATCGGGACCCGTCCCCTGTTTTTCTTGGGCATCCTGGGGACCTTGCTTTCCGCCCAGTTGATATCCCTGGGCCTCGTTGCGGAGCTGGTCCTGTTCCGGACGCACCAGCCCGCCGAGGACAACCACTTCCTGGAGTCGTTCGGGGAAGAGGAGTAGGCGTCCGGTCACTTCCAGTAGCTGGTCCTGCGCCCGTGGCGGAGGCGCCGGAAGAGGATCTGGAGATGATTTCCGATGGTCCGGATGTATCCGAAATGCCGTGACAGGATGAGAAATCTCTCCGCCTGGGACCGCTTCCAGAAATCCAGCGAGGCTCCCTCGCGCTCGACGCGGGCCAGGGGGCCGAGGTTGAGGCAAATCCGGGGCCGGGAAAGAATGGTCAGTATCCAGTCGAGGTCGGCAGAGAACCTGTAGCGATCTGCTTGATACATTGGGGCGATGGCCCGGCGCGGGAGGAAAGCCTGGTGCGAGACCACCATTCCGAGGGAGAAAACGTCCTTCTCCACTTTTTCCGGCAGCTTGTGGGGGGTGACTACGGATCGCGGGCCGAGAATCCTGCCCTGCCGGTCCTCAACCAGCGCCTCACCGTAGCAGATGTCCGCGTCCCCCGGTGCGGAAACCACCGTTTCCAGGGAATCGGCGGAGGCAAGCCGGTCCCCGGCGTTCATGAACCAGACCCGGTGACCGCGGGCCATTTTCAGTCCCTTGTTCATGGCCTCATAGATTCCGCCGTCCGGTTCGGAAATCCACCGGGCACCTTTCATCGACTGCAGCAACTGGACAGTCCCGTCGGTGGAGTCCCCATCGACAATGATCCACTCGAAATCCCTGCAGGTCTGCTCGTTGATGGAATCCCTTGTCTTCAACAAGGCTTCCCTTGCGTTGCGGCAAACGGTAATGACACTGACCGCAGGGTCGCTCATTTTGACGCTTCCTCCAGTGTGTCAGCCACGTAGGTGGCCACGTCGACATGATCCCCCGAAACCCTGCTTCGCAGCGACTTGAACCTTGCCACCTCCGCATCGTCCAGCTGGTCAAGCCAGTTGATCGCATCGCTGATCCCGGGATCGGCCTCCCGGAAGTTGTGGACCAGTCCGTAGCTGCTTTCCAGCATTTGCAGGTAGCCCCGCGGTTCAGTCGAGTTGATGTAGACGGTGGGCGTGCCCAGGCAGGCGGCCTCGCTGGCGGTGGAGGCTCCCTCTGTCAGGACGAAACGGGCCAATGCCAGCACATGATGGAGTTGGTCGGGAGCAAACGGACTTGCGTACTGTTTCAGTTCCGGCGGAAGGCAATCCTCCTCCGCTGAAATGATGATCCGGTAGCGCTCCTTGAATCGCTCGATGAATTTAAGAACCTTTTTCCCGACACCGTGGTGACGGATGTCATGGAAGGTATTCCATGCGGAGAGACGGATCAGCACATAGTTGTTTGGCCTGATACCGGGATGATCCTCAAGGATGCGTCCGTCGGGCCGGAAACGTTTTTCGGAAAGGAATGAGAGCTCGTGGATTCCCCGGTAGGTTTTCTGTTTCGACCCAAGGTCCTTGTAGAAACAATAGGGCGTATGGATCTCATGGGCGAAGGGGTGGGCGATGGCGTGATTGAAGTGCTGGAATTCCGAGTCGGTGAAGATTATGTTCCGGCAGCCCAGTAGGCGCGCGCTCTGGCAATAGCTGCCGGCGATGCTGGCCACGACCCGGGGACGGAAGCGATGAATGGATTTGGCCACTTCGGTCTGCCGCAGCAGCATTTCCAGGAGGGGAAACCGGTTGCCCTGCCTGTGACGGCGGGGGATATGCCGCGGGATCCAGTCATGGCGGTCAAGGAGTTGGCGCATGACATCCCTGTCCCGGGCCAGCATCAGGACCTCGTTGCCGCGACCCAGCAGCTCACTGGCCGGGTTTTTCCAGAAGTGAACGTGGGCAGGATGATGGGCTTCGAGGAGGATTCTCATGACGAATCAGGGTGCGGGCTCGTAACCAAGGGCCCGCTCGGCAAGGGTCAGTCCGCGGCGGTCCTTGACAATACCGAGAATGATCCCGGACCGTTCCACCACCACCACGGGGGTCCCGTGGTAATAGCGGTCGGCGGCCCAGGCGGTGGAGGCGGCATAGTAGTCGTCCGATTGCGGTTGCGACCGGGTGATCCTCAGCGGCAGGCTCCGGGAGGCGGGCAGGTAGGGCTCGAACAGCCAGGTGACGTGCTCCATGTTGATGACCACATCCGGCCCGCTGAAGGCCGGGCGGGTTGTGACAAGGTGGGCGTAGAGGCCCTCCGCAAGTTCGCGGTAGACGGTGCCCCAGTAATCCGTCTCGTAGGATCGTGACGCTGCCGCCGTTCCCCCGGCGAGTTCATTGTAGTAGATATACTGATACGGATGAAGCCGGACCTGGGACAGGCCGACCAGGCAGAAGTAAACCGAGACAGCGGCCCATGCCAGCCGGCTGTTCCTGACCGAGGAAGCGGTCGCCATCCGGAGGAGCTTGTCCAGGGAAATCCCGGCAGCAACTGCCAGTGGCGGGACGATGAAGAGCAGGTGCCGGATGCCGTTGTAGAGGGTGGAATCGCGGGCAATGACGTAGAAGAGGGGAAAGAGGATGGAGAAGGAAATAAAGATTCCGGGGAAATGGGCCCGGATCCGCTCCAAGGGTTGCTGGTGCTGGAATCCCCGGACGAAGAGAAAGGTTCCGCCGGCCAGGATGGCCAGGTAGCCCGCCGGAATCTTGATAAGGAGCATCTTCAGGATGTAGTACCAGGGCAGCTGGTCGACCGCAAGGTAGTCACCTTCAAAGAGGACCGGCATCGACCATGTGAACTGGGTGACCCGGGCCAGCGTACCGCTGGCCTTGCCAAACGGGTTGGAATGCAGGGCCGGCCAGTACAGCCACAGGATTATCATACTGATGGCCACCGCCGCGGCCACGGGTAATAGGGTTTTCCTGAGCCCGTTGAGGATCCCTTTCCTGATCCCCTCGTTCCCCAAATGCGCCTCCATAACGATACGCAGCAGGAGGAATAGCCCAAGATAGCAGAAAAGGACCAATCCCCCGATCCGGCAGGCGGTTGTCACCCCGATGAAGGTTCCGGTCAGGATGACAGTCTTCCACGGTGTGCTGGATCCGCCCTCCCTGATCCAGCGGGCAATCCAGTAGATCGACCAGACATATCCGAAGGCGAAGGGGATGTCCTTCGGATTAATGAACATGTGGCCGTAATAGGATGGGGTCAGGCTGAGGATCAGGCCGGTCAGGAAACCGGCTCTCCCTTCCGCCAGCAGGGTAGCCAGTCGCATTGCCCCGGCGATTCCCAGAATGCCGAGGACAAGGGAAAAGAGGTGGCCTGCCAGTTCCGGTCTTATCGGGAGACACTGCTTGAGGATGGCCAGGTTCAAGTCATGGAAGCCGGGATAATTGTCGGCCCGGGCGGCAAAGTCACGGGCTTGCCCGAAGTTGCCGGATAGGAGATTCCGGTAGTAGTCGAATTTCAGTTCCCCGGCCTCGGCCCGGACCTGCTCGTCCCAACTGGAGCCATAATGGTCGACGGTGGCCAGTCCGGTCAGGCAGATAATCAGCAGGAGGAGTCCGGAGGCCATGCCCCATGTGGGTTTCATCTTTTTCATTTTCCAAGCAGGGAAAGGAGTGGATGTGTCCCGTCGTGTCCGGGTGCCGGGGGACCTATCGCCTTCAGGGCTTCCGCGGCCAGTGGGGATTTGTCGCGGTGCCGAAGCCAGATGTCCGTTGCTTCCGACGGGTTGCCCCAGTTCCACAGGTAGAATGCGTACACGCTTTCGTAGGCGGGATCGTCGGTGGTCAACCTGGGGACCCGGTCCCGCTGCTGGTTCCAATCACCGAAACGCATCCGCTCGGGTGACTGCTCCAGCTGGAGATTGAAGTAGCTGATGGAGTAGGTCCTCAAGGCCTCGCGTCGCCCAGGTTGTTCCGCCAGGACCTGCAGGGAAAGGTCGGCGGCTTCTGCGTCCCGGCTGACCCGGGCATTGGCATTGGCCAGCAGGAGACGGTCCTGGATGTGGGTGTCTCCACTCTTGACCGGCCCGACGGCGCTGAATGCCAGCACGGCCGATCCGGCGGCAACCGAGGCACTGAAAATGATTCTTCGCCGGCTGGTGAGCAGCTGCCGGAAGTGGACAATGGGACCCACCGCGAGGATCGTCATCAGGGGCACGAGTGGCAGGCGGAACCGGGCGCTGGCATAATAGAGCAGCAGGGAGACGCTGTAACCAAGGATCAGTATCAGGAGGAGGCCGCTCTTTCTCCAGTCCTTGGTGGACAGGATAAGAAAACCGAGGGATCCGCTGACCAGCAGCAGCCCCCAGCCAAGAGGGTTGTATCGCAGGTGGGGCAGCCGGGCTTTGTGGAAATCGTAGGTCAGGTTGTTGTACTGCTCGAAGTTGTTCAGGACAGCGTAGGCCTTGAAGGCGACCAGTCCTATCCATTGGCCGGGGTCATGGAGGACTTCTCCGATAAAACGATCCTTCCAGAAACGGTTCATCTGGTCGATGTCGTACGGCGGGGTCTCACCCGTTTCCATCCCGTAGATCATTTCTGATTCCTCCCGGGCCGGATTTGTGTAGTTGCCGCTGGATACGTCGATGGTCTGCTTGTAATAGAGACCGTTGGCACCATCGCGGTTGGCTGCGTAAAGGTTGTAGGAGCCCTGCCATGGGAGAATCCTGAATTCACCCGAATGGGCCCGGTTGATCAGGCCGTGTCCCGCCAGCACCGTGGCTAGGCCGGCGGCAATGCCCACGCAATTCAGCCATGCGGATGGCCGGCGGGATGTCCCTTGCAGCAGCGGCACGATGGGCAGCAGGATGGCGGCGGGCAAAAAGTGGGGACGGGCCATGCAGGCAAGACCGGCCAGTAGACCACCGATCACCATTGCCCTCCGGGTGTCTTTTACCAACAGCATCACCAGTGCGGCCATGAACAGGAATATGCCCAAGGCCATATCCAGGACCTGCAAGGCAAAGAACAGCGAAACCGGGTTGATGGCCTGCAGGACCACGGCCACGTTTCCGGCTGCCTTTGACTGCCAGATCTCGCGGGCCAGGACCCCGGTCAGGAATGCCGATCCAATGTGGAGGACCAGTCCAAGAAAAACAGCGAAGGAAGGAAGGGCGGCTTGGAAGGGAAACAGGCTGAGAGTCCACGGGTACAACATGGCCCGGTAAAAAGGCTCCACCGGGTTCGTCCCTTCGTTGATCCGGTTAGCCAGATCAATATTCTCCCCCGCATCGAGTTGCGGAGCCATGGCCATGGGATCGCTCAGCCAGGCGAACGCAGCGAGGCAGCAATAGAGAAGTGCCGCACCGCGGATCCAGATGACTGCTCTCGGAGTGGGAGTCATGCGGCGATGCCTGTTATGGGCCCTCCGTTCCGGGGGCCTCGGCGGGCGCATTGACTTCCTCCGCCGCAACCACTTCCTCCAGTCGGTCAATGCGCAGGATAATTCCCCTGTCAACGGCTCGCTCGAAGACGGTTTTCGTCCTGAAGCGCCGGGGATCAAGGTACTCCTTTTCTTCCCGGACCCCGTAGGTGCCGTCGGGTCCAAGCTTGAACAGGCGGGGAATGTAGACCGAGTTGCAGTTGCGTTGCAGGGCATACCGCCACAGCTCCTCGGGCGCGCGCTTGAAGTTGGCCAGTGGCGCCGTGTTGTTGCGGGTCAGGATGCCCTCGAACGGGGAGGAGGAAATCCAGAAGAGCTTCTCCACTTCCGATTGGTCCTCGATGAACTTCAGCGCGTGGGCAACCACCTTGTTGGATTTGTAGTTATGAGAGTAGTGTTTCGAGTGCATCGTCGGGAGCCCGATGGTCAGGATGTAGACCAGCGGAACCAGGGCGAAGCCCAGTACCGGATTTCGGCTCTTGACCCTGATCCCGTAAAGCAGGCCCGCGCCTCCGGCCACTGCCAGCCCGTACTGGATGCCGGTGGCGATGATTTCCGATGCCAGCATCAGGTAAGTGGCAAAGACCCCGCAGAAAAGGAGGACGAACAGGAAACCGGTTATGAAGCGTTTGCCCATCCGGGTGACGACAAACGGGGTGACCATGATGAACAGGAGCTGGATCGGGAAACTCAGCCGGTTGGTGATGTAGATGCTGAAGAGACCAAAATTGAAAACGACGATCACCATGCTGAACATGACTACCGACATCAGGAAGAAGAACATGACCGTGGCCTTGGGGTCGGCACCGGTGAGCCTCCGGCTGCGCTTCAGTGCATACCAGCAAAAGACGAACAGGCTGGTGAAGCCCAGCACCGTCAGCAGGTAGGAGTTCGAGAACTCGAACCCGATATGGAACAGGTAGTCCCCCGCAGAGGTGAGGTTTTCCCCGATGTAATCCAGTGAGAAAGTGTCGGTCCGCCCATTCGGCCCGTCCTGGAAGGCGTTGTTGCTCTCGTTCAGGATGAGACGGTAGTTCATCGCGAAGAGAATGAAGAAGACCGGGGCCACGATGACCTGCCATGGAAGCAGGATGCGGCCTGCCTTCTTCCAGCCAAGCAAAAGCAGGATGCCAAAGGGAAGAAGATAGAGCGCGTTCTCGTAGCGCACCTGGACCAGCAGCACCAGCGCGTAGACCAGTGCGACCATTGCTTTCTCACCCGGTTTCCTGATGTAGTGGTAAGACAACCACAGGACCAGGCAGATCATGACCAGGTTCAGCACCTCGAAGTGCCCGCTGGTGGCAAATACGCCCAGCAGCGGAAGCGTTCCTGCCAGCAGCACTGTCAGCAGTCCGCCCCGGTGGTTGGAAAGACTGCGGCCGGTGCCGTAAAGCAGTACGCACAGGACAACCGTCAGGAGACCGTTCAGGATGAAGACGTTTTCATAGCGGTAACCCGTCAGGTCGTGCACCAGGGAGATCAGGAAGGGGAAGAAGAGTGGTCGCTTGTCCAGGATGGCGTCCAGCAGGAGGTAGCTGCCGCTGAGGTCATTGGCCGCCGAGGGAAGGCCAGCCAACCGGTCGAAGTGGAGCATCTGGGCCGTGGAGGTTAGCAGCAGTTCGTCGTTGAGGACCTTGAACCAGAAGGGCTCACACAGGAGAAGCAACCCCGCGACAAAGGCGATTGCTGCCCAGGCGATCTTTCCCCGGGGAAGGAGTTCGCGGTGGACTCCGGTCTGCCTGCCAAGCCCGTAAAGGGAGAAGCCAAACAGGACAAACGTCAGGGCCAGGGACGGGTAACCCAGGTAGATGACAATCCTGAAGAGCAGGATGTTGTCGGCTATGGCGAAACTCGTCCACAATGCGGCTGCGGAAACAAGGAGAAAAATAACCAGGCGCATGGGATTTGTGAGGTGCATCTAGGTAAAAGAAAAGCCGCCCCGGATAATGGGGCGGCTTGATATCCAGGTAAACTCGAAAATACCTTAGAAGGTGTAGGTAACGGCGTTACCACCAACAGTGACCGAGATTTGAGTCGATGTGTTGGTGATAGTGAAGCCGGAGTAGCTTTCGCCGGCAACCGATTCGATGGTGGTCAACCAACCGGTACCGTCGGACTTGACGATGTTGGCGTACGGGGCAGAGGTAGCACCGGTTTCCATCATGTACTGTTGGGCGGCAGAAGCCAGCTGACGCAAGTTGTTCAGGGCGGTCTTCTGCTGAGAAGTCGTACGAACCTTCTGGAAGGCGGGGATAGCCATGGCGGCCAGGAGGCCGATGATAACGACCACGATCATAATTTCAACGAGGGTGAAGCCCTTTTTGCTCTTATTATTCATAATATTCTCCTGATATTGGATTTAATATATCACCTCATGTGAGGGACACTAACCATTTCTAATAATCGGCCTTTTGCCAAGTCAAAATATATGCCCCTGAACGATTTACACTAATTTTAGAAAAGTGTAAACGGAATGTCGCTACGCGATGCCCCTGGAGCGCTTGGCAAAGATCATTTTACCCCCAGCGGAGGGAATGATGGAATCGATGGTCACCTCCACCTCCTGACCAATGTTGGCCATGGCGTCGGAGACTACAACCATGGAGCCGTCGCTGAGGTATCCCACTGCCTGCCCATGGTCCTTGCCCGGCTTGGTAAGCTTGATAGTGAGTGCATCCCCGATCATTAGCTCCGGATTCATCGCCTTGGCAAGGGTGTTCAGGTTGAGCCATTCAACGTTGTGGAACTCGGCGATCTGAGCCAGGTTGTAATCGGTTGTCAGGAGCTTGGCCTTGAGGGACTGGGCAAGGAAAATCAGTTTGGCGTCCACTTTCTGGCGATTGCTGACATCGCTTTCGTTGATCCGCAGGTCTATATAAGGCATTTCCCTCAACTGATTGAGGGTTTCAATTCCCTTTCGACCGCGGGCCTGACGTAAGGAATCCCGCGAATCGGCGATAGTCTGCAGCTCGTCGATGACAAATCTTGGGACAATCAGGCTGTATCCCATGAAGCGGCTCCGGCAGATGCCGGCCAGCCGGCCGTCGATGAGGGCGCTGGTATCGACCACCACCAGTGGGACCTCAACCCCGTGGGGAACAAAGCGGACATAGGGAATGACCAGGTTGAATTCATCCTTGCCCCGGAGGGCAATGACCGCGCCGAGGTACATCAGGATGACGTACAGAGTGAGGCGCACCAGGTATTTGTTCTGGGTCAGGACCAGGCTGGCGTCGTCCCATCCCTCGTAAGGAAAGTCAAACAACGGGGAGGTGGCGATGAGGTGTGCGCAGATCCAGCCGACAAAGAGCCCGAAGGTGATGGCGGAGAGGCCCCTCAACGAGAAGCCCTTGATGAGGATATCCACGAGGATAACCAAGGCCCCGATGGCGGTCCCGATGAAGACGGCGACCCACCGGTACTCATCCCATTCCGGAACACTGTAGCTGATGAGCCAGCCTCCGACGATGCAGAGGAGGATGAAGAACAGGCGGATGACTCGGAGGGTGTGTTTCATTTTGCAGGTACTACATACCGGCCCGGTTCACTCAAGGCGATAAAATTTCCCGAACTCGGGTTGTTGCAGGATCCTGGCCCGGTCCTGGCTGACCATGATACCGGTCAATTCTCCACTCATGGAGAAGACGTAATCCCCGACGCTGGGGGAAAACTCACCGAAGATGCGGTTGAAGAGGCGCGACTCGACCTCCAGCAGGCCACGTTCGGCGGGCGGTATGCGTACCGGAATTTCCCCGTACATTTCCTGGTCATCCTTGACCAGGACCGCGGTTGAGAACCGCAGCGGGTCAGCGGCGATGGTGAAGAGCTTCAATCCGCTTTCCCGGGCCACTTCGGCAGGGACCTGCACCGAGGCCACTCTCTGGTCGCCTTCAAGGTAGCCTATCTCGGTGACACTGAAGGAGCGCTGGCCGACCTTGAGCCAGGCCTTCAGCCCGGTCAGGCGTTTGGTTGCCAGGGGAGTGTTCTCGGCCGCAAAGACCGCAAACACCCCTTTGTCGGTATCCAGAAGAACGGATTGCAGGGCAGATTGCCGGAGGGTGGTGGAGAAGGCGTACTTCTCCTCCCATTCGAAACGGATGAAGATGCGGTTCTCCTCGAACTGCCGGTAGATCGCGTTCAGGGAAAGGGCCTGCGCCTGCCTGATCTCCTCCTTGAGGGCGGTCGATTCGGCGGCCAGCTCGCTGACCCCGGCGGCCAGGCTCTCGGACCGCTCCCGGGCCCGTTCCGCCTCTATGCGGGCTCGGTCGACCTCGGCCCGTGCCGCCAAAAGGTTCTGCTGCAGCATCTGTTTTTCTGTATCGAGAATCTGGAGACGGGTGGACATTTGTCGCTGTTCGGTCTCCAGTTCCTGAAGATTCCCCCGGGCTTCCGCCAGCTCGCTATCCCGTGTAGCGGCGATCTGCTGCTGGGTCAGCAGCTCCTGTTGCAGTCGGCTGGCCCGTTCCTGGTTGGCATCGAGGGAACTTTCCAGATCGGCTTTCTCCCTGAGGGTCAACTGGAGTGAACTGCGAGTTTCCACCAGGGTGCTGGCCAGGGTCTCCTTTTCCCTCGTTGTTTCCTCAAGGGAGGTGCTGACCTCGTCGAGCGAGGCCTGAGTCTCCTGCAGGGATTCGCGCGTCAGCCCGAGCTGGTCCTTGGTTTCATCGAGGAAGTCCTCCACCTGCCTGCGCTGCGAGCTTTCATGCTCGAGGGAAAGCTGGAGCAGTTCCAGCAGCTCCTCCGCCGCATCCTCCTTGAGGGCCTGTTTGTCGACCAGTGCCTCCTCGACGCTGGGCTTGAACTCGACCAGGGCCAGGATGCTGATCAGGAGGAAATCGCAAATGATGATGAGTAGCGTCTTGTTCACCGGGCGGGGAGGTTACGATTGGCTGAGGATAAGCTGGCGCCGGAACGGCCTGAGGAACCCAATCTTGAGGATGGCGACGAAGATGATGCCGAAGAGGGTGGAGGCATAGGCGGCCATCAGGCTGGCGTCGACAATATTGAGGACAACCAGTATGAGGGAGGCCACCGTGCCACCGAGTCCGACATAGAGCCCGAGGTCGAACAGTACCTCCTCGTTGTCGAGGAGATGCAGCTTCGTTTGCGGGTCCGAACCGTGCCGGCGGATTTCAGCTATCTTCAGGAGCCCAAAGATGAAAACAAGCAGCTGTGCCACGAAGAACAGCAGCAGGACAAGGATTGTGACTTGATCTAGCATGGTGGATGTTGCGGTTTCTATTTGTTCGAGAGGATCATCAGGCAGGACTTGGGCCAGTTTTATCTGCAGGCTGCCCTGTTCGTTGGGGCGAAAATCAAGGAGGCCGGGTTCGATCAGCACCCAGACCAGGATGGTGACGAGGACCGATCCGGTCAGGCTGTCGAGGTTGATGAGGAGGCGTCGCTCATTGCCCCCGGCCACCGAGGGACCGAGGATCAGAACCCGCAATGCCCCGACCAGGAAAGTTCCGCAGAGTCCAAAGGCAAGGACCCGGCAGACGATGGCCATCCGCGGATAACCCTCGGCGAATCCCTTCAAACGGTTTTGGCCACTGGTGACCTGGGCGGGCAAGCGTTCCCAGAAGCGGGGTGGCCGGTAGAGGGGCTTGTCGAATGCCAGCAGCGCTTCCACCGCACCACTGCCCATTTTAATTGCGGTCTCAAATCCTTCCCAGCCGCGTTCTCCGTGACGGTGGAGGTAATCCGCAGCCGGGCCCAGCGGGGTTCCCATCTGAACCATGGCCAGGAACAGGTCTTTTCTCCGGCTATCTTCCTGCACCTGCTGGGCCATGAAAAGGAGTTCGCGGATGGAAGGCACCGCGCCGACCAGTTCCTTCATCTCCAGCCAGCCGGCACGGCGTCCCAGTGTCAGGACGGAGATGTACGCGGATTCCAACTCGTCCAGTGAAGCGGGCTCATCCTCCAGTGCGCCGTTGGCCGCCTTGAGCAGGTCGTTCCTGAGGGCCGGGGGCAGGGCGCCTGCCTGCTCAAGCAAGGCCACCGCCAGCAGGGTTGCCTCCAGGGGTTGGCCCGAGGTCGAGTAAACAGGGTAAAACCGTTTCCATCCGCTCAACTGGTCGGTCCTGAGGATCAGGTGGACATTACGGTTGGGACTTTGGGTAAGAAAGGAGTGCAGGGCCAGACGGTGCTCCCCGGGAAGGAGCGATGGGATCAGTGCTGTTTCGTCCTCGCGGAGGAATTGCGCCTGCTGGACAAACTGCTCGTAAAAGGGCGCGGGTCCGCCGCTCCAGCGGTAAGCGGGGTAGCTCTTCAGGATCCTCCCGGCTTCCGACCTGAGCTGGTTGACCTCTTCCGCCCCTTCCCCGGGAATGAGTCCCAGAAGCGGAAGGGCGAGTCCGGGCCGTCCGCGTTCGAGATGCTGGCGGGCCAGCTGGGCCAGGGTGGTTGTTCCCGTGGACGCCGCCTCGAGGACCAGCGGTGAGACCGACCTGAAGTACGAGGGAATGCTCATCCCCAGCCACAGGGCAATCCCGGCGAGAAGCAGGTTCAGGAGGGCAACAGGCGGCCGGATCCAGAAGGATGGCCGCTTGCTTTGCTGTACCTGTGCCTTTCTCAATGCCATCGGCATCCCTTATTTGACTGGACAGTGGGAGAGGTGCAAGCTGTTAAATTGATCCATGCAACTACGCGTCACCCAGTATGGGGAGTCTGTCCTCCGGCAGCCGGGCGAGAGGGTCGAGGTTTTCGACGACGCTCTCAAAGCCCTTGTTGCTGACATGGTGGAAACCATGTACGCCGAGGAGGGCGTCGGGTTGGCCGCGCAGCAAATAGACAAGGCCCTGATGCTGTGCGTGGTGGATGTTTCGCTCCTTCCCGAGGAGGAACTCGAATATCAGCTGGACGGGCTGCGTCCTCCCATCGACTTACTGATGCCAATGGCCCTCGTCAACCCGGTTCTCGAGACACTTCCCGGCAAGACCGTCCGCGGTGAGGAGGGATGCCTTTCCTTCCCGGGGATCCGGGGGGAGGTCCCGCGGGCGCAGGCCATCCAGGTCAGGTATCAGGACATTCAGGGAACAGAGCGCACCCTTGTCTGTAGTGGCTGGTTTGCCCGGGTCGTCCAGCATGAGGTGGACCATCTGAACGGGAAGCTTTTTATTGACCACATGGACAAGCGCAAATTACGCCTTCTGGACAGCAAGCTGAAGCGCCTCAAGCGGGAAACCCGAAGGGCGGGAAGAAAGTAAACCGAGTTTATCATGAAAATTGAGCAAGTTGGAGTACAGTTGTACACCCTGAGGGATTTCCTGACCACCCCTGAGGATTACCTTGAAACCCTGCAGAAGGTATCCGAGATCGGCTACAAATCGGTGGAGGTGGCTGGTCCACGGCCCGTCAGCGAGGGTGAAATTGCCAGCATGTGCGCCGAGAAGGGCTTGGTCATCAGTTCCTGTCATGAGGCACCCGAACTGGTGTTGGGGGACCCTGCCAAGGTGCTTGAGCATATGGAGGAGTTTGGCTGCCGGTATGCCGCCTATCCCTATCCGAAGGACGTTGACCTGACTTCCCGCTCCGGGTTGCAGGAATTGATCCGGGGACTGAACGTCTGCGGGCGGCATCTCCGCGAGGCCGGCAAGGTTCTCACTTACCACAACCATGATATGGAACTTCAGGTGACCGATGGGATCCCCGTCCTTGAACGGATTTTCATGGAATCCGATCCTGCCCTGTTGCAGGGGATGCTTGATGTCTACTGGCTTCATGTGGCCGATGCCTCACCCGAGGCATGGTGCGCCCGCATGAAGGACCGGCTGCCGGTGCTGCACCTGAAGGACTGCGCCGTTGGCCCGGATGGCCAGCCTGGATTTACCGAGGTGGGCAACGGGGTGCTGGACTTTGCCCGCATCATTGCCACCGCGGAGGTCTCCGGATGCCAGTGGTTTGTGGTCGAGCAGGACACCTGCCCCGGCGATCCGTTTGAATCCATAGAGAAGAGCTTCAGGTATATCCGGGACAACCTCGTCAGCTGAGGATCAGGAAGCAATGATTAGAAGGACACGGCAACGCCTTGCAATCGAGGAGGTTTTCCAGAAGGAGAACCGTCCGTTGACCCCTCCCGAGGTATTTGAGGGGGCCAAGCGTATTTTTCCGCGGATTGGCCTGCGTACGGTGTATCGACAACTCAAGGACATGACCGAGGAGGGGCTGATTGTCGGCGTCGATTATCCGGGCCAGCCTCTCCGCTACGAGTGGGTCAGCCTCGGGCATCACGCCCATTTCATCTGCCGCGGATGTGACCGGGTCTACGACCTGCAGGTGGAGGTGCCCGATGTCTCCCTGAAGGCGCCGGCGGGATTCGAGGTCACCGGGCAGGAGACGGTCTTTTACGGACTCTGTCCCGAGTGCGGTTCCCAGACCGCTTCCGCGATGGAGGCGTAGGCCTGCATGATCCGCGGTCCCGGTATGTTGAACGGACCGTGGGGAAGAATGTGGACCCTTCCGTCCTGGACTGCCTTGACCTGCTTCCAGACCGGGTGACCGGACAACGACTGCACCTGCTGGCGCAGGAGGGTCTGGGCCTCGGGGCTTTCCCCGTCCCGGACAAGCAGGATCTCCGGATTGAGGGAGACCAGGGTCTCGAAGGAAACCTCGCCCCATTCCCGTCCCAGGGCCGAGGCCACGTTGATGGCGTTCGCTGATTCCAGAAGGTTGTTGACCCAGGTGTCCTCACCGGGTGCCCAGCCTGGCTGGCCGCCGGATTCTATTCCCAGCAGGACCAGCACCCGCTTTGCCGGGGATTGCCGGAAAGATTCCAGTCGTGCCTCGACGGCGACCCGTTCTTCCTCCAGTTGCTGGACCAGCCTGAGCGCCTTGCCGGGGACACCGGTTATTTTCCCAATGATCCGGATATCCTCCAGAACGTCCTCCATGCTGGCGTGACGGAGCACCACCGCCACGGTCCCGGGCGGGTTTTCCACAACGGCGTAAATTTCCGGTGGAGTCAGGTCGGTTCCGATGATCAGGTCGGGCCGGTAGGCGGCGATCAACTCCCGGTTGGGCTGGTCCATGGATCCGATGTGGGCACCGGCATCCCTTAACTCCCGTGCCTTCTCCGGATAGTTGCACCATTGCGTGACCGCCATCAGGTGATCCCCCATTGCCATGGCGAAAAGCATTTCCGTGATGCTGGGGGCAAGGGATATGAAGTGCCGGGGCTGTTTCTCCAGCAGGACCGTCCGCCCGGCATCGTCGACAACCTGCATGGGGTAGGTTCCCTCGAGGGCTGTCTGCTCATGCCAGGGATGGCGTTTCGGCTGGGGTGTTTCGCGCGGAATCAACGCCAGTATCAGGCAGCCGAGGATAAACCCGGTCCCGTAGGTGAGGACTTTCCCGGTCCGGGTCATGATCGGGCCGCTTCCTCCCGGGCCTTGTGGGCGGCGGCCACGATGACGTACTTGTCCGCCCATTCCCTGACGGAGGCCTGCTCTTCCTCGCTCAGTTGCTTGACCACCTTGGCGGGCATTCCCAGGACCAGTGATCCCGGGGGAACAATGGTTCCCTTGGTGACAACCGCTCCGGCCCCGATGATGGAGCGTTTCCCAATGACCGCCCCGTCGAGGACGGTGGCCTTCATGCCGATCAGGCACTCATCCTCGATGGTGCAGGCATGGATCATGGCCATGTGCCCGATGGTGACGTACTTGCCGATTTTCGCGGCCAGGTCGTCGGCCAGGTGGACCACGCTGCCATCCTGCACATTGGAGCCTTCCCCAATCTCAATCCGCTCGATGTCCCCCCGAAGGGTGCAGTTCGGCCAGACCGACGCCTTGGGGCCAATCTTGACCGCGCCCATTATGACGGCGGAAGGGGCCACATAGGCGCTCGGATCAATCTCCGGTCTCTGGCTGAGGTAGGTGTCCAGTCTCTCTTGCAATGTCATCCGGAAAACTGTGAGTGGACCCGCTTGAGCTGACAAGGCCGTTTTCGGGACCCCGATCCCTTGCCAAATGGATAAATCCCCCTACCGTGGGGAAATGCATGGTGGAAGTTACGAGACCGAGAACCTTCTCAATCAATACCTGCTTTTTCATTACGGGGAAGCTGAGGAACAGCTTCCGTGGGAATCTGGTCCCCGTTCCGGTCTGGGTTTTCCCGAGCGCTGTGTTGGCCAGGGCCTGGATCCCGGGCGACTAAGCGGCAAGGGCCGGGCCCTTGAGGTCGGGTGTGCCGTTGGCCGGGCCACTTTCGAACTGGCCCGCTCCTTTAAGGAGGTGATCGGGGTGGATTTTTCCGCTTCATTTGTCGCTGCTGCCCGGACCCTGTCGGAGCGTGGGTTCCTCGACTACTCCATTGTCGAGACAGGGACCATCACCCGGCCGGCGGTGGCTCGGAGACCGGAGGGAGCCCTGGGCTCGGTTTCCTTTGAACAGGGGGACGCACAGGAACTGCGCCAGGACATCGGTTCCTTCGATTGTGTGCTGGCGGCCAATCTGCTCTGCCGCCTGGGCTGGCCGGAACGGTTCCTTGAGCGTTTGCCCGATCTGGTGAACCCGGGGGGACAGTTGATCCTGACCACGCCCAATACCTGGCTGGAATCCTTTACCGCGAAGAAATTCTGGCTGGGCGCCACCCCGGAAAGCGGTGAGCCCCTGGAGGCAATCCGGGGCCACCTGGAGCAGGCCTTTGATCTTGATGAGGTCTGGGACATGCCCTTTCTAATCAGGGAGCACCGGCGCAAGTACCAGTGGTCGGTGGCCCAGGCCTCCCGCTGGATCCGGAAAAACTGACCGTTCGCAGGCATGGAAATCATCGACATTCCCCTGGAGGGCCGGACTGACCTTGAAAACCTGAAGGTCTTCCTTGGTGCCTGTCGCGATTCGGCCATCGAGGACCGGCATCCGAAAATTGCCAGCATCACCCTCGGGGTTCGGCACGTTGATCCGTTGGCCGTGCTGGATTCCATTTATGAGGGGGACGCACACCATTTCTACATGGAAAACCGTTTTCGCGAATGGGCGGTGGCCGGTGCGGAAGCGGTGGTCTCGGCATCCTTCAACGGGGCCGACCGATTCCGGAAGGTAAGGGATTTTGCCCGCGAGATGGATGGGCACATCATTGCCATCGGCGACATGGAACTGCCTTTCTCGGGTCCCCTCTTTTTCTCCGGGTTCGCATTCCTGGACGAGGTTGAGCCGGATGAAAGCTTTCCCGCCGGGCTGGTATTCATTCCCCAGTGGCAGGTGGCCCGGTCAGGCAACCGCTACATTGCCGTGGCCAATGCCCTGGTTGATGAGGATACGGATATCGACCAGGTGGCGGAGCGGATCTGGGTGGCTCACGGGAAGTTCACCGCCTTCAGCTACGACCGCCCTCCGCACCCGCCCGTGTACCATATCCTCGAGGAGAATGAGGTTGGCGGCCCGGACGATTTTCTCCGCAACGTTGAGCGGGCCCTTGAGCGGATCCGGGAGGGGGCCTACCAGAAAGTGGTCCTCGCGCGAGCCATCGACCTGAGGTTTGACAACCCCTGTCAGCCGTTGCGGATCCTCAACCGGCTGCGGCAGGATTACCCCAGTTGTAACAGTTTTTCATTACAGAGAGAAACGGGAACCAGCTTCATCGGGGCGACCCCGGAGCGGCTGGTGGCCGTCCATGATGGGCGGGTGGTGACGGAGGCCATCGCCGGTTCGGCGGGGCGCGACCCCGATGCCGGCCGGGATGCCCGGATGGCCAGTGACCTGCTCAACAGTGAAAAGGATCTCCGTGAGCACCGGCACGTGGTCGAGAGCATCCGGCGGCGCCTGCAGGATCTGGGAATCGAGGCCGGTGAACCCGGTCCCCCGGGACTGCTGGTCCTGCCCAATGTGCAGCACCTGCACACCCCAATTGAGGCCCGGCTGCCGGAAAACCTGCATATTCTCGACATCGTCCAGTCCCTGCATCCGACACCGGCGGTCGGGGGCACGCCGCGGGAGCGGGCCATTCCCGATATCGTCCGCTGGGAACCATTCCGCAGAGGCATGTTTGCCGGAGTGACCGGATGGTTCGACACCCGTGGCAACGGCGAATTTGCGGTGGGCATCCGCAGCGCCCTGGCCCGGGGCTGCTCGGCGAGGCTGTTTGCCGGGGCGGGAATCGTCGAGGGATCCGTCGCCCAGGCGGAATACCGGGAAACCTCCCTGAAAATGGAGGCCCTGCTCCGCTGTATCCGGGGTGAAGCCGGGTGAGCGGCTAACGCGGGTTGGCGCCCGGATCAAAGATCAGGTAGGGGCAATCCGAATCCTCGATGGGTATCCGCTTCAGGCTCACCCCGAAGATCCGCTCGCATTCGGAAGACCGGGCCAGCTCGGAGGGTTTTCCCTCCATGGCGATTTCCCCCTTGTCGAGGATCAGGACATGGTCCGCCACCTGGAAGGCCTGGTTGATGTCGTGGATGACCATGCAGACCGCGAGGCCGGCGGTGGCCAGTTTCCTGCCCACCCGGTAGATTGTCTGCTGATGGGAGAGGTCGAGGTTGTTGGTTGGTTCGTCAAGAAAGAGGTAGCGGGGTTCCTGTATGCCCGGCTGGTCCATCTGGGCCAGGACTCGGGCCAGATGGACCCGTTGCTTTTCACCCCCGGACAAATTGGTGTAGAGGTCGCCTTCCCGATCGGACAGGTCGACTTCCTTCAAGGCTTTCCGGGCGGCCGCATAATCCTCCGGGCGTTCGCTCCCGCGCATATGCGGGCTTCGCCCCAGCAGCGCCACCTCAAGGACGGTGAAGGCAAAGCCCAGGGTGGATTCCTGGTGCAGGTAGGCCCGGAGCTGACCCAGTCGCCGCACCGGAATGGAATGCAGGCTGCGGCCGTTCATGCGGACCAGGCCCTTCCCGGGATGCCACTCCCCGGAGAGGATCCTCAGGAGGCTCGTCTTCCCGGCACCGTTCGGTCCCAGGATGGCGGTGACCTTTCCGGGCGTCAGTTGAAGACTGACGTCCTTGAGGATTTCCCGCCTCCCGAGGCTCAATGATATGCTTTCCGCTTCCAGCATGGTCAGACACTCAGTTGCCTTTTACGGCGGTAGATCAGATAAAGGAAAAAAGGTGCTCCCACCAGCGAGGTGACCACCCCGATGGGGATCTCGGAGGGAGCATTGACCGTCCGGGCAAGCAGGTCCGCAGCCGTTACCAGGAGGGCTCCCATGAGCCCGGAGATGGGCATCAGGCGACGGAAATCGGGACCCCAGAGCATCCGGACCAGATGGGGGACCACCAGCCCGACGAACCCGATTAATCCGCAGAAGGCGACCGTCACCCCCACCATCAGGCTGCACAGGCTGATGACCACCCGCTTGACCTGTTGGGTGTTGAATCCCAGGTGGTAGGCTTCGGCTTCCCCCAGCAAAAAGGCGTTTAAGGCGGTCCGGTACCGGGGCAGGATCACCATCGGGACGGCGATAAAGGGGAGCATCAGGAACCAGCTCCTCCACGTCGAGGTGCCAAGGCTCCCGAGGGTCCAGAAGGTGAAGCGTCGCAGGGCGTCGTTGTCGGAGATGTAGAGCACCGCCCCAACCACCGCTCCCGCCAGCGCGTTCACCGCGATGCCGGCCAGCAAAAGGGTCGAGATGTGGGTCTTGCCGGCTATGCGGGCGATCCGGTAGACGGTGAACGTCGTCGCTATCGAACCGGCAATGGCCCACAGCGGAATGTGCAATTCGGCCAGCAATCCCCCTGTCGGGGCCAGGATGCCCAAGCTGGCAATTGCCAGGATGGACCCGATGGCCCCCCCGCTTGAGACACCGATCAGGCCAGGGTCGGCCAGCGGATTCCGGAACATTCCCTGCAGACAGGCCCCGGCCACCCCCAGCGAGGCCCCCACCGACAGGGCCACCAGAAGCCTCGGCAGCCGGATCTCCAGCACAACCGTGGCTATCCGGGAATCAACCCCGATCGGCCAACGGCCACCGGTCATCCCGTGGACAACCGATCCCAGCACGTCCGCCAATCCCGTTTCAAGGGTCCCCATGCTGATCGAGGCAACACCAACCCCCACCAGCCCAAAGAGCAGTATCAACACTGTCCATCTCCCGGATTGGACCCGGCTGGCCCGTGGATTGATTTCCCCCATGGTCCTACCCTCGATTATTGACATTGCTCAGTCAATAAAATCGAAAAGCGTTGATTTGTTGGAAGAGCCGACTAGGACGGAGGTCATGGCCAGGAGAAAGAAGGGCCGCCGGTGGGGGATGCCGAGTGATCGTCAGGAGCCGATGATTGCGCGGATGCCGATCCTGTGCCTGTTGGTGAATCTTTTCATCTGGGTTGGCTTCCGGAACATGGACAAGTTGCTGGTAGGGCTGGCTTCAGTCCTGGTAGCCCTGACCGGGACGCTCATTGGCCGGATGGCCATCAAGCGGCTCCGCCGGCACGGCGGCCGCGTCAGTGGCGAAGGGATGGCCCGGATTGGCTACTGGGGGAATCTGGTTGTCTTGGTTTTGGCGGGCTTCCTCTGGGTTTATCTGGTTTTGCTGGCCATTCTGCGCGGGGAGATTCTTTAAGGCGGATCGCTACGGGTGGATTTTGACAAGTGCCCGGCGAGGCTCTATCTTGGGTCCGTGAAAACATTAATACGTCGGCAATTCATCCTATCCGCGCTATTGTTCCTTCCGCTTTTGGCCTTTGGCGGAGTTCGCTTTGGCCCCTACGAGGCGCTGCTGATCAACAGCGATGTCATCCGCGGGGTCAAGGTCGAGGAGAGTGGGGAAATCTGGCTTTTGCTCAATCCGGATTACCGGGAACGGGAGCTGGTGGTAAAGATCTCCAATGAAGAGGGAGCCAGCTACCGTGAGTGGCATCACGGGGGCTATGAGCTGGTATCTCCTCCCGACCAGGGCAAGCAGGCCAACCAGTGGACGGATTGGATCAAGGTCAACGCCCCCTACATTGAGTACTGGATGAGCGGCCAGCTTGTTCTTCACTTGAAGAAGGTGGAGTGAGGATGGATTTTCCGGCGCACCTGAAAAGGCTGCCCCGGGCCCTGGTGTGGCTGCGGAGGCCGGTTGGCTTGTGGGCCGCCGTTGTCACGGTGGCTGTTTTTTCCTTTTTCCTCCTCAGGTCAGCCTGGCACCAGCCGCTGCCGGATTTTGCCGCCATCGAGGATGTTGAGGAACGCAAAGCCGCCTTTTTTTCCTTTCTGGAACCCTTCGTCGAGGAAGCCAACGCATCCCTGCTGGAATCAAGGGAGCGCTTGCGCCACATGCGGCAAAACCTCCAACGGGGCCGCTTGAACCGGCGGGATCTCCGCTGGGTGAGCAACCTGGCCATCAAGAGCAGCCTGGATTTGCCCCATGACGGGATGCCCAGCCAGGAGCTGATTGATGAACTCTTGCTCCGGATGGATGTCATTCCCCCGTCCCTGGCCCTCGCCCAAGCGGCCCTCGAGAGTGCCTGGGGGACCAGCCGGTTTGCCCGGCAAGGCAACAACTTGTTCGGGATCTGGTGTTATGAACCCGGATGCGGGATTGTTCCCCTTTACCGGCCTGCCTCCGCAACCTACGAGGTGGCCCGCTACAGGTCCCCGCGCGATTCCTTCCTCGCCTACATGGAAATCCTCAATACCAATCCCGCCTACCGTTCGCTGTGGATTCTCCGGGAGAACGCCAGGGCCAACGGGGAAATCCCCACCGGGGCCACCCTGGCCGCGGGACTCCGGCTTTATTCGCAGGAACGTGAGCGCTATATCGGCAAAATCCGCAACCTGATCCAGGTCAACCAGCTGGACCGGCTTGACCAGCAGTTCTGGGACGAAGTGGCCCATTAGGAGGGAGAGTCCGCCCGGGAGTGAGATTTTTTGTTGACGCGGTCTGTGGGGGTGTTTTGCTCCTCCCTTTTCCTCAATTTCAATTCTTATGTCCGTAGAAGTTAAAATTCGTAAAGGAGAGCCGATCGAGCGCGCCCTGCGCCGGCTCAAGAAGCGTCTTGATCGTGAAGGCGTGATTCGTGATGTACGCGCCAAGCGCTACTTTGAAAAGCCGTGCGAAGTAAAGCGCCGCAAGAAGAAGGTGGCCGCTTTTTCCGCTATGCTGCGGGCACGCTACGAGAACCAGTAATTGGTTCAGAGTCTTTTTTCATCTCCCCGCTGGTTGCCCGGCGGGGATTTTTTTTGTCCTTTTTGCATCGCGGGGTTGCCCTTGGGGCATTCATGGGCTTCACCTGTAGGCACTTGTTGACATGAAGTTCGCTATCTCCAGTTGTTGGAATTCCCATCGTCATGATGACGGCTACGCGATGCTGCGCGAGCTGGCGGACCTGGGCTTTTCCCATGTGGAACTGTCACACGGGACCCGCATGAGCCTTGTCCCGGGAATCCTCCGGGGGTTGGAAGAGGGGATCATCAAGGTGAGTTCCCTGCACAATTTCTGTCCCTTGCCGGTGGGGGTGATGGGGGCTGCTCCCAATCTTTACGAGCCGACTGCGGTGAGCCGGAAGGAGCGGATCCTCTGGCTGACCAATACCATGAAAACCCTTGATTTTGCCGGGCGTGTGGGTTGCGACCGGGTGGTCCTGCACTCGGGCCGCATCCATTTGCTCTGGGGGGACCCGGAGCCGGGGGTGGAGTCCGCCTATGATTCGGCAGCGGAGTCGGGTCAGGAGGAGTTCGAGCGGGTCCGGTCAAGGGGGCTCCGGCTCCTCAACCGGAAGAAGAAGCGCTTCATGAGGCGCATGCTGGAGAGCTATGGCCTGATCGCCGAACGGGCCAAGGCCCTCGGGATCCGGCTGGGTATCGAAAACCGGGAAGGATTTTGTGAGTTGCCCCTGGATGCCGACATGCTGGATCTGCAGGAGCAATTGAAGGAATACGAGGTTTTCGGATACTGGCACGATGCCGGGCACGCCGAGCTCAAGCAGCGCATGGGATTGCTGGATCACCGGGAGTTCCTGACCTCGCTGCGGCCGCACCTGATCGGTTTTCACCTGCATGATGTCAGCGACCGCGACCGCGACCACCAGGTCCCGGGGACCGGGGTCATCGACTGGTCGATTCTGGCCGACAATATCCGGGAAGGTGATGCCGTCATCATGGAGTTGAGCCCGCGGCTGACCGCAGAGGAAATATGCTCCGGCCGGGACTTCCTGGTCAGCCGGATTCCCGCCCTTGGCAAGGCATGACAAACCCGGTCCAGTGGATCCTTGCCTCGGGTTCACCGAGACGGCGGGAGCTGCTCCAGCAGGTGCAGCCGAACTTCTCGGTCCTCTCCCCCGACGTCCCCGAATGGGAACCGGATGAGGCTGACCCCGCCCATCAGGTGGAGGCCAATGCCCGCAGCAAGGGGAGGGCGATCGCCCGCGACTTTCCCGGTCACCTGGTCATAGCGGCCGATACCACGGTCGCCCTTGGCCGGCGGTTGTTTGCCAAGCCGGTGGACAGGGAGCACGCCGTGGAGATGCTTCAGGCGCTGAGTGGTCAACAGCACACCGTGGTGACGGGGATGGCCCTGCTCCTCGAAGGCCGGGAGCATGTTTTTCACGAATCCAGCGGGGTGGTGTTCAAGGAACTGGATGCGGCGGCAATTGATGCCTATCTGGAGCGGGTTCACGTCTATGACAAGGCGGGGGCCTATGCCATCCAGGAGCACGCGGAGCTGATCATCGACTCCTACTCCGGCTCCTTTGAGAATATCATGGGTTTGCCCGTTCAACGTTTACGGTCTGAATTGGTCCAACTGGGATGGGTAGAGGTGCCAGAACCCGGCCATCAATGAGGGATCAACTAAAAGTAAAGCAGAAGGACCCGGGCCCCGCCGGGGAAACCGCCCCTGACAGGGCCGATGAAAAACAGTCCCGGGAGGGCCTCTTCACGGCCATCCTGCTGGCCTTTTTCCTGCACTTGCTCCTGTTCTGGGCCACACCGGGGGAATTTTCCGCTGACCGGGGCGAGCCCGTCCTCATTCCCCAGACCATGGAGCTGGTCCTGGAGGAGATTCCGGTAGAGCCCGAGTTGGAGGAAACGTATGTCCGGGCCGCTCCCAACATCGAGGAGCTGAACCCGGTCAATACCCGTAATATTTCCGACCGTGACCAGCGGGCCGCCCAGGAGGAGGAAACGCTCCCGGGCCCCGACAGCACGCCCTACGTCGAGGGCGACCTGGAGGAATCCAACCGCCTTGTCCAGGGCAACCCATTCCAGGAACCGACACCGCAGGCGCCCCCGGCCGCCAGTCCCACCAGCGGGGGCAGTCCATTGCCCCAGCAGGAGGCGGCACCGAAGGAAATCAAGGTCGCGGTCAGTCCGGACTATCTCGAGCAGGAACCCGAAACAGAGGAGGGGATGGCCAGTGTGGAGAAACCCGACACCGCGGTGGAGGATCCGGAGATGGTCCCTGAGGACATGGAGGAGGTGCTGGTCAGCAGCGAACTCGATGGCCAGGGAGAGGGCCGGATGACAACTCCGCCCCAGGCCGCCGAGGCCCAGAATCCGGTGCCCCGTCCCCGCCAGCGGGTCGAGCGGGACACGTCCTTCGGCCCCATCAAGGACAACCGGAAGGGAGTGGTCAGGATCGGCCGGCTGGCATTTGATGCCAAGTACTCCGAGTTCGGCGAGTACTGGCGCCGGGTGGCCGAGATCATTGAGGCCCGGTGGCGCAACCTGGTCTACAATACACGCTCGATCCCCTTTGGCGGGTTCAAGGTGGTGGTCCAGTTTGCCATTACCCGGGACGGCCAGGTGACGGACGTGAAGGTTGGCTTCTCCGATGCCGGCAAATTGGCCGAGACGGTTTCGGTGGATGCCATCGTTGGCGAGGCCCCCTTCTACGAGTGGACCCCCGAGATGATCGTCCGCATGGGGGAGAAGGCTCCGTGCGCGATTCACTTTTACTATTGATGGCTGACATGGAAATTCCGCTACACGATTCCTGCCGTATCCTCGGGACGCACCCGTCGGGCCTGATCGCCGTCGGCAAGGCAAGCGGGATCATGTCGCATCCCAACCGGGAAGCAGACCGGAAGACGGCGCTGGTGGACGCATCCTACAGCTATGAAACGGAGTCCTACTCCATTGGGGGCCGCAAGCTGTACCTCCTGAACCGCCTGGATGCGCCCACCAGCGGAGTCATCCTTTTGGCTGATGATCCGGCCTGCGCCGAAAAGGTCAGGGAAGCGTTTTTTCATCACTCGGTGGAAAAGAAGTACCTTGCGGTGGTCAAGGGCGTGCCCCCGCGCAAGGAGGACACATGGCGGGACTGCCTGAAGGTGGTGCGGCAGCGCGGATCGCTGAGGACGGTCTCCACGCTTGGCCGGGTCAACGCCGTCTGTGAAATGAAACTGATGGAGCGGGGATCGGGACCTCCGGCCCGGGCCTTGCTGGCCCTCAGTCCGCTCACCGGCAAGACCCACCAGTTGCGGGTCCAGTGCGCCCTCCGGCACATCCCCATCATCGGGGACGGCACCTACGGGGAGTACCGGTTCAACCGTGAATTCAAGCGGATCAAGGGGGTAAACCGGTTGATGCTCCACAGCTGGAAGACGCGGGTCCACCTGACGATTGAGGGACGAGAGGTCGATTTTTCCGCCGAAAGCCCGGTGCCGGAGGACTTTGCCGTTGCTCTGGCCTAGGCTCCCTGCCAATTCTCTCGGATCATGATTATTTCCAAGGCTCCAACCCTTACCGACAAGCAACTGGCTGAAGTCGAGTCCGTTGTCGGGGATTTCGGATGCAAGATCCAGGTCATCTACGGTGCTCACCGGAACATTTATGCCATCATTGGTGACGAGCGTTCCGAGACGATGGTCAACCGTTTGCTGGGACTCGATTACATCGAGCGGGTGGACCGCATGGAGTCCGTCTACAAGCTGATGGACATCCGCTCCGACCTGGCCAACCACCGCATTTTTATCGGCGGTATCGAGCTCGGTACGAAACCCCTTGTCATTGCCGGGCACTGCACCATCGATCCGAACAATATCAACGCCTTCCTGGAGACGGCCCACGCGGTCAAGGAAGCGGGCGCCAACGCGGTCCGGGGCGGAGTATGGAAGCCGCGTACCTCGCCCCACAGCTACCAGGGCAGTTCGGAAATGGTCGAGGTCCTGCTTAAGGCCCGCGAGCAGACGGGGCTCCCCGTGGTGGCCGAGGTCATGGACGAGGCCCAGCTGCAGGTTGCCCTTGATGCCGGTATCGACGTCCTCCAGATCGGTACCCGCAACGCGCTCAACTACACTTTTCTCGCTGAACTGGGCCGGCGGACCGCCGAGGCCGGCATCCCCGTCCTGTTGAAGCGGGGCCGCCATATGGGTCCGGTCGATGAGTTTATTTCGGCCGCCGAGTACCTTGCCGCCAACGGCAACCCCAACGTCATCTTTTGTCCCCGGGGAACCATGCCCAAGCTGGACGGCTTCCGCAATCATCCCGACGAGAGCATCACCCCCCTGCTGAAGGAGAAGACCTGGGCCCCCGTTGTCGCGGATCCGTCCCATTCGGTTGGCCGGGCCAAGTATGTTCCGGCCTGTTCACTGGCCGCCATCGCCTACGGGGCGGACGGTCTCATCATTGAGTCGCATGTCGACCCCATTTCCGGCATCGGGGACGACCCGAAACAGGCTGTCACTCCCGCGGTGTTGAAAAAACTGATCCTTGACGTGAACGTGGTCTGGAGTCTCAGGTAGGGATCACAGGAACAGGTTCCGGTCGAGGGTCCGGTAGTGGATGGCCTCCATTAAATGCGGGGAGGCGATTGCCTCGCTCCCCTCGAGGTCGGCGATGGTCCGGGAGACCTTGAGGATCCGGTCATAGGCCCGGGCCGAAAGCTTGAGCCTTTTCATCGCCTGCTGGAGCCGGTCCCCGAGCTCGGGAGTGAGCCGGCAGTACCGGCGCAACTGGGAGTGCGCCATGCGGGCATTCACCCTGGGAATCCCGGGCGGGCTGTCGTTGAACCGCCGGGCTTGCCGCTCGCGGGCGCCGGCCACCCGTTCGCACACGGCCAGTGAGGATTCGCCTGGTTCCTCCTGACGCAGTTCCTCGATGGAGAGGGCCGGAGCCTCCACATGGATGTCGATCCGGTCCAGCAGGGGTCCGCTGATGCGGGAGCGGTAGCGTTGAACCTGGACAGGCTTGCACTGGCAGGCATGCCGGGGATCCCCGAGATACCCGCAGGGGCAGGGGTTCATGGCGCTGACCAGCATAAAGGAGGCGGGCAGGGTGATTCGCCCGGCGCTGCGGGAAATGGTTACCTCACCATCCTCAAGGGGTTGGCGCATGACCTCCAGCGCCCCCCGCTTGAACTCCGGCAGCTCGTCAAGAAACAGGACGCCGTGGTGGGCGAGGGATATCTCCCCCGGTCCGGGGATGGCGCCCCCGCCGATCAGGCCCACATCCGAGATGGTGTGGTGGGGACTCCGGAAAGGGCGGGCCGCCGTCACTGCTTCACCGTTGAGGGTCTTGCCCGAGGCCGAGTAGATGCGCAGGATGTCAAGGTATTCCGCCTCCTTGAGCGGGGGAAGGATACTTGGGATGCGCTTGGCGATCATGGATTTTCCGGAACCGGGCGGGCCCAGCATGAGGAGGTTGTGGCCGCCGGCGGCCGCCACTTCCACCGCCCGCCTGACGGCGTGCTGGCCCTTGACATCGGTGAAGTCGATCCCGTCCACGGGCTGCGGAAGAGGCGAGGAGGGAAACTGCCTTGTCAGGGGCTTGAAGGGGTGGCGCCCCTCAAGGAAGGCGCAGGCCGCCTCCAGGCTTTCCATTTCGTAAACCTCCATGTCGCCGATCAAGGCTGCCTCGGAGGCGGTCTTGGGCGGGAGCAGGAGCCCGCGCTTGCCTCCCTTTTTCGCGCACACCGCCAGGGCCAGTCCGCCCTTCACCGGGCGTGCCTCGCCCGACAGGCTGAGCTCCCCGGCCACCACGAATTCATTCAGCGGCCCCGGATGGATCTGCCCGGTGGCGTGCAGGACCCCAAGGGCAATCGGCAGGTCGTAGAGGGCGCCCTCCTTGCGCAGGTGTCCCGGGGCCAGGTTGATCACGGTCCGCTTGATGGGGAGAGTGTAGGGGGAGTTGCCGATCGCCGCCCAGACCCGGTCCTTGCTCTCCCGGACCGCGGTGCTGGCCATTCCCACCACCACCGGAACCGGCTCGCCGCATTCACCGGTGTCGACTTCCACCGAAACCGGCCATGCCTCAATTCCCATCAGGGCCCCGGAATGGACGGTGGACAGCATGCCAGGATCATTCCGGCAATCCACTTCGCCCGCCAAGCGACTTCTTTACCTGAATTTAGGGATGCGGCCAGTCCATCGGGAGGGTGTCCCGGGTGGGCGTGCTGGGTCCCGCATGAACAGGGCCCTGCCGTGTCTTACTTGACCAGCCGGATCGTCGCCGGATAGCGGTAAACAACCCCGTTGGAGGCCTTGACGGCTCCCACAACAGCCAGCACTACCCCGGCAATGGCCACCGCTGAAAGAATGATCAGCCCGATGCCGACGGCAACCAGGATAACCCCGATCACACCATAGATGAGCAGCGAGATATGGAAATTCAGGGTCTCCCTGGCGTGGAGCGGAATCGTCGATTCTGCATCAGACTTGCTGACCAGATAAACAACCAGTGGGCCGATCAGGCCCAACCCGAGGAGAGGGGAGAGATGGCAGAGGACATTCCAGAGTTTGTCGTTGGTCGGTGTTTGCATGCGCACCAGAGTGTGGTTTTTCCCGGTTGGTGCAAGTTTATGATTTCCCCGCCGCTTTCCAAGGCGCCGACATGTCGGCGCACTCCACGGGCAACCCTGTCCCGCCGGGTGGAGCGTTGGCTGATTGCGGTTCCCTAGAAGGAGTGCTTGGAGGTTTGCATCTTGATCCCGAGGACGATGAGCATGAACACGCTTTGGGCGAAAAAGAGGGGAGCCACCTGGAGGTTGGCCAAGGCCAGATCGAACATCAGGTAGGCGCCATGAGGAAAGATCACACTGATGATCATCCCGATGGAGTAAATGATGAAGCCGCTCCCGTGCGCCAGTCGTTCCGGGTGCGTCCAGATCCGCAGGGCCAGATAGGCTGTGGCGGGAAGAGTGATAAAGAGCATGGTCGTCACGGATCCGGAGCCCCCTGAATTTTCCAGACTGGCCATATATCCGATGAGGATGATACCGATGATGTTCAGGTTGATGAACGCTATCAGTACAAGGGCCATCAGGTTGAATGTCAGTGTGGAATTGCGGCGCATTTTGTCCTGTCTGGGTTTGAAGTTGAAAATAGTTTCTTTAAATGTTAAAGAATGCCCGTTCTGCCAATTTAACAAGCAAAAAAGGCTTCAAAAATTGTTAAAAGCGCCTACGGTTCCGTAGGCATGCGAGGTGAAAATGCATCCCCCCGGTTAAGCCGGTTACTGCCATGGTATCTGCTGGCGCTGATGGCATTGCTGGCCCCGTGGCTGCTGGGCGGTCGTGCCCCGCAGGCCTACGCTATCCTTGGGGTCCTGGCATGGGCCAGCGCGCTCTTCTCGCTGGTGGGCATCCTGATGGAGCATTGGGACTGGCGACACTTTGCCGAGTTCGAGCAGCGCCGGGGCGGGGGCCGTCCCAGCCCGCTGAAGAAATTTACCCTTGGGCTGCTGCGGGTGTGGCCCCTGTGGCTGTTTGTGCTGATGTTGTTCTGGAGCGTCCTGAATCCGGCCTATGACCGGAGCGGGGACACCTTGATGGCAAGGGAATTCAATCCGGACTGGCCGCTGGTGGTGGATCCCACGCGCTCCCTTCCGGGGATCTGGTTCCTTGGGGGCCTGCTGACGGCGGTGGGGGTCCTGAGCAATCCGGCCTGCCGGCCCCGACCGCGTTGGATCCGCACGATTCTGGGGATCCTGCTGGCCAACGCCATGATCCTGGTGGTCACCGGACTGGTCTTCCGGTTTTCCGGCAGCGAGCTGATCCTTGGCCGCTATGCGCCCCGGGCAGACTACTTTTTTGCCACCTTTTACTACAAGAACCACTGGGCGGCCTATGCCCTCCTGTACACGGGGGTGGCGGGCTTCTTTTTCTTCCGGGACCTGCCCCGGTGGTTTGAGCATGCCCGGCAGGCTGGCTCGGGCGGGCTGGCGCTGGTGGCCCTGCTGTTTTTCGGACTCAGCCTGCCGGTGGTGGACTCCCGGTCGGGGATCCTTCTCTTTGCGGCGTGGATGTTCCTGTTCGCCAGCACCCTCTATCGGCGCCTGCGAGGCACCCGTGCGCGGGCCTGGGTGATGGGCCTGGCGGGGGTGGTCATGGTGGCCCTGGCCACGCTTTCGGTCGCGGACCTGCGCGCCAACTGGCATCGCACGGAGCAGCAGATGGAGCGGGCCGACTCGGTTCTCTTTGACTCTATTCGGGCCTACCATGCGCCGGAGGTCTGCCTCGGGATGCTCCGGGACCGGCCACTTTTGGGGTGGGGTTACCTGTCCTACGATCCGCTGTTCCCGGTCTATGCCACGGACTTTTTCCGCGATAAGGAAGGGCGGCTGACCAGCGACATGGAATTCGCCCACAATGACTGGCTCCAGCACCTGGCCGAGTTCGGCCTGCTGGGATCCTTCCTGCTGGTGGCCGGGTTCGTTAGCTTGCCTCGCCCACGGAGCGAATCGGCGGATCCCGTGCCGGTCCGGTTCATCCGTTATTCCCTGCTCCTGTTGGGGGTTTTTGCCCTGTGGGACTTCCCGTTTTCCAATCCGGCGGTGCTGGCCAATGCAGTCGTTTTGGCGATCATGGCCCGTTGCCTGCGGTGATTCTTGGTTTTACAAAAATTAGGATTGTAAAAGTTGATTCGGGCACCTTCATCTTGAACACGATTGGTCGTTTTGTTGGCAGAAATTGTAAATATCATCGATGATTGAACAGCGCACACGGGGATTATTCTGGGTATTCGGCACCCTGCTGGGGGCCGGCAACGCCGGGCTGTTCATCCTCCTGATTCTCATGGACCAGCGTTACGGCCTGTTCGGCCTGCATATTGTCCCGCGGACCTTTGTCTACCTTGCCGGGATACCGGTTGCCCTGTATTACTCCCTGCCGGTCCTGCGCCGGACCTTCCAGCGAATGGAGTCTGCGAGCCTGTGGATCAGCTGCACCACCAGTATCCGCATGACCCTCATACTGGGGGCGGCCCTGCTGGTCATCTACTTCTTTCTCAAGGACGTCCAGGTCAGCCGGCTATTCCTGCTCACGTTCCCTTGCGCCTCCTTTGTGTTCACATGGGTGCAGATCTATGCCGCACCCGGTATCATTGCCGGATTGTTCTTTAATCCCGACAAGGAACTGCGGGCGGTCCTCTACGGACATGGGGAACTGCCGCATGCACTGCGAAGGTATGTCCCCCGGGCCTCCGCCATGGGGATCCAGTTTGTCGGATACTATGCCGATGAATCCCTCCGGCTGAAGGGCATCGAGTGGCTGGGCAATACCCGGGAGGTGCTCACCTGCGAGGGGGGGCGCAAGCGTGTCCGGGCCGATATTGTCTTCGCCTACGCCGATTCCGCCGAGTCCCCCGGGTTCCGGGACAACATCAACCGCTGCCTGCGGCGGGGCGCCCGGGTCCATATCTATTCCAATTTCTCCAATGCCTTCCTCGATCCGGTCCGGATTGTCAGCGATGGCCCGGTCCAGTTCCTCTCCTTCCTTGATGAGCCTTTGCAGAATCCACTCAACGTGCTGCTCAAGCGGGCCTCCGACATCGCGGTTTCGCTCCCGGTGGTGCTCTTCGTTCTCCCGCCCCTGACGGCCGCCGTCTGGCTGGTCCACCGCCTGCAGTCGCCCGGGCCGGTCTTCTTCAAGCAGACCCGCTACGGGGCCAACCGGCGCGCTTTCACCATCCTCAAGTACCGGTCCATGCACGTGCATGACCGCAAGGACGAGAAGAAACAGGCCACCAAGGGCGATCCGCGGATTTTCGGATTCGGCAAATTCCTGCGCAAATCCTCGCTGGATGAGTTTCCCCAGTTTCTCAATGTCCTCCGGGGGGAAATGTCCGTGGTCGGCCCACGGCCGCACCTGACCCTCCATGATGACGAGTTTGAAAGCTATTACCGCCGCTACCGCTCACGGCACTTCGTCAAGCCGGGGATCACTGGCCTGGCTCAGGTCTCCGGATACCGGGGAGAGGCCAAGTCCGAGGAGGATATTATCAACCGGGTCCGATACGATATCGAGTACGTCACCCGGTGGACCTTTAGCGCCGATGTCTATATCTTTCTCAAGACCGCATGGCAGGTCATATTCCCCCCCAAGACTGCCTACTGATATCTCAGGTCCGCCTGCTTCCTGAAATTGGCCGTTTCCCGTGCCGTTGCTTGTGTCAAGGAATGGCGTGCCTGCCCGGTCGTCCTGACCATCGAACCCGGACGCCGGTTCGATGCGCTCTTTTTCGACTATCTTGAGCAAATGGGCACGGCCGGGAATTTGACATCCGATGCCTACCTTGCCGCACTCGCGGTCGAACATCAGGCTGAGTTGCACAGCAGCGACAACGATTTTCACCGATTCAGCGGCCTGCGTTGGCGCAATCCACTGGGCGGTTCCTGACGGGCCTGAGGGTCTGCTGGCCTGATCCCTTTAATCCCCTTCATCCCTGTTAATTGACCCGTCTCGGCGCTTGTGCTTTTGCTTTAGACAGCATGATTAACCCCACCAGGCCACCCGCGCTCAGGCCAATGAGGCCGTATAATATGTCCGGTAACCCCGCATGGCGCTCCGGGAGGAGGATTTGACACAGCTCCGTCAGGACCAGCAGCGCACCAATCCCATAGTACCCGGCAATCAGGCGCTTGACCCGGACCCAGGACACCATTGTCCACATCAGCGAGAGCAAAAAGAAGGGGACCGCCGTCCGCAGATCCCCGTACCGGTCTGCCCAGTTCGATAACCAGCCAGGGAACCACCCGATCTCCGCCATCGAGGGACTCGGCCGCAAGACCAGGTACCCCGTGAATACAAAAAGTGCCGCAAAGGCGGCACTCAGGATAAATCGGAATTCTCGGCGGTGGATCGGCATCGGCTCAACTCGGCTTCAAGGGTGGGCACTCCTCCCCGTGACGCAAGAGAATCCACGCAAGCGGCAGCGCACTCAAGTAGCGGGGAACAAATTTGGTGGGTTCGTAGATACAGCGAAATAGCCAACCAAGGTAAAAGTAGTCCGCCCAAGTGGGTATGTTAACTTGGTT
>JBMTVW010000011.1:0-61438 GCA_049451775.1 Opitutales bacterium | reverse complement strand
ATGGGACCAGATCAACTGGATGCGGGCCCGGCTCAAATCTTTTGCCAAGGGCTTTCCGGGGTCAAAGGACCTCAGGCTGGCGCTGGAAACCGTCAAGACAGTTGATGAATTGAAACAAATCAGGGATCGGCAATTGTCGCAACCGGGACAGTCCTGACCACCGTCCAAGAAGATCCCCTACACCGGAATTAGGACCGTGCGGATCGCCTCCGGAGCAAGTCCGGTAAGGGCCATTGCGGCCTCATGGTATCGCGCTACCTGTATATGGTACTTTTCCATCAACTGCACCGCGGCCTCACGACTCGGATCCAGGGCATCGGTCTTGAAATCGTAGATAATCATCGTTTCCGCCGCCCCTGATGAATCGAGGTATACAATGGCCCGGTCGATGATCCCGTGGGCTACCTTGTTCCCGGAGCGCAAAACATAAGGCTTTTCCCTCCATAGTTGGTGGGGGCTTTCGGGGCGGGTAAAGACCTCCTTTCCGAGAGACGACTGAAAAAGGGCCCTAGCCCTGGCCTGGAGATCTTCGTCAGCCCCAAGGACCGTCTTCTCCAAGCCGGAAGGATTCACCCATTCCACCAGGGAAAGATAATCATGCATCCGGGTTCCAAATTCCCGCCCGGCGTTGGAGCGCAGTGTGGTCACCGGCCCCAATTCGGCGTGGGCCTCCTCTGATGGCGAGGCCATGCGCGTTAAGGCGGGCCTGGTCTGCGGCATGGGGCCCCGGATGGCATCCAACGCGACCTCTTCCGGAACCTGGGCGGCATGGCGCTTCACACGGTCTATCCAAGCCGAATCACCCCACTCTGCCTGCCACTCAATCCGGTTGCTCCCGCGTGGATTAGACCCATCGGAGAACCTGCATTGGAAGAGATCATGCCATGTAGTGGAATTCCTGTTACCGATCGGACGGTCGGACAGGCAATAGAGAGCATGCCTGGCCCGGGTCATGGCCACGTAAAGCAGGCACAAAGATTCAAAGAACATCTCCTCATCATGGATTCTCCTGGCATCGGCGAGGACCGGATCGTTTTCGTGCACCTGCTTGGTGGGCAAATCGAGGATCCACTTGATATCCCCCTCATTGTCCCGCTCAACATGCAGCGATTTCTGGCCGGAACGCAAAACCGACTGTGTCCCGAAGCCGGCGACAATGACCATGTCGAAATCCAGTCCCTTGGCCTTATGAACGGTCATCACCTGGATCTGGCTCCCGAGGGAAGCCTCGGATATTTCCGATTCGTCGAGGTAGGCTATAAAACGTTCCAGACCACTCATCCCGGTGTCCTCGAACCGCGTCGCGGCCTCGAGGATCTGTTCGGCCCGGTGATTGAGAAACTCGTTGAATTCAAGCTGCTCCTGAAGGAGGGCGAGCAGCCTGCGGACGCCTTCCGCGTAACCGTCATGAGTAATGACGGTTCGAATCAGGCCGGCCAGGCGCGCGTATTCATCATCTGCCAGTCCGGAACCTGCGGCCTCAAGGTAGGCCCTAGGGAAGGTTTCGCCTGGCCGGGCAAGGGAATGGAGAAATGCCAGTACCCAGCGCCCCACCACATTGTCACGGGTGATCTTGACCACCCCCTCCATGCTGGCCGGTATGCAGGCTTCGCGGAGGATTTGCGTGAAAGCCTGCACCTCATCGTTCTTCCGGACCAGGATGGCGCAGCTCAGCCCTTTTGACAGCGGGTCCACCTTCCTGATCAGTTCGACGCACGCCGGCTCCAATTCCTCCTTTGTTTCCACCAGTCCCCATGCGGCGTGTCCGGGCATATCCCGCGTTTTCGGGCTCGGCCGGTGGACCAGCCAGTGCTCTTCCCATCTCCGGTTAAACTCCCCGCCAACCAGGGCCGCAGGGAAGGCGGTGCCAAACATCTGATTAACACAGTCGAGTACCGGGGGGCTGCTCCGCCATGAGTGCTCGAGAGGGATCGAATGAATCCGTGTTCCCTCGGAATTGTAGTGATTGATAATCTCGTTGAACAGCCGGGGATCACCGCCCCGCCATGCGTAAATGGACTGTTTGACATCCCCGACATAGAAGAAGCTCCGCTGTCCCCCTGCGTCCTGCAGTATCTCGTCAATAAAGAGGGACAACACTTTCCATTGTATCCTCGAGGTATCCTGGAACTCGTCGATCAGCCAGTGGTCGGTCTGGCTATCAAGCCGATAAACCATGTCAGCAACCGGAAAGGCCGCTTGTCCACGACAGAGCCCGCGAATCAGGAGCATCGGTAAATCAGCGAAAACAAGCGACCCAAACTCGCGGACGGAACGCTCATACTCGCTGTCATAAGCACCCAGAAAATCGCCCAGCGACCGGGTAATGACCATCCGGCGGGCAATTTCCCGGGACATCCAGTATTGGAGAAACTGGTAAATGGCTTTCCCCATGGCATCCGGAATTTCCCACTCCTTCCTGTAGTAGATGACAACGGCGCTACCCGACTTCAACGCCTCCCGTTGCTCCAGCAACTGGCTCAGCAAGGCGGTGACATCTAGACCCGTGGCAGGATTATAGGATTCAAAATCGGCCAGAAGCTTGTTCATGGCGGTGGTCATCCGCTTGTCGAATTCACATCCCACCAATTCCCGGCGAAAGGCCAGGAGAATGTCGTCCGGATCCTTGATGGAGTTATGCCACCACGGGGTCTTTGAGTAGATCGCACCCGGGGTTCCCCACCGCTCAGGGTTGCCACCCTCAAGGAACAGTGCCTGATGGTCTTTCAGCTTCTCTTCAAAAATCCGGTAGACGTTCTTTTCCTCTGCTCCCCAGGTCAGGTTCTTGTAGATCTGGAGGACCCGCTGTTCCCGGTCCTCGTCACCGGACCGGAGAAGCCGTTCCATGGCGGTTATACGGGCCACACTGTGTTCGAACTTATCCATGATGCGATGGGGCCGGGCCAGTCCCAGTTCGTGCGGAAAGGCGCTAATCAGGCGGGCGAAGAAACTGTCGATGGTAGCCAGTTGGAGCTCGCCAAGGTCGGCCACCAGCTGAACGAGGATCCGCTGATAGTCGGCTGGGCCGAGATCCTCCTGGCCAATGTCCCGGGACAAATCCCGAGCGAGGCCCGCCTCACCGGCCGCTCCGGTCAGCCGCAGGAAAATCTTCTGCAGGAATTCCCCGGCCGCCTTGCGGGTAAAGGTCATGGCGTTGATGGAGGGCGCCCTCACCCCAAGCGCCAGCAAACGGATGTAGCGGTTGACCAGGGCGTGGGTCTTGCCGGATCCGGCAAAGGCACGGATGCATTCGTGGCGGAGGATTTCCATCAGGACGCCCCTCCCCCGTGTTTGGCCATCCAGACCGGGTCAATTGTCCCCGCATAGTCCATGTTGAACCATGGCAACCATGAGTCGTAGGGTGATGGTCTGGATGGCAGTGGAAAGATCCCCTCTGATATCCTCCTGAGGATCGCCCCCGCGCACTCCAACGCCGCTGACCTGATCCCGGAGTCTGGGGTCCACAAATTAAGTTCAATGTCCTTGACCGCCTTTCCGAGACAAAGGTATCCGCATTCCGCCTCCTCCCCAAGGAACCGCAACACTCCCTCCTGGTAAAGTGGCAACTGCAGATCCTTCCAGCGATATGATTTGTCCCCGATGAGGAAATCCGTTTCCGGAAACAATGGTTTCCCGGAGGATGCGTTCAGGGAACTGATGTGGGTCCTCATCGGTGGCTCGTTCTTGTCGGATGTCTTATAGTCAATAATCCGATACTTTCCGGTTTCCTCATTCCGTTCAAGGAGGTCGATTTTGCCCCGCAGGCTGACTCCCTCCAGCACCATCTCCATGTCCTTGTGGAAGGGCCACTCGACCCTGAAGGGAACCCATCCCCGCTGGCGTTCACGGGCAATGATCGCCGCTGCAGCAGCCAGTCGTTCCCGCATTGATTCCCTTTGTATCTGCAGGGGAACACTGGGGCTGCTACCATAGATCTCCCCCATTCGACCGTCCAGCGTATCCGAGAGAAATTCGGCAATATCCTTCTCCCCGGTGATGGACTTGCCGGCACTGTCCGAATTCAAGGCCTCCATTACCTCATGGCCAAGATTCCCGAACTGGAGGGCGTCCAGCTCGGCTGGATATGGTTGGGGCGCCTCCCAGCCCAGCCTGCGTTCAAGAAAAAACCCGAGGGGGTTGGCCAGGTAGGACCGGAATCCGGTCACGGACATCCGGGTCAAGGGTTCGGGGGTCGGCAGCTGAATGGCCTTGCCGAAGCTTGCCGGAACGGGTTCCTCCTGGACGGGCTTATCCTCAAGCAACTGTATAACCCGCTCCCTGACTTCACCCGGTTCGGCCTGAAAGAGAAAGCGGGTGGCCAATTCAGGATCGTCTCCAAGGTTGCGGTCGGGCAAAAGGATATCCAGCTTCCCCCAATCTTGTCGTGACTCAAGGATAAGGCGCAGGCGGAAAGCATGGAAGGCAACTGCATCATCAGGTCCGTAAAAGCAACAGGCACGGCACAGGGTCGGGGTGAGGATACTGTCTTCCATGTCGCGGCCGGGAACCTCGCTGTCGGGAAGCCCGAGGATGACCAGATGGGGTGCCAGTTCCCAAGGCAGTTCCAGCCAGCCGGCTACGGGTCGTTCCCCGGACTCGCGTTCGGGATAAAATTGATGGCTTTTGAGCTGGTTCTCCAGCAACGCCCGCTGGTCCGGATGATCCAGCAGGAGGTGCCCGAATTCACTGTTCAAGTCCTGCAGTATTTCCTCAATCTGTCCAAAAACCTGCACTTGACTGGGGCTCAATTTGCCGCAGCGGACAACTGTCTGCAGCATTTTCCAAACCGACTCCGGGAGACTTTGTCCCCCTCCTGCCAACTGGGTCAGGCCATTGACGGCCTCGAGGAATTCCTTAACGGAAGCGATGGCGCCGATAGGTTTCAGAGCCGGATCCTTCATCCGGGAAACGGAGGATAACAGGTGGTCCTTTTTCAGCCTGAGGATTGCCCGTTCGATCAAGCCAACATCCAGACCGGCGGAACGGGCCCATTTCCTCAGGAGGGCGTGTTGCAGTAGGGCCAGCAACTGGTCGAGGGAAGGATCATTCCCGCATTCGAGGACAAGGGCAATGAGGCGACCCATCCCCGTCCTGGCCAAAGGCGTTCCCTGGGGGGCATAAAAGGGACTGGAGGTAAGCCGGCTCCGTTCAACAAGGAAGCGACTCGTCTCCTCCTCCGGCGCGCCCACCACCAGTGCGTCCACCGAGCCGCTATATAGATCAGCCAGATCCAGCACCCGGCGGGTCAGTATCCGGGGATCTGGAGCCCGATGAATCCGGGATTCCAGGAGCGCGCCCGGCACAGCCCTCGACTTCCAGAACTCCGGCATCGGGCGACCTAATGGGTCAAGGGTCCCGGCCAGTTCCTCCGGGACGGGCAGATAGAAATCAACCGCAACCCCCAGCTCCTGCAACTTCCCGACCAGTTCCCGTTGACGCCGACTCAGGTTGAGAATCCCGGCCACCAGTAATCGCTTGAAGGGTTGCTGGATCAATGCCTCCCGGCAACGGGCCTGCAAATGCTGGTCCGGGTCACGCAGGCCCAACTTGCTTAACTCCGCACAGTAGGCTTGCTCCAATTTTCCGAGGCACTCCCATCGGGCACTGTCCATCCCGGGCGCCCTTTGGGGAATATCGACAAAGTGGCTCCCTTCCTCTCCCAGCCTGTCCCTCATGCGGATGAGTTGGCTAGCCACCCCGTAGGCCCAATCAGTGCGGTTCTCTTCAGGGATAAATGGAAAAAGCGGTCTCAACCGTTCCTCGCCCGCTTTCATAATGACGGTTTTCCAGGCAAAAAGCCGTTGGGTCTCGCTGGCCACTCCCGGACCCGATTTTAGCGAGGCGGTGAACTGCGCCGGTGTCATCAGCCGAGGCGGATGGAAGGCCTCGACCTCATCATCGGCCTGGAACAGCTCATTGAGGATATGGCGGCCGGCCCGGGCGCTGGGGACCCAGATCAGCCATTCATCCAACGAGCGCTCCCCACCCGCCTCGGCCAGTAGTCGTTGGCTGAACTCAAGGATAAAGGGCTTTTTCCAGCCGATGTAATGCCGTCTGATCTCCATTCCATGGAAGGATCTAGGGTTGCTCCCCTAATGGGTCAATCACTTCGGTAATGGAGAAGAAATTTAACCCCGGAAAGCAAAAGACCCGGCCATTCCGACCGGGTCTCGCAAAACTTATTCTTGTTTTTCTCCTAGGCGGATTGAGCCTTTGGAATGGCCGCAGGAATCTCCACATCATGGGTATGCTTGCGCTTCAGGACGCGGATCCGGGATCGACGCCGGAGCATCCGGTCCAGCTTGTTTTCCAGCAGGTCGATGGACTTGTACAGGTCGTCTGACGCCACATCGGCGACCAGCGTTTTTCCCTTGATCTCAATCATGCCCTTGGCATGAAAGGGGGACCCAACCGCTTGGTCGGAGCTCAATTCCACCCGGACCCGGATTATGTGGTTCTCATGTTCAAATAACTTCGAGACTTTTTCGATTACCATTCTCTTAAGGGCCACGGTCAGATTGAGGTTGTGTCCTGAGATAATGATATCGTTTGTCCGATCTTTCATGATGGTATTATCCTTTTCTTTTATGGTTTGATTTATGTTCCCTAACTGCAGCTGGTACCCGGGAACGAGGTGATCCAGTAAAACACGTAATTGGGGGCGGTCGGTACACATTTCACATTCTAAATCGCCATCGTCCTCGGGCGAATGTACCGCGATCCCATTGAAAACTCCTGACAACGCAGACTGGGATCATGTAAACCATAACCTTTGATCAGTTCACTGTAGCAAAAGACGCAAAATTTGCAACCATTCTCTTTTTAAAAACCTGTGAAACGACCCACCCATTCCGCCCAGCAACCTGATGCACCCCTGGTCAACCCGGATGAACTGGAGACTTGGATCCTCGAGGAAAACGAGGATCTGATCATCCTCAACAAACCTGGTTGGCTGGTCTGCCATCCCTCCAAGAACGGGCCATGGTCGAGCCTGGTGGGGGCGATCCGCGAAGCCCGTGGCCTGGACCGGATCCACCTGGTCAGCCGGCTCGACCGGGAAACCAGCGGCCTGGTCATTCTGGCCAGGAACCACCGGACGGCCAGCCGCCTGCAGACGGCATTCGCCCAGCGGCGGACCCGAAAGCGGTATCTGGCCCTCTTGAAGGGGCGGCTCGAGGAGGAGCGCTGTACCCAGAGCAACCTTGAAAAGGATCCGGACAGTCCGGTGGTGGTGCAGCAACGGGTCAGCTTCGGGGGCCGGGGCAAGTCAGCCGAGACATATTTCTCCCCGCTCGAGTACTGGGGCAACAACACCCTGGCTGAGGTGGTCCCGGTCACTGGCCGCAAACACCAGATCCGGGTTCACGCCGCCTGGCTGGAACACCCCATTCTCGGGGACAAGATCTACGGGGGTGACCCCACCCATTACCTGGAATTCATCGAGAATGGCTGGACCGAACGGCTCGAAAGGGAGCTGGTCTACCCCCGCCAGGCCCTTCACGCCCGGGAGGTCGAGGTATGGGGAGACGGATTCTCCTACAAATGGGAAGCACCCTGCCCCTTCGAGGAAGAGGGATTCCGGGTTATTTGCGAGAACGAATAAGCCGCGGCACTTCAGTTAGCCCTGACCCTCTTCGGGGACTTCTTCTTCAAGGACCCAGACCACGGTCCATCCGCTCGGCTCGTCAATATAGACCACCGGGATGGCATTTTCCAACTCGGTCTCAACCATGTAGACCGAGGACTCCAGCCCAACGGTGCCGGTGGTGTCCCCCATCTTGCGCATGGGGATCCATAGTCCCATGCCAAGGGCCAGGATCGCCGCCGCCGCTGTCGCGTACCGGGGGAAATGCAGAACCTTGGCCGGCCGGGCAGCTTCTTCCGCGAGACGTTGCCGGAAGGATTCCAGGGCGGCGTCCCCGTCAATGCTGGAAACGTGGGCACCCCCCATGGCCTCCCGGGCCCGGATCAACCGGTCCACATAGGCCCGGGCCTCCGGGTCATTCTCCAAGAGGGCCTCAATCCGGCGGACTTCCCCGGGGGAAGCTTCTCCGTCGACCCCTGCCGACAAACTTATGGCGGTTTCCTCGTTCATTGATCGTTCATCAAGTTGACAAAAGGAGGACGGGTCGTCGAGACCCGTCCTCCGGCAGGAGGTATTTAATCAGCCGCAGGTGGAACCGTGGCGATCACGCCCGCGAGGCGAGACCCAGACCTTTTTGGGCCGGCGTTCGTAGTATCCTGATTTCCAGATGCGGACATGGTCCCCGCAGCGATTTCGTACAAATTCCCAGTGACCAGGGACCCAGACCTTCACATAGCGGGTTTCCCAATGACCGGAGCGGTGAGTCCTGTTCTTGTAGCAGGACCGGCAATCGCGGTGACCGTGCTTGTGGCAGCTGTCCCGGTAACCGTACCGGTCGTGCCCCACGCGGATCTCGACCCGGTCATGGCGCCCGTAATCGTTATGATCCTCGATCACGGCACCTGTGATAATTCCGGCGATGAATCCGCCGATGGCGGCCAGGGCTTCATCGTCGGCCCGGGCCTGGGTGGTCCCAAGACCAAGGGCAATCAGTGTGATCAGGGTGATGCGGAGGTGTTTTTTCATGGGATGGCTTTCGTTGATTTCATCCCTTCAACGTAGCCCTGCACCCTGCTATTCATTTTATTTCCAAAAAAACTGGAAAAATCACCTCCACGAAAGGAAACTGTGGCATCCGATGAAGAACGATTACAGGGCAGTCGAATGCGAGGGAATCCTCCCGGCACCAATTGAGCAAGTCTGGGTGCCAGGACCTCGATGGAAGGGGTCAAGTCCTTCTTTGCTCCCGCAGGGAGAGTCTCCGTGGTCCCGGGGAATCCCTATGAAATCCTCTTCAACCCGGACGCCACGGTCGGAGAGAAAGGATCTGAAGGAATGATTGTGCTGGCCTCACAGCCACCGGAATTCCTTTCCTTCACCTGTAATTCTCCCCCTGAGCTGGCCCGGGTGCGTGGCCAGATAACCTTTGTCGAGGTCCGCTTTGAGGAAGTGGACAAGTCCCGGACCTTGGTCAACATCCGCCACAGTGGCTGGGGAGGTGGCGGTCAATGGGATGCCGCCTACGAGTATTTTTCCCGTGCCTGGGAGCAAATTGTTCTTCCTCGACTTGCCTACCGATTCGAGCATGGTCCGGTTGATTGGGACAATCCCCCCCAGCGTTAGATTCCCCATCAATGAAACTGAAACACTTTTTATTTCCTGTCCTCATCGCCTTGGCGGCAACGGCAGCCTTCATCCTTCTTTACGAGGCGCCCGCCAGCAGGGACTTTCCCGGACTGGACAGCCTGCTGGAGCAATTCAGTGCTCCCGGAGAGGAACACGCCGATCCGGCCATCTGTATTGATTGCCACCAGGAGGCGGCGGCAGACTGGGCCAACTCGCATCACGCACTGGCGAATGCGCCCCTCGGGGAGAACGATATCGAGCGGTTGACCGCGGCGAAAGGAGACCTCCTCAGTAAACGGTCAATCAGCTGGAAAAAGAGACCCGACACGGTGGTCATGGAGGAAAATGGAGTTCCCGACTACCCGGTGGTTGGTTCCATTGGCATCACTCCCCTGATTCAATACCTGCACATGGCCGAGGACGGCCGCATCCAGTGCCAGGATGTTGCCTGGGATGTCGAGAAGAAGGAATGGTTTTCCGTATTTGAGCGGGATGATGATCCGGAGGATCCCCGCATTCCCGGCGAATGGGGCCACTGGACCGGACAAGGCATGAACTGGGACGCCAACTGCGCCTATTGCCACATGACCGAGTACAGGAAAAACTACGATCCGGCCAGCAACACCTATAGCCGGACCTGGTCGCACATGGCCATCACCTGCATCCAGTGCCACCCCAAAATGGACGTGCACATGGAGCAGGTTCGCAACGGCAACAATGAATTCAAGGAGACCCTGACCCCGCGCCAGATCATGGAAACCTGCGCCACCTGCCACTCCCGCCGGGACCAGTTGACCGCCGATGGCTTCAAGGCCGGAGATCTGTACGAGGACCACTTCCAGCTGACCCTCGCTGACATGGAGGGCCTTTATCATCCGGATGGACAGGTGATTGGGGAAAATTACGTCTACGGCTCACTGACCATGAGCAAGATGGGCCACGCCGGTGTCACCTGCATGGACTGCCATGACCCTCACACCGCGGAATTTATCCTCCCGGTGGAAAACAATGCGCTTTGCCAGCGTTGCCACGGCAGCGGCCTCAACGACGCGCCAAAGATCGATCCCCTTGCCCACAGTCACCATCCGGCGGAATCGACGGGTAACCGGTGTGTTGAATGTCATATGCCCCATACCTACTTCATGGGCAGGGATCCTCGCCGGGACCACTCCTTCAGTCATCCCGATCCGCGACTCAACATTGAACTGGGCATCCCCGATGCCTGTTCAAAGTGCCACGATACCCAGTCCCTTGAATGGAACATGGAGCAGGCCGAGAAATGGTATGGTCCGGACATGAACGCCGAGCGAAGGACCAAGGCCCGGCTCATGCAGGACCTCTGGAACGGGGTCGAGGGAGCCGGCGACCGTCTCAAGCAGGCTATTGCTGGGGAAAAGAACCGCTACTGGAAATCCACCCTGATCACCATGCTGCAATACATCCCCAGCGATCAGGAAGCATTTGAGATTCTCCATGCCGGAACGACCGACCCGGAACCAATGGTTCGGGCTGCCTCCATTCGCCTCCTTGGCACAGAGAACCTCAGTATCGAGCAAAGGGATGCCATTCTCAATGACCCGGTCCGCAGTGTTCGCCTGAGCGCGGCCCTCTCCACCCCCGGGATGGAGGGACTTCCTGAGCAACTGGAAAAAGAACTTCTTGAGTACACCACCCACACCGCCGACACCCCCATGGGTTCGCTCCGCTTGGCCTCCCTGCATGCCGCTCTTGGCAATCGTGAGATGGCCCTCCACCTGAGTCGGCAGGCCATTGATTTCGAGCCCCATAATCCGGAAGCCTACCGGTTGGCGGCAATCCAGCTTCATGGCAACGGTGACACCAGCGGCGCCCTTGATTTCCTCGCCCAGGCATTGCGGATCGATCCGGACCAGCAGACCGTCCATTTCAACCTCGGGTTACTTAAGGCGGAGCTGCAGGACACGGATCAGGCCATCTACCACCTTAACAGGGCGGTCACGATCGACCCGCAGTACGTGGACGCGTGGTTCAACCTGATTGTCATCTACTGGCAGATTGACCAGATGTCGACCGCGCGTTCCAAGCTGGCCGATGCCCTGGAAGCCAATCCCCAGAGCCAGCGACTGATCCAGCTGGCCCGGCAGATGCCTCCAGAGAACCGATAGGACGCCCTATTCCCCAGTCTGGAATGGGTCGCTTCCGGATGCCGGATCCCAAAAGCGGATGGCCAGGATCCTCAGTTCTTCATCCAAGTCAAAAACTGTCACGAGACCAACCTGCCTTGGGAATGGATCCAGCAAGCCTTCTTCATCCGCCAGAAAAATGCGGTGGGGATACTTGCGCATTTTCGGTAGAGCAAACATCCTGCCCACTCCCGGCATCGGATGAATGTCATTGATGAGGACGGCATTTTTGGCGGCCAGGAATCCTGCCCCTTTCCCGGCGAAGTACGCATTGGTCTTTTTTCCCTCCCCCATTGAAAAGGTCACCACAACGTGCCTTACGCCCGGGGATATCGAAATGGCCTCTTCATGCTGGTCCTGGGCGGTGAGCTCGGGGAAGAAAAGCCCCGGGGAAAGTTGCCCCGTCCCGGCAAATGCCGACAGGGGAAGTAAGCAGAGAATCCCTAATTTTGTTCGAATGGTCTTCAGCATTTTCATAGATCCCGAGAGTACTCCCTTATCGTGAAGGGAAGGTTAAGGAAAAATGAGTATAAATTCATATTTTCTTCAACCCTTGCCCGCATCCAGCCACCATTGGTAGGACTTTTCACGGCTTTCCCGGGCAAACCACATCAGAGGTTCCTGCATTTTCTCCAACGACACCCGGTAGGTTCCAAAATGGTAGGGCATGATGAATTCCGAGCCCAAGTCCTCCCCCGCGGTGGCCGCTTCCCTGGGATTGAGGTGCCGGCATTGGAGAAACCAAGCCGGGGAATAGGCGCCGACCGGCAGGACCGCCCAGCGGGGACGATACCGTCCCCCTATGGCCCTGAAATGATCTCCATATGCGGTATCCCCGGCAATGTAAACAGCCTCGGGGCCATTCTCGATAATGTATCCGCAGGCAATTAACCCTCGTTGCCACGGGTAGCGCCAGCCACCATGTCGAGCCTGGACGGCTGTTACCGTCAACCGTCCGCAGGATATGCCAAGGCCCGATTCCGCCTCCTCAACATCGTGATGACGGCGAAGGTGCCAGCCCAGGAACCGTGCGCTTCCCCGGGGAAGAATCAGACGGGTTGGAGGAATCCTCACCAAAGTCCGCGGATCAAGGTGATCCATGTGGGCATGGGTTATCAGAACCAGTCCAGCGGGTTCGTCCGGTACCAGGCGAGGGGTGCTGAACAACCGGGGCGCAATGGTGATTCTTCCGCTGGCCACGGGATCCACAAGGATGATTTCCCCGCCCCACTCGATCCGGATTGTGCCATGTCCCAGCCACTCGATAAGCGGGGCCCCCTCCATGGCACGCAATCTTTCCCCGAGTTGTATGCATCCCGTCCTGTCCTCCGGATCCAGGCTGGGCCATCCGGACCAGTGTTCCCAGGTTGATCGGCGCCCCCATCCCAACCAGGACATGCCTGCAAGCAGCAGGAGAAACAGAACGCTTGCCCATACAGGTAGCATCATCGAACGGAGGGGGCCGGCGCAGTATCCGGCAACCGGATTTCCATTCGGAGTCCCCTTGGTAACCGGTTTTCTGCAGTGATGGATCCCTTGTGCTGCTGGACAACACTTCGGCAAATGGCCAGTCCGAGGCCCGAACCGCTCCCTTCCTGCCCGGTCGCCGATTGTTGAAAGCGCTCAAAAACGCACACCAGATGTTCTTCCGGTATTCCCGGCCCCTCGTCCTCCATTGTGATGAGCAAAGTCTCCCCCCTCTGAACGAGACTCAGTTTGATAGTCGTCCCGGGATGACTGGCCTTGAGCGAGTTGGTAAGGAGATTAAAAAGGACCCGCCGGATCCACGACGGATCGAAAACCCATCGGTCGACGTCTTCCAGAACAGACTCGAAGATAATCCCCTCCTCCTGCGCAAGCAGGCGGGCATCATCCGAGAAGTCGGCCACAAACAGGGGCAGCTCCACCCAGTCCGTGCTAAGAGGAAAAATGCCAGCGTCGGCCTTGGCGAGGATCAGGAGATCGTCAATCAACTTATTGAGCCGCTCCACCTCTTCCATTTGCTCGCATAGGGCGGAAGACCTTTCCGCAAGGGGCATGTCGATGTCCGCCAGCATGCGCTCCGTCTGCAGGCGAATAATCGAAAGGGGCGTACGGAATTCATGGGATGCCTCGGCAGTGAACCGTCGCACCTGGGTATAGGCAGCCTCAAGGCGGTCAAGCATGGCATTAAGCAGCTCCGCCATCCTGGCTACCTCATCACCTGTATCCGGAACATGAATACGCTGCCAAAAATTGCTAGCCGAGATCTCATTGGCGGAAAGCTGGATCGAGCGGATCGGGTTAAGGGCAATCCTGCTAAGCAGGAAACCAAGACCGATACTGAAAAGGAGGACGGCACAACAGGCATACAGGCTGTATCGATTGTAGCTCGCGAAAAGCAAATCGATGTTTTTCATCGAGCTGGCGATATGGATATCCAGACCATTGTGGGAGAATTCAGCGGAACGGAGTCGGCCCAAATCCGGATACTCGAGAGTAACTGCCTTTTTGCCGTGTGTGACAGCAAGGTCCCTTCCTAGGAGGTTTTCGCTACGAAAGACTATCTCTCCCCCGAAACGGTTTACCTGGAAGAAATACAGATCCTCGTCGATTTCCGCGTGCTCGAAAACAGCCTCCAACAACTCAGCTTCTCGGGCACTGTCCCCCGGGGAATCGATCCGGGCGCGAATTTCCTCGAATTCCGCCTCCAGCATCAGGTCCAACCCCCGAACCAGGTATTGTTCGAGAAAGAAGCGTCCGAACAGGAGGGTCGCGCCCACCGTGAGCATCACCACCGTGGTATACCAGAAGGTCAAGCGATTGGACAGCGTCTTCATTCCATTACGTATCCGACCGAGCGAACCGTCCTGACGATGGGTGGTTCCCCCTTCGTTAGCGGGAAATGCTGGCGCAGTTTTCGCACATATACGTCGATCAGGTTGGTTTGCATGTCGTAATGGGCGTCCCAGATTTTTTCCCCGATCTGGGTCCGGGTAAGGGTCCTGCCCCTGTTGATCATGAACAATTCCAGGAGAGCGTACTCCCGGTTGGTCAACTCAATGCCCTGTCCGTCGAAGGTGACCCGTCGGCCCAGAAGATCCATACGGATGCCCCGATGCTCAAGGACGGTCTTCCGGACCGCTGACTGTCGCCGCAGTAACGACCGAACACGGGCCAGCAGTTCATCGAAACTGAAAGGCTTGGGAAGGTAGTCGTCCGCCCCCTGGTTCAGGCCCTCGACCCGGTCCTCCACGGAATTCCGCGCACTCAAAATCAGGACCGGTTCGTTGAAGCGGTTGTTGCGCCACTCGGTCAACAGGTTGAACCCGTTCCCATCCGGCAAGCCGATGTCGAGGATCACCAGGTCGAACCCGCTTTCACTCATCGCATCATGGGCATCCCGAACGGTAGTCCGCCATACCACGGTATAGGCGTTCTCCTTCAGGCCCTTCTCGACAAAGCGACCGATCTTCACGTCATCCTCAATGAGCAAGATTTTCACCATTTTACGGATAGGTCCCGCTGTCACTTTGTTCAACAATTTCCTCTACCGGCGGGTGCAATTGCTGCAGGTAGACCAGCAACGCTTCCCCGTCGGGATTGCCGCGGGAAAACAAATGGCGGTAGGAAGGCATCCGCGATCCACGGGAGATCGAAGGCGGATCGATCAGGTGCCGCCGGTTCCATTCAGGGGTGCGGCGCATTCCCACATTGGCCAGATCCGGTCCCTGACGCCGGTTGCCTATCAGGACCGATCCCTGCCCGAGGGCCGTTTCCGGCCGGGTCGAAGGGCCCCACAACTCCTGATCAGGTCCCACTGGGCGGACATACTGGGAGTGACAGTGTATACAGCCTTCAGCTATGTAAACTGCCCTGCCACGGTCAACGACCGTTTCCGGCGCTGGGCCAGCGGATCCGATTCTGCCGCAAAAGACGGAAAAGAACGCGGCGGCGACCAGGCCGAGACAGGCTGATCCGGTCAACACCCGATCCAGCCTCATTCGGCCCCCTTCCGGATCCGTCGATGAAACAGGAACCCTGTTGCTATCAGCGCTCCACCAACCAACCAGGCAAAGGGCGGGAATTCACTCAGGTCATCAGCCATACCGATGCCCATGCCGGAGCCGATCCAGCCGGCGACCGCAAAGGTCCAGCCTGCCTGTACCACAACCGGCAACCGAATCCGGCTGATTAAAGGGAAAGCAACGAGTCCCGTTGAATAGAACGAAACCCCTGTAGCGTATACCCATGCGCCGGTGGGCGGAACAATACTGCCCAGGATCAGGCCATACCCAAGCCACAAACCAAGATAGGCCGCTCCGAGAACCGACATCAGCCATCCGCGGTCAACCAGCATGCCGGCCCCGAGCCCCCCAAGAAAGTGAAAGCAGGCAATGGAAAGAAGGCCGGCTGTGCCAAACCAGCTGATTGAAAGCAATGCTTCATCTCCCTGAATAAGACGGAATGCGGCGGAATCACTCCACACCAGAACGAGGAAAGCAACGACAACGACAGCGAGGGTGGCGAAGCCAGAAGTCCGTTCAGCAGTTGCCGGCTCCGCGATGCAGGCTCTCCTCGGCTCAATCCTGATGAGCAGGGCCAGCCCGACCGCGCAGGCTGCCACAGCAGCTAGGGCTTTCCCCTCTGGGGGGAGCCAATGCAGAAAGGGCAGATTGGCGAGCGCATAGGCCGTGCCGGTTCCGATCCCGCAATAAAGTCCGGCCCGTTTACGGGGAAAGGAACCCTGCAGGTGCCCAATCAGGGACACCGTCAGGAGGCCCAGAAACAGGCCAATTGCCAGTGAAACCAATCCATTCAAGGGGACGGTATCCGCAGACAGGGATCCCAGCGCTGTCCCGAGGCAACCAATAAAGCCAATGGCCATCCTTACCCGGATGCTTCCAGGAAAACAGCGGAATCCGGCCAGGGCGGAACCCGCCACTCCTCCAATCCCCATCAGTCCCATCAGTGTTTGCAGCTGTCTGGTCTCGAACTGCCGGCCGAGTCCCTCAAGGAAACCAAACTGGGCAAACAGAAGAAAATAGAAGAAGACTAGGGAAACGAGGAGCATCCCTTGCAGTGAGTTGCCAGAGCGAGCATTGTTCTCACCTGTCACGGGGCACACCTCCCATAAGCAACCAGGCAATTTGCAGGAGTGCCACCACTCCGTCCGTCAGGGGGACACTGATCCACTGGATGGCCAACTCCCCTGTGGCGATAGCCGCTACCCCGAAGAGGAATATTACACCGCGTAGCCAGGCCGTCGCCCAGAATACCATCCGCAGAGCCGTCCAGTCATCGCAAAGGCGTGCCTGAATGAGCCCGAACAAGTACAGGCTGCCCACACCAAGGACAAAGGCCCCGATAAAGCGTATGTAGACCAGCGCCGGGACCGGCACTTCAATACCCATGAGCGACAGGGTGACGGTCGGTATCAGGCACAGGCCGAGACCCGTCAGAGAGTCCATCAGGCCGGGACCAACGGCAAGAACCGTACTTCCGAGGAGTTGTTTATCTCGATTCATATTTAAAGGAAAGAACCAGCCAGCGAAGCGATGCCGCCAGCATTGCGGCACCTGCAAGGAACCGCGCACTGTAAGCAAGGTTGGTAAGCGTATTCTCCGAGTAGAGAACAGAGGGATCAAGCCCCTCACGAAACCCTTGTATCAACATTGCCAACACATAGACCAGACAACCTGATTGCCACATCCACCATCCTCCCGGATCCGTCCATGCTCCCTGCCTGTCCCTGTCTCCAAGGACCGCCAGGACAACCATGTTAAAACTGGTAATCATGCCTCCCATGGCAAGGTGGGCGTGGGCTACCATCCCATTGGTGAATTTCAGGATCGTCAGTACCGGGGAAAGGAATGTGGCGAATCCCGTAAGGGTCAGCAATAGCCACCAGCCAAGGAAGGAGAGCACCCAGACATGGAGGGACTTTCCCCATTCAAAGGAGAGGAAATAAAAGCCAATCAGGGGAATCCATGGCAAGAGAACAGCAAGCCCGAGAATCTGGCCGGGCTGAGTGTTCGACTCGTTCCCGTGGTCCAGCAGCATCCAAGCCAGCACAGAGGCCAGGAAAGCCCCCAGGTAAAGACGTCCTGCAATTGTGGCCCGATGATATCCCGTTGCCCCAGCGAGATGTGGCATCAACCCAAAGACCCCGATTATGCCAAGTGTCGAAGCCAGTAGACTGTGTCCTGTGGCACCGCCACTGGCAGGATCGACCGGAGGATAGACTGATTGTCCGCTGGCAATGAAAAGGGCAATCGGCGAGCTCGAGAGCACCAGCAGGACCACCAACCGGAGATTAACCCCGGTGCTCCATCCCTCATCTTTCCAGCGCTTGACGACATGCCCGGCCAGTAGTGACCAGATGAATGCCTGCACCGCAGGGAAAAGAATCCTCGATGGTCCCGACCACATCAGGAAGAGTTTTCCACTGGTCAGACCGAAGAGGCAAAGAAAGCCACCAAGGAACAGGGCGAAGGACCACATGAAGAATCCCGCCAGGGCATGCCGTGGGGAGCGCTCATTCCCAGTAAGGAACCAACGGAAAAGGAGTCCCAGAAGTGGCAGCGAGCACCATCCGTACAGGTGCCAATCCATGTGCAGCGGCATCCATCGCCCGTATCCAAATCGGCCGGTCCATTCACCGGCCCTGGGCCAGATCAACAGGGCCGCCATCCACATGCCGACCAGGTTGGCCGCAACCATCCAGAAAAAGCTGAACCGCGCACTGACCAACTGCAACTGGTGGTTGAATCCGGAGTTCCTCATGAGGATCCGACCTCCCGCACAAACCCCTCCCGGACCTGAAAAATCCGGTCGCAGTCCTCGGCGAAACGCCGCTCGTGAGTGGCCATGAGAAGAATCATTTCTTCCTTCAGGACGAGTTCCTTCATCAGGGCAAACACCCTGTCACCAGTCTCCTCGTCGAGGGCCCCAGTCGGTTCGTCGGCCAGAAGAACCTTGGGACGGTTGAACAAAGCCCGCCCGATGGCCGTGCGCTGGCGCTCGCCGCCTGAAAGATCCTGCATCCGGTGATTCCGGCGATGGGTCATGTGAAGGGTCTCCAGAAGCTCATTCACCCGATCTTCCGCCTTCCGGGGAGAAAGTCCCCGGGCAACCGCCGGGATCAGGATGTTCTCCCGGACCGTTAGGTAGGGAATCAGGTGATGCAACTGGAATACGCATCCGACCAAATTCCGGCGCAGTTCCTTACGGTCACGCTCAAGGGCGGGATTGAGCCCGAATGTCGAAAGGCGTCCGCTATCCGGGGTGTCCAGCCCCCCCACCATGTTCAGCAAGGTGGTCTTCCCGGAGCCGGAGGCGCCCCAGAGGGCGGCCGTCTGTCCCGGCCCGATCCGCAGGCTGGCCCCATGAAGGACCCTGATTTTACCTCCCTCAAATGCCTTGGTCACCGATTCAACGACAATTCCTTCACGGTGCCCTGCCCTGTTGCCGGCATTGGCCAGAATGAAAGGTGATTCGCTACTCATACCGAAGGGCCTCCGCTGGTTGAATACGGGTGGCGTACCAGGCCGGGTAAGCCGATCCGAGGAAGCTTGTGGTAAATGCGGTTACGGTGATGGCAACAACCACTGAGGGTGGAACCGCCACACTGACGTACCCTTGCAGAAAGGGAGCCTGCTGCATCCCGAAGAGCAGAAGGAATCCAGCGGAAAGCCCGGCGATCACACCACCCATGGCCAATAGCAATGCCTCTCCGATAATTAGGAGAGCGGTTTGTCGGCGGGAAAAACCTGATACCCGCAGGATGGCGATTTCGCGCACCCGGGTAAAGACTGACATGGTCATGGTATTGGCCACGCTCATCCCGCCCAGAAGAAATGCGCAAAAACCCACCGCCCAGGCCGTGGCATTGAGAATCTTGAACTGGCTGTAGTTGCTGCTGAATTCCTCATTGGCCAAGGCGGCAAGGTCCGGAAAAGAGTCTTCCACGTTTTCCCTGAAGGCCTCACCCATTGAGATATCCCGCAGGTTTACGGAGAGAATGGAAGCGATGCCCTCACGCCTGAAAAACGCCTGTGCCTGGTCAAGGGGAAGAAAAACGCCGCCGTCCTCGAACCCGTTGGCTGTCCGGAGGATCCCCCCAACAACAAACTGCTCCTTCCCGATCCTGATGCTATCACCCATGTCCGCCTTGAGAAAGGCTGCGGCCCGCACACCAATGTAGACCGACTTCGGATTCTTGCCGAAATCCTCCGGTACCCCGGACACCCACTCGGCGCGTAAGAGCCGTGGGTTGTCTGCTTGCACTCCGAAACAAGTGATGACTGGCCGTTCTTCAGAGGCAACAATGCCGAAAAGAACAGGGTGTGCAGCGGCCACCTCCGGCATGCCGGCTATGACCAATCGCGCTTCCTCGGTCACACTGCTGAAAAACAAGTCGGACACATTCTTCTCGAAAACGAGAAAATGGCTGTCGCTTTCAAGGATGTTGCGGAACATCGAAATGGCCCCCATGACAACCGCCAGCACCGTCAACATGGCCGCCACCCCGAATCCGATTCCGGCCAATCCGAAAAGTCCCCGTAAACGGTGCCGGAACAGGTTTGTAATGATCAATCGATGGAATCGCATCTCAACTGGTGGGGTGAAGATTAAACAGAAGCCAGTCCCGTTGATCCGCGAACTTCCGATGGAATCCTTCCAGAAAGCGCCATCTCGGATTCAGGCTCGCCAACCGGTCAACCTGTCGCGAGGCATCCTCCAGCAGGGAGACGATCACCCAAAGTGCTTGCGATGCTCCCATGGAATGGACCAGATTCGGCCGGTTCTTGTCATGGTCTTGAAAGGGGGTCTTGCCCGCGCTGGTCTCCGCAAGCTGAAGATCCTTGAAGTCGTCAAGGGCTTGGTACGCCTTTCCCCAGTAGCGGGCCAGCCGTCCAAGATAAAGCAACTCCCTGAACCCGGCATCAGCTACTACGGCCGGCAGCATGAGACAGAGCTGGAGCAGCGATCCCGTTTTCAGCGCCGCTATGGCCAGGACCTCCCCGGCGCCCATTTCGAGGCAGAAATGGAGGTCCCTGTCCTGCCCATCCAGAATGCCCGCCTCGCCCATCAGGCGGTTAACCAGGCGGGCGGCCCTTCCGGCCGTTGTGGGGCGCTGGGAGGCGGCCGACCAACAGCTGACATAAGCCCGATTGATCAGGGCCAGGGCGGCCAGGATGGCACGGCTCTCGCCATGGACGATATGCGTCGTCAGGCGGCCACGGCGCTCCATGGCATCGTCCATGCAGGGCAAATCATCCAACAACAAGGAGGCATCATGAAAGTTCTCGACTCCATCGGCCAGTTTTACGGCAACCTGCGGCTCGAGCTCCATGGCCCGGCCCACGGTCAGGCACAACTCCTTGCGGAATCCGCTGCCGGGCGCTGACAGGGCATAGGCAATTGTGGCCTGCAGGGAAGCGGTGGCCCCAACCGATTGGCTCCCTGAAGGATCACGCCACGGAAGGGCGTTAATCTGCATGGTTGCCCTCCAGATGGATTGAAATTTCCAAAACGGGATTAACCGAAAAGAGGAACATCCGGATTTTTTTCAAATCCCAGTCCCGATGGTCGATCGTGCAGGTGCCGTCGAGGACGAAATCCCCATCCTTCCAATCGAGGCTGAACGGAATGGCGACCTCACGTACTACCCCGTGCAGGCTCAAGTCGCCCACGGCAAGGAAGCCATTACCGACGGGCTCCGTCCGCCTGAGCACAAACGCTACCTCGGGATGTTTCTCCAAGTCCATCCATTCCCACATCTTTTTGTCCCGTTTCTTGTTGCCGGTAGTGAAGTCGGCAAACTTGAAGGAGAACTTTGCCAAGGCAACGGAACCCAGGGCCTCATCAACGACTAATTCCAGGTCGTAGGGCGCTGGGGCTCCTGTGAACGAATGCGGAGGAGATGCGAAAATTTTCGCCTGCACCCATGAGGCATCCTTGTTGATCTGAACGGACGATGGAGGCCCGCCCAGCAGAGACACCGACAACAATATCGAACCTGTCAGGTAGAGCAATTTACGGATCATATCGGCACTCTAGCAGGACTAGGTGAGGCAAAAATGAAGCCAAGATGAATTTTTTTTCATAGGGTCTGGCGCCCTACCCGATTTCCAGGATCAGGTCGCCCTTGGACAGGATCTGGTTGCGCTCGACGCTGATCCTCAGGACAATTCCGTCCTTCGGGGAAAGAATCTCGTTCTCCATTTTCATCGCATCGAGGATGGCCAGGGGCATGTTGGCGGTCACGCTGTCGCCTTCCTTGAAAGTCCTTTCGGATTTTCCCCCGCATGGCCACGTCAGCGCCAACTACGGAATCCTTCGAACCGACGGGACTTCCGAGCGAGCCCTCTTAATTATTGACCGGAAGGGCGTTATTCGGTAGCCGGATGTCCATGACATCAACAAGCGTCCCCTGATGGACGACCTGATCAAGGCCTGCGGGCAATCGAGCAGTAGCGTCAGACCCTGACCTGACGAAGTAAACTTGCCATCCATCGGGTTAGGAAAATAATCCAGGCCATGGTAGGGACCCACCGGAAAGCCAGTATTCAATTGGATTCAAAAGGACCTGAACGGATTCTGAGAATCAACGGTTCATGGACAGTCCATTCCGAGTTGCCTGACGCGGGGGAAGTCGAACACAACTTGAGAAAGGCATCCCGGGTCCGGATCTCCATCCACAAGGAGACGGACTACGACAGCACACTGGCCAGCTACCTGTTCCGGATCACCCGTCTGGCAGATCAAACGGGCACTGAACTGGACTTGAGCGCCCTGCCCGAACGCCTGAGCAAGTTGATCAAGCTTGCCTCCCGGGTCCCCGAACTGCCGGGAAAATCCGAACCGGTTCAGCCGACACCCCATTGGATTGAGGACTTCGGCAGATTTTCACAGAAAAAACTGTCCGGAACAGTGGCCATTGCCACGTTCACCGGTGAGTGGGTGCTGGCCCTGATGAGGCTCTTCCGGGGCCAGGCCAGGATCCGCCCGAAGGATTTCTGGCAGATCACCAAGTCAGTCAGCGTGGACGCCCTGCCGATTGTCGCCCTAATCAGCTTTCTGGTCGGGGTGATCATATCCTTCCTCGGGGCGGTTACCCTGAAACAATTCGGGGCGGAATTTGCCGTGGCCTATCTGGTCGGGTTCGGGATACTCCGGGAAATGGGGGCCATCATGACCGGCATCATCATGGCCGGTCGCACCGGGGCCGCTTTTGCGGCCCAGATCGGAAGCATGAAAATCAACGAGGAAATCGATGCCCTGAAAACCCTCGGGATTTCCCCGATTGATTTTATCGTCCTGCCCCGGTTGCTGGCCCTCTTTGTCATGATGCCGTTGCTGACCCTGTTTGCCAATGTGATCGGGATCCTTAGTGGCTGGCTGGTCGCGGAAGGCCTGATGGGCGTTCCCGGACCGGTGTTTTTCTCGGAAATGCAATCGGTGATCTACATCGGGGATTTCCTTCTGGGCATGTTCAAATCCTGCGTCTTTGGGATCCTCGTGGCCACCGCCGGTTGTCTGCGCGGCCTGCAGTCTGGCAGCGGAGCCGACGCGGTTGGTGTGGCCGCCACCCGGGCGGTGGTGGCCGGTATCACCCTAATCATCTTCGCCAACGCTGTCATCGACTGGGCCGCCGCCACCCTAGGAATCTGATATGGGAACCCCCGACAAGATACGGATTGAGAACCTGACCATGGCCTACGGGGACCGGGTCCTGCAGAAGGGGCTGACCTTCCAGGTACGGACCGGGGAAGTGATGGTCATAATGGGCGGAAGCGGATGCGGCAAAAGCACCCTGCTGCGGCACCTGCTGGGTCTCAAGGAGCCGAGGGAGGGCAAGGTCTATTACGACGATGTCTGCTTCACCGATGCGGAGCTGCCGGTACGGCAAGCCATTCTCAGGCGCTGCGGGGTACTCTATCAGGGGGGAGCCCTCTGGAGTTCCATGACGGTGGAGGAAAATGTTGCCCTGCCCCTTCAGGAATTCACCGGACTGGACAGGGACCGGATCCGAGAGATAGTCGACTTCAAACTGAGTCTGGTGGGGCTGCAGGGATTCCAGGACTACTATCCTGCCGAGTTGAGCGGTGGGATGAGAAAACGGGCCGGCCTTGCCCGGGCGGTGGCCCTCGATCCGGAAATCCTTTTCTTTGACGAGCCTTCGGCCGGATTGGATCCGGTCTCCTCACACAACCTCGACGAGACCATCCTGCAGCTGAAGGAGACCCTCGGGACCACCATCGTCATGATTACCCATGAGCTCCCGAGCATATTCGCCGTGGCCGACCGGGCGCTCTATCTTGATGCGGAAGCACGGGAACTGGCCGCCGTGGGCCGTCCGGCCGATTTGCTGGCCAATCCCCCCAGTGAGAATATCCGGGCTTTCCTGACCCGAAATGCCAAGGACGTGGCCTCCTGAAGAATTTCTTTGTCCATCCTCCCATAATCACGTTTATTTGAACCACCAGAATGAGTCGCCTGAATAATCCAACCCTCGTGGGCATTTTCGTCCTCGCAGCCGCCTTTCTTGGAATGGGCACCGTCATCTTTGTCGCCTCCATGAAGCTGTTCCGGGCGGAGGAAACCCTCCTTGTCTATTTTGGAGAATCCGTGAACGGCCTCAGTGTCGGGTCGCCGGTCAAGTTCAAGGGGGTGCCCATCGGCAAGGTGCGCGACATCCGCATCTCCCACAACCAGATGCGGCCGGCAGGGATTTCCTACGTCCCGGTATTTGTCTCCATTGACCTGACCAAGGTGGGCGGGAAACTGGAAGGCGGCATGACCATCGACTTCACCAACCCGGTCAAGTTCAAGGAAGTTGTCCGGGATGGACTCCGGGCTAAATTGCAGATGGCCAGCCTGATCACCGGCCAGCTTTACGTGGAACTGGATTTCTTCGAGCCGGCAGGATCCCTCTACCGGCAACTGCAACTGACCCCACAATATCTGGAAATCCCCTCAGTTCCCTCCGACATGGCCGAGCTGGGCTCAACAGCCTCCGACATCCTGGCCCAGTTTGCCTCAATCAACGTCAAGAAGATCAGTGAGAACCTAATCACCGTTCTCGAACGGCTGGACAAGGTGGTGCAGGAGATTGACTTTCGGGCATGGAATTCCGCGGTCATTGGGACCGCTGACACTCTGCAGGAAACCTTGAGGGCCCTGCAGGTGGAGGAGACCATCCCAGAGCTCCGGGCAGCCCTGGTTTCCCTGAACTCGGTGGCTACCAAACTCGACACCGCCATCGACCCGGCACTAGCGGATTATCACACCACACTTGAACAGCTTCAAGTCACTCTCAAGCTCAGTAACCGGCTCCTGGCGAACCTCGAGGACATGACCTCCGCTGACGGAAATGTCCGTCATGAAATAATTAATACCCTGCAGGAATTGCAGAACGCATCCCGGAGCGCCCGCGAGCTGCTTTCCCTGCTTGAACGTAATCCCAACGCCATCCTGACCGGCCGAGCCAACCCATAATCCCCGTTTTGACATGAAATTCCGATTTAGCACATCAGCAGATTGGCTAGTCGCCACCGCTATCCTAATGACCCTGGCCGGTTGCCTCAACATGGAACCGTCCCCTGACAACACACAATTCCATGTACTCAATTCAGCCACCCGGGGTTTCAATGCCCCCGCTGAACAACGGGTCGTCATCCGCAACGTGAAACTGATTGATTATCTCGAGACCGGAAAAGTTGTCCAGCGGACCAGTCCCTCCTCCGTTCGTTACCTCAACGACCATTGGTGGGCCGGGCAACTGGATGAAATGATCGCCCATGCCGTTGCGGCCAATCTGGAGGCCTCCCACTCGGGAGTCTACGCCACCACCGGAAGCAGTGCCCAATCGGGCAAGGTGATAGACCTGAACGTCATGCAGTTCGAGCTGACCCACGACGGTGGGGCCATCGTCACTTTGGAGTACCGGGTCACCGAGGCCGGGAAAGGAACTATTTCAAGGGAGGGCCGGGTCAGCCAGGCCTGGCCGGCAACGGGCCAATCCACAGAGGATGCCATTGGTTCCCTACAGGAACTGCTGAAACTCGCCGTTGGGCAGATGGACACAGGAGTTTGACCGCGGAGGGCACTTCCCCTAGCCTGTTTTCCATGAAAGTCTGTCGTCTTATTCCCCTTCTTCTCATCGCGCTCATCGCCCTGCCGTTGCAGGCCGCCAAAAAAGTCGTCCTGGACGCCCAAATCGAGGCCGCCATCGAGGAATTCTATGAGTTGTCCCCGGCAGGCAAGAACTTGGTCAAAAAAGCCGAAGGCATGCTGGTTTTTCCCAGTGTAAAGAAGGCGGGCTTTGGAATCGGTGGGGAATTCGGTGAGGGAGCTCTTTTGGTGGACGGTAAAATCGTCCAGTACTACAACACGGTCGCAGCCTCCATCGGGTTCCAGATGGGGGTGCAGGTCAAACGCCAGATCATTATCTTTCTGGAAAAGTCCGCCCTGAAGAATTTCCGCACCAGCGAGGGCTGGGAAGTCGGGGTTGATGGAAGTGTAGCCATCGCCACCCTCGGAGCCGGGGGCGAAATTGAGTCCAAGGTACTCAACCAGCCGGTGGTGGGATTTATCTTCGGCAACAAGGGACTGATGTACAACCTGTCCCTTGAGGGATCCAAAATCACCCCCATCGAGAAGTAGGACTGCCTACTCCACTGAGAGGATCGTTGCACCCGGACCATCGGGCAGCTTGTACCTGTCCCCTTTCCGTTTGCCAGAGAGGGCCTGCCCGATCGGTGAGCCTTGGCTGATAATCGTCACTTCGGTTCCCTCTATGTCCACGTCCATTCCTCCGCAACTTGGCAAAAGAAAAAACCAGGACGTGAAGCCATCCAGATCACATTTGACCAACGCCCCCAGCCCGATCCCCCGGTCCTTGAAGGAATCCGGTTTGAAACCTCGCAGTGTCTCGGCCTGGGCCAGCAGTTGCTCGAATTGCCGGGCATAGCCACGGGCCAGATAAGATGACTCCAGACCCTGCGTGTCCCACTTCGATTCCGCCCGGGATTCGCTGTCGGTCGCTCCGCTGGCAGCGCTCTTGTTGGCGCTCCGGCACCGTTCCACCTCCCGTTCCAGCTCCTCCATGATTGCCGATAGAATACTCGCTTTTTCCATGTTTATTCGATGCATGGTGGGCCCAGAGGGATTTGAACCCCCGACCAAGGGATTATGAGTCCCCTGCTCTAACCACTGAGCTATGGGCCCGGTTAGGAAAGGGCTTATTTACAGTGGCCACTTCTGAAAGGGTCAAGCTTTTGGGATGCTGGAGCCGAGATTCCTGCCCGTAATTAGCGGCGACGACGGAAGCTGAGCATCAGGAAGGCGCCGAACTCGGCCAGAAGTGCCATGACAGCAGGTTCCGGTTAGGACAACCGTATCAAAATTAAAGTCGAACCGTTGGTAAGCAATTATCCTCCGGATGCATTGAGCTGGCTGTTCTGGGAGAAGATATCATCACCGCCGAGGGCGAGGGAGCCGCCCTCCTGAAGTTCCACCGTGGCATTGTTTTTCACCTGGTGAACCAGGACCAGGAACGCGTCACCGGTAACGTTCAGTTCAGCATTGTTTTGCAGACTCTCAGCGGGGCGATCCCCACCCGATCGGGAATTCCGTCCGGACCCGGCACCAGCACATGCAGGTTGCTGGACCAGCGCCGGTTACCCCTCGGCGACCAGTGGTCCCAACGGTTGAGGCTAAGCAGGATTCCCGATGGCTTCGCCGTCAGGACCGCATCCAGCCAGCCCTTGCTCTCGAAGAACTGGACATCGACAACGCGGACCTGGCCCGTTCCGGTGAGGGCCACCGTGTAGAGCCGGATCAGCGGGGCGTAGCGAAGGTCACCATCCGGATTCAACTGTTGGATTCATTCCCGGGTCAGGACATAGAGGTAGTCCCCATAGCGCCGGCTATCCATATAGTACCCCGACTCCAGCTCAACGGTGTCCACGAGGGAAAGATCCGCCCCGTCGAACTCAAGGAACTGCAGGGCCAGCTTCTCACCCTGCCAGTAGCCCCCGGTACCGATCAGGACGACCCGGTCGGTGCCAAGCGAATAGAGATCCTCCCCCTTGGCGGGGTACCGGAAGTAGTCCAGCCACTGGGGTTGGTCCGGCACGAACATATCAATGACCTGCAGTCCGCGGTACTGATTGTAGAAATACAGGGTTGATTCATCCCATGCCCAGATGTCGGCTTCCTACACCACGGGATCAGCGTTTTCCTCAAGGCAGCGGTATCGGTCGATAGCCAGGCGCCATCCCGCAGGGCGGGTAATCGAGGAACTGGTCCACTGGACCGAATGCGCCCTGCAGTTTGCCGGCGAAGGGTGACGGGGCCCAGCTGGCCATTACCCTCAGTTGGGAGGATTCGTACCCCGCGGGAAGGGCAATCCTGAGCCAGCCGGAATCGGTGGCATCCCGGTAACCGGAGGCGATGGCCATCCATCGGGCCGTACCGGCCTCAAAAGCCTCCACCCTGACCTGTTGGGTTTCACCCTCCAGACGCAAGAGCACGGCCCCCTGGCCGGTCTGTGAAAAAAGCGGCCCGGCCAACAAGGCCAGGGCCATGGAAACCTAAGAAATTGTGCCAGTTTTCATGAACCCCTCCACACCAGAACATACCCCCGGACAATGAACGGGTCAAATTCCTTAAACAGCAACCGGACCCGGTTGTCCCCTCCCCAGGAGGTAAATTTATACCCACATGGAACCTCGGAAAAGCAATTCCTCCAAAACTTGCCATAGTCACCAGACCGGCTAAAGTTCCGGTAATGCGAATATGGACAGGGTTAAGAAAGTAGCATTGGCCGGGGCCAGTGGGTTTGTTGGCACTGCCCTGCGCATGGCCCTCGCCGATCAGTACGACTGGATCGGCCTGACCCGCTCGGAGACCGTCGGTGAACAGGGAAAAGCCGAGGCCCATACCGAGTGGAGGCAGTGCGACCTCTTTTCCCTGCCCCAGGTGCGGCAGGCCATGGAAGGGGCGGAAATCGCCGTCTATATGGTCCATTCGATGCTCCCTTCCAGCCGGCTCGTCCAGGGAAATTTCGCCGACATGGACCTGCTGCTGGCGGATAACTTCATTCGCGCGGCGGAGGAAGCGGGCGTCAAGCGGGTGGTCTACATCGGGGGCCTGATTCCGGAAAACGAGCCCCACCTCTCCCCTCACCTGGCCAGCCGGCTGGAAGTGGAAAGCGTCCTCAAGGGCCGGTCCCTGCCGGTCACCGTCCTCCGGGCGGGATTGATCTTCGGCCCCGGTGGTTCATCGGCCCAGATGCTCCTGAACCTGTCCCGGCGGTTGCCGGTCATGATCCTGCCGGCATGGACCCGCAACACCACCCAGTCCATTGACATCAAGGACATCGTTCGCGCCCTTGAGATCGTTCTCCGGGATGACTCCTACACGGGGACCTATGACCTCGGCGGCCATGAGCCGATGAGTTACAAGGACATGATCCTCAGGACCGGGAAAGTGCTCGGGCATGAGACTGCCTCCATCAATATCCCCGCCAACCTGGTCATGCTCAGCCGACGATGGGTCAGCCTCTTCGGCAGCACCTCCGCCAATCTTGTCAACCCGCTCCTCGAGAGCCTCCGGCACAGCCTCGTGGCCCGGCCCAACCGACTCCTTGCGCAGATCCAGCCTGGAGCCCTCTCCTTCGAGAAAAGTGTCCGTTCGGCCGTTGACGACAAAGGCTACCCGCTGCCCAATCCCCGCCAATCTACCCAGAAGCTGGATAACCGGCAGATCCATTATGCCAAACGGGTCCGCTCGATCCAACGGATGCCTCTTCCGGGGGGCTGGTCAGCAATCAAGCTCTCCAAGACCTACAGCAAGTGGATCAGCCGGGCCTCCCGCGGAATCATTCAGGAGCACCGCGACGAAAAAGGCATCCTCCGGCTCTCCTTCATCTCGCGGAAATGTCTTATCCTTGAGCTCACCCCCACCCCTTTTGCCGTCAATTGCGAGTATCGCCGGGCCTACTATGTGACGGGTGGCTTCCTGGCCCACAAAAGCGATCCCCCGGGCCGCTTTGAGCTGCGGATCTTTCCCTCGCTGGGTTGTCTCGTCGCCGCCATCCACGGCTATCAGCCCCGTCTCCCATGGTGGCTTTATTCATTCACCCAGGCCTTGGTCCATCTCGCTGTCATGCGGGCTTTTGGAAGATTCCTAGGGAAACAGTGCGGGGATTCCTTCCCCGAATAAAACTGACCGGCCCCGATTAAAAGCCAAAGAAGCCTGACTTCAATTCGTCGACTCCTTGAGGCGGCGCTGAAGGGTATCCATCATCTGCTTGACCCGTTCCCGGTGGTCAAGTCACCCAAACTGGGTCGCGAAATTCGTCAGGCTAGGCGGAGTTAATGTTTCTTTGAGATTGCAGAGGAAGTCACTGTTCCGGCGGACGGAGGCCGCCGGAACAGTTAGCGGGCTAGCTTCAAAAGCAAGGCCCGCGAACTGGATGGCAGTTCATTGACCCCCTCATTGTGTGGATTTTAAAACCCTACAGTTGATTGGTGGAGCAGCCCTTTTATGCATTTTCTAAAATGGGCGTAGTGGTCTATCTAGAAGTACGGGTGGGGGTGCTTGGCAAACCCCCGCCCCCCGCCTGCATTCCATCGTTGTTCAATAGCGGGAGATACCTCCAAATACAATGGATGGATTGCCTGCACAATGGCGAGATAACCAAGGTGACTTATTTCTGGGTGTTATGAGTATGTTATGACTTTCCCTATAACCACCCCGTTAAAAAACCCATAAACCCTTTATTTTAGCGCACTAAGGAAGAATGGTGCGGGCGGCGAGAATCGAACTCGCCCATCCAGACCAGAGCCAAACCAAGAAGGCTACAGATGATGCCGAAAACCAATTTCGACTGTGAAGCGTCGGCGAAGACAGGAACGATTGCGTGCAGGGTCAACCCACAGGCACTCATGGGAGCTGAGTAGACAAAGAATGACCAGAGCAACAGGTAGGGAAGAAAGATCCATCCAATCACTGGATGAAAATGTTCGGCCACGCCTTCGAGGAAGGTTTTCCCCGAGGCGAGCTGCCACCGGGCGAGGCTTCTCGTGAGGGTGAATTTAATTACCCCACCCACGACGACGGCCCAGAGCACCGCCAGCCCCAACTGACTCCCGGTAAAACTGGCGGTCGCCATCTTTTCCAAGCCCCGTCGAGGCAACGAGAAGACCAGGCAGGATCAGGCTGAACGAAGAGGGACGTGGATGTTTCATGGTTTTGCCAATAGAAGCAACGGAAGGATAGAAACCTATCAAGGCAACCCTTACCTTGTCACCCTGGATCGGCGACTACCGGCAAAAAGCAGTTTGACCGCAGAAAAGCCCGCAGGAAGAACCGATGCCCTTCTTATCCATGGATCGGTGGTTTGGCTCTTCGGCTACATCCACAAAACCAAGCGCAATCATCAGTGAATCGAATACAACAACGCCGACATAGCCGCTCTATCGGTCATCCTGCGGCAAGTCGCGTGCAAGCCGACACTTTCGCGTTCCTTTAACATCCTTGGAAGGATAGCTTGCGATTGGCTGGAGCAGAGCCGCGCAATTGGATCTTTTGTCAGTGAGCAGAAACTTGTTGTTTGCGTAACAGCCAAAAGGCGGTGGCCGCCCCAAAGAAGAAGAGGGACATCAGTGCGGTGGAGGGCTCGGGGATTACGGCTATTTCCATGACAATCGCGTTGTCTAGAGCGCTTGGCGAGGTCCAGCTGGCTCCTGAATCCGTGCTCACGCTGAAGTCGTGGAAGATGAATCCGTCGCTGCTAAGCGGCGTTGAATTTGCATTTCTTCCCCACTTGATTCCATTGGCATTGGAAGAAAGAACAAGCGCGTATGGAGTGTCGGCCAACAGCGAAAATCCGTCAAATATTCCCTCAAAGGTGTAGAGGTTTTGTGTGCTGTTAATGGTCACCGACTGCATTCCGGTACTAGCGAGTTGGGTGACGGGCTCGTATTCGGAGGCGTTGCTGGTGGCCGACCATAGGGAGATGTTGAGGTCTCCGGTGAATGGGAGAGTAGAGCCAGTGGATGGATTTAGCCCTAACTCGAGGGAGGTGATATTCGATGGGTAAGAACCGGTTGAAAAGACGATGGCTTTATAAATTGTATTGGAGAGGGAAGATCCGCCGACCACGGTGTTCGGTGTGTTTGAGATTACTATGTAAGCCGAGGCGCTGTTGGCGAGCGGGGACAAAATGGTGGCGATCAGCAGAAGGCCCTTAGCGAGATGAGTGGGTAGACGACATGACTTAAGCATAGCTCGTAGATGTTGATTGCAGGCGCGGGGTTCAAGGCAGAAGTAATCAATTTAAAAATACTTCAATGATTTACATTTGCTGTTACGCGAGACTGGATAGAAAAAAAGCGGCGGAAGCCGCCCGGTAACCAAGCCCCGCTTCCCAAGAAAATACGCAATGGACGGAATCCCGGTGTTATCAATTTGTTATCATTTCCGCCCAATTCCGGGCATTAAAAAAGCCGCTTATCCAGTGTTTAAGCGGCTTTTCGGTCAATGGTGCGGGCGGCGAGAATCGAACTCGCCCTTCAAGCTTGGGAAGCTCACGTACTACCGATATACTACGCCCGCATTGAAGAAGGCAGAAACGAATCTAAGGGACTGACAGATGGCAAGCCCGAATTCGTTTTACCGGCGAAGGATCAGGGCAATAAAAAACGCCCCCCCCCACAGGGAGTGCCGCTGAAATGAAGAAGTTAATCGCTTACTGTGGACCACCGGTGTGGCAGTCGCTGCAGAGCAGCCCCTCGACATCGCCATCCGGGTGGGCGAACTCCAGCCCGGCCGGGGCCAGCTGAAGCAGATCGTCACCGGCGCCCTGGGCCAGGATGGTGTGGCAGGAATTGCAACCGGTTGCCTTCATCGGTTCCTCAGTCACTGAGTTGGTATGCTCGCCACCATGGCAGCGAAAGCAACCGGCCCAGTTCTTGTGCCCGATGTTGTTCGGATATTCCGACCAGTTGGCCTTCATAGCCGGATAGAAGTTGAGATCGTAAATGCGAATTACTTCGGTAACGGTGTCCTCCATGTCGGGCTGGAACTCATAGGTAGCCAGCAGGCCTTCACGGATGGCCGCATGGGCCTCCTCCGTGGTGGCATAGTCCCCTACCAGCAGGTCAACCACAGTGGCCTTCAGGTCGGTGTAATCCGGATTCAGCCGCTTCAGTGAAATGCTGTGGTCGACGGCATCGTTCGGACTCATCATGACGTGGGCAGGACGATTGTGGCAGTCCATGCAGTCCATGGTCCTGACTTCATGCTCACCCAAAACCTCCATGTCGTCGAAACCGTCCTTTATGAAAACCACTTCCTCGCCGTCTCCCTTTTTCAGCCGCACCCAGGGGATATCCTGGCGGTCCTCATCCAAGGCAATGTACTCCACCTTATTATTGGGATCGGTGTGCCAGTGGATGCCGTCCACGCTGCCGTGTTCAGGATTTCCCCCACCCACTTTCAGGATCAGGCGGGTGGTGAAGGGAGCATCGTCCGAGTCAGCCATGTAATGCTCGTAGGTGCGATCCAGGTTGCCCGTGAAAACCTGGGGCCAATGGCACTTCTCACAGGTGTCCTGGGCCGGTCGAAGGCTCTCAATGGGGGTTGGGACCGGAGTCGGATACTTGTTGGACAGGGCGGCATAGACTTGGTACAAACCGTCGATCTTGGCCTTCACATACCACGTTGCTCCCTCCCCAATGTGACAATCCACGCAGGCTACCCGCGCATGGGGGGATTGCTGGTAGGTATTGTACTCCGGCTCCATGATGGTGTGGCAGATCTCCCCACAGAATTCATTCGCCTCCGTGAAGTGATATGTCTGGTAGCTTCCCAACGCCGACAGGAATAGGAAGAAGGTTGCTCCGGCGACAAACACCACCAGTTTGCGGCGCTCGGTCCGGTCGTTGAAATCCAGCGAGAAGGTCAGGAACGATTTCTTCCCGTGGAGCTTGCTCAGGTAATAGCGGTCGACCAGCCACCCGACGAGCATGAAACCAAGTCCGGTGATCAGGAAAAAGGGCGCCACGATGTAGGTCAGGATCCCCAGATAGGGGCTCTTGTCCGAACTGGTTGCATCCAAGGCAAACAGCAGGAAAAAAGCGAACAAGGCGCACAGTGCGATGACGGTGCCCGTTGCCGAAATCCAGTTGTTGAACTGGGAAAAAAGCAGCCCCCGGCGCCAACTCCTGCGCGGGGCGCCTGAGGAGCCTTTCGTACTCATGTTTCTAATATGAAGGTTTTGAAAGGCTTACTTGGCCATTGAGCGCATGTAGGCGACCAAGGCAGAGATTTCCTCGTCGGAGATCTTATCCCCGTAACCATTCATCTTGGTGCCTTCCACACCCTTCTTGGTGGCGGCAGCCAATTGCTCGTCGGTCCACTCTGCCAGGGCAGCGGCATCAGTGTAATTCTTGAGCCCGAGTTTTTCACCCAGCTTGGTTGCTCCGGAACCATCTTCCGCATGGCACTTCTTGCATTGCTTGTCCCAGATGGGCTTGGCGTCGATGCCGCCAGCAAACCCGTTGGCCGAGGCAAGTGCGAAAACAACTGCAGTAATGATGATCTTATTTTTCATTTTTCAGGTATTTCTTGGGGGTTAAAACGTGTGCTGTAGAGTGGTTTTGACCATATGAAGGGTATAGTCACGATCACCGGGCGAGGCAAGCTCAGTCTGCTCGTAGTAATGGTAACCGATCCGGGCCAGTGTACGGTCGCTGAAATGGAGAATTACGCTGGCGCTCCCGTGATACTGCTCAAGGTCGCTGCCATAGGGAACGGTCTTGGGCGAATTATCAATGTAGTTGCTCATTTCCAGATAGTGATACCCGATCTGCAGGTCGATCCGCTTGGAAACGACGTAGAAAGCGTTAACGTCCAGTTGCCAGTAGTCGTTCGGCAGGTTGACCACTATCCCGCTGGCGGTCGTCTGCAGTGCGCCGGCCCGGGTTTCAGTGAGGTCATCCACCAGTTGGTAGCAGGCGTTCATGAAAAACCGCGGGTGCGGGGCCAGGACAATTGACTGGTTGAAGACCATTCGTTCCTGCACAGATCCACGGACTTCATTCAATCCATGACCAATGCTGTCGATGCGGGTCATCTGGAAATCCACCCGGCTGACACTCTTCAGCCAGGGGAACACCTTCCAGTGAACCCGGGCGTTGAGATCCTCGGTGGTGAAGTCCTGCTGTTTGATGAAGGTCGGATAAGCGGTCCAATCGGCCGCGGCCAGGCTGGCGTTACCGGAATCGTAGTTGTTTTCCCTGATCTTGACATAGCCCTCAAGCGAAACCCGGAAATTGCTGGTGGGATAATAGTTGATGCCCAGTTCCCAGAAGGTGCGGCTTCGTTCGAAACCGGTCAGGCGGGAAAGCAGCTTTTCCTCCACTGAAGGATTGGGCAGGACCTCCTCGCGCGACCAGCGCTCGCTGAGGTCTCCCTCCTGGCTGGCCAGCTCGACCCGGCTATAGATGTGGGCCTTGGAAAACCCCTTGTAGCGGACTTCCAGGAAGGCCGACAGGTCGTCAGCGGATTTCTCGCTGTTTGAGAGGAAATTCGCCTCCTGGCTCTGGACGGCGCGATCGGCATAATCGAAGGTCTTCCAAGTGTCGAGATAGGACCCGAACATGGAGGTGGACAAGTGCTCCACACGGACGCCCGCCATCCACCGGTAGTTGCCTTCCGGGTCATAGACGACGTTGCCGTTCATGATCCACTGCTTCAGGGCACGGGTCCCTTCAAGGTCGACGAATCCACGGTCGTCCAGTTGGGTCGCGGCAAAATCAATATCGTAACTGGCTTCCTTGTCCGACCCGAAGACCCGGTTGCCGGTGATGTCACCGTCAAGCCGGGTGTAGGCCAGCCCCAGGGATCCATACATGCGGTCAGTCAACTGCCGACGGATGTAGCCGGATCCTCCAAAGAGATCGTCCTTGGTGGTTTCCGCGTGCCGGTTGGTCCGGTTGCGGATGGTTGAGCTGGCGGCGCGCTCCACGACACGCGTGCGTTCGCTTTCCCTTCGTTGCCAATGGACACGGACCCCGCTCCGTTTAACCTCGCTCTGCTTTTTAAATTCCAACTGGGCTGAATGAATGGTTTCCTTCCCCTCCTCCACGGCCGGCACGATTCCACGCGACTTGCGGGCTGAGGTGGCGATGTACTGGTAGTCGTCCCCGAACCGGGTCGACAGGCTCGAACCGGAGCGCTCAAAAAAGGAGTAGCTTACTTTCCAGCTGGATTCACTTGATGGAAGGAACCGGTAGCTGACCTTTAACTGCATGATTTCCTCCGACAACTGCTCCGGTGAGAGCATGAAGGATGCGTCCGTAGGCGGGTAATAAATCCCTGACCCGTAGTCGTACTTCTCCCACAACTGGAAATCGAGGTTAAAGTACTTCTCATCGGCCTGGAAGGCCTCAAACCTGACCGACAGGTCGTCCGGTCGAAAACGGAATTGGCTGTCCAAATAAACACGCCAGTCGGCATCCGGATCATTTTCCCAGTAGAGTCGTTCCACACCAAAGGAATAGACATCCTCCAGACCGAGTGACTCCGCCACTACAGCCGGGTTCGCTCCACCCCGCAGGGTTGGATCAGCAAAGCTGATAACAATTTCCGGTCGCCGGGGCTCCGGCGTTTCGGTCTCGGAGGTCGTCAGGACAACCCCGATCCCCTCGCCTCCAAGAGCGGTTCCAGCCGTCAGCAAAAGCCACCCAGCGGCAATGGACACGGTTGTTTTCATAGTTCTGCCCTCATCTCTAGAACCTCAGTGAGCCGTTGACGTGGGACCCATGGACCGCCTCGTGGCAGCCGGCCGTCCAGCAGGTTCCCTGCTGGATGTATCCAAATCCGGTGTGGTCGACGTTGCCGATCATCAGCACATTCGGCCGCGGGGTCTCAGTGAAGTGGCACTGCAGGCAAAGGTTGGCATTCCGGATCTTCAGCATCTTTTCATTCACGCTGCCGTGGACATCGTGACAGACCGCACACCCGTCCCGCAGGGCCTCGTGCTCGAAAACATAGGGCCCGGCTTGCGCGGGATGGCATTGAGCACAGGATCCGCTGGCCGGAGCCAGGATGCCTTCAGCAAACAACTCCTTGTCTTCCAGTCCGTGGGGATCATGGCAATCCACACAAGCGACTTTCCCCTCCGCCACGGGATGGCTGTGGGGAAGAGCGAACTGCCCCTGCAGGTCCATGTGGCACTGCAGGCAGGCGGCCGAGGATCGTCCCGGATTGTGTATCAGGTGTCGACCTTCCCCCTCTTCCGAGTGCAGGCTGCCCGGGCCGTGGCAGGCCTCGCATCCATACTCCAGGCCGGTCTCGTCATCGACGATCAACCTGGCGTGAGCCGTATTGGCAAGGTTCCTGCCAAGGTCCTCATGGCAGAGCATGCAATCTTCGCTACCGACGAACTCCGCACCCGGTGTCTGGGGAACCGAAAGCACCGTCCGGTTGACTGATTGACAAGCAATCAGCCCAACCAGGATGGTGCCCAAGGCTACCCACAGGCGTGGGCGAGCGAGTTCTTTGGTGGATAAGAACTGTTTCATTGGAAACTTAGTTTGATCACCGGAAACAGAACCTGCAATCCCCGAATCAATTCACTACATCCCACTTGCCAGTGTCGTAGTTATAGAAGTAGCGCATGTCGCCAAAGCGACCCTGGAAGTAGATCCAGGTACCGTCAGCAACATCCAGCAGAACTGGATAGAGATCGGCGTTGGTGTAGAGCCACTTGTCGAGGACCGGATCAAAGATCTGCAGATTGTCACCACTGCCAGCCACATAGAGGTAACCGTGGGTGAAGTGATAGATCCAACCTGCAGTCCCGGTCGGTGAGTAAAACTCAAACCAGGGCGAGTAGTACCACGGGCCACCCACCGGAATGTTCACACCGTCGAGGATGGAGTTGAGCGGATCGCCCAGGTCCTCGATGGAGGCGCGAAGCAGCGCGGTGATGTAACGCGGATTGTGGACACCGTGGCTGCCGTCTTCCTCAACGCACAAGTAGTTGTAGAGGGCCTTCTTTTCCTTGGCACTGTACTCGTGGCCGCTGTCACCGCGGATGACTTCAGGTGAGCCAACCGGATGGAGCTTGAGGGCCAGGGCTTCAAGCAGATGGTGGACTTCCGTCTGCACACCCTCGGTCACGCCATCGTAGTTGTAGTCGTAACGGCGCATGTCGAAGGAATCCAGCGGGCCGTGACAGTCGGTGCAGACACCCGTCAGGGCAACGTCGTCATGATGGTCATCCGGAGTATTGTTCGGATCCCAGGTCATGTTGAAGGTATGCTCGCCAGCCATATTCTTGGCCGGATCGGAATTGGGGACGGACTGCATGTGACAACCAACACAGCTGTCTTCCACAGTGTAAAGGTGAACGGAGGGGCCACCGATGACCTTGCCGTCGTACTCAATGGCGTTGGTACCGTTGAAGAGATCGCCCTGGACGCCGTAGTGCGGGCCGAAGTGGCTGGAGACACTGCCCTGTACGTAGTCATCCGCGACGCGCCGGGCCATGTGGCAGTTCAGACACATCTTACCGTTGCCGCCGGCAGTCACCACGTGGCCGTTCATCAGCTCAACGTCGCCGGTTGTCCGCAGCTGGTGATTTTCACCGTGATTGGAATGCGGATCGTGACAGGCGGAACAGACAAGGGCTTCACCTTTCACTTCAAGCGGCAGGCCGTCAAAGTCGTCATTCTTATGGATATTGATGAATCCTTCTGCTGTATGGCAGCCGGCACAGGAACCACTGGTACGGGCCGGGGCACGTGAGTGACCGGAGCGTTCCCACTGGCGGTTCTTGTTGTGGTAGGGAGCCTCATCGTGACACTGGGCACAATCGCCAGAATCGAGGCTCACCGAGATATTTTCCGCGATACCGAAGTGTTCGCCGCCAGCACCGTGGCAATGCTCACACTGGATGTTGGCCTTTTCCTTCAGTTCAAGGGGCATGGCTGCCCAGTTGCCGCCTTCCAGCACTGTGGGCCAGCTCCAACCGAGGTCAGCGGCAACGCTGCCGAAACTGCCATTTTCCAGGTCCGGAGCGTGGCCGCCCAGGGTATGGCATTTAATGCAATCTTCCCTGTAATGGGAGCTCTTGATACCATCGATCGCTTCCTCAAGAAAGGTGGCGTGGCCGGTACCCATGTAGTCAGCTGCCCGCTGAGGGTGGCAAAGTGCGCACTGCGGCCAATCCGGACGAGTCTTGGCCGGGTCGTTGACCATGCCCACTCCGACGTAGTCGGCGGCAGTGATCTGTTCGCTCAGGACAACGTCACCTGCACTGGTGTTGACCACCACTTCAACGAAGTACACGCCGTTCACATCCGGAACCAACAGCATCCGGTCCCCCAGGATGAGGCTTTCTCGCATGGCCGGGGAATAGATCGGCATCTCCATCGGGATCGGGGAAACGTCGATGAAGGCCTGCGAGCCGAAAGGCTTCTCGATCAGGTTCCAGATCGCGCCGGAGACTGTCTTGTCATCGTCGACGAGGACTTCCAGATAGACGGGTTCGCCCTTTCCGACGGTAAAGAGACCGCCCGAGGGGATTGCGTCGAGGTGGTTGTCGTGTACTTCCTGTGGGGTCAAGGGACGGGCAATCAGCCTGTCCGCCTGTACGAAACTTGCTCCCCCGTGGAGGATCAAGGCAGCGGCAAGTAGTGAGAATCCGCTGGTGCAGCAGGATTTGAGTCCGGTTATTTTCATGGGTATGCCTTCCTGGTCTATCAAATTTTTTAACTCTGTGCAGGCATAATATTACACCAATTAATAACCTTAAAGCATATTCTTCGGCAGATTTGTGCTTAAGTAGGGTATTTTATTACACTTATTACTAAGGTGTAATTCCGGGACAGAGACTGCCTTGGAGGGTCTTCCGGGACGGGCCAGAATAGACTTGCTCAGGCTTTGCGGGCGGCCCTGTAGCGGGCCGGGCTCATGTCCTTGTAACGGCGGAAAACCTTGGAGAAGTAACTCTGGTCGCAGAAGCCGGCCTCGTTGGCAATATGGGCCAGGGTGTGGGACGACCTGACCAGCAGGGATGAGGCTCTTTCAATCCGGTACTGGTTGAGCAGATCCGTAAAGGTCCTCCCCTTCTTGTCCCGGATGAGCCTTGAAAAATGGCTAGGGCTGATCCCTACCGCCCGGGCGACCGACTCACGGGTGAGGTTTTCCCGAAGGTGTTCCTCCATGTAGGTGGTGGCCCGCTCAATGAGCAGATCATCAGGATCCTTTGGTTGCTGGCGGGCCAGGCTGAGAAACTTCTCGTAGAAGCCGGCCAGGGCTAGGGAAAGGGCATCAGCATCCTCGGCGCGGGCAATCCGGTCGATGGAATCCCCTGCCTCGGCGGAACAGGCATAGGCATCCATGCCGGCGCCAAGGAATTGGCGCTTGGCCTCGTAAACCAGATCACCCATGTTCCCACGGAGGACGTCGATGGGCAGCGAGGAGGCGGACTTGAAGGCCTTGCGGATGGCAAACAGGTGTGCCTCGGTGGATTTAAACTCGGCCATCTTCAATCCATCCAACAGTGGTTTCCGGTGGGTTTCCAGGGCCTCCTGCAAAGAATCAAAAGCCTTCCGGTGAACGTACCGCTGGATGCTGGAGCGGTCCACCTCCCTGAAATGGTCCCCCGGGGCAAGCAGGTCGTAGCCATCCATAAGCTGGTAGAGACTGGCGCAGGCCTCGCCAAAGCGCTCCGGATCGTGGGAATCACGGTGCTCACCACCAATGACAATAAGTCCGCCGATGACGCTGTCGGCATGCCAGACCGGCAAACCCCAGATGGCATAACCCTCATGGCAGGTGTCCATGCAGACCTTCCCGGTGCGCAGGGCCTCTGACACAATCTGCTCCCGGCATTGCCGGCAGGATTTCATGCAGGGAAACTTGTCACAATCCGGCAGGCCCATCTGGATGGTCCCGTTTGGATCCGAAAGAACCAGACTGTAACCGGTTTTTTCCCGGTAATGGGCCTCCAGGGATTTGAAAAACGCCGGGTTGAAAACATCCCCAATGACCGGGGGCAATCCCTCGGGCATTGTCGGGCATGCTTTCACTCTGGCGTTATCCCTCATTAGGCAGGCCTATCCCTTTTTAAAGAAACCGGGAACAGCCATTCCAGAAAAATAATGGCAAACTGGGAAATCCAGAAGACCACCAGCCAGAAGAAGGCACTGTCCATGAATCCGTAGGAATGCAGGCCAATCCCGAGCATGTTGGTCCCGAACCAGGACCAGGCCGTAATCACGTTGCCGACGATGGCCAGATTGACCAGGCCGCGGGTTTTGATCAGGCCACCCCGGAGCGCATGGAGCATCATTGCCGTCCACAGGACAATCATCAGGGCCCCGTTCTCCTTGGGATCCCATCCCCAGAAACGGCCCCACGACTGGTCGGCCCAGATTCCGCCAAGAACCGTTCCGACGAAACTGAAAAGCAGGGAAAAGCAGACCGCCCCATAGATCATCCGGTGAAAGGACTGTTGCATCTCCTTGTCGATACCCCGCCGGAACCAGGCATAAAAGGTATAGATGATCCCGAGGAAACCAGCCACGAAGGTGGCACCGTACCCCATCGTGATGGTGATGACGTGGGTGCTGAGCCAGAAATTGGAATTAAGCACGGCCCGCATCTTCTCCATCGTATCGCCGCTGTCGGAGAGGTGGTGCGCCACCAGCAGGGTAAGGAAGCCGACGGTTGCCGCGGCCAGCGAACCCACTCCCTTTTTCTGGAGATACTCGAACGAGAGGCTGATCAGGACGGCAACCCACCCCACCCCGACAGCCGACGAGTACAGGTTGGTGACCGGCGCATAGCCAGTAATAACAACCCGCAGGACCAGTCCAGCGGTGTGGATGGCAAAGCCAAGAAGAAGGATCCTGTAGGCCGAGGGAAGAAACACCGACGGCGAAAAGAGCCAACCGAGAAAAACCAGCAGGGATACCAGCACGTACAACTGGAGGGACACAATGAAGGGCTGTGACTGATTAAAATAGTACTCCATAGCCGGATGCTCACCCGTCTCGGAGGGAGCAAAGGAAGCCAGCTTGGTGGCTTTCATGGCAAAGGCAGCCTCATCGCCGGCCTTGCGGGCACCGGCCAGTTCAGCCAGGACCGCCATGGCCTCGGGAAGCTGCCCCTCCGAGGGAATGCCCTCGATCATCACTTCCCCTGGGGTCTTCCAAGCCTCTCCATAGTAGAGCAGGAAAAGCGGTGATTCCGCCATGCCATTCAATTGCCGCATCTGCATCTGCAGCTTCGGGGTGGTGAACTTCTCCGGGCTGGTCTCCCCGGACCCGGCGAATTTGGCCGCCGCTTCAAGGATATTGGCTGACACAAGCTGGTAGAATTGCCCGACCTCCTGCCTCAATCGACCAGGGTACACTGTCTGGCTGAGCCGCTGATACTGGATCAGGCTTCCGAAAAGCTGGTTCACCGCTGCCTCGTAGGGATTGCGCTGGTTTGGCTCCGGGTTCACCTGGCGGGCCTGCTGCTGGAGTTTCGACAGGTAGGGCTCCAGATCATTATAAGAAAAGTACTTCTTGGTTCCCGCTTCCAGCCCGAACATTCCCAGCAAATCCGGGTGGTCGATCCGGAAAACAGGAAGGGCGTTGGCAGCCTCCCGGTTGAAAATCAGGTCTGTCAGCCAGGTGATGGCGGCAATGCGCTCACCCTCGTGGCGGATGCTCTGCTTGCCACGGAAGAGCAGGAGACTGGACCGGGCCACTGAGTCAAGCGGCTTAACCCGCCCACCCTCGAGCACCGGCATCCGGCCGAGAATCGCTTCCGCGGAGGTGTCTTTTCTGATCAGGGGTTTGGCGATCGGCCAGCCCATGGCCAATGCCAGAAGTGTAATCAAAATTATTCCGAGGCGCTTCATTATTTCATCCTCTTGATCATGCGGAGTCCCGCTACGCTGAATTGATAGAGCAGCCCGATTGAGACCAGGATGCAGGCGATGTAAGGCACGACCCAGCCGGGGTTGCGGACGACCTGAAACATCGAGGCAGTGTCCTGCTTGGCGAACGAGGCCTGGTAAAATGTCAGCCCCTCGTACCGGAGGGGATTGTTCATGAAGACCATCACCTCCTTCTCCTCACCCTTTTGCGGATGGACCACCCGGACGCGACTGGCGAAGTTGCTGGGGATATTGGTCCCCGGATAGCGGTCATGGGTGAATTCGAGCAGGGTGATGGTGTAGGGCAGATAGGTTTTCTTGTACCGCAAACCCAACTCATACCGGTTGCCGTCTACGATGAAGCCCTGCGACGGGAACCGTTCCTCGAAGACGTTGGAAACCAGCCAGGTCCCGACCGACGCGCCATTCTTGATGATTTCCACCACCGCGGTGCGGATGTCCCTCCTCTGGTCGCTGTGGAACGAACCGATTTCCCGGACCCCGAGATTGAACTGGACTCCAAGGCCCTGGTTGACGTCCTCTCGGCTCAAGCCCTTCGAGGGACCGTCCTGGACGATCTCCGCATTGGGGAACACCTTGCGGATCTTCACCTCGAAAGGAAACGGATGGTCCTCGAGCCCCATCCCGTCCTCCAGGTCACCAAAGGGAACCGGCAGGGTCCCGGTGGCGCCATCCTTCGAGAGCCCGTAAATATACAGCTCGTCCTCGGAGAAACTCTGGACGAAATTCCGCGTTTCGCCCTCGTCCAGCCACATGTAGTCCTCCTTCTGGAGAAGGTTGGTCGCCAACTGGCCAACCAGCAGCATCATGATGCCAACATGGATGAAACTGATGCCGACGATGGACCAGCGCGGGCGCCAGTACCGCAGGTGGCCGGCGATGAGGTTGACCACCAACAGGGGACCAATCAGGTAGCCGCCCGGCAAGGGGATGGGAATATACTTGAGGACATTCCCGAAGGCCCACATCTCCGGATACCGGTAGACCGCGAAAAGGCTTTCAAAATAAATGTCCTGTGCTTCACGGATCCCGATCCGGACCTGGTCAAGGGTCCCGAAGAACACCAGCAGCACTGACAGGCCCAGAAGGGCCACCGCCAATCTCAACGAGCCAAGGGCCCGCAAAAGGGACTTCAACAAGAAGAGGACTTGCATCAGACCGGAGGTTAGAATTGGACCGAGGTCAGGAATGCCTCGTAGCTGGCCAACTCGTCGTTTACACCACTTTCCCCGCCCATCAACTTGAAGAACCACGTCTTGCCGTCATGGGCCACGGCCGCCACCACCATCTTCACCGGTTCACCGACCCTGGAAGCGTCAATGGGCCCGATCAGGGAAACTTGCCATGCCGGGAATCCGGAAATTTCCCGCTCCGTGACCAGTCCGGCGGCCGTCACTTCGTCCACCGGTTGCAGGCCCACCTGGCGACGCCAGCGGTTGATGTTGGCCACTTGGCCACCCACATCGCCGGGGAAGGCGCTGACAGTGACATCGGCCATATTTTGCGGGGGCTGACCGGCCTGGAAAGAAAGCAGGACCATGGAGGAAGGCGGCTTGCTGGTCCATCCAACCGGTGCCTCAAAGGCGAAACCGGCGTCGGTATCGGCGGAGTGATCGTGCCCATCACCCGGGGTGTGGACGTGCTCCGCCACCTGCTGCACCTGATGGGGAGTTTCCTTGATCTCCTCTATCTGGACAAACTGCGGCTCTTCCCTGCCGCAACCGGACAAGAAAATTGTCCCGGCTAATGCTGCCATCGCAGCGGCGTTAACGAATGATTTATTGCTATCACAGGGAGGCATGGAGTGAAGGTAACCCTGTCCCCCGACATTAGTCAAGTGAAGCCGATTGCCTTTCAGTCAAACTTACGGCGTCCTTCAAGGGCGCTCCGCAAGGTGGTCGAATCCGCATAGGGAATGCCACCGCCGCTGGGCAACCCAAATCCGATCCGGCTGACAGAAACCGGCAATCCTGCCATTGTTTCCTGCTGGATATAATGGCAGGTGGCCTCGCCCTCGATATCGTTGGAAAGCGCCAGGATGACTTCCCGGATACGTCCCCTATCCAGCCGCTCGGCCAGGGGCTCCAAGTTAAGATGCTCGGGACCCACACCGTGGAGCGGGGAAAGCTTCCCCTGGAGGACGTGGTACCGCCCTCGATAGGCTCCCGCCCGCTCCATTGACCGTAAATCGGTCACCGACTCCACCACGCAGAGCAGTTCATCGTCCCGGGAGGCGTCGGTGCAGATTTCGCACAGGTCTCCCTCGCACAGGTTCCCGCATTCCGGGCAGGCATGAATGGACTCCATGGCCTTCTCCAGCGCGGAGACCAGCACGGGACCACTGTCGGGCTGCTCGACAAGCAAATGGAGGGCCAGGCGCTCGGCGGACCGGTATCCAAGACCGGGCAAGCGTTTAAGGCACTGCTGCAATTGCTCAAAAGCGTCAGCCATCAGGGCAAGGGGTCTGGATTAAAATCCCGGCATTCCAGCGACCTGAAACTCGGCTGTCAGGGCCTGCATGGCCTCCTCGCTCTTGCTTGAGGCTTGCTTGAGTGCATCCCTCACGGCTTCGAGGACGGTTTCTTCCACCAGTGCGGGATCTTCCTGGAGAAATTCCGGATCCAGCTTGATTGCCCGGATTTCCGACTGGAGGGTGATCCTCACCGTGACCGCTCCGCCCCCGCTGGTAACTTCCAATTCCTGTTGACCATGTTCTTCCTGCAAAGCCGACATTTTTTTCTGCAGCTTTGCCATCTGCTTCATCATTTTTCCGAGTCCTGCCATGACCGGGAACGCTCCCCCAGAGCGTGGGGAAAGTCAAGTCTGGCTCACGTCTTCCATATCCGGGCAAAGCGCCGGCCCAGTTCAACATGGAGCCGGATGCCATCTGGCAGCAGCGCGTCATTGAAATCGAACGATGGATGGTGGCAGACCGGATTGCTCTCCTCGTCGGGAGGACAGGACGGCAGAAAGTAGAAAAAGGCCGGTACCTGTTCGCCGAAAAAGGCAAAATCCTCTCCTCCGAGAATCGGACTGGTACGGACAATTGCCCCGGTATCACCCGTTTGGTCGAGGATTTCCAGGAAGGCGGCTTCCGCCCGGGGATCGTTGACCAGCACCGGGTAACTCAGCCTGCAGTCGACTTCAATCCTTGCCCCGTGGGCCTCCGCAACCTGTCCCGCCCGCTGGATGAGAAGATCCCGCAGGTGTTCCAGAACCTTCTGGTCGAGGGCCCGGAGGGTCCCGCTCAAGCGTGCCGTCCCCGGTATGATATTATAAGCGCTCCCTGCCTGGAAACGGGTCACCGACACCACTGCGGGGACAAGGGGGTCGATATTGCGGCCGACAATACCCTGCAACTGGTCGACGATGCAGGAGCCCACGTATATCGGATCAATTGTCTTATGGGGAAATGCCGCGTGCCCTCCCCGTCCGACGACCTCGATGTCAAAGTTCCCGGTGCCGGCCATCGCGGCACCTTGCACATAGGCAATGGTCCCGATCTTCATGGCCGGGTCGGGCAGATTATTGTGCAGCCCGAAAACGGCGGCAACGTCCGGATTGGACAGGACACCGTCATTGCACATCCGTTTGGCGCCGGCTCCACCCTCCTCGGCCGGTTGAAATATGAATTTCACCGGGCCGGCCAATTCATCCCTCAACCCGGCCATCACCCGCACCGCACCAGCCAGCATGGCGGTATGGCCATCGTGTCCGCAGGCGTGCATCTTCCCGGGGACAGTGGAAGACCACTCCACCCCGCTGGTTTCATTGATGGGCAGCGCATCCATGTCCGCCCGGAGGGCGACGCAGGGCCCGGCCAGTTCCTTGCCAAGCGTAATCGCCAGGCCGGTCCCACCGAGTCCTTCACAAATATCCAGCCCGGGAACACCAGACAGGAACTCGAGCACCTTGGACCCGGTGCGTTGCTCTTCATAAGCCAGCTCCGGATGGCGGTGCAGGTCATGCCGAAGAGCCAGGACCTCCGGCAACAGGTCGTTAATGCGATTCTTCAGGGTCTCGGTCGATATGGGCATAAGTGCAGATAGGTTGAGTTCGCGGATTCATGCCCGAAATTCCGCTGCTACACAACCTAAATGCAGTCAGCGGGTGGAACCGCCTACGGGATCCATCCGCCCGATCTGCGGACCGAGGACAAATCCGTTCTGGATGGCCCAGATTATCAACTCCGGGGTACTGCGCACACCCGCCTTGGCCATGACGTTCCTCCGGTGTCCCTGGACCGTTGCCTCCGAGATGCCTAGCCGCTCTGAAATATCCCGATTGCTGAGGCCGCGACCGAACTCCTTCAGGATCTGCTCCTCCCGAGGGGAAAGGGTCTTGTAGAAGGCGCTGGGCTCTTGGACCATTTTCCGGAAGGACCGCTCCACCCGTTCTGAATAATAGCTGCGCCAATCGGAAAGCGCATCAAAGGCCTTGCGCATCTCTTCCCCGTTGGCCTGGGCCTTGTCAAGGACCCCCATTGCCCCGCTTCGCTTCAGGCGGATCACCGGATAGTTGGCCACATGGGCAGTCAGTACCAGGATCCGGGTCACCGGCCGACGCCGAACCTGGCGTTCCACGTAGCTCAACCCCTCACCGTCGGGCAGGTCCATGTCCAACAGCACCATGTCGAAGGTTTCCCTGCAACTGATGGTCTCGGCTTCAGCCAGGCTGCCAACCGCCCCAACCACAGTGTAACCCTGCTGGGTGACCCACCTGACAAGGAATTCGCGAAACATGATTTGGTCCTCAACGATTAGAACGGTCTTGATACTCATTACGACCACAAGGTCGGGCACCAGGACCGCCCCCGCAAGGGCCGGAACCACCTAAATTTGACTGGTCCGGACGCACTCTCCCCCTCCCGGGAAAAGCGTGCCGCTCCTAGTAGCGGTAGTGGTCGCTCTTGTAGGGACCCTTGACCTTTACCCCGATATAGTTCGCCTGGGCCTCCGTCAGGGTGGTCAGCCTGGCCCCGATCTTCTCCAGATGGAGCCGTGCCACTTCCTCGTCCAGGTGCTTGGGCAGAATGTAGACTCCCGGGGTGTACTGCTCGACATTTTTCCAGAGCTCCACCTGGGCCAGGACCTGGTTGGTGAAGCTGTTGGACATGACGAAACTGGGATGACCGGTGGCGCAGCCAAGGTTGACCAGGCGCCCCTCCGCCAGCAGATAGACCGAATGCCCGTCGGGGAAGGTGTACATATCCACCTGGGGCTTGATGTTGGTATACTTGATCCCTTTGATCCGGGCCAGCTTGTCCACCTGGATCTCATTGTCGAAGTGGCCGATATTGCAGATGATCGCCTGGTCGGCCATTTTCTCAATATGTTCCAACCGGATAATGTCGCGGTTGCCAGTGGTGGTCACATAAATATTCCCCCAGCCGAGGGTATCCTCGACGGTCATGACCCGGTAGCCCTCCATGGCGGCCTGCAGGGCGCAGATGGGATCGACTTCCGTCACCACCACCTGGGCACCCATTCCCTTGAGGGCGGCCGCACAGCCCTTGCCGACGTCGCCGTATCCGCAGACAACTGCCACCTTGCCGGCGATCATCACATCGGTGGCGCGCTTGATGCCGTCGATCAGGCTCTCGCGGCAACCGTACAGATTGTCGAACTTGCTCTTGGTGACCGAGTCATTGACATTGATCGCCGGGACCAGCAGCGAACCGGCACGCTGGCGTTCATAAAGGCGGTGAACCCCGGTGGTTGTTTCCTCCGAGACACCCTTCCACTCCTTGACGACGTTGTGCCAGTGCAGCGGGTCCTCCGACTTGACCTTCCGCAGAAGGTCCTTGATCACCTGTTCCTCCTCGCTTTCGGAGGGCGTATCGATCCAGGCGCTGCCGTTTTCCAGCTCGTATCCATTGTGGATGAGCAGGGTCGCGTCGCCACCGTCGTCGACGATCAGCTGGGGACCCTTGCCGTCGGGCCAGGTCAGGGCCTGGTAGGTGCACCACCAGTACTCCTCGAGGGTCTCGCCCTTCCAGGCAAAAACCGGTGTCCCGGTGGCGGCGATGGCGGCCGCGGCGTGGTCCTGGGTGGAGAAAATATTGCAGGAGCACCAGCGGACGTCGGCCCCGAGGTCGCGCAAGGTTTCAATGAGGACGGCGGTCTGCACCGTCATGTGAAGGGAGCCCATGATCCTGACCCCGGCCAGCGGCCGAGATGCGGCGTATTTCTCCCGGGTGGCCATCAGGCCGGGCATCTCATGCTCGGCGATGAGAATTTCCTTGCGGCCAAAATCGGCCAGACCGATATCTGCTACCTTGTAATCCAGAACTTCCTGTATTCCTGTGCTCATGACTAGATATTCCTTTATGATGTTGTCACCGGGTCCTTAGGCCTCGATGGCGGCCTTCAATTCGTCGACCTTGTTCAATTGCTCCCACGGGAGGTCCGGTTTGCCAAAATGCCCGTAATGGGTGCTGGCCTTGTAGATCGGGCGCAGCAGGTCCAGCTGGCGGTTGATCTCCGCCGGCTTGAAATCAAACACCTTCCGGATGGCCTCGATGATCCGCGCATCCGGATAATTGCCGGTGTCAAAGGTTTCGATATGGATGGAAGTCGGGTGCGGATAACCGATGGCATAAGCTACCTGGAGCTCGCAGATCTCAGCCAATCCGGCGGCAACGACATTCTTGGCCACCCAGCGGCACATGTAGGCGGCTGAGCGGTCAACCTTGGAGGGATCCTTGCCCGAGAAGGCGCCGCCACCGTGCCGGCCCCATCCGCCATACGTGTCCACGATGATCTTTCGCCCGGTCAGTCCGGCGTCCCCCTCGGGACCACCGATAACGAACTTGCCCGTCGGGTTGATCAGGTACTGGGTGGTCCCGTTCAGCAATTCCGCCGGCAGGACTTCTTTGATCACCTTGTTGACGATGAAGTCGTAAATTTCCTCATGGGAGACGTGCTCCTTGTGCTGGGTGGAGACGACCACATTGTCGATGTGGGTGATCTTGCCGTCCTCGTAGGCGATACAGACCTGGCTCTTGGCATCGGGCCGCAACCAGTCCACAGCCTTGGCCTTCCTGAGGTCAGCCAGCTTGCGGAGAATCCGGTGGGCAAACATGATCGCCGCCGGCATCAGCTCCGGGGTCTCATTACAGGCATACCCGAACATGATGCCTTGGTCCCCTGCCCCCTGCTCGTCGGTGTCCTTGCCCTCCGCCGATTTGGCGTCCACCCCCTGGGCGATGTCCGGGCTCTGCCGGGTCAGGTAGTTGTTGATAAAAACATCGTCGGCGTGAAAAACCGGGTCATCCTCAGCGCTCTCGTAGCCAATCTCCCGGATCGCTTCCCGGATGACGGCATTGTAGTCAAACTTGGCCTCCGTGGTGATCTCGCCGGCTACAGTCACCATGTTGCTCTTGACCAGTGTTTCACAGGCCACACGGCTGGCAGGGTCCTGCTTCAGGCAGGCATCGAGAATGCTGTCGGAAATGTAATCCGCCACCTTGTCCGGGTGGCCTTCGCCAACCGATTCGGAACTGAACCTCATTGATATTCCCATGATGGCGTCAAACATGCCCACCTTTATCAGCTTCGCAAGTAAAAACATCATCCTATCCTGATAATATGATGGGTTATTGTTTCAGGGGCTCACTTCTTGACTCCGGAGAAAGCATGACCATTGCTTGCGGGCTATGTTGGAATCTTTGACCAATCGAATCGGGACAGCCCTGCGCACCTTGAGCGGACGGGGAAAGCTGACCGAGGATAACATCACCGAAACCCTGCAGGAGGTCCGCAAGGCGCTGCTGGCAGCGGACGTCCACTTCCGGGTGGCCCGGGAGTTCATTGACCAGGTCAAGGAAGAATGCCTTGGCCAACAAGTCCTCAAATCGGTGACCCCCGGCCAGATGGTGGTCAAGATCATCCACGACGAACTGGTCAAGCTCCTCGGTGAAGGGACCACCTCGCTGGCCGACAAGAAACCCCTGCGGATTCTCCTTCTGGGCCTTCAGGGCTCGGGCAAGACTACCTTTGCTGGCAAGCTGGCTCTCTACCTTCGCCAGCAGGGCTACCGGCCTGCCCTGATTGCCTGCGACGTCTACCGCCCGGCCGCCATCGACCAGCTGGAGACCATCGCCAAGGCCAACGATTTCCTTTTCTACGGAGACCGGAACCTGAAGGATGTCCGCAAAATCGGCCGGGATGGCTGGGAATGGGCCAAGCAGAACGGTGCCAACGCCATCATTTTCGACACGGCTGGCCGGTTGCAGATCGACGAGCCACTGGTCAAGGAAGTGGTCGACCTGAAGGCCGAAGTGCTCCCGGACGAAAGCCTGCTGGTGGCGGATGCCGCCCTCGGACAGGAGGCCGTCAATGTGGCCCGCAGTTTCAACGAGGCAGTCGGGCTCAGTGGAATTGCCCTGACCAAGCTGGATGGTGACACCCGTGGCGGGGCCGCCCTCTCCATGAAGTCAATCGTCAGGGTGCCGATCAAGTTCATGGGCACCGGTGAGAAGGTCGGTGACCTGGAGGTCTTTCATCCGGACCGGCTGGCCGGACGCATCCTGGGGATGGGCGATGTTGTTTCACTGGTCGAGAAGGCACAGCAGAATATTGACCAGGAGGATGCCGAGCGGATGGCCCGGAAACTCCAGAATGCCGATTTCAATTTCGAGGATTTCCTCCAGCAGATGCAGGCGGTCAAGAAAATGGGTTCCCTCGGCGGACTGATGAAAATGATGCCCGGAATGGGCAACATCCAGGTCGGCGAACGGGAGGAAAATAAGGTCAAGCACACCGAGGCCCTGATCCAGTCAATGACCGTCCAGGAGCGACAGAATCCCAATCTTCTTAATGGCAGTCGGCGCAACCGCATCTCGCGTGGAGCCGGCCTGCCGGTCAAGGACCTCAATGCCCTCATCAAGCAGTTCCAGCAGATGAAGAAAATGATGCGGATGATGAAGGGACCCAAGGCCCGCAAGATGATGAAACAGATGAAGCAGTCCGGCATGGACATGAACGACCTTCCGGGCGGGATGCCTGACCTGGGGGGCATGGGCGGCTTGCCCAAGTTCTAAAAAAAGCCCCGTCCCGGACCGGGACAGGGCTCTTGCTTCGGCGGGTTGTGGAACCTCGCCAAACTGATGCTAGTAGCGTGAAATAAGGAGGTCCCGCTGCCAGGCCATTTCCTTGGGCATATGATCCCACAGCTTGAGGAACAATTCCTCGTGACCAAGCGTCTGGGTCCTGAGGGTCTCACCGTCGATTTTCATCAACTGGTTCCAATCCTCCTTGGCGAACTCGAGACCTGACCAGTCGATATCGTCGTATCGGGGCATCCATCCCAACGCTGTCTCGTTGGCATGGGACTCGCCATTGACCCGCTGGACAATCCACTTGAGCACCCGGGCATTCTCACCGAATCCCGGCCACAACCATTTGCCGTCCCCGGTCTTGCGGAACCAGTTGACATGAAAGATGCGCGGCGGCTCGTTGAGGCCCTTGCCCATCTTCAGCCAGTGGCGGAAATAGTCCCCCATGTGGTATCCACAGAAGGGCAGCATGGCAAAGGGATCGCGGCGCATGGCCCCGACCTGACCCTCGGCCGCGGCCGTCTGCTCGGAGCCCACGGTGGCGCCAAGGTAGACCCCGTGCTGCCAGTTGAAGGCCTGGAAGACCAGCGGAATGGTGCTCATCCGGCGCCCGCCAAAGACCATCGCTCCCACGATGACACCGGCCGGGTTTTCCCATTCCGGGTCGATGACCGGGCAATTGCAGGCCGGTGCCGTAAAGCGGCTGTTCGGGTGCGAGGAAAGGACCGGTTTCCCGTTTTCGTCAACCTTGCCCGGGGTCCAGTCGTTGCCTTTCCAGTCGATCAGGTGGGCGGGCACTTCCTCGGTCATCCCTTCCCACCAGATGTCCCCGTCGTCGGCCAGGGCCACGTTGGTGAAGATGGTGTCCCTTGCACAGGATTCCATGGCCATCGAGTTGGTGCTGTTGCTGGTACCCGGGGCCACGCCGAAGAACCCTGCCTCCGGGTTGATGGCCCGCAACTTGCCCTTCTCGTCCGGCTTGATCCAGGCAATGTCGTCCCCGATGCAGGAAACCTCCCAGCCCTGCTCCCCCAATTCCTGGGGAGGGATCAGCATCGCGAAGTTGGTCTTTCCGCAAGCGCTTGGAAAGGCCGCCGTGACATAAGTCTTGCGGCCGCTGGGGTCCTTGACCCCGAGGATCAGCATGTGCTCGGCTAGCCAGCCCTCGTCGCGGGCGATGGTGCTGGCAATCCGCAGGGCGAAGCACTTCTTGCCCAGGAGGGCATTGCCTCCGTAGCCCGACCCGAAGGAAAGGATGGTCTTGTCCTCAGGGAAATGCGCAATGTAGGTGTTCTGGGGATTGCAGGGCCACGGAACATCGTCCTCGGGCTTGTTGATGGGAACCCCGACCGAATGCACGCAGCGGACATAGTCCCGGCTGTCCCCGAGCACTTCCCAGATCGACTTGGAAACGCGGGTCATGATCCGCATGTTGACCACCACGTAGGCGGAATCGGAAATCTCGATCCCAATCTTGGAAATCGGAGATCCAATCGGACCCATGCTGAAGGGGATGACGTACATTGTCCGGCCCTTCATGCTGCCCTTGGACAACTCGTTCATCTTGCCCTTCATCTCCTCCGGGGCCATCCAGTTGTTGGTCGGGCCGGCATCGTCGCGGGACATCGAGCAAATGTAGGTCCGGCTCTCCACCCGGGCCACGTCCTTGGGATCGGAGCGGAAAAGGTAACTGTTGGGTCGTTTTTCCTCGTTCAGCTTAATGCAGTGACCGCGGTCAACCATCATCTTGAAGAGCGCATCCGTCTCTTCTTGGCTGCCGTCAACCCAGTGCACCCGGTCGGGCTGCAGCAGGCGGGCCACTCGCTCGACCCATTTGATGACATTCTCGTTCCTGGTCGGGGGGACTGAATTTAACGGGTAATCGCACATGGGGGCGACAGTTTCGGGGGTATGGTCAGTCATGCTCTCCTATCGTTGCAGGTTAGTGTAGTTAAACGAGAACGACTACAAATTAAAGGTGCTTATCTGGAGTCGATTTTCGTTTAGTTTTCCTAATCTAGGCTGTCAAGACCAATGAGTTCAGTCCCCGCCCCGGGTTGCCTTCCGGTGCCGGATCATCAGGCAGGCCACGAGGCCGACTCCCGGGGCCCAGATGAAGGCCAGAAAGGCCCCGTCCTTGAAACCGTTGAGCGACATTTCCGCGACCGAGAGATCCATTCGGAGACACATTCCCGCCAGGGGAAACAGGAGCGCCCCGAGGCACCCCCCAGCCAAAGTTATCCCCGCTACCAAAAGGAACCACCCGGTAATCCACATCACCAAGTTACACTTTGCCGCGCCTGCATTCAAGACTGTAAATCCTGGTGATATTTCTGACTACTTCATGGATGCTGCGTTTTTCGGTGGAAATGCCGATCCCGGTGGCCATGTAAACGGGCTCCCGCTGGGCCATCAACTTTCGCACCTGTTCCTCCGGATTGTCCACATTGAGAAGAGGACGCTTGGGATTGCCGATGGTCCGGGCGATGATGGTTTCCGAGCGGGCAAACAGGCAAATCACCACGCCCTTGCCCTTGAGCAGTTCCTGCATCCCCGGCTGCAGGGGCAATCCACCCCCGCAGGAAACAACAGTTCCCTCGTCACCGTGGCCGCTTTCGATAAACTCGCGCTCCATCTGGCGGAAGGCCGGTTCGCCCTCGTCGGCGAAAATGTCCGTAATGGCCTTGCCGGCGGTCTTTTCAATGGCGCTGTCGGAATCGATGAACTCCATCTTCAGGGAACGGGCCAAAGCCCGGCCAACGGCGGTTTTGCCCACTCCCATAAAGCCGATCAGGTAAATATTGGGGCGCTTCACTTTCGGCGACTGATTCATCGAGTCTATTTGTGACGCAGAGCCCCCATCCCATCAACCCATAATTTGCCCGGGGCAAAATGAGCATCATCCTTGCCAGCCAAGGGTTAACTGGCATATACACATGGGATGCAAAATGATGTTCTCAGGGTAACAATCAAGGGGGTCATGCCCACCTCGAACGGTTGCGCCCTCTTTATCGGACCGGAGGAAAAGACCTTCATTATCTACGTGGACTCGCAGATCGGCAGTACCATCTCGATGATCATTAACGACGTCCAGAGGGAGCGGCCCATCACCCATGACCTGATCAGCAATATCTTTGTCGGACTGGGAATTACCCTGCAGCGGGTCATCATCAATGACGTCAAGGACCGCACCTTTTACGCCCGCATGATCCTCAAGATGGAGAACGAGATCGAATCCAAGATCTGCGAAATTGACTCCCGGCCCAGCGATGCCATCGCACTGGCCCTCCATGACCAGCAGCCCATCTATGTGGCCCGCAAGGTCCTCGACTCGGAGGAGGACATGACGGAACTGCTGGAGCGCATCCTCAAGGAACAAGAATGAAGCACCCGATCCCCCTGCCGGATCCGGTCGCTCCCGGCAGCCTGCCCACCGCCCTGGCCCCCATGCAGGACGTGACGGACCTCTCCTTCATGCGACTGCTGGGGAAGTACGGGGTACCGGATTATTTTGTCACTGAGTATTTCCGGGTCCACGGTCACTCCACCCCGGAGGCCCATATTCTTGGTTCCGTGCTCCATCATGGGACCGGACGACCGGTTTTTGCCCAGATGATCGGTGAGGATCTCCACCACCTGACCCGGACTGCCCGGATCCTGCAGGAATATCCAATCGCCGGGATCGACCTCAACATGGGATGCCCCGCACCCAAGGTCTACCGCAAGAATGTCGGGGGCGGTCTCCTGCGCGAACCGGGAAAAATTGAGCAGATTTTCGCCACTTTGCGCGAATGCTGTGCCGGGCGGTTCACGGTAAAAATGCGCATCGGGTTTGAAGACGACCGCCATTATAGAGAAGTCCTCGACCTGGTGGCCAAGCACGGGATTGACGTGCTCAGCGTCCACGGCCGCACCGTCAAGCAGATGTATCGGGGTGAGGTCGATTACGGGCGAATCGCCCTTGCCTGCCGGTCGGTCCCCTGCCCTGTCTTCGCCAACGGGAACGTCACTTCGGCCGAAACGGCAGTTTCCGTGAAGGAACAGACCGGTTGCCACGGGGTGATGATTGGCCGGTCAGCCATTCGCAATCCATGGATTTTCCGGCAAGTCAGGGAACACAGCCTCGGCCAGCCCCTCTTCCTCCCGTCTCTCGGGGATGTCCGTTCCTATGTCCAGGACCTCTGGGACTTGTCAGCCCGACCGGATAATCCCGATTCAGGCCGCCTCAACCGGATGAAGAAATTCCTCAATTTCGTTGGCCAGGGCGTGGATCCGGAGGGCCAGTTTCTCCACCAGATGCGGCGCTGCCGAGACCCGGAAGTTTTTTTCAGCATTTGCGACACCTACATGATGGACGGTGGGCGATCGGACCAGCCCTTTGCCACGGAACCCTTCCCCGGGGTGGTGGCCCGGCCCAACCACGAGGACTGAACCTCAGCGGGCCCCAAAAAGGGCTGTCCCGACACGGAGCAAGGTGCTGCCCTCCTCGATGGCAATCTCCAGGTCCCCGGTCATGCCCATCGACAGCTCCGGCAGCCTGCGGCCCAACTCAACCTCAAGGGTGTTCCGCAACTGCCTCAGGGCGGCAAAGGTGGGCCGGACCACACTCTCCTCCCCGGATAACTGGCCGATGGTCATCAGCCCTTCCAGACGAAGGTGGCTGCTCTGGCAAATCCGCTCGGCCAAGGCCCTGGCCTGGTCCGTCTCACACCCATGCTTGGCGGCATCCCTGCCAACATTGACCTGCATCAGGACAGGGTATTCCGATATCCCCTCCTCAGCGCACAAGCGGTCCAGGACCCCGACCAGCTTCTCCCGGTCAACGGTCTGGATCCGGTCGAAGGTCTTGAGGGCCAACCGGGCCTTGTTGCTTTGCAAGGGACCAATCAGCTCCCAGATGCCCCCCGGTTTCCGCACCTGGGGACGCTTTTCAGCCGCTTCCTGGACCCGGTTTTCACCGATCCGGGCCAGACCCGCGGACAGCGCCCAGTCTGCCGCCGGCGCCGGGTGGGTCTTGGTCACTGCCATTAGCTTTACTTCATCAGGGCTGCGGTCACAGCGTGAACAAGCAGAATTAATACGCCCCTGAAGGTCGGCCAGGTTCATTAGGAAAATTTTTTCGTTGCTCATAAGCGAAAACCACTAACCTTATTAAGGTGGATTAGTTGAATTAATATTTACAAAATCACTTTCCAGGAATATCAGAAAAATTTATGCATATTGAGAATTTCAAAATTTTCTCCGATCTGGTCGAGAGTCAATCCTTCTCCCGGGCGGCCAAACTGAACGGCGTGACCCAGTCCGCCGTGAGCCAGCAGTTGCGGGCGATGGAAAAGCACTTCGCGGTGCTGATCGTCGACCGGAGCCAAAAGCAATTCCGGCTGACCCGTGAAGGCCAGAAGCTTTACGACAGCGCCAAGGAGATCCTCCACCGTTATGACAAGCTTGTCTCCGACTTGCAGGAAATGAAGAAGGTGATCAGCGGAACCATCCACATTTCGACCATCTACAGTATTGGACTGCACGAACTGCCGCCCTACATCACCAAGTTCCTGCAGGAATTTCCCTCGGTGAATGTCCGCGTTGAGTACCGCCGCTCCAATCTGGTCTACGAGGACATCCTGCACAACTCGGTCGACCTTGGGCTGATCGCCTTCCCGACCAAGATGCGACAACTGGAGGTGATTCCCTTCCTTGAGGACCAACTGGTCATGATCTGCAACCCGGAACATCCCCTCGGAAAAAGGAAGGCGGTGGAGATCAAGGACCTTGCCGAGGAGAAGTTCATTGGCTTCGACCAGGACATCCCGACCCGCAAGGCCACGGACCAGATGTTCCGCGACAACAAGGTGGACATGGAACCGGTGATGGAGTTCGACAACATCGAAACTGTCAAGCGGGCGGTGGAAATCAACGCCGGCATTTCCATCGTACCCTCGGCCACCGTCAAGCAGGAGCTCAAGCAGGGATTGCTCAAGTCAGTCACCATCAAGGGCTCAAAGGTGACCCGCCCCCTGGCGATCATTCACCGGAAGGGCCGCGTCCTGACCCCGGCAATGAAGAAGCTCATCGCCACCCTTACCGGCAAACCCTACGAGGATGCTCCGGAAGCGGGCGCCAAGGCCAAGAAAAAGGCCGGCAAGCAGAAGGCTTAGGCCACGCCGGAAAAACTTACCAGAGCCCGGTCTCCCCATGGCGACCGGGCTTTTTTTGTACCCTTACGGGCAACACGGGCAAAAAAAAAGCCCAGCCCCGCAAGCGGGACAGGGTCTTTTTAAATACAGAAGATCCGGGAGGATTAGATCTTGCCCTTCAGCCCGGCTCCGACCTTGAACTTAACGGTCTTGCTGGCCTTGATCTTGATCTTTTCACCAGTCTGCGGGTTGATGCCATCACGGGCAGCACGCTTGGCGACGGAGAAAGTGCCGAAACCAATCAACTGGACGGACTTGTCCTTCTTCAAGCCCTTTTCAATACCACCGATAACAGCGGCAACAGCACGCTCTGCGGCGGCCTTGGAGGTGTCACCACCTAATGATTTTTGTACGGATTCTACCAACTCAGCTTTGTTCATATATAGGTTCCTTTTAGTATTTGATTCGCGTTCGGAGTGAACCCTGCGACCCAATTAAGTTATAAGTTAACCGTCAATGGTTTTCTTGACCGGAAAATCATTTTTCTGGCAGGAGCCAATCTCGCTGACCCCACTTGTGGAGCGACATCCCCCACGATGCCACTCACTAACCCTTTGACCATGGGGGATTTGCCATCACCTGCGGTGTCATTCACCAAGGATAAAGGGATGAAACCGGAACCGGTTACCAGGGAATTACCTCAGGAGGGAGAGGTAAACCGCACCTCGAACAAACCCTCGTCAAGGGCGACTTCCCCCTCTGGCAATTTCCTCTTCAGCCAGCCAGTGGCAACAAAATTGTCGATAATTTTAACTACAGAGGTCAGCCGGCCGACGTGGACTCCGTCAAGGTGCAGGGCGGCCGGACCTTGAATTGAGTCCGCCAGGCCCTCAAAAACGGCCAGACACCGGGTGCTCCGGCCCAGACGGTGGATCCGGGCCACGACTTCCTGTCCAAGGTAACAGCCCTTGTCGAACGAGAGCGCACTAAGGATATTCAATTCCAAGGGATTCAAGGATCCCTCGTCGGTGTCGGCGGGGATCGCCGGGATGCCCGCCCGGATACGGATTTCCATCGCCTCCTTGCCGGTCAGGCAGCGCCCCCCGGGATTGTAATCGCTGTCAGCGGGGAGCAGGCAATCGATGGTCCCCGGGCCGAGACGACGACCGTGAAAGAACCACCGGTCCCCGGATCTGGAGAAATGGCCGGAATGCGGAGGTGGCTCATCGGGCGAACCCGGTTCATCTGCGCGGAAGGAAAGAATATCAAAGAGAGGGGTCATGTCCTCGATCTCCACATCATCGGCAATGATGTGCCGCTCGAATTTCGCCATCAATTGGGCGACGGGCGTATCGTAGGAAACCAGGAGCATATGCTCATCATCCACCTTGAGGACAAATGAGTCACCAAGCACCCGGCCCTTGAAATCGAGCCACAATGTATAGGTAGCCAGTCCGGGCTCCCCGCGCAGGTCGGCCGTTCCCTGTCCCTGGAGGAATTCAGCATGGTCTTCGCCGGATATGGACAAGACGGCAGCGGGAGAGGTCCTGATGTGGATCATAGGGGCTATTTGGCGTATCGCCGCCCCGCAGGCAACCCCTGAATCTTCCCGGAGTACTGAAAAACAGCTTGCCGAGCCCAGAGACAGCCCCACCCTACATCGCCATGGCCTCGATCCAGCAGCAAGTTTCCGACGTTAACATCCTCGACAGTGCCGTTCTGCCGGCGCCTGAATACCTGTGCCGGGAACTGCCGCGCAGCGAGGAGACGGTCGAATTCATCGCCACCGCCCGGGAGACCATCCACCGGATCCTCTTCGGAGACGACCAGCGCCTGATGGCAGTGGTCGGTCCCTGCTCCATCCACGACCCGAAGGCCGGTCTGGAATACGCCCGGCGCCTGCAACAGCTGCAGCAGGAACTGGAGGACAGGATCTACATCGTCATGCGGGTTTATTTTGAAAAGCCCCGCACCACGGTCGGCTGGAAGGGGCTGATCATGGATCCCGATCTGGACGGCAGTTGCAACCTGCCCAAGGGCCTCCAGATCGCCCGCCAGTTCCTTCGCGATGTGCTCAAACTGAAACTGGCCACCGCCACCGAGCTGCTCGACCCGATCACGCCGCAGTACATTTCCGACCTCATTTGCTGGTCCGCCATCGGTGCCCGGACCACCGAGTCCCAGACCCATCGCCAGATGGCCTCCGGCCTGTCGATGCCCATTGGATTCAAGAACGCCACCAGTGGCGATGTCGAGGTGGCCATCAATGCCATCCGGGCGGCGTCCCAGCCCCAGACTTTTCTCGGCATCAGCCACCAGGGCCTGGCCTCAGCCGTCAAGACCCGCGGCAATCCCAATTGCCATCTGATCCTGCGGGGAGGAAACAACGGGACCAACTACGATGAGGCATCAGTCGCCCAGGCTGCCAGCGAGCTGGAGAAAAACAAGCTGCGGCCATCCATCATGGTCGACTGCAGCCACGCCAACAGCAGTAAGGATCCCTCACGCCAGCCGGAAGTGCTGATGGAAGTGGTCCGCCAGGCCAAGGCCCCGGATTCCCCGGTCATGGGGGTCATGCTGGAAAGCAATCTGGTCGATGGAAGCCAGGCCTTCCCCTGCCCGCTGGAGGAAATGACCTACGGACAGTCCATTACTGATGGCTGCATTGGCTGGGAAGCCACCGAGAAGGCCCTCAGGGAGGCCTACGCCGCCCTGGCCTAGTTCTCGATCCCCTTGCGGGCCGGAACGCCCTTGCTGTAATAGTGCTTCACCTCGCGCATCTCGGTGACGAGGTCCGCCCGCTCGATGATCTGCTCGTCCGCCCGCCGGCCGGTGAAAATCAGTTCCACGTCCTTGGGCTTCTTTTCGATCAGGGCCAAGGCCACCTCCAGAGGAATCAGTTCAAACCAGACCGCCATGTTCATCTCGTCCAGAATGATGATCCGGTACTGCCCCGAAAGCATGGCCTCCTCGGCCTGTTTGAGCCCTTCCAGGGCCTTTGCCCGCTGGACTTCGGTGATCTTCCCCTTGTAGACCCAACCCGGGTCCCCGTACTGTACATGGGTGACGGTCTTGAGCAACGGCAACGCATGCAGTTCCCCGTAATCCTGACCTTTCATGAATTGCCCAATATAGACCGGGTATCCCCGGCCACTGGCCCGCAGGGCCAATCCAAGCGCGGCCGTGGTCTTTCCCTTGCCCTCGCCCGTGTAAACCTGGAAATATCCTTCAATTTCTTCTCCACTCATGCCCACACCAATGCACGGACTATTGATTTGGGTCAATTGGGAAAAAAGAGTTGATTTCGCCTCCTATCCATGCACACATTCCACCTTCCTTTTGGACGGAGAGATGGCTGAGTGGCCGAAAGCGCCCGCCTGCTAAGTGGGTATACGGCTTTAAACCGTATCGCGGGTTCGAATCCCGCTCTCTCCGCCATTCGGCAAGTTCATGGCAGGCCAAGCGGGCGAAGCGCATCTTGGAATGACATCAGCACAGCCGAATGCCCTGAGCGAGCGTCGCGAGTCGAATGGGCTCCTAAGAACATCAGTACGGTACTGAATTGGAGCGCCTTAATTTGCCACCGCAGGCACGACAAATCACGACTTTCGTGGGCCATTTTGCCTTGATTATGCCTCAACTAACCTTGACTGGGGACAGGAAAATCGGGTCTCGCTATCGCTATCGGGATCGGCATCGGGTCTCGGACGCTTCCCAAAGGGGGCAAACGGATCAGGGTTACTATTGCCCTGGCCGATCCCGATCCATATCCGCCCGGTGGTTGTCCGCAATGAAGGGCTACGGGCGGTCCTGTGGCAGCAGGAAAGTTATTCCGCCTATACGAATTACCGCCCGGATACGGCCGGGTTCGCGGAAACAGAAAAGCAGCAAGAGTAGTATGAGGTTCAT
>JBMTVW010000010.1:0-63341 GCA_049451775.1 Opitutales bacterium | reverse complement strand
CAACAGTGGGTGGATAAGGGCCGCCAGGTCCTGTTCGTCGGGGATGGGGTGAATGACCTACCTGCCATGCAGGCCAGCCGATCGGCCCTGGCCATCGATCTGGGCTCGGCCCTGGCCACTGAGTATGCCGACGGTCTCCTGGTGGAGGGGAGGGTGGCCTCGCTTCCCTGGGCCATACGCCACGCCCGGCGACTTAAGCGCAATCTGTCCGGCAACCTCCGGTTTGCCATTTTCTACAACCTCCTGGGCATGTCGCTGGCCGCTGCCGGGGCCCTTCTCCCCGTGGTGGCCGCTTTCCTGATGGTAGGCTCCTCCGCCGTGGTGTCATACCGGGCCCTCAAGGTCGCCGGCCTGCAGGGATAAGCAATTCTTCTTAACCCCCTGGGATCGCCTGAAGCTGTCCTTAAAAAATGTATTTGCCGGGGAAAATTCTGTTGCGTTCGCACCCTATTCAAACACAAGAGCACTATCCCCCATTTTTGTCTTCCCGCATTCCCGGGGATGAAGTGGGTAATTTCAGGCTGAAAACAGACTATGACAGATCAAAAGTTGCGTCGAAAATCATTTCTCAAGACCGTGGGCGCGGTGGCCCTTGGTTGGTTGGGTATTGGGGCGGTCGTCAGTGGCCAGTCCGGGTCGAAGACCGGGTCCATGGAGGCCAACGGGGGGCAGGACCGGGTCCGGCGCGATCCCCGATCCGTTCCCTGCGCCGGCAGGACACTTTAGCAACCCGGAAATAGGGCATCTCACTCATGGCGAATTTATTTCCTAAATGGTCTAACCAGCTGCCGGTCAAAATCTTGACAGCGGTAGTGGTCCTTGGCGCGACGGCCGTGGCAGGGATCAGTTATTATTTCACACCGAAGTACACCCGGGTCGGCTATGAGCCCAAGCAGCCGGTGTCCTACAACCACTACCTGCACGCTGAGCAGCTGGGGATCGATTGCCGTTACTGCCACAGCCACGTGGAGGAATCAGGTCATGCCAACGTCCCGGATGCCGGGACCTGCATGAATTGCCATAGCCAGGTAAAGAAGGACAGTCCCCTGCTGGAGCCTATCCGCAGCAGCCATGCCACCGGTGAACCGGTTGAGTGGGTTCGCATCCACAAGGTGCCGGACTATGTCTACTTCAATCACGCCGTCCACGTGAACCGCGGGGTCAGCTGTGTCGAGTGTCACGGTGAAGTGAACAAGATGGAGACGGTCTATCACGCCAAGCCTCTCTCAATGGCCTTTTGTCTGGATTGCCACCGGAATCCCGAGGACGCGATTCGGCCCCTCGACGAGGTCTACAATCTTAACTGGACGCCCGAAAATAAGGCAGCCCATGCCGAAATGGCCAAGGACATGGTCATTGACTGGAATATCAACCCGCCGCAGAGCTGCTCCGGCTGCCACCGATGAACCGCACAATGAAGAACGCAGATAAGAAGCCGGCCCAGAAGACGGGCCCCCAGTACTGGCGCAGCTTGGACGAGATGGCGGAAAAGCCTGACTTCAAGGAGTGGCTGCACCGGGAGTTCCCCCAGGGGGCCTCGGAACTGGAGGGGGTGAACCGCCGCAACTTCCTCAAGATCATGGGGGCCTCCTTTGCCATGGCTGGTCTGGGCGCGACCGGTTGCCGCCGGCCGGAACAGAACATTCTTCCCTACAGCAAGCAGCCAGAGGGCAGCATCCCGGGAATCCCCGTTTACTACACCACCTCATTCCCGGGGGCCAAGGAAAACCTCCCGCTGGTGGTTGAGACGCACCAGCACCGGCCGACCCATGTCGAGGGCAACCGTGAGTACCTTCCCTATGGGGGAGCCATCGACCGTTTTGCCTCGGCCTCGGTTCTCAATCTTTACGATCCGGACCGCATGTCCACCTCCTATGAGGGGACGCGCCGAATCTCTTCCGAGCGGGTGAAGGACATCCTGGCCGGCCTGGCCGCCAAGTTCGGCCCGACCATGGGGCAGGGGATGGCCGTCCTGGCCGAGCCCTCCGCATCGCCCAGCCGACTGCGCCTGAAGAAGGCCATCCTGAAAAAGTATCCCCGCCTGGTCTGGGCGGAGTACAGCCCGACCGACAGCAACAACCCGGAAATCGCCGCCAGTCGCCTGCTTGGCCAGCCTTCCCGGGCCCTGTTCAAGCTCGAGAAGGCCCAGCGTATCCTCAGCGTCGACTCCGATTTTCTCAATGGCGAGGCTGGCAGTGTCGGCATGAGTCGCGCCTTCAGCAAGGGCCGGAAGGTCAGGAACCAGGACGAGGCCAAGAAGATGAACCGCCTCTACGTGGTCGAGTCCGCCTTTACCGTGACCGGCACCATGGGCGATCACCGGCTTCGTCTGGCAACCAGCAACATGACCGCCTTCCTGGCCCAGTTGACCGCCGAGGTCCTGGACCTCAGCCACGGGGATCCGAGGCTGGCCCAGTTCCTCCGGGACCGATCCGGTGGATTGGGGGTCGACACCAAGTGGATCCGGGAGTGTGCCCGTGACCTATACGAGAATGCCGGACACAGTGTTGTCGTTGCCGGATCCCACCTGCCGGTGGAAGCTCAGCAGCTGGCCATTTATCTGAACCAGTTGATCCAGGCCATCGGTCCGACGGTTGAGTATGTGCAGCTGCCGGACGACGCATCCACCTCCATCACGGAGCTGGCCCAGGCCATCGGCTCGGGAACCGTGGAAAGCCTGATTGTCCTCGGCGGCAACCCGGTCTACAACGCCCCGGCTGACCTGGACTGGAAAACCCTCCAGAAATCGGTGCCGGAAGTGATCCGGTTCGGTTATTATTTTGACGAGACCGGCCTCGAGTCGGGGATCAACATCGCCGCCACCCATTATCTGGAATCCTGGTCGGACGGCCGCACCCTCGACGGTACCTATGTCCCGGTGCAGCCGATGATCCTGCCCATGTTTGAAGGATTTCAGGAGCTGGAGCTGCTGGCGCGCCTGGCCGGGAAATCCGCGACCGATCCCTACGGATTGGTATTGGAGACCTTCGAAAAGGAAATCGGGAGCGGCAGTGGTTCGGTCAAGGACTTCCAGCGACTGCTCTCCAACGGCTTTTTGCCCGAGTCCGGTTTCGCTGCCCTCAAGGGGATCAACCTTAAGGTCAACGACCTCCGCGAGGCTCTCGGCAACGCCAATCTTTCGGCGGGTGCGACCAGCGCCGACAACCTCGAGGTCCGTCTGGTGGCGGACAATTCCGTCGGGGACGGCTTCTATAACAACAACGGCTGGCTGCAGGAATGCCCGGACCCGATCACCAAGCTGACCTGGGACAACGCCATCCTGATTTCCCCGGCCCTGGCTGATCACCTGGGATTTGATACCAAGGAAGGCGATTTCCTTATCGGAGGGGTTTCAAAGAAATCCGCCAATTTCAAGCGGGGACGGGAAGAGTCCCGGATCGCGGAGTTGACGATTGCCGGAATCACCCTGCGGGGCCCCGTCCACATCCAGCCGGGTCTGGATGACTGGACCGTGGTCCTTCCCCTTGGCTACGGACGTGGCAAGGTGGGCCGGGTCGGCACCGGAACCGGATTTAATTTCTATCCCGCCACCCATTCCCGTGAGGGACTGGTCCGCCGCGGTGGGCAACTGGTCATTACTGGTGAAGGTTACCGACTGGCCAACACCCAGGAACACTGGTCCATGGAGGGCCGGGCCATCCTCCGCGAGGGCAATGTCAAGACCTACGCCGAGGACGCCAACTTCGTGGCCGGCATGGGAATGGAAAGCCACAGCCCTCCCGTCTACGGGCACGACACCCATCTTTCCGCCAGGGAAAAAGCCCTGGCCACCCCGCGGGGAGGATCCTCCTACGAGACACCTGACTTTGGCGCGCCTCCGCCCAACGTTGATGTCTGGAAGGATCCCGAGGCCCGGGAGAAGTTCATTCCCGAGCAGCAGTGGGGGATGAGTATCGACCTCAACAGCTGCACCGGCTGCAACGCCTGTGTGGTGGCCTGCCAGAGCGAAAACAACATTCCCATTGTCGGCAAGGACCAGATCATGCGGGGCCGGGAAATGCACTGGATCCGCCTCGACCGTTACTACAGCTCGGGTGATCTCGAGAAGAACCGGCACTCGCTACCCTCCGATCCCCAGGCATCGGTCATGCCGGTGGGTTGCCAGCACTGTGAAATGGCTCCCTGTGAGCAGGTTTGCCCGGTCAACGCCACGGTCCACGACAGCCAGGGCCTCAACGTCATGGCCTACAACCGTTGCGTCGGCACCCGTTACTGCGCCAACAACTGTCCCTACAAGGTGCGCCGGTTCAATTTCTTCGATTACAACAAGCGCAGCACCAAGGAGTTTTACGCCGGCCCGGTGGGTACCAACGAGTACCAGCTCGAAGGTGCCGCCCTCAAGTCCATGCAGAAGAATCCGGATGTCACCGTCCGGATGCGCGGGGTGATGGAAAAATGCACCTACTGTGTGCAGCGGATCGAGCAGGCCAAGATCGCCCAGCGGGTGGTGGCCAGGGATTCCAACAACATCAATGTCCCGGACGGGGCGATCCGCACCGCCTGTCAGGCCGTTTGTCCCTCGGAGGCCATTGTCTTCGGGGACGTCAGCGACGCCAAGAGCGCCGTCTCCATGGCCAAGGACAATGACCGCGACTACGCCCTCCTGGGCTACCTGAACGCGCGTCCGCGGACCACCTACCTGGCGCGCCTGCGCAATCCAAACCCGTTGATGCCTGATTACACCAAGGCGCTCAGCCGAAAGGAATATAAGAGTGTCCAGGCAGTCTCCGGGCATGGGGAAGCAACGCACCCCGCTGAGGAAACCCACAACGACGGCCATGGCGGCCACTAATTTGAAATCATAACCGCAAACGGGAAGACGTTTTGAGCACGACAGCAGATCAACCTTCTCAGGTCACCGGAAAATATGCCGGTCGGAGCGTTCTTGAGGAAGTGCGCCCGGCCAGCATGCCGCGCCGGCCGATTATTGAGAACGAACGGAACTTCGCCTGGATCACCCAAAAGGTATGCGGCATCGTCGAGGGCCGCACCCCCACCTGGTGGTGGGTCGCCTTTATCGTGTCCGCCATGGTGGCCAGCTTCACCCTGATGGGGCTCATCTACCTGGTTTCCACCGGAACCGGGGTCTGGGGCCTCCGCAACCCGGTTTTCTGGGGATGGGCCATCGTGAACTTTGTGTTCTGGATCGGTATCGGTCACGCCGGTACACTGATCTCGGCCATCCTTTGCCTTCTGAAGCAGAAATGGAGAACCTCCATCAACCGGGCCGCCGAGGCGATGACCATTTTCGCGGTGGTTTGCGCCGGGATCTTCCCGCTCTTCCACGTTGGCCGGGTCTGGTTCGCATGGTGGCTCTTTCCCCTGCCGAATTCCAACGCCATCTGGCCCAACTTCCGCTCCCCGCTGGAATGGGACGTCTTTGCGGTCTCCACCTACGGGACGGTGTCCGTCCTCTTTTGGTATATGGGGATGATTCCCGACCTGGCCACCATCCGTGACCGGGTCCCGATGATTTTCGAGTCCCGGATGGCCAAGGCCAAGACGGCCCTGGCCCAGGGGTTTGAGCGCTTTTACTTCGGGTTCCGCAGGCTCTTCTACGGCATCCTCGCCATGGGCTGGCGCGGATCCAACCGCCACTGGAGCAACTATGAAATGGCCTACCTGCTCTTGGCCGGACTGAGCACCCCGCTGGTGCTGTCGGTTCACACGGTGGTCTCCTTCGACTTTGCGGTGGCCAACCTTCCCGGCTGGCACACCACCATCTTCCCGCCGTATTTCGTGGCCGGGGCCATCTTCTCGGGATTCGGGATGGTGCTGACCCTGATGCTTCCCCTGCGGGCCATCTTCGGACTGCAGGACCTGATCACCCAGTACCACATCGACTGCATGTGCAAAATCTGCCTGGCAACGGGTTCGATGGTCGGCTACGCCTACGGGATGGAGTTCTTCATCGCCTGGTACGGGGCCAATCCCTACGAGGGCTTCGCTTTCATCAACCGGGCCTTTGGTCCCTACGCATGGGCCTACTGGATCATGATTTCCTGCAACGTCATCACTCCCCAGTTCTTCTGGTTCAAGTGGGCGCGGCAGAACCTCTGGCTGGTCTGGATCCTTTCCTGCTTCATCAACGTTGGCATGTGGTTCGAGCGGTTCGTCATCACGGTCACCTCGCTGGCCAATGATTTCCTTCCCTCCAACTGGGACTATTTCAGCCCGACCATCGTGGACATCTTCACCTTCTTTGGGACCTTCGGTATCTTCGGGGTGCTGTTCCTTCTCTTCATCCGCTTCTTGCCATTGCTGGCCTTCGCGGAAATCAAGTCGGTTTCCAAGCAGGCCGATGTCCATGGCCACCACTAATTTCGGGATAAGATACCATGAGCAAACAATACGGATATCTGGCCCTCTTCGAATCGGCACCGACGGTCTACCATGCCGCCCAAAGCGTGCGTGAGGCAGGGTTCAAGAAATGGGATGTTTTCACCCCCTTTCCGGTCCACGGGCTGGACGGGGCGATGGGCCTGCACCGCTCCAAGGTGCCGGTGTTCACCCTCTGCGGCGGCGTCATCGGGTTCTTTACCGGCATGTTCCTTGCCTGGTACATGGGCCAGTTCGATTATCCCCTGATTGTCGGTGGCAAGCCCTTCTTCAGTCCCATTTTCCCCTTCCCGGTGGCCTATGAGCTGACCATTCTGCTGGCTGCCTTCGGCACCCTCGGCGGGATGTTCATCACCAACCGCCTCCCGATGCACTACCACCCGGTGATGAACTACGACAAGTTCCGCCACCTGACCGACGACAAGTTCGCGGTGGTGATCGAGTGTGAGGACGAGCTTTTCTCCGAAACCGAAACCCGTGCGTTCCTGGAATCCCTTCATCCCGTCGAGATCGCCGTCATTTCAGATGAGGAGGACGAATAACGATGCGACAGTTTTTCATCATCTATTTCTTCCTGGTGGCCCTGGTCCTGACGGTCTTCGGCTTCCGTGGATGCAAGTCGACCAAGCCCCCGCTGGAAGTCTTTCCCGACATGGACCGGCAGGCCCGCTTCCATGAACAGGGCCGGACCGAGCTCTTCGGCGACAAGCGAATGGACCGCCAGCCGGTCCCGGGCACGGTCCCCGTGGTGACCCCCGAGCAGGAGCCCTTCCCGCACCTGGCACCGGACAACCGGTTCCGCGAGAATGATTATCTCGCTACCGGGATGCTGGAAAACGGGGCCTTTGGCCGCGGATTCCCGGTCGAGGTCAGCTTCGAGAACATGAAGGAGGGGCAGGAGATCTTCGGTATCTACTGCGCCATCTGCCACGGTGATTCCGGCAACGGCAAGGGCGTCGTGGCCGATGAACGGTACGGCTACAACACCATCATCAGTCTTCTGCAGAGCCGGATCGCCGAGATGCCGGAAGGGGAGATTTTCAACACCATCACCCGCGGGAAAAACACCATGGGACCCTATGGATCAAAAATCAGCGTCGAGGACCGCTGGAAAGTGATCATGTATGTACGCGCATTGCAGCGCGCAGCTGCGGCCAGTGTCGAGGACGTCCCGGCTGAAAACAGGGGAGAGCTTGGACTATGAGCACAGATAGCAAATCGAACCGGTTTCTGATTGCCGGCCTGATCCTGATCGCGTTGTCCGCGGCAGGTCTCTTCATGGGATCCGGGGCGGACGCCACCCGGCCGTTCATCGGCTGGCTGCTCGGGGTCTCCTTCTGGCTGTCGATCCTCATCGGGATGCTTTTCCTAGTCATGATCTGGTGGATGTTTGATGCCGGATGGTCGGTCATTGTCCGGCGCCAGCTGGAGCATGCCATCGGGGCCTTTCCCTATGTCGGGCTGCTGTTGCTGCCTCTGATCCTGTTCAGCCTGTTTTCCGCCGACGGGGCCCGGATCCCGTGGATCTGGATGGACAGCGGGGCCATTGTCCCCGGCGGGCACGGCACTGTTGCCGAGGACACGCTCTACGTGAGCAAGTCCGGCTTCCTCAGCCAGGGCTTCTTTGTGGTCCGTTATGCCATCTACTTCCTTGTCTGGGGCGGACTGGCCTACCTTTTCCGGCGCTGGTCCTTCAATATGGACCGGACCGGTGACCACGGGAACGTCCATCGTTCTCGCAAGCTGGCCGCGGTCGGCCTTTTCCTTTGCGCCTTTGCCACCACCTTTGCCGCCATCGACTGGTTCAAGTCCCTTAGCTACCACTGGTTCTCAACCATGTACGGGGTCTGGTTCTTTGCCGCCAGCATGCGGGCGGCCCTGTCAGCCACCGTGCTGACGCTGTTCTATCTCGGTACCCGGGAAGACCGCTTGAAGGGAATCGTCAAGCCAGTCCATTTTTACCTGCTTGGCTGCCTGATGCTGGCCTTCACGGTGTTCTGGGCCTATATCAGTTTTTCCCAGTATTTCCTGATCTACAACGCCAACATCCCGGAGGAAACCTTCTGGTACAACATGCGCGAAATGAACCACGACGGGAGCAAGAACAGCTGGTGGTTTGTCAGCCTGGGGCTGATTTTCTTCCATTTCTTCGCGCCCTTCCTTTATCTCCTCTGGTACCGGAACAAGTTTGCCCTTCGCCTTCGGGTCGTGGCGATCTGGATACTGGTCTTCCACCTGCTTGACCTCTACTGGAACCTGGTCCCGCAGAAACTGGCCACGGACAGCCATGGCGGCTACCTGGTTCGCCAGTTTGGCATCCACTTCGTTGACATCACCACTCTTCTTGGGGTCGGTTCCATCGTGGCCTGGGCCTTCCTGAAGTCAGCTGCCCGCGAGCGGCCCATCCCGGTGCGCGACCCGCGCATCGAAGAATCCATCAATTGCCATGAGTAGTTCCTACCTAGAAAATGAACCCTCCGACAACACCGTGCTGATTTCGGCGCTGGGCTGGATCGGGGTATTCCTTATCTTTCTGCTGATCGTGGTGGTGGCCTACCTGCCCAACCAGGCAGCATCCCAGGAAGAACAGAACGTGGAGGCCCGCACGGCCATCCGCAACAAGGTCCGGGCTGATCAGGCCCTGCTCCTGGATGGCTACCAGTGGGTCAACCAAGCCGAGGGCGTGGTCCGTATTCCCGTTGACCGGGCCATGGAGATCGCCGTCGAGGAACTGCGGGACCAGCAGGCCGGAGAGGTCCAACCGTCCCGCTAATGGATTGGAGCCAATACATTCTGGTTGGCTTCGTTTTCGCCGGTATCTTTTTTGCCGCTGCTGCACTGGCCCTGCATTGGGCGCACAAGCACGGGCAGCTCTCCAATCTCGACAAGGGCGCCCGGACGATTTTCGATGAAGACGAGCCCATGGGTGAAGTGACCGATCATTTCCCGGCCAAGCGAGGCAGGGGCAAACCCAATGGCAAATGAAACAGGAGTGATTATCCATGAGTTCCCAACCCTCGATTATTGAATCCCTGAAGCCGACCGGCGGCCCATCCAACGACCTGCGGGCGCGGCTCGGGGAAGTGGACGCCTCGATGCGTTCACCGGCGATGCTGTTCCTGGTATCGGCAGTCTTCTGGCTGCTGGCGGGCACGGCCTTCGCCGTCATTGCGGCAATCAAGTCCACCAATCCAGACTTTCTCGGCCAGACCGAATGGCTGACTTTTGGAAGGATCCGCACCGCCCACCTGAACGCCATGATTTTCGGCTGGGGAAACAACGTTATTTTCGCGGTTGCCCCGTGGATCATGGGCCGTCTCTGCCGGGCCCGGATCCGCCACACCAACATCCTCCTGACCGCCGGCGTTTTCTGGAATATCGCCGTCACCATCGGCCTTTTTGGGATCCTGCGAGGTGACATGATCGGGGTGGAATGGCTGGAGATGCCATCCTACGTAACCCCGCTGGTCATCATCACCTACGCCTTGGCTGGGGTGTGGGTGGTCATTGCCTTCCGGTGGCGCCAGTCCGAGCATGTCTACGTCTCCCAGTGGTATATCCTGGCCGCCTTTTTCTGGCTGCCCTGGCTGTACACGGTGGCCCAAGTGATGCTGGTCTTTGAACCGGCCACAGGGGTTGTCCAGTCACTGACCAACTGGTGGTTTGCCCATAATGTACTGGGCCTGTGGCTGACCCCGATTTCCTTGGCCACAGCCTATTACCTGATACCGAAGGTCCTCGGCCGCCCGATTCACAGTTACTACCTGTCGGTGGTCGGCTTCTGGGCCCTGGCCCTGTTCTACAACTGGGCGGGCGTCCACCATCTGATCGGGGGACCGGTCCCCGCATGGGTCATTTCCGCGGGGACAGTGGCCAGCGTGATGATGGTCATTCCCGTTGTGGTGACGGCCATCAACCACCACTTGACCGTTGTTGGTTACCACAAGGAAGGCTGGGCCAGCCCGACCATTCGGTTTGTGGTCTTTGGCGCCATCAACTACACCGTGGTCAGCCTCATCGGCAGCACCATGGCATTGCGTCACGTCAACGAAGTGACCCACTACACTCATTTTACTGTCGGGCATGCCCACCATGGGGTCTACGGCTTCTTCACCATGATCATGTTCGGGGCGGTCTACTACATGATGCCCCGTCTCCTGCTGCGGGAATGGCGCAATGCCTTCCTGATCAAGGTCCATTGGTGGATGTGCGGCATGGGAATCCTGCTGATGGTGATCGCCCTGCAGATCGGGGGCTGGATCCAGGGGCTGCAGATGAACGCCCTGACCACGGACGGTTCGCCGGTCTACACCTTTCTCCAGGTGGTGGAGAACACCAAGCCCTGGCTCTGGTTGCGCTCCCTTTCCGGACTGATGATTGCCATCGGGCACTTTGCCTTCGCGATCAATGTTTTCTGGATGATTTTCAGCCCCCGGACCGAGGGCCAGGCCACCCGGCCAACCCTCTTGACCCCAACCGTCGAAAAGGCCTGATCCAATGAAAAGCCTGCCAATCATATTTCTCGGTGTCTTTTTTACCCTGGCGTTCTCCTGGACGGGGATTGTCCTGACCTCGCATCTGCAAATGAAGGACCTTGTTCCCGCGACGGCGGAATTGGTCAACGACAAGGGCGAGCCCATCGGGGGCCCTACTTTTCTTGCCGACGGGGAAGTGATCCACGGCCTCAATACGGAGGGCATGGCCGCATTCCCCCAGCGCCTGGTCGGCGAGGCCCAGCGGGGCAAGAAGGTTTACGAGCAGATGGGCTGCCTGTACTGCCACTCGCAGCAGGTCCGCCGGAAGGGCTTTGGGGCCGACTTTGAGCGTGGCTGGGGCAACCGCCAGTCGGTGGCTCGCGACTACATCGAGGAGGAGCGGGTCATGCTGGGGACCATGCGGACCGGCCCGGACCTGAGCAACGTGGGGCTCCGCTACTCGGAGCTGTGGCAATACCAGCACATCTACAACCCGCAGATCACCTCCCCCGGATCGACCATGCCGCCTTATCCCTTCCTTTTCGAGGTCAGGGAAGTCAGCATCCTGCGGGGGCCGGCGCCTGACGCCGTTGAACTGCCGGAGGCCTACCATCCCGGTGAGGGGTACGAAGTGGTCCCGACCCGCCGGGCCAAGGACCTGGTTGCCTACCTGATGAATCTCCAGCAGGATTACGAGCTGCCGGAAATGAAATTTACCGAGGAGTAAGAGAGGGCCAATTCCATGAGCGAAGACCAGAAAGACATGTATCCTCACGAGGGCGAATCCCGGGACACCTTTGAAGGCACCCGGTTCGATGACCAGGACCTGCAAAGGGTCCACTCCCAGCTGATGCGGGAAAAGGAGGAGCCAACGGAGAATTTCTCCCCCATGCCGCTCTTCTTTGTCGCCCTGTTCATGGTGCTGGCCTTTTGGGCTGGAATCTACCTTGTCCATTATTCCGGGGATTTCGGTCCGTTCCACTACGACGAAACCGTTCGCGGTGGAGTGGTGGAGGACACCGGTCCCAGGGAAGTCGACATGATGGCCCTTGGAAAACGCGTCTACAACCAGAACTGTGTGGCCTGTCACCAGGCCACGGGCCTGGGCCTCCCGGGGGTGTATCCGCCCTTGGTCGGATCTGATTGGGTGAAGGACAACCCGGAGCGCCTGATCAAGGTCGTCCTGGCTGGCTTGGCCGGGAAGGTGATCGTCAATGGTGAGGAATACAACAACGCGATGACTCCCTTTGCCCGCCTCAAGGACCAGCATATTGCCGCGGTGCTGACCTACATCCGGACCAGCCCGGATTACCAGAATAATTCCCACGCCGTTTCCGAGGAACTGGTCAAGCAAGTGCGCGATGCCTATGGTGCCCGTACCGACCCATGGTCCCAGACCGAACTGGAGACCATCCACGGTCCGGTTACGGGAGTGTGGCAACCCGCGGAGTCTGCTGAGGCGCCGGCCCCGGAAGCCTCTCCAGAAGAGGCAGTTCCTGCAGCCTAGTCGGGGCGGGATCTAGTCCCGCCGTGCCAGGGCCAGCATGTACAGCAAATTGGCCAGGGAGCTGACGAAGGCGGCCACATAAGTGAGGGCGGCCGCGTTCAGGGTCTGGTTGACACCTTCCATTTCATCCGGCTGGAGGATTCCGGTGGCAACCAGTTCTGCCTTGGCCCGGCGGGAGGCGTCAAACTCAACCGGCAGGGTGACCAGCTGGAAAATGGTCAGGACCAGATAGACCAGGACGCCCAGCTTGATCAGGCCGAAAATGCCAAAAAAGAATCCCCCGATGATGATAAACGGAAGCAGCTGTGAAGCCAGCATGGTGACCGGCACCAATCCCATGCGCAGGCGCAGCATGGAGTACCCCGTGGCATCCTGGATCGCGTGTCCGGCCTCGTGGGCCGCCACCCCAAGGGCGGCCAGGCTGTTCCCGTGATAGTTCTGCTCGCTCAGTACAAGCCGCTTCTTGGTCGGGTCGTAGTGGTCGGTGAGCATTCCACGGGTGGAAACAATCTCCACGTCATTGATGCCCGCGGTCTGCATCACATACTGGGCAGCCTCCCGGCCCGTTATGCGGCTGCGGGAACCCACTTTTGACCACTTGTCATAGGCGCCCTTGATCTTCGTCTGGGCGTAGATGCCAAGTATCGCAGTGGGAATGATGAGAAAGAGGAATATTTGCATGCTGTTCATTTTGAAAACTGGTCGTCGTGATATTAGTCGAAAACTGCCAACAGACGTTCAACGAATCCGGATTTCCGGGAATCTCAAGTAGAAGCGTTCGAAGTACGAGCGCTGAGCCTCAGGAACCCGGCTTGACGGCGGGGATATTCCGCAGTTCGGCGGGCAGGTTTTCCGGCTCGTAGGTCGGATAGTTCATTTCCAGCAGGGAAATAAGCGGTGCCTCGAACTTGGCCTTGCCGGCGGAGCGGTCCACGAGGACGGCTACTGCCACAGTGATGCCGTGGCGGGAATCGATCAGGTCAAGGGTCTCCTGAACCCGGCCCCCGCGGGTGATGACGTCTTCCACAAGGAGGATCTTTTCCTCCGGCTTGATGATGAAATTGCGCCGCAGGGCCAGTAGGTCGTCCACCTTCTCGGCGAAGATGAACCGCTTCCCCAGTTGCCGGGCCACTTCCTGCCCGATAACCAATCCACCCATGGCTGGGGCGACAACAGTCTCCACCTCTGACATGTCCGGGAGCTTGCTGATCAGCAACTCAGCCAGCCGGCTGACCTGGTCCAGGTGCTCACAGACGCGGGCGCACTGGAAGAAGTGCCCCGAGCGCAGTCCCGAGCGCAGGATAAAGTGACCTTCTAGAAGGGCACCGGTTTTCTTGAAGATATCGAGGATCTCAGTCTGATCGGAATCCATGTTGGAGAGGGAAAAGGGAAGGGGAGCCGATGGAAAGCGAAAAATGGCGAAGCCCCAATGCAGACTGAGATTATGGTTGAGGTCGGGATAGGGATTGGAATGATCTTCCCCGATGCGGTACCTCCTGGTGGACAACGGCAGCCTGAAGGCAGAGAGTGTGCTGAACCTGCGCGAAGTGGCAGCGGCCCTCTCCCAATTGACGGGGCATGAGATCATCCCGGCTTCCCTCCTGCATTCGAGCAAGATCGACCCGGCCCAACTGGGCGGGGAAGGGGCCATCAACCTTGAAAAGCGCCTGCGGTTGTTACTTGAGACAGGGGAGCGGGAGTTCACTCTGATCCCCTTTTTCTTCGGTCCGACTGCTGCCATTACTGATTACCTGCCGCTACGGTTGGCATGGTTGAGGGAGCGGCACGGCGATTTCAGCATCCGGCGGACACCGTTCCTGTATGATGAGAAGGAGGGAAATGAGCGCCTGCTGGGCATCCTGGCCGACAATGTCCGCCGGGTTATCGAGTCGCACCGTCTTTGCCGACCCAGGGTGACCTTGTTGGACCACGGTTCACCGCTTCCAGAGGTGACAGCAGTCCGGGACGCCCTGGCCCAACAGTTGCAGGCGTTGCTGGCTGAGGGGATCAGCGACCTGTCCCCGTCTTCGATGGAGCGTCGCCCTGGTGAGGCGTACGCCTTCAATGAGCCTCTCCTGGAATCCCTTCTCCGGCAGGAATCATGGAACAAAGTGGATGTTGTCGTGGCCATGCTCTTCCTTTCGCCCGGGCGCCATGCCGGGCCGGGTGGGGACGTCGACACCATCTGCCGTTCAGCTGAGCAAGCTAGTCCGGGGCTCAGAACCTACATGACCGGCCTCGCGGGCACGCACCCGGGAATCCTCCAACTGCTGGCCGACCGGCTGCAGGGGGTAAAGGTGGCGATGTAATCGGAAATGATCCCCGGCCAGGTTGGGCTATTCGCCCCGGGCGACCGCGGTGAGGATCTCCTTCGAGACGGCTATTCCTTTTTCCAGCATGGCCAGGTCGAAAGACTCGTTTGGAGAATGAAGGTTGTTTTCAGCAGTCCCGAGGCCGAGCATCAGGCAGTCCATCCCCAGTGATTTGGTCAGCTCCCCGATGATCGGGATGGATCCGCCTTCCCGGGTGTAGAGTGGCGCCCTGCCGAAGGCCTCCTCGACAGCCCGGTCGCAGGCCCGGAAAGCCAGGGCAAGATGCGGATTCTGGTCTGCGGGGGTGTTGGGGCGACCGGGAGGAACAACCGAGTAGCAGGGACCGTCATGGAATTCATCGATGGTCAGCTGCACCTGTTCAGGGCATCGTTCCCGGATGGTGGCGAGGACCTTTTCCATAGTGTCCTTCGGGTCCTGGTTGGCCACCAGTCGGCAAGTGATCTTGGCGAAACACTTCGAGGGAATGATCGTCTTGTCTCCCGGTCCCTGGTAGCCGCCCCCGATGCCGTTGATTTCCAGCGTGGGCTCATACCGGATGCCTTCCATGGCGGTGCGCCCGTTGGCGGTGTAGGATTTCCGCACCCCGATGGACTCGATAAACTGCTGGTCGGTGACGGGGAGCTTGGCCACCTCGTCCTTTTCCCATTCCTCCGGGGTAATGACCGCGTCATAGAATCCCGGGACATTGACGCGTCCGTCCGGGTGGTGCAGGCTGGCACAGATCTCGGTCAGGGCCTGGAGGGGGTTGTAGATGGCTCCCCCGTACATGCCCGAGTGCACATCCCGGTTCGGCCCCTTGACATTCACCTGAAAGGAGAGGATTCCCCGTAGCCCGGTGGTGATGGCGACTTGTTCGTCGGACGGATTGAGGGTGTCTGACAAGAGAATAAAGTCACCCTTCAGGGAATCGGCATGGCTCTCCAGGAACTGGGGCAGGCTGGGGCTGCCAATTTCCTCCTCACCCTCGATCAGAAAGGTGATCCGCAGGGGCAAATCCGGGCTCTCTTCCAGCAGGTGACCCACGGCCGCGATGTGGGCCATCATGGGACCCTTGTTGTCGGCCACACCCCTGCCGTAGAGGCGGGTGCCTTTCAGGGTGGGCTCAAAGGCGGGCGATTCCCATTCGTCGAGTGGATCCGGTGGCTGCACATCGTAATGTCCGTAGATGACCACATGGGGCCAGTTGGCCGGTCCCCCGCGCCGGGCCAGGATGACTGGGTGGCGCTTGGTCTCGACCACTTCCACCTCCAGTCCCATTCCGGAAAAAAGCTTCGTCAGTACATCCCGGGTGCCCTGCATTCCCGCTTCATAGCTATAGTCCGTCGATACACTGGGCTGGCTGACCAAATCCCTGATGACTTGTACTGGATCAAACATGAAATCAGAGGTAACCGCATTCACCCAAATGGCAACTTCCCGCTTTGCAAATGGAGGCTGTCGACAGGGGGTATTGATTGGAGTTGCAGGTACGGCTCCCTGCAGGCAGGATCCATGTTCCCTTGAGGAATCGTTGAACCGGAATGGAAGGAACCGTCATGACCCTTGAAATTATTCGTGAGATTCTCGGCTGGTGCACTTTGATCAACCTGGGATTGCTCCTCTGGTGGGGCGCCGCCTTTTTCCTGATGCACGACTTCGTTTACCGGATCCACAGCCGATTTTTCCATCTGTCGATGGAGGAGTTTGATAAAATCCACTATGCCGGGATGGCCTGCTTCAAGATGATGGTCCTGGTCTTTAACCTTGTCCCCTATCTGGCGATGCGGATTGTCGGTTGAGAATGAAGATAGAGGACCGTAAACCACGGCCAAGCCGCTTCGGGACGGAGACCCCGGAGGCACGCCTGGCGTACCTGAAGGAGAAGGCCCCAACCTTGGTCGCAGGCCGGAAGTTGCGCCTCTACGCCATCTTCGGGTCCCTCCTCATGCTGCTCACGGTGGCCGCCTTTTATTTTGCCATGCAGATCTACGATGCGGTTTCCGAGGATCGCAAGGAGACGTCCCTGATCGAGGTTGAGCAGGCTCCCTTCATCCCGGAATCCGAGACCGACAAGGCTCTCAAGCGCATCCAGGAGGAGGAGGAGGAGGCTCGCAAGGTCTACGAGAAACAACTGCAGGAATTACAGGAGGTGGACCTACTAGAAGAGCCTCCCGGGAGATAGGCAACTTTCTTATTGCGCTAAATTGCAGTTTAATAATCTAATCAGGTAACATGAATGGAAAACTAAGCATCCTGGAGAAGGTAGGATATGGGGCAGGGGACACCGCCTCGAACATATTCTATCAGGCGTTTAACATAGTACTATTCTACTATTACACGGACGTATGGGGGCTTGGTCCGGGGGTGGTCGGGACAATTTTCCTGGTGGCGCGGCTGTGGGATGCGGTGAACGACCCGGTGATGGGGATCGTCGCTGACCGGACGCAGACCCGCTGGGGCCGCTACCGGCCCTACCTGTTGTGGATGTCGATTCCGATCGGGGTGATTGGCTACCTGACCTTCGCCAGCCCGGAACTGGAGGGAGGGATGAAAATCCTCTACGCGGCCACGACCTACACCCTGCTGGGGATGGTTTACACCGCGATCAATGTCCCGTACTCGGCCCTGATGGGGGTGATGACCCCCGACACTGAGGAGCGGACGATCCTGGCCAGCTACCGTTTTGTGGGGGCGTTCAGTGCGATGTTCATTATCGGCCTGGCGGTACGGCCGCTGGTTGTCCAACTGGGGGGCGGGAACGAGGTGCTGGGTTACCGTTTGACCTTTGCCCTTCTGGGTGCTCTGGCCAGCCTGTTGTTCCTTTTCACCTTTGCCACGACCCGGGAGCGACTGGCCGCCGAAAAGAAGGACGCGGACACCCGGGTTTCGCGGGACCTGAAGATACTGGTCCAGAACAAGCCCTGGCTGGTCATGTTTGCGGCGGCGGTCCTGACGCTGTCGAACGTGGCGGTCCGCAATGCGGTCATGTTCCACTATTTCAAGTACTATGTGGGTGACACCGGCGAACCGGTTTTCTGGTTCCTTGACCTGACCTCGGTGATGATTTCGACTGGGGCGCTGGCCTTCATCTTCGGGATTTTCTTCACCAATGCCTTGCGTAAGCGGTTCGGCAAACGGAATTCCCTGATCTGGCTGACGTTGATGAATGCCGTGACCCTGATTGGCTTCTTCTTTATTCCACCGGAAGCAATAACCGCGATGCTGGTGGTCAACGCCCTTGGCAACATACTCGCCGGGCCGACACCCGCCTTGGTCTGGGCCATGTACACCGATGTGGCCGACTACGGTGAACTGAGGTTTGGCCGCAGGACGACGGGGCTTATTTTTTCCGCGGCCATGTTCTCGCAGAAAATGGGTCTGATGATGGGTGGCACCATGTCGGGCTGGTTGCTGGGATGGGTTGGATTTGTCGCCAATGCCGAGCAGACTCCCGACGCAATGATGGGTATCCGGGTCATGTTCTGTTTCATCCCGGGCGCCTTTGCCATTGCCAACGGCCTGGTTCTTTTCCTGTACCCGATTACGGAAGCACAGGTGGAGGAGATGGAACGCGAGCTGGGTGAGCGGCGCGAGGCCGGGGGCTGAGCCCTGATCAATTGCTCGACCTTTAGGAATTCAGGGGTTAAGTTGTAACCGACGACCGCCCGGAGGGCGAATACAATTGCGTGCCCCATGCCGGCCGTTGAGACGGCAGCAAACCCATGAACCTGTCCTTTCTTCAAGACCTCAGATTTGGACTCCGTCAGGTTTACCGGTCGCCCTACAGTACCGGGCTGGCCATTTTCTGCCTGGCAGCAGGTATTGGCCTGAGCACTTTCATGTTCAGCATCACCTACTCGGTGGTGGGGCGCGGGGTACCCGTCGAGGATCAGGAACAGATCATCCATGTGATCCGCCAGAGCAGTCCGGAAGTATCGGATGGCCGGACCCTGATCCACCTGGATGACTACCCCCTGATTGAGGAGCAGCAGACCAGCTTCTCCCACCTGACCGCGATGCCTATGGACGGGGTCACCGTTTGCCAGCCTGACCTGGTGCATACGGTGCCCATTCTGGAGACCCTGCGCGTCCAGTGACCCTCAGCTGATCTGCGTCAGCAGGAAGAGCAGTCCCTGGATCAGTCCGACCAGGAAACCGAGGACGGCACCCAGAACCTCAATGCTGCGAAATTCCTTATGGGCCAGTTTGCGGACAATTGACTCCAGTTGTTCGAGGTCGAAGGCGTGGATCTTTTCCTCCACGATGCGACGGACCGCGATGTGTCGCTCGACTTCCATGGATACCTTCTCGAGAAGCGGCTCGGTTTCTCCGACGAGGCTTTCAAGGGCCATTTTGTTGAGGTTGTAAAGGAGCTTGTCGTTGACGAGGCTGCCCAGCAGGGGAATGGCCCTCAGCTTGGGGGCCAACCGGTCCCAGACGATGTTGGTGGCCAGTTGCTGGAGGTGGGGATGGAGATCCATCTTGCTGATCTCGTTGCGGATCAGATGCTGGTTGAAGAGTTCGGTCTCGACAATTTCAGCCACCCGGGTGGCCAGTTCCGACTGCCGCCGCGGGATCAGTCCCTGCAGGGTCCACCCGAGAATGCGGACCGGTCCCCGAGGACGAAACAGCATCTGGATGGCCAGTCGGTTAGTCAGCCAGCCGATACCCGCCCCGATGAGCGGGAAGGCGGCCGCGACAAGGAGTGTCTGCCATGTTTGTCCAAAGACCATGATTATGGATCCAGTATGTTCACCCCGGCGGGTATTGCCAGATTGAATTGGGTGGTCAAAATTGACTGCTTGCGCGGCTTGGGTTTTCCGGTAGCGGAGTATTCGCTACAGGTATGCGAAGAGAAAAAGGCTTCAGCCTGATTGAGCTACTGATGGTCCTTGGGGTGATGGCCATCCTGATGGGGATGCTGGTGCCGTCGGTGGGGGTTGTCCGCGAAAAGGCGCAGCGCATGGCCACCGCCCAGAAGATGCGGCAAATCGGTTTGGCGGTGGCCACCTACCACAGTGTGACCGGCCGCAGCCTTTCGGGAAAGGACCTCGGGAATTGGATCGCCCGGCTCGGCGAGGAGACGGGTGTTCGGGAGAGTGAGCTGTTTATCCTCAATGAGGATCCCCTGCTGACTGGGAAAACCGGCCGAATGCCCCCGGTGCTGGTCGCTCCCGGGGCCAGTGGTTCATGGCAACCGGTGGCCGGATTCGAGGACTGGCCCATCGGGGTGGCGGTGGCCAGCGGCGTGAGCCCTCTGGCAAGCCCCTCAACCACTCCGGTGGCATGGAGTCGCGGGCTGAAGACGTCCGGGACCTGGGGTGGACTGGACGAGGCCCGCCCCGGGATCTATGGCAGCGAGGGTGGGTACATCGTTTATCTCGATGGGCATGTGGAATTCTACCGTGACCTGTCCATGGATGGAGGTCAGCTGGTCAATTACCTCGACGGCACCCCCACCGCTGACATCAGCAAGGCGGTCAATCCCGGAACTGCTGCCTACGATCATCTTGGCCGGGTATTTTAGGCGGGTGATACTGGCACAGCCCTTCCAGATGCCGGGTGGCGCAGTTGGCCAAGGCTTCCAGATTGTAGCCGCCCTCCAGAACGGAGACAACCCGTCCGTGGGCAAACCGCTTGGCTTGGGCAAGAATCCACTGGGTCAGATCCAAATAGTCCTTACTGCGCAAATGGATGTCGGCAATGGGGTCCTCCCGGTGGGCATCGAAGCCGGCGGAAATCAGGAACAGCTGTGGCCGGAATGATTCCAGATGCTGGAGCACATCGTGCTCAAGGGATTCCCGGTACAACTCGATTCCGGCCCCTGTGGGGAGGGGACAGTTGATGGTCAGCCCCTTTCCGTGTCCGCTGCCGGTTTCATGGCTTTCCCCCGTGTTCGGCCACAGCGGCAGCTGATGCAGGCTGCAGAACAGGACCGATGGGCTGCCGTAGAAAATGTCCTGGGTCCCGTTTCCATGATGGACGTCCCAATCGATGATACAGACCCGCTCGACGCCATACGCCGACTCAGCATAGCGGGCGGCGATGGCGACATTATTGAAGAGGCAGAAGCCCATCGCTTTTTCCGTGCTGGCATGGTGTCCCGGCGGACGAGTCAGGGAAAAGGCTGTCTGGTAGCCCTCCTTGAGGACTGCGTCGACGGCCCCTAGGGCGCCGCCAGCCGAGACCAGGGCCGCCCGGTAGGAGTCTTCACAAATCGGCGTATCCCCGGTGTCGGCGAATCGTTGTCCCTTCAGGCAGGCTTCCTCGATATACTGCCGGTACTCCGCTGAATGGATGGCCTCAATCCACTTGACCGGGGCGGGTTCGGGCTGGTGCCAGTGCAGGTGCCGGGCAAATGGGGCCGCCTCCAGTGCCGCCTTGATGGCCAGGAGTCGCGCGGACTGTTCCGGATGCTTTGTGCCAGTGTCGTGGAGAAGGCAGTCCGGGTGGTAGAATATGGCAACCGGTTGAGGCATTGCCCAATATTTATGCACAACCGTCAGCGCATTCCAAGTCTCTTGAATCGGCGGATTGCCAAAGGAAAGAGCCCCGCGGGCTGTGACCGACGGAGCTCTTCAAGGGGGAGTGGTTTCCGGATCAGCTGCAGCCGAGGGAGGTGCCACAATTGAGGCAGCAGGCGCAGGTTCCGGTCACCTTGACTTTGGAACTGCCGCACTCGGTGCAAGTCAGGTGACCTTCCGACTGGGTCAGCAGTTCCATTTGTTCGCTACTGATTTGTAGTTCGGTTCCCTCATCCTCCTTTTCAATGGCAACGGACTCGGGGGCCCTATCTTCCAACGCTTTTTCGGCCTGGGCGGCAGGGGACATCTTCTGCCGGTAGCCGGTGATGTATTCCATTCCCAGCCAGCGGGCAAGATAGTCCATGACGCTTTTGGCCATCGGGATATCCTGGTTGCGGGTCATCCCTTCCGGTTCAAAGCGGATGTGGGAGAACTTCTTGACCAGGGTTTCCAGCGGCACGCCGTACTGGAGGCACATGGAGAGAAGGGTTCCAATGGTGTCCATCAGGCCGTTGATCGTACTGCCGGCCTTGGACATCTGGATAAAGACTTCACCGGGGGCGCCGTCCTGGAACTGCCCGACGGTCAGGTAGCCCTTGGTCCCGCCGATGCTGAACTTGTGGGTCGTCGAGGTGCGGGTATCCGGAAGCTTGCGTCGGTAGGGCTCGGTGACGATCTGGACGCTGCTCTCCTTCTTGGCGCTGCTTTGGTCATCCTTCTGGGTCTTGACCGGGGCACTGCGCTTGGATCCATCGCGGTAAATGGCCACACCCTTGATGCCTTTGCGCCATGCGTAGAAGTAAGTTTCCTTGATTTCCTTGACGGTTGCCTCCTGGGGCATGTTGACGGTCTTGGAAATACCCCCCGAAAGGAAGGGCTGGGTCGCGGCCATCATGTCGATGTGGGCCAGGTGGGTCAGTACCCGGCTCCCCCTGCCGGACCGGAAGGCCGTGTCGAAGATCGGCAGATGTTCATCCTTGATGCCGCTGGAGATTTTTTCGCCTTTGACGACCACCGGCTCCATTGTCCCGTGGTCCTGGATATGCTTCAGGATGCGTTCGCTCTCGGAAGCCTTGTATCCCAGCTTCTCAAGAGCCCTCGGGATGACCTTGATCGGCAGTTGCAGCATGCCGCCGCCGGCCAGCGACTTGTAGGCAACCAGTCCGATGGCCGGCTCGATTCCGGTGGTGTCGCAGTCCATCAGGAAGCCGATAGTGCCGGTCGGGGCAAGCACCGTGACCTGCGCGTTGCGGTAGCCGTGTTCCCGGCCCTGCTGGAGGGCCTGGCGCCAGGTCGAGCGGGCATAGGCCATCATTTCCGGATCAACCTTCTCATCGATTTCGTCGAGGGCCTTGATGTGCTTCTCGATGACCTCCAGCATGGAGCCGACGTTATCCTTGGCGGGCGGATTCTGGTCGTCGAAGTAGCGAGCGTCCTTGTATCCCGGGAACGGACCCATGCAACGGGACAGCTCGGCCGAGGTACGGTAGGCGCTCCCGGTCATAACGGCCGTGATCATGGCGGCTAGGGCGCGGCCCTTGTCGGAGTCGTAAGCGAGCCCGTAGGACATCAGGAGGGCTCCCAGGTTGGCGTAGCCAAGGCCAAGGGTGCGGAACCAGTGCGAATTGTAGGTGATCCCCTCGGTCGGGTAGGAGGACCGGTCAATGATGATTTCCTGGGCGATGATGAAGACCCGGCAGGCACGGGCGAACCGTTCGAAATCAAATCCCGATTCTGTCCGGAACTTGAGCAGGTTGATACTGGCCAGGTTACAGGCCGAGTTGTCCAGGAAGAGGTATTCGCTGCAGGGATTGGTGCAGTTCTGGCGACCGGACCCCTTGCAGGTGTGCCAGTTGTGAATGGTGTCGTCAAATTGCAGGCCGGGATCGCCGCACAAGTGGGTGCCTTCAGCGATCTTGTTCATCAGTGAGCCGGCGTTTTTCTTTTCGCACTTCTCACCGTCGGTCACGCGGCGGGTCCACCAGTCCTCGCCCTTTTCGGCGGCATCCATGAAGGCGTCGGAGGCGCGGATACTGAGGTTCTCGTTCTGGAACTTGACGGAGCCGTAGGCTTCCCCGTTGAATGACGGGTCATAGCCCTCTTCGATCAGGGCCCAGGCCTTCTTTTCCTCGACCTTCTTGGCCTCAATAAATTCCTCAACGTCCGGATGCCAGTCCTTGAGGGTGTTCATCTTGGCTGCCCGTCGGGTCTTGCCGCCGCTCTTGACCACCCCGGCCACCGAGTCATAGACCGCGAGGAAACTCAGCGGGCCACTGGGGCGCCCGCCACCGGAGAGCTTTTCCCGGGTGGAGCGGATGGAAGATAGGTCAGTGCCGCTGCCACTGCCGAACTTGAATAGCATGGCTTCAGCCTTGGCCAGTGCCATGATGGATTCCAGATCGTCCTCCACATGCTGGATGAAACAGGCTGAGCACTGGGGGTATTCGTACTGGTTCGGCGCCCGTTCCACCCCGTTCTTTTCCATATCCCAGTAGTAATTGCCCTTGGCGGAGTTCTTGCCCACCCCGTAGGCCTCGAACAGGCCCAGATTGAACCACACCGGTGAGTTGAAGGCGCCTGTTTGGTTGATCAGAAGCCAGGTCAGGTCCTCCTCGAAGATTTTTGCCTCGGTCTTGCTCTTGAAATACCCGTCCTGGAGGCCCCACTTGCTCAGGGTCCTGGCTACCCGGTCCACCACCTGCCGGAAGGAGGATTCACGCCCCCCCTGGAACGGGTCGAATCCCTTGTCAGCGTCACCGTAGAAATACTTGGAGGAAAGGATTTTTGTCGCCAGCTCGGAGAAGGCCTTGGGAACCTCAATATCTCCCTGTTCGAAAATGGTTTTGCCGTTTTCGTCCTTGATGCTGGCCGAGCGGGTTTCCCACTCGATCTCATCGCAGGGATGACAGTCCGCACGGGCGAAACTATGTTTCTTAAGAAGGACTTCCGTTTCCGGTGACTGAGGAATGGGTTTGGTCTGGGTGGCTTCTTCGCTGGGCGTACTGCTGGATTTCATGGTTGTCTGTTTGTTTCTTGGGGTGATGAATGAAAATTGTTAAGAACTTCGGCAGGAAGGTCTTAACAACATGTTGGGGTGTATTCCTGCTGTCGCCCCGATATATTGTGTCACGTCCACACAAAAAGGTTCCAGATGTGCTGAAAAGTAGAAAATGCCGGACTACCCCTTAATTAGACTGTCTCGGCCGTTTTATAAATGGAACTTATGGTTTCAGGTCGTTCTGTCAGATAGTTCCAATGACCTGAGAAGGGCTTCAATCCAGCGCCTGTGGGGAGCGGAAAGGGTGACCGAGCCAAGTTCTTCGAGGGGTATCCAGCGCATTTCCGGATCCGCGATACAGCGCTGTGCCTCGGCGTGGTCGTGCGGCAGGCGATGGATGGATTCCCGGACCTGCTCGCAGGAGATGCCCCGGGACCGGGTGAGGATGGGCTGGTGGGTTTTCGGCGGCTTGATCTGGGGCAGCTCGGCAATCCCGGCCAGGCGTTTCGCCCCGGTGGGGTAGAAGTGCAGGAGTATCCGGTTCTCCCGGACCAGCCAGAGCCTGGCCAGAGTGTGTTTGCGGGTGGCCTTGCGGACAATGACCGGCAGCTGGTCAGCCGCGCCGGCCTCGACAGCCTGGCAGTGTGCCCTGACCGGGCACTGGTCGCAAAGGGGCCGGGCCTTGCGGCAGACGGTGGCCCCGAGCTCCATGACCGCCTCGTTGAAATCCCCCGGGTTGGCGGCATCAATTAATTTGCGGGCCAGCGGAAGGAGGCGCCTGCGGCCCTCATCGAGGGAGCGAATTGGTGCGGCGTCATTCTCCAGCCGGCAGAGGACACGGATGACGTTCCCGTCGACAACGGGCTCCGGAAACCCCTGGGCAATACTGGAAATGGCGGCGGCGGTGTAGGGCCCAATGCCCGGCCGGCTCATCCACTCGGCCACTGATTGCGGAATGCCTTCGGCGATAATGGACTGGGCCAGCCGATGGAGATTGCGGGCCCGGGTGTAGTAGCCAAGCCCCTCCCAGTGCTTGCGGACCGTGGCCTCCTCGGCCTGTGCCAGGGCCCTGAAATCTGGGAAGCGCTTCAACCAATTCCCGAAATAGGGGAGGACGGTTTCAACCTGTGTCTGCTGGAGCATGAATTCCGAGACCACCGTCTTGTAGAGGCTCGGGTCACGGCGCCATGGGAGGTCCCTCTTTTCCTTCCGGAACCAATCCAGCAGGCTGGCTCTAAAAACTGAGAAATCCCCTCGCATGACAAAGGGAAAAACCTAAGTTTATGGCAGACTCGATAAAAATCCTGATGAAAAAGAAAAAAAGCGCGGACGACGCCCCCAAGGTAAAAACCATCTACACGATCAAGCTGGACCCGGACCAAATGGAAAAGCTGGAGAAGATCTGCGACCAGCGGATGTACGGGTATTACCACGTCGACCACAGCCTTTTCGCCTTCAAGGCACCCTATGAGCAGATCAATATTGTCGCTTACAAGAGTGGCAAGGTGGTCATCCAGGGCAAGGGCACCGAGACCTTCGTGCAGAACATCCTCGAGGCAGAGATCACCGGCGACCCCCGGATGGGTTACGATGAAGTCCGCCATCCGGAGTGGTTTGAGGCGCATGCCGGGGTGGACGAGGCCGGCAAGGGGGACCTGTTCGGCCCCCTCGTGTCCTGTTGCGTGATCGCCGACGGGACGATGGTCCGCCAGTGGCAGGAGGAAGGGGTCAAGGATTCCAAGAACCTTACCGATGGCAGCATCCTTCGCCTGGAAAAGATCATTCTCAAGACCCGGGGAGTGGTGGTGAAGAAAACCTTCGCCAGCATGCAGCGTTACAACGAGCTGATGAGCAAGCCGGGGGCCAATCTCAATAAACTGCTGGCCTGGTATCACGCCCGCTCGGTGCAGGCCGCCATCGAGGTGCGGCCCGTGGAGTGGGGTATGCTGGACCAGTTCAGCAAGACGCCCCTGACCCAGCAGCAGTTGAAGAAGAACGGAGTTGATTTCGACCTGCGGATGCAGACCAAGGCAGAAGCCGATCCCGTGGTGGCCGCGGCCTCCATCTGCGCCCGGGCGGAGTTTGTCCGCCAGATGCGCAAGCTGAGTGTGGAATTCGGTGAGGAACTTAAAAAGGGCGCGGGGGCACAGGTCAAAAAGCAGGGCGAGGAGCTTGTCGGAAAGCTGGGCCCACACCGCCTGAAGGATTTTGCCAAGGTGCATTTCAAGACCGCTTACGAGATCCTCGGACTCCCCGTTCCCCAGAAACCCTCCTATTATTGAAATGCCGTTGGGGCTGGTCGGTTTTGACAGGCGGGAACTGGGAGAAGCGCTTTCCCTGGTGGGCGTCGACGAGGCCGGCCGGGGATGCCTGGTGGGCCCGGTGGTCGCCGCCGCTGTCCGGTGCAGCAGTGAATTCTATGCCAGCTCATGGTGCCGCCGGAACAGCCGCCAAGTTGATGATTCCAAGCGGTTGCCTCCTGCCAGAAGGGCCGAGATTGTCGAGCGGTTCAAGTACGCCTGTAGTCAGGACTGGATACAAATCGGAATCGGGGTGGCCAGTGTCGAGGAGATTGAGAGGTACAATATCTACCATGCCAACGGCCTGGCCATGCGGCGAGCCCTTGATCTTGTGGCCGGTGAGGCTTCCTCCTCGCTCTGGGATTCACCGGTAGACGGGTCCCGCCCCCCGGTGGTCATCATCGATGGACGCCCGATTCGCAATTTCGCCGTAACCCACCGGGCCATCGTCAAGGGGGACCGGAAGTCGCTGGCCATCGCCCTGGCGGGCATTCATGCCAAGGAGCACCGGGATGCCATCATGCGCCAGCTGGATCTGCTCCATCCGCGTTACGGTTTCGGAAGACACAAGGGATACGGAACCGCCGAACACATGGAGGCGTTGCGCAGGCACGGTCCCTGCCCGGAGCACCGGCCCTCCTTCCTGCACAAGGTGATGGGGGAGAGCCCGGACAAGCCTTCAGCAACGCAGGACTCGCTTTTTTAGACGTGGTGCGTTTAATATGCTGAATCATGAGTGAAATTCCCGGAATTCGACTAGGCGTGAACATCGACCATGCGGCCACTCTCCGGCAGGCCCGTTACAAGGGCTACCCGAGACTGAGGGGGGAGATGGTTGAGCCTGATCCGGTGGCTCTGGCCCTCGAGGCTGAGCGCGCCGGTGCGGACGGGATTACAGTTCACCCGAGGGAGGACGGTCGGCACATCCAACGCGGGGACGTCACTGCATTGCGGGAAGCGCTGCAGGTTCCCCTGAACTTGGAAATGGCCTGCACGGAGGCGATGCTGGCCTTTGCTCTCGAAGTCAAGCCGCGCACCGTGTGCCTGGTCCCGGAAAAACGGGAGGAGGTCACCACCGAGGGCGGGCTGGATGTCGCTGGACAGAAGGACCGGATCACCGATATTGTCCAGACCCTCCTTTCCCAGGGCATACGGACCAGCCTGTTTATTGACCCGGACGCATCGCAGGTGGAGGCGTCACGGGAAACGGAAGCGGCCTATATTGAGTTGCACACGGGCGCCTTTGCCAACACCTTTTACGGAGAGGATGGTGAAGCGGAGGCCTTGAGGATTGAGGCCGCGACCCAGCTTGGGCAGCAGATCGGGCTGCAGGTAAACCTCGGACATGGGATCAATTACACCAACATCGCCCGGATGCGGGTGATCCCCGGCATCGTGGAGATGAATATCGGTCACAGCATTTTATCGAGGGCCATTTTCACCGGCATCCGGGAAGCGGTCCGCGAAATGAAACGGCTCATGAACGGGGGGCAGCCCCAGTGAGCATATCCCTGCCGGAGGGCGGCATTGTCCGTGGTGTCGGTACGGACTTGATTGAGTGCGAGCGCATAGCCAAAGTCCTGGAGCGCCAGAAGGAGCGGTTCCTGGACCGGGTCTTTACCAGGGATGAGCAAGCCTACTGCATGCGGATGAAGAATCCCGTGCCCCATATGGCTGCCCGCTTTGCCGCCAAGGAGGCTGTTTCCAAATGCTTCACTACCGGGATCGGCGAATCCCTTGGCTGGAAATCGATCGAGGTCGTCAAAGGCGAGCGCGAGGAGCCGATTGTCAGGCTGGACGAGCAGGGGCTGGCCTTGCTGAAACAGGTCGGTGGCAAGGACATTTTGCTGTCGCTCTCGCACACGGAGAATTACGGACTCGCCTTTGCCGTTCTTGTTGGCTGAAATCGGCCCACCAATTTTGCAGATGAATCAAACATATCCCATTTTCGCAATTGAATCCGCCCGGAGCTACGAGGCCGGGGTCCTCGGAGGGGACGAGGCAAAAACCACGCTTGCCATGACGAACGCCGGGGAAGCCATCGGAGCCGGAATCCTCAACGATTATCTTGAAGTGGGAGAATGGCCCGATCGGCCGGAGCTGCTGGTTCTGGCCGGGAAGGGGCTCAACGCGGGCGACGCCTTCGTGGCTTGCTTCTACCTGTGGCAGCGGTTGCCCGGGCAGCGGGTCAGCATCGTCCTCACGGAAGACAAGTCCTGCTTGAATCCCCTGGCAGCCAAGGCCCTGGCGCAACTCAGCGATTCCATGGGGGAAAACCTGCAAACACTTTCAATTGAGGAATACCTCCAGACGGAGCCCTGCACCTTGGATGTGGTCCTTGATGGCATTTACGGGCATGGATTTCACCCGCCCCTGCAGGAGGCGGTCGCCGAGTTGCTCAGCCACGTCAACAACCGGACCGACATTCACCTCCGGGTGGCTGTCGACCTGCCCAGCGGGCTGTGTGAGGACATGACCAACGAGCCTTTTCATGCGGACATCACCTATGTCCCCGGGGTGGCAAAGTCGCCCTGTTTTGATGATGAGAACAAGAAATGGGTGGGCCGGATCCGCTTCCTTGAGATTGAACCCTTTTTCGATCAGAGATCCACTGATGATAATTGCGCGCATCTTGTCTCACCCAGTTCCTACCGGAGCCTGAACCGGATCCGTCCCGCCCAGTCGGACAAGCGCGACTATGGCCACTGCCTTGTCCTGAGTGGATCGAGCCAGTTGCCGGGAGCTTCCCTGATGTCGGGAATGGGTGCCCTGCAGTCCGGTGCCGGCCTGGTGACCATCCTGACTCCCTCGACGGTTTCCACCCAGATTGCCGGAGCCTTGCCGGAGGCGATGTGGCGTCCATTGCCGGTCACCATGGAAGGCGGTCTCGAAGTCGAAACGGTGCGCATCACCTCAAGGGCCGCCACCAGGGCCAACGCCATCCTGATCGGGCCCGGACTGGTTCTCGACAAGTCGACGCTGTTTGTCCTCTGCCGGGTGATTCGTGAAGTCCACCTGCCAATGGTCCTGGATGCCTCGGCGCTGACCCAGGACGTGGTTGCGGCGGTCCTGGGCCGTCCCTTCTCCGCCGGTCCGGTTATCCTGACTCCCCATCCCGGGGAATTTGCCCGCATGAACGGGGTCAAGAAAATGGAGATCGATGACCATACCCTGATCAATTTCAGCCGGAAGTACCGGGCGGTGACCGTCCTCAAAGGCAGCCCGACACGCATTTGCGATGGGGAGCGGGTTTTCCACGCCCCGGTCGGAGGACCTGTCCTGGCGCGTGGAGGGGCAGGGGATATCCTGGCCGGGATAATGACCACCCTGCTGGCCCAAAGTCCGGATGATCCACTTTCCGCGGCCATACAGGCCGTTACCTGGCATGGGGCGGCCGCTGACAGCCTGGCCCGTGAAAGGGGTGCCATCGGGGTCAAGACCACCGAGATGCTGCCCCATCTGGCCAAGGTTCTTCGCCCCTAGGATTAGGTAGACCGGGCGCTTGTCCGCTCATCGGCAGCCGTTATCAAGGACTGCCAGATGAGGTATGACCGACGGACTTCCCTGATGATTCTCTCGGCGTTGCCCGGGCTGGGACCGGTTCGAATCGGCCGCCTTGACCAGGCCATGGGGGGACGGGTGGAGCGCTTGCTGGACATGAGCCTGTCCGAGCGCGAACACTGGTGCAGGCCGAACCTGAACCAGGAACTGAACCGCTGGCCCACCCATTTTGACCCCGGCAAAGTATTGCCCGAACTGGAACGGATGGGGGCCGATTTTGTCACCTTCGAGGAGGAGGACTATCCGGCCCGACTCCGGAACTGCGCGGACCGGCCCGTTGGTCTGTACCGGTACCTTGCCGGCCGACAGGTTCCTGAGCGGAGCATCGCCATCGTCGGAACCCGCCGTCCCAGTAGTTATGGAAGAAAGGTGGCCCGCGATTTTGCCACCACCCTTTCCAAGAGAGGATTCTGCGTGGTCAGTGGCCTTGCCGAAGGAATCGACACGGAGGCGCATCGGGCGGCCCTGCGGGAGCAGGGCGGGACCCTGGCGGTCCTGGGAGGGGGATTGAACCGCTGTTATCCTGCCAGCAACCGGGGCTTGCTGGAATTGATCCGGGAGAGTGCAGGGGTCTGGAGCGAGTTTCCCCTCTGGAGAAGGGCTGACCGGCGCAGCTTTCCGCAAAGGAACCGAATCGTCTCAGGCATCAGCGAGGCAGTGGTGGTCATTGAATCGGGGCCGACCGGAGGAAGCTTGATCACTGCCCGGATGGCCTCCGAGCAGGGCAAGCCGGTCTACGTGGTCCCAGGACGGATCGATTCACCCGAATCGACTGGTTGCCATGCCCTGATTCGTGACGGGGCTCAACTGGTCACTTGCGTGGAGGATATCCTCGATGACTTGAGCTACCTGCCGGGAGCATTGCTTCGGGCAGTGAGCGACAGGAAAGCCCCCTGTCCGCGGGCCGAGCCGGAGTTGGAAGGCACCAGCCAGCAAATCTGGAACTTTATCGGGAGGGAGTCGGCGGCCCATGTCGACCGGATTGCCAATGGGATCGGTGCATCCGCGGCCGAGGTCTCCCGCTGCCTGCAGGAAATGGAAGTGGACGGGCTCCTGTGCCGTCGGCTGGATGGCTGTTTTGAGCGGGCCTGAGGGGCGTGGATCAACCGGGAGGCCAGGTCATCTGCCTCCCGCCGAGGACATGGACATGCAGGTGGGGGACACTTTCGCCCCCGTTGGGCCCGTTGTTGATGACAACCCGGTACCCCTTGCCAAGCTGCATTTCAGCTGCCAGCTGCGAGGCGACCAGCAACAGGTGACCGAGGAGTTCCTTGTCCGTCTCCTGTGCTTCACCAACCCTGGCCAAGGGCCGTTTCGGGATGACCAGGAAATGGACGGGCGCCTGCGGGTTGATGTCGTGAATGGCAAAGGCAAGATCATCCTGGTAGGCGATCTTGGCCGGGATTTCCCCGGAGAGGATCTTTTCAAAGATGGTTGATTCGCTCATCTCGCGACTGGTTGTGGTTACATGCCTTCCTCGGGAACATCGAGGACGGTAAACATCAACTGGGCCGAGGAGGCCAGTTCGCCGTCGACCAGGCATTTGCCGGCAACGGTGGCCAGCTTGTTGGAGCGGAGCTTGAGGACCTCCATCTTGATTTCCAGCTGGTCCCCGGGAATGACCGCCCGGCGGAACTTGACCTTATCGGCGCTCATGAAGAGGGCTACTTTGCCCTCGGCAGAGATCTTGCGCAGCATGAGGAGACCGGCCGCCTGGGCCATGGCCTCGATCTGCAGCACCCCCGGCATTACCGGGTTGCCCGGATAGTGGCCGACAAAGTAAGGCTCGTTGATGGTAACGTTCTTGATGGCCGTTATCGATTTGTCGTCCTCAATTTCCAGGACCCTGTCGACCAGCACGAACGGATAGGCGTGGGGAAGGATATCGAGGATGCGCCGTATGCTGATCTGTTTCTCATCCGGATTGATGATCTTTTTCTTGGCATGGGGGGAGTCCTTGGTGACCGGTTCCAGCGCCTTGGGTTCCGGCTTGGCGTTCATGTTCTTGAACAGGACCTTGGTCAGCTCGGAATTCATCTTGTGCCCCGGCCGGACAGCCACGATATGGGCCTTCAGGCGGCAACCCAGCAGCGCCAGGTCCCCGACAATATCGAGGATCTTGTGTCGGACGAACTCGTCGTTAAACCGGAGCGGCTCCTTGGAGAGGATCTGGTCCCCCTTGATGACGATGGCCGAGTCGAGGCTGCCTCCCTGGATCTTCCCCATTTTGAGCAATGGCTCGATGTCCTCGTACACGGTAAAGGTCCGGGCTGGGGCGATTTCCGCGATATAGGTATCGGGATCCAGGTCAATGGACATGTGCTGGGTGTGAATGCCCCGGTCATCGGCGCTGGTGCAGGTCACCTTGAACCCATTGTAGGGCAGGGCGATGACCGACCGGTTGCCGTCGGTTACCGAAATGGGCTCCTTGAGTTCGAAATACTGCCGCTCGGCATCCTGCTCCACCGCCTCAGCCTTCTGGATCAAGTTCACATAGTGCTTGGCGGAGCCATCGAGAATCGGCGGCTCGGAGGCATCCAGCTCGATCAGGCAGTTGTCGATTCCGCACCCCACGAGGGCACTGAGAACATGCTCAATGGTATGGAGGCTGGTGTGACCGGAGGAGATGTCGGTGCTGCGGACGAGGGTATCCTGGACCAGCTCAATCTGTGGCTTCAACTCCGGCTTGCCGTACAGGTCCACCCGGCGAAAGACGATGCCATGGTCGACGGGGGCCGGCTTGAAGGTCAAATGGACCATCTGGCCGGTGTGGAGGGCCTTGCCGTGTGTGGAAACTTCACGGAGAATCGTTCTTTGCCGCATGATGGGTACTATGGCAATGCGGATTGGACTTTGTAAAGGCCTGAATCTCAGCGGTATTGACAGAATCTCCCGAGGATGGTTTGACCGACCTTTAACTTCATTCAATATAAGCAAATGGCATCACCCACAGACATTCGCAAAGGCAAGGTCATCCTTTACAACGGGGCACCGCATCTGGTGCTGGAAATGCTGCACCGCACGCAGGGCCGGCAGGCCGGATTCGTCCAGGTCACCCTGCGGAACCTGAGCACCGGTTCCAGCACCACCACCAAGCTGAGAAGCACCGATTCGGTTGAGATCCTGGTCACTGACAACCGTAAAATGGAGCTCAGCTACGTTGACCAGGAAGGCTGGCATTTCATGGATCCGGAAACCTTCGAGGATGTGGTCCTGAGTGAGAAGCTGATCGAGGACGCCAAGGGATTCCTTTCCGAGGGCAACTCAGTGGATGTTCTCTTCGTTGACCACGAGCCGGTGCAGGTCCAGCTGCCGGCCTCGGTCGAGCTGGAGGTGACGGAAGCCCCGGACGCCATCAAGGGCGACACTTCGGGCGCGGCCCTCAAGCCGGTCACTGTCTCCACCGGACTGGTTATCCAGACACCCCTTTTCATCAAGACAGGCGAGCGGATCAAGGTTTCCACCGCTGACAAGAGTTACCTTGGTCGGGCATAGGCGGGCTGACTGATGGCCGGTACCGACATACATCCCACTGCGATTATCGAGGACGGCGCCGAATTGGCGGCGAGAGTCCAGGTGGGGGCCTATGCCTACATCGGGCCGATGGTCAAACTCGGGCCCGGTTGCCGGATTCATCACCACGCCAGTGTGGAGGGCAACACCACCATGGGGAAAGGCAACGAGGTCTTCCCCTATGCCCTGATCGGCGGTCGTACCCAGGACAAGAAATGGACCGGGGACGAGGCACCGATTTACATTGGTGACGACAATATCTTCCGTGAATACAGCACGGTCCACCCGGCCACCTTCAAGGATTCCTGCACCCGCATCGGCTCCGGCAACCTGTTTTGCTCGTACAGCCATGTCGGGCATGAGTGCACGATCGGCAGTCATTGCATTTTCAGCAACAATGGCACCTTGGGCGGACATTGCCGGGTAGGGGACCATGTGGTGATCGGCGGATTGACGGCGGTGCACCAGTTCTGCCAGATCGGCAGCGGGGCCATGATCGGCGGTTGCTGCAAGGTCCTGCAGGACGTGATGCCGCACATGCTGGCCGAGGGGTATCCTGCCACCCACCGGACCATCAACAAGGTGGGGCTGCAGCGAATCGGATATTCAGAGGAAGAGATCCAGCTCGCCGGGAGGATTTACCGGCTGGTATTCCGCAAGGGGCTGAACCGGACCCAGGCATTGGAGGCTCTTCAGGGTGGACAACTCGGCGAGGGCCGCCTCATCGAGGAAGCGGTTACCTTCATCAAGGGCAGCGAGCGGGGCCTGGCTTAGGCCCAGGGTCAGACCGTTGAGAAGCGGTACTCCGTGAAGGAGGTGAACGTTTCCCCTTTCCCAAGACGGGTGGAGGGAAATGTATCGAAATTGGGCGAGTCCGGAAAGTGCTGTGTTTCCATGCAGAACCCGGCGTGCCTCGGATAGTAGTACCCGTTCTTCCCGGCCAGTGTCTCGTCGAGAGCATTGCCCGTGTAGAGCTGTATCCCGGGTTCCGACGTGTAAACTTCCATTTTACGGCCCGACGGCTCGTCGACGACTGTCGCCACCGGTTCACTGAAATCACGATCCTTCCTGAAAACGAAGGTATGGTCAAATCCATGGCATTGGTGGACTTGGGCATTGGGTGAATCCAGACGGTGGTCCAGCGAGGCCGGTTCGCGAAAATCAAAGGGTCCGTCGTTGACGTTCTCGAATGCGCCGGTCGGGGTACAGGTGTCTTTCCGGATCGGGAGGTAGGTGTCGGCCATGATCTGGACGATGTGCTGCCGAATGCTGCCGGATCCCTGTCCCGCAAGGTTGAAATACGGGTGGGTGGTGAAATTGACAATGGTAGCCTGGTCGGTGGTGGCCGTGTAGTCGTAGCGCAACCCGTTTTCCTTGGTTATGGAGAGCTCCACCTGAAATTTGAGGTTGCCCGGGAATCCCATTTCCCCATCCGGGCTGTCGTAGGACAAAGCCAGGACCTGGCCGTTTTTGCCCTCGCGGATTTCGCTCTCGAAGAGTTTCCTGGAAAATCCTTCCACGCCACCGTGCAGCTGCGTGTGTTCCTCATTCATCGGGAGTTGGTATTCCTTCCCGTCCAAGGTGAACTTGCCGTGGGCGATACGGTTGGCAAAGCGTCCCACCACGGCCCCGAAGTACGGGGGATTGTTTTCCACGTAGTCCTCGACCGAGTCCAGGCCGAGGGTCACGTCGTCGGGCATGCCGATCCGGTCCGGGACCTCCAGTTCAACCAGGATGCCTCCATAATTCAGGAAGGTGGCCCGCAGGCCCTTCTCGTTCTGCAAAGTGAAGGCCTTGATCTCCCGTCCATCCGGAAGTTGGCCGATGGATTCCTCGTGTATTTGTTCTGACATGGTTGGAAAGGGTTCGATTGCCGGATTCAGCCCTTGCGTTGGTAGTCGCACCTCAGGCCGTGCCGCGTGGATTTAGACACTAATAAGGCACCCTTAAGGTGCAAAACAAAAATTAGGGAGCAGTGTCGCTTGGGCGGGGGCCCTCCTGTCCGCCGGTTAGAGTTGCAGGGACTGGCCCACACTGAGGACACTGAAAACCACACTGACGGCAATCACTGCCACCAGGGTGATGGCTCCCCCAAGGGCGAGAGCGACGGTGGTGACGGTCAGGGTATTGAGGCTTTTGGTCAGTTCCTCCCGATAGATGGTGTTGATATCGTCGAGACTGTTGACGATATTGCCGGTATTCTCCCCGACGGTGAGGATATCCATGGCCACGTCGGGCATATAGTGCACCCGCTGGATAGCCATGGCCATGGAAACGCCCTCCTGGATCTGTTTCCGGGCGGCGGCGAACTTCCCCCTGAGGATAGTGTTGTTGATGGTGCGTTCGACCAGTCTCAGGGTTTCGGTGGTGTTGACACCGCTTCCCAGCAGGGTGGACATCAGGTTGGTAGTCCCGTAAATATTCGAGTAGAGGTAGATACGTCCGATCACGGGGAGCTTGAGCAGCCAAAGGTCGGTTTTGAACTGGCCGGCGGGCGAACGGCGCCACTGGCGGATAGAGAAAACGGCTAGGACCAGTGCCGCCAGAAGATAGGGTCCGAAGGTGATAGTGGCATTGGAACCCCCAATGAGGAGCTTGGTGATCAGGGGTAGTTCACCTCCCAGTTGATCAAGCATTTCCTCGATTTTGGGGAGCAGGAAGGTCAGCAGGATTATGATGACGACGAGCGCGGTCGAAAGGACGAAGGCCGGGTAGCTGAGGCTCCGGAGGAGCCGCTTCCTGACATCCCGAGCTTCCTCGAGATAATCCACAACCCGTTTTAAAACTACCTGCAGGTTGCCGCTCCACTCGCCTGCCTCCACGACATGGATGGTGGAACTGGAAAACAACTGCCCTTCAGCCCGCATGGCGGCGGCCAGAGACTGGCCCTCGCTAAGCCGCCTCCAGATGGACTCGCAGAGCCCGGCCAACTGCGGATCCGAGATTCGCCGGCTGAGGAGGCTGACCCCGTCCCCGATGGACATGCCCGAGGAAAGGAGAACATTGAGGCGCTTGAGAAACTCAAGGGCGATTGCGCTTCTCGATCGCTTGATGCTGAAAAAGCGTTTTTTTCCGGAGCCCTTCTTGAAGAAGTCCAGTTGCTCGACCTCGTCATCGGTCGAGACCTGTTCCCCGAGGAACTCAATCGAGACGGGCTTCAGTCCCTTCTGGGCCAGCTGCTGGAGCAAGCGTTTCCGGTCGGTTGACTCCACCTCACCGGAAACCTGTTTCCCGGTGTTGTCGAGGGCTTTGTAGGTGAAACGGGGCATCGTTGGATCAGTCGGTGGAATCATCCCCAACACTGTAGCGCATGATCTCGTTGAGGGAGGTCCGGCCCAGTCCGAGTTGCTTCCACCCGCTCATCTGCAGGGTGGTCATCCCGTATTGCAGGGCCTCCTGACGAATCACCCGGGCAGAGCGCTTCTGGACGATCAGCTCATGGATCGAGTCGTCGACCCGGAGGATTTCAAAAATGCCGACGCGGCCCTGATAACCCAGTCCGCGGCAGGCTTCACAGCCGATGGGATCGAGGATCTCAATGCCCAAGCGTTCGGGGGTGGGTTCCAGATTGAGGGCTTGGAGGCATTCCTTGAGGTAATGCTCCGAGTAGTTGCCGGGCCGGGCGCACTTGCGGCAAAGCCTCCGGACCAGCCTTTGGGCGAGGATCATTTCCACCGCGGAGGCAATCAGGAACGGCTCGATCTCCATATCGATGAGGCGGGTCAGGGCTCCCGGTGCATCGTTGGTGTGCAGGGTGCTTAGCACCAGGTGTCCGGTGAGGGCCGCCCGGATGGCAATGTCGGCGGTCTCCGAGTCGCGAATTTCCCCGACCATAATGACGTCCGGATCCTGCCGAAGGATGTGCCTGAGCGCGCTGGCGAAGGTGAAACCGATTTCACTGTGGACCTGGGTCTGGTTGATTCCCTCGACCTCGTACTCGACCGGGTCCTCGACGGTAATGATTCGGCGCGAGGGGGAGTTGATCTGTCGGATGAAGGCGGTCAGTGAGGTTGACTTGCCCGATCCGGTGGGCCCGGTGACTAGAATAATCCCGTAGGGCAGGTCGAGTACCCGCTTGATGCGTTTCTGATCCTCCTTGAGCATGCCCAGTTCCTCCATAGAAAGGGGCTGGCTTTTCTGGTTGAGGAGTCGCAGGGAAACGCTTTCGCCGTACATGGTCGGCATGGTTGAGATACGGATATCCAGTTCGGTCCCCTTGCCCTTGTAGACAATGCGTCCGTCCTGTGGCCGGCGTTTCTCGGAGATGTTCAGCCTGGCCATGATCTTCAAGCGAGAGATGATGGCACCCTGGAAGCGGATCAGGTTGTCCGGGACACGGATCGGCACCAGTTCACCGTCGATCCGGTAGCGGATCTGCAGTGAATCCTTGAGGGGCTCGAAGTGAATATCGGTGGCCCGGTCGTCGACCGCCTTGGCGATGACCTCGTTGACAAAGCGGATCAGGGCAGCGCTTTCGTCCTCCTCGACCTCCTCCAGTCGGCCGGAGTCCTCGGTGGCGATGTCGGATTCAATGAGGGAATCCGCGCCCACGCCGTAGCGCTGTGTAATGGTATCGCTGATACGATTGGCGGGTCCGAGCCGCCACAAGGGGGTTTTGCCGCTGACCGCGGTGATCCACTCATTCATTTCCCGGGAGGGGGGCCAGACGGTGACCAGCGGGAGGACATCCTCCTGGGTGCCTTCCTCGATTAGGGGGAGGCACTGGTACTCGTGCATGATCCGCAGGGGAAGGATGTCAGCGGCGTCGTCGGGAAGATCAAAGTCTTCCCGAACTTCCAGGCCGGCTTCCATGGCCAGGGCCTCCAGCACCTCGGACTCGGGTTGCCGCCTCAGTTGGGCCAGCAACGGAAGACGATTTTGGCGGGGTGCCTCCTCCAAGGTGGCCACCTGGTCCGGACCGAGTGCGGCCAGGACAGGTTCGCTTTGGGAATTGGGATCGGTGCTCATCGTCTCAATTTTCGGTTTGATTGTTGGGCAGGGCGGCCCGGCGGGTGGCGGAAGTCGAGGATTGGGTTGTCGGGCGGATGACTCTCCGGCGGACGGTGCCGGGACGGGTAGCCGGTTGCTGTGTCCTGGCCGGCGTGGTGACCGCCGGAGGCGGGGTGGGGAGCGGTATCGCCTTGTCGCTGGTCCGGATCATTTCAAGGTTCATGACCTTTCCATCGGATTCAACAACGAGGACATCTTCCTCATCCTGATAACGCACGATCCTCGGCTGGGCCGAACGGTCACCCTCCCTGATCCACGTTCCCTTGCGTTCGCGCAGGTCGTAGAGCTGAAAATAGTAGACGCTGTCCATCTGGTAGACCCCCCTGAATTCAAGCTGGCCTGAAGAGACGGGTGCCTTGGCCTTCGAACCGCTTCCTCCGGGGGGAGAGAACCCCTCGGGCAGAAAGGGTGAATTGACGATGATGCTGGTTTCCGCCGATGCTCCCTGAAAGATCAGAAGGGCTGCAATTGACAGGATAGCCGTCATGACTGGAAAGGGTTTCCCCATTTGGTTCAGTTGGACTCGGCCTCGCGGAAGGTTCCCTGGTTGAGGTAATCCCGAAGCTCCTCATTGCCCTCGAGAACATCGATCAGGTCGTTGGCGTCCGTGTTGGCCTCCCCGGTGCTCCGGATGATGGTCGGACGGATGAAGATGAGCAGCTCATTGCGGACCTCCTCGGTGTTTTTACTGCGAAAAAGGTTGCCCAGGAGTGGAATCTTCCCGAGCACAGCCATGCGTCCCCGGGTGGTGGAGGTGTCCAGCGACTGCAGCCCTCCGAGGACGATCAACTGCTGGTCCTGTACGCTGACATAGGACGTGGCCGACCGGGTCCCGACGATGGGCTGCGGGTTGCCGTTGACGAGGATGTTACCGACAACACTCTGCACCTGCTGGTCGATTTCCATCTGGACCACCCCATCCGAGCCGATCAGGGGCGTCACCTTCAGTTCCAGTTTGATGTCCCTGTACTGGACCTGGTCCTGGCTGACGACCCCGCTGACGGTCCCGCTCTCACGCGTGGTGCTGGTCAGGACCGGGCGCTCCTCCCCGACGGAGACGCTGGCCTCCTTGTTGTGGGTGGTCACGATGGTCGGGGCCGACAGCACACTGATGTCGGAGTTGGTCTGGGCGGCGTTGAGAATAAAGGCGATGCTGGACTTGGATCCGTCCCATGTGATGGGCCCAGCAGTGACGGCGGAGGAACCACTGCCGGCGGACGATGCCGGGAAGGTGATCCCATAGAGTTCTCCCGGGCTGGCGGTCCATGAGGTATCTGATCCGTCCAGGTCAAAGTCAAAGAACCCCGTTCCGGACACCTTGAACCCGAAATTGTCGATGCCCCGGGTGTCATTCTCGCTCAGGCGGACTTCTGTAATGACAACCTCGATACGCACTTGCGCCAGCAGGGTGTCGATCTGGCTGATCAGCTGCTCAAGGTAGCGCAGGTCGTTATGGGTCCCGGAGGCGACGATGGTGTTGGCCCGCTCATCGGGGACAATGGTCAGGAAATCCGAGAACTGGAGGTTGTTGGCCTCGGCGCGGGCGGCGGCGGCGGTCTGGTTGCTCTGGCGCACCTGGGCGGCGGTGCGGGCCCGGGCGGCCTGGGTGGCGGGCGAGTTGTCCCCCCCGGTCTCATTGCGGACCTGGCGCTGCCCGGAGACCACTTGGTCGATGATGGCCACCACTTCGGTGGCGTCTGCGTAGCGGATTGAGTAGACCTCGGTGGCGGTGGCGGGTGCCACGTCGATATCCAGCCGCTCCACCAGTTCGGTAACCAGGGCGACGTTGGACGGGTGGGTGAAGACAATCAGTTGGTTGGTCCGTTCATCGGACTCGAAGGTGGTGTTGTTCTCGAGGCGGTTTTTCAGGACCCCCTGGGCCATTTGCTCCATGCGGCGGAGAACATCTTCCGAGCGCAGGTTCTGGAGCTCGAAGAAAAGCATTTCCGTGCGCAGCCGGGCTGGCTTGTCGAGGATGGGCAGCAGTCGTTCGATCCTTTGCAGGTTGACCAGGGCATCGGTGACGAGAACCAGATTGCTCTTCCCGAAGGCGATGGGGGCGCCGCTGGACATCAGCGGCTGAATGAGGGGAACAAACTCTTCCGTGGTCAGGAAATCCAGCTCGAAGATTTTCTCGTAAATCATCTGGCTGGGCACGGCTTCGAGGGTGCTGCCTTCCCAGGGCCGCGGAACCTGTGAATTCATGACCGCGCTGGGAACCGCTTTAAGGAATTTATCCCCGAGGGTGGTGATGCCAATGCCGTTGAGGGAGAGAAGGCTCTCGATGGCAGAGATGGCCTCTCCCCGGGCCAGTGCCTCCTGGCTGAAAAAGGTGATCTTGACCGTGGGCAGGGTCTGCTGGCGCAGGATGGGCTTGCCGGTCATGTTTTCGAGCATCTCGAGGACTTCGTTGGTGCCCATTTCGGGAATGCGGATCAGTCCGACCGTTTCATTCATTCCCGGGGCATCCGAATCGACGAGGGCAGAGGCCCGTTGGATCAGCTCCGGCTGGGAGGGGATCTCCTGGCCCGGTTGAACAGCTGCGACGCGACGCATCATTCCCGGTGAGCGGGTCGGTGGGGTGAAGTTCGGCGGCGGGGGAGGCACGAACATCGGTGGGGGTGACTGTGGATTGGCAGGAGGGGCTTCCTGGCCGATTCCCTGATGAATCGGAATCAGTGCCAGGAGCAAAATTGCCCGGCAGGCTTTCTTCAGTGGTTTAAACTGGAATGAATCATTCATTGAGGGCCTCTTCTTTCAATTCAAAGGAAACGAGTTCGAAGGTCGCGTCGAGGAAGCGGGGATCGCGCTTGTTGGCGCTGACCTGGAAATCGCCCAGGGCGATGTAGGGAGAGTAGACCTTGACGGCCTGTTTGAAGCGGATCAGCTCGGTGATCCGTGCCCGCTTGATGGAGAGGCGGACATTGTTAAAGGTGAAGAGTTGGCTCTCGAGGGTGGTCGGGGTGCTGATGTCGAAGCTGCTCACCTCGTTGGCCCGGGCCAGGGAGTCGAGACGTCCGACCAGTTGTGAAGCCGAGAAGGTCTTGCTGCTGTCGAGGCCTTCCCGGGCGCTCCTGAGGAGGGCCTCTGCCTGGCTGGTCTGGCTGAGGGTGTACTCGAAGGACTCGAGGGCGGCCCGGTTCAAATTCAAGGTCCTGACGCTTGTCTGCAGTGCCTGGACGAGGAAAACGAGCCACAGGAACAACAGGGTCCAGACGAAGATCGCCAGCAGGTAGCGTTCGCGAAGGGACAGGGCGTTGAATATCTGGCGGGCAACCATGGCTATTCTTCCCCTCCTTCACTTTCAGTGGATTCGACAGTTTCGGATACCGGAAGAACAAACCCGCCCTCCGGTTCAGGGGGGATTTCCGAGAAACGTATGACGAAGTCGAAACTGGTCTGGTTGTTGCGGGTCTGGGAATTGTTCTCCACCGAGGCGACGAAGGGCAATTGACCAATCGAGTCGGCAAAGGCGTTGACCGGGGTGACGCCCTCGCTCGACCTGCCTGCTATTTCCATTTCATTAAAGGCCCGGGTGCGGACCTTTTCGAAAAAGACTGCGTCCGGCCGGAGGGGATTGATGCTTTCCATGAGGACGAAGGGCTTGATGTCCTCCTCGACGGACTGGGTCAGGCGGGAGGCCAGGGTGAGTTTGTTCTCCACTCGTACGGCCAGTGGCTCCACGTTGCCGATCCGGTGCTCGAGGACTAGGTTCAGGCCCCGCAGGGCAAAGTTGCCCACCTGGAGAAACAGCAGCAGGGCGGTGCACCATGCCCCCGCGGTCATGCTTTTCCAGATGATCTTGCTACGCCGGCGGATGTTGGCCTGCCGACCCGCATAAGCATCGTCCCGCAAATCAACCGCCCACAAGGTCCGTTCGTCGAATTTGAGGGTATGTTTCTTGTTGGCGATGGTTCCCGGGCCCACCCAGCGATGGTCAAAGGACACTGAGCCATTGGGGTGGATCTCGGTCCCCACGCCCAGCCAGAGGCCGTCCTCACAGCCATAACCATTCTTTTCCAGGCCGCAGAGCATGGTTTCCCTGGCCTGGGCCAGCAGGTCATCGGTGAGGAGATCGCCACTGATCCTCTTGGAGAGGATCCTTGCCGGGACCGATTGGCCCGGCTGGAGAAAGAGGGCGGAGAGAATCCCGTTTTGGGAAAGGAACCGGATAGTGGGCCGCTCAACCGGAGCCCCGTAAAGGGTGAGGAAACCCGGAAACAACTGGAAGTAGCTCTCCAGATGCGCGAATTCGAGGCGTTTCAGCCGGGACTTGGGAGTGGCGTAGGCAAAGGCATGCGGGGAATCCCCGCTGTGCAGGTAGCCCCATGCCAGTTGCTCCATCGGGAAGGGCGAATTTCCTTCCAGATTGAGCTGGATGAAAGCCTCGGATTCCCCTTCCGATAAGCCCGCTGGAAGATCCACCGTGCGGACAAAAAATGCGTCACCCGGGACCAGTCCGACCTTCTGTTCCGGCAGTTTTTTCTGCAATCCAGCGATTAGGGGGCTTAATTTCTGGGTTAGTCGGCTCATGTTGGACGGTTAACTCTATTAAACGGTTCGGAGAAAATGGGTGTCGATCAAAATTTACGATTCTCTGTGAGCCTGACGAAGCGGAACGGATACCCGAGCTTGGCTGCCGCCGCGGGCGCTGTCCGGGTATCGCCCCGGGCGCGGTTCCGTTCATCCTGGGCAGTCTCAGCGACATTCTCGGCCTCTGCTTTACTGGGCTCCCGGGTGGCATCCGAATCCGGGGAGGCCGCTGCGGAAGGGTTTGATCCGGACCATGTGACCAGGGCTTCCAGGGTGAAGTTGGCTTCCCCCCGCCGGGCTTCCACCAGGACGCGGAGAAGCTCTATGCTGTCGGTGACAACTTCCCCCCCGGAAAGGAGGATTCCCTCGCTGCCCTGGCCGGCCCGCAACAACCGGTCATCCTCTGTCCCCGGCTCACTATCGGCCCCGTTCATGAAGTAGTCCAGGGCCCGCATGTCCAGAAGGCCCTTTTCCTCAAGGTAGAGCCGGGTCAGGTCATTGGACTGGTTGATGTTGACCTTGCCGGTATGGTAGAGCGAAACCATTGACCGGAACATCGGCCAAAGTTCATTGGGTTGGCCGGATTCATCCCAGAACAATTTCCGGAACGGTTTGATCAGCTGGAATTCATCCCACGAGACAATGGGTGAGTTGGAGGGGCGGTAAGGTGGATCCATGTCCTCATAGTCCTCGCCATCGAATCCGTTGAGCCGTCGCAGGTCATCCTCGTCGGTCCAGTCAATGAGGGCGTCGGCCAGCTCCTGGGCCTCCGGCAGGTCGAATCCCAGGACATCGAAAAGGACCAGCAGGTCGTCGTATTCCAGGCTGGCCAGTGGAAGCTTGGCGCTTTCATCGGTAAAGGAGACCGTCACCGAATTGGCGTGGGCCGGTTGGAACCCTGCTTCCTTGAGCGGATCTCCCCATCCCTGGGCGGGGCCCCAGAGGGAATTCTCGATTTCAATGTACTGGTTGAGGACCGCCAGGGAAATCTCCATCGCCGAGTAGGCATCGGTGCGGAGATCATCCCGGTTGTGGAAGAGCCCGTAGTACTTGATCTTGTCCGTGGCCTCCTCAAGGAAGGCGACCACGATGAAAGTCAGCAGGATGACGAAGACAAGGACCAGGACGATAACCGATCCCCGTGTTTTCTTTATCCGGTTGGCGTTGCTGGAGGTCATTTAAAAGAGGGGTATCTCGATTGAACCATGGGGAATCAGTAGTGAGCGCACCCGGGTCCCCTCCTGGGGATGGAAGAAAGTCAGGCGGATGAAGTCTGGCAGGCGGAACTCACCCTGGTCGTTCTCCATCGGCTCGTCGGTGATTTCCCATTCGTCATCCTCCAGTTCATAGTAGGCGTATTCCAGTTGCCGGACAAAGGTGGATACCGGGGTGCGGCGAAGGTCCCTCTCGTCCTCAACCTCCTCTGCGTCGAGAGCCGAATACCAGATAATGGAAAGCCCCTCGTCCTCGTGGACCTGCAGGTAGGCAAGAATTGCCGGCAAGGGTTGCCCCTCCCGCACCAGCAGGGCAGGTGCCTCGTTCTGCTGGAAATGGAGCAGGGGATCATCCATCTGGCTCCACCCGGGGGGACGGGCCCATTCCACCGGGGTCCGCTGCTCGTTTTCCCCGAAGGCGGCGCTTTCCGATGCTTCCAGTGTCTGGGTCAGGAACAGGACGACACCCTCCACGTGCTGTTCGAAGAAATCGTCGTTGGTCCGGTTCAGCCACAGGTTGCTGAGTCCGACCAGATGAAAGGACAGGAGGGTCATGAACGCCCCCAGAAGTGCGATGCTGACGACCATCTCGACCAGGGTCAGGCCGCTCCTGCTCTGTAGTGGGTTTTTCATCACCAGTCTCTTCTCCGGTTCATCTCCTCCATTTTTTCCCTTGCCTCGGAGAGGATGGTGGAGCTCTCGATGGGGTCACTCCAGGTCGGGCGGAGGAGATACAGCGATTCCCGGTACTCGATGGTTTCACCGTCCGGGTTCTCGAATTCCACCTGGAGATCCAGCCTGAACAGGTCGACGATCCCGGTTTCCTCCACTTCCGCCTCCCAGGTCGCTTCCCCGAGGTCGAGGGTGGTGATTTCGCCACCGTCCTCAAGCTCGTCACGGTCCGCGATCTGGATTATCTGCCGCCTGACAAAGCGGACATCCTTCTGGTGGTCGGACTCCGTTTCCAGGTCCTCGAGGGTCAGGAGCACATTGAAGAATGTTTCCGTGAGGACAAAAAAGGCAATGCCAGCCACCGCGATGGCGATAACCAACTCGATGAGCGAGAAAGCGTCCTTGCAGCCTTTCCTAATCACGGCGGGAATCCCTGATGACGATGGATGAGAATGGATCGTAGCGAAGGGTGAATGAACCGGATGAATCGGTCAGCTTCGCCTGGAAAGGGGTGGAGGACCGGTCCGGCCGGAACACGACCAGGAGGATGGGGCTAGTTTCCGCATCGCCGGGCCGCTCGTTACCCGCCACCGGGAGCACCTGTTCAAAGGTCACCTCCGGAGGAACGCCGGTGGAGTCCCCCGGCATCATGAATTCGGCCAGGCCCTCCCCTCTGGAGCTGGTGATGAACAGCCGCCCTGATTCGGAATCGTATTGAAGAAAGGAGGATTCCTTGAGGGTTGCGGCCTGGAAACGGGCTTCCCGGATAGCTTTCTGGAGGATTCTTTCCGCGGGCTGGCTGCCCAGTCCCCTGAGGATTCCCTGTGCATTAACGACGATCAACCCACCCACTAAGGCGATGAGACCGATGACAATGACCAGCTCGATAAGGGTGAATCCACGCCGCACGTTACTTACCAGTTTCCGATGTTGTCGTCCTCCGACTGGGTGTCCGGACCAAGTGACCAAAGATCGTAACCGTCCGGGTTCCGTGTACCCGGATACTTGTACTGGTAGGGATGGCCCCACGGGTCGTCCGGGAGTTTTTCAATGTAGGGGCCCTTCCATTTTCCCTGTTTCCCCCCGGGGGCGTTGAGCAGGGCGATCAGCCCGCCGTCCTCGGTGGTGGGAAAGGAACCGCAGTCGATACGGTACTTAAGCAACGGGGCCTTGAGGGCATTCTCGACGAACTGCTTGGCCACGTCCTCCGAAGCCCCGCCAAACATCCTCCCCAGCTGGGTGATGGTGAGGGTTCCGATGATAGCGATAAGGGCGATGACAATGAGCATTTCGACCAGCGAAAAGCCTGCTGAACCGCGTTTTGATATGTTGGGGCGCCGGGTCATTCTTAGCATGGGGTTAAACCTAATGGGCTTCCGTAAAGTTGCAAACACGAATCCCGGCCAGATCCCCTCAATGTCTGTCGCCGGACGGATTCCCGGGACCAAGGATGGTGCGGACCAGGTCTGCGGGATCTTCATCGACCTGCAGTGCTTCAAGGGCGGCCCGGACGGACCGGTAGGGGGCGGAGAAATCATGCCATTGCCGGAGTGTGTTGGCGAGGCCGCCGGCTGAACGGATGAGGACGGCCGCGCCGTTGTCGATGAAGTAGCGCACGGTGCACTGCTCCTGGGGCATCAGTCCCCCAAGGGAATTGTAGAGGATGGGGCATCCATAGTGGAGTGCCTCCATGGTGGTGTTGGCGCCTCCACGGGTGAGGATGGCGTCGCTGATCTGCATGTAGTCGGCTACCCGGTCGCTGTATCCCTCCACATGCAGGGACAGTCCCGGGTTCCTTGCCGCCCATTGGTTGACCTTTCGGAAAACCTCCCGGTTGCGTCCGCAAATGACAATCACCTGAATCTTTCCGGCCAGCGGAAGCAACTCTTTGAGGAAGGTCAGGTGGTGGTTGGCGCCGTAGCCGCCAGTGGAGAGAAAAAGGGTGAAAACACCAGGTTGGAGGCCCAGTTGCCGCAGGTAATCCGCCTTGCCGCTGTCGGTGATCCGGCTCCGGAAGCACCCCGGGGGAAGAAATTTTTGGAAGACCGAAAGCCGGTCGGGCGAAATGCCCAGTTTAACCGCGAATTCGGCCGCCGGAGGGGTGCGGGCAATAAAGTGGTCGGTGGTGGGATTGATCCAGTTGCGGCTGTAGCCGAAGCCCCCCGAGAATTCCCCGCAGTAGGTCACGCAGCGGACTCTGTCTCCGAGGACTCGGCGGGCATCCTCGAAATAACCGCGGTTGGTTGAGTCATGGACACTGAGGATGACTTTCGGAAGGTATTCCCGGAGGAGTTTCCGGTAGTATCGGCCCCCGAAACTCACGGATTGGCTGTGGGCCAGGACGAACAGCTCGACGATGAAAAAGTAGATATTGTGAAGGAAAGGTGCGTGTTGCTGGATGGTGTTGTAGACCCAGACCCCGAACCGCCCCAGCAGGGATCCGTTCTCAATGATCTGCTCAATGCGGACCTCGACAGCGTCCCCGTGAAGCTGCCGGACCCACTGGGCGAAAGCCCGGGCCCTCATGTCGTGGCCGCTTCCCGTTCCCGAGGTCAGTACGAGCACCCGTTCTTTCATGCCTTCTCCAAAGCCATGACCACGTTTGCCCCGCCAAATCCGCTGCTGTTGGAGAGGACCTTGACGGGAGCCCTGTCCGTCGAGGAGGTAAGGACGTTGAGGTCACCGGCTTCAGGATCGAGATGTTCAATGTGGGCACTGCCGGGGGTGAATCCCTGGTTCATGGCCAGCAGGCAAAAGCTTGCCTCCATGATGCTTGAGAGGGAAAGGGCGTGCCCGGTAAGGGCCTTGGTGCTGGAGATGGCCGGTGAACCGTTGCCGGCAAAGACGCGCTTGAGGGCACGGCATTCGGAAATGTCACCGGCCTGGGTGGAGGTGGCGTGGGCGTTGATGTAGTCCACGTCCCCGGGTTTCCAGCCGGCATTCTCTAGGGACAGAATCATGGCCCGGGCAAGGCCGTCCCCATCGGGGTGGGAGGCAGCCACATGGTACCCGTCGGTGGTTTGGCCCCAGCCGGCGATCCGTCCATAGACAAGGGCTCCCCTGCGGGTCGCCTCCTCCTCCGTCTCAAGGATCAAAGTCACCGACCCCCCGGTGCCGGCGAAACCGTTCCGATTGAGGTCAAAGGGCCGGGACACAGTGTCCGGGTCGGTACTTTCCGAGAGGACCCTCATTGCCGAGAAGGGGGCGATGGTCTCCTTGGTGAAGTCCTCCGCGCCAACGACAATCATCCGGTCCTGCCGCCCGAGGGCGATTTCATGGTGAGCAAACCCCAGTGCATGGCCGCTGGAGGCGCAGGCGGAGACAAAACCGGTCGTCGAGCCCTGAATCCGGTACGTCGAGGCCAGGTTGAAATTAAGGGTCCCGGCAATCGAGCCGACAATTCCCAGGGGCGAACACCGGAGCGGGCCGAAGCGTTTCATCCGGGCCAGATTGTGATGAGTCATGATGGCTGAACCGGAGGAGGCGGTATACATGCCGGTCCGGGGGCTGGAAATCTCTTCCAGGTCAAGGCCGGCGTCGCGGACCGCGCGGGTCAGCGCGAAATGGGCGTACAGCGCGTTGGGGCACAGGCCTCTCATTTGCTCCAGCCGGAAACGCAACTCCCCCGGATAGGTCCAGTCTTCCGGGTCCTCGGATTCGGTCACGAATCCCGGGATGGGGGCGGCCACACTGATGGGGATCAGGGGATCGCTGACAAAGGGCTCATAGTGGACGAACCCGTGTTCCATTCTCCTGAGGCGTTGACCGACTTCTTTCTTGGTGTGTCCCAGACAGGTTACAAGGCCGATTCCAGTGACAACTACACTACGCATGTTAAAGGGAGTTGGCTGAAATTGTCGCTGCTTAGGAATCTTCGGCGGGCAAAACCGTTTCAAAGAGGAGGGAAATTTCCTCCGCCTTGGCGACCTTGGATCCTTGACAGAGGATGACGCCCTCGAACTGGGCGATTGGGTCGTGGATTTTCTTCAACTTGATGTTGAGGTGTAGCACATCTCCGGGCTTGCAGACCTTGTGGCACCGGACCCCGTCGCAGGAGACGAAATAAATGGACTCGGGATTGACCTTGCCTTCGATGTCCAGTTTCTCGGACTTGAGCATCAGCAGGACCGCCAGTTGGCCGAGGGCTTCCAGCATTAGTGAGGCGGGAAAGACCGGGTTTCCCTTGAAGTGTCCGTCCAGAAAGGGTTCGTCCCCGGAAATATAGTAAGTCCCCTCGGCCTGGCTGCCGTTAATGCGTGCTTCCTGGAGAAAGAGGAAGGGTGCCTGATGGGGCATGATTGCCGCCACTTCCTCAAAAGGGATCGGTTTGTGGCCGGTGGGAATGGGTAATCCCTTGATCTTGGCGTCAAGGTAGGACTTGATGTCCCCGACGCTGCGGAGAGTGCGTAGTTCCTCGTTCTCAATGTGAACACCGAGGGTCTCCTCGACCAGGATGACGATCTCCACCATCAGTAGGGAATCGATCCCGAGATCCTCCAGAAGGCGGATTTCATCGTTTCCTTCCCGCAGGACTGAGCGGGCTTCCGGTTCGACAAAGCGTTCAATGATCCCCAGGACGATAATCGGGACCAAGTCCGGATCACGGGAGGAGGCAAATGCGACCGCAGCTTCGATTGCTTTCTCGGGGCAACGCTTGAGAGCGTCCCGGAGCTCCTCTTCCTTCAGTTGTGGCATGGTCATGTTGATAAAATTGTAGACTCAGGCAGTGGATGGAATAGGGCTTTATTTACTTAATGGGATAGGTTGTCGCGGGAGTCCTGTCAAAAGTCAATTTCTCCCGGAATTCCCTGCGCTTTGATTGATTTGACAGTTTCCATAGTGAATTAACAGCATTGCGGGAGCAAAAGTTTCCATGAATATGCCATCCACAGCATCCAGTGCTCCCCTTGAAGGGGCTCCCCGGACCCGTCTGGGCCGGTTATGGGCCCCTGTTTTCATGATGATTGGAATCAGCATACTCTCGGGATCGGCAGGAATCCAGATGGGGCCCTTGTCCTTTGTCGGGGTGGACAAGGTCGGACACTTTGCCGTCTTTGGCCTTCTGGGGATAGCCTGGGTGAGGGTATTCAGCCCGGCCCGCGTCCCGATGCGGAGCCACCTTTTCACGGCGGTGGCCCTGACAACCCTTTTCGGGCTGGCGGATGAGCTGCATCAGTACCGAAACCCGATGCGGTATTTTGAGTGGGCAGACCTCGGAGCCGATTTTGCCGGGGCAGTGGTGGCGACCGGCCTGTATCGTTTCTGCGAATGGTTCCGGGCCCTGTTGGAGGTCAAAATCGGGCGCGTCCTGCGCTTGCCCTCGGTGGTGAAGATCCCCAATGTTCCTGCTGATGGGCGAGGATAATGATATAGCGCGGCGAATGCAGTGGCTCCGGCGCGAAATTGAGCGGCACGAGCACCTGTACCGGGTCGAGAACCTGCCTGAAGTCTCGGACGCCGAGTTTGACCGCATGGTTAGGGAACTGGCTGAACTGGAGGCCGCCTATCCGCTTTTTGCCCAGACCGACAGCCCGACGCGAAAGGTCGGCGATGACCGCTCCCCCGGATTTCGGACCGTCCGCCATCTCCGGCCCATGCAGTCCCTCGACAACACCTACAGCAAGGACGAGCTGTTCGACTTTGACCGGCGGCTGCGGCGTGTTCTCGGGGAAGAGGACCTGGAATATCTGGTTGAACCGAAGATCGACGGCCTGGCCATCAGCTTGACTTATCGCAAGGGCAAGCTGGAACGGGCCACTACCCGTGGAAATGGCGAGGAGGGTGACGATGTGACCGCCAATGTCCGCACTATCCGGACACTTCCTGCAGAACTGAGGGGAGCAGGGGAGGTCGACCTACTGGAAATCCGGGGCGAGATTTTCATGAGCCAGGCGGAATTTGAATGGATCAATGCCCGACGGGAGGCGGATGGATTGCCCAAGTACATGAATCCCCGCAACCTGGCCAGCGGGACACTCAAGCAACTGGACCCACGTGAGGTGGCCAAGCGGAGGCTGGAGATTGTCTGCTATGGGCTGGGTGCCGTCGAGGGGATTGAGTTCTCGAAGCAGTCGGATCTGCGGAAGCAATTCTCCGACTGGGGCCTGCCGGTGGTAGAGCGGGCCTGGCAGCTGCGGGGAATCGAGGCGGCATGGTCAGCCGTGGAAGAACTGGACCGGGTAAGGGAGGAGTTTACCTATCCGACCGATGGGGCCGTGATCAAACTGGACTCATTGCAGGGACAATCCCGGGCGGGATCGACCTCTAAGGCCCCCCGCTGGGCCATCAGCTACAAGTTTGCTCCCGAACAGGCCGAGACGCTCCTCAAGGAGATTACCATCCAGATTGGCCGGACCGGTGCACTGACTCCGGTTGCCGAGCTGGAACCGGTCGAGATCGCGGGGAGCATGGTCAGTCGGGCGACCCTGCACAATGAGGACGAAATCCGGCGAAAGGATGTCCGTGAGGGGGACTGGATCGTGGTCGAGAAGGCCGGCGAGATTATCCCGGCAGTGGTGCGTGTCCTCTCCTCCAGGCGATCGCTGGATTCCCGGCCCTTTGATTTCAAGGCCCGGCTCGAGGAGCTTGGATTTGATGCCGAAAGGGTGCCCGGACAAGCTGTCTGGAGGCTCAAGTGCACGTCCAATCCGGTTCAGTTGCGCCGGCAATTGGAGCATTACGCGGGCCGTCAGTCGATGGACATCGAAGGCCTGGGCAAGGAGGTGATCAAGCAGCTCGTCGATAACGGTCTGGTTCGCGACATCACCGACCTGTACGCCCTTCAGGTCAGCGATCTGCTGGGGCTGGACAAATTTGCCGAGAAATCAGCCACTAATCTGATTGAAGCGATTTCCCGCAGCCGCGATGCCGACTTGTGGCGCTTCATCCACGGCCTGGGGATTCCCCTGATCGGGGCGGAGGCCGCCAAGTTGCTGGCCCAGCGGTTCAGGACCATGGGCGCCCTGAGCCAGGCCCGGGCCGATGTGCTCAACGCGATCGATGGAATCGGGCCCAAGATGACGGAAAGCATCATGGACTACTTCTCTCAAAAGGAGAACCTGGAGCGGATTCGCTGTCTCTATCAGGAAGCCGGATTGGCCATGGAGGCCCGGTTGTCCCCCCCCGCAGAGGATTCAGCCCTCAACGGCAAGACCTTTGTCCTGACTGGAACCCTTCCCGGTTGGACCCGGGATGAGGCCAAGTCGGCCATTCAGGCCGCTGGGGGAAAAGTCACCTCCAGTGTCAGCGGAAAAACCGATTTTGTGGTCGCGGGCGATGAGGCCGGCGGCAAACTGACCAAGGCCCGCGATCTTGGGGTGACTGTCATCGATGAGGCGGACTTAAGGAAGATGCTGGATGAGGCCTAGATCTGCCAGTCCTGCTGGCCGCTGAGCTCGTGCAATCCACATTCCCTTTTTAGTCCGCCAAAGCGGGTGTCTTCCTCCCTCATGCCTTCTTCCAGGGGACGTGTGCTGTGCCAGTCCCCGATGCTGACATAGCCTTGTTCCCACAGGGGATGGAAGGGCAGGCTATGAGCTTTCATGTACTCGTAAACCTTTTTCTCTGTCCAGTCCACGATCGGCAGCACCTTTTCTGTCCGGTTCTGTCGCTGGATCACCGGCAGTTGGGACCGAGAGCTCGATTGCACCCGCCGGAGGCCGCTCAACCAGGCCCTCGCCCCCAGCTCCTTCAGCGCCCGGTTCATCGGTTCCACCTTGTTGTCCAGGTTGTAGGACTTTAATTCATCAATGCCCTTTTCCCACCGCTTGCCGTGGATCGCCTCCTGTCGGGCGGGGCTCCAAAGCGGCGTCGCCACCTTCAGGTTCAGGGAGAATCGCTCCGCCAGCTCATGGGCAAACTGGTAGGTCTCGGGGAACAGGTACCCCGTGTCCACCCATACCACCGGTATCCCCGGCGCAACACGCGTCACCAGATGCAACATCACCGCCGACTGGATCCCGAAGCTGGTCGAAAGAACCAGATCCTCCCCCCACCGGTCAAGGGCCCATTGCACCCGCTCCTCGGCACTCCGGTTCTCCAGATCCTCCGATATTTGCTCCAGTTCCTCCATTTTCGCGCTTGCTTTTCCGATTATCATAACTTTGTTAGGCAAAATACTAATGATAAGTCGGGGGAAGAAATCAAGCGTAATCATGAAAAAGGGGCATGGACAGGAAAAGGAAGAACGGAAAGGAATAGGGGATTGAAAACGGAAGGGACAGTCTACCTCGTGGGAGCGGGCCCCGGTGATCCGGAGTTGATCACCGTCAAGGGGCGTCGCCTGATTGGGGAATGTGACGCCCTGGTCTATGATTACCTGGTCGAGGAGGGGATGAAGGCCTGGGTGAAACCGGAGTGTGAGCTGCACTACGTGGGCAAGAAGGCGGGATTTCATTCAATGGCCCAGGGCGATATTGAGGATTTATTGGTCCGGTTGGCCCAGCGGGGGCTGCGGGTGGTCCGCCTAAAGGGCGGGGACCCGTTTGTCTTTGGCCGGGGCGGGGAAGAAGCGGAAGCCTTGAAAGAGGCGGGTATCCGCTACGAGGTGATCCCCGCAGTGACGGCTGCGCTGGGTTGCGCAGCTTATTGCGGAATACCGCTGACCCACCGTGAATGGAGCAGTTCGGTGACGTTCATATCCGGGCATGAGAACCCGGACAAAGGGACCAGCATGGTGGATTGGGAGGCGCATGCCGTCAGTGGTGCGACCCTGGTCCTGTACATGTCCATGGGCCGGCTGGAGGAAATTTGCACCCGCCTGGTCAAGGCGGGGCGGGTGCCGGAGACGCCGGTCACGGTAGTGCAGTGGGGGACCACCCCAAGGCAACAGTCGGTCCGCGGAACGATGGAGGACATCGCTTGGAAGGTTCAGGAAGCCGGGCTGGGCCCGCCCTCAATCGTCATTATCGGGGCGGTGGCTTCCTTCGGAGAGGTCCTGGATTGGTTTGATCCGGGGATTTGAGGCACAAAAAAACCGGCGGGGAAATCCAGCCGGCTTTGCAAAGTCTGATCGGAATGCTTAGGCCTTCTCGACGAGTCCGGCCTTGAGGGCCTTGGCGGCAACCCAGACACGCTTAATCTGCCCGTTGGGCATGCGGACGCGGACCCGTTGGACATTCGGCTTGAATGTGCGCTTGGTGATGCTGGCAATGTGTGTGCCGATCCCGCCGCTTTTCTTGGTGAGACCCTTACGGTGGATTTTGCTGCCGCTGACACGGCGTTTACCTGTGACTGAACAAATGCGTGACATGATTTATGCTTCTGTAGAAAAGCGGGAGAACCTAGGTTGGTCCCCGCCGATGGCAAGTTTTTTTTAACTTTCGCCCCTCAGGGCGGCCAAAACCTGGAATTTATGGCCCAGATTCGCCGGATGGACCAGTTCCATCAGGGTCTGTTTTTCAGGAGAGAACCCGGCGGGCCCCGACTGGAGTATTTCCCGGATGACGGTTTGCCCGTGCCGCATGAAGAAGGCCTCCTGGCGAAGCAGGGAGACGGACTTGAATCCTGCCTTGGTAAGGATTTCCTCCATCACGTCCCAGACAATGTGACAGGTGATATCAATATTCCCCGGATCGGCCAGCAAATCGGATCCCATGGTGTGGCCGCTGTAGGTGCGGCCGGTGCCCTCGGGCCTTTCATTGAAGAGGATGGCCCTGTCGAGGCCGTAGTCAAAAGCCAGAAACAGACCCTGCCAATCCTGTCCCGCAATGTCGCCGAGGAGACGGTGCGCGGCCTCTGGCCAGTCGATGGTGTAGCCTTCCGGCGCCCCAGGGGGAAGCTCCGGCAGGGTGTCCCCCGGATCCAGGGTCGTCCAGTGGATGGTGGATTCCCCGAGGCCGACCCCGGCCTCCCGCCACCTCCCGGAATGGCTGACAAAGCGCCGGAAAGGCTGGGCATCGAAGAGTTCATTGGAAAAGAGGACCGTCTTCCGGGGCAACTCGAACGGTTCGCCCGGCCGGATAAGGCGCACTTCCTTGAAGGGATGCTCATCCAGTTCCCCGAGGATGCCCAGTCGCGATTCAGGACCAGCCTCGACAAATGTGTAATCGTGCAAATCGTCCCCGAGGAGGTCCTGCACCGAGGCCAGGACCAGTCGCGGGAACAGGCGGCCCAGGCTGGAGGCGGTGTAGAAGTCGGTTTCAGGATTGCGCCCGACCCGCTGGCGTTGTTGGCGGTAGTAGCCGATCCGCGGATGGTAAAGGACGCACCGGATGAAGGCTTCAAGGCTCAGCCGGCTTTCCCCCGACGAAAATTCTTCCCGCAGGGCGGCCAGGACTTCCGGGCCGACCTCCACCTCTGTTGAGCCTTTCATCCGGACGATAATTGACCCCGAAAGGCCGAAATTCAAGTCGCACATTGAGAAATGAGCTCCGGCAGGTCAAATTGTCGCTGGTAACGGAGAAAAAAAATCGTGCATGCGATGGATTGAGTGCCCATAGTGCCTGATTATGATTAAAGATGTGCTGAAGTTACTTCTCGAAGGCGAGGCGGTCCGAACAGAGGCGATGGCATCCGTTCTGGGTGTCACCGAGGCTGAAATCGAGGCCACTCTGGCCAAGCTCGAAGAAGAGGAAATGCTGCTTGGCTGGAGGCCCGTGGTCAATCCCAAGGCGGTGGCGGATCATGAAGTGCAGGCTTTGATCGAGGTATCCATTGTTCCCGAAAGGGAGGGAGGGTTCAACCGCATCGCCGATCGGATTGCCCGCTTCCACCAGGTGGTGACCTGCTACCTGATGAGCGGAGGCTACGACCTGCTGGTCGTCGTGCGGGGAAGAAACCTGCTCGAGGTGGCCACCTTCGTCTCCGAAAAACTAGCCACCCTGGGCCCGGTCAAGGCCACCGCCACCCGGTTCATGCTCCAGTGCTACAAGATCGATGGCTTCATGATCAATGTCGGTGAAGGCGAAAGCGACCGCTTGCCCGTGAGTCCATAAGAGTGGCCAACTTCCTTTCCCATGAATTACGATGAGAAAATTGCCCGTCACGTGCGGGGCCTGAATCGCTCGGGGATCAGGGACTTCTTTGCCCTCGTCCAGCAAATGCCAAGGGCTATTTCGCTGGGCATCGGCGAACCCGATTTTGTCACCCCGTGGAACATCCGCGAGGCCGCCATCTATTCCCTCGAGAGGGGCAAGACCAGCTACACGGACAACCTCGGGCTTTTCAATTTCCGCAAGGCGGTGACGGAGTATGTGGAACGCATCTTTGGATTGTCCTACCACCCCGGGAAAGAATGCCTCATCGGCATCGGTGTCTCGGAGGCGATGGACACGGCCATCCGGGCGCTCATCAACCCGGGGGACAAGGTCCTCTACCACGAGCCCTGCTATGTCAGCTATTCCCCCAGCGTCCAGTTGGCAGGTGGAATCCCCATCTCTGTCCCGACCCGGGCCAGCGACAACTTTGCCCTCCGGGTGGAGGATCTCGAGGCTGCCTGGGAACCAGGGGTCAAGGTTCTCATCCTGAATTTCCCCACCAATCCCACCGGCGGTGTGGTCGAGCGGGACCGCCTGGAGCGGATCGCCCGGTTTGCGGTGGACAAGGACCTGATTGTGCTCAGTGACGAGATCTATGCCGAGCTCACCTATGAGGGTGAACACGTCAGTATCGGGACTTTTCCCGGAATGAGGGAACGGACAGTTTTCCTGCACGGGGTATCGAAGGCCTTTGCCATGACCGGTTTCCGGATTGGTTACGCCTGCGCCCCTCACCCGATCATCGAGGCCATGATGAAGATCCACCAGTATGCGGTCATGAGCGTGCCCATTTTCGTGCAGGAGGCTGGTATTGAAGCCCTGCGCAACTCGGATGATGCGGTGGCCTCCATGCGGGACTCCTACCGGCGCCGCAGGGATTTCCTGGTGCGTCGTTTCAACGAAATGGGGCTGAAATGCCACCTGCCTCAGGCCACCTTCTATACTTTTCCCGACGTGACCAGCACGGGGCTCGATGGAAAGACCTTCGCTACCCAGTTGCTCCAGAACGGGGAAGTGGCGGTTGTCCCGGGGACCGCGTTCGGCAAGGACGGGACCGATTTTGTCCGGGCCAGTTTTTCCACCCGGTACGAGAAAATCGAGGAGGCCTGCGACCGGATGCAGCGCTTCATGGATTCCCTTTAACATGAGAAATTTGCAGACAGTTGCCCTGGTGGGCCGTCCCAACGTGGGCAAGAGTCGCCTCTTTAACCGACTCGCCGGTCGCAGGATCGCCATTGTCCACGATCAGGCGGGGGTGACCCGCGATGTCAATTCGACTGTAGTCAGGAATCACTACACCCTGATGGACACCGGCGGCATCGGCCTGGTGGTCGACATGGACCATGAGAAGCTAATAGCGGCGGCAGAGGACCAGGTCTGGCTGGCTGTCCAGGCGGCGGACCTGATCTGTTTCGTCCTCGACGGGCGTGAAGGTTTGACCTCCCTCGACGAGACCATTGCCGCGAAGCTGCGCCAGAGCGGCAAGAAGGTGCTGGTGGTGGTGAACAAGATCGACGACGAGGGCATGGAAAACCGGGTTGTCGAGTTCGAGGGACTCGGGTTCGGCGAGGCTATTCCGGTCTCCGCCGAGCACGGGTACAACAGCCGCCAGCTGGAGACCTCGATCGAGGATATTGTCGGCCCGCCCCCGGAGATGGAGGAAACGGAGGAAGCCTACCGGATCAAGCTGGCCTTTGTCGGCCGGCCCAATGTGGGCAAGTCGAGCCTCTGCAATTTTCTTCTCGAAGATGAGCGCCTGGTGGTCAGCGAGGTTCCCGGAACCACCCGCGACAGCGTGATGCTGGACCTTGATTTCAACACCAAGGACGGAATGATGCTGCCCTTCAGGCTGGTCGACACGGCCGGGCTGAGGCGGCGCAAGCGGGTCAGTCATTCGGTGGAGTATTTCAGCACGGTGCGGACCCGCCATGCCATCGAGGAATCGGATATCGTATTCCTGGTCATCGACGCCGAGACCGGCGTGACCCGGCAGGACAAGGCCTTGGCCGGGGAGATTATCGATGCCGGCAAGTCCGTTGTCCTGCTGGTCAACAAGTGGGACATTGCCATTGATCGGTTTCGGGCCAACCAGCCGGATGAATTTGAGAACATGGACGCCTTCCGGAAACACTATGCCAAGGAAGCCATGAAGGAGATCTTCTTCCTTCCGGAGAGCCCTGTCCTGTTTGTCTCGGCCATGCGGGGATTTGCCATGGACCGGATTCTGAAGGTGGCCCGCAGCGTCTGGGAGACCTCCGGTCGCACCCTGGCCACAGCGAAGATCAACGCCCTTGTCCATGGGATGATCGAGAAGCGGCAGCCCGCTTACTTGGACAACAAGCGGTTCAAGGCCTACTACACGGTACAGGTGGGCAACCGGCCCTTTGTTTTCAGGATCTACTGCAATCGCGCCACCAAGTTGGTGGACAGCTACAGGCGCTACCTTCAGAACGGGTTTATCCGTCACTTCAACCTGGAGGGATGCCCGCTCAGGTTTGAACTGAAAGGCAAGGAGAAACGGTACTCTGGTCCCGGAAAGAAAGTCCGCTGATGAAGCTGGTTTTCATGGGATCCGATCCGGTTGCCCTGCCGTTGCTGAATTTCCTTTTCGATGAGCGGCCCCACGGTTGCCGGCTGGAGGCTGTTTTCACCCAACCGGACCGGCGTGCTGGCCGGGGAATGCACCTGCGGCCGAACGCGATCAAGCAATGGGCCCTGGACAGGGGACTGGAGGTACGGCAGCCGGTCAGGTGCGGCCAAGAGGAGGCAGACTTTCTCCGGACGAGCGGGGTCGACCTGGTTCTGGTCATGGCCTATGGGCAGATTCTTCCGCGATGCATTCTCGAGGCCACCCCGAACAAGGTCATGAACGTTCATGCGTCCCTGCTCCCCCGGTTGAGGGGAGCTTCACCCATCCACACCGCTGTCGCTCTCGGGCTGGAGGAGACCGGCGTGAGCCTGATGGAGGTTATTCCCAAACTGGATGCCGGTCCGGTGGCTGGACGGGAACGGGTCGAAATCCGGCCTGATGACGGGATCGGGAAAATTCTGGAAAAGGTGAGCCTGGCCACTGTTCCCCTGGTCAGGCGGGGCCTCGACCAGCTGGTTGAGGGGACACTGTCGTTCGAGGAACAGGATCCTGCCAGGGTTACCTACTGCCGTATTCTTGAGAAGACCGATCAACATCTCGATTTCCGGGTTTCCGCAAGTGACCTGCTCAACCGGGTGCGGGCCTTCCAACCGTGGCCGGGGGCCGCCATCCCGTGGGGGGATGCGGAAATCCGCATCCATGAAGCATCCGTGGATGAGGCATCTTCCCGGGGGATTGCTCCCGGAACGGTGCAGCGGGATGCCGAAGGCCTCCGGATTGCCTGTGGACGGGGTTGGCTTCGCCCGCTCGTCCTGCAGCGCCCCGGAGGGAAACCCTTGCCGGTAGAAGACTTTTTCAGGGGCTTTCCGCTGGAGGATGGAACGGTTTTACCCGGCAGGGAAATGCGACCCCTTGAAGCGGATCGTCCCTTTCCCTATCGCAAGAAGTGAATTTCCGTCTCTGCGGATGACTTAGGTCGTTGACCCAAGGGCAATTTTTGCCAATACCCTTGAGTATGAAGAGAGAATTTCTCCGGCTGTTTGTGATGGTGGCTTTCTCCTGTGTGGGCTGGCTCCCGCCTGTGCATTCACAAATGGCCTCAGTCAATGTGCAGTTGGCCGATTTGCGCAGCGACGTGGACCGGCTGGACCAGTTGGTTCGTTCACTCCGGCTGGAGGTCGAGGCCCTGCGACGGGAAACCCGCGAGACCCGCGAATGGGTCCGGGCCCAGCTGGCCGACTCCTCCGGCGGGGTCACTCCCGAACAGCTGAATGCCGTCCTCAAGGAATTCGAACGGAAGATTCAGTCGGTGAACTCCGCCAGCCGGCAAACCTTGGTTAATGAAGTTTCCCGGGAGATCGAGACCCTGGCCGAGCAAACCCAGAAGGCCATCAATGCCCTTGCGAAGTCAGTCGAGGGTCAACCCCAGCTCCAGCAGGTAATTGTCTTCAGCGACGACTATCCCCAGACCGGCACATCCTACACGGTCAAGAGCGGGGACACACTGGCCCGGATCGCCCGCGACCTCGGGTCAAAGGTGGATTGGATCCGCAACGCCAACCGGCTTTCCTCGGACATCATTTACCCCGGACAGGAATTGTTCATCCCTTTGAAGAAGTAAGGCATATGGCAAAGAAAACAGGATTGGGACGTGGCCTTGGGTCACTCATCAGTGGCGGCATCAGCAAACCCGCTACTGCATCGAAAAAAAAACCGGCTAAGCCGACGAAGCAAACCCCGGCGAAAAAGAAAGCCGGCAAGGCCAAGCCTGCCCGGAAGCCGGTGGCCAAGGTGGCGCCTGTTGATCCGCAACCACAGGCAACCCCGACCGGATTGCTTGAAGTTCCCATTGGCAGCATCACTCCCAACCCTCACCAGCCGAGAAGGGATTTCCATGAGGAGAGCCTTGTCGAGTTGGCCGAGAGCATCCGCTCAGAGGGGCTCCTCCAGCCAGTGGTGGTCCGGAAGGTAGAGGGAAAATACCAGCTGATTGCCGGTGAGCGGCGCTGGCGGGCCTGCCAGAAATTGAAACTCAAGGTGGTTCCCATTCGCGTGATCGAGGCCAGTGAGGCTTCCAGCGCGGTGCTTTCCCTGATCGAGAACCTGCAACGGGAAAACCTCAACCCGATTGAGGAAAGCATGGGATACGCCAGCCTGATGAAGGATTTCGACCTGACCCAGGAGGCTGTGGCCGAGCGGGTGGGGCGCAGCCGGGCCGCGGTGGCGAATTCCCTGAGGCTTCTCCAGTTGGCCCGGGAGATCCAGGCCTATCTGGTCAAGGGACTCCTTTCGGTGGGTCATGCCAAGGTTCTTCTCGGGGTCGATGATGCCGATACCAGGCTCCTTCTGGCACGGCAGTCGATCGAGCGCGGCTGGAGCGTCCGCGACCTGGAGCGCCAGGTGGATCGGCTGAGATCCCACTCCGACCGCAAGGGCAAGTCGAGGACCGCTGTCCCGGTCGATGAGGAGCGGGCTATCAAGGATCTGCAACAGCAGCTGTCGAGCACCTTCAGTACCCGTGTCCTCCTTAAGCACAGCCCCAAGAAGGGGCGTATTGTCATCGAATACTACGGCAATGACGACCTGCAGCGGATCATTGAGCAAATGGGGCTTCACTGAGCCGGGGGAGATTTTACTTGAAACTTAATCCCGTCCACTCCAGCTTTTCACGTTTTTCACAAGCGAGGCACACGTCATGCTAGATATTATTATTTCCCTGTTAACTTTCGTCCTGATCCTGATCAGCCTTTTCATGGTACTGGTCATCCTCATGCAGCGCGCCAGCACCAACTCAGGAATGGGCTCCGCCTTCGGTGGAGGGGTCGCTGAATCCGCATTCGGGACCGAGACCACCAATGTCCTGGTCCGTGCCACCAAATGGGCCGCACTCGGATTCTTCATCATTTCCCTGACCCTTTACCTGCTGTTCATCAGCCGGGCCAAGCAGGAAGCCGAGGAAGCTGCCGCGGAAACCCTCCCCGACATCCCGGTTGCCGTCGCCCAGGAACCGGCAGCCGAGCCCACCGTCGAAACGGTTGCTGAAAGCGTTGCCGGGGCAGTTGAAGAAGCTGCTGCGGAAGCGCAGGAAACAGTTGACGGATTCACAGCTGAGCCGGTTACCAGCGACACTCCTCCAAATCCCTAATCGCTAACGCCTTGTCACCGGCGGTACGAATACTTTTCCAAGGCCTGCACCGGAAGATCCGGAGCAGGCTTTTTTGTCGGCAGCGAATCATGCCGGTGCTTTGCCTGCTCCTGACCGCCGCACCAGCCGGGGCCCAATTCAAGTTCCGCGAGCCGACCAACCGGCAGGATCCCAATGCACTGTCGCAATTCCATGAGAAGGTGCTCTGGAGCCAGTTCCTTGATTCCCGTCACCTGGGAAACTTTTCCCTGGAGGGGACGCTTGCCTACCGTCCCGCTCGCTCCGGTTCATTGACCTATCAATGCCGGTTGGAAGGTGACTGGAGGTCCGGATCCCGGCAAACCAGGATTCTCCTTGTCGGTGAGGATGGAATTCAGGTCGAGAGGGAAGTCTCCCTTCCTTTCCCGGAAGGAACTGTAACGCCTCTGGATGAGAGTATCCTGGAGGACTTGCCTTTCACCTGGGCCGACTTGCTGATGCCATGGCTGCAGTGGAATCAGGTTGAGTACCTTGGGCCCGACCGCTACCTCGGTCGCCCGGTCCATCGTTTTCAGTTGACCAGCGACAAGGCTGATTCCCTCCCGTTCAGTGTCATTGTCTCCATTGATGAAATCTATGCCGCTCTGCTGAAAGTCGACTTCCTCGATAGCGAGGGAAGGTTCTACAAGCGTATCCGCGTGGGCGGGTTCAAGCGGTTCAAGGATGCATGGATGTTCAGCGAACTGTATTGGGAGCACCGCTCTCGGCGCGAAAGCGTCCTTCTGGAAGTGACCGCCTTCCAGATCGGTCAGGCCCCTTCCGTAAGCGATTGAACCCTCTGGGGAGATCCCGGTCTGTAGTGATTTTTCATGCCACTTTTTCCGCCCCGGAGTCCGGCCTGAGGGCGGGGTTTGTTAGATCGTTTCGTATGAATTAATCAATACTTTTTTGTTGTATTTTTTTCGCTTCGGTGTAAATATTTTGATCCGAGTATTCTGAATCCAATACATGGGAGAACAGATGAAGATAAAAACAACACCTCTGAGCTTTGAGATTGATGCCGAGTTGGTAGCAGGTCTGGAGAGGCTCCGCAAGACTGTCGGAGACGTATCCTTTTCCAAGCTCATCGATCACGCAATCGAGAAGTTCGATTACAAGAAGGTCTCGGGCAAAGCGAGTGGCAAGCGTCGCCAGCTGTCTGTCCGTCTGGCTGAAAACAAACGCGGCGCATTGGATAAAATCTCAAAATCCGAAAAGGTTAGCATGGCCTATCTGATTCGGATGGCGTTGGAATCCTTAATGGAGTCCGCATCTAAGAAAACCGTACAAAAGGAACTGAAAATGGCGTTAGCTTTAAAAAAAGCAAAATCCGCTAAGAAGGTTGCCAAGAAGGTAGCCAAGAAACCGGCTAAGAAGGCCGCCAAGAAGCCGGCCAAGAAGGTGGTGAAAAAGGTTGCCAAGAAAGCTGCCAAGAAAGCTGCCAAGAAGCCGGCCAAGAAAGTGGTGAAAAAGGTTGCCAAGAAAGCTGCCAGGAAGCCGGCCAAGAAGGTGGTCAAGAAGGCTGCCAAGAAGGTTGCCAAAAAGGCCGCCAAGGCTGCCAGCAAAAAGGTAGTCAAAAAGGCTGCCAAGAAGCCGGCCGCTAAGGTAGTCAAGAAGGCTGCCAAGAAGCCGG
>JBMTVW010000009.1:0-71928 GCA_049451775.1 Opitutales bacterium | reverse complement strand
GCCCGGGTCCCGGGCGCGCGTCGATTGATTGTCGAATTAAGCCTTTATTAGAAGCCAGCGCTGAAGCTGGTGGACAAGGTGATCTTGTTCTTGCTTCCGTCTGCTTCCATGGCCTCGTCGGCGCCGTAGTAGTTCACGCCAATGCTCCAGGAAGCATTTTCAGCGAGAGCAACAACGTAGGAGGCGCCGGCACCGTAGTAGAGGTAGTCGTACCCGTCGGCGTCAACCCAACCCAGGTAGGCGGAGAAGTCAACCGAGGTGGTTTCGCTCACCTCAACACTGTGACCAGCGGAAACCTCCAGAGTGAAGGCTTTCAGGTCGAAGTCGTAGAAGGCATAGACCGCCGGGCTCAGGGGAGCCTCGAAGCTCAGTCCTCCGTAGATTTCGAAGGTGTTGACGTCGCCATCGATGAGCCCGTCAGCTTCGTTCGGAAAAGTGTAGTAAGTGAAGCCAACGTCGGCGCTCACCGTTTCACTCAATCCAAACCCGTAACCGGCATAGAAATCGACTTCGGACTCGATGTCCCCGGCAGTCTCCGGGGAATCGACCGGCAGAGCCGCCCAGATTCCGGCGTAGAAGTCCCCGTAGCTGATGTCGATCGACGGAGCAATGAACTCGTCGGCGTAACGTACACCACGGAAGATGTAGTCTGATTCATATGCAACAGCGGTGCTGACAGACAGCTCTTGTGCACTGGCGAAAGATGCGCCAGCCAAGATGGCTGCCACGATTGCAGTCGTGTTCTTTATTTTCATATCTTGTTCGTAGTTGTAGTTATATAGTAGTATATAACAGGATACTAATGACATATTTCTACCCAATAATGTCAACCTATTACGCACAGCTAGTTGCATAGCAATTATAGTTTCGATTGCCGGATATTTCACATTTTTTTTCAAGAATGGCCCCGGCAAATTCAGCCCACCGCGACCAGATGAATGTTGTCAAATCGCCGAAAATCGGCCAAATTCAGTACATGACGCAAGCAACCCCCGCACCGGCAGCGATCGATGATCAACTGACTCAACTGAAGCGCTACACCACGGTCGTCGCGGACACGGGTGATTTTGGCTCCATCCAGGCCTATGAGCCACAGGACGCGACCACCAACCCGACGCTGATCTACAAGGCCGTACAGATGGAAGCCTACGCCCACCTGCTGGAGAAGGCGGCGGAACTAGCTGAAAAGGAGGGCATCCACGGGCAGCACCTGATCGACAGCGTCCTCGACCATCTGCTGGTCCTGTTCGGAAAAGAGATCCTTGAGATCATCCCCGGCAGGGTATCGACAGAAGTGGACGCGCGGCTCTCCTTTGATGTGGAAGGGACGGTGGAAAAGGCCAGGCACATTATCAGCCTGTTCGACCAGCGGGGAATCGACCGGAACCGGGTCCTGATCAAGATCGCCTCCACCTGGGAAGGCCTGACAGCAGCCAGCTTGCTGGAGAAGGAGGGCATCCACTGCAACCTGACTCTTCTCTTTTCACTCATCCAAGCCATTCAGGCTGCCGAAAACGGATGCACCCTGATCAGTCCATTCGTGGGCCGGATCAAGGACTGGTATAAGGCCCGGACGGGAGTTGACTACGCTCCGCAGGACGATCCGGGCGTCCAGTCGGTTACACAGATTTATCACTATCTGAAGCACTACGACCTGAAAACGGAGGTCATGGGAGCCAGTTTCCGGAACACCGGTGAAATCAGGGCCCTGGCTGGATGCGACTTGCTGACCATCAGTCCTTCCCTGCTGGAGGAACTGCAAACCAGTTATGAGCCACTGGAAAAGCAGTTATCCGTAGAGCGGGCCAAGGCGGAACCGATCAACCGGCTGGAGATTGACGAAAAAACCTTCCGCTGGCACCTGAATGCGGACCCGATGGCCACCGACAAGCTGGCTGAGGGAATCCGCGCTTTTGCTGCTGACACGGAAAACCTGATCGATTTGATCGAGCGTGAAGTCATTGATTAGGATACACTCTGTACAATAATGATCACACATCTGGTTTTTTTCAACATGCAGCCGGAGGCCAATGGATCCTCCGGAGAAGACAACGCCCAGGAACTGGTTCGCCGGTTAAGGGAACTACCGGCGATGATACCCGTGATCGTCGAGCTGGAGGCGGGCCTCGACTTCAGCAAGAGCCCCGCTTCCTATGAAGTCGGCCTGCTGACAAAGTTCCACAGCCGGGAAGATCTGGAGACCTACCGCGTTCACCCGGCTCACCAGGAAGTGGTCCAATTCGTCCAGCAGACGACCTCCGCCCGGGCGGTGGTCGATTACGAGACCTGACCTAGATCCTGACCTGGAAAATATGGGCCGGTGACCTGCGGGGATCCAACTGGACGAAGCTTCGGGCCCCGCGCCAGTTGTATTCAGGCTCAGACGGGTCGTACAGGTCCCTGACAACAAAGCCCTTGTCCGGACCGAGGCCCATTTCACCCAGCGGAAGGACCAGATTTCCTGACTGGGGATGATTCCAGTCGAAATTGACGACCACCAGCAACTGGTCCCTTCGGTCGGGAGTCTGTTTCAGGTAGGCCAGCAAATGTGGATTGTCGGTCTCGACGAAGCGGATGTTGTTGGTTCGCTGGAGGGCCGGATGGTTTCGGCGGAGATGGTTCACCCGGGCAATCTCGTTCTTCAGGTTGCCCGGTTTGTCCCAGTCCCAATGCTTGAGTTCGTACTTCTCGTTGTGGATGTACTCCTCCTTGCCCGGGAAAGGTTCCTGATCCATGAGTTCATAGGCCGGACCGTAGATGCCGGTATTGGAACTGAGGGTGGCGGCCAGGATATAACGGCCCATGAAGGTGGCCCGGTTCCCCTTCTGCAGGTCCTCATGAAGGATGTCAGGGGTGTTGGGCCAGAAATTGGGCAAGAAGAATTCCTTCACCTCGCTCCCGGTCAATTCCTCCATGTAGGCCTGGAATTCAGCGGGGTAGTTCCGCCAGGTGAAGTAGGTGTAGCCCTGGGTAAAACCGGCCTTGCCCAGACGGTACTTGCGCTTCGGCCGGGTGAAGGCTTCAGCCAGGAACAGGACCTCCGGATGCTCCTGCTTGATTTCCATGATGCACCAGCGCCAGAATTCCATCGGCTTGGTGTGCGGGTTGTCGACCCGGAAGATCTTCACCCCTGCCTCGATCCAGAAATCGAAAACGCTTTTCAATTCCTTCCAGAGTGCCTTCCAGTCATCGGTCTCAAACTCGAAGGGCAGGATGTCCTGGTATTTCTTGGGGGGATTCTCGGCATACTGGACCGTTCCGTCCGGACGCCACCGGAACCAGTCCGGGTGTTCCTTGACATAGGGGTGGTCTGGGGCGCATTGGAAGGCGATGTCGAGGGCAATTTCCAGACCATGCATCTGGGCCTCCATGACAAGCTCCTTGAAGTCGTCCATGGTTCCCAGTTCAGGGTGGATCGACTTGTGTCCGCCCTCGGTGGAACCGATAGCCCAGGGGCTCCCCACATCACTCTCCGCTGCCTCCAGGGTATTGTTGCGGCCTTTCCTGAATATACGGCCAATGGGGTGGATCGGGGGGAAATAAACGACATCGAATCCCATCCGGCTGATTTCAGCAAAACGGGAAGCGGCGTCCTTCAGGGTCCCGTGACGGTTGACATTATTCGCGCATGAACGCGGAAAGAATTCATACCAGGTACTGAAGTAGGCCTTCTCGCGCTCCACCAGGAGCAGCATCACCGGACTGCAGGTCTCCTTGGACCGGTCGGGATACTTGCGGACCGTTTTGAAGAAGACCGGATCACGGGCGAGAGCCACTTTCTGCAACAGATCCCTGGAGTGGTCCCCGAGGAATTTGGCCCATTCCTTCATCTGTTTGGCGTCAGCGCCCCGGGCCCGCCCGGAGGCCTCAGCAACCAGCCTGGCCCCAATGTCGACCTCGACGCTGATCTTGGGATCCCCCGCATCCGATTTCTTGACGAAACCGATGTGCCAGTTGCGGAAGGGGTCCGACCAGCCTGCGACACGATATTCGTACAGGCCGATCGCCTCCGCGGTGAATTCCCCGGCAAACTCGTCGTTGCCGAGGTCCCGCATGTGGACCTCGTTCCAGCGAAGACTGTCCGCCGCCCGATAACCCAGGACCACGTCCAAGTGGTCATGGCCGTCCGCGATGACGTGGGCGGTCACATGCAGGGCCTCTCCAAAAGGGCGTTTTAGGGGAAATTCACCCCCTCCGATGGAAGGGACGATATGGTCAACCACGACACGTGACTGACCGCTGAATCGCTCAAGGGATTTCATGATCTTTTAAATGGATTATTTAAAGGATGCGTAGAGATCGGAGGTTTGCCGGGCAATGGTTTCCCAGCTGAATGTCTCAACCGCGCGTTTGCGGCCCGCCTTGCCAAAGGCCTCCCGCAATTCAGGATTTGCCATCAGGCGGTTTATTTTCCGTGCCAGGTCATTGGAAAAGGCGTCCGGGTTCAGGGGCTCAAAAGGCGACTTGCTGGATTGGGCAACGGGCACCAGGTATCCAGTTTCATCATGGACGATGACCTCGGGGATGCCTCCTACACTGGAACCGACAACTGGAGTCTCACAGGCCATCGCTTCCAGGTTGATAATGCCGAAGGGCTCGTAAATGGACGGACAACAGAATACCGCGGCCCCCGAGTAGAGTTGGATGACGGTCTCCTTGTTGACCATTTCATCGATCCAGAAGATACCGTCGCGGCCCTTGCTGGCCTCCTTCACGGCGGCTTTCATCTCGGCGGCGATTTCCGGAGTGTCGGGGGCACCCGCACAAAGAACCACCTGGTAACCAGGATCCATGTACCGGATCGCGTTGGCCAGGTAAACGATTCCCTTCTGACGGGTGATCCGGCCGACAAAAAGGACATAGGGCTTGGCCGGATCGATCCTGTAACGGGACAAGGCGGGGGTGGCGTCCTTTTTCTGGTATTCGTTGGTGTCGATGCCGTTGTAGATGATGTGCACCTTGGCGGGATCAACATTGAACAGCTTCAGGATATCATTCCGGGTGCCCTCGGAAACCGCGACAACTGCGTCTGCCATCTCGATGGCCGTCTTCTCGACCCAGCAACTGAAATCGTACCCGCCGCCCAACTGCTCCCGTTTCCACGGCCTCAGGGGCTCCAGTGAATGGACGGTAATGACCAGAGGGATCCCGTAGTTCAACTTGGCGATGATTCCACCAAGATGGGTGTACCAAGTGTGGCAGTGAACCACATCGGCATCAATGTTCATGGTGTTGAAACTGAGGGAGCGCTGGGCCGCATCAAAGACTCCAGACAAGGATTTCGGGCAGGTATACCCACTGATGGCGGCCTTGGTACCGAAAACGGATGGATTCTGATCCGGGACATTCTGGTCCCCGAAGGCCCTCACTTCCACCGGAATCAGTTTACTCAGCTCCCGGCTCAGGTATTCAACATGCACCCCCGCTCCCCCGTAGGTGTAGGGCGGGTATTCATTCGTCATTAACAGGGCTTTCATTGTGCAGTTTCTTCCGGGAGTTCGTATTCAAGTTGGATGCTGAAAATCTTGACCAGTGCCAGCAGGCAAAGAACGGTCAGCCCGAGGACCACCCATCCGGTGAAGTCGTGGACGTTGCCCATGTCCAAGCCAAAAAGGACAACGTGGTCGTTCAATCCGTCCGGTCCGTGGGCGTAGGCCCACGCCGTCAGAAACACGCTGCGGAAGATATTGTTGATAAAGGCGAAGAGCATGGCCGTACCGACCAGGAAAATTTTCTTCCAAAGCTGTTTGAAATAGGCCGCCCCAAGGAAGGATCCCGCGAAAAGGCAGGCCGTCAGGGAGCGGATCCCCGAGCAGGCATCCTCCACACCGACATCGCCCAGTGGCAAACGAAGGACGCTCCCCTCCCTGACAACAGCATAACCAAGCAGGTCAAAGGAGTGAAAGACCACCACCGACACCTTGTTCATGAGGAAGGTGCTGACCATCTTGTGCAAGGCGTTGAACATGGGGACCGAGAGCATCCAGATCAGTGCCGGAAAAAGGAACAGCATGGCCAGGTGCCAGCGCTCCCTCAAGGGGATGGGCTCGTCGTTGCTCCGTTTCTCGAGGTAGACATAGGCTCCGCCGAGGACGATGTTGGCGTACCCGAAGGCGAGCGCATTGGAGGTGAGCAGGTTTTGTCCTTCCATCGCCCGGTAGAACATCCCGGCCAGAAAAGAAACTAGTCCGCCGGCAATCATCAGGAACGCCACCACCTGCAGGCCGGCGGCCAGAAAGCGCGCCCCTCCCCCGGCAGCCGGGCGGGCGTCGCCCTCCGTCGACGATTGACCCGAAAGGGAGGCCGCCAGGATAGGCCAGCGATCATAGACAATGAAGGCGACAAAAAGGGGAACGATAAATCCGAAGGCATACTCGTCCCGCAATTTCCACCAGAAATACTGGTCCCAGATCAGAAAAAGGGATAATCCGGCCATTGCGAAGACAGCCCAACGGGTGGGTTCTGGTAGGGATCGGAAATTCATGTCGTTTGAATAACCGAGGACGTTGGCAAATGCAACCCATGAACTCAAGAACGAATCCCGGCAGGTTCACAGCCCCGGCAAGAGCGGAATTACCCATCTTTTTTTTTCTTGCCATGGGGATTCTATATCCCTTGCTTGGGCCGCTTATGACAACCGAGGAACAACGCCAAAAGAACCCTCTCGAACTCACTTGTACTGATGTCGAGATTCTTACCCGTTACGTGACCGACACCGGCAAGATCCTTCCCCGTCGCATCACCGGGTTTACCGCTCTTCAGCAACGCCACATCACCAAGACAATCAAGCAGGCCCGCAACCTTCTTCTGATGAAGTAGCGGCCGTCTGCGGAACCCAAAGGGTTCTCAGTGGTACCTGACAGTGCAGAATTTTACGCAAAGGCTCCCCCGGACAGGGGAGCCTCTTCTTTTGTATACCCGCCAACCGGGGCCAATCTGGACTTTTTCGCGAAGGCCCTGGAGGCCGGCTGCCTGGTGGCAATCCCGACCGAGACCGTCTATGGGCTGGCTGGGCTGGCCCTGAATGAGACCGCCTGCCGGTCAATTTTTGCCGTCAAGGGGCGGCCCCTCGTTGACCCGCTCATTGTTCATGTCCCCCACCCGTCGATGGTCGGGGAACTGGCTGTGCCCCCCGCCGTTTTCGACCTGGTGGCAGAGGCCTTCTGGCCGGGTCCACTGACCGTTGTCCTCCGGAAACGACCCATTGTCCCGCACCTGGTCACCGCGGGCAAGGACACCGTGGCCATCCGCATGCCCCGGCACCCGGTCGCCCACGCCCTGCTGGAACGAATTCCCGGCCCTCTGGCCGCCCCCAGCGCCAATCCCTTTGGCTATGTCTCCCCTTCTGAGGCTGCCCATGTGGCTGAGTCCTTCGGCAACAGGGTCCCGTTTGTCATCGATGGCGGGCCTTGCGAGATCGGGCTGGAATCAACCATCCTCGACCTGAGTGAGCCCGACCAGCCAGCCATTCTCAGACCCGGGGCTATTTCCGCGGAACAATTGACCAAGGTGATCGGCCTGCCCGTCCGCGAAAGGCAGATTGAGCTGGGAATCGAGGAAACCGCCAGCGCACCGGGAACCTTCTCCCGTCATTACAGCCCAAAATCGGGCCTGACCCTGTTTCCCCAAGGATCACGGCCCCAAGTGGCCGACAACGAGGCCGTCCTGTTCCTGAAAAGGCCCGAGGGAACGGCCGGGAAAGATGTCTACTGGCTCTCGGAGGACGGTTCGCTCAACGAGGTCGCCAAGGGTCTGTTTTCCCTTCTCCGCAAGCTGGACCGGGCTGGGTACGCGGGAATTCACTGCGAACTTCCCTCAGCCGGCTCCGGTGGAATCGCCGTGGCCATCAGGGACCGCATGAAAAGAGCCGCCGCCAAATAAAAAACGGGCGGCTCCCTGAGGAACCGCCCGCGAAAGGCTGGACCACGCTTTACCCTAAACTCAATCAGCCCTGGAACTTGCGTTTCGGAAGCTGCTGGGATTCGACTTCCTTTTCCCCCTGCAGGTCCATGTTGAGAACTCCCGACTGGCGGGCTTCCTCGAGAAGCTGCATCTGCTGGCGGATTTCCAGTTCCCTCTGCAGCTGGTCGACCTGGTCGCGTCCCTTGAGGACGTCGTCGTACATCTTCATCTCTTCGTCACTCGGTGTAAACCCGGGGACATCACGCGGGCTGACGCCCATTTCGTAGAGGTCCTGGTTGGTGAAGACGTCCTCGTAAGTCGCGCCACTGGCACTGAGGATCTTGGCTGTGATGAAGACGATCAGGTTGCGCTTGCGGATGGATTTGCTCTCGCTGCTGAACAGGCGACCGACATAGGGGATGTCCCCGAGGATCGGCACACTGGTGTCGTTCAGTTCCGTTGCATTTTCCATCAGGCCGCCGATCGCCAGCGTGAAACCGCTCTTGATGGTGACCTTGCTGACCGTCTTGCGGGTTGAAATAATCGGAATGGAGGCTGTTGCCCCGCCACCGCCGCCGAACTGGACCACGCCACTGCGACTGCTGATTTCCGGACGGATATCAAGGTTAATGAAGCCCGCGCTGTTGATCTGTGGAGTAACCTCAAGATTGATACCAATGTTCTTGTACTCGAAGTTGCTCACTTCAAAAGTGCCGCGCTCGTCATTGTAGGTGTAGGCCGGAATCGGGTACTCTTCACCGATATTGATCCGGGCCGGTGAATTATTCATCGTCACCACGGTCGGATTGGAAACCAGCTCCACGTCGGAGGTTGAGTCCAAGGCACTGATCACCATCGAGAAGGCGTCGGCAGAGAAGACGGCGGTGTCCATCCGGCCCACTTCATTGGTCCACCAGTCGGCGTCGCCAGTGAAGCTTCCGATATCCTCGTCGCCTTCATAAAGCAGGTCGGACTGGTAGTCGTACTGGACCCGGTTCGGGTTGTCCCGGTCCGCGTCAAGATTGCGGCTCTTGTGCCGGAGGAAATCCCTTTGCACGGGACCGGCCTGGAGACCGTATCCAGCCAGGGACTGCCAGTTGATGCCCTTGCCGGCGCCCTGACGGTCCTCGATTTCAACAAACTTGGACTCAATCATGACCTGCTCGGTCGGACGGTCCAGGGTCTCGATGATTTCCTGGATGTCATTCATCCGGCTCGGGCGCTCGGTGATGACCAGGGAGTTGCTCCGTGTATCAACCTGTACCTTGCCACCGTTGCCCTCGTCGATCAGGGGCATGATGGAGGCACGGATTTCACCAGCCTTGGCAAAGTCGACGATGAAGACCCGGGTGTCGACCGGCTCAACCGCCAATTCGTCCTGGCTCTTGATCTTGATGATGTTGCCGTCCACCACGTAGGTGTAGTTCATCGGCTCAAGAACCACATTGAAAACCTGCTGCCAGGTGACGTCGCGCAGCTTGATGCTGACACTGCCGGCAAGGCTGTCGGGAATGACAACATTCAGCTCATAAAGCTCGGCCACGCTGCGGATGATGGTGCGGACGTCTTCCTCGGGGAAGTCGACCGAAATTGTCTCTGCGTCAACCGCGACTGCGGAGGAAGCCGCCTCATCCCCGGGAAGATCCAGAAAGACCTGGTCACTGGGGACTTCGAAAACCGGCTCCTCGGGCAGGGACGGGGCCTGCCGTGATTCCCCAAGGACTTCCGACTCCCGTGCGTCATAGGTGGCATCGGCGGCGGTGATAGTTTTCTCAGCCCTGTCCAGGGATTCCACCTGGGCCTGCTGGGCGTATAAGGGTACCATGAAGAAAATTGAAAATAACGGAATGAGTTTTTGGCTTTTCATCGGGTTTCCTTTCTTCAGCAACTCAGTTGATTGAGTGAAGTTTGTTAAGTGATTAAGCGTGTTATTTTGTTGTTCCCTTTGTGTTCAGGAAATTCTTCTTCAGCCGGGCCGTGCCGAGGCGCAGCGTGTACCCCTTGCTGGTGACATCATCGATCATCACCTCGTACACGTTGCCCCTGATTTCGGCCTTGAAGGACTCGCCTCTTTCGATGCTTCCTCCGCCCGCCAACTGGAGCAGGCCGCGGTCACCGAGGACCAGACTTCCCAGCGGCTGGAACTGCTGGCTGACGATGGCCAGGGCCTTGTCGTCGGGGAGCAGTTGGGAGGCCATCGGGGTCAAGGGCGCATTCGCCAGGTCCTTGGTCGGAACCGGATCGGCTTTTTTCCGGCGGCGGGCCTCAAAGGGCGATGCCAAGTCGCTGAACTTCGCCTCCGGCTGGTCAACATTGTCAAGGGAGTCATTCATCCTGTCCAGCAGGACACCCCTCTTCTCAGGTGTTGTGATCACCTGGGCGTCGAGGAGCTGGCTGGCCAGCATGAGCATTAAGGTAATGGAAATAGCCCTAGTCATTTTTAGCTGAAAGTACGTGGCAGCGCAGGCGCGCAGTGAGACTGTCGGGTAAACCCTTCTTGTCAGTGGCTTGCACAACTGAGAGCAGGTCCATCCGGATAATGAAGTCCTGGCGGTCGAGCAGGTCCAGGAAGCGCAGCATCTCCTGTATGGATCCGTTCATTACAACGTCACAGGGAACAACCGAAAAATGGCGCAGCTTGGGTTTGCCCAGCGGAAGTCCTTCCCCGTCAAAGGGCAGGCCCAGCGAGAACCGGTCAACGGTCACGCCCGAACGGCGCTCAAGGTCGTAGAAGAACTCGTAATTGGCAGCCACTTCCTCGACATTCATCAAACGTCCCTCGATGGCGGCCAGTCCTTCGTTCAGGTTGGAAATATCGGCATCCAGCCCATAGGATCTCTCCATGTTGGTCTGTATTTCCTTCCACTCCCTTTCGAGCCTGGTCAGCTGATCCTGATAATCGTTGACCTTCGGTCCGCGCATTGTTAAGAGAACCAAAGCCAATGGCACAATCAGCGCACAGACAAACAGCAGCGGATACTTGCGGATATTTTTACTGATTAGTGACAAATTCATAGCGACGGGGCCTTTTCCACGGCGATTTTTATCAACAGCGTAAAATCAAAGTATCCAAATTTGTTGTTCCGGCTGAAGCGGGTCATCTCCATCTGGAGATCCTCCTCCTGGAGACAGGGAAGTTCCTTGAGGGCGGACTGGAAATTGCTCAGGACCTGCGCCGGGGTTGCGGGGGCATCCTCGAGGACCTTGCCCGTCAACTCGATATGGAAGGGCGGCATCCCGCTCTTTCCGGGTTCATCCCCGGAGTTTTCCATAGTCACCGCACCCAGTTGCATGCCCTCCTGCAGGGATTCAGCCAACTGCCCGAGGAATTCATGGTAGGAGATGGCCTGGTTGTCAAAAGCGACCTCCTCGGCAACTATGTCCGCATTCTCACGGAACTTCTTGTTGGAGTCCATGATCCTGCGGTTTTCGGCGGTTGCCTCCGCGACCTGAGACTCGAGGGACTTTACTTCCTTGATCAGGTTCTGCAGTGCGTATTCCCTGAACCCATACAAGGTCATGCATCCGACGGCCAGGGAGAGCCCGACGAAGTTGAGCAGGAATCCGGTCCGGATGACCTTGGTATCGGGCAGGGTCTGGGTGTTCCTGAAATCAGGACGCCATAGCCGCTGGGGAACTTTCTTACTGGTACTCAGAGTGGCCATTTTATTACGCTTCGAAATTCACAAAAAGGCTGAAGAGGCCAAAGGCGGAGGGTCCCATGTCAGCCGGCGAGCAGGAATCGCCAAAGGAGACCCCCATGCTCTCGGCCCAACCGTTCCAATCAATGTCCAGGAGCTTGATATCCATCTCGCTGGCGATGACCTCCGGAATCCAGTTCAGGTTCTCGGGAAGGGAAGTCATGTAAAGATGCGGAATCGTTTGCCCGGTCTGGACCTCGAAGAAGCCGGTCGAGGCATGCAACTCCTTGAGGATTTTGGCCAGCAACTTGGGGCCGATGTCACGGAAATCGAATGTGTTGGAGGAGAAGAGGTCCCGGGCCGAGTGCTCATCCTTAAGGCCGAGCTCTTTCTGGATAACCGGCAAGACGGCGTTGAAACCGAAACTGATGGGCCGGCAAAGGTCGACTTTTTCCCGGGTGAGGATAAACAGGTTGGCTGAATTCTGGGTCACCTCCAGATGGAGGACCGGATCATCTATTTCCTTGGTTTTCAGGTAATGCTTCAGGCCGGCCAGACTCGACAGCGTGCCCAGCTGCATGCTCTGAGGAAAGACCCCGCACTCAACCAGGTTTTCCTGGAAGGCGGCCAGCTCGCGCGAGTCCGCTCCGCAAAGCAGGAGTTCCTTTTGGGTCGCCAGCGCCCGGTCGGGCATAAAGGGAGCGCCGGTCAGGGCGTTGACGATGGAAAATTTCGAAGCCCCGGGGCTGATCCGGAACTGCTGCGCCAGCACCTGGGGAAAATACTCCGGCGCCTTGGCCTTGGCCATCGACTCCAGGGTGTGCAGCCGGAAAAACCTGCTTTCGGGAATAATGCCGCAATGGGAATTATAGTACCGGTTGCGGCTTCCTGTTCCCTGGTCCAGGAAATCCTTCAGCTTTTCCGGCTCATTGCGGGGTATCTCCGTGATGTACTCGATTGTGAATGGAGGCGTCAGCCCCGTCACGCCGGCCACCAGATACGAGAATCCGTTGACCTCGACGAACAATCCTTTCGTTTTCCTCGATAACATATTTTGCAATTTGTTTGGTAGGGGAAGGGGCGCACGCTACCCCCTTGAGCTCCCTGAAATTTTATAAGCTGTCGAGCCGCGAACACAAGAAAAAAGCCACGGCTCAAAGAGCCGTGGCTGTGGATTTATACAAAATTAACCAAAGGGCTGGATCAACCCCATGTCCGCTTCTTATGGCGATTGGAGCGTGAGCGCTTCTTGCGCTTGTGCTGTGCGATCTTCCGGCGGCGTTTCTTTCTAAGATTTCCCATAACTAAAGTAATAAAACCTGATACCGTTTTTGTTTTCGGTGACCAAGTAAAGCCTTTTCTTTAAAAAATGCGCTTTCCGGGCCTCATCCATACCTGCGCAACTGCTTCAGGAGACCGGTCCAGCGATTTTGCGGGGGGCAGTCAACCACTAGGTCATCCCCTTTCTGAATCCGCATCAGGAAGTAAGCCGGCCCCTCATAGAGGGGACGTTCCTCCAGATCCCGCTTGGGTTGATAGTCCCGCTTGAGACGGGAGAGCAAAAGGGGTTTCTCCCGGGCATAGAACTCGTCTCCCATGACCGGCAAGCCGGATTCCACGGCATGAATCAGGATTTGGTGCCGACGGGGGAAAGCCGTCTCAGCCAGCCACTGCCGGCAGGAACCAGTCTGGCCGGCAGCGGAAAAGCGGGTTTCGGATTTCTTTCCTGTAGTGTGCGAAACCAGAACCCTTTTCTCGTTTCGATGACGGGCCAGCGGCAATTCGCACCCCAGGGTATCCTTCCCCGGACGACCCTTGCTCAGAAGACAGAAGGTAAACCGGAACGCCTCCGAGCCCATCTCGTTGCGCAGTTCTTCCGCCCTCTCCCGGGTGCGGGCGAAAAGAACCGGCCCGTAGCACTCAGGGTCAAGGTCGTTGACGGCCCACAGTCCGCCGGTGCCAATGCCCAGACGTGTGAACTCAGGCTTTTCCTGCTCGCACTGGTGCCGGATGGCCTCGATCAGCACAGGCAGCCTCGGGTACCAGGACTCCGTCTGGACCAGCACCCCGACCGGTTTGGCCAGGGCGATCAAGTCCCCGTCATCGTAGAGAACGGGCAGACGTACCGGCTGCAGGCCCAGCAGCGGAACAGGAAATCCCAGATGCAATTGCTTTTCCATAAACGCTTTTCCCGGTCACCGGGTAACAAAAACCCCCCGATACGAATACCGGAGGGCGATCAAGTCAACTAAAGCTGAATACCGGATTAGTGCCGGTTTTTGGAGTGCAGGGAACCCCGGGAAATCTTGGACTTCTCGCGGCTGACCTTGTTCGGGTGGATGACACCCGCCTTGGCGGCCTTGTCGAGGGCCGAGGCGTACGCGCTCTTGTCAGCTTCGGTAGCGTCTCCCACCGCCTTTTTGCGGAGAGTCTTGAGACGGCTGGAAGTGGCCGTATTCCGCTCAGTGCGACGGGCGATACGACGAATGTCTTTCTTTGATGATTTAAGATTGGCCATAGTAAAATTCCTGAAAAGAAACGGAGCAAGCTAGGTTAGGCGGCGTCACTGTCAAGGGAAATTACCCCTTTGCATATGGAAATACCTGATCGGAGTACCAGGCATGCAGGTCAGCCAGATTCCAAAGCCCCAGTTTGCCGGATTCCTTGAGGATCCTGAGAAGGACCTGGGCGGTCAGGAATGCGTCTCCCAGCGCGGTATGCCGATCGTGGGGCGTAATATTGAAGTTTTCGCAAAGGGCATCGAGGGAATACTTGCCCCGCAGGTCGACCCGGCTGAAGCCCCCGGCTTCCGAAACCGCCAGAAATGCTTCCATGGTGTCAACGGCGACATTTTTCAGGCACTTGTTGAAATGTTTCCCGCAAGCCACATTGAGCAGGGTCAGGTCGTGCTGGATATGGTGCCCGACGATAATCCCGTCCTCCAGCCAATCAAGGAAACTGCCGAGGGCCTCCGGCTCCACCACCCCCTCCGAGGCCGCCTCCCGGGTGATCCCATGGACCGTTACCGAGGAAGTGTTGTAGGCCACCGGCATGACCACTGAGAATTCGTCAAACAGGCAAATTTCGCCTTCACAGACCCCGACCCCGGCCAGACTGACGATGCTGTCCCGCTTGGGATTCAATCCAGTGGACTCCGAGTCGATGCAGACAAACCGGAGCTTTTCCCAATTGGTCTCCAGCAGCAGGCGCTTCCCGTTCGAATTGGAACTGGCGTCAGAGGCATCCATCAATCGCGCCAACTGAGGTTAAACCGCTTGGCCGTGACCTCAAGGATCTCGAGGATGGTCCTGAAAGTGGTGATCAGCAGGGTCCGGGTCTCCGGCTCCAGCTCGGTGGGATGAATAACGGCCCCATCGGTTCCGGACCGTAATCCTTGCGAAATCCGGGCATATTGAGAAACCAGGAAACCTTCCGAGGCTTCATGGAGAAGGTTCTGCATCTTGGAATCCTTGGCCCTTTTGGAGGCCTCGTCCAGCCGGCGGAAAGTCGCGGTGGGCTGGTGCGATCCGGACTCAAGGGCCAGCACCCGGGCGACATCGACCAGCGGGAGCAGGGCGTGCAACTTGATCGCCAGCTGATCCCGGCGAATGCCCTCCTGATCGACAACATAGCCACTGAAAATTGTTTTTGGAGGCTGGTTCAGGAGCGAGTCCCGGGCCATGTGGCGGATAAACTTGGGATTGGCGGCCAGTTCCCGGTTGATGTGGCTGCTCAGCTCCTCGGCAAGAAAGGCGCCGGGTCCCGGAACCGGCTTGAAATCAAAAGCGTCACGGGCGGAATAGACGTGATTGACAACCGGTTCGTGGATGAACCCGCTGAACTTTTCCTTCATCGCGCTTATTGGCAAGCACCAACCCGGCTGATGGGCCAGCACGTTCTGGGGACTCTCAAGAAACCCGCACTGCCGGATGGCATGGCCTACCCTTGAGGCCATTTCCCTGAAATAGACGGTGGTCTTCTCCAGATGGTCGGGATCGGTATCCTCATAGACAAGGGCATGGTAGACAGCGGAACGGATCAACAACTCGTCCCGGCCCCCGCTGCCCATCATCAGCCAGCAGTAGTTGACCGGGGGAAGCCCCATGCCCTCCTCCAGCATTCCGTCCAGCACCAGTTCTATGACTCGCTGGTTCAGCTTCCGGTTGAGGACCCCCACCATGCGCATCAGCCAGATCAACGATCTCCGGTTTTCCAGAAACTCCAGAATCAGGGCCTCCAATCGGTCGCGCAATTGCCGCAGGGAGGTGACATCGGGGGCAGAGGCGATCGCTTCACCGATGACAGAGGGGAAGCGACCGTACTGGAGAAAAAGGTTTCTTTCCGAAACCAGCCCCAGAGCTGGAGTGTTGAGTGTTCCATCCTCCGTCACCACCAGGAAATTGGTCCCGTTCTCAGTCAGCTTGACCAGCAGGTCGCCAATATTCTCCCCCTGGCAGGCGCTGAACAGGTTCCGTGACATCAGGTCCCTGACGGGCGCATCGGGGACAATCGGTCCCTCCAGAATCCGGTCCCGCAAATGACCGTCGGTCAATTTGCCCACCGCAAGTCCATTGCTGTCGACCACTACCACGCAGTCGATCCGCTTGGATTGCAACTTCTGGGCGACCTCCCGGACCGGGGTATCCTCATTGACTGTGATCAGGCTTTCGCGAGCCATCAACTGGGGCGGCTCCACCTCCCACAGGCCGCCCTTGCGAAGGGTTATCGGCCCGGCCTCGGCACCCCCGCTTTCCTCGTCGGAAAAGTAGGTGTTCCAATGATAGGCCGGGGAAAGGCTGAAATAGGCCGCCAGGTAACGCCGGGCCCGGGGGGATTTTTCCGCCAGCTGGCTGAAGAGCGCCCGTGGCAACAAGTAAAGGATGGTCTCCGTATCGGTCCGGCAGGTATGGAGGAAGGGCTCGTCCGACTGGATCCCCTGCAAGCCCAGCAAATCACCGGGTCCCCGCATATCGATCAGGGACTCGCCGTCCTCGGTTTCCTCGAGGACCCTGACCTGTCCCTGCTGGATAACGTAGAGCCACTGGCTTCTGGGTTGTCCCTGGGAAAAGACGATCTCACCGTCCTCATGGAACTTAACCTTTCCATGGGCAGCCAGTTCCCGCAACGCCTCCACCTTGAGGAACTGGAATGGCGGATACTCCTTCAGGAAGTCCGCTATGCGGACGGATATGGCTGAACCTTTCATAAGGGGGTCTTCGAGAATGAGTTAATCCCGGAGCATCTCATCGGCAAGCCTTTACGATCAATGGTTCGGACAGGCGCCCATGCGGTCCCCCGCCCGGGCGTACAACTCATAACCCCTCCGGGTCATTTTCAGCAGGTCCTCACAGAGAGTGACCCGGCCCGGCTCAAAGAGGGTCACCACCGATGACCCGCCAAACTCGAACCAGCCCTTCGGCGCTCCCTTGTCGACCCTTCCATCGGGGGGAAGCGGGCGGTGGTGGATCGATCCCACATTGGTTGCCCCGACCTCAATGAAACAGCAGGTCCCTGCATCCGCCGTGTCAATCAGGGTCAGGCACCGCTTGTTGGTCCAGAGATAGGCAAGGCGCTGGCGCAGGGCGATCGGACTGACCGAAAAGAGCGGGCCCCGAATCCTCCGGGTGCCAGAGATCCGTCCCCCGACGGGATAATGGAAGTGGTGATAATCCACCGGGCAAAGCCGGCTCAGGACAAGCGTCCCCCCGGAGAATCTCCGCACCAGGTCCTCCTGATGGTCCAGCAGTTCCTCCAGGTTCCATCGCTGCCCCTTGACAAAGACCCCTTCCTCGGCGCCGATTTCCTGCCATCCGAAGTGCCGTCCGTCAGCCGGAAAAACCACGGACCGGGGATCGGAATCAACCGGACGCGAACCCGGCTTGAGCTCCCGGCAAAAAAACTCGTTGAAGGAACGATACGCGTCCTCCGGACCGCTGAATTCCTGCTCATCCAGCCCGTAAGCATCAATGAAGGGCCGGATCCTGGACCGTGAGGCAGGGCGGCTCATGTACCAACCGAAAATCCGCGAAACAAAGGCCCGGGCAAAGAGCCATCGGCTGAGGCAACGGCCGGCCACTGTTTCATAGGCAAACCGAAGGGCGCCTTCCCCGTAGACTTGCTCGTCCACGAAGGATTTCCGGTAGCGGTCAAAATAGGTTATCGGTTTACCTGCCATTGGGACAGCCAAAGGGGTGGAACGCTGGAGTCAAAACAGTTCCTGCTGCCCTGAATAGCCCTTGCTGAAGGAAAGCAGCCACTCCAGGGTCAGGTGCCCCAGCAGTAATTCCTCGCCCTCGAGGCGCAGGAGCAGGAGCGACGATGCCAGGGCGTCGTAAAGGGCGCAGTGAGCCCGCCTGCGCGAAGGCGGACAATGTATAGTGGAAAGCACCTCCAGTTGCTTCCGCAGGTGAAAGCGGTCCACCAGTTCACCAAGGGCACAGGATTCCAAACCGGGATACAGTGCCTTGTAGATGGCCAGGGTATCGATCCATGGACCCCATTCGTTGGTTTTCCCTGAACCGTTGCGCCAGTCCGGAACCAGCGCGGGCACCGCCCAGGTCCCTTTCAGGAAATTGTTCTCGGCGTGCCGGTTGTGGGCCGCGAATACCCCCTCCTCCCGGTAGCCGACAAACTGCCGGTAGTAATTGGCGAAAGGAGCCTTATCCCGGACATCGGTCTCGCTGATGCCGTGTACCTCCCGGTCCCTGCCGGCAATACTGCCGACGGGGGCGCAAAGCCCGGTCCCGGTGTCAACGATGGCCCCGCCGCGAAGGCAGACCACCCCGAACTCGACCACGCCGCTGCCCGGACTCCCCTCGAAGTCCATCATGTAGACGGGAATTGTGTTCCAGCTGAACGAGGCCATGCTGTGTGGAAGGATGGAGTACCGGGGACGTGAACGGCAAGACATCTTGCCCCGGACGGTCTCCCTTTGTCGGCATTTTCCCGTTTTCCAACTTGCCCCTAAAATGCGGATTCGTTTGGGTCCACAAAACAATGGAAATTTCCTTCAATCCAGCAGATCTCCTCGACAGGGCCGTCCGTGGCGCAGCAACGGCAGCCGGTCTGGCGGACGACTTCGATCCGGTTATCCGGCCGGCGGACCCACGCTTCGGCGACTACCAGGCCAACGGAGTCCTTCCCCACGCCAAAAGGAACAACCTCAATCCGCGTGAGGTGGCCACCCGGCTGATCGAACAAATCGAAAGCGGCAACCTCCTCGACCGGAACCTCGTCCAGTGGGGAATCGCCGGACCGGGTTTCATCAATTTCACTCTGCAATCGGACTTCTCGCTGCAATGGCTGCGCACATTCGCCACCGAAGCCGAACTCAAGACGGGTGCCGGGGGACGGCTCGCCGACCAGACCGTGGTGGTCGACTTCAGTTCGCCCAACACCGCCAAGGAAATGCACGTCGGCCACATCCGGTCCACGGTGATCGGGGAAACCCTCTCCAGACTCCTCGCTTTTGCCGGTGCCAAGGTGATCCGGGATAATCACATCGGCGACTGGGGCACCCAGTTCGGAATGCTGATCTGGGCCATCAAAGACAAGCAGTACGATCCGGAGAAGGCTGATCCGGACCAGGCGGTGGCCGAACTGGAGGCGCTCTACAAGGAGGGTCATGCCGCTTACAAGGCCTCCCCTGAACAGGCCGATGCCATCCGGCAGGAACTGGTCAAGCTCCAGTCCGGGGACGAGGAGAACCTCCGTATCTGGAAAGCCATTACCTCGGTCAGCTGGAAGGCCTTCCAGCGCATCTACGACCAGCTGGATGTCAAATTTGACGAGGTCCTCGGGGAAAGTTTCTACCGTGACCGGGTGGAAGACATTTACGGGGAGCTTGAAAAATGCGGCTTGGCAGAGGAAAGCGAGGGAGCGCTGGTTGTCTTCCATCCGGAGCACAAACGCTTTGCCAAGCAGCCGTTCATTGTTCGCAAGGCCGACGGGGCCAGCAATTACGCCACCACCGACCTGGCCACCGTGCTGCACCGGGTGGAGCACTTCAAGTCGGATGGAATGCTGTATGTCGTCGATTCCCGGCAGGCGGACCACTTCCAGCAGCTGTTCCTGACGGTGCACAAGTGGTTTGAAAAAACCGGGCGCCAGGTCCCCCGGATGGAACACATCGCGTTCGGGACCATCCTCGGGGAAAACGGCAAGCCGATCAAGACCAAGGAGGGAGGTTCGGTCAAACTCAAGGACCTGCTCCGCGAAGCGGTCACCCGGTCCGAGGCAATCGTCCGGGAAAAGAATCCCGACTTGGGCGAAGAGGAGATCCGGGAGGTGGCCGAGGCCGTCGGCCTGGGTGCCATCCGCTACGTCGATCTTTCCCAGAACCGGACCAGCGACTACCTGTTCTCCTGGGACAGGATGCTCAGTTTCGAGGGCAACACGGCCCCCTACCTGCTCTACGCGGTGGCCCGCATTCACAGTATCTTCCGCAAGGCCGACGTAGAGGAGAACGCCGGCTTCGAGGCGGCCACCGCCTTTGAGACCGACGAGGAAAAGGCGCTGGCCCGCAAGCTCCTGGCCTTCCCCAGCACCATCGATCTGGTCCTGGGCGACCTGCGCCCGCACATTCTTTGCACTTACCTGTTCGAGCTCGCCGGCGTCTTCAGCACGTTCTACAACGCCAACAAGGTGATTGTCGACGAGCCCGACCTGCGCGACCGGCGTCTCCTGCTCTGCTCCCGCACCCTCACGGTGATGGAGACGGGCCTGCACTTGCTTGGGCTGCGCACCCTGCAGCGAATGTAGAATCAGCGGATCTGCCAGCGGTAGCCGTGACGGGACAACAATTCCGGCTCGCCCTTGCGCACCCGGACCACGTCCTCCACGCGTACCCCGCCCAGTCCCGGGTAGTAAAGCCCCGGTTCCACGGTGATCACCTGGCCGGCCCGCAGGCGGGATCCACTCGGGTTGACCCTCGGAGGTTCATGGACCGCCAGCCCAAGCCCATGCCCAAGGCCGTGGATAAAGCCAACTGGAACACCTTTGTCCATCCCGGTCCGGTAGCCTTTGCTCTCGAAGGTCTTCACCACCGAATGGTAGATTTTTGTAGCGGATTTACCGCTACGGTGTTCCTTGGTTGCCGCCCGTTCGGCCTCGAGGACGGTGTGGTACAATTCCTTCTGAGCCTCGCTGGCGCTCCCTTTCAGGTAGGTCCGGGTCATGTCACCGTGGTAGCCGGTCGACGCCACGCGGGGAAATATATCGACGATAATGAGCTCGTTGGCCCGCAGCGGCCCGAAGCCACGGCAATGGGGGTCGCAGGCCTGGTCTCCCCCAGCAACAATCGTGTTGGAGGAAACGGCCCCCCGTTTCAGGCACTCGACGGCGATGGCCTCCTGTACCCGTTCCGAAGTCAGGCGCCGTCCCGAATGGTACAGGTAGCCCCGCTGCACCACGGATTCCCGCAATAGTTTCTCCACCACCCTGAACCCGGCTGACGAGGCGGCGTTGCCCTGCTTGATGAATTCCGCCTCCTGATCCGATTTCAACTCCCTTTCCGGCAGGAGCATTCCATCGGCGACACTCAGCCGGACACCGAGCTCCCTCAATTCAAAGGCCGGACCACAGGGGAAATCGGCGCCCACCATGAACTCCTTGATCCCATGCCGGCGGGCCAGATAGGCGATCGCGGATGCCGGATAGCTGAAGGTTTTCCTTTTTGAGGACTTCCGGGCCAGGCCGACCACCTCCTCCATGGACAGGACCTCGTCGAAACGGCTCTCCTTCCTGACCCGGCCAAACTCCAGCCGGCTGACCACGGCAATCCGGCTGCCCCGGCAGGAGAACGCAATGAACGGGTCAGGGACAAATACTCCCCCGAAATAGAGCATGTCGGAATTCATTTCCGAGTCGGAATACAGGAGAACTTCCTTCTGGGCGGTTGATGTGGATTTCCTGGCCATGATTTTTCAATTGTTAAGTCCGGACAAACCGATCATTTAGTCCATCCATGCAGAAGGGTCTAAAGTTTTTTTCCTTGCTGGCCATTCTTTTCCTCTGTGCCTGCGGGCCGGAAAAGTCCAAGACCGCCATCGTGGCAGCGGAGGCCTGGCTCCCCCTGCAGGTGGGGAATGTGGTCATTGAGGCGCGACTGGCAGTAACCCTGTCGGAAAAGCAAAAAGGACTAATGTACTGTCGCGAGCTCGGCCCCGAGCAGGGAATGTTGTTCCCCTACGAGAGCCCCCGCCGGGTCTCCTTCTGGATGGCCAATACTCCCCTCCCCCTCGATCTCGGTCTTTTCGACGCCCAGGGCATCCTCCGGGAAATTCACCGACTGGTCCCTTACGACACCACAACCGTCACCTCCCGGTCGGAGGACATTCAGTACGCCCTTGAGATGAACAGTGGATGGTTTGCCGGCAAGAAGCTCTATCCGGGAATTCCTCTGGACCTGAAAACCCTGTCGCTGGCCCTTGAAGCAAGGGGTAAAAACTCGCGCCAATACGGGCTCCCGGAATAGCGGGGCCTAGCGGGAGGCGGCCTCGATGGCAGCCTCGCAGAACCGCTTCGCCGCTTCCGGGATAAGCTCGCTCTCAAGGGCCCCAAAGCTCAGCCGGACACAGTTGAGCGGGTATTCCTCGGCAAAACAAAGGTCGCCCGGGACATAGAGTATTTCCCTGTCCACGCAGCATTGGTGAAAAGCCGACCCCATGCTGGTGTCGGTGCCTTGGGGGCCGCGGGCCCACAGGAGGAGTCCGCCCAGTGGCTGGTCCCATTTCCATCCGGCCTCGCCCAGTCCATTCTCAACCAGCGCCGTCTCCAGCAGGTCCCGCTTGCCCTTATAATGGGAGCGGATGGAAGCGAGGTGCCGGTGGTATTCCCCGGAGCGGTAAACCTGCTCAATGATGGCCTGGTTCAGATGGGCGGACCCGAAATCCTGATGGCCCTTGATCTTGGCCAGGATGGTCAGGCAATCCTCATTCCTACTGACAATGAATCCCACCTTCATGCCGGTGGAGAAGGGCTTGGTGAAGGTCCCTGCGTAGATGACCGGATAGTCCTGCCATGCCTCCATGGCCAGAAGCGTCCGGGCCGGATAGGGCTGGTCGAAGTAGAGCTCCCGGTAGGCCATGTCCTCGACCACCGGGATAGGCTTTTCCAGCCCGGACAGCAGGACCCGCAGGCCCTCCTTGTCGGTTTCGCTCAGGCAGCGGGTGGAAGGATTGGCAAAGGCCCCCATCAGGTAGACCAGCTTGACGGATTCAAGCTCGCCGGAAGCCTTCAGGGAATCGAGCAAGTCCTTGAATCCGGTTCCATCGATGGCCCCGGCATCATCACTCGGGATGGAGACCGCCCGGACCCCGAGACCTTTCAGGAGTTCAAGGAAAACAAAGTAACTGGGGCTCTCCACGAGGACAATGTCACCCGGATCGCAAAGCATCTGGACCAGGATGTAGAGCCCCTGCTGGGAACCGTTAGTGATAACCACGTTCTCCCCCGTCAATTGCAGGTCACCCTCTCCGGGGTAACTGCGCAACAGGTCGACAACGCAGTCCCGCAACCCGGGCCGGCCCCGGTTCATTCCATACTGAAAATGGCTGCGCTTCTCGGTGCTGGAGAGTGCTTCCAGGGCCGACAGGACCAGTCCCTCCGGAAGAACCCGGTTGTCGGTGAAGCCGGCGGCCAAGGAAAGCATTTCCGGACAAGCCAGCTTATTCGCCATTAACCGGGTGATGACCGAATCAACGCTCCGGGCACAATCGCCGAGTCGTGAGTAAGAAAGACCGCTGTTCTCCTCGCTTTGCATCTGTCCGCAGATTTATCAGTGAATCCTGCCCTCGTCGAGATCGATAATGTCGGCGAAGGAGAGAATGTCGTTGCGATGACCGGCCTGCATGGACTCCTTGGCCGCCTGCAGGGCTTCCCGGCCCATCGGGCTCATCCCCTTTTGCACCAGTTCCCGGTTCCACTTGTGTACCCGGCAATCCTCCGGCAGGAGATCCTTCAGCCTCGCCTCAAGGGTGGCCTCGTCGGACCCGGAATCCCGGACCGCCTTGACCACCTCCTGCGGATCGATCCCCAGATGCATGCACAGGAACCGGTCAAACCCGCGGCAGAAGTTCCTCTGGTAGGAGGCCGGGAGCTCGCCACGAAGGTCCTTGCGGATCTTGGCAATGAAACGCGGCAAGTGCAGCAGGCCGGTTCCCGGATGGGGAATGTAGGGCGACGGCAAATCGCGGCAGATCGCTCCAGTTGATCCCAGTTCTTCCTCGCTCATCTCTTAAAAGGTGACTCTTTGGTACCGGTTGTAAAGCGTTCATCAGCAATTCAATTTCCAAATCCACTTTGACAAATCCCTTCAGCTGGCGAAACCTCCTTTCATGCCCTCCGGGCTCCAACCCCTATGAAGATCATTTGGCGCGTTTCCCAGTACCTTTTTCGCTATCCGCTTTTGTTCGCGTTGGTCCAGCTGATGGCCATTGCCATGACCCTGCTGGCCATTGCCATCCCGAAGTTCATCGAGGTGATCCTGACCAACATCGAGACGGCGGGCGCGCTTAGCGGGCTCCTCTATGGGGTTGGCGGCATCGTCCTGCTTTACCTCGGCAGCGAGGTATTCAACGGTTTGCGCATCGTCTTCAACAACACGCTGGAGCAGCGGGTGCTGTTCGACATGCGCCGCGACCTGCACCAGAAGCTTCTAGTCCTCCCTGTTTCCTTTTATGATCAGCGCAAATCCGGGGAAATATCCTCCCGGGTCATTGAGGACGTGCTCGCGGTGGAGCGGGCCCTGTTGGACGGCACCGAGCTCGGTGGCCGGGCCCTGGTGATGATCATCGGGGTGACCGTGATGCTGTTCCTGACCAATCCGGTTCTGGCCTGGTTTGTCTTCCTGCCTGTGCCTCTGCTGATCATTTACGGAATCTACTACTCCAAGGGCTCACGCAAGGTCTGGAAACGGGTCCGCGAGGCCGCCGGGGACCTCAATAGCCTCCTGGTGGAGGATATCCAGGGCAACCGCCTGATCCAGACCTTTGCCCTGCAGAAGCGCGAGGGCCGGAGATTTGACGAACGCGCGGAGCTGCTCCGCTTCAGGACTCTTCGGGCCATGTTCCGCTGGGCCGCCTACAACCCGGGCACCACCTTCATCACCAACCTCGGCACCGTGGCCGTCATCGGCATGGGCGGCTGGATGATCCTCAACGGTGAAAGCTCCTTTGGCTTTCCGCAGCTGGTCGCCTTCCTGATGTATGTCAATATGCTGTACACCCCTCTCGGGCAGCTCCATGGAATCAATCACCTGATCGCCGCCGGCAAGGCCTCGGGGGAGCGGGTCTTTGAAATCCTCGACGCAAGGGTCGAGGTGGAGTCACCCGCCGATCCGGAACCTTTTCCCAATAGCGCCCTCCAGATCAACTTTAAGGGAGTGACCTTCCAGTATCCGGATCGCCCGGAAGTCCTTCAGAATTTCAACCTGGAGCTGCCCAAGGGCAAGGTCACCGCCTTGGTCGGCCACACCGGGGCCGGCAAAAGCACCGTGGCCAACCTGGCCATGCGGACCTATGACGTGAGCGGAGGCTTCGTGACCATCAACGGGACCGACATCCGCAGGTTCAGCCTCGAGGATCTCCATTCGGCCATCGGGCACGTGGCACAGGATCCCTTCCTTTTCGAGGGAACCGTCAAGGAGAACATGCTCCTGGCCAAGGAGGACGCCACCGAGGAGGAAATCGAGGCCGCTCTCCAGGGGGCCTGTGCATGGGAATTTGTCCAGAAGCTTCCCGACGTCCTCGAAACCAATATCGGGGAAAAGGGAATCCGCCTCTCCCAGGGGGAGAAACAGCGCATGACCATCGCCCGCGTGCTGCTCAAGAATCCCTCTTTCGTCATCCTCGACGAGGCAACCGCCAGTGTCGACACCATCACCGAGCGCCTCATCCAGGAGGCCCTGGAAAACCTGACCGCCAACCGGACAGTCCTGGTCATCGCCCACCGGCTCTCCACGGTCCGCAAAGCCGACCAGATCGTCTGCATGCAGGATGGTGAGATTATCGAGATCGGGACCCACGACGAGCTGCTGGCCATGGAAGGCCATTACGCGAAACTCTGGAGCTACCAGAACGACCTCATTCCTGAGAACGTGGAGATGTAGCGGCCGGATCGCTACCGTACTGCACGGATTCCGCGCCCTTGTGCGCCCGTTTCGCATGGTACCTGCGGAAAGCGCTGGCTCCCTCGGGGCCCATGTAACGGTCGAGGGTCTTGGCGGCTGTCCGACGCAGGTCGACCAGCATCAGGCCGTCGAGGCTGTCGTTGAAGGCGGGGTCCACGTTGAAGCTGAGGAAAGTGGCGTTGAGCTTGAGGTACTGGCGAAGGAGGACGGGTACTCCCCGCGCCTCGCGCTCGATCTCGGAAATCAGGGCGGAGACATCCTCAATGTCCCTGACGGAGCGCTTGAAGGAGCCTTTGTCCAGTGAGCCAAAGAACCTCGACCGGGCAGGATTGCGGGCCTTGACCATGGAGGCCAGGACGGGGTCCTGGTTGTGTTCCTTCAGGTAGGCGACCATCAGGTTCTTGGACAGGCTGCGGTACTCGTTGCTGATGCTGACGGGGCCAAACAGGGTGCAGTATTCCGGCCGCCGGACAATGAACTGCCCGATGCCCTTCCACAGCAGCCCGAGGGAGACCGGTTTGCGCTGGTACTTCTCCACCACGAAGGATCGGCCCAACTCGACCGCCGGGCTGATCGACCGGATGACATCCGACTTGAACCGGAACAGCGTGTTCGTGTAGAGTCCCTTTTTGCCATGCTTGGGGAGGATTTCCCCTGTCAGGCCGAGCCGGTAGGCACCAACGATTTCCTTTTCCTCCTTGTTCCAGATAAAGAGGTGGTGGTAGTCGGAATCATACTTGTCGAGGTCTGTGGCTTCACCGGTACCCTCGCCCACTGCCCGGAAGGTGATTTCCCTGAGGCGCCCGATCTCCAGCAGGACATGCGGGATCCGGCTGGCCTTGGCAGCATAGACAACGAAGGGCTCATGCTCGGCCAGAGTCTCTTCCGGGCCAAGGTCGGCTATTTCCGCGGCCAGTTTCTCCACCGGCTGGGCATCGACAATCGGTTTCCCGGAATGTGATCGCCTCAGGCCACGGGTGAAAATCGTCTTCTCGGCAATCTCACGGCTTTTCAGGATGTAGGTGCGCAGACGGAGGAAATCCATGATTTCCCGGGGAGAACCGAAGTGCTCCAGTCGCTTTGCTGAAATCGGGTTACCGATCCGGACCTTGATATCGGCTTGCTTGTCCCGGAGCATTTCCCGTGGGAGCATCAGGGTGCGCAGTCGCGGGTGGATCAGCCCGGCCAGTTGGAACAGGTCCGAGTTGCGCCCATCGAAATAGACCGGCACCACCACCGCCTTGGTTTTGAGGATCAGCGGGGCAAGGTTTTCCGCCCAAGGGGGGTCAGTGACCCGCCGGGATCCCCACTTCAAAAAGGAAACGGTGCCGGATGGAAAGGTGCCCATGGCGTGGCCCTCCCGAAGCCAGCGCAGGCTTTCTTTCATCCCCTGGAAGTTTGCCTGCTTGGCCTCCGGACCACCAAATGGATCCACGTAGAAACAGCGTCCCCCCATGTTGTCGATACGGCCAAGGAGATAATTCGCCATCAGCTTGCCATCCGGACGCACCCGGTCCAGCAGCGAACCGAGGATCAGGCCGTCCACCCCTCCAAAAGGATGGTTGGCCAACAGGAAGACCGGTCCCTCCTTGGGAATGCGTTCCAGGTCCTCCGGTTCAACCCTGTAGCGCGCTCCCAGTACATTCAGCCCGTGATCGAAAAAGGATAGCTTACTGTCGACCGGTCGCCCCCGCAGGCTCCGGTAACTCCGGTTCAGCGCCCCGAAACGGAGCACCGGTTCAGCAACGCGCCGGGCAAAACCCAAAAGGCTCTTTTGCCAGGGCGAGGAACCCAGTTCCCGCAGGTCGACAAGGGATGGTTCAGTGTCGGGCATCGGTGAATTGATTTCAGCCACCATCGTGACCGGTTGCGATCCTATGGCCAGATCAATTCAAGGCAAGCCCCTTCCAAAAGGGTGAAAGTTTGGTGACGATGTAACGAAATCTTCACCCCATCAGATGCCTTACCCCTCCACGGTCATCAGCTTGTACCGGTAGGAATCGCGCAGGGCCTGCCAGCTGGCCTCAATGATGTTGGGGTCGGCCCCGCAGGTCCACCAGGTGTCCTCACCGTCGCCGGAGAGCATGAGGACTTGGACCACGGAATCGGTTCCCAATCCGGTCTGCAGGATCCGCACCTTGTAGTCGATGAGCTGGACCGAGCGAAGCTCCTGAAAATGGGCCCCGAAGGCAATGCGCATGGCATGGTCGAGGGCGCCCACCGGGCCGGTTGACTCGGCCACGCTGATCTTGATTTCATCCTCATCAGCCACCCGGATCTTGACCACGGCCTCGCTGATGTTCTCGTGCTTGTCGCGCACCACCTCGGAAATGGTGCGGTAACTGACCAGCTTGAAATTGTCTTCCATACCGTGGAAATGCTGGGCCAGGAGAACCTTGAAACTGGCATCGGCGTTCTCGTACTCATAGCCGCCCGCTTCCTTCTCCTTGAGCAGTTTGATGAAGGAGCGCATCTCCTTCGACTTAGGATCGATTTCCATTCCCAGTTCAGCCGCCTTCATGGCCACAGAACTGCCCCCGGCCATGTCGGAAAGAAGGATCCGCTGGGAGTTGCCGACCTGTTCGGGCTCGATGTGCTCATAACTACGGGAAACTTTCTGGGCCGCATTGGCGTGCACCCCACCCTTGTGGGCAAATGCGCTCTTGCCGACGTAGGGGGCCTTTGGATCCGGGATCCGGTTGGCCAGGCTGTCCACGTAGTGGGCCATTTCGCACAAGTCCTCCATGTTGGCGTCGGCGTGGAAGCGGTAGCCCAGCTTGAAGTAGAGGTTGGCCATGGTCGTGGTCAGGTTGGCGTTGCCCACCCGTTCGCCGTATCCATTCTGGCAGCCCTGCACCATGCGTGCCCCGGCCTCAATCCCGGCCTGAGCCAGGGCCACCCCGAGTCCTCCATCGTTGTGGGTGTGCATGCCGATCTTCACCGGCCCCATCTCCGCCACCACCTTTTCCACCACATCCTTCAACCAGGTCACCTGCGAACCACCGTTGGTGTCGCACAGGACCACCCACTCCGCTCCGCCAGCGGCGGCCGCCTTCAAGGTCTTGAGGGCGTATTCAGGATTGTCCTTGTAGCCGTCAAAAAAGTGTTCCGCATCGTAGATGACTTCCCTCCCAGCTTCCTTTAAAAAGCGGACCGAGTCCTCAATCATGGCCAGGTTCTCTTCCGCGGTGGTGCGCAGGACCTCGGTCACGTGCAGCAGCCAGGTCTTGCCGAAAATGGTCACCACCGGCGTCTCCGCCTCCAGCAGGGTCGCCAGCTGGGGATCGTTCTCCGCCCGCAGGTTGGCCCGCCGGGTGGATCCGAAGGCGGCAATCCTGGCATGATTGAAGGTCTTCTTCTTAGCGAGGTCGAAAAAGACCATGTCCCGCGGGTTCGATCCCGGCCAGCCACCCTCGATGTAATCAATACCGAATTCATCCAGCCGCTCCGCCACGAGGATCTTGTCCTCCGCGGAGAAAGAAATGCCCTCCCCCTGGGTGCCGTCGCGCAGGGTGGTGTCGTAAAGGAATACGGTATCGGTTTCTTTCATCATAATCGGTGTTTGCCCTTTACCACCAATGGTCAATGGCAAAATGCCTTTGCCCTTTGGTCAATCAAGGTTTACCGTGACCGTATCGTAGCCATGCAGTACCGCGATATAAATTTTGACGGATTGGTGGGGCCGACCCACAACTACGCCGGGTTATCGCTCGGCAACAAGGCTTCATGCTCCCACAAGTGGAACCAGTCCAGTCCCAGGACCGCCGCCTTGCAGGGACTGCTGAAAGCAAAACACCTCCATGACCGTGGTTATCCCCAGGCCATCCTGCCACCCCATCCCCGGCCCTCACTCAAGGCTCTCCGGAACTGGGGCCTGAGCGGGAGGAACCCCCAGGATCTGCTGGAGAGGGCTGCCAGGAACAACCTGCCCCTGCTGGCCGCCGCCAGTTCCGCTTCCTCCATGTGGTCGGCCAACGCCTGCACCATGACCCCTTCCATCGACAGCAGGGACGGACGAGCCCACTTCACCCCGGCCAACCTGCAGGCCAAACTCCATCGCAGTATTGAGAGCGACTTCACCACTCGGACTCTCCGGGCCATCTTTCCCCACAATGACCGCTTTGTGGTCCATGAACCCCTGCGGGGCGGCAACTCCCTGTCCGACGAGGGTGCCGCCAACCACACCCGGCTCTGTCCCGACGGGCAGTCCCCCGGCCTGCATGTCTTTGTCTATGGCCGCTCCGTCTTTCAGCCCTGCACTGTCCACCCAAGGAAGTACCCGGCCCGCCAGACCCGTGAGAGTTTCGAGGCCATCGCCCGCCGTCACGGCATCCCCGACAATCAGGTCGTCTACCTCCAACAGTCCCCGAAGGCAATTGATGCGGGGGTGTTCCATAACGATGTCATCGCGGTCGGCCATGGCAGCGTCTACCTGTTTCACGAGGACGCCTACTTGGACCCGGTTGCCAGCCGTCAAAAGCTGGAGCAGGCCTACCATGAACTTACCGGGACCGACCTCTGCCCCATCCTTGTCCACCGGGAGGAGGTCAGTCTGGAGGATGCCGTCTCCACCTATCTCTTCAACAGCCAGCTGCTGGACCTGCCCGGGGGCGGATTGCTGCTCGTAGTTCCCTCGGAATGCATGGACAACGAGCGGGTCAGCCATTACCTCGGGACCCTCCTAGACGATCCGGACAACCCGGTCCGCGAGTTGCTGGTCTTTGATTTGCGCGAAAGCATGCACAACGGGGGCGGTCCGGCCTGCCTGCGCAACCGGATCACCCTCAATGCCAGCGAGGAACGTCACCTGCATGGGAGAATCATCCTCGACGATGCCCTCTACAAAGACCTGACCGGATGGATCAACCGGCATTACCGGGAAATCCTCCACCCGGAGGACCTCGGGGATCCGCAGCTTCTGCAGGAAACCCAGGCCGCCCTCAGTGAGCTGGAATCACTTCTCCATCTGCCGGGACTGTATAAGAGCGTCCAGTAACACAACCCGGGCTTGCCCCTTTTCCCAAGCTCCCCAAACTCATCCCCATGCCCAATCTCAACGAAATAGTCGCCTACTGTGATTCCCTGACCCGCCGTTCCGAGGTCGCCGACTTCCTGGGAGCCAACAACGGACTGCAACTCCAGAACAACGGTACCGTGACCCGGGTCTGCGCCGCCGTCGATGCCGGGCGCGTTCCCTTTCAGCTGGCCATCGAGGAGGGGGCGGACCTGCTGATTGTCCACCATGGCCTCTTCTGGAACACCCCGGCCAGCTACTCCGGGGCCCTCTTCGAAAAACTCAAGCTGGCCATGGACAACAATCTGGCCGTCTACAGTTCCCACCTCCCCCTCGACGCCCATCCGGAATTCGGCAACAACCGCCTGCTGGCCAAGGCCCTCGGTCTGGAGCCCCTGGACTGGTTCCTCCCCTACGAGGGAACCCCCATCGCCCTTCTGGCCAAGGCGCCTCCCAGCCGTGAAGACCTCCGGAACCGTCTCCGGAAAGAGTTCCCGGAGGGGTTCACCGCCATGGAGTTCGGGTCCGCCCATCCGGAAAAGATCGCCGTCCTGACCGGGTCCGGGCGCAGCGCCCTCGATGAAATGAAGGGGCTGGGGGCCGACACCCTGGTCACCGGGGAACTGCGACAGGAGCATTTTAACCTCGCCCAGGAGGAAGGTTTCAACCTCTACGTCTGCGGCCATTATGCCACCGAGCGGTACGGGGTCACCGCCCTCGCCGGCCTCATCGGGGACAAGTTCGGGCTTCCCGCCTCCTTCATCCCTACCGGATGCCCCCTCTGACCGCCCCTCCGCCAGCGAATATTTCCCTTGCAAAATCCCCGTTAATCCCCACCGTCCTCCTCTTTCTGCGTCGAGAGGTCGGGCCCCGCTCCTCCTCCGCGACCCGTCCCGCACCTGCGGGATCCAGACGGTTGGACTGGCCATGGCGAGTCCTTCGGCGCCTTAAGGGAGGCTCCCCGTGGTCGTGAATCAATAACGAATCAAATGGCTAAATCTCAACTCGATAAAACATCTGTCATCGCCGACTACAAGGCACACGACACCGACACCGGTTCGCCGGAAGTACAGATTGCCCTGCTCACGCAGCGCATCTCCCACCTCACCGATCACCTGCGGACACACCGTAAGGACTTTCACAGCCGCCGTGGCCTGATCGCCATGACCAGTCGCCGGCGCAAGCTTCTCGACTATGTCAAGCGACATGACCTCGAGAAGTACAAGCAGTTGCTCGAGCGTTTGAAACTCCGCCGCTAAGGCCGGAGTTTCCCGCTCGGGGCAATCCCATCATCACTTCCCCATCCACTGCTGCATCCTGTAGGAAGTCCGCCTGGCCGGCGTGCCCGCCCCGGGGAACTTCCTAAATTCAGCTGGACGGGGAATAACACCCTGGCCGGGGCGGTCTCCGCTGCCGGCTGACAGTCTAAATAAAATCCATGCTGAAACAAAAACACTCCGTTACCGTCGAAGAGTACGGTATCACGTTCGAAGCTGGCACCCTGGCAAAGCAAGCCAATGGCGCCGTCACCGTAACCCTCGGTGAAACAACTGTTTTCGTGGCCGCCGTGGCCGCCACGAAACTCCGGGAAGGACAAGACTTCTTCCCCCTCCAGGTCGACTATCGCGAGAAGTTCTCCGCCGCGGGCCGTATCCCGGGTGGCTTCTTTAAGCGCGAAGGGCGTCCCTCCGAAAAGGAAATCCTCACCTGCCGCCTGACCGACCGGCCGCTCCGTCCCCTCTTCCCGAAGGGCTTTTTCAATGAGGTGCAGGTCCAGTCGCTCCTGTTGACCACTGACCTGATCAACGAACCGGACGTCCTCGTGGTCAATGGCGCTTCCGCCGCCCTGATGTGCTCCAGTATTCCCTGGAACGGTCCCGTCGGCTGTATCCGCCTCGGGCTCATCGACGACGAATTCATCGTCAACCCAACCCACGAGCAACAGTACGAGTCCGAACTCGACCTCATCTACGTCGGCAACGAGAAGGAAATGATGATGATCGAGGGTTCCGCCGAGGAACTCCCCGATGAAAAGTTCATCGAGGCCCTCGAGTTTGCCCAGCAGGCCATCCAGCCCATCATCAAGGCACAGAAGGAACTGGCCAAGCTGGTCGGCGTGGAAAAGAAGACCTTCGACCTCTTTGTCGTTACCGACGAGAACCTTGCCTTCGCCCGCGGGATCGTTGGCGAACGCATGGCCGAGGCTGTTTTCAAGGAGTCCAAGTCCGATCGCCAGAATGCCGTCGACGCCCTCAAGAAGGAAGTCGAGGAGAAGATGATCGAGCGCGACGGGGACGCCTACGATTCGAACCAGCTGATGCTCGCCTTCGAGGTGCTCCAGGAGGAAATTTACCGGGAGAACATCCTCGACTCCGGCAAGCGGGCCGACGGTCGTGGACCGGAAGACCTGCGTGACATCGAGTGCCAGGTTGGACTCTACCCGCGTGTCCACGGCTCCTCCCTCTTCCAGCGCGGAGAGACCCAGGGCCTTGTCTTCACCACCCTCGGTTCCCGTTCCGACAACCAGTCGATGGACGGCCTGACCGGTGGCCCGAGGGAGAAGACCTTCCTCCTGCACTACAATTTCCCGAACTATTCCGTTGGCGAAACCGGCCGTATCATGGGTCCGGGCCGCCGCGAAATCGGACACGGGGCCCTCGCCGAACGCTCCCTGCTCCCGGTTTTGCCCCCGGAAGACGAATTCCCCTACACCGTTCGCCTGGTTTCCGAAATCATGGAGTCCAACGGGTCCACCTCGATGGCCTCCGTCTGCGGCGGTTCCCTATCACTGATGGACGCCGGTGTGCCGATTAGCGACATGGTCGCCGGCATTTCCTGTGGTCTGGTTACCCGGACCGACAAGAAGGGCAAGATCGTCAAGCATGTGGTCCTCTCCGACATCATCGGTGCGGAAGACCATTTCGGCGACATGGACTTCAAGATCTGCGGGACCAAGAATGGTATCACCGGTTTTCAGCTGGACCTCAAGATCCAGGGCATCCCGCACGAGATCTCCAAGGAAGCTATTGTCCGGAACAAGGAACTCCGGATGAAGATCCTCGAGGTCATGAAGGGCACCATCGAAAAGCCGCGCGAAGAGCTCAGCCCCTACGCGCCGCGGATCGAGACGATCCAGATCGATCCCGAGAAGATCGGCCTCATCATTGGTCCCGGTGGTAAGACCATCCGCCGCATCTGTGAAGTCTCCGGGGCCGAGATCGACATCAACGAGGACAATTCCGGCCGCATCGATGTCTACGCCACCAGCGGACCCTCCATGCAGCGGGCCATCGACGAGATCAAGGCCCTCACCGCCGAGATCGAGGAAGGCAAGCTCTACCACGGTACCGTCCGCGGGGTGAAGGAATTCGGCTGCTTTGTCGAGTGCCTGCCCGGCAAGGAAGGCCTGGTCCACGTTTCCGAACTCGCTGACTTCCGGGTCAACCGGGTCGAGGACGTCTGTGCCCTCGGCGACCAGATGTGGGTCAAGTGTGTCGGCATCGACGAAAAGGGTCGCGTCCGCCTGAGCCGCACCGCCGCCCTCGCTGATCGCGAAGGCGAGGACGATGGCATCAGCGAGAAAGTCGCCGTCGCCAAGGAAAAGGCCGCCAACGAGCCCCAGCGGGAACGCCGGGGTGACCGGGGAGACCGCGGTGACCGTGGTGGCGACCGGGGTGACCGGCCGCGCCGCAGCCAGGGCGATCGCCGCCGGCAGCCGCGCCGCCGTAACGACGATGATTGATCCAAGCAAAAATTAGGGCTTTAAAATTTGTCCGCCTGGGTTAGCACAGAAATCAGAAACCTTTCGAATTTCCCTATAACCCCCCCCACAAAGCCCGGCCGGTCCCTCCCAAGAACCCGGCCGGGCTTCTTTTTTTTTGCCGGCATCGTCTGCTTGTGGAATTGACCCACCGCAACGTTTCCGCACAGTGCTTCCTGAATGCTACTGGTCATCGACAACTTCGATTCCTTTACCTACAATCTCGTCCAGTATTTTGGCCAGTTGGGGGTGAACCAACGGATTTTCCGCAACGACGAAATATCCGGCAGGGAAGCTGTTGCCTTGAAACCCGAGCGGGTTCTTCTCTCCCCGGGGCCCTGCAGCCCCAATGAGGCCGGCAACAGCATCGAGATCCTCGAGGCCTTCGTGGGAACCGGGATCCCCGTTTTCGGGGTCTGTCTGGGACACCAGTGCATCGGCCAGTCCTTTGGCGGCAAGATCATCCGGGCCGGGCGCCTGATGCACGGTAAAACCTCCCCCATTCAACACACCGGGAAGGGTCTCTTCAGGGACCTGCCATCCCCTTTTGCCGCCACCCGCTACCACTCGCTCCTCGTCGAACGCAGCTCCCTTCCGGAGTGCCTGGAGATCACCGCCGAGACCAGCGAAGGCGAAATCATGGGTATGCAGCACAGTGAATTGCCCATCCATGGGGTCCAGTTTCATCCCGAATCACTGGCCACTGAAAACGGCATGCAATTGCTCCGTAATTTCCTCAGCTTGTGATCCCTCCCAAGGCCGCCGGAAAGTGGCTTAAAACCACCCTGATCGGCCCTTTTTTCTCTTGCCCTTGCCCCCCTCCTTCTGGCCTAATAAGGGCTTTCCCGAAACCCGGCTGCGGCCGGATTTTTAAGTTTTATAAAATGTTCATAATCAATGGATAAAAGCAAAAGCACCCCCGAGGTCTACGATGCCTCGAAAATTGAAAAACTGGAAGGCCTGGAAGGGGTCCGCAAACGGCCCGACATGTACATTGGCGACACCAATGAAAGGGGCCTCCACCATTGCGTCTTTGAAATCGTCGACAACTCCATCGACGAGGCCCTCGCCGGCCACTGCAAGAACATCAAAGTCAGCCTCCACAGCGACGGATCCATCTCCGTCGAGGACGATGGCCGGGGCATTCCGGTGGACATGCACGCCAAGCACAAGATGCCGGCCCTCGAGCTCGTCATGACCAATCTCCACGCCGGGGGCAAGTTCGGCAAGGGAGCCTACCAGGTCTCCGGGGGATTGCACGGTGTCGGGGCCAAGTGTGTCAATGCGGTCTCCGAATGGTTCGAGGTGGAAGTCAGCCGCGACGAAAAGGTCCATCACATGGCCTTCAGTCGGGGCAAGACCACCGAGAAGATGAGCATCATCGGGAAGACAAGGAAGACCGGGACCAAGATCAGCTGGCTCCCCGATCCGGAGATCTTCCTCACCACCCGCGATTTCAAGTACGACCTTCTGGCCAAGCGCCTGCGCGAGCTGGCCTTCCTCAATCCGGGAATTGAAATCACCCTCGAGGATCAGCGCTCCAACCGGAAGGAGTCCTTCCACTTCAAGGACGGGATCGCCGAGTACGTCAGCTTTCTCAACCGGGGCAAGACCGTTGTCCATCCCAAGGCCATCTCCTTTTCCGGAGAAGCACCGGCCAATGACGCCGACCTGGACGGCGCCAGGATCATTGTCGACATCGCTCTCCAGTACAACGACAGCTACAACGACCAGATCTACGCCTACGCCAATTCCATCCACAATATCGAGGGTGGCACCCACCTGAGCGGATTCCGCACCGCCCTGACCCGGGTCATTAACACCTACGCCAAACAGAACAATATTGTTAAGGATAAGGATCCCAACATCTCGGGGGATGACGTCCGGGAAGGCCTGACCGCGGTTATCTCCGTCAAGGTGCCCGAGCCCCGCTTCGAGGGACAGACCAAGACCAAGCTCTCCAATGGTGAGGTCGACGGCATCGTCCAGCGCATCGTAGGGGAAAAGCTCAAGTACGAGTTTGAGACCACCCCTGCGCTGGCCAAGAGGATCATCGAGAAGGCCCTCAACGCCGCCCGGGCACGGGATGCCGCCCGAAAGGCCCGCGAAACGGTGCGCAAGAGCGTCATGTCCACCGGTGGCCTGCCCGGCAAACTGGCTGACTGTTCTGAAAAGGACCCCACCCTGTGTGAAATTTTCATTGTCGAGGGCGACTCCGCCGGCGGTTCCGCCAAACAGGGCCGCGACCGCCGCTACCAGGCCATTCTGCCCATCCGCGGGAAACTGATTAATGTGGAGAAGGCTCGCATTGACAAGGTCCTGAACAACAACGAGATCCGGACCATCATCACCGCGATGGGAACGGGTATCGGCGACCACGAGGGCGATGGCGCCTTCGATGCCCAGAAGGCGCGTTATCACCGGGTCATCATCATGTGTGACGCCGACGTTGACGGAGCCCACATCTCCACCCTGCTGCTGACCTTCCTTTACCGCCAGATGCGGGGCCTGATTGAGAACGGCTACGTCTACCTGGCCCAGCCGCCCCTCTACAAGATCAAGCGCAAGCGCCGCGAGCAGTACGTCGACAACGACGAACAGCTGAACCGGATTCTGCTTGAGCTGGGGGCCGAGGACGTGACCCTGATCCGCCTGCGGGACGAGCATAAGTTTCCATCGGCCAAGGTTGACCGGATTGTGGAATCCCTGGCCCGGCTGGAACAGCTCGGCAACGGGGTGACCCGCTACGGTTGCGCACTGGAAACCTTCCTCGACCAGCATGACGGCGAACAGCTGCCCAAGTACCTGGTCCGTACCCGCACCGGCAACGACGAGACCTTCCGCTTCCTCAAGAATGAGGAGGAACGGGTCCATTTCATTGCCGAGGAGGGTATCGAGGACGCATTTGCTGAAGTGATCATCCGTCAGGTGGAATACAACGGGCGGACCGTCAACCAGCGCCTCAGTATCCACGAGATTTTCGAAGCCGGAGCCATGTCGAAGGTTCTCAAGGAGCACTCCCAGCTGGGCCTGAGCGTCCAGACCTGGAGCCCCGGCGAGGAAGCCCGGTACCATTTGGTGGAAAACCTCGGCAACCCCGACAAGGAAAACCGGATCGAACTCAAGTCCATCCTTGAGCTCCTGCCCAAGATTCGCGAACTCGGGCGCCGCGGCCTCAGCATCCAACGGTACAAGGGTCTCGGTGAAATGAACCCCAAGCAGCTTTACGAAACCACCATGAATCCGGAGACGCGAAGGCTCCTGCGGATCAATATCGAGGATGCCGCCAAGGCCGAACAGACCTTTACCATGCTGATGGGCGACGATGTTCCATCGCGCCGGGCCTTCATCGAGGACAACGCACTCAATACCAGCAACCTCGACATCTAAACGCCTCCACCATCACCCCTTCGAATTCGCCCAATGTACACCGAGAAAGAGAAAGTCACTCAATCCAACATCACCGACGTCATGGAACGGGCCTACATCGACTATTCGATGTCGGTTATTATCAGCCGTGCCCTTCCGGACGCCCGTGACGGGCTCAAGCCTGTCCAGCGCCGCATCCTGTATTCCATGCTCCGCCAGGGACTGATCCACAACCGCAGCTTTGACAAGTGCGCCGCGGTGGTTGGTGAAGTGCTGGGCAAATACCACCCGCACGGTGACGCATCGGTCTACGACACCCTCGTCCGGATGGCCCAGAACTGGGTCATGCGGGTTCCGCTGGTCGATCCGCAGGGCAATTTCGGTTCCATCGACGGCGACCCCCCCGCCGCCTACCGTTACACCGAGTGTCGCCTGACCGCGGCCTCCGAGGAACTGATCCGCCAGATCGACGAGGATACCGTTGACTTCGTCCCCAACTACAAGGAGGACACCACCGAGCCCAGCGTTCTGCCTTCAGCACTGCCGAATCTGCTCATGAACGGCTCGACCGGGATCGCGGTGGGCATGACCACCAACATTCCCCCGCACAACCTCGGTGAGCTGATCGACGGGACCTGCGCCCTGATCGACAATCCCAACATGTCGATCGACGAGTTGGCCAAGTACATCCTCGGCCCCGACTTCCCCACCGGCGGCTGCATTACCGGCTCGGAGGGAATCGACAAGTACATCCGCACTGGCCGCGGCATCGTCCGCATGCGCGGGGTGATCCATACCGAGGAACTGAAGCAGGGCAAGGAACAACTGGTTGTAACGGAAATTCCCTACAACGTCAACCGGGCCAACCTTGTCACCAAGATCGCCGAGCTGGTCCAGGCCAAGGTCATCGAGGGCGTCAGCGACCTGCGCGACGAATCCGATGAAAACACCCGGATTGTCATTGAGCTCAAGCGCGGCGAAATACCCCGCGTGGTGGTCAACAAACTTTTCAAGCACACGCCCCTGGAATCCTCCTTCGGGGTCATCCTCCTGGCACTGGTTGACCGCCGGCCCAAGGAGATGAACATGAAGGAAATGCTCGAGGTCTACATCGAGCACCGCCGGGAAGTGGTCCGTCGCCGCACCGCCTTCCGGAAGGCCAAGGCAGAGGCCCGGGCCCACATCCTCGAGGGCCTCAAGATCGCCCTCGATAACCTCGACGATTTCGTCAAGATCATCCGCTCCAGCCGCAACCGCGACGAGGCCAAGATCAAGTTGATGGACAAGTATCCGCTTTCCGTCCGGCAGACCGATGCCATCCTGGACATGCGCCTGTACCAGTTGACCGGCCTGGAACGCGAGAAGATCGAAGCCGAATACGTTGAACTGATCAAGCTCATCAATGAACTGACAGAGATTCTCGAGAACGAGAACCGGTTGCTGGAGGTGATCAAGGATGAATTGCTGGAGATGAAGAACAAGTACGCCACTCCGCGGTGCACCCAGCTGATCCCGGCTGAAGGTGAGTTCCGGATGGAAGACCTGATCGTCAACGAAGGCTGCTGCATCACCATTTCCAACAAGGGCTTTATCAAGCGCACCCCGGTCAGCAGCTTCCGCTCCCAGCGGCGTGGCGGCAAGGGGGTCAAGGGCGCCGGATCCTACGAGGAGGACTACGTTGAGCACCTCTTCACCGCCAGCACCCACGATTACATGATGTTCTTCATGAACAACGGCCGGGTCTACGTGGAAAAGGTTTTCGACATCCCGGAAGGGACCCGCATCTCCAAGGGCCGCAGTATTGCCAATGTGCTCGCCCTGCAGAAGGATGAGCGAGTGGCCGCCATGATCCCAGTCAAGGAATTCTCCGAAGACCTGCACCTGATCATGGCCACCAGCAAGGGGATCGTCAAGAAGACCAACCTGAGCGACTACAAGAACTTTCGTCGCGGCGGCATCATCGGGATCAATGTCGACGAAGGAGATTCCCTGATCGGGGTCAAGCTCACCTCCGGGGACAACGACCTCTGCATGATCACCCGCCGGGGCATGTCCATCCGCTTCAGGGAAACCGACCTGCGCGACCAGGGACGGGCCACCCGCGGGGTGAAGGGAATCACCCTCAAGGACAAGGAGGACTGCGTTGTCACCATCGAGGTCGTCCATCCCAACACCACCCTGCTCATCGCCGGACAAAACGGCCTCGGCAAGCGGACCGAATTTGACCAGTACCGCGTGCAGAAACGCGGTGGCAGCGGGATCATCGCCATGCGGACCACCGCGGTGGCGGGAGCCCTCAGTGTGGACGAGGAAGACGAGATCATGATGCTGACCAACGGCGGACAGGCTGTCCGGACCCGGGTCAAGGAGGTTCGCGTCATCGGACGGACCACCCAGGGAGTCCGGCTGATCAATCTGGCCAAGGGCGACACGTTGGTCGGGATCAACCATATCATCGAGGTGGACGAGGCGGAAGCCTGAGTCCGGGGCAACCCGGATTTTTCCTTTCATTCCCCCGTCCCCCTGCTACACTCGCACTCACATGAAAGTCGTTATCGTTGGTGTCGGTGAGGTGGGCCGCCATTTGAGCCACGTCCTGAGCGATGTCGGCCACGACGTCACCGTCGTCGAGTCTGACCCGGTCCGGGCCTACACCATCGACGAGGAACACAATGTCCGCGTCATTGTCGGAAGCGGGAGCAGCGCCGAGGTCCTTAAACGGGCCATCGGGGACGACTGCGACCACTTCCTGGCCATGACCAGCAGGGACGAGACCAACCTGATTGCCTGCTCGCTGGCCCGTGTCCTCGGGGTCAGGACCGTCATCAGCCGTGTCCACGACCAGACTTTCACCGATACCTCACTGGTCAATTACCCCCTCCATTTCGGGATCGACATGATGCTCAACCCTGAAGGGCTGTGCGCGCTGGAGCTGGCCAAGTCGATCCGCAATCCGGGCCGGATCGCGGTGGAGAACTTTGCCCGGGGCCAAATTGAGGCGCAGCGCGTGACGGTTGACGAGAAGGCCAGGTTCAAGGGCAAAGCCCTGCGGGACCTAAAGCTGCATCCGGAAATCAAGTTCGGATTCTACCAGAGGGGCGAAGAGCAGGACATTCCCTCCGCCGACACCGTCCTTGAAGCCGGCGACGTGGTGACGGTCTTCGGGCCGCCCGAAGAGCTCTACAAGCTGCGGACCAACCTCGACCCGCATTCCAGCGGCAAGGAAGTCCGGGTGGTTATCTTCGGGGGAAGCGAAACGGCTGTCGCCCTGGTCCGCCTCCTCAACAATCCCCGCTTCAAAATCCGCGTCATCGAGCAGGAGGAGGAAAAATGCCGCCGCCTGGCGGAACGCTTCCCGCATGTAACTTTTATCAACGGTGACGGCACTTCCCTGAGGCTCCTTGAGGAAGAGCAGATTGGCAATGCCGACTATTTTGTCGCCTCGACCAGCGATGATGAACGCAACGTCATGACCAGCATCCAAGCCGCCAAACTGGGGGCACGGCATGTGCAGACGGTTATCAACAAAAGCGATTACGAGGAAATCCTCTACAACTTGCGGGCGGCTCTCGATATTGAAACGCTGGTCGCCCCGAGGCTGGTCACCGCCAACGAGGTGCTCCGTTACATGTCGAGCGAGCCCTACGTCGAACTCTTCAGTTTTCCCCAGCAGGTGGCCCGCATCCTTGAAATACAAGTCTCGCTGGACAGTCCCTGCGCAGGCAAGATGCTGCGGGAAATCGGCTGGCCCAAGCACGCTGTGCTGGTGGCCCTGTTGCACAAGTACCAGGTCAAGGTTCCCGGCGCGGATGACCGGATCCTGGCCGGCGACCGGGTGGTTGTCATCACCCGGGAGGAAAACATCAAGGACTTGCTCAGGCTGTTGCACGCCTCCTAAAACGGATTCACCCACCCGGATTTTCCTGAATGAATTACGCGATCGTCTTCAAACTCCAGAGTGTGATCCTCGGGGCGATTGCGGTGGCATTCGCCATCTGCATCGGGGTTGCCTACGCCTATGACCACCAACTGGGCTCCGATTTGTCCGTCATGGGCTTCTCGGTCAGTTTCGTGGTCGCGGCCTGCCTCTCCGTCGGATGTTTTCTCCTCGGAAAGACCGGGGACAACAAGCTCTTCCGCAAGGAGGCCCTGGCAACCATCGGCTGCGGCTGGATCGTGGCCAGCCTGGCCGGCGCGCTCCCCTACTTCCTGATTCTTGAGGACCTCTCCTTTGCCGGGGCATTTTTCGAGTCCGCCTCGGGACTGACCACCACGGGTGCCTCCGTTCTGGGGGACCTGGAGTCGCTTCCCAGAAGCCTCCACACCTGGCGGGCCCTGAGCCAATGGATGGGGGGGCTTGGGGTGGTGGTCTTTTTCGTTGCCGTCCTCTCCTTCCTCGGGGCGGGGGCAAAGGTGCTCTTTTCCAGGGAATCTTCCGCCCAGGCCGCCGACCTGAACACCTCCAGGGTCCAGTCGGGGGTTCTTCAGCTGGTCCAGCTCTACCTTCTCCTCTCGGTGCTTTGCACCATTGTCTACTGGCTTTGCGGCCTGTCATGGTTCGAGTCAGTCATTCACATGTTCACCACCCTGAGCACGGGCGGGTTCAGCACCCGCTCCGGCAGCATCGCCGATTTCAACAACCCATCGCTGGAGTGGGCCATCATTTTCTTCATGGCCACCGGGGGAACCAGTTTCCTGATCATTATCGATGGACTGGCCCGGCGCTGGAGAGCCATTGCCAACTCAACCGAGGTCAAGGCCTACTACCTGATCCTGGCCTGCTTCATCACCGCCATTACCATCTTCCTGATGACGGACCAGGACAACACCCTCCCCCTGGAGGAAGCCATCCGGACCTCCGCCTTCCAGGTTGTCTCGATCATGACCACAACCGGGTTCGCCACCGCCGATTTTGACCTCTGGTTACCCGTCACCCACATCCTTCTGCTGGCAGCCATGTTCATCGGGGGCTGCTCCGGATCCACCGCCGGCGGGACCAAGGTTATCCGAGTCATCGTGGCCCTCAAGGTCGCCGGCCAACAGATTGAAAAAGCCTATCGGGCCCGGGTGATCCGGCCTCTCAAGGTCAACGGGAAGAGCTTCTCCCTCTCCGAGCAGGAAACCATCATCGTCTACTTGGTCCTACTCTGCATCATGGTCTTCTCGGGCACCCTGATCGTCTCCTTTCTTGAGCCCTCAATGAGCTTCGAGGGCACCGTCTCGGCCATGGCTGCCTGCCTGTTCAACATCGGTCCGGGATTCGCCGAGGTGGGGCCAACCCAGAATTTCGCCGGTTTCCATTCCTGGACCCAGGTGTTCCTCTCCCTGCTGATGATTCTTGGCCGGCTTGAACTTTTCGCCCTTCTGGTTTTGCTTTCGCCATCCCTCTGGAAACGCTTTTAGATCCTGACTCATGCAGACCGACGACCACAGTATTATCGCCACCAAGCTCTGCAAACGCTTTGGCAGGACCCTTGCGGTCAGCGACCTCTCCTTCAAGGTCAGGAAAGGCGAAATCGTCGGGTTTCTGGGTCCCAACGGTGCCGGGAAAAGCACCACCTTGCGCATCCTCACCGGCATCCTTCCCGCTACTTCCGGCCATCTCACCGTGTGTGGGAAATGCGTCCCCTACAATGATTGGGAAATCCGCCGGGAAATCGGCTACATGCCGGAAAACAACCCGTTGCCGGATGACATGCGAGTCATCGAGTACCTGAAATTCAGGGCCCAGATCAAGGGTATCCCGGCCCGCAAGCGGCGGGCCAGCATCGAGCACGCGATGGAAGTTTGCGAGCTACACCGGAAGGCGCGGCGAAAAATCATCGGAACACTCTCGAAGGGATTCCGTCAGCGCGTCGGCATCGCGGATGCGATCCTGGCCTCCCCCTCCGTCACCATCCTGGATGAGCCGACCATCGGCCTGGACCCGCACCAGATTATCGCCATCCGGAGACTGCTCGCCAACCTGCGAGGGGAAACAACGGTCATCTTTTCCAGCCACATTCTTTCCGAGGTGGAAATCTCCTGTGACCGCATCCTGATCATGAACCAGGGGCGCCTGGTCGCCTCCGGGACCGCAGACGAGCTCCGCAGGGAATTTCTGCCCGGCTCCCGTTACGCCATTGAGGCCAGCGGCGGCCCGGAACAGATCAAGCAGGTATTCGCGGCCCTCGGCGATGACTGGACAGTGGACCTGTCCCCGGTCCCGCAGGATGGCTTCTATTCCGTCACCCTTCTCAACCAGGAGAACGGCAGTGACGGTAAACTTATCCTCGAACGGCTGATGCAGGCGGGGGATGTCGGCATCCGCTCCTTCCATCCCATCCGGCCCAACCTGGAGGACATCTTCCTCAAGGCCACCCGCCGCAGTTGGGAAATCGGACTCGACGGAATCCCCGAAGCCCCCGAATTCAAGAAATGATCCAGATTTATCGATTATTCCGGCATGAACTGAAGTGTCTCCTGTATACACCGAGCACTTACATCGCCATGGTCCTGTCGCTTCTGCTGATGGGCTTCTTTTATTTCGTCACCCTCCTGACCATCAGCTCGGAGGAACAGGACCAGCTTCCCGCGACCATCTTTTTCAGCCTCTTCTGGGTCCCCGTCCTGCTCATTGTCCCCATGCTGACCATGCGCAGCTTTGCCGAGGAACGGCGGCTGGGGACAATTGAAACCATGCTGACGGCACCGATCCAGCCATCCCAGTTGGTAATGGCGAAATTCCTTGCAGCCTATACCTTTTACCTGCTCGTCTGGGGCCTGACTATCGCCTATCCCCTCCTGACCAGCCTGGTGTTGAAACAGCCGGAACTCAACCAGAGGCTCTTCAACTTCGGCGCCCTCACTGGCGGCTACCTTTTCATCGCCGTTTCCGGTTCGCTCTTCGTCTCCATCGGCATCTTCACCAGCAGCCTGACCCGCAGCCAGCTGGTTGCCGGAATGCTCTCCTTCAGCATCCTCTTCATGCTCATTGTCGGCGTCGCCGCCATCCACATGTTGCAGTTCGATTCCGGTGCCGGGAGCCTTATCCCCGACACCGCCCTCGACTATTTTCAGGTGTTCAAGCACTTCGACGACTTCAGTCGCGGACTTATCGACACCCGACCCTTCGTCTATTACCTGACGGGCACCGCCGCGGTGCTCGGCTTTTCCGTCCTCATCATTGAATCCAAAACCTGAGGCTGGACATGTCCAAGTGGGAATCCTACCAGTTTGCCAACCGATTGAAGCTAGGGAATCACTGGCTTCAGGTCATCCTTATCCTGTCGCTGATCCTCGCGATCAACCATATCGCGATGCGGCACTTTTACCGGTACGATCTGACCGAGAACCATCGATATGCCCTCTCGCCGGAAACCCGGGCCTTCGTCAAGGAGCTCACCGGCCCGGTGAAAATCTTCGTCACCATCCCGCAGAACTCGCCCCGGAAGGAGGAGCAGGTCCTCTACCGCTATGTCAGCCAGCTCCTGCAGGAATATGTCTACCAGAGCCGGCACGATACCCGCTTCCTGGTGGACGTCGAGTACGTGGATGTCTTCACGGATCTTGCCCGGGCGGATTCCCTGGCCCGGCAATATGGCCTAGACCAGGCCAACACCCTCCTGATCGTTGCCGGGGACCGACAGCGGGTCATTCGTCCGGATGAAATTCTCACCTTTGACAACCTTCAGCCGGTGGCCTTCAAGGGTGAATCCGCCATTACCTCCGCCATTATGGAGGTGACTCAGGAGCAGTCCCCAACCATCTACTTCCTGCAGGGGCATCAGGAGGCCCTCTCAAGCGACACCTCTCCCCAAAGCGGATTGTCGAAAATCGCAACCGAACTCCAGTTGCGCAATTTCACGCTCAGCCAGCTGGACCTGAACGCGGTCCCGGCCGTTCCCGAAAATGCAGCCCTGCTGGTCATCGCGGACCCCAAGGGACCCCTGCGGGCTGCTGAGCTCGACAAGATCCGCAGCTGGCTCAACGACCGGGCCGGACGGGTCATCGCCTGGGTCCGCCCGGGGGTACAGGCCAATCTCTACCCGTTGGTTTCCGAATGGGGAATCCGGCTTTCCGACCAGGTGATCGTAGAGACCGACCCGGGATTCCGCGAAGCCAAGGGCACCCTGTTGATCCGCAACTTCGGTGAACACCCCATTACCAACTCCCTCGTCGACAACCAGACGTTTCTCCTGACCAGCTGGGCCCGTCCGGTCTACCCTGTTCCCCCGGAGTCGGTGGATGAGCGGCTCAGTTTCATCCCCCTGTTTGCCAGCTCGGACAAAAGCTGGGCGGAGGCCACCTACCAGGCTACCGGTGCTCCGGAATTCAATGCCGGAACTGACATTTCGGGGCCGGTCCCGCTGGCCATCGCAGCCGAGCGGAAGGCATCCAGCAAGCTCGGCATCAAAGTCCCGGGAGGGAGATTGGTCGTCTTCGGGTCCCCTGACCTGTTCGCCAACCAGAATATCGCTTCCGTCGGCAACGTGACCCTCTTTTTCAACACCATCAACTGGATGCTGGATCGAAACAGCTTCCTGATTATTCCTCCCCGGCCCATCGAGTCCTACCAGCTGGCCATCAGTCGGGATCAACTGCGACAAATCGGCCTTCTTTTCTTCTCTGTCCCGGGAGCCCTCGCGCTCATGGGACTCCTGGTCCACTGGGTCCGACAATCCTGATTCCTGCCATGCGTTATAAACTCACCGTTCTCCTGGCCATCCTGAATCTGGCAGTCTTTTGCCTGATATTCTATGTCGACCGCGCACAAAGTACCCGCAACCTGTTTGAGTCATCCTCCCGCTTGATTCTTGACCCGGCATTTGTCCAGGGACTGGACCAGATCATCATATCCAGTTCCCGGACCGGCGAGACCTGGACCATGCAACGCACCAGCGAATCGGCATGGGACGTGACCGATCCCGTCCACTGGAAGGCCAATCCCTTTGCCGTCCAGCAACTGATCTTTCAACTGAAGGCCCTCGCCTGGGAATCACGCTTTCCCGCGGACAGTCTGGAACCCGCAGGGCAGTCGCTTGAGACCTACGACCTCGAGGAACCTCCACTCAGGGTCGTTCTCGACAATGGATCGGAAACCATGACCCTGAGGTTCGGAGCCCCCACTGAGATTGGCAACCGCCTCTACACGATGTCGCCGGATAATAACTACATTCTCGTCACCTCAAGGGGCCTGCTGGATATCCTCCAGAAGGGCAAAGACAACTTCCTCGACTACCGGATCTTCGGGCTGGAGACAGAGGAAAGCCGCGTCATCCAGATTCAGGATCGCACGGCCAGCAATGTCCGGGTCAGGATGGAACGGGATGCCCGCGGCTGGCGGTTCGTTTCCCCGATCGAGGCGGACGCCGACGACGACCGGGTCCAGGCCCTCCTGTCGCGATGGCAGAACCTCCAAGGCAGGGGTTTTGCCAGACCGGCCACCGAGGAATCCAAACTGGAAACAGACGCCATGCGCCTGACCTTTGAAAGCCTCAATGCCCGGGAGACCCTGAGTTTCTCAACGGCTGATGCCGCCGGTGGTTTTTATCAGGCCCGGCTGGAAGGCTACGAGGCCGTTTTCCAGGTTGAAGCCGCTGCCGTCGAGGCCCTGCGCAGGACCCAGGACAGCTTGCGCGAGAAACGCATCCTGCGCCGGCATTCCGAGAATTGGACCAGCCTGAAAATCAAGTTCGGCAACACCCTCACCACCCTTCAGCAACTGGAGAACGGTGAATGGCAGATCCTCAACACCAATCCGGAGGGGGAATTACTTTCCCAGCCGGCTGACCCAAGGGTGGTGGAGGACGTCCGCTCACTTCTCAAGACAATGGAGGCCGTAGAGTTCGTCAGTGACGCTCCTTCCGAAACCGATTTGGGGAGGTTCGGCTTGAATTCACCCCAGCGGATCATCGCTTTACAAAAGCCCGATGGGAAAACGGTCGAACTCTCGATCGGTGGCGTTAACCGGGAGAATACCCAAGCCCTTCTGTACGCCAGGACCAATGAAATGTCCTCGGTTTTTCTCCTCAGGCCACATGTCCTGGCAAACCTTCCCCTGAACCCGATGCACTATCGGGAACGGTCCCTCCGATCCCTCCCGGCGACAGCGGAAGTGACCCGCATTGTCCTCATCAAGCGGGAGTCCGGCCAGGAAGTGCTGCTGGACGAGCGGTCGACCCCAGAGGCGTGGGCCAGCATGATGGGCTACCTTCGGGATGTGGAAGTTGACCGCTACCTCAGGAATCCGTTTGCCGACCCTCTCCAGTTAGACACCCAGACTCTGGTTGAGTGGCCCTTTCTCCTGCAGGCAACGATCAGCTATCCCCAAGGTGGCCCGGTTGCCCAACAAGAGTGGATATTCCACCTGACCTCACGACTCGGGGGAAGGGCCCAGTATATAGGGGATGCAGATTCCGGACTCATCGGGATACTCCCAGTCGATATCATTGAGAAACTGGATCCCTTCCTCGCTGACTTCCCGGAAGACCCCGGTCAGCCAGGGACTGAACCCACCTCGGAGGAATCATCCACTCCCGGGCCCTGACCGGAAATGAGTTCAGTCGCCCACATGAAGAAAGCGGCATGGAGGTTTGGCTGGCTGGCCTGTCATCTCCTGAATGTCTTTCTTGCCTGTCTGGCCAGCTTCCTCGGAGGCCTCGTTTTCCTCAACTGGTTTCAACAGGAGGTGCCCCTGCCGGACAAGCTGGCGGGTTGGGTCATCAATGCAGCCGGGCCGGACCACCTGAAGGCGAGCTGGTCCCGGGCTGTATTCGACCTGCGGGCGGGACTCTACCTGAAGGAATTCACCCTCTTCAATTCGAACACCGAGCAGACCATCCTGACCGCGGAAGAAACCTACCTCAAGTGGTCGCCCCTGCACGTTCTTATTCCAAGCCTCCCTGCCCTCAAGGAGGTCAATGCCAGGAACATCCAGATCTATATTCCCGTCAGTCATTCCCCATCCGGACTAAATGAACCTGTCCTCGGGATCAAGCATCTCTTCACCCACGAGGACAGTGGCACGGTTCATGTGTCGTCGCTGCTGCTGGAAACAGGCGGGCTAAGGGTGCTGCTCAGCGGCGAGGCGCCCCTAGACGCGTTGCTTCGGCCGGAGTCTTCCGGTGAAGGCCCACAGCCCTACACCATACTTCAGTCCCTCCGGCGCATCCCGGAACAGCTCCAGGCCGACCTGACCGTCGACTGGCAAATGCTTCCCTCGGGGGGGCATGTGTTTGACCTCTCAGGGTTCCTTCCGGAATTCGAATACAAGAAAATCCAGATGAAGGCACTGCTCGGGACCGCCCGGATTTTCTTCTCCGTGAATGGGTTGGCCCTTCGGGACCTTGCCCTGGACGGGACCCTTTCCTACCTCGACGACCTGCCTGATTTCCCGATGGTCCAACTGCCCGATGACCCAGTACCGGTCCCCTTCAAGTTGAGCACCTCCGGCCTGCCATGGAAATACCGGGGACTGGAATTCCCCTCCACCCTGTACCTGTCCCTTCACCCGGCCGACGACCAGTTGCATTTCCAGCAGTTACTCCTGGAAACGACCCTCAATGATTCCCTGGATTCGCCGGTTCACTGCATCCTCGAGGGTCCCACCGCATTCGCTGAGGGCTGGGCCTATCCAAAGTCAGGAAACGAGGGGGGCGGCCTGCTGGCCTTGCCCGAACGGTACGCAGGAAGGCTTTACCTCCCCAATTGCTCCGTTGAGCAGTTCCTTCCCCCGCCTGCCCCGCACCGGTTGCTGGTTGATGCCCGGACCGATTCCCTCCGGCTCAACGCGGTTTTCAACTTCCCCGACCTCATCCTGAAGGGTTCCATGGTCACCGATGGCCTGAACATCGGGCAAACCCGCTTTGACCACCTGTTTGCCCATCTGTCCCTCAGTCCGGAGTCCTTGCTCCTGGACCGGATCCGGATCCGAAAAAACAACATCGAGTCGGCCAACGGCGCCTATTTTCACCAGTTCCCCACCTCGCGCTTTTCACTCAATGCCGCCGGGACCATTTTTCCCTCATCGCTCGACACCATTCTCGGCGACTGGTGGACGGATATTTTCACCCACATTGAAGCCAGCCGCCCCCTCCCAGCCGATGTGACGGTGTGGGGAAGCTGGAAGGACGTCGATGGCATTCAATCCCTGACCGAAGTCCACGGCTCCGGAGCCAGTTACCGGGGGATCGTCATTCCCCAGTTGGAACTGCGGGTGCGCAGCAACCAGCAATGGACCTTTCTCGAGCACTTGAATGCCCGCTTCCCGGAGGGTCAAATGTCCGGGACCATTGCTATCCGTTCAGGCCTCCTGCCAGGGGAACCCTATCGGGCTCATGTTATCGACCTCGAGAGCGACGCTCCATGGGAAGCGGTAATCAAGGCCTCCGGTCTGGAACGACTGCGGGAAATGAAGTTCACCGACAACCCTCCCCACGTCACCGTCAAGGGCCTGCTCTGGAGGGATTCAGGCCAAGGCATGAAATCAGGGGAGCAGGCTTCGCTCGAACTCTCCCTGGTCCAGCATTCCGGCAACTATGTCCTGCAAGGCCTTGAAATTGAGGGTCTGACCATTGATGGCCGGGTGGAGGGCTCACGGCTGGATCTGGACAAAGTCTCAGGGAGATTTGCCGATGGGGTCTTCACGGGTAGTATCGGCATCGATAACTGGCAATCCGCGGAGGCCCAATCCCGCGACATTGACCTCTACCTCTTTGATGCTGAATTCGACACCGCTAAACTCCAGCTGGCCCACTTCGCCGGAATCAACGATTTCAAGCTGGCCAGTCCTGAGGAGGGACAGGGAGGGCGCCTGACCGCGGATATCACGCTTTGGACCAGCCCGGATAAGGATAAAAACAGGGGCCGGGGGCGGGTTGCGGTCCGCAACAGCAAGCTCGGCACCGTCCACCTCTTTGGAGGGCTTTCCCGCGTCCTCGTAGGAATGGGTCTCGGGTTCACCACCCTCGAACTGGACACTCTCAACCTGGATTGGAATGTCAACGGGAACCAACTACAGGTCGAGAACGGACTAATCACCGGCCCAACCCTCAAGCTGACCCTCCAGGGCCAGATGGATCTCGAGTCAAAGGCCCTGCAAATGCATTCCGATGTGACCCTCTTCAAGGGAGTCTTCAGCAAACTTTTCTCCCCGGTCAGCGAAACCCTGCAATTCGACCTCGGGGGCACCTTAAACGCCCCGACATGGGGAATCCGCTTCAATCCCTTCCGCTGGGCCATCAACCGGATTGGAGGCTCAACCGAACCGGCAAAACCCTCGAATTAATCCACCCGTCGATTTCAATTGCCCTGCACCTTTACTTTTTGTCAAACTGCGCACCCTAAATTAGAATAATCAACGGAGGTAACGTACTTTGGATATCAAGGAAATTAAAGCTATTGTCGATTTGATGAAACGCTCCGCACTGACGGAATTTCAGTTGGAGGAAAAAGACCTCAAGCTGAAGATCTGTCGAAAGAGCGACGAAGTTCAAACGATTTACCAGGCCGCCACCCCGGCCCCCTTCCCGATTCAGGCCGGCACCCCGGCACCGGTTGCAATTCAACAGCAGAATACGCCTCCGGCGGAACCGGCCGCGCCTGCCGTTGACGAAAGCAAGCTGATCAAGTCACCCATGGTTGGGACTTTTTACTCCGCTCCCTCGCCCGACAGCCCGCCCTTCGTCAAGACAGGGGATACGGTCAGCGAGGACTCGGTGGTCTGCATCATCGAGGCCATGAAGGTGATGAACGAGATCAAAGCCGAAGCCAAGGGCAAGATCGTCGAGGTCCTCGTCGAGAACGGCGACAACATCGAGTACGGTCAACCTCTCTTCCGCCTCAAATAAGCGCCGGATCACCCGACAACCGATGTTCAATAAAATCCTCATAGCCAACCGCGGGGAAATCGCGCTCCGTATCATCCGGGCCTGCCGTGAACTCGGGATCGAGACCGTTGCAGTCTACTCCGAAGCTGACGACCAGTCCCTCCACGTCCAACTGGCCGACGGGGCCATCTGTATCGGACCGGCCCCGAGCAACGAATCCTATCTCCGGGCCGAGCGCATTATTGCCGCGGCCGAAATCGCCGATGTCGACGGTATCCACCCCGGGTACGGGTTCCTCTCCGAGGATCCGGATTTCGCGGAGCAGTGCGAGGAGTGCAAGATCAAGTTTATCGGTCCCCGCTCCGACGCCATCCGCCGAATGGGTGACAAGGCGGTGGCAAGGGAAACCGTCAAGGCAGCCGGTGTCCCGACTGTTCCCGGCAGCGACGGGATCGTCAAGGATCCCGAGGAAGCGCTTCATCTGGCCGCCGAGATCGGGTATCCGGTCATCATCAAGGCAGTGGCTGGCGGTGGAGGCAGGGGCATGCGCCTCGCCCATAATGCCGTCTCCTTCAAGAAGGAATTCGCCGCCGCCAGCAGCGAGGCCGAAAAGGCCTTCGGCAACGGTGATGTCTATATCGAGAAATACATTGAGGAGCCCCGCCATATTGAATTCCAGATCCTCGCCGACGAGCATGGCAATGTTGTCCACCTGGGCGAACGTGATTGCTCGATTCAGCGACGTCACCAGAAGGTGGTCGAGGAATCACCCTCACCCTTCCTGACCCCCGAGCTCCGCAAGGAGATGGGCGAAGCGGCCATCAAGGCCGCCAAGGCCTGCAACTATACCAATGCCGGCACGATCGAGTTCCTCGTCGACAAGCACCGCAACTTCTATTTCATCGAGATGAACACCCGAATCCAGGTGGAACATCCGGTGACCGAGGAAGTGACGGGTATCGACCTGATCAAGGAGCAGTTCCGCATCGCCGCAGGGGCAAAGCTCGGGCTCAAGCAGGAGGATATCGTCCTCAAGGGCCATTCCATCGAGGTGCGGATCTGTGCGGAGAATCCCGGAATGAACTTTGCCCCCAGCCCTGGCGTGGTCAGCCTTTACTATCCGCCCGGCGGGCACGGGGTGCGCATCGACAGCCACATGTACGGTGGTTATACCGTGCCCAAGTACTATGACAGCATGATCGGCAAGGTGATTACCTTCGGCCGTGACCGTAAGACGGCTCTCGACCGGATGAATCGGGCCCTTAATGAATACCTGATCCGAGGCATCTTCACTAATATCAGCTTCGCGCGGTCCATTATCAACGACCCGGAGTTCGTCCGTGGTAATTTTACCACCGCTTTTGTGGACGAATTCATGCAACGCACTCCGAAAAACCTTTTCGAAACGAAGCTGGAGAAGTAAACTCAACCGATAACCCCCAATCATTCAGAGAAATGGACGAAGAACTACGAAACGAATCCTTTGATAACCTGGAGCCCATTCAGGAAGAGTCCGGAATCGGCAGCATCAGCATCAACAACGAAGTGGTGGCGGAAATTGTCGCCATGGCCGCCCGTGAGGTTGAGGGCGTTGTCTCCCTCGCCAGCGGTGGCATCAGGGACGACATTGCCGGTCTCTTCGGTGGTCGCCGCGACAGCAGCTCGTCGGTTGCCATCATCGAGGAAGCAGACGGTTCCTACAATATCAGCGTGAAACTGATCCTCACCTTTGGTGTCCAGTTGGCCAAGGTCGCCCAGGCCGTCCAGGTCGCAGTCCGCGAAAGGGTCGAGAACATGACCAACAAGGACGTCTCCAAGGTGAACGTCATTGTCGACGGAATCCGGCGCGAGGACAGCCCTCCGACCGACTCTCCCGCGGATTAAGGCTTAGCCCGCAACTTCTTCAACCCCGGTCACTCCCATGCAAACCCTCAGCGAATACCTCGGTTACCTCCTGAAGCCGCCGTACATGTACTATGCCGTGGTGGCCATCGTGATGCTGGTCACCCTGTATGTCATCTACACCTACCGGCGGGCCACCCAGGGAATTGTTCCCTTCAAGACACAAGGGGGTACCATCGAGATTGCCCCCAGCACCCTTCGCAGCGTCATGCAGCACGCTGCCAGCAGCGTGGACGGAGTGGAGAAGGCCCACTGCAGGCACTTCCTCAAGGGTCGCCGGGTCGGGGTCAAGGTGGCCATCCATCTGCAGGCCAACCACCGGCTCAAGGACGTGGAAGCCGACATCAAGCACCGCATCCGGGCAACCCTCTACGAACAGTTCGGGATGGAAACTATCGAGCCCATCAACATCCGGCTGACCCGCATCGTCGGTGACCCGGTAGCCACGGACTCATTAAGAGGCCGGGATTACACCGAACTGCAAGCCGGCCTGGTGGACATTGACGAGGACTCCGACGACCGTCCCTACGCCGAGGAAACCCGCCTCTGATCGCCTTCGGGCATCCTTTCCAGGCAAGAATTAACCTTGCCCGCCGGTGGCACTTGACAAGCCAAGCAGGGGGGAGTTCTGTGAATCCACGCTCCCGGATCCATGCAAGACGGAAAAAAGGTCATCACAGTCGTTTGTACTGGCAATATCTGCCGGAGCCCGATGGCAGAACGTCTGTTGCAACATGCCCTCGCTGCCGAGACAAGCCTTCTGGCAGAGGTTCAGGTCCTTTCGGCCGGGGTCTCCGCCTTCCCGGGTGATCCGGCCTCGAGGAACGCCGTCAAGGCAATGAAGAAGGTGGGGCTGGATCTTTCCGATCACCGCAGCCGACCCCTTTCAGGCCAGCTTCTGGAAATATCGGACCTGATCCTGACCATGACCTCGTCCCATGTGGATATCATCCGTTGCCACAACCCCGACCTGTCTCCACAGGTTTTCCGTTTCCGCGAGTGGGTTTCGGATGGCTCCCTGGAAGTTCCTGATCCCTATGGCGGGTCGCTTCATAGCTATCTGGAGACAAGGGACAGCCTGGCGGAAGCCATCCCCTCGATAATTGATTACCTCCGCAAAAACCTCCTAAAATGAACATCAGTATTGGATTTGATCACGGAGCCCTCGCCCTGCGGGCCCCCATTCTGAAAACCCTGGCTGCCCTCGGGCACACCGTAACCGACCATGGAACCGATTCGGTGGATTCGGTCGATTATCCCGACTACGCCAAACTGGTCACCGACGACGTTACCGGCAACAGGGCTGAAGCCGGAATCCTGTGTTGCACCACCGGTATCGGGATGAGCATCGCCGCCAACAAAATCAGGGGAATCCGGGCCGCCCTGGTGCATGAGGAGGACGAGGCAGTCCTGACCCGGCGCCACAACAATGCCAATGTCCTCTGTCTGGGGTCCCTCCATACCTCCCCCGGGAAAGCCAGCAAGCTGGTCGAGACATTCCTGGCCAATTCCTTCGAGGGTGGCCGGCACGAGCGCCGCGTCTGCAAGTTTTCCGATTGGGAAATTAATTCCTGAATTTGACACCCGCATCCCGAATCCCACACTCACCCGTTATCAACCATGAGCACCATCCATCCTGAATCCATCCTCAACCCAGCTTCCGCCAAGGAACTGGATCCCGAACTTTACGCCGCCATCGAGGGAGAACTCGGGCGCCAGCAGAACCACATCGAGCTGATTGCCTCCGAGAACTTCACCCTGCCGGCCATCATGGAGCTGACCGGAAGCGTCCTGACCAACAAGTATGCCGAAGGCTACCCGGCCAAACGCTATTATGGTGGATGTGATTATGTGGATGTGGCGGAACAGCTGGCCATCGACAGGGCCAAGGAGCTTTTCGGGGCGGAATACGCCAATGTGCAGCCCCATGCCGGCAGCCAGGCCAACTTCGGGGTCTACACCGCAGTCCTCGAACCGGGCGACAAGATTCTCACCATGAACCTTTCCGATGGCGGGCACCTGACCCATGGCAGCGCCGTCAACTTCTCGGGCAAGCTGTACTCAGTTGTCCACTACGGGGTGAACCCGGAATCCGGCCGTATCGACTACGATGCCCTGGAAGCCCAGGCCAAGGCTGAAATGCCTAAGATGATCACTGTCGGGGCCTCCGCTTACCCCCGAATCATCGATTTCGAGCGCATGGCCTCAATCGCCAAGGAGGTGGGCGCCTACATCCTGGCCGACATCGCTCACATCGCCGGCCTCGTGGCCGCCGGGGAGCACCCCAGCCCGGTCCCGTACTGCGACTTTGTCACCACCACCACCCACAAGACCCTTCGGGGACCGCGGGGCGGCCTGATCCTGGCCAAGGGTGAGTATGAGAAAAAACTGAACTCAGCTATTTTCCCGGGCGGTCAGGGTGGCCCGCTGATGCACGTCATCGCCGCCAAGGCCCTGTGTTTCAAGGAAGCAATGAAACCGGAATTCAAGGCCTACCAGAGCCAGGTCCGGAAAAATGCTGTCGCGATGGCGGACGAGTTCAACTCGCTGGGCTACAAGCTGACCAGCGGGGGCACCGACAATCACTTGATGCTGATCGACCTCCGTGGCAGTCATCCCGACCTCACCGGCAAGCAGGCCCAGATTGCCCTCGACAAGGCCCACATCACGACCAACCGGAACACCGTGCCCGGGGAAACACGCAGTCCGTTCCAGACCAGCGGGGTCCGGATCGGGACACCTGCCTGCACCAGCCGGGGCATGGGCGAGGATGATTTCCGCCGTATCGCCCGGGCCATCGACCTGGTCCTTTCCAACATTGATGACGAGGCCGCCATCGCCTCCGCGAGGGAGACGGCTCTGGAACTCAGCCAGACCTATCCGCTGCCCTACTAGATTTGGACATTCCCAATGCCAGAACGGAAGAGGCGCTGATTGAGCATCTCCTCCAGTTTGTCACGCCTGAGAAGCAGGCGCGGATGGCCGGTGTCATCGAAAACCGTACCAGCCACGTAAGGGTTGTCCTGGAGGACATATTCCAGCCCCACAATGCCAGTGCGGTGATGCGCTCCTGTGAATGTTTCGGCATCCAGCACCTCCACGTAATCGAAAACCGGTATGCCTACACCCTCAACCGGGATGTGGCCATGGGATCCACCAACTGGATCCATCTCCACCGCCACCGGGACTCAGAGAAGGACAACACAGCGGCCTGCCTGAAAAAGCTGAGGGAAAGCGGCTACCGGATTGTCGCCACCAGCTTGGATTCCGGCTCCATTCCACTGCAGGAACTTCCCCTGAACGAGAAAACGTCCCTCTGGTTTGGCACCGAGGAGCATGGGCTCACCCAGCAGGTTCTGGATGAAGCTGATGCCCATGTTCACATTCCCATGCTGGGATTCACCCAGAGTTTCAATATCTCCGTCAGCGCGGCCATTTGCCTTTACGAAATCCGCAACCGGATGTCCCGCGATGGAATCGGGCACCGGCTGACTCCACAGGAAACCAGGGAAGTGTACAGGCTCTGGCTGAGACGATCGGTAAAAAACTGTGAAATCATCGAGAAGACCTTCCTGAAGGCCCTGAATCCGCCTTCCTAAGGGACCTCCAAGGGAATTTTTCTTGCTGTGGAGCCACGACTCTTCAACATTGCTGAACCGGCATGGCAGAAGAATATTTCATCAGAGACCCCGAGGAAGAGACCGCACGCGGCCCCTACGGAATCGACGAATTGGTAACCCTCGCGGAAGCCAATCGGATCTCCACGGAGCACTATTATTTCGACCCAGTGATGGAGAGCTGGGCCCTGATCCAGTCGAATGAGGATCTCAAGAACAGGATCTTTCCGGAAAAGAAGAAGCTCTCCCTGCGCAAGAAGACCATGGAGGAGATCGGTTCCCTCAACGAGGAGGAACCGGAGACCGAGGCCGTCCGGGTCGAGGAGATACTGGCCGCGGCCGAAGGACACACCAAGGAGACCAAGTATGTCCGGCAACGCAAACTGTGGCAGGAGCGGACGGCGACCCTCTCAGTTCCCCTGCTGGGCACTCTCCTGCTGATCTCGGCCCTGTCCGTCCTCTACCCCAGCTGGAATATCATCAACGGTATCCTCAATGAAGCTGACGGCGCATGGCAGATGCTTTTCCAGAAACCCGTCGTGTTCCTCGGGCTCCTTGACCTCGTCATGGGCATTTTCCTTTTCCTGAACGCGACCGAGGTATTTCAGCTGATTCGTTTCCGGGCCATGCTTGGAGCCGGATTCTTCACTGTCGTCCATGCATCCGCTTTCCTCAACGGCGATCCTCAGGGATTGTGGATGGCCATTTCCAGCATGGCCTTCGGGATCGGCTTATACATCTGTACCATCACCCTGAATTTTCCGGTCATGGTCGCCGCCGCATCCATCGGGATCGCCGGAGCCCTCGGCATCGCCTGGTACAGCAACCTGGTGCCGCTCCTGATTGGACCCTAGGACAGATCCTTTTGCCGCATGAGCTCGAACCCGCAAGATTCCACCCCTGAAAAGGACGGAAAGGGTCCTCGTGCGGGAAGAAGCAACCGGTTGGCCCGCTTTCTGCAACAGGACATCTGGGAATACGGTGTGGGAGAGGATCCCTCCCTCAAGGGCCAGTGGGTTGCCTTCCTGAGAATCCTCTCCGTATCGAGGACGGGGTTGTTGCAAAACAGGCTTTTTTCCCGGGCAGCCGCTCTGAGTTATTCCTCTCTGCTGGCACTGGGTCCGCTGATCGCCATCGCGGTCCTCCTGTCCGGTTCCCTCATTAAGGCCGATCCGGAAATCCAGATCAAGAAGGCCCTGCTCTTCATCGCTCCGTCTCTGCAGGAAATGATTACCATTGAGGAAATGGATGTCACCACCAGGAAAGCATCCGAAAGGGAGATGTCCACCACCCTGGACACGTTGATTTCCCAAATCACCGACGGCGCTGAAGAGCTGCTGCAACGGGTCAACAAAGGCGGCTCAAAGGCCTTCGGCATCCTCGGGGCCCTGATCCTGATCTGGGTGGTGATTCAGCTCCTAACCTCCATTGAAACCACCCTGAACCAGATTTGGGGGGTGCATCAGGGCAGACCATGGAGCCAGAGGATAGTCTTCTACTGGACCTTCATCAGCCTGGGGGCCCTGCTCGGCATTGGTTCAACGGCAATCTTTTCGGCCTCCAACCTGGCCAGCATGTTTGAGTGGGTGCCATTTGGCCCTGAAATGACCGGGTTCATTCTCAGGCTCTCCCCCATCCTCTCCTTCCTGATGCTGGTCCTGCTCCTGGTCCTTTTCTACCGGTTCTTCCCCAACACCAGCGTCGGCCTGAAGCCGGCCTTTGTCGGCAGTCTCCTGACAGCTTCTCTGCTCTTTCTCAACAATTACCTCAGCATCCTCTACGTTCACCGGGTCATCTCCATCCAGAGCCTCTACGGATCAGTGGGCATCGTCCCCGTCCTGATGATTGGCATCTACTTCTTCTGGGTCCTGGTACTTCTCGGGGGACAGCTGACCTATGCGGTCCAGAATGTCGGCTTCCTGGCCAACGAGGCGGCTTGGCAGAGGATCAGCAGCCAGGTCCGCGAACTGGTCACCCTTTCGGCATTCCTGCAGATCGCCAGGAAATTCCAGCAGTGCCAGCGAGCACCCACCATGACTGAGATCAGCAATAAACTCCACATCCCGGTCAACATTCTCAACGAATCCCTGGAACTGCTGGAGGAACTTGGATGGATTACCCGGATCGAGATTGAAGAGTCCTCCGAGGACACCGAAAAGACCGGATACCGTCCGGCCCGGCCCCTGGAAACCTACAATTTATCCCGGTTCAAGAAGGCCCTGCAGGAATTCGGGCACTCCGACATGGCAGTCCACCTGGTCCGCAGCGATGAAATCCTGCGGAAGTACTACGAGGCATCCGGCTGGCACGAAAACGACCCCTTCCACCAGACCCCCCTCAGGGAACTGCTCGCAAACTGAGCCAAGCCGGGCCGCGGAATCTTGACAGGGCGTTTAGCGCACCTACCATCGGCGGCTTTAATCCAAGATCTTAATGATTACCTCCTTACAGAATTTCTTTCTCAAGCACAACAAATGGCTCTTCGGGGGCCTCCTGATTGTCATTATCGTGACTTTCGTCCTCACGATTGGCCCACAGAGCTTTTTCGGCAGCAACGCCTCCGGCCAGCGCCGCTCACTCAACTACTACGGCTATGACCTGACCTCCGAGCAGGACCAGCGGGCGATGGCCCATACGGCTGAGATCAGCGCCATCCTTCACCCGGAACTGCAATTGCGTCGGGAGCAGTTGATGGACTACGCCTACCTGCGCGTGGCCGCCTTGGGCATGGCCAAGCAGCTGGGCATTCCTTCCCCGGGAGAAGCTGAATTGAGCGAATACGTTGCCACCCTACTGATTTTTGCCGATCCGGCCACTGGCGAATTCACCGCTGAGTCCTACAACCGGATGCTGGAGGCATTCCAGAATGACGGCCGCTTCACCCGCAAGGCCATCGCCCGGACCCTCCGCGAAGATTACACCATCGAGCAGGTGCGCAACATCCTCGGTGGCCCGGACTATGTCCTTCCCTTCGAGACGCAGCAGAGCTACATCGACATGGAAACCGCCTACACCCTGAATCTCGCCCACTACAGCTATGCCGACTTTGCCCCGGAAATCGCCCCTTCCAACGAAGCCCTGCAGCAATACTTCAGCGAGAACCCCTCACGTTACGAGATCCAGGAAACCATTTCCGTAAGCGCCCTCCAATTCAAGAAGGAGGCATACATCGATTCCATTTCCGAACCCACAACGGGCGAGCTGGAAGTATATTTTGCCTCCAACCAGGCCCAATACCAACCCGAAGCCAGCGGTGAAACAACCCCGGAACTGACGCTGGAAGAAGTGCGTGCCCAGGTTGCCTCCGACTGGAAAGTTGCCCAGGCCGTCAAGCTCGCAGCCCGCAAGGGAGAAGCCTTCAGCCTCCGGCTGTGGCAGGAGGGCATCGCCTTGGATTCCCCCGAATTTGAGGCATTGGTCAAGGAATTCGCGGTTACCTCAGCTGAAATCCCGGCCTACTCAAGGGGACAGGTCCCGGCCGGCTCCGCCCTGGCCCCCCAACTGCTGGAATCCATGTGGGTCTACGCCAGCAATCCAAACCGCTATTTTTCGGATGCCGCCCAAACCGCCGATGGAGCGGTTCTCCTGGTCCTCCGAGGCCTGACGGAGGCGCGCACTCCCGCATTCGAGGAAGTCCTGACGGCCGTTGAAGCCGACTACCGGGTGGCTGAAAAGCGCCGCCTGTTCGCCCTCGAGGGCATTGAGTTGCAAGCAACGATCGAGGGCCGCCTCGGGAGCGAATCCTTCTCAGCCGTTGCCGAATCCCTCGGCCTGACAGTGGCAGATCCGGACACCTTCAAGGGCTCCGAAGTCCCGCAGGAACTTCTCCAAAGCCGCCTCTGGGACCAGACCATGCACATGAAAAAGGGTGCGGTTACGCCGATGGTCATCAACGGTGACCGGGGTTCCTTCGCCTACATGGCGGACAAGGTGGTCCCGGTTATCGAGAAGGATTCGGAAGCCTACAGGACATTCGTGGAAAACCGGAAGGGCGCCCTGAGCGAGAGCATGGGATGGGCCCGCCTCCGGGAAATCACCGATAACAGCCTGAGTGCCCTGATGAGCTCGCCGGTCAGCGAGTAATCCTTTCAGGAACCCACTTCACGAGCCACCGGTATCTGGCGCCGGAACCAGGTGCGCTGCTTGCGCATCAGCTGATTGGTGTGCGTTATAATCAGCTCCTCCAGGTGCTCGCGGGTAACGTCGCCCAACAGGTACTCCAGCACTTCCCGGTAGCCGATTGCCCCGCATGCACTGGGATTGCGCTCGAATCCTTGCCGACGAAGGGCCTCCACTTCCTCGATCAGTCCGGACTCGAGCATTTTCCGGACTCGCCACCGGTTTCGTTCCTGCATCTCACTGATGGGACGGTCAATCAACCAGACTTCCTTGCTATACCCGGACAGGGGTTCCGGGATCGAAAGAAATTCCTGCCTGAGCTGGCTGTAGCCCCGTCCCGAGCTGAGACATCGGATAAGGGCCTTTTCCACTCGTCGCGGATTTAGGAGATCGAGTCCCTCAAATGTCTCCCCGCCCGGGTTGCAGGCCCTCAGGGCCTTGATCAGTCCATCCGGCCCCTCATCGCGGCGAATCGCCTCCGCCCGCTTGGTCACCTCGGCGGGCACGTCCAGTCTGTCGATCACCGGTGAAAAAAAGCTCTTCAGGTAAAAACCGCTGCCCCCGGCAACCACCACCGGCCGGCCCTCCGACTTCATCCGGCTGAGGACCTCGTCCCGGTACTCGATGTAGCGGGAAATCGAAAACGTTTCGTCCGGCTCAACCAAATCGATCCCGTAATGAGGAACCATGGCCCGTTCCGCAGCGGTAGGCTTGGCCGTCCCAATGTCCATCCCGCGATAGAAGCACAGGCTGTCACAACTGAGTATGACCGCGCCCCGGCGTGTAGCCTCCTTCAGCGCCAGCTCCGTCTTTCCCGATGCCGTCGGGCCGACAATAAATAGAAGGGATTCGCTCATTCAATTCAGCCCCGACTTTACCCCATCGGCTCAGGTTTGAAAAGCCTTCCCTTGGGGCATTAGCGATGGCTCAGGCAAAGGAGCGCCCGCATCCGCAGGTCGACTGGGCGTTGGGGTTGTGGATTTCGAATCCCTTTCCCGTCAGCCCGTCGTCAAAATCAATCTCGGATCCGTCCAGCAGCTTCAGGCTTTTTCGATCTACCAGGAAAGACAATCCATCCTGCTCTCGGGCTTCGTCGCTTTCCGCGGGATGGGCGAATTCCATCGCGTATTCCAAGCCCGAGCAACCTCCCGATTTTACAGAAAGGCGCATCAGCTGACCTTCGCTAGCCCGCTCCTGGGCCAGCTTCCCAATGGCCTTGATGGCCCGCTCCGTCATCCTGATCATAGGTCGCAAACGGGAACCCTAAACAAGCCTCTTGTCAATCCCCGGAGACAGTTTCCCGCTTGTGAAGCAAAAATCGTGCTCATTTGGGAAACTTCGCTTGCCTAACATCACGGATCTGCATGAAAACTGTGTAGTGCGACCCGAAAAAATATTCACTGACAGCATCAGCTACGAACTCCTGCGCCCGATTGCCCAGGGGGGAATGGGGTGCGTCTACGAAGCGATGCAGGAAGGCAGCGACGGGTTCAGGAAGCGGGTGGCGATCAAGATCATCCGCCAGGAATACTCCAGTCTCTCCCAGTTTCGAAAGAACTTCATTGGTGAAGCTCGGCTGGTGGCGGATCTGATCCACAGCAACATCGTGCAGACCTATCACCTTGGGCATGTGTACGGGCAATATTACATGGTAATGGAGTACGTCCACGGGATCAACCTGGAGCAGTTCATGCTCCAGCACCGAGCCTTGGACAAAAGTTTGCCTTGGGATATCGCCGCCTTCATCATTTCACGAATTGCCCGAGCTCTTGCCTACGCACACATCCACAAGGGACCGGACAACAAGCCGCTGGGAATTGTCCACCGGGATGTCAGTCCGAAAAACATCATGCTTTCCTACGGGGGCGACGTCAAACTGACCGATTTTGGCATAGCGAAGGCGTTCAACCTGATGTACAGCGAGGAAGGCCAGATCATTGCCGGACGCAGCGACTATCTGTCCCCCGAACAGGCTCGCCTGGAGGTGACGGATCCCCGGGCAGACCTGTTTTCCTGCGGAGTGGTGCTGGCTGAACTCATCCTGGGCCATAACCCTTTCCTTGGGGACACACCGGAAGCCTCACGCTACAATATCTGCAGCATGCCTCTGCCTGATTTCCGGATACTGCAGCCCGAAATAGGCAAGCCCCTGCAGCAGATCCTCCTGAAGTGCCTGGCACGTGAGCGTGAGGAGCGGTACCAGAAGGCAGCCAACCTGATGATCGAGCTGGAGCGCCTGCTCTATTCGGCGGGCTATGGCCCGACCAACGAGAAGTTGGCTTCCTACCTGCGCTACCTGTACCGGGGCGGACAGGCCTACGAGGACGACTTGTCCAATCTTCCGGTCACCATTGCCCCCAATCCCGAGCCCGAAGAATAGCCGAAGAAGCACCCATGCCCACCCAGGGATTTCAACAGGTACAGAAGCAGGCCCAGTCGATGGTCCTGGCTCCCCAGCTTAGGCAATCGCTGAAGATTCTCCAGGTCCCGGCACTTGAGCTCCGCTCGACGATCCTCGAGGAACTGGAAAGCAACCCTGCCTTGGAGGAGCTTCCGTATGACGATGTTTCCATCGACGGGGAGGATAGCGAATACTCGGGGACCGGGAAGGAGGACGATGAGTTCAGCCCTGAAGACGGAGAGATCCGGGCGAGAAAGAGTGACCTCCCCGAGTCCAGTGAGCGACTCGAATTCAAGGACGAATACGCCGTTCTCGACCGGATGGGGGACGATTGGAAGGAATACTGGAACGATGAATCGGGCGAGATTCCCTATACCAGCGAAGCCGCCCGGAAGCGACAGCACTTTTTTGATTCCCTGACCACCAGCCAATCCTTCCAGGAGCAGTTGCTCGAGCAGGCCCGGCTGATTGAGGAGGACCAGCAGGTGCTGGAAGCCCTTGAATTTATCCTCGGAAGCCTGGACGACAGTGGCTTCCTTAGCACTACAGCGTCCGACCTTGCCCTGATGGCCCGGATGCCGCTGGGCGCTATCCAGCAGGCAATAGTCCTCCTGCAAAGCCTGGAACCTGCCGGTATCGGGGCGCCAAATGTACAGGAGTGCCTGGTTCTGCAACTGGAGCGCAGGGGCAGGGGCGATTCGCTGGCAGTCAGGATCATCCGCAAGGAGTGGGACAAGCTCCTGCGGCGGCGTATTCCGGAAATCGCCCGTTCCCTCAAGGTGAAGCCCACTGAGGTGGAGGACGCGATTGCCCGGATCGGCCAGTTGGACCCGGCCCCGGCCAGAAAGTTCGCCGAGGACCACAACCAGGTGGTCACCGCCGATGTGACGGTGGAGAAGGATGACCGGGGGGAATGGCAAATCATCCTCAATAACGACTACATTCCCCGGTTGAGGATCAACAGCACTTACAAGGAGATGCTGGCCCAGGGGCGCCTCAAGGGAAAGGACCGGGAATACCTGCAGGGAATGTTCAGGAGCGGTCGATTCCTGATCAGCGCTATTGAGCAGCGGCAACAGACCATCGAGAAGATTACCCGGAAACTACTCGATTTCCAGGAGGCATTTTTTGAACACGGGAGATCCCACCTCAAACCGCTGACCATGAACCAGGTTGCGGAGAGCGTGGGTGTGCACGAGACAACCGTCTCCAGGGCCATCGCCAACAAGTACATCCGTACACCCATGGGGCTGTTTGAAATGAAGTTCTTCTTCACTCCGGGATACCAGGACCAGGATGGACGGGAGGTCTCCAACAAGTCCATCAAGGACAGGATCGCCCGAATAGTGGAGAGTGAGTCTTCGCAGAAGCCGCTGAGCGACCAGAAAATTGTCAGTATCCTCAAATCCGAGGGCATTACCATAGCCCGGCGGACGGTGGCCAAGTACCGTGAAGAACTGGGCATCCTGCCCACCAACCTGAGGCGTCAGTATGGTTGATTCTACGGACAAGGGGAACTGGCTCCTGATCGACGCGGCCGGACCGGTCTCCGTCATCGGGATCATCCGCAATGGCGAATGGGTTGCTTTCGAGCAAAACGATGGGGAATTCCTGGAGTGGCTCCGGCCGGCGATCCAAAGGGTGATGGAAGCGGCTGGGTGCGACCTGCCGGACCTGCGTGGATGCATCTACGGATCCGGCCCGGGCTCTACTCTCGGACTGCGGCTGGCGGCCATGTTCCTGCGGGGCCTTCTCGTACTGCCGGGACAAAGACACTGGGACTGCCTCCAGTACAACAATCTTGAACTGGTGCTGGCGGGTGCCCTTGTCAATGGTGCCGTCGGGCTCCCATCCCTCGTCGCTCCCTGGCGCCGGGACCGGTTGCATCTGGCCCGCATGGTGGACTCCTCCCCACCCGCTTTTGCCCACGAGGGAATCGATCCGGAGGACGCCGCGGCCATGGGCATTGCCGGCACCACCCTGGGAAGGCGTCCACCCGGAAGCGCTCTCAAGGTGATATGGCATCCGTATCCGCTGGACCGGATACCTGAACTGCTCAACCGATTCCCTTCACTTCTCAGCCAGACAACCCGGCCAACACCCTATGTGGCCGAAACACCGGAATTCGTACAATGGAACCCCAAGCGCCATTCAGGAGAATGAGTCATTCACCTGAAAACCTGCGGGCCTGGGCAACTATTGACCTCAGCGCCCTCGAACGCAACCTGCGGGTAATCCGAACCGCCCTGCCCGACCACCTGAAATATATTGCCGTGGTCAAGGCCAACGCCTACGGGCACGGCCTGGCACCCGTGGTGACACGGTTGATGCGGTCCGAGGCTGATGCCTTTGCGGTAGCCAACCTCGAGGAGGCGGCCCGCTTGAGGGAAGTGGGAACCGGATGGCCGGTCCTCGTGCTCAGCGCCCTCCTTCCGTCGGAAATCGAGGCGGCGATCCGGCTGGGAGTTTTTCCAATGGTGTCCTCCATTGAAGAGCTGGAGGGAATTCACAGGGCTTGCGAGCGTCTGGGAAAACAGGTTGGCATCCATTTGAAGGTCGATACCGGCATGGGCCGGCTGGGAGTCTGGTATCCCCACTTCAGGAAGCTCATGGATGCGGTTGAGCGTTGTCCACGGGTTTCCCTGTCGGGCCTTTGCACCCATTTTTCCTCCGCTGATTCCGATCCCGAATTTACCGCCCTGCAAAGGCAGCGCTTCCTTGATTGCCTTGGCCAAACAAAACCGGAGACCCTGCAGGGCGTGATGGTCCATGCCGACAACAGCGCCGGGCTGGAGACATTCCCCGAAGACGGACCCTTTAACGCGGCCCGGATTGGACTGCTTCAATTCGGTGTGCGTCCCAAGCCGGGATCGCTCCTGGGCAAGATCCAGACCGAGCCGGTCCTGTCCTTCCATGCCCGGGTCGGTCTGGTCAAGGACCTGCCGGAGGGAACACCGGTCTCCTACGGCCAAACTTGCCGGCTGAATCGCCCCTCAAGTATAGCCGTCCTGACCGCAGGCTACGCCGATGGACTCCCAACCGCCCTGAGCAATTCCGGAAAGGTCATCCTGAGGGACCGCCTCTGCCCGATCATCGGGAGAGTGACAATGGACCAGACAATTGCTGACATCACCGATCTCCCGGAAAAACCCTCCGCCGGTGAAACAGCCACCTTCATCGGGAAGTCTGAGACCCAGTCCATCAACGCGACCCAGTTTGCTCACTGGTCCAGCCAGATAGAATGGGAGGCCTTCTGTTCCCTTTCCGCCCGCACCCAGCGGATTTACCAGACCGATTCCGCGGTTTGAAGAGTTTGTCGCAATTAGAATTGCCTCCGGCGAGTATCCGCCTATCCCTTCCCACAAATGGCCAAAGTAGACTTGGAATTAGTTAAGTTCATCCTCCAGCGGAACGAAATCGATGTCCGCAAGGTCAACTCGATCATCGGGGACATTGAGGAGGAAATGAAAATCATCAAGGAGGAGAATCCCCCGGCCCCGAGGGTGCCCAAGCAGTTTGCGATCCTGATCAGCGATCCGGAAAATCAGCTGCCCTCGACCGACTTCACGGGGTGGGTTCTGCAAATGCCGGAAGAGGACTCCCCCGCCATCCTGGAAGGACAGATCCACAAGGCGGCCTACGATTTTAACCAGACCCCCAAGGGCAGGCGGATGCCGGTTAAAAGCATCGGGGAAGCCTGCGAGGTCGTTCCGGCAAGGATTTTCAAGGAGCAGCAGGTCTGGGTAAAGACCAAGGAACCGGTCCTGATTCTCAAGACCAACAACGAGATCCCCACGGAACCGACCGGTCTCCAGGATTGAGCCTCAATTATCCCGGGCCGACGCCAGCCCACTGACATGGGCCGACGCCCAGACGAGGTTCTGGTGGTTTCCGCCGGGGAGCCCGTGCATGGCCAAGACCTCTCCAGCGAAGTGTATTCCCGGGACCGCCAGGGATGCCAAGCTGCCCTGCTTGAGGCCTGAGAGCTGAACACCGCCCGAGCACGCCCTCTCTCCGGAAGGCAATCCCATCCCCTCCGTGCCGAGGCGATCTGCCTTCAAACGATTCATGAGGGCCTGAAGCTTCTTGGTCTTGATCCTTCCCCAGAGAGTTTCCGGATCGAGCCGCGCCGCTCCCAGCAGGGCCACCCAGGTCCGTTCCGGAAATCCGAACAAGGGGGTGGTTCCGACAGCGGTCCTTGAGGACTGGGCCGCGCGGCTGCTCAGCTCGGCAAGAATGGCTGATCCGGAAATACCCGGAACCCAGTCCACCTCCAGTTGCAGCCGATATCCCTGTTGATTCCAAAGGTCCCCCAATGATGCGCTTAAACGGGAAATGACGGGACCGTCCAGTCCCCGGGAAGACAACTCCATCTCGCCTTCCTCGACCTTGGATGACTTGAGACACCTGACCCGGACTTCGCGTCGCAAGGGTCCCATTCGCGCTCCCAGTTTTGCGTTGGACAACCGCAGCCGGACAAAGGCCTGGTGCGGGTCAACCGTTTCCACACCTAATCCCGCAGCCAGCTTTAAGCCATGGTTGCGCTCACCACCTGTAGCGAAGATCAGCCGATCTCCGGTGCTGTCCAAACCATCCTGGCTCCACAATTTAAAATCCCCGCCGGGCTGCCGAGTCACGGATTCGACCGAATAGCCCAACCGGATTTCAACTTTATTCCCGTTCAGGGCACGCAACAGGCGCTCACCCACAGTGGCTGGTTCCCGACAAAGGACGATGCCGCCGGCGGTCTCATGGACAACAACTCCCAGGGAGGATAGCCATTCAACCGTGCTGCTTCCTGGCCACTGGGCCAGCAAAGGGCCAGCACCCTGACCCGGGGCAAATCCAAACCCGGAACCGACCCCGGCCTCGCTTTGGTTGGCGACAGGGTATTCCCCAAGACCCTTCCGTTCCACCCAAGCCGCGATATTCGCTTGCTTTTCCAGCAACATGACCCGCCATTCCGGATTCTGGCGACTGGCCCAGTAGGCCGCGGCCAAACCGGCCCATCCACCCCCAATTATGACGATTTTTCGTAACTCAGGCATTTACAAGAAGGCATCCTAAATGCATCAATAGAATCCTGTCGCAATGAACTCTGTCACATTAAAAGAGGCTATCTGCCAAGAATTTGATCTCAAGGAACAGGATTTTGTCGGTTTTGTTCTCAGGAAAACACTATTCAAGCGTGTCCTGCTGGTTTTTCCAGTGGTAAAGGTATTTTTTCCGGATTTTCTTTTCAATGAACGGCGCCTGGTGGAAAAGATCGCGGATGCCACCAACCTGACGGAAATCCAGGACGAGGTCGATTTCTACCAGCATAAGTTCGTGGTCAATTTCGTCATGAAGGAGGCGCTTCGGTTCAGGATTTCGGGCATGAAAATAATGCGCCTGGCCAACCGGGTCTTCCAGTCTGTGCGGGACGATGCGAACAAAGAGGCCCCGGTCCAGCTGCCGACCCATCAGTAATCGGTCAGTCCGTAGGACTCGATCCGTTTTCTCAGGGTAGTTCTAGTGATTCCCAGCAGGGCACTGGTCTTGACCTGATTGCTGCTGGTCTCCCTGAGCGCCCGCAGGGTCATCTCCTTTTCCAGAACCTGCAGCAGGTTGGTGTCGTGAGTTGTCCTCAATCGCTCGTAGAGCTGATCGAGCAATGCCGCGTCCGACAATCCCTGGGACGGTGAATGCTGGGGGGACTTCATCTCCATGGCCGCCTCAGAAACTCCTGACTCAAGAGCCAGGGAGCCAGATGTCACTTCCTCTCCGATTTCAGGCCTGACAGCATCGAGGATTTCATGGGGAAGGTCCTTCCGAAGAATGGTATCCCCCTGGGCCAGGACGACCGATCTATGGATGGTGTTCTCCAGTTCCCTGACGTTCCCCGGCCACTGGTAACTGGCCAGTGCCTGCATGGCATCCTGGGAAATCTGGTTAACCCGGCTGCCCCTCTCCTTCGAGAAGCGCTGGAGCATGAAGTCGACCAGCTCCGGGACGTCGGAAAGCCGGTCCCTCAAACTCGGCATGCGGATGCGCATCACATTGAGACGGTAATACAAGTCTTCCCGAAAGGCCTTCTCCTTGACCATTTTCTCAAGGTCCCGGTTCGTGGCGGCAATCAGGCGGACATCCGCCTTGATGGTTTTCTCGCCCCCGACACGCTGAATCTCCCCCTCCTGCAGGGCCCGCAGGATTTTGGTCTGGGTCGGAAGGGCCATATCGCCGATTTCGTCCAGGAACAGGGTGCCGCCATCACACAACTCGAATTTGCCCAGCCGCTGCTGGGTGGCACCGGTGAACGCGCCCTTTTCGTGGCCGAACAATTCCGACTCGATCAGGTTTTCCGGAATGGCTGCGCAATTGACCGCCATGAACGGCTTTGCTGACCGCAGGCTGTGCTGATGAATGCATCGGGAAACCAGCTCCTTGCCGGTACCGCTTTCGCCGGTGACCATCACAGTGACGTTGCTGGTTGCGACCTGCCCGATCGCCTTGAAGACTGCCTGCATGGCTTCCGATGAGCCAACGATGCCCTCCTTGTAATCCTCGCTGTTGAGCAGCGGAGAATACCCGCTCTTGCTGCTCAGGAGGTCCTGATGGGCCTGGATGGCCTTCTCGGTCAATTCAAGGACCTTCTTTAGGTCGAAAGGCTTGATGATGTAATCAAAGGCCCCGTATTTCATCGCCTCGATGGCGGTTTGGGTGGTCCCGAACGCCGTCATCAGGATAATCATCGCTTCAGGGATAACACTGCGCAGATGCTGGAGGGCTTCCAGTCCGTTCATTCCGCCCATCCGGTTGTCAAGAAAGACCACCTGGTAGGGATGGGCCCGGGCACATTCGATGCCCGCTTCACCACTGGAGGCTTCCTCCACTTGGAATCCCCTCGAAGTCAATACTCGGTTCAGCGAATACCTAATTTCGTCATCGTCATCAATGATGAGGACCTTGATGCTGTTCCTTTCCACCATGCCTCCCCATTGGAATTTGTCCAACGGGATGCGTCAAGGATAGTCGATGCCTTTCAACGAGGAACCGGGGGCGCGTCAAGAATGTGAGTCAACACGCTCTCAATCCACCGGCGTTCCTCCATCGGGTCGCTACCGTGGGAGGTCGTTTTGAGGCGATGACCACAAACGGGAACCAGCAGGGCCTGGACATCCCGGGGGATTACATATTCCCGGCCCTGGTAAAGGGCCCTGGCCTGGCAGGCCAGTTTCAGTGCCAACGCGCCCCGAGGACTGATTCCACACTGGAAAGTGCTCTCACGGCGGGTCGCAGTGACCAGATGCAGCATATACCCAAGCAGTGAGTCCTCCATAAAGACCCCCTTCACCAAGCTTTGCCACTGGTGAACTTCGTCTAGAGAAACAATCGGTTCCTGCTCCAATTCATCATAGTGGCGTGATCCCGTCCGCAGGAGCTCAAGCTCGTCCGCAGTCGCAGGGTACCCCATTTCCATCCGCATGAAAAACCGGTCCATCTGGCTGTCCGGTAATGGGAATGTCCCTTCAAAATCAACCGGATTCTGGGTGGCGAAAACCATGAATGGCCTCCCCACCTCATGGGTTTCACCACCAATGGAGACCCGTCCGCGGTCCACCACTTCAAGAAGTGCGCTCTGGGTCTTCGGCGTCGTCCGATTGATTTCATCCGCTAGGATGAAGTTGGCAAAAACGGGACCCTTCTTGAATTCAAAATCCTTGAGTTTCTCACTGTAAGCGGAACCCCCGAGCACATCCACCGGCAACAGGTCACTGGTGAACTGGATCCGCTGAAAGGATCCATCAAGGGCCCTCGCCAAGGCGTAGGCAAGGGTCGTCTTCCCCATTCCTGGCAGGTCCTCCAGGAACAAATGGCCACGGCCCAGCAGACAGACCAAGACCATATCAATCACTTCCGGCTTTCCACGGATCACCGTCTCCATGCGTGGCTTCAGTGCCTCGAACGACGATCGCGCCTTGTTCAGTTTATCCGGATTAATAGCCATCTTCATCCCGATGGGATGAATCACTACCTCAATCGCAGCCCATCATGGAATTTTCAATATACCCAAGATCCGGCCAGGACAAAAAAATCCCCCTCGTCGAGGGGGATCGCAAGTCATATAATGGGATAACAACCGGAGTTGTTCCTACTTCTTCCGCTTCGCGGCCTTTTTGGCAACCTTGGCAGCCGGCTTCTTGGCGACCTTCTTGACTACCTTAGCGGCCGGCTTCTTGGCAGCCTTCTTGACTACCTTAGCGGCCGGCTTCTTGGCAGCCTTCTTG
>JBMTVW010000008.1:0-79907 GCA_049451775.1 Opitutales bacterium | reverse complement strand
CATTCACCCCATCCCCGACGAACAGGACCTGGCGGCCCTTATCCACCCACTGTTGGATCCGGCGGGCCTTGTCGTCGGGGGTCAGGCCGCCTTCCACCGCAATGCCGGCGATCTGCTCCTGAGCGGGGGCTGGATCGCCACTGAGGATGTGGCATTCACAGCCCAGCTGCTTCAGAGCCAGCAGGGCCGACTCCGCATCCGGCCGCAGCCGCTCCGAGAGCAAGAGGGTTCCGGCGTGGCAGTGGTCAATGCCGACATGGACGACCTTCGAGCCGGCAACAGTTGTCTCGGGACAGGTAATCCCCATCGAGTTGAGCAGAGAGATTTCACCGATCAGGAAGCGTTTCCCGTCAATGGTGGCCCTGATACCCTCTCCCGGACAGACGGTGAAGCCAGACACCTGCGCCGATCCTTCCGCCAGCCTTCCCAGGGCGGCGCTGACGGGATGCGGGCTATGCCGCCCGGCGCTGGCAACCGCGGCCAGCAAGCGGTCGCGGGCCGGGTCCCCCGGCAAAAACCCCGAGGTATCGGCCTCCAGGTCAAACTCGGTCAGGGTGCCTGTTTTGTCGAAGACTACCGTGTCGCAATCGGCCAAGGTATCGATCAGGTGCCCGCTCCGGCCAACCAGACCCCGCTGGCCAAGATGATAAAGCCCACCCCAGATGCCCGCTGGCATGGCCAGTCCAAGGGCGCACGGGCAAGCCACCAGCAGGACTGCCATGGCGTTAAAGAGGCCGTCCCACCATGCCCGGTCGGACAGAATCAGCCAGCCGGCGAAGGTCCCCACTGCTGTCAGGCTGACGATGGGGACAAACACCTGCATCAGCCGATCGGCAGAGGCCTGAAGATTGGAACCCTCCTGCGGGGCTCTTTCCAGCATCTGCAAAATGGATTCAATGGACCGCTGTCCACCGGTTGAGGGACAGACAACGAGGTTTCCGTCCACCGACCAGGTCCCGGCCATCACCCGGTCCCCGGCGGTCCTTCTGACAGGCACCGGTTCCCCGGTCAGGGCTGTCTCGCGGAGGTAGCCACCTCCCTCGAGAATGTGCCCGTCAACGGGAATGGGATCCCCCGGTTGAATGAGGATACGGTCCCCGGGATCCAGCTGGTTGATGGGCTTGCGGATGCGGGCCCCGTCCGGGCCTTTCACCACCGCCTGGTCGAAGGCATGCCGGAAGGCGGCCAATGCCTGCCCCACCCGGCCTTTTTGCACTACCCCGATCTGCTTGCCGATGGCGTAGACGCAGAGAACGATCGAAACCACCTCGTAATAGACGCTGCCGCTGCCCCGAATAGTCGAGAGGATTGACCCGCCAAAGGCCCCGAACCCACTGAGGACAAAAAGGGCCTCGACCGTGATCCGCCGTCCCGCCACCGCCTGGGCGGTTTGCCGGAGCAGGGGTCGCCCGAGCAGGAACATCACCACCAGGCAACTCAGGATCACCCCCCCATGGAGCATCCAGTAGAGCAGGCTCCACGGTTCGGGAGCCTCCCCGGCGGCCAGGGCGTTGTTGTATCCAAGGCCGAAGATCATCCCTTGACCGGCAAAGGCGAGGGACAAGCCAATGCGGAATCCAAATCCGCCAAGGTCCGGGTCAGCCGCCTGAACCGGCGCGCAGGGCCGGCAATCCTCCGGCCTCACAGCTGGAATGGGTCAAGCATCTGCCCGTTAACGCTCAGTCTTTCTGCAGGCTGAGGCGGCCCGGACCCGTGAAGAGGAGACCCAGCAGGACCAGGCAGACCAACATCGGGTATCCGAACTTGCTCAGGTTACCCCCGCTGTTGTCAATCTTCGTCAAGGTCGCCACCAGCATCACCATCATCATCATGAAGGCTGATGTCCGGTAAAAGAAGCCAACCATGAGAAGTAACCCGCCTAAGGCCTCAACTACCGCCGCCAGAACGCCAAAAAAGAGGGTCGACATATTGTCGGTGCCAACGTCTAGACCAAGGTACTTGATATTGGCCCCGATTTTATGCAGGACCGGTGCACCGGCAACCAACTTTTTATATCCGGAAACCAGCATAATGATGCCGACCGCGACACGAATTATCAGCAATCCCGCATCGGGATGACGAAAGACCGATTTGATACCTTGAATAGTTGTGTTCATCTGCAGTAGTCTTAGTTGAGTCTAGTGGTGAAGGTAAAATAAAAAACACTGGAAATGCAAGTACGTCGACAGAACAACGGAATCCTCTCCAGATACGACCGGGTCCGGATAATCGGCCAGGGCCTGACTGGCAGCCTGATGGCGCTCCATCTGCAGGAGATGGGGGTTCCTTTCGTGGTCCAGGACGTGGACCTTCCCGGTTGCGCCACGGCGGTGGCGCCGGGCATCGTCAACCCGCTTTCGGGGCGCAATTACCGCCCACCCGCCTACATCAAGGATCTTCTCCAGCAGCTTCACCAGTCCCTCGGGCTAGCCGAGAAGACCCTGGGTATCAAAGTCTGGAAGTCCTGCCCCATCCTGCGGATGTTCACCGAGCCCACCCAGCACGAACGGTTCAAGAGAAGCCTTGCCGAGTACGGCGGGGCTGAGTTCGTGGAGGAGGAGTTCACGGAAAACACCTTTTCCCATTTGAACGACAATTACGGGAGTTTCCTGACCAGGCATGGCGGCTGGGCCAACCTCCCCATCCTGATGGAGGTGACCCGGTCATGGCTCCGCCAGCAGGGACTCCTGGTCGAGCAGGCCTGGACCGCTCCGGACACCGCTCCAACCAAGCCGGAACACAATGAGCTGGTCGTATTCTGCGAGGGATGGCATGTCATCAACAACCCATTCTGGTCCTTCATCCCCCACAATCCGGCCAAGGGGGAAATGATTGTCGTCCGGTTTGAGGAACCGCTTCCGGCCGACCGGATCTACAACCAGGCTTGCTGGGTCCAGCCCCTGAAGGACGACCTGTGGAGAGTGGGAGCCACCTACAGCTGGGACGGCTTCGACGGCAGCACCACCCTTGAGGGAGCGACCCACCTGCAGGACAGCCTCCACCTAATGACCCCGATTCCTTTCCATGTCCAGGCCCAGGCCGCCGGGGTACGCCCCATCGTGGAAGATTACAAGCCGGTGGTCGGTCCCCATCCGGAAATCCCGCACTGGTGCATCGTCAACGCCATGGGATCCAAGGGGGTTCTTCAGGCCCCCACCGCTGTCCGCGACATGCTGGAATACCTGACCGAAGGAACCCGCATCCCCGGCAACTGGTCTGTTGACCGGTTCGCTTGAACCCGGCTACTCAAGGCTTTTCCGCTTCAGCTCGCGGACAATATCCAGGTCCTTCGGATAGACCTTGCCCCGTCTCAAGTTGCGCTCCATCTGCTCCAGAAGCGTGTCCCAGTCCTCCTCGTCGGGCTCATGAACCTCGCGGGGTTCAAAGCGTTCCCGATGGATCTGCCACTCCGCATTTTCCCGGACCAGCTTGAACTGGATCTGTTGCCGTTTGCCGTTTTCATCGCGGCGATACCATGAAAGCGAGCAGGTCATGATGCCTCCTGTCTGGTAATGGTTGATTGCAGGGCGGCACAAGCCTCCTTAAGTTGCCGGGCGGCCTGACCCGCCGCAGTCCCAAAGTCATCGCCGGAGGAGGCATAAATGATTCCACGGGAACTGTTGATCATCAGCCCCCAGCCATCAGGGCGGAGTCCCGCCCTCAGGGTGGCCTCCAGGTCGCCGCCCTGGGCACCGATACCCGGGACCAACAACGGAATATCGCCGATGACCTCCCGGATGCGAGCCAGTTCATCGGGGTAAGTTGCCCCCACCACAAGCGCCAGGTTGTGGTTGCCGTTCCACGATGCGCTGGCCTTGCGGGCAACCTCCATATAAAGCGGATGCCCCTCGGCGAGGACGAGGTCCTGCAACTCAGCCGATCCGGGATTCGAGGTCTTGCAGAGGACGATCACACCCTTGTCGGCGAACCGGGTGAAAGGGACCAGGGTATCGCCCCCCATGTAGGGGTTTACCGTTACCGCGTCAGCCTCGTAGACCCCAAAAGCCTCGCGGGCATACTGGTCGGCCGTACTGCCAATGTCACCCCGTTTTGCATCGAGGATCACCACCCGGTCGGGGGCCACCTTCCTCAGGTAGGCCATGGTTTCGGCCAGTTCATCGAGCCGGTTCTCCGCTGCATAATAGGCAAACTGCGGCTTGTAACTGCAGGCATGTTCAATGGTCGCATCGATAATCCGGCGATTGAATTCCAAAAAGGGCTTCTCCAGCGAACGGACACCATCGGGCAGTTTGTCCATTTGGGGATCCAGTCCCACACACACCATCGATCCGGAAGCCTCCCAGGCCCGCCTCAGTTTTTCTGAAAATTGCATACACTTGTAAACCTGTTCTCCCTGCTCCCTGATTTCAAGCTTCCGTTAAGGCTGATGTTGCCTTCTTCGAACACGCGGGTTCAATGGGTGCCTTATGCTGACTCAAAAAGGACTGGCCCGAATCAACACCCTCCTCCTTCTTTTCCCTCTCCTCTGGTCCGGGGTGACGGCGGCCCCGATGGAATTGTCCCTGAGGGAGGCCCTTGAACGGGCACCGGGGGCAAACTTCCATGTCCTCCTGGCCAGGGAGGGGGTCACGACCCAGACCGAAGCGGTTCGGGCCGCCCGCTCCGCCCTGCTGCCTCAAGTTCGGCTGGAGGCTACCCAGAGAAGGGCCATGGCCCCCAATGTCGATCCGTTCTCAAAACAGTTTGCCCCGGTCGGCCGATACTATGTGGACCGCTTTGACGCAGTCCTGAGGGCGCGACTCTCGCTCCTGAACTCACGCTCGCTGGATGACTGGCGCCTCTCCAGACTGGAGCTGCGGGCCACGGGGCTGGGGCTGGAGAACACTGTCCAGGACATCCTTGCCCGGATCGCCACGGCTTATGTGTCTCACTGGCGCAACCAGCGACGGTTGGAGGTCATCGATGCCACCCTGATCCGTGACCGGATTCTCCTCCAGATCGCCACCGACCTGAAGGATGCAGGGGTGGCCACCGCCCTGGACGTGACCCGGGCTGAACTTGGACTGGCCGGAAATGAGCTGGCCCGGCTCCAGCAGGAAACCCTGGTTCTGGAGAGCGCACTAGACATCCTCCGGGCCCTCAACCTGCCCCTGGACAGCGAGCTCTCCGTCCAGGGCAGCCTCGCGGAGATGCTCCGCCAGGCCGTTTCCCCGGACCCCTCCCAACTGGACACCGTTCTAGCCCGGCGGGCCGACTACCAGCAGCTTCTGGCGGAGGTTGATCGCGAAAGCCTCGCCCTCTCGGCTGCCCGGCGGGAGCATTTGCCCAGTCTGGAAGTCGGGGCGGAATGGGGCTATGCCAGCGAGGCATGGTCGGATCCAATGGAGGAGCAGTGGGGCATCCAACTGAGGCTCTCCATGCCCGTTTTTGAGGGATTCCGGATCGATGCCCGCAAGCGGATGACAGCTTCCGCGCTCAAGCAGAAGGAACTTCAGTTGGAGGATCTTCGGGACCAGATTGAAGCCGATTACCGCCTGGTGGTCCAGCAGGTCGAATCAAGTCTCCGGCAGGTCGAGGTGGCCCAGCGGGCCCGCCGACTGAACCTGAGGGAATTCGAGCTGGAACGGATCCGCTTCCAGGAAGGGGTAGCCGACAACAGCGACGTCACCGCCTCGCAGGCCAAACTGGCCGATTCAGAGGATGCCTTGGTGGAGGCTGAATTCCAGTTCCTCCTGGCCAAGATCCGCTGGGCCCGGACCCAAGGCAATGTGCTGGATCTACTGAATCAGCCCCTCTATTAGTGAAACTTTAGGTATTGCAATATCCGATTAGAAATCTTTATACGGTTGTTAAATGAAAATCGGCCTTGCTCAAATCAACACCATCGTGGGGGATCTGGAGGGAAACCGGGTAAAAATCCTCGAAAGCTATGAGCAACTGGTTGCCGATGGGGCCGAAATTGTCGTGTTTCCCGAGCTGGTGGTGACGGGATATCCACCGCGCGACCTCCTTTTCAAATCGCAGTTTGTCAACAACAACATCAAGTCCCTGGAGGCGATTGCCGCCGGAATCGGCAAGGTGCCGGCCCTAGTGGGCTTTGTGGAACACAACACCAGCGACAAGGGACGCCGGTTTTTCAATTCTGCGGCCTGGTGCGAGCGGGGCAAAGTCCGTCACACCGCCCGCAAATGCCTGCTGCCCACCTACGATGTGTTCGACGAGGACCGATACTTTGAGGCCAACAAGGAGCCGGCGATCTTCAACTGGAAAGGCTGGCGGATCGGGGTGACCATCTGCGAGGACATCTGGACCGGCCCCATTGTCGAGACCAGCCGCCACTACGAAACCGATCCCCTCTCCTTTTTCGAGGGAGCCGACGTGGACATCATCCTCAACCTCTCTGCCAGCCCATGGCACTACGGCAAGGACTCCACCCGCCAGGCAATCGTCCGCACCTCCGCACTCCGAACCGGAAAACCGGTGGTCTACGTCAACGCGGTCGGGGGCAACGACGAGCTGATTTTCGATGGCCACTCCATGGTCATGAGCCAGCGGGGCGAACTGCTCTGCGGAATGGCCGCGTTCAAGGAAGAGCTTCGCGTCTTTGAGCTGGATGCCGGGGAGAAGTACCTCGATCCGGCCTTCCAAAGGGATTCCTTGGCGGATATTTATGATGCCCTGACCCTCGGCCTGCGCGACTACGCCCACAAGAGTGGTTTCACCAAGGGACTGATCGGGCTCAGCGGGGGAATCGACTCGGCCCTGACCGCAACCATTGCTGCCGAGGCCCTCGGACCGGAAAACGTCATCGGGATTAGCCTCCCGTCGGAAATTTCCAGCGAGCACAGCAAGGACGACGCCCGCAAACTGGCCGAAAACCTGGGCATCCGGTATGAGACCCTGCCGATTTCCAAGGTGGTCGATGTCTCCATGGAGACTCTGAAACCAATGTTCGGGAACATGGAGGCCGATGTCACCGAGGAGAACGTTCAGGCCCGGGCCCGCGGGCTCCTGCTGATGGCTGTCTCCAACAAGTTTGGCGCCCTTTTGCTGACCACCGGCAACAAGAGTGAGGTCGCGGTCGGCTACTGCACCCTTTATGGGGACATGGCCGGCGGACTGGCGGTCATATCCGACCTGCCCAAGACGCGGGTCTTCGCCCTCTCCCACTGGGTCAACCGCAAGGAGGAAATCATTCCCTGGAACACCATTACCAAGCCGCCCTCGGCGGAGCTGAGGCCAGACCAGAAGGACGAGGATTCACTGCCACCCTATCATGTTCTCGATGCCATCCTCAAGCGCTACATCGAAATGGGGGAATCCTCACGGGAAATCATTGAAGCCGGCTACTCGGCCGAAGTGGTCCGTGACGTGATCCGCAAGGTGGACCTCAACGAGTACAAGCGCAAGCAGGCGGCCCCCGGGCTCAAGATCACACCCCTGGCATTCGGGGTGGGCCGGAGAATTCCCATCGTCCAGAAATATGTCGGCTAGGCGGGACCACGGCGCAACATAAGAGGACCAACGGGAAACGCCCGTTGGCCCCCAGAAAAGGCAGGCAGGCAGCCTCAGAAGGTGTAACTGCCTCCGAAGCTGATCAGGCTGACCGTGGCATCCATGCTGCCGACCAGGTGCTCGCCGTCTGTGTGCGTGTTGTTGTTGATGACCGGATCATCGACCAGGATATGGACATAGGCCAGATCGAGGCGGAATTGATCGCTCATCTGGTAACCCATTCCGAGGGAAACCCATAACCGGTCCTCGTCGGGGATCCGCGGGGAGCGGTAGGCGTCACCCGGTACCGGCGATTCGTCGATAACCAGACCGCCCCGCAGCTGGACTCTTTCATTCAGCTGATAGGTGGTGCCAATGCTGTAGCGCCAGACATTCTCCCATTTCTCCGGAACGACAATGGCCGGGGCCCCGCTGGAGAACTGGATGTTGAGCTCATCGAACTTGCTCCACCAGGTATGGAAGATGTCAGCCATGATGGCCCATTCCGGAGTCATGTGGTGATGGATGCTGATCTGCGCCGTATCCGGCAACTCGAGGTCAGCCCGGCCGGCCTGGTCCGTGAACATGTCACCGAAGAACTGCTGCAGTGGACCAACCGTGAAGTCGGCGTTGCCGTCCAGTGACAGCTTCACCCTGGAGCGGTAATGGAGACCGATCCGAGTGGATTCGCTGGGGGTGAAGAGAAGGCCAAAATTGTAACCGTAACCAAAGTCGTCACCAGTCAGTTCGATGTGCCCATCGTACTTTGTGGTTCCAAGATTGGCGGCCACATCCTGTGCCAGGGCCAGGGTCTCCGGATTCTTGGGAATCATTCCGTTGGGATCATTGATGTCCTTCCGGTAGGTCAGGCCGAAGTTGATGGCGTTGCTCAGGATGGCGTCGCCGTACATGACACTGACACCGACCCCGATCGACAACTGGTCCGACACCTTGTATCCAAGAGCGAAGTTGGTGTTGATCGTCATGAGGTCGGTTTCAAGGGCAAGGTAACGGCCAACCCAGCCGTCCTCGTAGGAGGTCGAAAGGCCGTACGGGGTGGTCACGGCCACACCGACGACCAAGTCCTCCGAAACGGGCCGGGAAAAATAGACATTTGGGACAACCGCTATCTTGTCGGAGGTTGCATTGGGGCCCTGGGTCGGGGCAAGGGTGCTCATCGACAGGTTTTCAGGGTCGGTGCTCTTATTGAACTCCGCTTCCGGCAGGATAAGGTGCACCCCGGCAGTAACCTGTTGTCCCGGAACAAGGGTCAGGGTGGCTGGATTAAAGAACATCGAGCTGTTGTCCGACAAGCCGGCCGCACCACTGGAATAGCCGACACCCAGGCCGGAGATGCTTTGCTCCTGCAGGATGAATCCCGCACCAAAGATGCTATGGGAGCTGATGAACGAAACGAGACCGAGGACGCCGAGGGTGGCACTTGGTTTCCATTTTGAGTTCACGGAGTTTCCTTTCTTATGGGGTTTGGAGATGAATTAGCGCCCGAAGGCTATGATAATTGCGGGGATGTTCAAGTTTGCATATGCCCCTGGATGGGATCAGGTCCCGTAGAGCCGGTCACCGAAATCGCCCAGCCCGGGTCGGATATACTTGTTGTCATCCAGTTCACGATCCACCGCCCCGGTGTAGATGGCCACACCCGGATACTTTTCCTCCAGGTGCCGGATTCCCTCGGGAGCAGCGACAATACAAAGGAAATCCACTCTTGCTGCACCGGCCTCATAGGCAGCCCTAATGGCCTCCCGGGAGGAACCGCCCGTCGCCAGCATGGGATCCACCACAAGCACACGGGCGCCTTTCATGGGCGGGAATTTGCTGTAGTACCGTCTGGCTTCAGCCGTTTCCTCATTCCTTTCAAGCCCGATGTAACCGACCGAAACCTCCGGCAAAAGACGGACCACACTGTCGACCATGCCAGCCCCGGCGCGCAGGATCGCCAACGCCACGACCGGCTCGGAGACCACTTCTGCCTCCACCTGTTCGAGCGGGGTCTCAATGATCTCGCGGCGCGTCAGGAGGTCGCGGCTCGCCTCAAGGGCGATGAACGTCGTCACCAGATCGCAATACCGGCGAAAGGCCTGGTGCGTGGTCTCCCGACGGCGGAGCTGGTTGATATAGTGAATGGCGGCTGGGTGTTGGATGACGTGCAAGGGCATGACTTCAACGGATTTGCAGTTGGTCGCTGATTAATGGAACGGCGTGAAAGAAAAGGGCGACCACTTCGGCAATGGACTGCTTGGCGGCCCGCGACACGTCCTCGTGGGAAAGTGTTCCCCCACCGGTATGGGCCGCGGCATTCGTTATGCAGCTGATGCCGGCCACCCTGAGGCCGCAATGGCGGGCGACAATGCATTCGGGAACCGTGGACATGCCGACGGCATCCGCTCCCAACCCGGCAAATGCCCGGATCTCGGCCGGGGTCTCAAAACTCGGTCCTGACACGGCGACATAGACACCTGAGTGGAGCCTGACCGAGGCCGCCTTGGCAGCTTCCCGAAGGCTGCTTTGCAGGCCGGTGTCCCATGCGGAGGTCATGTCGGGGAAACGGGGCCCGAATTCATCGTGGTTGGGTCCCCGCAAAGGGTTGCTGCCCATGAAATTGATATGGTCGGTGATCATCATCAGGCTGCCCACCTTGAGATCACCCGAGATGCCTCCGGCCGCGTTGGTCAGGAGTATTCCTTCCACTCCAAGGCTGGCGAACACCCGAACAGGGAAGGTGATTTCCTCCATGGTGTAGCCCTCGTAGTAATGCAACCGCCCTTGCATACAGTAGATGGGAGCCCCACCCAGGCTGCCCCAGATCAGGCGGCCGGCATGTCCCTCCACCGTACTGACCGGGAAGCCGGGCAGGTTTTCATAAGCGACCTCGCCCTCGATATCAATAAGGGCGTCGACCAGCGGGCCCCATCCGGATCCAAGGACAATGGCCAGCTTGCGCTCCCCTCCCCGGGGATCGCACGACTGGATGTATTCAATCGCCTCCTGCAGGGTGCTCATTGGTTTTTCATGTAATGATTTTGTAGATACGTGGCAGGCACTCGCCGGGTTCATCCGAAAGCGTAATGGAATCACGGATACGCCGGATATACTCCTCCTCGCCCGCCTCGCCGGACAAGTGCAGCCGGGCCAGCAGGCCGCCAGGCCGGATCACGTCACCCACGCAGGCCAGCCCTGAAATACCGGTCGAATGGTCAACATCGTCTTCGGCCGAACGCCTTCTGGAACCGGTCTCGAGCACCACCTCGGCCACCGCCCGTGCGTCCACATCGGCCACATGCACCTCGGTTGGCTCTTCGTAAATAATTTCCACCACCCGCCTTGCCTGGGGCAGGAGGGCAGGATTGTCGATAATGCCAGGGTCGCCGCCCTGCGCCTCCACCATGCGGGCGAAGCGTTTGAGGGCGTTCCCGTTGGCCAACTGTTCGCGAGCCATGGTCCGGCCCACATCCAGATTCTCGGCCAGATTGCCCAAGTGCAGCATGCCCGCCACCTGGTCGACGATCAGATCCGTCAGGTCCCCGGGTCCTTCCCCTTTAAGAATATCGATACATTCAACCACCTCGACCGCATTCCCCACCGTCCGGCCGAGCGGGGTGTCCATCCGGGTCAGCCATGCCCCGGTGCGGCAGCCCGCCGCATGACCCAGGTCCACCATCAGTCGGGCCAGATAGGAAGCATCCTCCAATTCCTTGAAAAAGGCTCCCCGCCCGAATTTCACATCCAGCAGGAGTGCGTCGATGCCCTCAGCCAGCTTCTTGGACAGAATACTCGCCGAAATCAGGGATGGATGTTCCACGGTCGCTGTCTCATCGCGCATCGCGTAAAGGATCTTGTCTGCGGGCACGATGGTTTCAGTTTGGCCGGCCATGACACAGCCGATGTCAAGGATCTGCTTGCGGATCTGCTGAATCGACGGGAAGACATTGAATCCGGGGATGGATTCCATCTTGTCCAGGGTACCGCCGGTGTGGCCAAGTCCTCTTCCGCTGAGCATCGGAACCGCGAGCCCACAGGCGGCCGCCAGGGGGGCCAGGACAATCGAGACCTTGTCCCCGACTCCGCCGGTGGAGTGCTTGTCCACCTTGGGCTGCTTGACGCCGGACATGTCGAGCAACTCACCGGAATGCAGCATGTTCTCCAGGAGCAAGCGTGTTTCCTCGAGGTTCATTCCACGCTGGAAGAGGGCCATCAGCATGGAACCGGTTTGCCCGCGCGACCATGAACCGGAGACGACACCATCAACAAAAACCTGTATATCGGCAGGCATCAACACGCCGCCGTCACGCTTTTTGCGAATTACCGTCTGGGGACTCATCCGCGTCATCCTGACTGCATGACCAAGTTGGGTCAATAGTAAGTCAAGAATCCAAGGAACAGGTCGGGCCAGAATGGATCGATCCGGAGGACTCAGTCCTCAGCCCTGTCGGGCGACTTAACCCGGTGCTTGTGGTGCGGCAACAGCCAGCGCGCGATCGCCGGCAAGAGGAAGATGGCCCCCAGCATGTTAAACAGAGACATGAAGGTCAGGAGGATGCCCATGTCTGCCTGAAATTTCAGGGCGGATAAAATCCAGGTGCTGACACCGACCGCCAGAGTCAATCCAGTGAACAGGACCGCGCTTCCCGTCTGCCGCAGGGATGCCGTCAAGGCTTCCTCAAAGAGCATTTCCTGCCCGGCGGGATGCTCCGGACCGGTTGCGACCGCATTGACAGGCAAGTCGCAGTTGCGGCTGGTTTTCGTGAGATAGGAGCGCATGCGGAAAAACAGGTAGATGCCGTAATCCACCCCTACCCCGACCCCGAGGGCAACCACCGGCAAGGTGGAGACCTTCAAGCCAATCTTGAGCTGGGCCATGAAGGCATAGGCCATGACGGAAACCAGGGCCAGCGGTGCGACAATGCAAAAGGCTGCCCGCCAGGAACGGAAGGAGAGCAGGCACAGGAGGATGACGGCCCCGAAGGCGTAAATCAACATCGGGAACTGCGCCGCCGGGAAGCTCCAGAAGCAATAACTTATACCGGAGCCCGCCCTCAGGTATTCACGCCCATGAGGAACTGAATGTTGGTGGAGGTCTTCTTGATCCGGGTGATGAGCATTTCCATGGCATCGGTCGGGGGCACGCCCTTCATGGCGCGGCGCAGGCCGTAGACCTTGTGCATTTCCTCCGGATGGTACAGGAGCTCCTCCTTGCGGGTGCCGCTCTTGTTCATCTCGATGGCCGGGAAGATGCGCTTGTCGGACAGGGCTCGGTCGAGGTGCAGTTCCATGTTGCCGGTGCCCTTGAATTCCTCGAAGATGACCTCGTCCATGCGGCTGCCGGTTTCGACAAGTGCGGTGCCTAGGATGGTCAGTGAACCCCCGCCCTCGATGTTGCGGGCGCTGCCGAAGAAGCGCTTGGGCTTCTGCAGGGCATTGGCTTCCACACCACCGGAAAGGATCTTGCCACTGTTGGCCGCCAAGGCGTTGTAGGCCCGGGCCAGACGCGTGATCGAGTCCAGCAGGATGATCACGTGCTCCCCGTTCTCCACCATCCGCCGGGCCTTCTCGATGACCATCTCGGCGCAATGGACGTGGCTCTCGGGAGTCTCGTCGAAGGTGGAGGCAATGACTTCGCCGGTGGTGATCTGTCGCCGGAAATCGGTCACTTCCTCCGGGCGTTCATCGATCAGAAGGACAATGAGATGGGCCTGCGGGCTGTTGACCGCCACCGCGTTGGCGATGCCCTGCTGGAGGACAGTCTTGCCGGTGCGGGGAGGAGCCACAATGAGCCCCCGCTGGCCGAGGCCCACCGGGGTCAGCAGGTCGATGACCCGCATGGCCGTGTTGTCCCATTTCACCTTGGGCTCCGTTTCGAGGATGATCCGCTCGGTCGGGTAGTAGGGAATCAGGTCCTCAAAGGGCGTCACTTCCAGGTTCTTCTCGGGGGCCTTCCCCATCAGGGAAAGAACCTTGACCACGTATGGGGTGGTTTCCGGATCCGCGTCAATGTCCTGAACAAACTCGTTCTCGGGAAAAAGGGCGGCGAGGGCCTCGGCGGCGAGGTCTTCCTCCACCTCCTCCGGGATGGCTTCGGTATCGCCACTGGAACCCGAGGACTTGAGCTGCTCGATGGCATCGTCCGGCAGGGGCTTGCGGCGGGGATGGACCTGGGCCTCAATCAGGGTCCCCGTCTTGATATTGAACTTCTTGACCAGCACCTTCGGGAGGAAGGAACTGCAGGAGCGGACCTGGTAGTTGTTTGTCTGATACACTATCAGGCCGTTACCGTCCTCAAGGATCTCGACAATCCCCCGGCTGTGGACCGGCTGTCCTCTCGCGGCGGCGGCATCGATAACCGCTTCCATGAGGCCCTGCCGGGCATTGTGCCCCATGTCATCCGGGCCAAATTCCGTCTGGGCCCATTCACGCAGCTCAAGGAAGGGCTTCTCCAGAAGCTCCTCGACAAAGAGAGGTTCCTGCGAGCCGGCGGCGATCCCGGAGGCCAGCTTCTCCAGGCCCTCCAGGGAACGCATGACCTCCAGCGAGGGAAGATCGCCCCATTCCGCCTGCTGGGCGGTCTCGCGCTGCTGGTTGCGGGGTCGCCGCTCCTTGGGCTGGCGGCGCTGCTTCTGCTGGCGCTTGTTCGGTTTCTGAAAATTCTGGCCTTTCCGCTGGTTGGACTGGCGATAGGGCTTCTGCTTGAAATCGCCCGGCTTGCCAGGGCCTTTCTGCTGGTTGCCCTGCTTGCGGTCCTGTCCGGAAGATTCCCCCCGGGGCTCGGGCTCTTTGTCCCGGTTCTCCTTCAGGGGCGGGGGCGGAGCCTGTTTCAGGTCATCCTCACCGGTGGAGAAGGACTCGGGCACCTCCGCATCGGCCGTCTTCGGGACCGATGGTACGCGGATATTCTCCTCGGATGCGGAGCCTTCCCGTCGAGCGGCCCGCTTCCGGGCGACTTTCTTGGCGGCGCGTTTGCGGGTGCTTTTTCTGGCCGGTTTCTCCGACGCTGCTTCCTGGGAAGCGGAAATTGTCGACTCCTCGAATCCGAGGTCTTCTTGCTCAGGGCTCATGGTCTTGGATGTGCTGTTACAGGGTTGAGCTACCGTCGAACCGCTTCATCACCCATTCAACCTGCTCTTTCAAGTGTTCCAGCGAGCCGTTGTTGTGAATGATGATGTCAGCCCGTTGCATTTTCTCCTCCAGGCTGAGTTGCCGATCCTTGCGGTATTGTATTTGTGATTCACTCATTCCTCTGGCCAGAAGGCGGACCTTCTGCACTTCCGGATCACTGCTCAAACAGATGGTCGTGGAAAATTGTCCCTGTAAATCCTTCTCGAACAGTAACGGAATTTCGACGATCAGGACGGGGTGGTTCTTCCCTAACGCATGTGTCCAGTTGTCTCGGACACGCGGATGAACAATAGATTCCAGAAGGGCTAATGCCTCGGAACTATTGAAGACCCTACCGGCAAGGGCCTCCCTGTCAACCCTTCCGTGTGCATCAATGACGGCCTCGCCAAAGGCCGAGCGGATGGCCCCGATGACCTCGGGGTCGGAGGAAAGGAGCTGTCGCACCACCGCGTCCGTTTCAATCACCATCGCACCGGCCTGCCTGAAATACTCCAGCGCAGTGGATTTGCCGCATCCGATGCCCCCCGTTAGCCCGATATTCATCCGTTCCTTGTTAAAAAGCCATAAAAGTAGGGATTGAAGTGGTCAGGGGAAAGGCAAATCCCGCATCCGGGATAAATGATTTGCCCACCTTGGATGAATTTAGCATCCTCTGGGAAGATTCTGGCCCATCACAATGTCACCGGATTTCACCCTCCATTCCATCCCCACCCACGACATCAAGGCCGTGGAAACTGCCATCACCGAAATTGGGATGGCCTGTTTTCCCGAACAGGCCATGAGCCGGATCCGCAAGCTGATGGAATCCGTCCATGACCTGTACCAGGGACGAATCCACCCCTACCGGGCCAGCGACATGGCCTACCATGACCTTGAGCACACCCTGCAGGTGACCCTCTGCTGGGCCCGCATGTTCCAGTCGCTCAAGCATCACCAGCGGGGAACCCCGGTTGGCTACGCCGACTTCCTGCTCGGGGTGGCTGCCTGCCTGCTTCATGACACCGGGTACCTCAAGGAAAGCAACGACCCCAGCGGGACGGGGGCGAAATACGTCCTTATCCACGAGCACCGCAGCTGCCAGATATCCCGGCGGTTCCTGATGACCCTCGACTGGCCGGACTCGGCCATCTCGGTTGTCCAGCGGATGATCGCCAGTACCGGGCCGCGGGCGGTCATCGACGGCATCCCCTATATTTCGCCCACGGAAAAAACCCTCGCGCAAATGCTGGCCACGGCGGATTTCCTGGCCCAGATGTCGGACCCGGCCTACCTCGACAAGCTCCCCTCCCTCTTCAAGGAATTCGAGGAATTTGACCGTCTGCGCGGGCTGAGCCAGACGGAGCGGCCCTTCCCCAATCTGGACATCCTCATTTCCAGCACCCCTCAATTCTGGTACCAGTTCGTGCTTCCCCGCCTCAGGGGGGATTACGCCGGGGCCTACAAATTGCTTAATAATCCCTGGCCAGACGGGCCGAACATCTATGTCCAGGCAGCGGAGGCCAACATCGACCGCCTGCAGTCCAACAACAACAGGGAACAAGAGTGAAGCGGCGCCTCCCCATCCTCATCTTCCTTTTCCTGTTCGGATGCTCCACCGGACCAACCTTTTTCTCCGAAAGCTACCTGGCCAATGTTGCCTCATCACAGTTCGAGCAGCTCAAGCAGGAGCTGCCGGTCTCCACGGACCCGGAGGGCACCGCCCGGGTGAACCGGGTCAGCAGCCGGATTGCCGCAGTGGTCGGGCCGGATATGCCGGATGCCCAATGGGAGTTTGTCCTTTTTGAAGAGAAATCGGCCAACGCCTTTGCCATGCCGGGAGGGAAAATTGCCGTCTTCACCGGCCTGCTCCAGCACGTGGCCAGCGACGATGAACTGGCGGCGGTGATCGGGCACGAAATCGCCCATGTGCAATTGCGGCATGCCAACCAGCGCATGTCGGCGGAGGTCATCCGCGGACTGGGGGCGATCGTGGCGGTGGTCGGGACCAAGGACTTGGAGGAGCGGGACCGCAACCGGATCCTGGCCGCCTACGGGATCGGGACCCAGGTCGGAATCATGCTTCCCTACAGCCGCGGTCACGAAACCGAAGCCGACCGGATCGGACTGCTGATCGCCGCCAAGGCTGGATACGACCCCTGGGCCGCCATCAGTTTCTGGGAGAAAATGGGTGCCGCCAACCCCCGGGCCCTGCCCGAATTCCTCTCCACCCATCCCAGCAGCGAGACCCGGATTGAGGAACTGCGCGCCTTCATGCCCGAGGCCCTCAATGTCTACCGCTCATCTCCCTGACCGGCAATTTGTTCCCCAAATCGGCTAGTCTGCCCCCCGGGGACAGGTTTTGCGTTGACGAATTGATCCCAAAATCAACAGATACTCAGACTCCATGAGCGTCCTCTTGCTCACGATTTTCCTCAGCCTGTTACTCGTAACCCTGTTTGTGGTCCTCTTTATCGGGGAGCGTCGGGGTCGAGGCTTTGGAAGTTCCGAGCAGAATGCCCTCCTCCCCTTCGAGGACGAGGACCCACGCCCAGATTCCAAACCTTAAATGTGCGGTATGAGTTCTACAACCAGTTCCCAAAAGGTCATTCAGTATGACGACCATTACGTGCGCCTCTTCACCCTCGCCGGGGTGATCTGGGGAGCCGTCGGCATGATTGCCGGCCTGCTGATCGCCTTCCAGTTGAATTTTTCCTTTTTGAACTTCGAGCTCTCGTGGTTGAGCTTCGGGCGCCTGCGGCCCCTGCACACCAACGCGGCCATTTTTGCTTTTGTGGGCAACATGATGTTCGCCGGGGTCTACCACTCCACCCAGCGGCTCTGCAAGGCCCGGACGGCCAGCGACCTGCTGACCGCGATCCACTTCTGGGGATGGCAGCTGATCATCGTACTGGCAGCCTTGAGCCTGCCCCTTGGCCTGACCCAGGGTAAGGAGTACGCCGAACTGATCTGGCCCATCGACCTGCTGGTCGCGGTAGTCTGGCTGGTTTTCGGGTTCAACTTCTTCTGGACCCTGGCCCGGCGCAATGAGCCCACCCTCTATGTGGCCATCTGGTTCTACATCGCCACCATTGTCACAGTGACCATGCTCTATGTGGTTAACAACCTGGCCCTGCCGACCTCCCTCCTGCACAGTTACCCGCTTTTCGGCGGGGTCAAGGACGCCCTTGTGCAGTGGTGGTACGGCCACAACGCGGTGGCCTTCTTCCTGACCACCCCGATCCTCGGGATCATGTACTACTACATCCCGAAAGCGGCCAACCGTCCGGTCTACAGTTACCGGTTGAGTGTGGTCCACTTCTGGTCACTGGTGTTCATCTACATCTGGGCCGGCCCCCACCACCTTCTCAACACGGCCCTCCCCCACTGGCTGCAGGCCCTCGGGATGCTTTTCTCCCTGATGCTCTGGGCACCCAGCTGGGGCGGCATGCTCAACGGCCTGCTCACCCTGAGGGGGGCATGGAACCTGATCCGCCGTGATCCTGTCCTGAAGTTTTTCGCCGCCGGGGTGACCTTCTACGGCATGGCCACCTTTGAGGGACCGCTCCTCTCCATCCGGGCGGTCAACTACCTTAGCCACTACACCGATTGGACCATCGGTCACGTCCACGCCGGCACCCTCGGGTGGAATGGGTTCATGGCGGCCGGCCTGTTCTACTATCTTGTCCCCCGCCTGTGGAACGCCAAGCTGCACTCCGAGTCGCTGGCCAACATGCATTTCTGGCTGGGATTCGTGGGGATCCTCCTTTACGTCGCCTCCATGTGGGCCAGCGGCATCACCCAGGGGCTGATGCTCAACGCCACCACCGAAAACGGCACCGTCCTGCAGTACCCGAATTTCGTCGAGACCCTCAACTCCATCCGGCCGCTGATGCTGACCCGGGCCTTTGGGGGCACGCTCTATGTGCTGGGCTGGGGCATGCTCATCTATAATGTCTTCCGGACGATCGCCGGGGCGGAAGTGGTCAACGGGACCATCACCGTCGAGGCGGAAGAAATTGAGGAGACTCATGAACTCGAAGGCTCCATCCGGATCGGGAGAACGTTCTTCAACTTCCCCATGTTCTACTCGGTATCGGTGGTCCTCGGGATGTGCCTCTGGTTCTTTGGTAGCGGACTTGTCATGATCCTCGGTATCGGGCTGACCATCGTCTTTTCCCTCATTGCCATTGTCCACTTCCAGGCCACCAGCGCCCGCTGGAGCGACTGGTATGAGCGTCTGCTGGGCAACTGGGCCCCGTTCAGCATCCTGGTCTTCATCTCAGTGGCCATCGGGGGAATGATCCAGATCATCCCCACCCTGGTGGTGCAGACCGCCGATAATATCGAGGGCCGCATCCAGGTGCCCTACACTCCCCTCGAGCTTGCCGGGAGGGACATCTATCTGGCCGAAGGGTGCTACAACTGCCACAGCCAGCAGATCCGGACAATGAAACCGGACGTGCTCCGCTACGGTGATTACTCCCGTCTCGGGGAGTCCATCTACGACCACCCGTTCCAGTGGGGCTCCAAGCGGACCGGACCGGACCTGGCCCGGGAGGGCGGCAAGCGACCCAACGTGTGGCATTTCGACCACATGGAAAAGCCGACCAACATTTCCCCCGGATCCAACATGCCGCCTTATCCGTGGCTGCTGGAGAAGACCGTTGATTTCAGCAGGATCCCCGGCAAGGTGGCGGCCATGCGAGTCCTCGGGGTCCCCTATCCCGAGTGGAGCGACGAGGAGATCATCGCCGCGGTCGAGGCCCAGGCCCGGACCATCGTCGATGACCTGGAATCGAATTACCGTTCAACGCAACCCGACAAGCAGATCGTGGCCCTGATCGCCTATCTGCAGAAACTGGGAACATCCGAGGAAGCCAGTCTGGCCAGGGCCCGCTGACCACAGCCAAACAAATAAATGTTCAAACGCATCCAGTTCGAGGAATGGCAGGCCATCATCACGGTGGTCGCCTTCTTCCTGTGTTTCCTGACCTTCCTGTATTTCTGCTGGCGGGCACTGCGCATGGGCAAGGGTGAAACCCGTCGCCTGTCCAACCTGCCGCTTGACCCAGATCAACCGACGCCAAATTGCAGCCATGAGCGATCCCAAAAACAAGCATGAAGACAAGCTGAGGCCTCACGTCTATGACGGCATCCAGGAGTTCGACAACCGCCTACCCAACTGGTGGCTGTGGACCTTCTACGGGGCCGTCATTGTCTCTGTGATCTATTGGTTCTCATTTTATAACGCGGAAGTCATGCAGTCTGACGCCGAGAAGATCGAGGCCCAGATGGCCTTGGTGGAAGAGGCCCGACTGGCCGCGATCGGCGACATCAGCAACGAAGCTCTCTGGCAGATGAGCCGCAACCCGGGCTTTGTCAGTGCGGGAAAGGATATTTACATCGAGAAATGCATCGCCTGCCATGGCCCCGACCTGAAGGCCGGCGCCGGGCTGGCCGGAGTCAGCCTGGTCGATGCGGAGTGGAAATGGGGCAACCAGCCCATGAGCGTCTATTCGGTGGTCACCAACGGTTCACCAGACAAGAAATCCGGCATGCAGGCATGGATCGGGGAGCTGGGCCCCAAGAAGGTCAGCCAGGTCGTCGCCTTTATCCTCAGTCACCACGATGAGCAGGGAATGGCTGAGGCCATCACCCTGAACACCCCGGTGGGATTGTAGGCCAGACTGTCCATTCCACCCCAGAAACCTGTGCAACCCGGAAAAAAGTCGCCCAATCTGGATTCTGTCACCTCCATCAACGAGGATGGATCGCGTTTTGTCATCCACCCGGCGGATGTCACGGGGCGGTTCACCCGCTGGCGGCGAATCTCGGCGATATTGCTGATTGGACTGTATGTCCTTCTGCCGTGGATACCCGTCAACGGTTACCCGGCGGTCTTCCTCGACGTAATGGAACGGCGGTTTCACCTGTTCGGGATCACCCTTGCTGTCCAGGACCTGTGGCTGATGTTCTTCCTCGTCTCTGGGGTCGCCTTCACCTTGTTCTACATCACCGCCTTTGTTGGCCGGGTCTGGTGTGGCTGGGCCTGTCCGCAAACTGTTTTCCTTGAGCATGTCTTCCGGCGCATCGAGCGCTTCATCGAGGGCGATGCCACTGCCCGCCGCAAGCTCGACCAGGCGCCCATGAATGGCGAAAAACTGGCCAAGCGGGGACTCAAGCTGGGAATCTTCCTCCTGCTATCGGCGGTCATCGCCCACATCTTCCTCTCCTACTTTGTTTCCATTCCCCAGCTCTGGGAGTGGCTACAGGAGTCACCGCGCGAGCATTGGAAGTCGTTCCTGTTTGTCACCGCCTCCACCTTGGCGATTTTCCTCAATTTCACCTGGTTCCGGGAGCAGTTGTGCATCGTCATCTGCCCGTATGGACGGTTCCAGTCGGCGCTCATTGACGACGACACCTTCAATGTCGCCTATGACTACGAGCGGGGCAATCCGCCCGGCCACGTCAAGGATGAAGCAGCGGGTGACTGCATCGACTGCCACCGGTGTATCCAGGTCTGCCCGACCGGCATCGACATTCGCAACGGACTTCAGCTGGAATGCATCGGCTGTGCCGCCTGCATCGATGCCTGTGACCATATCATGGACAAGGTGAAGCGGCCCCGGGGCCTGATCCGCTACGCCTCCGACCGCATCCTTGAGGGCCGCAAGTCCCGGCTGATGCGGCCGCGGACCATCCTTTACACGGGATTGCTCCTGTTGGGGGTTTTTGTTGCCGGGATTGCCTTCAACACAGTTGATCCGGCCGTCGCAACGGTGACCCGCATGCCCGGGGTTCCATTCTATATCACCGAGAGCCACGTCCGCAACCAGTACCAGATCCGGCTGATCAACAAGTCCACCGTGGACCTTGCTTTCAGTGTCTTTGTCCAGGCCAACGGCCTGACCATTCCCATCGAGACTTCGGGCATCGAGAGTGGCACCATCCTCAACCCGATGGAGGAGATCAACACCACTTTCGTGGTCCAGGTGCCGAGGGATTCCTATAAGGGCGCTTTCCCACTGGGAATCTTCGTCCTCGCGGAACCGAATGGCATCCAGATCCTGCGTGAGGTCGAGTTCCTTGGGCCCGACCCGAAACTATTCAACAAGCAACGTCCCTAAACGTGGCCAGGCAATCACCGTCGGAGAAGATGAGAAGCTCCCGCAGCCTGTGGGTGTGGGTTGTCATTGCCTTTATTGTCCTCATCTGCGCATGGTCTGCGTTGATTGTGATTGCCACCCGCAACCAGCCAGAACTCATTCAGATCGAAACCCCGTAAGTAAGCCCCGCGCATGACCTCCCATCTCCTGTTCTTGTTTCTTTTCCAAGGCGGAATCGCCTTCGCCTTCACTTACTTCATCGCCCGTGTCCTTCTGGGCGGACTCGCCGGAGAAGCCCGGGACCGGATGCTTAAGGGAATGGGCAAGGTCCGGCTCCTGATGATCGCCTGCGCGCTCTTCTTTCCGGCGGCCATGTTCGGCGCCTACTACAAGAGCCTGCCGGAAGGTGAATCAACCGGCCTGGCCCTGCTGCCTGCCCTGTGGATTTTAGTGATCATGCTGGCCTTGGTGGCCGGGTTGACCCTGGCCATGCTGCGCCCGCAGAAAACCGAGCCGCGGCATGATTGAACCGTCCGTCATCACGGGCCCGTGGCCGGCGTTCGTGGCCGGATTGGTGACCAGTCTCCATTGCGCCGGGATGTGCGGACCCCTGGCCTGCTACCTGGGTCCGGTCCCCGGCAAACGCTCCAGCTTTACGACTGTGGCCAGCCTCTACCACCTGGGCCGGCTTCTTTCGTACACCGCCGCCGGTTGCCTGGCCGGTGGCCTTGGCATGATGACCCTCGGCTGGGTCAGCATTTACCAGCAATCCCTGTCCCGCTTCCTTCCCTGGGTACTGGTCCTGTTTTTTCTCGCGGTGGCCCTGCGGATCGACCGCTTCTTTCCCAAACCGGCCTTCATCGGGCCGGTGCTGGGTCGTCTGCAGGCAAGGGCCCAGTCCCTCCCCCGTTCCGCGGCCGGACTGGCCGTGGGAATCCTCACCCCGCTGCTTCCCTGCGGACCCCTTTACGCCGTCCTTGGACTGGCCCTGATGACCCAGTCTCCTTTGCGGGGCGCTGAATTCCTGCTCCTCTTCGGTATGGGAACAATGCCATTGCTGTGGATTGTCCAGTCGGCCTTCTCGCGCTGGCAGGGATCCATTTCCGGCGTAGCGGTTTCCCGAATACAACGGGGAATGGCCCTTCTCGTGGCGGTGATCCTGGGACTCCGGCTATACTTTTTCGAAACCGGCCAGGGCGGCCTATTTTGCGGAAGCTGACGGTGGGAAAGGATACCTACAAGACCTGCATTCACTGCGGGACCCCCTTCTCCCTGCCGGGCCGGAAGGACTCCGGCTACTGCTGCAACGGGTGTGCATACGTGCACAACCTCATCCAGTCCTCCGGGCTCGACCATTACTATGACCTGAGGGACCGCCGCATCAATCCGGTGCAGGCAGCCGCTCTCCAGCCACGGGACTACACCTGGCTGGAGACCCGTGCCGCCGCCTGCCAGGCAGGGTCATCCGGGCAGGTGGAGATGGTCCTCGATCTGGAAGGAATCTCCTGTATCGGATGCATCTGGCTGATTGAGAAAGTCTTCCGTGACCAACCGGGAATGATCCGCATTGAGATCAACACCCAGTACGGGCAGGTTCGCCTGCTCTGGCGAAAAGGCATTTTCAACGTGGTCGACTTCGCCCGTGAAATCCAGCAGTTCGGATATGTGCTTGGCCCTCCGGGTGAGCGTCCGCAGGAGGAAAGCCGCCGTCTGGCCGGCAAGATTGGCCTTAGCGGGGCCTTTGCCCTCAATGCCATGCTCTTCACCCTGCCCCGCTACCTTGGGATGGACCCGCAATTCAGCCTGGCCCCGCTCTTTGAGCTGCTGAGCCTGCTATTTGCCACGCTGGCCATGATCGCCGGGGGAAGCTACTTTATCAAGCGGGGGATCCAGGGGATCATCCGTGGCGTGCTCCATATCGATTTCCCCATTGCCATCGGCATTGTCGTGGCCTGGTGCGGATCACTACTGGGCTGGATGATCGGGGACGCGCGGTTCCTCTATTTCGATTTCGTGGCCCTGTTCATTTTCCTGATGCTGGTCGGGCGCTGGGTCCAGGAACGGGCCCTGGAACGCAACCGCAACCAGCTCCTGAGCCGCAACAAGGCGCCCCGGGAAGTGCACGTGGTCAGGGAGGATCTCCAGGGCGAGACCAACGAGCCGCTGGAAACCCTGCAACCGGGCCAGCGGTTCAGGGTCCTTCCCGGGGAAGTGGTCCCGGTGCTGGCGGAACTGGAAACCAACCGGGCCGCCCTCTCCCTGGAGTGGATCAACGGGGAATCGGCGATGCGGACCCTGCACCATGGGTACTATGTTCCCTCCGGGGCACAGAATATCGGGATTGAACCTATTCTTCTGAGGGCACGGCAGCCATGGCAGGATTCACTCCTCAGCCGGCTGCTTGACGCCCACCCTGAGGAACAGCGCAATCCTTTCCTTGAGCAGGTCCTGAAAAATTACCTGCTGGCGGTCATTGCCACCGCCTTCATCGGGGCCCTTGGATGGGCCCTGTGGCTGAACCAGCCCCTGACAGCCCTGCAGGTGGCGCTCTCCGTTTTGATTGTCTCCTGTCCCTGCGCCTTGGGGGTTGCCTACCCGCTGGCCCAGGAATGGGCCATCCTCCGCCTGCGCCGATACGGGGTGTTTGTCAGGTCACCGTTGCTTTTTGGCAACCTCGGTAAGGTCCGGAATGTCATCTTCGACAAGACCGGCACCCTCACCCTTGAAGCACCCGAGGTGGCCAACCCTGAGGCCCTGCAATCGCTGAATCCATCGGACCGGGATTTACTCAGGGAGATGGTGAAGTCCTCCCTCCACCCGGTCAGCCGGGCACTCCGGGAGGCGCTTCTGCGGGTTCCCCACGATGTGGCGCATCTGCCCCGGGATCTCCGGATCCATGAGGAGATTGGCATGGGGCTGGTGGCCAAATCAGGGGAAACAGGCATCTCATGGAGCCTCGGCCGGCCGGGCTGGAAGGCAGCGGAACCGGCGACCGGTCCCTCCCACTGCGAGTTCCGGCGCAACGGACAATTGCTGGCGGCCCTGCAGCTGAAGGAGGCCCTGCGGGAGGACGCCACTGCCGCCATCCAGTCCATTCAGGCGGACTATCCTGTCACCATCCTCTCGGGGGACCAGATCTCCAAGGTAAAGGAGATGTCACGGCAACTGGGCCTTCCCCCGGATGCCGCCATCGGCGAACAATCCCCCACGGAGAAAGCCGCCTTCGTGGAAAACCTTGGTGACCATGCCCTCTACATTGGTGACGGGGCCAACGATTCACTGGCCTTCAACAAGGCGCGGGTCCGTGGAACACCGGCCACACCCCATGGCCTCCTGCAGGACAAGGCCGACTTCTATTTCACCGGACGCAGCTTGTCAGGGCTTTTGAAACTGCTCTCGGTACAGAAATTACGGGCCCGGGCTGTTCGCCGGGCCTTTGTTTTCGCAGTCGCCTACAACCTGGCAGTTGTGGTCGTGGCCCTGCTGGGGCATATGCATCCATTGCTGGCGGCCATCCTGATGCCGCTGAGTTCCCTTTGCACGATCAGCATCGTCGCCCTGACCTACAGGGAAAAAAGTGTTCAGGCTTGAACAGTTCAAACGCATCCCAGAGTCTCATGGAATGTCAGATGCCGTCGCCAGATTCCGTAGAATGACCGGCCGAAAGGGCGGGAAACCGGTCAGGAAAGCCCGGCCTTCCGTGCCTCCGCGCGAGACTGCCCTGGTGGGACTGATCCTGCTCAATGTGTTGTGGCTGGCCTTTGCGCTCGGGGGGGTCCGGCTCTGGGGTGAGCTTACCGCCTGGGTTCTTTCGGTCGCCACCCTCCTCCTCCTGCCGCGATGGGAAACCGGGGAGATCCACGGCCTTTCCAGCCCGGTCTATCAGCTCCTCAAGCTGCCCCTCTTCTGGCTGGGCCTGGGCCTCATGAGCGTCTTCTTCATCCAGTCGTGGAATCTTGAATGGGAGTGGCAGATCGTCAATGGAAGGCCCCACCTGGTATACCTGCAGCCCCTTGTCGATTGGCTTCCGACCGGGGTCATGACGCCCATTGAAGAGAGCAATCCCCTGCGCTCGATGATTTTCTATTCGATCCCCTGGCTGACCTGTTGCTCGGCCTGGGCCGGACTGGGGACACGGCGCTCCGTCCAGCGGCTGCTTCATGGACTGGCCTGGATCGGGGTTGTCTTCGCCCTGGTCGCCCTGCAGCAGCATTTCCTTGATCTCCGATACATCCTCGGCCTCTTCCCGGAGTTGCCGACCCGGGCCGGGGCTGAAATTCCCTTCTGGGGAACACTGCACAACTGCAACCACGCCGCCTACTTCCTGATTCTCGCCACGGGTTTCTGTCTCGGCCTGTTCCTCTATGGCTGGTATCGTGACCTGCGTCAGTTCAAGCGCAGTGGCGGCGCCTGGCTGCTCTATCTCGGTCTGGCCCTGCTGACCACCTTTTCGGTTCTCATGGCACAGGCACGGGGAGCCATCGGGTTCGTCCTCCTGCAGTGGCTGCTCTTTATCCTGATCTGCACCTTTTTCTTCATCCGCCGCTTCGGCTGGATCGGCCTGTCGCTGCCCGGCCTCTTCGGCCTGATCGTGCTGGCCGTCGGAGGCACCTTCATTATCAACCCGGACGTGTTCGAAAACCAGAAGAAGGAATGGATCAAGACCTTCTCCCTGGTGGAGAATCCCGAGCTGGAGGCGCGCTACTACATGGTGCAGATCGCTTCCGACATGGTCGAGGACAGGCCATGGTTCGGCCATGGGGCCGGCAGCTGGCGCTACCTGCACCTGCCTTACCTCGAGAACTATCCGGAATTCAAGACCAAGAGGATCCGCTGGGAAAAGAATGCCGCCACCGGCAAATACCAGCGCCGGAACGTAACCGTCTGGTTCCAGAACGCCCACGTTGACCTGATGGAGTACCTGGTCGACTGGGGCATTGTGGGCTGCCTGTTTCCCGTAATGGCTGCCCTGTGGCTATTCTACCGCGGACTGCGGGCCTTCCGTGGATGGGATCCCGGATTGGCCACCCTTCTGGCCACTGTCCTGGCGGTTTTCCTCGGGGCCCTGGTCGAGTTTCACTTCCGGATCCCCCTTGTCCTGCTGGTCTGGTCCCTGATGTTCACCCTGGCGATCAAGCTGACCGAACTGAATGCCCGGGCCAACTGACCGGGCCCGGTAATTTCGCCTTCACCCATGCACCTGTCCCCCATTAATTTCCGTGAAGAGCTCAACGATGAGCAATACGCGGCCGTGACCGCTGAACCGGGTCCCGCCCTGGTGCTGGCCGGTGCCGGCTCAGGCAAGACCCGGACCCTGACCTACCGGGTGGCCTGGCTGATGCTGGAGAAAGGCCTGCACCCGGACCAGCTGATGCTCCTGACCTTCACCAACAAGGCAGCCCGGGAAATGATTGAACGGGTCCAGTCTCTCACCGGGATTGGCCAGACCCCGCGCTGGAGCGGAACTTTCCACTCCATCGGAGGAAGGCTCCTGCGCCAGTACGGGAGCAAGATCAACCTCTCCCAGAGTTACACCATCATGGACCAGTCCGATTCGGAGTCCCTGATGAAGACCATCATCAAGGACACGGACAAGCTGTTCCTGAAAAACAAGGACAATCCCAAGGCGAAGGTCATCCAGAGCCTCCTTTCCTACGCCCGCAATACCCGCCAGTCCTTCGATGAGCTCTTTCGCGACCGCTATCCCTGGCAGGAGAAGATTTTCCAGCAGGTGAACGGATTCGTGAAGCTCTACGAGACGGCCAAGCGCGAACAGCAGGTGGTGGACTACGACGACCTGCTGGTCCTCTGGTTGCGTCTGCTGCAGGAATTCCCCGAGGTGCGGGAAGAATGCCAGCGCCGGTTCCCGTTCATCCTTGTCGACGAGTACCAGGACACCAACATCATCCAGGCGGAAATCATAGACGCCATTGGCCAGCACCACAACATCATGGCCGTCGGCGACGATGCCCAGTGCATCTATACCTGGCGGGGGGCGGAGTTCGAGAATATCCGCAGTTTCCCGGAGCGACACCCGGGCACCTGTATCTATAAAATCCTGACAAATTACCGGAGCATCCCGCCCATCCTCAATCTGGCCAACAATGTCCTGGCCATGCAGCCGGGCGACTCGGGCTACCCCAAGGAACTGGTGGCCCACCGGAAGGGCAGCCTTAAGCCCTACGTCATCCCGGTCATGGACACCCGGGCCCAGGCCCAGTTCCTGGTGGCCAGGATCGAGGCCCTCTACGACGAAGGCATCGCCCTTTCGGACATAGCCATCCTATACCGGGCGCACTACCAGGCCCTTGACGCACAGCTGGAGTTCACCAAACGGGGTATGCCTTTTATCATTACCAGCGGTCTCCGCTTCTTCGAGCAGGCCCACGTGAAGGACTTCGTCGCCCAGTTGCGGATCCTCGCCAACCCGGATGACTCCCCTGCCTTCGAGCGCCTTCTCTGTCTCCTCCCCAAGGTGGGTCCGGCCACGGTGCAAAAGTGCCGGGCCGCACTGGAGAAAGCCCTCGCCCGCCAGACAAGGGACCACCAGGCCACCGGGGACCTGTTCCGGGACGGACCCGACCTGCATCCTGATTTCTTCACCGCTCTGGCCGCCGACGAGGTGGCGGCCAAAATCCCCGCCGACGCCCGGGAAGAGTTCAAGAGCCTGGCAGCCACCTTTCTAGAGGTCCGACCCCTGATGCAGACTGATGAACCCGTGGCTCCGGCCCGCATCGTTGAGCAGGTCCTTGACGGATGGTACGGCGACTACATCCGCAATGTCTATCCGGACTGGGAAAACCGCGAGGAAGACCTGCAATCGATCATCAATTTCGCCTCCCGCTACGACACCATGTCGGAACTGCTGGCGCAGTTGGTCCTGATGAATTCAGAGGCTTCGGACAAGCAGATCGAGCCCGACGACAATGCGGTCCGCCTGTCCACTATCCACCAAGCCAAGGGACTTGAATACCGGGTGGTTTTTCTGATCTCCTGCGCCGACGAGTGGCTCCCCCTGAAGCGGGCCATCGAGGAAGGGGACGTGGACGAGGAACGGCGGCTGTTTTACGTCGCGGTGACCCGGGCCATGGACGAGCTCTACATCTCCTTCCCGATGATGCACGCGGTGCGCGGGGGAGGCGTCCAACGCCTGATGGCCAGCCGCTTCTTGGGGGACATCCCCAAGGAGCATTACGAGAAACTTTCCTTCAGGGCCACGTGGTAGTAGATCCGGCTAAAGCCGGGACTCCAGCCTCGGATAACGGATAGCGCCGGAGTCCCGCCTTCAGGCGCCCCCCTCTCAAGCCGCATCCAGGCTGACCGCCTTGTATCCGCCCTTGGACCGGAAGTAAAGGATCATCCCGACGTAGCAGACAAACATGAAGGCCGGAAAGGCCGCCATCTTGCCAAGCGCGGCGAACTGCCCCGCCTTGTTGGCCTCGGCCAGCGCCGCCTGCCCAGCGGCATCGATCACCGCCGCGGCCTTGACCGGGTCGATGGCATCGTAGTCGCCCAGCAAATACTCCTTCTCGGAATGAACCGCCTGGTAAACCACCGGGTTGACCTCCTGCAATTGCGCTGTCGCGGTGGATTCCTGCAGGTAGCCAATGAACGGAGCCCCGAGGATCCCGACCGCCAGCATGCCGATGCCGCCGAGGGTGTTGAGGGTGAGGGCCCCGCCCTTGGGGGATTGTTCGGCCGCCACACCCAGCATGGTGGGCCAGAAGAAGGTCTTGCCAATACCGTACAGGGTGGCCGCGCCAAAGATGACCAGCACCCCGGCGTTGCCGGTCTTGGACAGCAGGGTCAGCCCGAGAGTGGCCAAGGCGGCACAGGTCGCCAGCAGGCCCAGGGGTGAAAGCTTGTGCACGATCGGGCCGGCGGAAAACCGCAGGACGACCATGATGGCCGAGGTGTAGACCAGGACCCAGCCGGGATTGAATCCAGCGGCACTCATGGGTTGCTCCATAAGGGAACTGATCCAGCCGTCGGTCCCCAGTTCGGTAGTGGCCAAGGGCATCATGATAACGATCAGCATGGCAAGGATGCCGCTGCCGAAGGACTTGGTCAGGACGATGAAAGTGACCACAACCGCGGCGGTCAGAATCCAGGCCACCATGTCGGGCCAGGCCCAGACCTGTCCCAGCTGGCTGAATACAAGACCGAAACCGACCAGGGCCCCGAAACCGCCCAGTTCCTTGAGCATCTCAAGGTAACCGACACCGGCCTGTTCACGCTCGCTGCGGGGGAACGTGAGGGGGGCCAGCATGAAGAGAAAGATAACGGCGGGGACAAGGATCATCCCGACAATCAGGCGCCAGTCCCCGGACGAGGCCTGGCCGGCGAGGGAAATCGTGACCAGTCCGCCAACGACCAGCCCCAGGGGCCAGCCGGCATGAAGGATGTTCAGCCACTTGGTCTTGGCCTCCTTGAACATGGTGGCCACCACCGGGTTGATGTAGGCCTCAACGGTCCCGTTCCCCAGTGCGAGGATTATGCTGCCCCAGTAGAGCAGGGAAAACCCCTTTTGCTGGCCGGCGGCCAGGGCCTCGCCTTCCAGACCCTGGATGGCCCCATAGGCCATGAAGGCCATGATGGTGTAGACAATGTAGCAGGCGAAAGAGAAATACATCGCCACCTTGTACCCAACCTTGTCGATGATCAGGCTGAAGAGGATGATGCTGACCCCAAACGGCCAGATGCCTGCACCGACCAACTCACCGGCCGCCACCTTGTCGAGGCCAAAGTCCGTCATGAAGCGCCCGCCACACAGGTACATGCGGCTGAAAAAGGCGTAGGAGGTCGTGATGAGTGCTATAAAACAGCCCCAAAAGAGGATTTTGTCGTGTCGGTTATTCATATGCTGAAACGGGGTTAATGAAGTAGTGAACGGGAACACGCTGCAACACACACCCAAGCCATGCCGCCCCGTATAAGCACGGATTCTGGGAGAGATGCGCTTCCGTGCAACACAATTTCCCCGATCCGGAGGCGCCACTGGCGTCGCCCTCACCCACGCTCTTGACGAGTCCGGACGGATGCGGAATGCTGTTCCTCATGAACCGGTTGATAGTCGCCGCCCTCCTTGCCTTCTCAAGCCTGACCCAGCTTTCGGCGGTCAGTGTCGAGTCCGCCTACACCCGCTACTATGAGGACGGGGAAATCCGGCCGATTGGCCAGTATTTCGGGGCCAAGCTGATTGGACAGAGGTTCCGGACGGTGGTCGCCAGCCAGCCCGACGCCCCGGCCGGGCACTACTTCATAGCGGAAGTCAAGGGTCTCAAATCCGCTGGCGCGGCCAGCGCCCGGATCACCTACTATCCCTCCAGCGAAAAGCGTTCAGGCATTCACACCTGGGACCTGACCAAGGCACCCCTCAAGAAATGGCTCTACCTGGGACTCACCGGAAGCGACTGGCCCTCCCCGGAAGTCACCGCGCTGGCATGGAAACTGGAACTGCTGGACAGCGCCGGCAACGTCCTCAGCGAATGGAAGAGCTTCCTCTGGGAAATGCCCTGAGCGGACCTGGCTTTACCTTTTCCGGGCAATGCCCCTCCCCTCCGGGCGGAGCCAGCCCGACACGGGTGTGATTAAAAAAGATTCGACAAGCGGACGGCATTTCCCAACTTAGCGACTATCATGGCGGTCGATCACTACAAGGAATTCATCGGGAAGAAGCACATCGGGCTCAGCATCGTGCTGGCACTGATTTTCTGGGTCTGCTTCACGCGGATGCTGCTCCCCTTTGTTCCGGCCGAGACCCCGACCATCCAATACGTGTTCAGCGGATTCACCGCAGCCTGCCTGACAGGGGTGTTCTTCATCGCCACCCAGATGTTCTTCCTGGTACTGCAGGAGCACCGCAAGGCCAAGCGCGAGCGGTCCTGAGGGATTTGCCATTCTTCACGCTTGCCCTCTTGGGGATGATGCGTGATTCTGTGCCCGGAAAAGAAGCCAATGGCACTGATTCACCGTCATTACTCCATTCCCAAACTGGATTTCCGTGACTTCTGGGACATCTGCAGCCACTACCTGCGCATCCATCCGAAGTATCGCAACATCCTCTACTCCATCGACGGATTCGGGAGCTCGATCTGCAAGAATGAAAGCGATGTCTCCAAGGTCCTGCGCCTGATTGCCCTTCACGAGGGGGAAGTGCGCCGCTACGTGGCCCGGTACTACCTGTCCCCGGCCAGCGAACCGGGCGACTACGGCAATGCCAAGATGGAGTACCTTCCGCAATCACATGATTTCCAGCCCCAGGGCCTCCACTTTTACGCCGATACCGACAATAAGCTGCTCATCTACCAGTTCGAGGACTTCATCTACAACGGCTACTCTTTCGATGAGGAGGACACCACTGAGATCGAGTACGGCCTGCCCTGCGAGGTGTTGGCCACCGTCATCGACATCCGGAGTTTCTCGGCCTTCTGCGAACAGCCGGACATTGAATCTCCCTACACCTGCGGGCTGATGACCGCTTTCTACAATATGGTCCGCAACGGGTTCAAGCGATACCCGCCGGACCTGGTCAAGTTCCTCGGGGACGGCGTTCTCGCTGTCTGGCAGACCACCTCCAAGGACCGCAAGATCGCCATCGAGACAGCCATGGACGGGCTCAAGCAACTCCCGGTCACCTGGCGTCACCTGGTTCGGGGTCCGGAATTCACCCACGGTGCCCCGGAGGGCATCAGCTCGGGAGTCAGCTTCGGACTGGCCAGTAAGATTTCCATCGACAACGACTACATCGGGCGCCCCATCAATCTGGCCAGCCGGCTGTGCAGCGTCTGCCCGCCCGGCAAGACCTACATCGCCCGCAACGTGCCCGACGTGGACGACTTCGACGGCAAGCCACTGGCCGTCCGGATCAAGAGCTACGGCGAACAGAAGGTCTGGCTTATGGACGTGATATGAAAAAGGCCAACGGGCGAACCCGCTGGCCTGTGAAATTGAGCAGTTGACGAATCCCGCCTAGTCGACCGGAAGTTCCTCGACCGTGGCAGTGTAATCCTTGCCGTTGATGGAGAGACGGACGTCGCGTGGCCGGCTCATGATGGGCGCAGCGACCTCACCCCCGGCCGGTGCCTTTTCTTCCACATGGGGAGCCGGTACTTCCACCTTTTCCTGCTTAGGCTGGGCGGGAGCATTCTTGCTGGCGTAATGCTTCTTCAGTTCCTGCGGGAACATGGCCCAGATAACGCAATGCTCGTTGTCCGAGGGCAGGCCTTCCTTTTTGAGTTCATCCCGGTAGCGGTCCATGGCCGGCTTGGCCAGGTCGGCAGGACGACAGGTGATCGGGTCCTTGCCGGTCTTGCCGGCGGCGATCTTCTGCACTTCCTTATCGACCGGGGCCGGGGTCTGGCCATAGTAACCAAGGGCAATATCCATGGCTTGGGGACTGAAGTTTTTCCAGCGGCCGAACTTCACGTTGAGCATGGCCTGCACACCGACAATCTGGGAAGTCGGGGTGACCAGCGGAATCCAGCCAAGGGCTTTGCGGACTACCGGGATCTCGGCAAAGACATCCTCGAAGCGGTCTTCCATCTTCTGTTCCTTTAGCTGGTTACGGAAGTTACTCAGCATCCCACCGGGGACTTGGTAAGTGAGGGCATCCGTGTCCACCACCTCGTTCTTGTGGGCGGTAAACTGGCCCAGCTCGGCGTAGACCTTGGTGAAGTGCTCCCGCAGCTGCTGCAGCTTGTCGAGGTCGTACTCGGGACAACGCGGATGATTCTCCAGCAGTGACAGCATGCGGACGGTATCCGGCTGACCGGTTCCGTTGGCAAAGGGGGAAATCGATGTGTCCACCATGTCGGCACCCGCCTCAATGGATGCGTAGTAGGTGCTGGCCCCGAGGCCCGCTGTCTCATGGGTGTGAACATTGACCGGGATCTTGACCCTGTCCTTGAGGCCCTTGACGATTTCGTAGGCCCTGTAGGGGGGGATAAGGCCGGCCATGTCCTTGATGCAGATCGAATCGCATCCTAGTTCCTCGATCTCGACCCCCTGCTGGATGAACTTCTCCACCGTATGGACCGGGCTGGAGGTATAGCAAATCACCCCTTGGGCATGCTTGCCGGCCTCCTTGACCGATTTCACCGCCTGGGCGATGTTGCGCATGTCGTTGAGGGCGTCAAAGACGCGGAAAATATCCATCCCGTGCTTGGCCGACATCTTGACGAAGGCGTCGACTGTGTCGTCGGGGAAATTCGCGTATTGAACGATATTCTGCCCGCGCAGTAGCATCATGTGCGGGGTATTGGGGGTTCCGGCCTTGAGACGGTCCAGCCGCTCGAAGGGAAACTCATTGAGGAAGCGCAGGCCGGCATCAATGGTGGCCCCACCCCAGGTCTCAAGGGCGCCAAACTTCAAGCTATCGAGGATTTCCAGGGCAGGAATCATCTGCTCGGTGGTCATCCGGGTGGCGGCCAGGGACTGGTGCCCGTCCCGGAGCACCATGTTGTTGAAAATAACTTTTTGAGGCATAACTGGCTTCCAGCCTAGCCTCGTGTACTTTATTGACAAGTAAAAGCGGGTTCGAACTTGGAGAAGGATCAGTCCGCCCACAAACCAAGCGTCCCCATCACCAGGGAGGCGGCCGTCTCCACCCGCAGGACGAAGTGGCCCAGACTGACGAACTGGCACCCACTGTCCCTCAACAGACGGTATTCCTCATCCGAAAAATCCCCTTCCGGCCCAACAAACACCTGCACCGATCCGCTCCCCGGGAGTCCCGCCTGCAAAACCTCCCTGAGGGGCCGGGCATCCAGCTGCAGGGCCGCACACAGTCGAATTTGGCCCGGCTGGTCGCCGCCGGCTGTCTGCGCCAGCGGAAGGGGGGTGTTCAAACGGGGAATCCACGGGTTGCCGGACTGCTTGACCCCCTCCACCAGGACCGTTTCCCATCGCTCGGCCTTCTTGCCGGCCCGCTCCGGGGGCACTTCGGAATTTTCCGTCAGGAGAGGGGTTATCTCGTCGGCTCCCAGCTCGACCATCTTCTGCAGGAGGGCGGAAAAGGTTTTTCCCTTGGGCAGGGCGACCAGCAAGTGACGCCGCAGTTTCCTTGGCGGATGCCTGAGGGTTTCCTCCAGCCGCAGCCCCAAATGCCGGGCCGAGACCTCCTCCACCCGGCAACGGGCGACCTGGCCACGGCCATTGAGGATTTCAATGGATTCGCCCGGGCGGACCCGGCGAACCCGCACCAGGTGGTGCACCTCGTTCCGGTCCAGCTCAGGCAGTGCCTGACTACCATCCCAATCACCGCAAAATGCCCTCAACATGCCTTTTTTCTGGCTGAAAATCCGGAATTGGCAACCCCGCACAAAAAAGAAACCGCCACCTGGGGTGACAGGTGGCGGCTCAAGTGCTTAACCAAACTACAAACTAGACTGAAAACGACGACTGTGCGTCTGTAATAATTAAGACGCGGTCCCCGGGGGATTGTTCAAAATAATTCTCTTTTCCGGAAAAAAAACTTTCGGAACGACCCCGTGGCCCCCGTGATCCAGCCTAGAACAGGGCTCCGGAGACCGCTCCAACAGCGGTGATGGGCCCGGAATCGCCCATGCTGTCGAGGGCCTGGTCGGCCTTGTTCAGCATGGACTGAAGTTCGTAATAGAGGGAATCGTCGGTGACCAGTTTGCCCAGGGTGCCCTCCCCTGAGTTCAGCTTTTCGGAGAATTCCCGCATATTGGCCATGGTGACCTCGAGTTCCCTGGCAATGGAATCGTCCACCAGGAGTTTGCCGAGGCTGCCCTCACCGGCTTGGACCTTGGCAATAATGTCCCTGGCCCCACCGAGGGCCTCCTGCATGTCCCCGGAAGCGGACTTCAGCCCGGCCACCGCGTCCAGAAGATCGTCGTAGACGGCATCCTCGTTGATCAGCTTGCCCAATGTGCCTTGGGAACTGTCGAGCTTGCCGGTGATGGATTCCAGATTGATCAGGACTTGGTCGAACCGGGCCCGGTTCTCTGTCACCAGTTCATTGAGGTTGCCAAACAGCTCTCCCATATTGGCTTCACCCATCCCGGAGAACCCGTCGGCCAGCTTGTTCAGCTTTTCACCCAGTTGCTGGACCTGCCCGAGGATCTCGCCAATGTCGGGTCCGGCATCGGCCAGGATCTCCGAACCGTCCGCCAGCAATTCGGCTTCCTGCCCGTAGTCAATGGAGATGTAGTGTTGCCCCAGCAGGCTCGACATGGTGATACGCGCCACCGAGTCGGCGGGGATCTGCACCCCCTGGGCGACGGTCAGGGTAACCCGGCCACGACCCCCGGAAAGGGTCGCTCCGCTCACCTCCCCGACCCGGACCCCCGCCATGCGGACATCGGATCCGGTGGTGATGGTGCGGATGTCGTCAAACTCGGCCACGACCGAGTAACCGGTGGCGCCGACGAAGGGCTTGTTGCCGATCACGGCGTAGACCGTGTAGATCAGAATGACTCCGAGGACAAAAAAGATGCCCACGCGAATGGATTGGAATGTTTGGTTCATAGGTCGTTCTCCTGTTTGCGAAATCTTGGATTATCCGGATTGATGGATGGGTTCATGAATTCCCGGACCTGTGGATCCGTGCTGGCCTGCAGCTCCCCGGGAGTCCCTTGGAAGACCAGTTGGCCATCCATCAGGAGGGCCACCCGGTCGGCGATGGCCAGCGCCAGTTCACGGTCATGGGTCACTACCAGGCTGGTCGCCCCCGTTTCCCGGGAAATGGTGGCAATGAGCTCGGAAGTGGTGGCGGAAAGGATGGGGTCCAGCTCCGAGGTGGGCTCATCGTAGAGAATGAGCTGCGGCTCCATGATAATGGCCCGGGCCACCGATACCCGCTTTTTCATCCCTCCCGAAAGCTCGGCCGGGATTTTCCTGCCCGCGCCCTCAATGGACAGGGCTTTCATGACGACGGTGACCTTTTCCCGGATCATCGGCTCACTGTAGAGGCGGTGCTCCCTTGGATAAAGGGCCAGGTTGTCATAAACCGTCATCGAGTTGAAAAGCGCCCCGGCCTGGAAGACCATCGCGGTGCGGATACTGCCTTGGGTCTCCGGGTCGTGGGCTAGCTCGCCGCCGACCAGAACCGTCCCCCCGTCAGCCTGCTCAAGGCCCACCAAATGCCGCAGAAGAACGGATTTGCCCGATCCGCTGGGGCCCATCAGGGCGAAAATTTCCCCGGGTTTCACCTCGAGGGAAACCCCCTTGAGAACCTTCTGTTTTCCGAAGGACTTGCTCAGGTTCTCAATCGAGACCGGTACGGGTTCTACTTTTACAGATACATCCATGGCCTGTCCTAGATTAGAATGTTGGTGATGAAATAGTCGAAAATGAGGACAAAGATGATGCAGACCACAACCGCCCGCGTCACCGCAGCCCCGATTTCACGCGGTCCACCGGTCGTCCGCAACCCGAGGTGGCTGGAAATCAGCAGGATCCCTATGCCGAAGAGCTCCGCCTTGACCAGGCCGTCGGTAATGTCGTCAAGCTGCATGAAGGACTTGAGCGAATTATAGTAGGATTCGGAGCTGAGACCGATCCACGGCACTGTTTCACAAACGACCTGACCACCGATCCAGCCAGTGACCACCGAGACCATTAGGAGAATCGGCATGACCAGCACAATGGCGGCAAGGCGCGGCAGGACCAGGAACCGCTCCGGAGGGATGTTCATCGTCTTCAGGGCGTCCACCTCCTGGTAGACTTTCATCGAGCCCAGCTCAGCGGTGACGGCCGAGCCGACCCGGCCGGTGACCATCACGGCGGTCATCACCGGTGACAACTCCCGGATCATGGAGAGTCCGACGATGGTCCCGATGTACTGCTGGGCCCCAAAATCAAGGATGCTGTAGCCGATCTGCAAGGCCAGCACCGCTCCGATGAAAAAGCTCAGGATGGCCACCAGGGGAACGGTGGCGTAGCCCATGAAAAGGCATTGATCGACCAGTCGTTTCCACTGCCACGGCAGACTGGGAACAAACCGCAGGGTTCTCAGGGACATTTGCACCCCCGAACCGATCCACTCGAGTAATTCCAGTAATACCTTCATTTGTCCAATCTCCCTCAGTTTCTCCAAAACCACCTGGTGCTTCGCTCACCGTTCTTTTCCGTTGATCCAACTAGTCCCTTGAGCAGTTTCCACGGCCCACCCGATTCCCATTCAAACAGGGGTCCCAGGTAAAATGCCTTCATCCCTTCGGGGTCCCGCTCCAAGACAACCAAGTCCCAGAGCAGGGAATGGCGGCGGTTGCCCATCCGCTCGTCAAAGCGGTAAAGGGCGAATAGCGGGCTCCAGTTTTCCTTCACCTTCTCGTTGCGGGGGAAAAAGACGGTTAGCGGATCCAGCATTTGCAACTGGCGGCGGCCCTTGCCGTCATTCCAGTAGCCGGCAAAAGGCCAAACCGTGGTCAGGCGGGCCTGCCCGCCCTGGAAGCTCTGCAATTCGTCCCGGTAGAGGAAATAGAGCAAAGTGGTCCGGTCCCGCGACAGGCCCAGCTGCTCAAAGGATTCCCGCTTGAGAAAGGGCCAGCCGTACCAGAAGGACTCCCGTCCGGGTTTTTTCTCATGGGCATAGAACGGCAGCCAGCGGTTGATGTGCTTCTCCTCGCCCCTGCCCTGGACCAGGAAGGGCCAGAAGTAGCGGTTTTCCGAATACGGCACCCTTGGCTCCCAATCCCGCCTATACCCGAAAAAGGGCCAGCCGAAGGTTTCGCTCTTCAGGCCCTCAGCCGTTTCCCGGTGATAGAAAGGCAGGATCCCGAAACGGACATAGGGGACCTCATGGTCCAGGTTGTCCCGGTAATGATAGTGAAAGGGCCACAGCGCCCAGCGGTGGTGGTAATCGTTTTCGCGCTCAAAGTGACCGTAAAGGGGCCACAGCCCGAAACCCCGGCTCCGGGGACCCTCCAGCATCTGGATGAAGGGATACGGGAGATGGGTCCGTGTCTCGTCATCCCGCTGGGTGCGGACAAAGAGGGGCCAGGCGGCAAAGGTGATCCGGTCCCGGAAAAGGCGATTCTGGAGAACGCCGCCGATGGGCCAGACGGCAAAGTAGGAAGTGTCCTCGCTCTGGGTCCGGTTGATGAAGACAAAAGGAAAGAGCTGGAAAAAGGTTTCCCCACTGGCCTCATTGCGCCGGTACTGGAGCAGGTTGAACCCGTTGGCGGAGAGGATGTCTCCCCGGTCGGTCCAGTTGAAGAGCGGATACAGGATGTGGGCGCTGGTGGTTCCGGTTTGGCCCGATTCAAAGGAGGTCCAGAAAGGCCGGATGCTGAGAATGCGGGTTCCCTCCCGCATCGTGTCGGCGAAAACGGGACCCGCGGCGACAGCCTGATCCGCGCGGCCGACCGCCGACTCCTGCTTCACCACCCGCACTGGCCAAAAATTGACCTCGCCGGCTTCGGCAGACAGCAGGCACACGAACATGCCAAGGCCACACAGGACCCTCTGTTTCAGAAAATACCCCATTCAACAGATTAGTTAAGCAACTATAATCACTAAACAACTGTGAGTCGGTGGAAACCCTAAAATTTCAAATAAGCTGTAAAATTCTCCATGCTTGCCTGTCGCGTTCAGGGAAGCATTGTCGGTTTGAGATGCGTATCACGGGAGGAGTGGCACGGGGCATACCCATTTCCACCGGACGGGCCAAGCACGTCCGGCCGGCCACCGACCGCATGCGTGAAGCGGTCTTTTCCAGCCTCGGGAGCCGGATTGAGGAGGCGGCAACGCTGGACCTGTTCGCTGGCTCGGGAAGCTACGGTCTGGAGGCCTTGTCCCGGGGTGCTGCCTCGGCTCTCTTTGTCGAGAAGCATCCGCAGGCGGTCCTGGCCCTGCAGGAGAACATCCGGGCTGTCCTCAAGAGTCTCGGAAATCCAGACCATAAAACGGCCTCGGTTGTCCGCCGGGACGTGTTGCGATTCGATTCCGGACTGAGGTTCCCGATCATCTTCATGGACCCGCCCTACGACCTGGTCCGGTCCCACGGGACCGAACTGCTGGATCGTGCCCGGTCCCTGCTATCCGGGGAGGGCGTTCTGGTCTATGAGCTTCCGGGCGACCTCGCCCTGCCCGCATCGGGATGGAACTGCCTGCGCCGCATCGGCAAGTCGGGCACAAACGAGCCCAGTATCGCCATCCTCGAGCCGGTTTCTCAATAAATCCCCATCCTTTGCAGGACAAGGGTCAGGCCGACGGTCACCGCGTTCTCGACCCGGAGCACCCGCTGGTTGAGGGAAACCAGTTTAAACCCTCCGCCTGCGAGGATCGCGCGGTCATTGGCATCCCATCCCCGTTCCGGGCCGATGGCCAGGCAGACCGGATCAGCCGCGGTCACCTCGACGGTGCTGAGAGCCCGGGAGCCCTCGTACACATCCAGGGCGAAGGAACGACAGTCCAGTTGCCGGGTCTGTTCAACGGCCTCGCCCAATTCCTCATGGAGGCTCAGTTCCGGCAAAAAGGTGTCGAAGGCCTGTTCGCATCCCTCGATAAGTCGCTGGCGCCATTCACCCGCTGTCCACAAGCTGGACCGGGCATAGGCCGGGTCGGACCGGGCCGTGCGGGCGAATAGGAGGCCCCGGACCCCGAGGGTCGGCACCGTGGTAAGGATCTTGCGCGCGGTTGCCGGACGGCAGAGGCCCACCAGCAGATAAACCGGAGGGGGCGGCGGCGGGATCTCCCCCCACTCCACGGAAACCTTCATTTCCCCTTTATCCAGACGCTCCAGGGTGGCCTTGCCGGCGGGCCCATTGATCACACCAACATCAAAGCTGTCCCCTTCCTTCATCCGGAGCACCCCGCGCACATGCTCAAACCTCGGGTCACGGGGACTGAGAAGGTAGTCGGATTCCTTGGTCTCAAACAGGATGCGGTTCATTTTTAATTGATCAGGCCCCTAAAGTTGCCTGATCTTCCCTAGAATCCCCAGCACAAGCCTGATCGCAATCACAATCCTTATCCCCGAGCATGAACTCAAATATCTCCGTTCTCTTCGTCTGCATGGGCAACATTTGCCGGTCACCGGCGGCAGAAGCCGTTTTCAAGGAAAAGGTGAAATCCTCCGGCCACTCGGAGAGGATCGCCTGTGACTCGGCAGGCACCATTGGCTACCATGCCGGATCGCCGGCCGACAGCCGGATGCGGGCCGCGGGCTCACGTCGCGGCTATCATCTGGACAGCATTTCCCGACAGGTTCGTCCGGAGGACTTGGAGCGCTTCGACCATATCATCGCCATGGACCACGACAACATGGAGAACCTGCGGTCAATGGGTAATGTATCCGACGGAAAGGCACGCCTCAGCCTGATGTGCGACTATGCCCGTAACCACGATGACCGGGTGGTACCGGATCCCTATTATGGCGGAGACAGGGGGTTCGAGCACGTCATGGACCTGCTCGAGGACGCCTGCCAGGGACTCCTGGAGGAACTGACCCGGCCTAAGGCCTGAACAGCCAGCTTCTGTCCTGGATAACCAACTGCGGCTCTCCCCGATAGGTGTCAATTTCGGGATGGGCGCGGATCCGGGCCCCGGGGTTCGGGTGGGACCATGATAACTGGATCGGGGCCACTCCGCAGGTCAACACATTGAAGGAGCAATGGGTTCAATTCTTCGCCGAGTGCCGCCTCGGACCGCAAATCAAATGGGCACGGAACCGGGGATTGCCCCTGTCCCAAGCAGGAGAGCTGATTGAATCCCTGCCGGATTTTTTTGATACCTATGCGCCCGTCCCGTCACTCCTCCACGGTGACCTGTGGTCGGGGAATGCCGGATTTCTTGCCGACGGGACTCCGGTCATCTTTGATCCTGCCAGCCACTACGGCGACCGGGAATGCGACCTGGCCATGACGGAGATGTTCGGGGGCTTTCCGGGTGAATTCTACCGTTCCTACAATGCCGAGTGGCCGCTGCACACCGGATACCGGATCCGCAAGCAACTCTACATTCTCTACCACACGCTGAACCACTACAACTTGTTCGGGGGCGGGTACGGTTCCCAGGCGGAGGCCATCATCCGTTCGCTGGCCAACTGACCTTGCGGAAATTAAAAAGGGCGTCTTCCCTTCCGGAAAGACGCCCCCATGGTTATTTTCTATTTGAGACCTAGCGCAGAACGCCCGTCAGTGCTGACGACCCGAAGCGCGGGTATGCGCGAACGGATGCGAGCCGCTCCGACAATGGAGCAAGCGTACGACCACGACGAGGGCGAATGCCCTTAGGTGTGTTTTTTGCTGTGTTGTTCATTGTGTTATTTTTGGTTTTAGGACTTCCCCCGCAAGGGACGTCACGTGAAAGGGATGAACAACTCTTAAAAAGAACTGGACCCATTCTGGAACCATGGCGGGGACCGTCAAGAGGGAATTATGTTACAGCTCTGTAAATACGATTGCGTAATCGGGTCGCCGGATTAAGTATTTGGGGGATGACTGAACCGTACACCATAGTTTGCATGAAGTGGGGGATGAAATACGGACCCGACTACGCCAACACTTTGTGGATGATGCTGGACCGGCAATTCGACAATCCATTCCACCTGATCTGCTTCACGGACAATCCGGAAGGCCTGCTGCCACAGATCGAGCACCGGCCGCTGCCGGAGGTGAGCATCCCGGAGGGATCACCGGAGCGGGGCTGGAACAAGCTGGGGATGTTTCATCCCGGCCTCGACCTGCCTGCCCGCCCTACCCTGTTCCTTGACCTGGACGTCGTCCTGACCGGGAAAATGGATGTCTTCTTCGAGGTGCCCGGGCATTTCCTCATTTCCAACGACTGGAACTGGCGCAAGCCCGGGGTCGGCAATTCATCCGTTTTCAGGTTCGTTCCCGGCACTCAGAACCATGTCTGGGAGAAATTCCAGGCGGACCCGACTGCGGCCAAGGCGGCCCACCGCAACGAGCAGGAATTCCTCTGCGCGGAGGCCAGGGAGCTGCAATTCTGGCCCGACGACCTGTGCCGCAGTTACAAACGGCACTGCCTGCCCATGTGGCCGATGATCCTCTGGCAGCAACCCCGGCTCCCCGACAACGCGCGGGTGCTCATCTTCCACGGAGACCCCAAGCCGGAAGACGCAGTCAACGGCGTGACCACCAAATGGTACCGGCCGATCAAGCCTGCCCCGTGGCTCAAGGACTACATGTAGGGACCGCCCAGCGGCCTATGCCTGCGGCATGACGGCGGACCACAACGAGGCCGGCAGGGCCTCCTCAATGTCCTCAACCGTAATGGCATTTCCGATACAGTCGAGGCCGACGTAGCGCAATTTCCCGGCCCGGGCCTTCTTGTCCTTTCGGGCAGCGGCCAGCAGCTCCTCAAGGGGAAGCGGTTCCGCCAGCCGGACCGGAAGGTCGTACTTGAGCAGCAGGCCCATCGTCCTTTCAACGGCTTCCTGATCGAGTTTGCCAAGGGCCACCGACAATCGTGCGGCCAGGACCAGACCGATAGCGATGGCCTCACCATGCAGGTAAGTCCCGTATCCGGCCACCGCCTCGATGGCGTGTCCGAAGGTGTGTCCGAGATTCAGGAGGGCCCGCCCTCCGGATTTTGACTCCTCTTTCTCGTCCGCGCTGACCACACCCGCCTTGATGGCGCAGTTGCGCCGGATGATGTCCGGCAAGGCGTCGCTTTCGGCGGTCACGCGGTCATGATCCTCCAGGTCCTCGAACAATTCTGCGCAGGCCAGCATGCCGTGCTTGATGACCTCCGCCATTCCGGCGCTGAACTCGCGGGCCGGAAGCGTCTTGAGTGTATCCAAATCCGAATACACCGCCAATGGCTGATGAAAGGCGCCGACAAGGTTCTTGCCGCAGGTCAGATTGATGCCGGTCTTTCCGCCGACCGAGCTGTCCACCATGGCCAGCACTGTTGTCGGGACCTGATAGAAGCCGATTCCGCGGAAAAAGGAGGCGGCGGCAAAGCCGCCCAGGTCGCCGATAACCCCGCCACCCACGGCGAAAACCCGCCCTGTCCGGTCGAGTCCGCTCCCGGCGAGAAAGTCGCAGCAGCGTTCCAGGCTGGCAAAGGCCTTGGTTGATTCGCCGGCCGGAAGAACCAGCATCGGCAGGTCGCCGAAGGCTTCCTGCAGGAAGTCCTCTTGCGCGGCGGCCACATGCTCGTCGGTAATGACCGCCAGCCTTCGGCCCTGGGCAAGGTCGGCCGCCACTTGTCCGGCGATGTCGCCGGCCATGTCCCGGCCGATGTTAATCGCGTAGGAGCGTTCTCCAAGGGAAACTTCAAGGGATTCCAGGATCATGATCAGTCCTCCAGCCCGAAAAGGGCGTGCGTGTAGTGATGGATGGAAAAGGGCTGCAGGTCCTCCGGCTGCTCACCGAGACCGACAAAGTAGATGGGCAGCCCAAGCTCGCGGTAGATACCGACAAGGGCTCCCCCGCGGCTGGTCCCGTCCAGCTTGGTGACGATGATTCCGGTCAGCCCGAAGGCTTCGTGAAAGACGCGGGCCTGCTCGATTGAATTGCTCCCGAGGCTGCCGTCGACCACCAGCCATGCGTGGTGCGGAGCGAGATCGTCGTGCTTCTGCAGCACACGACGGATCTTCTGCAGCTCATTCATCAGGTTGGCCTTGTTGTGGAGACGGCCGGCCGTGTCCAACAGGAGAATATCGGCTCCCCGGCTCCTGGCCGCGGCATAGGCGTCAAAGGCTACCGCGGCGGCATCGGCGCCGTGCTGGCTGGCCACCAGATCCACCCCCAGCCGTTCGCACCAGGTCTTGATCTGTTCGTTGGCGGCCGCCCGGAAAGTATCACAGGCACCAACAATAGTCTTCAGGCCGTCCTCCTGGAACAGGTGGGCCAGCTTGGCTGCTGTCGTTGTTTTCCCACTACCATTGACCCCGATAAGAGCTATCACCTCGGGCTTGCGTCCACCGGCCTCGAAGCGTCCCTCGGATCCGGCCAGGGCCTCCCCAAGAACGTGGGAGCCAATGCGGGCTGCCTCCTGCCCCTGCAGGTCCTTGTTCTTCCGGTAGGCTGAACTGATTGCCTCGAGGACCTCCTCGGTGGTCTCGACCCCGAAGTCGGCCGTATAGAGCGCTTCCTCGAGTTCATCGAGCGTGGAGGCATCAATCGTCTTTCCGGCAAACAGCCCGCCAACCTTGCCAAAGGCCTTGTAGAATGTCGGGGTGGACCGCTTCAGGCCCTGCTTGAATTTGGAAAAAAACGACTTCATTGGGACGCTTGCCGAAGCGGACGGTCCAGGGTCAGCTTGAACTGGTCCAGGATCCCGTTGATAAACCGCTTGGCATCCGGGATGGAGTATTCCTTGGACATGTCGATGGCCTCATTGATGGAGACAATGGGAGGAATGTCCTTGCGTTTCAGCATTTCGTAGATGGCCAGGCGCAGAATCGCCAGGTCGATCCGGGCAATGCGTTCAAAATCCCAATTGCGCAGGTATTTGCGGATTTCGGCGTCAATTTCCTCAAGATGGTGGATTGTCCCGTGGATAAGGTCCTCCCCAAACGCGTAGTAATCGCGGTTGTAATGGTGCTCAGCCTCCAGTTCCTGGAAGAAAAGGTGAAGCGCCCCCGGAAGATCGGCAGTCTTGTTGATGGACCACTGATATAGGAACTGCATCGCGGCCACCCTGTTTTCATGACGGGCGCTCATTTCCGCCAGTCCTCACCGTCATCGTCACCGAGGTCGTCGTCCATCCAGTCAAGGTCCTGCAATGCGGTGTCGAGATCCGAATCAATGACCCGGGCGACCAGTTCCTTGTTCAGCTTGGCCATTTCCAGGGCGGCATGGGCGAACTCGGCCCCCCGGTCATGCTCCCCAGTGATTCGCTCCTCAGCCTGCTCCAGCGTACGCACGGTGATGATGCCGTTGATGATCGGTACCTCGAACTGCATGCTGGCAGTCAGGAGAGCGTTGGCGGTGGCATGGCCAATAATCTCGTCATGGTTGGTATCGCCCTCAATGATCAGGCCGAGGCCGATGATAACGTCAAAGTCGCCTGTCTTGGCCGCCAATCCCGCGGCATGGGGAATCTCATTGGATCCGGGCACCCGGAAAATCTCAATATCGTCGGCCTTTGCCCCGCTGGCCTGCAGGGTGTCCATGACCGATTCCAACAAGGCGTTGACCAAGTTGAAATTATAGCGAGCCGCAATGATGCCGATGGTGACACCATCACCATCGATTGCCAGGCTCTCGGGTTTGTCCTTACTCATGATGGGGGTCAAATTGAACCCCCCAGATCACAAGTCAAGCGGTCAGTACGGACGGGATCAATCCCGGTGAAATCGAGTCAGGTGGGCACTGAGGAGGATCAGGCTGAGAAAAAGGCCCGGCAGGATGACCAGGGCCGGGGCCTGGTAAAGGTAGGCCTGGTTCTGCTTGAGAATGGATCCCAGCTCGGCGAAATCAGGATCCCCGATCAGCCCAAGGAAAGCCAGGCCGCTCAGCTCAAGGGCGCTGACGGCAAAAAGCAGGCGGGCAAGGGCGAAAAGGTCGGGTTCCAGGTTGGGCCAGATGGCCCAGCGGAAGAGCCCCCATCCGCGGGCCCCGAGGACCTCGCTCGAGCGCACATGGAGGGCGGTCCTGGCCCTGATCCAATACACCCTGAGTTGCCGGAAGGCGAAGGCAAGGTTGCCCAGGCCCACGGCGATGACCAATGCCCAGGGGGACGGGTCAAGGAATACCAGCAAAAGAAGTCCGAGAAAAATAACCGGGAAGGCCACCCAGAGTCCGACCAGATTGCGGACCAAGCGGCCACACCCGGTTGGACCGGCCTGCTCCAGGGCCACCAGCAGGGATGCGAGGGAGAACGTGAGGGCAAGAGCCACGGCGGACAGACCAATGGTATTTGCGCCCCCACGCCAAAGTCGGCTGAAAAAGTCCCTCCCCAGCCCGTCGACCCCCATCCAGTGGACAGCGGACGGTCCCGCCAGGGCCTGGTCCCGAAAAGACTGCGCCCCCGGGTCCTCGGGAGTCAGGAAAAAGCCTGCCATGACCACCAGCAGCAGGACAACCGCCCACAGGTCAGTCCACCGGTATGGGTTCCTAGGCCTCATCCCCAGCCTCTCCTTTCCTGAGCTGGGTATCCAGCCGGCTGGCCAGGATGTCCGCCGCAGTGACCACCAGCAGCGCCAGCACCACAACCAGAAGCAACCCGTTCTGGATGACAAAGATGTCCCTGTTGAGAACGCCGTCGACCAGGAAGCGCCCCATGCCCGGCCATGAATAGACGGTCTCGGTCAGGACCGCTCCCCCAAGAAGGGCCCCGGCCTGGGTCCCGATTACCGTCACCACCGGACCGCTGACCAGCCGAAGGATATGTTTTCCCCAGATACGCAGCGGGGAAAACCCCCTCGACCGCAGGGCGGTTACCAGTCTCTGGAGGTAGCTTTCCCCGAGCCGTGCCTCCAGGGTGCCGGCGACTACCGCAGCCGGATACAACCCGAGGGTCAGCACCGGCAGGGCAAGGTGCCGCAGGCTTGTCCAGAAGGCGGCCAGGTTGCCGGAAGCAAGGCTGTCCAGAAGAAAGAAACCGCTTCCGGTGGGGACCGGATAGGCGAAATCGAACCGTCCCCCGACCGGGAACCATCCCAGGCGAACCGAGAACAGCAGGACCAGAAGGAGTCCAATCCAGAATATGGGAACGGTCAGGCCCAAGGCCGCCATTCCCCGGACCGGTTGCAGGAGCCAGCGCCGGCCGGTGGCATGGGCCACCAGTACCATCGCGGTGCCCAAGGCGGTCCCGAACAGGATCCCCAGGACCGACAGTTCCAGGGTTGCCGGGAAAAAGCGGGCCACTTCCGCGCGGACCGAACGCCCGCTGATCAGGCTCTGCCCCCAGTCGAGGGTGAGGAATTGACCAAGGCCACGGACATAGCGGACAGGCATGGGATCGTCGAGGCCGAGGGACTCGCGGATCTCGGTCACCCGGGCCGGATCGGGATTCTTTACCCGGAGGCTGACCGGATCGCCCGGCATGGACTCAACCGCAAGAAAAATCCCCAGGCTGCCTGCCATGAACACGACAACAAAGCGGCGCAACTCGCCCACCAGCAGCCTCCATCCGGAACGCTTTGGCTGTAGTGAATTACTTACTACAGGACCGGACATTGCTTCAGTCGGGGCGGACCTGCCAGCGGACAGGCCCGAAGAAATGGTTTCCGGTTGGAGAAAGGACATACCCTTCCACCCGGCTGTCGAGGACCGTCACCTGGTTGCCCTGGACCAGCGGAACCAACGGCAGGTCCCGGGCCCAGAGATCGAGGGCCTGCCGGTACAGTTGAGCCCTCCGGTCCGGTTCGCTGGTGGCCAGCGCCGCATCCAGGAGCCGGTCCATCTCGGGATTCATATAAAAAGAGATATTGGTCGCGGAGCCCACCACGGCCGCCCGGCTGTGGAAAAAGGTTGAGAGGAAGTTATCAGGATCGGGCGTGTCGGCGATCCATCCCAGCAACGCCAGGTCAAACTCCCCGCGACGGGTTGAATGAAGGTGGCTCTTGAACTCCCGGTTGATGATCTCCACCCGCAATCCGGCCGCCTCCAGATCGTTGCGGATCAAGGAAGCCACCCGCTGGGGATCGGGGAAATACATTCTTGGCTGCCCGAAGGTGGCCAACTGGAGGGGATCGCGGGTCCATTCCGGATGCGCCTCGACCAGGGCCCGCGCCCCCGCGGGGTCATACCGGACCGGGCCCCGGTCAGAGGGAATTCCCGGGAAGCCGGCCGGCGCTGGGTAGGCGGCCACCGTCCCGTAGCCGTCGAGGGCCAGCTTGACCAGGTTCTCCCGGTCAATGGCCATGGCCACCGCCCGCCGCAGGTCTGGATCACCCACTTTTTCCGAAAGGGCGCTGAAGGCAAGGTAGCCCACATTCATTCCGGGCGCCTGATGGATGGTGTAACGGGGATCGCCCTTGAGGTTGTTCAGTTCGGAAGGCTGGACTCCGTCCAGACCGTGAACCTTGCCGGCCATCAATTCCGAAAGGCGGGAGGTGTTCAGGGGAATCGACCGCAGCACCAATTGCTCGAATCCCACCACCGGGTGGCCCCAGTAATCGGGATTGCGTTCCAATAGGACGGCCTCGTTGGGACGCCACTCGACAAAGCGGTAAGGGCCGGTCCCAACCGGATGAAACGGCATGTCCTCCCCATGCCGGTCAAACCCGCCGGGACTGACCAGCCAGACCGGGAAACTGGCCATTGCGGAAAGCAGGGCCGCATTCGGACGGGAAAGGACAAACTTCAGGGTCATGGGATTCTCGACCTCGACCCGTTCAATGTCCCCGTACAAGTTTTGCCAGTACTGGAAGCTGGCACCGGCAAAGTGGGCCGGATGTTTGGGATCCATCTGGCGGATAAAACTGAACCGGGCGCTTTCGGCCGTCAGCGGAGTACCGTCATGGAAACGGATGCCTTCCCTGATCCTGAAAGTGTAGACCAGGCCATCGGGCGAAATGGTGCAGGACTCCGCCAAGCGGGGCTCTACCTGCAGTGTCCCGGGAACAAACCCCAGCAGGCCCTCGAAAATCTGGGCCATGGTGTTGACCGATTCCCCGTCATCGACATCCGCCGGGTCCAGCTTCTGGGCATCGGCTCCCCTGGCAAATATGAAGGTCGTGGGAACGCCACCGGAATCGTCCCCCGGGCCGCCACAACCAAGAAAGGCAATGGCCAGCAAGGCGGCCAACATCCACACCAGAGAGCATCGAAACCTTGATCGCATATCCCTGATCTATACAGGAAATTGACCATGGCAAGGGGTGAGTAGCGGAGCACCTCCTTTGATTTGCCGGCTAAAGCCGGGATTCCAGCGGACACGGGTTGGAGTTCCGCCTTCCGGCGGTCTCAACCTAGGCGTTCAGGTCGTACGGGGGCAATACCTTCTCAACCGTGGAAGGCCCCAGCTTGACGAACTTCGGGAGCCCATTCTCGTGCGGGACCTCGACTTCACCCTGGATGAGCGGCTGGGCGTACTTGACGAACTGGTAGCTCATGGAGACGCCGTCCTCATTGATCCAGGCGGCCGGAAGCGGCTTCACCCCGTTGGCGATCTCACTGAGGTCAGCCAGCCCGGTCTCACAAAGGTAACTGTCGGAATCCCCGCGGGTCAGGGTAACCATCTTGTCGGTCTTACCCGCGATGGCCGCCTTCACAGCGGCCTGGCCGACGAGGTAGGCCTCGTCATTGTCAGCCTTGGAAGCGTTGGTGGCTGCCGATCGCTGGGAATGTCCCGGGCGGCAGGAACGCACCTTGACGCCTTCGAAATGCTGGTCGATCAGGCCCTTAAGAAAGTCTCCGGCGCCCCCGAGCTGGGCATGGCCAAAGCTGTCCTGCCCGTTGCCGGCGGTGGAGATGTAATTGCCCTCGGCATCAACAAGACCCTCGCCGACGACGATCAGGCAGTACTTCTCGCGCTTGAGGACTTCCGCCACGTCGTCGAGGAACTTGTTGGTTTCAAAGGCAACTTCCGGAAGATAGATCAAGTGGGGAGCATCCTCAGGATGGTCGCGGCGCTTGGCCAGGGTGGCCCCGGCAGCGATCCAGCCGGCGGAACGGCCCATCACCTCAAGGATGTAAACCATGTCATGCTGGCCCATGGCCTCGGCGTCACAGGCCATCTCCCGGACGGTGCAGGCGATGTTCTTGATCACTGAGCCATAGCCGGGGGTGTGGTCGGTGACCACCAGGTCGTTGTCCACGGTCTTGGGAATGCCGATGACACGCATCTCCCAGCCAGTGGAAGCGGCCAGCTTGGAAATCTTGTCGGCCGTGTCCTGGGAATCGTTGCCACCAATGTAGAAGAAGTAGCGGATGTTGTGGGCCTTGAAGACCTCGACCACGCGCTGGAAGTCAGCCTCCTTACGGAGCTTGTAACGGCAGGTCCCGAGGGCAGAGGACGGGGTGTACCGGAGACCGCGGATGGTCTGCTGCGACTCTTCCGCCAGGTCGATCAGGTTTTCCTGAAGAATTCCCAGCACGCCATTTTTGCCGCCGTAGATTTCCTCAATACACCCATGGTTCAGCGCTTCATCGATAACTCCAGCCAAGCTGGCGTTAATAACGGCGGTCGGGCCCCCGCTCTGCGCTACAAGTACGTTTCCTGTAAGTTCTTCTACCATGTTACTCAAATTTAAAGATCAAAACCTCTACGGTGTGTGCTTTGAAATTCCTTGGCAAATCATTTTATCGACTCTTTGGGCAATGCGCTCTAATCCGGAATGAAAGCCCACATGCCGTCGCAACCCGCAAATCGAGGCCTCATGGCCGCCATCCTCTCATTCGCTATCTGGGGAGGGTTTCCCATTTACTGGCGGCTTCTCTCCGGTATCGGGTCCTTTGAGCTGCTCAATATCCGCTTGATTCTGACTGCCTGCACCTGCCTTGCGGTGCTGCCCCTGCGGGGGACCTGGCCCGACTTTCGCGGGGCCATGGGGGACCTCAGGATTCTTCGGGGCGGGCTCATGGCGGCTATTCTGCTGGCCGGCAACTGGCTGGCCTTCATCTGGGCGGTCAACAGCGGGAACATCCTCGAATCGAGCCTCGGGTACTTCCTCTGCCCATTGGTCACGGTCATGCTTGGGTATTTTGTGGAAAAGGAACCCCTTCGGGGACACCAATGGTGGGCGGTCCTGCTGGCGACCCTGGGAGTAACCCTGGTGGTGCTGGCCGTCGGACGATTGCCCCTGGCCGCCCTGGTCATTGCCTTCACCTGGAGCGGCTACGGCCTGATGAAGAAACGGTCCCGCCTCGGCCCGGTGGTCGGGCTGGGCATGGAAACCTCCCTCTTGAGCCTGCCGGCCGCCATGGTGCTGTTGTGGATGGGCAGCCGCGGGTCACTTGCCCTGCCCCATGCGGGGGGAGGCACCCTGGCCACGCTGGCTTTGTCGGGCTTCATCACCGCCGCCCCGCTGTTGCTCTTCGCCTATGCGGTGCCACGGATTCGCCTGAGCACGGTAGGCATGGGCCAGTACCTGGTCCCCTCCTGCCACTTCGGTCTGGCCCTTTTCTTCGGCGAGAGTGTACCCCCATCCCTGCTGGGGGGATTCGGCCTCATCTGGGCCGGGCTCCTGCTCTACGCGATCCCGGGCCGGGAGAATGAATCCGGTTGACCATTACCGTCCACCGGCAAGATTGAGAGAATGAGCCAGATTGAGCAGCGACTGCATGAACTCGGTTACGAACTGCCCACCGCACCGGTCGCCGCCGGCAACTACCTGCCCTACCGGGTCAGCGGCAACCAGCTTTTCCTCTCGGGGGTACTCCCGATCCGGGACGGACAGATCAGCCACATCGGCAAGGTTGGCCGGGAACAGGACGAACAAGCCGGCTACGAGGCGGCCCGTAATTGCGTCCTGACCGCCCTGCCCAACATCAAGGCGGCCCTAGGCTCCCTGGACCGGGTTCGCCAGGTCCTGCTGGTCTCCGGTTACGTCAACGGCGTGGACGGATTTGAAAATTCCCCCCAGGTGATCAATGGTGCCAGCGACTTCCTGGTAGAACTCTTTGGGGATACGGGTCGACATGCGCGGGCCGCGGTATCGGTGTCGGGACTACCGAAAAACGTCACTGTGGAACTGCAGATCACCTTGGAATTCGAATGAAAAAAGGGGGCTTTATCCTGGCCCTGCTGGCCGCAGTCGGGCTGGCCATCCTCTTTCCCCAGTTGGGGGCAAAGGATGGCGTCCTGCGAGCCGGTCTGGTCAGCCAGTTCGGGGTCATGGTCATTTTCCTCCTTCAGGGACTGATTCTGCCCACCCGGAAACTGGCCGGCGGACTTCGCCATCCGCGGCTGCACCTGTTCACGCAGGGATGGATATTCATTGCCTCGGCAGCAATCCTCCTTGTCGGTGGGCGGATCCTGCTCAACCTCGGGCTGCCCGGTCTGGCCGACGGCTTTTTCTTCCTGGCCCTCCTGCCGACGACAATCTCCAGCGCGGTCATTCTTTCCAGTGCCGCAGGCGGTGATGTCCCCTCCGCCATCTTCAATGTCAGCCTGGCCAATATCCTGGGCGTCTTCTGGGTCCCGACCGCCTGCCTGTTCATCTTCAGCCCGGGAGATGCGTTCCCGATCGAGCTCATGGGGCCGCTCCTGTGGAAAATCGCCCGTCTGATTCTCCTGCCCCTGATCGTGGGGCAGGTCCTCCGTCCATTCATCTATGAGCGAAAAGCGTTCATCGCCTCCATTCCATGGTTCAAGGTGATCAGCAACGGGATCATCCTGTTCATCGTTTTCGCATCCTTCAGCCAGGGCCTGCTCTCCAGTGCCTGGGATGCCATCGGCCCCCTGGCCATTGGAATCCTCCTGGCGGTCACCCTCGGTGCGGTCATTCTCATCCACAGCGGTAACTGGCTGGCAGGGCGACGGCTCTGCGCCAACCACTCGGAGCGGGTCACCGCCCTCTTTTGCGGTTCCCAGAAGACCCTGGCCGCCGGCGCCCCCATTGCCCTGGCGGTGTTCTCAGGCAGCGAGCCTTTTGTCCAGGTCAACCTCGGGCTTCTCCTCCTGCCCCTGCTCTGCTACCACTCCCTGCAACTGCTCCTCGGTTCCATGCTCCTGCCCTTTCTGAGCAACGCTCGCTGATTGCAATTTCCATTTTTTCTCCTAATACCCTCCTGCAATGCCTCTATTTGAATTCACCTGTGAAGCCTGCCATGAGCGCTCGGAACTACTGGTTACCGGCGAGCAAAAACCCGCTTGTCCCAAGTGCGGCGGCGAAAAGCTCCGCAAGGAGTTCTCGACCTTTGCCACCCAGTCCGAGGGCGGCGCCTCGGGCTCCCACTCCCACTCCCACCGCTCGGGCTGCGGCTGTTGCCGCGGACCCCAGGGACCCTGCGGTCTGAATTAAGCCGATGCGTACCGCCTCCACACGCCTGCTCCCGCTGGCGATCCTCACTGCCGTACTGGCCACCCTCACGGGTTGCCGCCTCTTCCAAGCCTCTCAGCCGGAAGAACCCGTCTCCCAAGGCAATTCACTCTCCCTCCTCGAACAGCAGTTGCTGACCGTGATCCAGATGGAGAAGGAACTCGACCAGCTGGCCGCCATCCCCGATGTCGACCATGGGGAAGTCTACCGGCTCTTCATGCAGGTCGCGCAGGAGTACAAGTCCATCATCTCCCGCAACGAACGCCATCTCGAGACCCGGCTCCTCTTCGGGAAACTGCTCTCGCGATTCGGTGACGCGGAAGGGGCCAGGGATCAGTTCCTCGCCGCCGCCGCCATCGATCCCAACATAGCCGTCATTCACCAGCAACTTTCCACCTACTACGCCGAGGAAGCCGATTTCACCCGCGCCCTCGCCTATGCCCTCAATGCGGTCAGAATTGAGCCGGACACCGCCGCCTACCACTATGGGCTCGGACAGGTCCTCGCCGCCTTCCGCGACCAGTTCCTCAAGGAGGAAATCTTTTCCCCGGATAAGATCGATGCCGACATCCTCGATGCCTTCAAGACCGCCATCGACCTCCAGCCGGATTCACTGCCCCTCCGCTTCCGCTACGGCGAAGCGTTCTACGATGTCGGAAACCCCGACTGGAACCTCGCCCTCCAGCATTGGCAGCACCTCGCCCTCCAGCCCGGACTCCCCCCCCTGCAGCTCGACGCCGTCCGCCTCCATCAGGCCCGCTGCCTGATTGAACTCGGCCTCCCCGAACAGGCCCGGACCATTACCAGGGATATCCAGAATCCACAAATCCTCCAGTCCGCTCGACTCCTCCAGCAACAGGATACCCTGCCCTAGTTGAAAAAAAATTATACTCCCTTATTGAAAATTGGAATTATTCTAATTGAGTAAGGGGGTAAATGGTTAAAACCCTACCAGTCGAGGCCAAGGAGGCATTGGATAAAGCGTTGATGGAGAATGGTTTACGATCCACCAAGCAACGCGAGCATGTTTTTGCGGTATTACTGCACAAGCGGGACCACCCGACAGCGGACGAAGTTTACGCCCGCTCGAGGAAGGAAATGGAGACGATTTCGCTGGCGACGGTCTACAACTGTCTGGAAACGCTGGTGGGTTGCGGCCTGGTCCGGGCGGTCAACTACGAGCGGGAATCAACCCGCTACTGCCCGAACCTGCACGAGCACGCCCACTTCCAGGACCGGAAGACCGGCCGTGTTTACGATGTGGACCTGCCGGCCGACCTGATGCGGCGACTGAAATCGATCCTCCCGGACGGGTACAACGCGGACAGCATCGAACTTTATTTTCACGGGGAAGCCGACCGCAGGGAGGGCTGAACCAGAGACGACTTTAACAGCAACTTAAGAAATACTAAAATGAGCAAACTGGAAATCAAAGGCCTGAACGTCAGCATTAACGACACGCAAATCCTCAAGGATTTCACCCTGTCCGTCCCCAAGGGGGAAGTCCACGCCATCATGGGCCCCAACGGGACCGGCAAGAGCACCCTGGCAAAGTCCCTCGCCGGCCACGAGGACTACGAGATCACCAGTGGGGAGGTCCTGCTGGACGGTCAGGAGATCATCGGCCTGGAACCGGATGAAATATCGCGGGCGGGCCTCTTCATGGCCTTCCAGTACCCGAGCGAGATCCCTGGGGTGAGCATCGCCAACTTCATCCGGGCGGCCCTGACCGCCCGACTCGAAGAGGGGCAGACCCTCAAGGCCCCCGCCTTCTACAAGGACCTTTACGAGAAGATGGACCTGCTGAAGATCGATCCTTCGTTCACCAGCCGGTCGGTCAACGAGGGCTTCTCCGGGGGCGAGAAGAAACGCTGCGAGATCCTCCAGATGGCCATGCTGAAGCCGGCCTACGCCGTCCTCGACGAAACGGACAGCGGTCTGGACATCGACGCCCTGAAGATCGTCGCCGAGGGGGTCAACACGATGCGCGGCCCGGATCTCGGGGTCCTGCTCATCACCCACTACCAGCGCCTTCTCAACTACATCGTCCCGGACCGGGTGCACGTCATGTTCGACGGCCAGATCGTCAAGAGCGGAGGCCCGGAACTGGCCCAGCGCCTGGAGGCCGAGGGCTACGACTGGGTCAAGGAGGAGTTCCTGGCCACCACCGGCGCGTAAGCCGTCAATCAGGAGGCAATCCACAATGAGCAGCACACCGGATATTAACATTGAAAGGGACGTAGGGGATTTTCACTACGAGACCAATTATGAATTCGACGCGGGCGTCGGCCTCAACGAGCAGACGATCGACTACATTGCCGACGTCAAGGGGGAGGAAGACTGGGTGCGGGAATTCCGCAAGAAGGCCCTGAAGGTCTTCAATGAAAAGCCGAACCCGACGCACTGGGCCTCGAAGGATATCGAGAATATCCACTACGACAAGATACGCTACTATCTCTCCAAGGGACAGCGGCCGTCGCGGAGCTGGGACGAGGTGCCGGATGAGGTCAAGGAAACCTTCGAGCGGCTGGGCATACCGGAGAAGGAACGGGCCTTCCTGGCCGGCGTGGAAGCACAGTTCGATTCGGAGGCCTCCTACTCCAACATGAAGGAGGAACTGTCCAAGCAGGGAGTCATCTTCGTCGGCTCGACCGAGGGCCTCAAGGAACATCCGGAGATATTCCGCAAGTTCTTCGGCAAGGTGATCCCGATCGGGGACAATAAGTTCAGTGCCCTTAACAGTGCCGTATTTTCGGGCGGATCCTTCATTTATGTTCCTCCGGGAGTAAAGGTGAAGCAGCCCCTGCAGGCCTATTTCAGGATCAATGCGGAGAATTTCGGACAATTTGAACGGACCCTGATCATTGCCGACGAGGGAGCCGAAGTGACCTACATGGAGGGCTGTACCGCCCCCAAGTTTGAAACCACCACCCTGCACTCGGCGGTGGTCGAGCTGGTGGCCCTCAAGGGAGCCAAGATCCAGTACATCACCGTGCAGAACTGGTCCGCCAATGTCTTCAACATGGTGACCAAGCGGGGCCTGGCCATGGATGACGCGGAGATCAAGTGGATCGACTGCAACATCGGGAGCCGCCTGACCATGAAGTATCCGGGCGTCATCATGCGCGGCCCCGGGGCCCGCGGGGAGGTTCTTTCCATCGCATTGGCCCACGACGGACAGCATCAGGACACCGGTTCCAAGATGATCCACGCCGCCGACAACACCACTTCCAACATCATTTCCAAATCGATCTCGATTGGCCAGGGCCGGTCGACCTACCGTGGTGTGGTCAGCATTCCCCGGCAGTTCAAGGGCTGCAAGAACAACACCGAATGTGACGCCCTGCTGATCAACACCAATTCCCGGACGGACACCTATCCGGCCATCACCGTCAAGGGCAACCAGAGCACGGTCCAGCATGAGGCCAGCGTGTCCAAGGTCAGTGCCGAACAGATCTTCTACATGATGCAGCGTGGCCTCCCGGAAGGCGAGGCCATGAGCCTGGCCGTCAACGGATTCGTCAACGACCTGATCCGTGAATTCCCGATGGAATACTCCGTCGAGCTGAAGCGCCTGATCGACCTGGAAATGGAAGGCTCCGTGGGCTGACCCGAAAAATCAGAAACTGGAATTTATCAACATGTCCAACACACTTGAATTATCACATCCCTCCCTCGATGACCCCCAGGTCTTCAAGCTGCACGAGCAGCAGGCCGGCATCGGGGCAGACTGGTTCCAGTGCCTCCAGCGGGAGGCGTGGGAACGCTACGGGGCCCTCCCCTATCCTGCCCGGACGGAGGAAAAGTGGCGCTTTGCCAACGTCAAGAACTTCACCGCCACCGGAGATTACCGGACAGCCGCCGGAGCCACCGGTGATGCCAGTCATCTCCTGGATAAATCCCACCGCCTGGAGCATGTCGCCGGCCGGATCATTCTCGCCGACGACACCCTGCTGGCACCGGTGTACCTGGCACCGGGATTAAAGGAAAAGGGCGTCGTTTTCTGCACCCTTCCGGAGGCCATCGAATCCCACCCGGAACTGGTCAGGGAGTACTTCATGCAGCAATCCCCGGAGCTGGGATCGGAGAAATTCGAGGCCCTTCATGTGGCTCTCCTGCGCAACGGGGTTTTCCTCCATGTCCCGGACAACGTGGAGATTGAGGAGCCCTTCGTGGCCTACAACTGGGCAGTGGCCGAAAAGAGCGCCCTTTTCCCGCACACTCTTTTCATTACCGGCAAACATGCCAAGGCCAGCCTGGTTGAATTCCAGGAGGGCGCTAACGCGGAAACAAGCCATTTCGTCATTGCCAACGCCCATCTTTTCGCGGGCGACGGTTCCCGGCCCAACCACACCATCGTGCAGAACTGGAACAGCCACACCCTCAGCTTCCAGCTCAACACCAACAATGCCTGGAGCGATACCACCGCCAAGAGCACCATCATCAACATCGGTTCCTCCCACGCCCGCCAGGAAGTGCACGGGAAGATCTTCGGCAGCGGGACCAACGTCGAGATGTACGCCCTGAACGTGCCAACCGGCACGCAGGAAATCGACCAGCGGACCCTGCAGACCCACATCGCGCCCAGCAGCCGCAGCGACCTGCTTTTCAAGAATGCCCTCATCGACCAGTCCCGGACCATTTTCTCCGGGCTGATCATTGTCGAGGAGAACGCCCAGCAGACCGACGCCTACCAGACCAACAACAACCTGATGCTCAGCGAGGACGCGGAAGCCAACTCGCTTCCGGGACTGGAAATCAAGGCCAACGACGTCAAGTGTTCCCATGGGGCCACCACCGGCCGGATGGACGACTCAGAGCTTTTCTACTTCCTCGCCCGCGGCATTCCCCGCAAGAAGGCGCTTGAGTTGATGATCTTCGGGTATTTTGAGGAAATCATCGGGAAACTGGACAACACTGAGCTCAAGGACTACGTCCGCGAAGTGGTCCAGCATAAGTTCACCGATTAGGGAGCTTTCAATGAACAACGAACGCATCGTCAGTCGCGAAATCCCGGCCACCATTGTTCCCTACGGGGACCAGATCACCATCCCTGAGGGGACCCAGGTGACCATCACCCACCGGTTGGGAGGGAATTTCACCGTCACTTGGGAAGGCGGCATGGCCCAGATCAACGGCCGCCATGCCGACGCCATCGGGGAGACCCTGGAGGAGGAATCCGTTTCGGCGGAAAACGCCGCCGCGGAGGCACATGCGGGGCCACCGTCCGACGACAAGGTGTGGACCGCCCTCAAGAAGGTTTACGACCCGGAGATCCCGGTCAACATCGTCGATCTTGGGCTGGTCTACAACATGGACATCATCCAGGAGCCTGATTCCGGGGAATACCATGTCCGGGTGGACATGACCCTGACCGCCCCCGGTTGCGGCATGGGCCCGGCCATTGCCCAGGATGCCAAGTACAAGGTGGAGCAGGTCCCGGGGGTCACGACGGCCCATGTGGACATCGTCTGGGATCCGCCCTGGCACCAGGACATGATCTCCGAGGAAGGCAAAATGGAATTGGGTCTCCTGTAAGGATCCCGGCCGCAGTCACAGTCTCCCTGCCGGGGTGGACTGGGCACAGCAGGTTTTAAACAAAAAGGGCGTCCCGCGGTTGATCCGCAGGACGCCCTTGAAATTTGTGCGGTACGCTGACCGCTACCCGGTTCAGTTCGCCAGGGCAGCCTGGGCGGCGGCCAGACGAGCAACCGGGACCCGCGGCGGGGAGCAGCTGACGTAGTTGAGCCCAACCGCGTCGAAGAAGCGGATGGAATCCGGATCGCCACCGTGCTCACCACAGATGCCCAGCTTGAGGTCCTTCTTCACCCCGCGGCCCTTGGAGGCAGCGGTCTGGACCAGCTGGCCAACACCGGTCTGGTCGAGGCTGGCAAACGGGTTCTGGTTGAAGATCTCCTTGTTGCGGTAATCGTCGAAGAAGGCGCCCATGTCGTCACGGCTCAGGCCAAGGGTGGTCTGGGTGAGGTCATTGGTGCCAAAGCTGAAGAATTCAGCCACGTCGGCGATCTCGTCGGCAGTTACGGCCGCGCGCGGAATCTCAATCATTGTCCCGACGGTGTAGTTGATCTTCACCTTCTTGGCATCCATGACTTCCTTGGCCACGCGGTGGACGATATCCACCTGGTCCTTAAGTTCAGCCTTGAATCCAACCAGCGGGATCATGATCTCGGGCTGGACCTTGATCGGCTTCTTCAGCTTGCCGACCTGTGCGGCGGCCTCGAAGATGGCCCGGGCCTGCATTTCGGTGATTTCCGGATAGCTGATGCCCAGTCGGCAACCACGATGACCGAGCATCGGGTTTTCCTCGTGCAGGGCCTTCACCCGCTCGGTAATGGTTTCCTGGGAAACACCGAGCTTGGAAGCCAGCTGACGACGGGTGGTGTCGTCGTGCGGCAGGAACTCGTGCAAGGGCGGGTCCAGCAAGCGGATGGTGACCGGCAGGCCCTTCATGGCCTTGAAGAGGCCGGCGAAGTCCTGGCGCTGGAACGGAAGCAGCTTCTTCAGGGCGGCCCGGCGCTCGTCCTCGGTGGTGGCGAGGATCATCTGGCGCATGTAGTCAATCCGGTCACCTTCGAAGAACATGTGCTCGGTCCGGCACAGACCGATACCCTCAGCACCCAGCGCGACAGCGGTGGCGGCCATGGCCGGCGTGTCGGCATTGGTGCGGATGTTCAGCCTGCGGTACTTGTCAGCCCACTTCATGACGGTCTCGAACAGCTGGTAGGTGTAGCTCTTGGAGGGCTTCAAATTGCCTTCCAGGACGCGCTTGACCTCGCTGTCGGTGGTGTCGATGGAACCGGCGAAAATCTCGCCGCTGGTACCATTGATGGAGATGAAGTCGCCTTCCTTGAGGACGGTTTCACCAGCCCGGAGGGTCTTCTTGGCGTAGTCGATCTTGATCTCGGTGGCACCGCAGATACAGACCTTGCCAAGCTGACGGGCAACCAGGGCGGCGTGGGAGCTGACACCCCCGCGGGAGGTCAGGATACCCTCGGAAGCAAGCATTCCCTTCAAGTCTTCGGGGGAAGTCTCGACACGGCAGAGGATGACCTTGCGGCCGGCCTTGACTTCCTTCTCGGCCATGGTGGCGGAAAAGACGATGTGACCGCTGGCGGCACCAGGGCCAGCCGGCAGTCCCTTGCCGATCGCCTTGGAGGCAGCCTCGGCCTTCGGGTCGAAGATCGGGACCAGCAGGGAATCGATGGACTCAGCCGGGATCTTGCTCACGGCGACCTTCTCGGTCATCAGGCGCTCCTTGTTCATCTCAACGGCGATGCGGACAGCGGCCAGGCCGGTGCGCTTGCCGTTACGGGTCTGGAGCATGTAGAGGTCGTTGTCCTCAACAGTGAACTCAAAGTCCTGCATGTCGCGGAAATGACGCTCCAGCTTCTTGCAGACAGCCACCAGTTCCTTGTGGGCGTGGGGCATTTCCTCGGCCAGCTGGGCGATCGGCTTGGGGGTACGGACACCGGCAACGACGTCTTCACCCTGGGCGTTGATCAGGTACTCGCCATAGAAAACCTTTTCCCCGTTGGCGGGGTCGCGGGTGAAGGCCACACCGGTGGCGCATTCCTCACCCATGTTACCGAAGACCATCGCCTGGACATTGACCGCGGTACCCCACTCGGAAGGAATGTTGTACTTCTGGCGGTAAATGATCGCACGCTCATTGCCCCAGGAACGGAAGACCGCCCCAACGGCACCCCAGAGCTGCTCGTAGACGTCCTGCGGGAAGCTCTTCTTGGTGTGCTTCTTGATGAGGGCCTTGTAACGGCTGACCAGTTCCTGCAGGTCCTCTGCAGTCAGGTCGGTGTCGGCCTCCTTCTTGATTTCCTTCTTGAGGGCGTCCATGACCTCGTCGAAAGGCTCGTGGGCATGCTCGTCCTTGGGCTGGACACCCATGACAACGTCACCGTACATCTGGATGAATCGGCGGTAGCAATCCCAGGCAAAGCGCTCATTGCCGGACTTCTTGGCCAGGGCGACAACCGTGGTGTCGTTCAGGCCCAGGTTCAGGATGGTGTCCATCATGCCCGGCATGGAGTCACGGGCACCGGAACGAACGGAGAACAGAAGCGGGTTGGTCTTGCTGCCAAACTCCTTGCCCTGTTCCTGCTCAACCTGCTTCACAGCGGCCTTGACCTCAGCCTCCAAACCCTTCGGGTACTGGCCCTTGTTGGCGCTGAAATAGGTGCAAACATCGGTGGTGATGGTGAATCCGGGAGGAACCGGAAGCCCGATGGCGGCCATTTCCGCGAGGTTGGCGCCCTTGCCCCCGAGGAGCTCACGCATGGTTGCATTACCGTCGGTTTTCTTCCCGAAGGCGTAGACTGCCTTGACCGCCTTGGAAGCGGCTTTGCGCTTCTGCACGACCTTGGTCTTGGTTTTCTTTTTGCTGGCTTTAGCTGGCATGCTTGTTACTTGATTCGAGTTGTAATTAATTGACCCGGTTGGGTCTGTTGGTGAGAAAAACTCGCGAACTTAGACCTATTGTCTTCCGTGTCAACGAGTAACATTGACTTATGAACGAGCCCGACGAACTGCCCCCGGCCGACCTGTTTGATGAGGACGGGGAAGCCCTTGAAGACACCCCGGAAATCGGGGAGGAAGAGGGACAGATGAGCTTCCTTGATCACCTGGAGGACCTGCGCTGGACCCTGTTCAAGAGTTTTTGCGCATTCGGGCTGGCCTGCATCGTCGTCGGCCTGTTCCTGGCCCAGTTCTCGGACCTGTTGCGCTGGCCCTATGAATTTGCCCTTAGCGGCCGCAATCTGGAAATGTCCGGGCTGATCAACACCAGTATCCTGGGTGTCTTTTCAGTGATTTTCTACCTCCTCCTGGGGGGAGGGATGGCCCTTTCGCTCCCGTTCATAATGTATTTTGTGGGACAATTCGTTGCCCCCGGGCTCAACGAGAGGGAGCTGAAACTCCTGCGTCCTGCCTGCTCGCTGGCTTTCCTGCTGTTCCTGGCCGGCATATCGTTCAGTTTCTTTATCCTCGTCCCGGCCGCCCTCCGGGCATCCATCATCTTCAACGAGTTGCTTGGCTTCGCGCCGATGTGGACCGCGGCCAGCTATTACGGTCTAATCACCTGGATGGTCCTCGGGGTGGGAATCGCATTCCAGTTCCCGCTGGTCCTGATGATCCTGGTCTTCCTGGATATTTTTAACCGGGCCCAGCTGGTGGGCTTCAGGAAATACTCCATTGTCCTTTTCCTGTGCATCGGGGCGGTTGTCACCCCGACCACGGATCCGGTGACCTTCATCCTGCTGGCCATCCCGATGTCGGTCCTCTACGAGCTGGCCATCCTCGGGGCCGGACGAATTGAACGGAAGCGCTCCGCCGACGATTGAGGGCAAAAATATACCCCGACGGAAGCCGGGGTATAACTCAAGGTATGCGGGGTTGCTCCTATTTCTTCGTCACCAGCCAGATGGCATGGATCACTCCCGGGCAATTCAAACCCAAATCTCAACTACCTCAGGCCTCGGGACGCGGGAAGAGAATGGTCTTTTCTCCCAGCACCTGGCCATCCAGCCGGTTGGACCACTCCAGTTGTCCCTCCCAGAGCTCGACCGGATCCTGTCCCAGCAGGCCACTGATCCGGTCGGATATGCCGGGCATGACCGGCTTGAGGAAAGCGTTGGCCAGCCGCAGCCCTTCCGCGAGGTTGGCCAATGTTGTCGCCAGCAGGTCACGATCGGCGACCTCCTGCGACTTGGCCAGTTTCCATGGGGCGCGGATTTCGGCATACCGGTTGAGACTGGTTATGAACCCGAAGGTCCTTTCCAGGGCGAGGTGGAACTGGAACTGCTCGTAGAAGTCCAGCACCTCCGTGCGGCACTGCTCCCATCCGGACTTGAGTTCCTTCTCGGGATCTTCCTCGACGCTGGCCGGGACCAGGCCGTCGGCAAAGTTGTTGCCTGCCATATTGAGAAGGCGGTTGACCAGGTTGCCGAGATTGTTCGCCAGATCGGCGTTGTAGCGCCCGAGGAACAGTTCATGGGTGAAGTCACTGTCCTGTCCGACGCTCATCTCACGGGTCAGGAAATAACGCAGGGCATCGGGACCATAGGTCTCCGAGAATTCCACCGGGTCAATCTTTGTCCCGGTGCTCTTGGACATCTTGGCCCCGCCGATGTGCCACCATCCGTGGACCAGGAGCGCCTTCGGCTCGGCCACCCCGATCGCCTTCAACATGGCCGGCCAGTAGACGGAATGCGAGGGGACGAGGATATCCTTGCCGATCACGTGAAAGTCCACCGGCCAGTATTCATCAAAACGATCAGTACCATACCCGACCGCGGAAATGTAGTTGATCAGGGCGTCGAACCAGACGTAGGTGACGTAGTCCTTGTCAAAGGGAAGCTCAATGCCCCATGAAAGACGCGACTTCGGGCGGGAAATGCACAGGTCGTTGACCGGTTCCTTGAGGAACTCCAGCACCTGTTTCTGCCGGAAGGCCGGGACCACGAAGGCATTCTCCTTCAGGTAGCCAATCAGCCAGTCCTGGTAGTTGCTCAACCTGAAGAAGTAGTTTTCCTCCTCGATCTCGACCACCTGGCCGTAGATCTCCGGCCAGCTTCCATCCTCGTTGCGCTCCTTCTCAAGGACAAACTGTTCCTGCCGGACACTGTAGTAGCCCTTGTAGCTGCCCTTGTAGATCTCCCCGCGGTCATACAGGTCCTGCAGGATCGACTGGACCACCGACTTGTGGCGCTCTTCCGTGGTCCGGATGAAGTCGTTGTTGGAGATGTTCAGCTTAGCGCACATTTCGACGAAGAGCGGAGCCAGCTCGCTGGTCAGCTGCTCCGGGGTCTTTCCCAGTTCCTGCGCGGTCTGCGTCACCTTCTGGCCATGCTCGTCAATCCCAGTGAGGAAATGGACGGGCACCCCCAACAGCCGCTTGTAGCGTGCAACCACGTCGGTCAGCACTTTCTCGTAGGCGTGCCCGAGATGGGGTGCCCCATTCGCATAATCGATGGCTGTGGTGATGTAGAAGGTCTTCATGATCGCAAACTCCCCAGATTTGACGCCCGCCCAGTGACCGTCAACGAATTTAATGGGGCTCGGTGGCCTCGCTTGTTTTAAATTGCCTGCAGGGGAATGATCACAATGCTGGACAACTATGGCTGAGAAGAAACAGGCAACATGGGGAGGACGTTTCAAGGAAGGACCCGCTGATCGGATGGTGCGGTTCAGTGAATCAGTTTCCTTCGACCAGCGGCTGGCCCCCTACGACATCCTCGGCAGCAAGGCCCAGGCCCGGATGCTGGCCCACGTCGGACTGATCCAGCCGGAAGAGGCGGAGGCCATCTGCGCCGGCTTGGAGGCCATCGGCCAGCAGGTGGCGGCAGGAAATTTCCCATGGGACCCGGCCCTCGAGGATGTTCACATGAATATCGAGCAGGCTCTGACCGCCAAGGTTCCGGCAGCGGCCAAGCTGCACACTGCCCGGAGCCGCAATGACCAGGTGGCCACCGACATGAGACTTTTCTTCCTTGATGCGGCGGGGCAGGTCGACGCGGCCATTGTCGCCTTGATGAAGGCCCTCCACCGGCAGGCGGAAGCGACACAGTCCATCGCCATCCCCGGATACACCCACCTGCAGCGGGCTCAACCAGTGGCCATGGCCCACCACCTCCTGGCCTACATGGAGATGTTCGGGCGCGACCGGGACCGTATCGCCGACTTTCTCAAGCGGGCCCGGGTTTGCCCCCTCGGTTCCGGGGCCATCGCCGGTACCACCCTGCCCATTGACCGGGAATTTGTGGCCCGCGAGCTGGGGTTTGTCGATGCTAAGGGCACTCCCCTGGTCACCCTCAACTCAATGGACGCGGTGGCCGACAGGGACCTCTTCATTGAGTTTGCCAACTGTTGCGCCCTTATCGCCACCCACCTGTCCCGGGTGGCTGAAGACATCATCCTCTGGAGCAGCGCCGAGTTCGGGTTTGTCCGTCTGCCCGACGCCTACACAACCGGCTCCAGCCTGATGCCGCAAAAGAAGAATCCGGATTCACTCGAGTTGATCCGGGGCAAGTCGGCCCGGATCATGGGCCACGTGAGCAGCCTGCTGACGCTGGTCAAGGGGCTTCCCCTGACCTACAACCGCGACCTGCAGGAAGACAAGCCACCCGTTTTCGAGGCCTTCGACATGACCGTCGACTGCCTGCTTGTCCTCGAGGGAACCCTTTCCGGAATGGAGGCTAACCCGGCCGCCTGCAAAGCCGCGGTCTCCGATCCGCTGCTCCTGGCCACCGACCTGGTCGACTACCTGGTCCTAAGGGGAGTGCCTTTCAGGGATGCCCACCATGTCGTGGGCGCGCTGGTGGCAATTTCCGAAAAATCAAAAACCCCCATGAACGAGATACCCCTGGCCGAGGCCCAGGCCGTCTGTGATAAGATCGAACCCGACTGGGTGGAGTGCTTCTCTGTTGAAAAGGCGCTGCGGGGACGGGAACGGCCCGGCATGCCCGGGCCGGGCCGAATTGGCACGGAACTGGACCGCTGGAGGTCTGTACTGGAAAGATAATCCTACATGCCCATCGAGGCGAATACCCCCGGATCGAAAACGGTGATCGTGTCCCCGTTCTCGGGTCCGTATGCCAACCTGCTCAAGTTCAGTTTTTTCAACGCCAGCACCTTCCTGATTGGGCTGGGCACACCGCTGGTTCTCCTGGCCACCGAACTGGGCGCCACCTCGTTTGAAGTCGGGCTGATCTATTCCTTCGTATTCCTGCTTCTTCCAGTCCAGATCATTGCCACCGCCTTTATCCCCTGGCTGGGCTACAAGAAACAGATCATGATGGCCTGGATCGCCCGCGGGGCTGCCCTGGTCATCCCCTTCTACCTTGCCCTGGTCGCTCCGGCGGAACCCGCCCGCTGGATGGTGGAGGCCCTGGTTCTTTCCTCATTCCTGTTTTGCCTGTTCCGCACCTTCGGCAGTTGCGCCCTCCCCCCCATGCTCTATGCCATCCTCCCCGACGAGGTTAGGGGTCGCTACTTCAGTATAGACCAGGCCATTACCGGCGCTGCCGGCATCTTTATCCTGCTCCTGTTCTCGTTTTTATTCCGGCATGTGGCCACCTATACGGCTTTCGCGTGGCAGTATGCCTACGGGCTGCTGGCTGTTGTCATGACACTCTACTACATGGCCCGCATCGATGACCCGGTCCGGCCGGAACGGACCAGCATCAGGGAGATAGCTGCGGAGACCCCGAAGATCTGCCTCAGGCGGTCGCCCTTCCGGCAGTATCTCATTTTCATGCTCGCCTCCTCCCTGATGGGCACCGCCTTCGTCCCCCTGAAAGCCTACTACCTGAAAGCGGAGGCGGGGCTGGGAATGGACCAGATCCTTCTCTACACCGCCGTGCAGTACCTGGGCTCCATTATCGGCACGATCGTCATGCGCAACCGGATCGACGAGGTCGGGGTAAAGCCCGTCTTCCGCCTTTCCCTGTCACTGAGCGCCGGGGTGAGCACCTACTGGTTTTTCCTTGTCACCGGCATCTACCCGCCCCTGCAAAACGGGCTCTTTGTGGCCTACTTCCTGTTTGGCATTTCGTCCAGCCAGTGGCTCTGTGCCCACTTGAAATACATGCCCCGTGTCTGCGACGAGAGCAAGCAGGCCCTGCACGTCTCCGTGAACGCCGCCGCCGTGGGGATTATCGGCGGGATGGCGCCGGTGATCTGGGGATTCCTGGTCAAGCTTCCGGGCAACGTCCCGGGGATCCGGGACGACCGTTTCGCCTTCTACTTTGTCGCGCTGCTGGTCTGCCAGTTGACCCTGCTTCTCTATGTCCCGAAGCTGACTTCCCGCCACCGGAATCGCCCGTCCTTCCTTATCGAGTCCAACATCACCCGGCCCTTCCGCTATCTGGGGCAGATCATCAACGTGGTGCCGCAGCAGGGGCCCGGCCGGCCCGGATCGACCGGCAAGAAAAGCACTTCAGGCGCAGGCTGAACCCAGGTCAGGGCTTCCTCCACCAGGCAACAAGACGGCTCATCCCCCGGGAAATGTCCTCAAAAATCAAATACACCATGGGGACAAGGAACAGCGTCAGCACGGTGGCAAAGGCAATGCCGCCCGCCAGGGATACGGCCATCGGGATAAGGAACTGGGCCTGACGGCTCTTCTCCAGAAGGAGCGGCGTCAGGCCGCCAATCGTCGTCAGCGAGGTCAGCAGGATCGGCCGGAAGCGCATCACCCCCGCGGTGGAGACCGCGCGCAGGAGGGTGTAGCCTTCCCGGCGACGGCGGTTGACATAGTCGACCAGGACCAGGCTGTCGTTCACCACCACGCCGATCAGGGCCAGGATTCCGAGGACCGACATGATGCTCAGGGTATCGCCCCGGACCACATGGAAGAGGATCGCCCCGATCACACTGAAGGGAATGACCAGCATGACGATGAAGGGCTGCACATAAGAGCGGAATACGATGGCCAGCATCCCATAGATGGCGAAAAGGACCAGCAGGACGCCATACTTCAGGCTCTCGAAACTTTCCCTCTGCTCACGAGCCTCACCTTCCAGGGAGAAGGAAATCTCCGGATGATGCACCAGCAGCTCAGGCAGATAGTTCTCCACCAGGTCCAGCTTGACGGCCTCCACATCGCCCCGACCCTCCTCGATATCGGCGGTCACATTGAGGGTGCGGTTGCGGTCCACCCTGCGGATGTTGGGCAGGCTTTTCCCCATCTCGGCATCCGCCACCTCGGAGAAGGGAACTTCATTCCCGTCCGGGGTACGAATCTTCATATTCTCCAGATTAGCCAGGCTGCGGCGCTCCTCCTCCGGATAACGGACCATGATCCGCACATCATCCCGGCCGCGCTGAATCCGTTGCGCCTCCAGTCCAAAGAAGGCCTGGCGGACCTGCCGGGCCAAGTCCTGGGATGTCAGCCCGAGATTCCTCGCCGCCGGCTTCAGGGTCAGCTTGAGCTCGTCCTTGCCGGACTCAAATGAATCGATGATGTCCACCACCCCGGGATAGGTGGTCAACTGCTCCTTCAGTTGGTTGGCCATCTCGTCGAGCACGGCAAAGTCCGGCCCCGACAGCTGGACATCAATGGGCGCACCCGAACTGGAACGGGAAAAGATGTAACTGACCTCCCCCCCGGGGATGAACCCGACACGGCCGCGCCAGTCCATGGAAACCGAAAAGGCCGATATCTCCGGATGACGGATTTCCCCTGAAGCAAGCTCGAGAATCACTTCCCCCTGATGGCTCTGGCCACTGCCCCCGCGCCCGAAACGCGACCCGAAGGGCTGGCCCCCAACCGTCATGAGGACATTCTTCACCGAGCCCGGGCCGTATTTTTCATTGAGGAACGCCTGCGTCCCCCGGGCGGCCTCGGTGATCTGGCGGACGTATTTCTCCGTCACTTCGACCGGTGTCCCGATCGGCATGTCGAGGCGGACGGTGACGCTGTCATTCTCAATCCGGGGGAAGAAGAAGAACTTGAGGCGACCGGTGGAAAGGAAGCCGATGGTCAGCAGCAGGCAGACCAGAAAAACCGACACCACACTGTAGCGGAACTTGATGGCCCCGTGCAGGAGGGGTCGGTACAGGCGTTTAATGAGAAGCTCCAACCCGTCGGAAAAGATACGCTGGAACCGCTGGGCCGGGTTGAGGCGGGCGTCCTTCCTTCCAAAGTGGCTCAGGTGGCTCAAGTGGGAAGGCAGAACCAGCTTCGACTCGATCAGGGAGAAGGCCAGGCAGAAGATGACAATCAAGGCGATGACGGCGAAAAAATCTCCCCGTCGCCCGGGCAGGAGCATCAGGGGAAGGAATGCCACCATGGTGGTCAGGACCCCGAAGGTGACCGGAACACTGACCTCGTGGGTGCCACGGATGGCCGCCTCGGTCGGGTCACCGCCCTTGCGCAGGTGATTGAAAATGTTCTCCCCGGTGACGATGGCATCGTCGACAACGATCCCCAGCACCATAATGAAAGCGAACATCGACATCAGGTTCAGGCTGATCCCGAACAGCGGCATCAGGGCCAACCCCCCGAGAAAGCTGACCGGAACCCCGAGGGCGACAAAGATCGCCACCGAGAAGCGGAGAAACGCCGCCAGTATCAGGAATACCAATACACCCCCCCACATCAGGCTGTTGGTCAGGGTGTTGAGGCGGTCCCGGATGGTCTCCGACCAATCGCTCCAGATAGTCAGCGTAACGCCTTCGGGAAGGGTGCTTCGGGCCCGTTCAAGGTAGTCCTTCACGGTGGACGCCAGCTCAATCACATCCTGGTCACCGACACGGAAGACATCCACCATGACCGCCCGGTCCCCGTTGAACTCCGAGTACATCACGTTTTCATCAAACCCGTCATTGACCTCGGCGATGTCGGCCAGGGTCAGGCGGGTTCCGTCCGGACGGGTAATGACAACGATTTCCTCAAAATCCTTCTGGTAGTGGGCCTCAGCGTCCGTGCGCAGGAGGACGTCCCCTCCCCGGGTGCGGATCCGGCCCGCCGAGAGATCCACGGAAGACCGCTGAATGACGGTGGCCACGTCGGCGAAGGTCAGGCCATGGGAACGGAGGGTGTTCTCGGAAATCTCAATGGCGACCTCATAGGGCCGCACCCCCCGCAATCCCACCTGGGTCACTCCCGGCAGGTTGGTAATCTCGTCCCGGACCCGCTCCCCGAGGGTTTTCAGGTCGCGTTCGGTCAACGGACCGGAGAGGACTATGTTGAGCACACGTTCCGTCCTCGAGGGCTGCTCGATAATGGGCCGCTCGGCGTCCTCCGGGAAAGTGCTGATCGAGTCGACCCGGTTCTTGATATCGTCGAGCAATTCCCGCGGATCATGCCCGCGACTGACCTCCACACTGACGGTTACCGATCCCTCGGCCGCGTTGGTGAAAATGCGGTCGATCCCTTCCAGGTCCTGGATGGCCTCCTCGATGCGGACCCCAATGGATTCCTCGGACTCGGTGGGCGTCGAGCCCCTGTAAATGACCCGGACATTAACCACGTCCGCCTCGACGCTGGGAAAGACCTCGAGGGTCAAACGGTTGAAGGCCGACAACAATCCGATCACGCAGATCGCCGCCATAAGGAGATTGGCGGCCACTCGGTTACGGGCGAAATACTCAATCATGGTTTACCTCCGGACGACTGCTGAGCGCCCTCGGCCCCTCCGGGACGCTTGGCTCCCGGGCCCTTTTTCCTGCGCTCCTGCCCGGCCGGTTGCACCTGCATCCCGTCAATGGCCAAGGCAATCTGGGTGATCGAAACCAGCGTTCCCGCCGGGATCGATTCATCCCGGAAAACAATCACCTCGGCATCCATCCAGAGGGGGTCGACCTCTTTGCGATGGATACGGTTCTCCTCATCCAGGGTGAGGATATAGCGGGCCTCCCGGAACGCGGTCCTGGGGAGGACGTAGACATCCTCCAGGACGGTTCCTTGAATTTCGGCTTGGACAAAGAGCCCCACCTTGAGGGGCTGAGGATGGGCCGGGCCATAAGGATCATCGACCTGACCGACAACAAAGATCTGGCGGCTGCGGGTATCGATGGCGCCTTCCACCCGGACAATCCGGCCCTCCCAGCTCACCTCTTCCGGGCCAAATTTGGCATAAAAAGCGGCCGGCAATTCATCCTGGCGAACAGTCTGGCCCCGGACCACCGGACGCATGTCCAGGTAGGCGTACTCATTGCTGGTCAGCGGCAGGCGGATTTCCGCATAATCGACCGCATAGACCTTGGCCAGGACCGTGCCCTGGCCAACCACCTGACCCAGGTCAACGTTCTTGGCCAGGACTCGGCCATCGTAGGGAGCGGTGATACGGGTGCGTTCAAGATTACGTTCAGCCTCGAGGACACGGGCCTCCGCGGCCGCCACCGTAGCCCGGGCAAGGGCCAGTTGCGGTCCCCTCAGGACCAGGTCACCGGGTGCTTCCCCGTCCCCCAGGCGCTCCCAATCCCTCTGGGCCTGCCGGGCCCGAGCATCCTCCTCGGCCAACCGGACCCGTGCCTCCGCCAGGTTGGCCCGGGCGATGATCAATGCGGTCTCGTAGTCACGGGGATCAATCACCAGCAGCACTTCACCCTCCTCGAAGAATCCACCTTCGCGCAGGTTCGGCGCCACCTCGAGGATCTTTCCCGTGACCTCCGGAATCAGGGTGCTCTCGGTCCGGGCGGACACGGTTCCCTGGGACTTCAGGACCACCGGGTAATCCTGCGGAACCAGGCGGGCCACCTCGACCTCGATGACGGGCTCCGGCGGGGTCCGCCGGACCGGCTCGGGCTTGGTCGCGATGAGTAGAAAAAACAGGCTAAAGCCGATGGAGAGGATCCATACCGGAAGCCCCTTGCGCAGTACTTTCAATAGAAGTTTCATTTTCAAGTTTCAATCCCCGGACAAGTGGCGATCTCAGCCCCTCTCATGGGGATAAAGATTGGGCCTGGTATCGGGATGGTTGTTAAATTCCGCCACCGAGGGACAAATAGAAGGTGACCCGGTTCTGCAGAAGCTGGTTTTGAACAGTGAGCAGGGTGCTGCGGGCATTGAATGCCCGGCGCTGGGATTCAAGGACCGTAATGATGTCGACCAGGCCGCGCTCGTATCGCTCCTCGGCCAGCTCCTGGGCCCCAATCGATTCCTCGGCCGCCATGCGGACCGCGGCCAGTTGTTCCCTCAAGAGGGATTCGTCTACCAAGGCGGATTCCACTTCCCGGAAGGCGTTCAGGGCCACGCCCTGGTAGCTGGCAACGGCCCCGGCGAGACGCGCCTGCGAGAGGTCGACCCCCGCCCTCAGGCGTCCACCCTGGAAGATGGGGGCGGTTATGTTACCCACAAGGCTCCAGATATCAAAGGAATCCTTGAGCAGGTTCTCCAGCTCATCGCTGGCGCTGCCGTAGCGGGCAGTGAGGCTGATCCTGGGAAGCAACGAGACCTTGCTCTCCCTCAAGCGGAAGTCCGCCGCCACGACCCGCTGGTAGGCGGACAGTAGATCGGGCCGCCGGCTCAGCAGATCGGAGGGAATGCCGGCGGGGACGGGAGCGTTCAGCGAGGGAAGATCACCCTGCACCTCAAGGCTGCCGGAGGGATAGCGGCCCAGCAGGACCTCCAGCTGGCGAACGGCACTGTCAGCCAGTCGCTTCTGCAGATTGTAGGTGGATCGGGCCGTGGCAACGTTGGCCCGCGTCAGCCGCAAATCAAGGGCCGGGCTAAGGCCGCGCCGGAAACGCTCGTCGACCGTGGTCAAATTGGCCTCGAAGGAGGCCAGTGTTTCCTGTGCCAACGCTTCCTGCTTGTGCGCGGTGACCGCGGCAAACCATGCCTGGGCCACTTTGGCCGCGAGGGAAAGCCGGAGAGCGGCAAAATCCGAGAGGGCGGCCGCCGCGTCCGCCGAACCTGCCTTCGATTGGGCCCGGACCCGCCCCCAGAGGTCCAATTCCCAGCCCAGGCTGGCCGTCACACTGAAGCTGTTGGAGGGATCCTTGAGCAAGTTGTTGTCGGAGCGACTGGCGTTGCCACCAAGGGACACCGATGGCAACCGGTCAGCGCCCGCAATACGGGCCAAAGCAACCGCCTGGTCCAGCCGGGCCACACCCTCCTGCAACTGGAAATTGCCCTCCAGGGCCTCATCGACCAGCAGGCTTAACCGGGCGTCCCCAAAGGAAGCCACCCATGCCTGTGGAACCGCACCGGCCCCGGATGCTGTCGACCACTCCTGCGGAACCGCCGCCTCCAGCATCTCTTCAGCCCGCGGAGGCGTTTTAACGCAGCCGCCGATTGCCACCAGTCCCAGGACCAGAGCCCACTTAACCCATTTGTCTGTGTTGATTTCCACGCCTTTTTAAAATTCCAAGCATCACCTAAATCGCATTTTTGTGATTAGCAAACCAGAAGGCGGATTGAACATCAAATCGGGACCCTGTCCCTTCTGATAAGCGTTGACGATGGTTCACCCCCTTCTTTTGCTAACGACAATAGTCTGGGGCTGTAGCTCAGTTGGAAGAGCGCGTCGTTCGCAATGACGAGGTCGTCGGTTCGATCCCGATCAGCTCCACCATCCTTCGCCCGGCGGCGGGGAAAACGTGGAGACCCCCGATAGCTCCCATGGAGTGCGCCGACATGTCGGCGCCTTCGATAACGGTGACGCGCTACCGCACTCCAGATGCTCTGCGCTTTCGAAAGCGGTGACAGATGATCCGCGCATGGAGCGGGATCGGAAAACCCCCAGGCCATGACGGGTATCTTTTTTTTACAAAATTCCAGCCCGTCCGGAGCATGCTGGCACTAAACATGCTTTTACGAATTTATCTGCCTCTTCTTGGAGGCTCCGGTTTTAGGCCTTTTTTCCGTGTTAATTTTACTATTTTCCATCCTTTTAAACTTGCGCTGCAGACTTCAGGCCCTAGCAAACTTTACGTTGAGAAATATTAATTTGCTTTTTTTTTGTAAAAGTCATCCTGAAAAAAAGAATATGATAACACGTCAACTATCAAAAATCCGCTATGGCCTTATCGCACTGGCCATGTCCTTGGCCACCATCAGCGCGCAGGCCCTGACGCAGATTGAAGGCGCATCCCTGGAGGCCTTGGTCAGTTCGGGAGACACCATTGAGGTACCGGAGGGAGAGACCTACAAGCTGATCTTGCCAGGCGGCGGGGAACTGGTCGTGGAGGGAGGCAGCACATTCAGCCTGTCTGCGGAAGGGGACACCATGCGGCTCACGCTCACCAGCGGCCAAGCGCTGTACACGCCCCCGGTTGGCAAGCCCCAGGCGGGTATAGAGATTGAGATAGGCGGATCGGTCGTGCAGTCGACTGGTGCCGACCTTGTGGTATCGGTCACGGACAGCGGGGTCTCATTGAGCCAGCTGACAAACGAGGGAACCGTCACCGTGGACGGGACAGCCATCCCCAAGGGCGACGGCGGCAACCTGACGGACGGTGGATTCGTATCCGATCCCGCGGTGCAGGGCCAGCTGAACGGGACAGCCCAGCAGATTCGCAATGATGCCGTTGTCCCGATGGGCCCCGTGGCCCCGAAATCGATGCCGCAACTCCCCCAGACCATCGTGGAGGAGAATCTGAATGACGTTTCCCCCAGTTGAACCAGCTCAAACTACAAATTTCATGACAAAAAACACTTACATGCATCTTTATAAAGCCATCCCTGCCCTGCTCGGCGCGAGCCTGCTGCTTGCCACCAGCGGCGCCTCCGCCCTGAGTGAGCTCGGCAACGGCACCCTGATGATGGAACTGGAGGGCGGCATCGCCTACGATTCCAATATCTACACCAACAACCTTGAGGAAGGTGACTACATCGTCTCGGCCAGGCCGCGCCTCAGTTACGTGCAGGACGGCGGGGTAATCAACCTCGAGCTGGGCCTCGGCATCGAGGCGGGGGAATTCCTCGACAACACCGAGGAGTCCTTTCAGGACCGGATCCTCGATTTCAGCCTCACCGGACTTGACCGGGACGGGAGCGCGCTCGCGTTTTCATTGACTGGCGGCTGGCGCGAGCAGACCACCGCCAGCGAGGAAATCGGTGCACGGATTGAGTCGGACATCGCCCGCCTGGACGGCTCGGCTGAGCTCTCACTGAGCGAAAAGACGGGGATCCGCGTCTCCACGGGGTACCTGAAAACGGCCTACGCCAATCCCTCCTACGCCGACTCCAAGGATCTGAGCGGGAGGGTCGAGGGGCTCTACCATTACTCGGAGAAGCTTTCCCTGAAAGCCGGCTACCGGTACCGGGACATTGAGTACAGCGGGGATTACATCAGCCGTTCGACCGACACCTTTTTTGTCGGTGCGGAGGGCGACCTTTCGGCCAAGCTGACGGGTCTGCTCGAGCTGGGATACGTCCTGCAGGAGGGTGAGCTCGACGACTACTTCTTCTACTCGGCCGGCCTGAATTGGCAAATGGATGAGAAAACCACCTTCAACCTGAGCGGCCTGCGGGACAACAGTGCTTCCCCCACCGGCGACAGTGTGATCAACACCAGCTTGACCCTGACCGCCCTGCAAAGCCTTACCGAAAAGCTCACTGGGAGCGCCTTCATTGGCCTTGGACGTTACGAGCGCGAGGGTGAGAACAGCCGTGAAGACGACACCTTCCGCGCGGGAATCGGACTGAGCAACAGCCTCTCCGAGGCCAGCTCCCTTGATCTCTCCCTCAGCTACGAGAAACGGGACTCCGTATCGGCGCAATCCGATTACGAACGGATCCTGGCATCGGTAGAGTACTCCCTCCTGTTCTAGGGAGAGGACCACGATCCCACCAGGATCACCTCCTCAGGGTCCAACATGAAAACACGTTTCCACACCCTGTGCATGGCAGTCGCCTATGCACTTCTTCCCATTGGCATGGCCCAAGTGCTTGCCGGAGCGGTCGACCAGCAGGCCTACACGCTGGTAGAGCTGGATGCCGTCTCCGTCCAGGTATTCGGTGAACCGGACCTGAGCAAGGAGCAACGCATCGACGGTGAGGGCAACATCCGCATGGGCCTCATCGGGACGATTGAAATAGCCGGCCTGACCCTGCGGGAGGCGGAGGCCAAAATGGAGCAGGTCTATGTGGAAAAGCGATACCTGCGGGATCCCCAGATCTCCATCCAGGTGGAAGAATATGCCCCGCAATATATTTCCGTTCTGGGACAGGTGACCAAGCCAGGGCGGGTCCAACTGGAAAAGGAATCCAATGACATCCGGCTGGTTGACGCCATTTCGGCCGTGGGGGGATTTTCCGGAATAGCCAAGTCGGATGCGGTACGGATCACCCGCACGGGGGCCGACGGGGAGGAGACCACGGTGGTGATCAACGCGGAAGCTCTCATCAATGGGCGAGATACCGAAGTATCGGCGGGGTTTGAAACGCTGCTCCCGGGGGATGTTGTTTTTATACCGGAGCGGCTGTTTTAGGGACGCGGGACAAAGGACAAGGGACAAGAGACCAAGGATAGAAAATGAATGCACAGAAGCAGCACAATTTAAACGGGCACCATGGTCACGCGTCGCACGACGCTCGCCACGGGGCCTCCTCCGATCCCTTTGCCTTCGGCAACCCGATTGATATCCAGCAGGTCCTGAACTATCTGTTCATCATCAAGGAGCGCTGGTTGTGGGGCCTGACCGCCGGCATCCTGCTGGGAGGCTTGTTCGCCTTCGTTACCCTGCGCAAGGAGCCCGTCTACGCGGCCGACGCCTACCTTCTGATCGAGGCCAAGGTGGAGCAGGTGATCGATGTTGAACAGGTGGTGGATACGTCCCTGACCGGGCGCAGTGAAGACGAACTGGATAACCATTTGCGCCAGCTGCAAAGCCGGACCTTCCGGAATGACGTCATCAAGAACCTCAACCGTGAGGAAACCAAAAACATTTTGCGGCCCTATCTGCCGAAGGATCCCAAGGACCTCCCGCCAAGTATTGAGTTCATTCTCGGGAACGCGGTCACCATCGACCGCGAGGGGCAGATTTTCTCCATCACGGTGGAGCACCGTGATCCAGAGTCGGCGGCCCTGGTGGCCAACCGTTATGCGGCCCAGTACATCACCAGCATCCTGACCCGCTCGGGGGTGGGCAACGAGTCGGCGATGGCCTTCCTTGAGCAGCAGGCGAAGGGCCTGCGGGACAAAATCTCCGCCTCGGAAAAGGAGCTGACCGATTACCGGACGCGCTACAACCTGGTCTCCCTTGAGGAAAACCAGAACATCATTGTTGAGCGCCTCAAGGCGATCAATTCCCAGTTGACCAGCGCCCGCATGGAGCAGCTGCAATTGGAATCCTCGGTGGAGCAGGTCAATGCTTCCACGGGAGACTTGACGGAGCTGCCGGTCATCGCCGCCTATGGATCCATTCCGGATATTTTGTCCCGCAAGAAACTGCTGGAGGCCGAGCGGTCCGAACTGGACCTGCGTTACCTTGAGGCCCATCCGCGCATGATCGAGGCGGAAAAGCGACTGACCCAGGTGGCTGGTCAGCTCAATGCGGAGATCAGCCGGGCAGTGCGTGACCTGGGCAACCAGAAGGACGCCATCGACCGGCGTATCCAGCATCTCAATGCGGAGCTGGGCAAGGCAGAGTCGGCGGCCCTCGCCCTCGACCAGCAGGCCGTGGAATACAATGTCCTGAAACGCCAGCTCGATTCGGATCGCCAGACCTTTGACCAGATCATCGACCGGCTCAACGAGACCAACCTTTCCGCCAAGCTCGATACCACCAATTTGCGTATCCTTGACGAGGCAGTTGCGCCGGACAAGCCCGTCGACCCCAACCCGAAGAAGATCGCCCTTGCCACGGGTTTCCTGCTGTTGCTGGGAATCGGGGGCATCCCCCTGCTGGTGGAGGCCGTCGACAACCGGCTCAAGTCGGCCTACGATGTGGAGACGTTCATCGGCAAGCCGCTGTTGGCCGATCTGCCGTATCTGAAGGGGCTGGAATCCGGGGAGGTATCCTCCACCGCCGTCCTCGATGACTCCGATGAAATGCTGACCGAGGGATTCCGGTCCGCTTATTCCAGTTTGCAGCTCCACTCCTCAGCCGACATGCCCAAGGTCATCCTGGTCACCTCCACCCGCCCGTCCGAGGGTAAATCCTTTTTTACCTCCAATCTGGCCGCCTGCATGTCCAAGCACGGGCTGCGCTGCCTCCTGTTCGACACGGACCTGCGGCGCCCCACCCTCCACCGGCACTTTGACCTGCGCAATGACAAGGGCCTCATCCAGTGGTTCGAGAACCAGGGGGACGAGGGTCAGGGATCAAGGCTCGATGCCCAGTCCCTCATCGATGATCCCCACCTTGGCATCCAGACCATTACCAAGGATTTCCACCTCCTCCGCGCGGGCGGATCGACCAAGAAGACAACCGAGCTGATTGGTTCCGATGCCTTTGAGCGCCTGATGTCCGGCCTGCGGCAGGCCTACGATGTGGTCCTCCTTGATACACCCCCCGTTTCCGTCTTCACCGACTCCCTGTTCCTGGCCGAGTTCGCCGACGAGGTCCTCTACGTGGCCCGCTATAATGAAGTCTCCCGGCAAAAGGCCCGCCACTTCATCCGCAAGCTGGATGGCAATGCCATCCGCTCAGGCGGCAGCGGCAAGGTGGTCGGCATGGTCATCAATGGGCGCAACTCCGCCAAGGGCCAGCGCTATGGATACGATTACACGTATTCGTATTACTCTTCCGACTACAAATACTACAAGCGGTATGTCGAGGAAAGTGAGCCCCGGACGCCCAAGCCGTCCCGCTCGCGCAACAGCGTCACCGATTCCCCTCAACCTCGTACCTGAAAAACCCACTGATTCCAATATCATGACCGATTCGCCCTCCCACGGCAACCACCCGTCGTTCTCCTCCTTCGAAAGGAAGGCCATGCTGTTTTTCTCCGATGTCGCCGAGGGGTTCCAGCTCCCCCGGTTCATCGCCCAGGTCTTTGCCCTCATTTATGCCGCCCCCGAACCCGTCGGGACCCAGACCATCCAACGCCAGCTAAATCTTTCCAAACACATCGCACGGACCTCCGTTGATTACCTGATCCGGATCGAGCTCGTGCGGAAGGTCTATAAAAACCCAACCGAGCGAATCGCCTACGTCCCCGAACACTCGCCCGAGGCAATCGTCAGCAAGTGGGCCGGCCAAAGCATCCGGGTCCACCTCGTCAAGGCCTGCTCACATCTCCAGGATTTGGAGGACATTCTCCAGGATGACCTCTTCCAGCAGGATTCATTCGCCAGTCTAAAGGCCCGCGCCGATGCCCTCCTCCAATGGAGAGAGAAAATCGCCGCCGGCCATGTCCCGTTTTCTCATGACGGTCAGGACCCAAGTCCCTGATCCCGTCGATACAATTCTCTTTACCCGGACCCAGTCAGGGGATTCCGGGGCTCGGCTCAACAATGCCGAAACCAGCTCAGTACAATTACAATACACCGATTGGTTTTTCCCAAAAGAACGGGATCCCGACCAAGGGCGGCAGCGTCGGCTCGCATGAACGGGCCGAAGTTCCCCGGCAAAGTCGGGGCAGCGTGCCCCTCCTTCGTTCCTCCGGAACTTCGGATGGCAAGACCGGCGAAGCTGAGCGAAGGAGGTGCGTCGAGATTGTTGAGGGATTTTCCATTTCCCGATCCGTTAGCGAGATCTTTGGATTGTTGTATGCAAGTCCCGAGCCGATGCCGTTTAAGGGGGTTCTTCAGCGGTTACAGTTCAGCAAGGCAAGCACCAATACAGGATTGAAGTACCTGCAGCCCCTGGAGGCCGTCAAGCGGGTCTATGTGGCAACCGATCCGCGGACGTTCTTTGAAACGGTGGAGGAACTTGAGTCGGTATTCGCCGAGCTCAGCAAACCATCCTGCCCTACCTGAAGAATTCCGAGGTGGACGCCAAGGCAATGCACATAGCCTCTTAAAGCACACAATGTCTTATAAATCCGCCTG
>JBMTVW010000007.1:0-88115 GCA_049451775.1 Opitutales bacterium | reverse complement strand
CGGTTCCCGGGCGATATTGATGCCGGCTTTCAGGCAATGATCGAAAATGTGGGGGAAGCGCTCCCGCAGAACAGCTTCCGGTTCATGGCTGATATCGAGCCAGACATGCCGCGCGCCCGACTTTTTCATTTCGCTGTCGATGGCCCGGGCCACGATGTCCCTCGGAGCCAGGTCCTTGCGGGGGTCGTAGGCTTCCATGAAGGCTTCCCCGGCCATGTTCCTGAGGATGCCGCCCTCCCCGCGGACCGCCTCGCTGATCAGGAACCGGTCCTCCGTGGATGAATAGAGGGCCGTCGGGTGAAACTGGATGTGCTCCATATTACGGACCTCCGCGCCTGCCCGGTAGGCCATGGCAATACCGTCACCGGTGGCGATGCCCGGGTTGGTCGTGTACAGGTAAACCTGGCCAATTCCCCCCGTACACAGCATGACCGCCGGGGCGGCGAAACTGCGGACCGTCCGGGAAAGGGTATCGTAACCGTACAATCCGTGAATAACCGTCTCCTCGCAGGCGCCGGCATTCTGCGGATCGAGCTTGCGGTTGGTGATCAGGTCGATGGCGTGGACATGCTCGAGCAGGGTGATGTTGGGATGCGTCTCGACCGCATGCAGGAGCGCTTCCTCGATCGCCTTTCCGGTCAGGTCCTTGACGTGGAGGATTCTCCGCTTGGAGTGCCCTCCCTCCTTGTGCAGGGAGACGCGGCCGTCATCCAGCTGGGAAAAAGCCACCCCGAGGTCGGCCAGCTCCTTTATCCTGGAGGGCGCATCCTCCACGATTGCCCGGACCACCGCCTCGTCACACAGCCCATCCCCCGCCTTCAGGGTGTCCCCGACATGGAGCTCAAAGTCGTCGGTGTTGGAAGTCACCGCCGCGATGCCGCCCTGGGCGTAATTGGTGTTGCTCTCGGCCCGTTGCTTCTTGGTCAGGATGCAAACGGTGTGCCCGAGGTCAGCCACCTTGCGGGCAAAACTCAGCCCGGCAATTCCGCTGCCGATTACCAGCACGTCAAAGAATCCGTACATTTTGGCCATCTACAGAATACAGGTTATCCGCGAGTGCATCACAACAGGATGTTGTCGGTCAACCGGACCTCGTCACACCAGATTGCCGTCATGACGAGTGTCCTCCCAGGGGAAATCTGCGACCGGATCGGGTCCATGGTTTCCGGATCAACGGCAGCAACATAAATCACCCTCAATCGCCGGACCTGGGAGATATGGTGGGTGACCTCGGCAAGGATCCGGTCGACATTGGTGATGCCCATGTCGACAAGCTTCTTGCCCTCCAGGAGCGCCGCGTGGAGCGTGGCCGCATCCCGTTTCTGGAATTCATTCAGGTAGGCGTTCCTGGCATTGCAGGCCAATCCGGAATCTTCCCGGACCGTTGCCACCGTATGGATCTCCACCTGGAAACGGAGGTCCCGGACGAGCTTCCTTAAGACAGCGCATTTCTGCGGATCGCGCAACCCGAGGACCAGATGGCCCGGGTGGACCAGATTGAGAAGCAGGGTATGCAGGGTGCAGACCCCGCCAAAATAGTGTGGACGGGAAATCCCGCAGAGGCCGCTGCTGATGGAGGACTCCTTCACGCTGAGGGAAAATCCCTCCGGATACAACTCACGGGGCGCGGGCCGAAAGAGGATATCAACCCCGGCCAATTCGCAGAATTCTGCATCCCCCGAGCTGTTGCGGGGGTAGCGCTCAAAGTCCTCGTTGGGACCAAACTCGATGGAATTGACGACCGCCGACACGACAACCACATCAGCCACCGCCCGGGCCTTCTCAATCAGGGCAGCATGTCCCGCATGGAGGGCTCCGCTGGTGGAAACCAGGGCAATCACCTTGCCCTCGGCACGGAGACCGTTGGACAGGTCCTGCATTTTTCCCGGATCTTCAATTATCTGCATAGCTGACTCCTCTCATCCTTAAGCAAGGGAGGGGCACCCACAAGGCTTTTCAGTGGAAATACCCTGACAAGATGATTTTGTCGCTTGTCTCACCCGCAATTACCTATTCCTTTCCCCAACATGGCACAGATTAACGACAATTACCTGAAGCTGCAAGCGTCCTACCTGTTCAGTGATATCGCCAAGCGGGTGGCTGCCTTTACCCAGGCCAATCCCGACCAGCAGATCATCAAGATGGGGATCGGGGACGTGACCGAACCCCTTCCCGAGGTATGCCGGCAAGCCTTTCATGAGGCCATCGACGAAATGGGTACCCGGGAGGGATTCCATGGGTACGGGCCGGAGCAAGGGTATGAGTTTCTCCGGGAAGCCATTGCCCAAAACGATTTCCGTGACCGGGGCTGCGAGGTCAAGGCCAGCGAGGTCTTTGTCTCCGATGGTTCCAAATGCGATTGCGGCAATATCCAGGAAATCTTTGCCGAATCCTCCCGGGTTGCCATCCCCGACCCGGTTTATCCGGTCTATGTCGACACCAATGTCATGGCCGGCCGCACCGGGGTCAACCGGAACGGCCGTTACGACAAGCTGGTCTACCTGGAATCCACCGTCGAGAACGGCTACATTCCCGGCCCTCCCTCGGAGAAGGTCGACATGATCTACCTCTGCTTCCCGAACAATCCGACCGGTGCCTGTGCCAGCCGCCAGCAATTGCAGGACTGGGTCAACTATGCCAGGGACTGTGGCGCCATCATCCTCTTTGACGCCGCCTACGAGGCCTTTATCCGCGACCCGGAAATCCCCCACTCCATTTACGAACTGGAAGGAGCACGCGACTGTGCCATCGAGTTCCGGTCCTTCTCCAAGAACGCCGGCTTCACCGGGACACGCTGTGCCTACACGGTTGTTCCTGAGACCCTGATGGCCAAGGCCAGTGACGGCAGGGAGGTCAGCCTGCACCGGCTTTGGAACCGCCGCCACACCACCAAGTTCAACGGAGTAGCCTATCCGGTACAAAAGGCCGCCGCCGCCATCTACTCGGAGGCCGGCAAGGCGGAGGTCAAGGCACTGACCGACTTCTACATGGAGAACGCCGCCATCATCCTGGATACCATGAAGGGATTGGGCTTCAATTGCGCCGGCGGAACCAATGCCCCCTATGTCTGGATCAAGACGGATACCCCGTCATGGGATTTCTTCGACAAACTGCTCAACGAGACCGCCATCGTCTGTACCCCCGGGGCCGGGTTTGGCACCTGCGGGGAAAACCATTTCCGGCTCAGCGCCTTCAACTCGAGAAAGAACGTGGAAACCGCAATGGAGCGGATCCGCAGGTCATTTGCGGGTTAACGCGAGGGCATCCCAGGCAGGGTTTCATGCCGGGTAAAGAGGCGTTTCGGACGGAAAGGCGGCAGGCTTCGCCGGTCGGTCTCGTCGGTGGGCTTCTGCAGGGCCCGGGCGTTGACACAGAGCAGCCCCGACAAGGCCCCCAGCCAAAGACAGGCGTCCAGCGACTGGATGGCCTGGCTGCTCATGTTGAACAGTAATACGTTCAGCAGGATGTTGAGCATGAACGGCAGCACCAGGACCGCCGCGAGAAACTTCCGGTCGGCCAGGCCGATCAGCCAGCCCGCCAGCCCGCCGAAAAGCAATAGACGGTAGAACCACCGGTAAATATCGCTGACGGTCTTGTTGTAGACCATAACCTGCCGGTTCGAGCGCTTCTCGGTGACCTGCACCAATTGACCCGTTTCCCGCATGATCTCGGATACGCTCCTCTGTACCCCCCGGGCGGCAGCACCATTCCTGAAGGAATTGCGCAACGTGTAGTCGGTCAGGAGGGATTCGCCCTCGTGGGTTTCCTCGTCGGGAAGAAACAGCCCCCAACCGGACAGGCGACCCCAGGCCACCAGGAGGGCCCGCAAGGGCAACGCTTCGCAGGAGGCCTCGGCCAGCCCGGGATAAGCCGACATTACGGGTCCGTCATAGCGGAATCCGTTGGTTGCCCGCTCGGTGATAATGTCCCTGTAGGCAGGGGTTCCATCCAGTGCCATCACTTCGAACATTCCCGAGGTGAAGGGCGCACTTGCCTTCATGGGCGGGAACGAGCACATGCCGGCTTCCTTATCAAGATCAAGAAAGAGACATGTAAAAACCAGGAGCACCACCGGCAGGGCCACCTGGCCAAGGGTCGACCACAGGACTCCCAGCTTGTAGAAGTACTTGCCCCGCACTACCACCGCCCATACCACGGTCCCGAACAGTAATCCCAGCGGGATTACCAACAGGAGCAATCCGCTGAAGGAAACCGTTGCCGCAAGGGAAACCAGCACCCCGAAAATAATCCAGCCAATCCACCGCTGCCATCCTTCCCGTTTCCACAGGTAGAGAAAGGTGGCCAGGGCCAGCAGCCAGAGGCTGGCCAGCAACGAATCCACCCCAATGTGAAGACTGGACCACAATGCCGGCGGCGACATATAGGCCAGCAGCAGGACAGGCCCCATCGCGTATGCGTGCATGAGGCGCAACATCGACATCCCCAGCAGGGCCAGCGCGACCCCGAAGAGGACCGCCTGGATGACCGTCACCTCGCCCATGCTCCAGTCGAGCCGCTTTCCGGTCTCCATGAGAAAATAGGAATACCCGGGCTGCGGGGCCAGATCACTGGTGTTTCCTGATGCCAGCTGAATTGCCTGGAGGACGTAAGGATCGCTCTCACCGGGCGTGAACTGCGGCATGGAATTCCGGACCAAATGGATGTGGGCCATGGCCCCGGATCCAATAAAAAGAAGCATAAGCAGGCTCTCCCATGCGGGCACCCGCTTACGGTAGGCCTGTATCCGGTCGGGGAACTGGATGAAGGATGACAGGGCAAGAAAAAGGACAAGGGAAACCGTCACATATCCGAAGGTGGCTTTGGCCCACGACTTCAGCCAGGTGTAGGAAGTTGGCCTGGACAGGTCGACCGGTATGGGCAGGCGGCCTCCCGGCTCGGAAAAAACCCTGGCCCCGTCCTGCGTTTCCTTCAGCCGTATTCCGTCGGCGCCTTCCCCGGTCAGGCTGTCCGCTTCAAGGCAGGCAATATCCTTCGTCGGGGTCAGCCGGATCACCTCTATTTTACGGTAGACAATTCCCCCGGTACTGCCCCCCGGGAAAAGCAGGGCCAGATCGTAGGAGGGTCTGGGCGGCAGTTCGGTTGCCCATTTCCAGCTGTACCCGGAGACATCGCCAACAGGAACCAGTGGCAGGGCCGCCTCATCAGGGGAATACTCGAGGAGAATCTCCTCTCCTGAGCCCGCTCCGAGGGTTAGCAACACCGGTTGGCTTGAGGCATGCCACCAAGGGAGAACAAACACCATCAGCAGCAGGTAAACGAACAGGGCACCGGAAGCGTAACCCAAGTACAACCATTTGTGGACGATCTTCTTTCGCGGACTGGTCATCTAGTCAATTGCAAGAGGATTCTTGCAAATGCCATTCCTGGCAACCGTAGAATTTTCCGACTGGTCCCCGGACGGACTACTGGGAATCCGCCTTCGTCCTGTTCAGCGATTTCATCCCCGCATACAGCCCGAGGGCACCCATGATCAGCAGGGCTCCGCCAATAAACAGGCCATCCACTGAAAAGGCCAGCATCATAATGATAACGGGTCCTAGGAGAATCGCTACAACAGATGCGACCAACAACCAGCGCGCCATATTTTCCATATCCATAAATTTCCTCCCGTCCGGGTCTCCGCCACCCTAGAGTTCGGTGTACTTGAGTGAGTTGCCCCGGGACTTTTCCAGCGGATACTTTTCCGCATTCTTTTTTGCCTTTGCGGCAACGGCCTCGGAAATGTCGATTCCGGTCATGTTGGCAAATTCCAGCAAATAAAGGAGAATATCCGCCAGCTCGTCGGCCACCTCTTCCTTTTTTGCCGACTGATGGGAATCTTCCAGGCTATCCCAGAGGAAATGCTCCATCAGTTCGGCGGCCTCGGCGGCCAGTGCCATGGAAAGGTTTTTCGGGGAGTGAAAACGCTCCCAGTCCCTCTCGCGCACAAATGCCTGCACCGCGTCCTTCAGGTCCTGCAAGGTCGTGACGTGGTCACCTTTGCCGTCGAGAGTCGCCATGACACTCAGGCCTCGGGCTTCTTCTCTCCAGGATCAACCGGGGCTTCGGGAACGGATTCCTCCGACTCCCCGCTCTCCGGGGAAGGGTCAGTGGTCTCCGGCTGTTCCGGTTCCGGTGCTACGAGCTCGGCTACGGGCTCCTTTGCCTCCGGTTCATCGACCGGTTCTGCCTCGGCCTCAGCGGCTGCGGGCGCCTGCTGATCCTCAGTTTCCTCTTTTTCCGCCTGGGCCTTCAATTTTTCCAGATGGCGGACTTCATCCTCCCGGATGGGGGGGACATACAGTCGTCCGTCACTGTACTCAATGACGTATCCCTGCGACACAAGGTAATGCAGGTCCGTTTTGAGTTTCCTGACGGCCACTGTTTCCTCTGGATTTGGTTGAGCGGGGACGCTCCCGGCCTCGGAGGATTCACCTGCCGTGGCCCCGGCCTTATCGGAAGCGGCGGGCTGGACAGCCTCCGGTGTCTCCTTGAGGTCAAGGTAAGCCTTGGGGAGATCCTTGGCCGGAAAATTCGGATGTTTCTCAATAAAGCCGACCAATGCCTGCAGGTTGTCAGCCAGTACTTCGTCCGGCTTGCGGAAGTGACGCTTGACCGCACAGACAAAGGAAACCCCCTTGGAGCCCTTCTTGTAGACCGCAAAGTGCATTCGCCGCAGGCGGCCCCGAAGGTGGTTGGCAGTGTCCAGCGGGAAGCGCTTTTGTCCCTCAAGAAGGAAGTCCACCGAGCGCCGGATCGGGTTCCCGGGATTCAGGAGAGCGAGGGCCTTGCCGGAGAAGCGGGCCGAGTAGGCCGGCCGCACCAGCTTGTCCTTGGCTTGGGTGACCAGGAACAACCGGGCGTCCTCAAGACTCTCGAAGACATTTTCCGGGTTTTCCTTAAATGTGAAGCGGGTCTGGGTCTTCATCTGCTCCAGCCATGCCTGAATGTCCTCCTCCTCGCGGGTACTCTCTATCCGCTGCTCAAACTTGGCATACGGGAGGTGACTCAACTTGGTTGCGTGATGATCCCGGCATATCGCCTGGTAGCGGTGGTAGTTGGGGGGCGCCAGGAGATCCCCGGTCATCCCGCATTTGTGCACCATCTGGAAAGACCCTGCCGGTGCCTCCCCTTCGACACTTTGCTTATCAAAGTAATCCCCCAGGTAATGGCGGAAGGCATGGGTCAGTGCTTCCTCCTCACTTTGGAAGGGAAGCCCGTCCGGGACGGAGGCCCACAGGGTCGCCGGTTCCCCTTCCTTGTGGGAGGGGTCACGGGCAACACAGACCCAGCGGTCCGGCTTCTCGAGAATCAGCCGGGCGATCTCAAACAGCTCGAACGTCCTGCAGGAGGTTTTGATTGCCTGCGAAAGGACCTTGAAAGGTTCCTCCTCGGGATAGAAATCGGCTGCCACCACGGGTTTGAAGGGCTCCACAGGTTCACGTTCCCGTCGATCCGGGCGCTCCCGGCCGCGGGGTCCTGAGCCATGACGCTCACCCTCTGGACGGGGCCGCTTGCGGGGCGGCGCGCCCCGTCGGTCACGCGGTCCACGTGGCCCTTTGGGGCGGTCTTCCGATCCTTCCCGGGGTAAACGGGGTTGCGGCTTTTTGCCACTGACCCAATCCGGGCCGAGCGAAAAAGAAGAAAGGCTGCTCAGGTCGAGATTCCCCTTGTCAGCCTTGGGAGTTTTTTCAGGTATGTCGTCTGCCATGCCAATACGGTGCGAGAGGCCGTATTCACAGCCAATATCACGCTTAGGTCAAGCAATCATAGGGCACCCTGCATGTATCTGGCAGCATTCCAGATTTCGCCAAAAAAACCTTGCACTTCCCTTGGCACCTCCCATTTTCCATTTTTCCCAACGTTAATGCTCAGGTGGTGGAATTGGTAGACACGCACGCTTGAGGGGCGTGTGCCGTAAGGTGTATGGGTTCAAGTCCCATCCTGAGCACCATTTCCTCCGTAATGAATTGACCGCCATCCGGCGGTTTTTTGTGCCCTGGCGGTAACTTACCGCTCAACCAGCCAGATATTCCGGTACTCGACCGGGTGCCCGTGGTCCTGTAGTTCGATCGGACCAGCCTCCTTTGGATGGGGCTTCAGACGGTTGGCCTGCATGTACTGGGTCACTTCGAACAATTCCTGCTGGTTATGGATCAGTTCGCCGTTGTGACATACCGTGACAACAGGATTCTTGAGCAGTTCGCCGGCAGCGTCGTATACGGCCGCATCGAAAATGATATCATAGGTCTGCCACTGTCCCGGTGGCGAACAGCGGTTCACCTTGGGCGGAGCCACCTTGTAAAGGGCACCGCATTCCGTCCAGTCGCCGGTCAGGCCGTAGCTGTCGAGGATCTGCACCTCGTAGGTTCCCTGGAAAAAGACCCCGCTGTTGGCCCGTCCCTGTCCACTGTTTCCGGGCTCGTAGGGGAGCCGGAATTCGAGGTGCAACTCGCAACTCTTGAAGACCCGCCGGGAGACCAAGTCACCTCCGACCTCATTGTTTTCCTTCTTGGGGACCGCACGAAGAATGCCATCGTGGATTTTCCACACCGGATCGATTTCCTTCCCCTTCTGGATGTGCTTCCACTGATCGAGGGAAGTCCCGTCAAAAAGCAAGACCGCCCCCTCTGGGGCTGGCCGGTTCATGGTCGGGGAAACGCGGAAAAATGGCTGCAGCTCGAAAGGCACGGGAGTCTTGCTGCGGTACAGTCCCTGGCCCCTGATTGAGGATTCAGTGATCCGGCAACTGAAGCCCTCGCCGGCGACCTCAATGACTCCGTCCAGGCTGGTGCCCGTCCCGATAAAGATCGGGGTGGCCCGGCGCTCAAATTCCTCCCTGAAGGTCACTTGGTAGCGGTCATCCCCCAGCCCGATGACCTGGGCGGTCAATTCCGGGCTCAATTGGAGGTAGCCCTTGGGGGGATCAATCCACTTGCCACGCCAGTCGCCGATGAAATCGGGAACGGCAAGGCAGGTTGATGTGAGAGCCAGTAGAAGGATCAGTGGAAACAGGTTCTTTTTCATGAGGATTTTCTCTAAAATCATGCAAGTGGTTATATTCAGTCATTTCAGGAAGCACATCCCGCCCGGACTTTTTCCAGGAGGGCCTTGGTTTTAAGAATGCCGGTGTATTCATCGTCCGTTCGGCCTTCGTACTCGATGCCGACATAGCCGGTGTAACCGGCATCAAGGACGATCCCCATCATTCGGAAATAATCGGTGTGGATTTCGTTGCCCTGGTCATCGAAGTCGTGCGCCTTGGCGCTGACGGCCTTGGCAAAGGGCATAAGCTCGGCCACCCCTTGGTAGCGGTCATATTCCTCCACGCAGACACGGTTCCCGGACTCGTCCTTTTCGCGGCGGATGCAAAAATTCCCGAAATCCGGCAGGGTGCCACAGTTGCCGAGCCCGACCTGGGCGATGACACCGGCCAACCATGCCCCGTCCGAGGAAAAGCCCCCGTGGTTCTCGACAATGACATTGAGCCCGGCCGGGGCTGCAAATTCCGAGAGCCGTCCAAGCCCGTCCACCACCGCCGGGGCCAGCTCATGGCGGGCACCCGGACCGCCAGCATTGACCCGTATCGAGTGGCAACCGAGATGCTCCGCCGCCTCAACCCATTTGTAGTGGTTCTCAACGACACGTTGCCGGTCTTCCTCGTCCCGGGCACCAAGTTCCCCTTCCCCGTCCACCATGATCAGGAGGCTCTTCACCCCGCTGTCGTCAGCCCGCTTCTTCAGTTCCTGCAGGTAGCCGGGTTTACCGAGGTTGTCCTTGTAGAACTGGTTCACGTATTCGACGGCGGTTATACCGAACTCGGATCTGGCCAGGGGGGCAAAATCCAGCGGATCCAGCTTCCCCTCGAAAAGGGCCCGGTGAAGCGACCACTGGGCCAGTGACAATTTAAAGCCGGAGCCAGACCGGCAACATCCACCGATTCCGGTCAATCCCAGGCCGATGGTTGCCATTGACGTGGTGCGCAGGAATGAACGCCTGCCGAAGTATTCTCTCATACCTTACGCTTAGGCATTAAACGTTCCCAAGGCCAGTCTGAAAAGCCGTTCAACTGGTCAGCCGGTTGAACCTCCGCAGCAGTCCCGCCGAGGCGACTCCGAGGCCGGCGGCAAGCCCCACCCAGAGCCCGATCGCACCCGTATCGAAGGCAAAGGCAAGGGCCAGGCCCAACGGAATGCCGACAATCCAGTAGGAAAAGAAAATGATCCAGGTCGGAACATCCACATCCTTGCATCCCCTGAGGCTGCCGATGGCCAGCACCTGGGAACCATCGAACAGCTGGAAGAACCCGGCCACCACCAGCAGGCTGGCCGCCATGGCGGCGGTCTCCGGATCGGGGGTAAAGAGGTTTGCCAGGGGTTGGTTGAATACGATGAACACCACCGTGAATAGGCTGCTCAGCAGGACAGTGAAGCCCAATGCGCCGTAGGCGACTGTCCGGGCCCGGTGGAATTCTCCCCCGCCGATGACGTGGCCGACCCGGATTGCCACCGCCAGTGAAATACCCAGCGGCACCATGAAGGTGGTCGCGGCGCAGGTGATGGCAATCTGGTGCGACGCCATTTCTATGATGCCCAGCCAGCCCATGAAGAGCGTTGTCGAACAAAAGGCGCCGACCTCCATCAAAAGCTGCATTCCCACCGGGAACCCAAGCTTGAGCATACTCTGGAGAGCCTTCCATGGCATTGGTGCCAGCCAGCGGACAGGCCAGCTATCCCTGAATCGGCGGTCCATGCGCAACCAGCTGACGAGCAGGACCAGATTGACCACCCGGCTGATCAGGGTGGCAATTCCGGCCCCCACCAGCTCCAGCCGTGGGGCACCGAGGTTGCCGTAGATGAGGACCCAATTGAGGAAAATATTCAGCAGTACCCCGGTCAGGCCACACCAGAATGCCGGCCATGGCGCATCCTGGGCCTCGGAAAAATTCCGGTAGCAGATGATCGCCATGACAAAAGGCAGCGATACCGAAAGAAGCCACAGGTAGGGCTTGCTGGCCGATACCACGTCATCCGGCTGGCCAAGGTGCTGCAGGAAGGGGAAACTTCCCCACAGCAGGACAAACATCAGAAGCCCCCCGGACACCCCGATGGCCAGGCCTCGTCGCAACATTTCGCCGGCCTCGGTCCGGTTGCCCGCGCCGTAGGCATGCGAGACCAGCACCGAGACAGAGGTCAGCAGTCCCACACCGACAATGAAAACAAAATGAACCAGGGTATGGGACAAGGCGGATGCGGCCAGCTCGACAACCCCCACCCGGCCGATCATCAAGGTATCCGTGATCCCGAGAAGCATCTGGCTGAGATGCCCGGCTGTGATGGGAGCGGCCAAAAGCAGGGTCGCTTTCAGTTCCCTCAGGTAGGCGTTGCTCGATAGAGATGAATTCACGTTATGCTGACAAAGATCATTGGCCGGGGCTCAGCCGGTTGCCATCAGGAGACATCAAGGTCGCTGCCCGGACAATCGCCCTCACTGCGCTCCCGGAGCCGCCCCCGTCTCCAGGTAGTCCCGGAGATAAAAAAGGGCCGCGTGCACGATGGCATGGGTTATGGTGCCGTTGCGGGCCCACTCGAACAGTGTCTCCACCGGCACTTCCCGGACATCGAAAAACTCATGGGGACCGGGATCACCCTTGCCGATTCGCTCGGCGCCCTCAACGAGGATCAAGTGGCAGCGATTGCGCTGGATCGCGGGGTTGGGATGGACAACGCCCAGCACACGGGCCGACTTTCCCTTGTAGCCGCTTTCCTCATACAACTCGCGGACGCCCCCCTCCAGCGGGTCCTCCCCCTCGTCGACAACACCTGCCGGAAGCTCCCAAGTGAAATCCCCGGTCCCGAAACGGAACTGTCGTACTAGGACGCAGTTGCCTTCATCGGTCAGGGCGATCGTCACCGCCCAGTCGGCCACTTCCATGACATAAAAGTCGCCCTCCGAGCTCTCCCGGTTGTTCTGCCAGTGCTCGCGCAGGATCCTGTACACCCGGCAATCCGCATGTAGCTGGGTCTGCCTGCGCTCCCAGGCGGTGATTCCTTCCTCGCCCATCAATCAACTGTCCCCGGACGGCAAGCTATTGCTGCGGGATGACGATCTTCTGTCCGATCTGCAGGGCGCGCGGATTCACGGTCGGGTTGGCCGAAAGAAGGGCGTTCAAACTGACCCCAAACTGCTTGGCCACCTTGCTCAGGGTGTCCCCGCTCTTGATGGCGTAGATCCCGTCCTCGGCCACCTCGGTGGGTGCGCCGGCCGCGCTATCAGTGGAAACCGCAACCGAGGCCACCCGGCCCTTGGGAATGCCGCTCATGACTTCGGTCAGCTTGGCAGCCACCTCGTTGATGGCCTCCCGGTTAGCCCGGACGTTCTCGCCCATGCTGTCGAAGGCGGCCTGGGTCCCTTCCTGGATCTGTCGGTCCTGCTTGCTCAACTTGACGAACTCGCCGCCCAGTTTGACCAGCCGGTCCTCGATGCTGGCAATGGAATTCTTCAGGTCCTCGGTCTGGTCCGGCTTGGCGGCCAGTCGGGCCTCAAGGGCCTCGACCTCAGTCTGGGCCTTGTTGGCCAGGACAATGCCCGTGAGCCCGACAACGATGCCGATAATACCGACCGCAACCGCGATCAGCGGCAGCTTGCTGCTGTTACCCTTCGATTCCACCGGGGTTACTGAATCATCAAAATCATCCATCATGGCTCCTGAGCGTACCCCCCGGAATCACTCTGGCAAGCGCATATCCAGCCGGAGGGGGCCCGGCGGGGGCAAAAATATGGGAAATTCCACTTTTTTGGCTTGCCCAGGGCAAAGTTGCTTCCCTTATTCATTGCCTTTCCCGTGCCGGACTAGCTCAGTTGGTAGAGCAGTGGACTCTTAATCCATTGGTCCAGGGTTCGAGTCCCTGGTCCGGTACCATTAAGGCCAGCTTAGCTCAGTTGGTAGAGCAGCTGATTTGTAATCAGCAGGTCGCCAGTTCGACCCTGGCAGCTGGCTCCATTGTCTAACGGTCCAGGGACCGTGTCATTTTGCCCTTTCGGGTGGGCTTTGTGGCGATGGATGACTGGGTGGTCACTGTGCTCTGGGCAGCTTCAATCTCGATATTGAGAACCAGGCGGAATCCAACGGTGGCATCGATATTGGAGGCACCCTTGGTGCCATAACTGTTGGTAATTGCCAAGAAATCCCTACTCAAGACGTTGGTGCTGGAACTATAGGCGCCACCCCAGAAAGCCCGGCTGCTGACCAGGGAGTCGTAAACGAATTCGGAAACATTGCCCGACATGTCATAGGCTCCTATCCCGTTGGCAGCCAGTCCGCCGACCGGCCAGGTGCCGCGGGTATCGAGATAGTCACAGGCCGCTCCGGCGGAATTTTCCGCATGCCAGGCAACATCGGCGGCAACATTGGATCCGCTGTAGGTATGAAGGCCCTCACCTGCCGCAAAGCGCCACTCCTCGTCGGTGGGCAACCGGTAACCGTTGGCACTGGTATTCCAATGGATGTCCGCGGGCGCGGCCGGGGACCCCGTCTTGAACTCGGTGGTGAACCCGGCATCCGTATAGTAGGCAGGCGTCCTGCCCTCGCTCACGCTGCGGGCATTGCACCACTTGAGAATGTCATACCAGGAAACAGAATGGACCGGATGGTTGATTTCACACCCCACCCCGTTGTTGGAAAACGCGTAGCCGTTGAGCAAGGCCCAGTCGTAGGTCTGGTCCCACTCTTCCTTGGTCACCTCGTAGGTGCCGATACGGAAGTCATTGAAGGTCTCGGTGGAGGCATCGACGAAAACAAACTCGTTGAAGGAGGTCAGCGAACGGACCCGGAAAAACTTCTTTCCCCCGGAAACATCATGGACCCCGGTGACATCAGCCGTCCATCCGGTGAGGTCGCTGCCGCTCTGGAGGAGGATATTGACCTTTCCCCCCGCGTAGGTGGTCGCTGCCTGGAACGAGTCACTGTAGGAGGGCGTTCCCCCGTCGGAGGGCACAATCTTGGCCCGGTAATAGGGTTGGCTCGAGGAGACATCCAGCTCCCCCGTGGAGGCGGCCGACCAGGCCGACATGTCCGGGCTCGATTCAACGGTGACCGTCACCTGGCCGGGCGCGGCAATCAAGAGGGATGACATCGATGCAACAACGCCACCCAGAGAGAGTAGAGGCATCTTGCTCATGGAGCCATAATAGTGGCTGATTGCGGTTTGCCGGGCAAGAATAAAGCCAATGACCGCCAATCCACGCCCTGCTTTTAATCCTTGTTTGACATTTAAACAGAAATTCACGGGACTCAGCACTTCCAAACCCTCGGGGCGTAGCTCAGCCTGGTAGAGCGCTTGCTTTGGGAGCAAGAAGTCGTCGGTTCGAATCCGGCCGCCCCGACCAACCTTGGAGTGCACCGGCATGTCGGCGCTTTAAAAGGCGGTGACGTGTCACCGCCCTCCGGACATTCGCTCCGCCTTAATCCCGCCGAATCCATACATAGGCTTGTCATGGATGAAGAGAGAGCCTTAGCATCGCGGCCAATATGGCTAAGACAAGGGGAACGATCGGTATTTTAACGGCGGGGGGCGACTGTCCCGGACTGAACGCGGTGATTAGGGGCGTCAGCAAGGCCGCCATGCACTATGGCTGGAAAGTGGTGGGGATCCAGGATGGATTCCGGGGGCTGGTGGAAAACCGGATGATCCCTATCGAGAACATCCATGTCAGCGGCATCCTCACCCAGGGAGGGACTTTTCTCGGCAGTGGCCGCGACAAGCTGCACAAGATGCCCGTGGGCGGCAAGGTGATGAACATGACCGACGTCGCCCTGGCCAACTACAACAAGCACCGGCTCGATTGCCTGGTGTGCCTGGGCGGAAACGGTACCCAGAAAAACGCCCTCCGGCTGCAAAAAGCGGGCATGAACGTCCTAACATTGCCCAAGACCATCGACAACGACGTGGCCGGGACCGATATCACCTTCGGGTTCGATTCGGCCATGGCGATTGCCACCGGGGCCATTGACCGCCTGCACACCACCGCCACCAGCCATCACAGGGTCATCGTCTGTGAAATCATGGGACATGATGCCGGCTGGCTGTGTCTTGGCGCGGGAATCGCGGGGGGCGCGGACGTGATCCTGATTCCCGAGATCCCCTACAAGCTGGAGGCGGTTGCCGAAAGCATCCTCAACCGGCGCCGGACCGGCAAGCGCTTCTCGATTGTCGCGGTCGCCGAGGGTGTTCAACCGCACGACCCGAACGCGGAGGGTGAGGTCCAGGTAAAGCCATCCAAAAGGCAACGTTCCCCGAAGGAAGTTGAGCTGATGGAACAGGCCAAGAACAGCGGCGTCCACCTGGTCCAGGAACCCGTGGCCAGCCGGATTGCCCGCGAGCTGCAGGGACTGACCGGTGTCGAGGCCCGGGTCACTTCACTCGGTCACGTGCAGCGGGGCGGATCACCGACCCCGTTTGACCGGCTCCTTTGCACCCGTCTGGGCACCGTTGCAGGCGAACTGCTGGCCGAAAGGCATTTCAACGTGATGGTGGCCGTCCGTGGCAACCGCTGTGTACCGGTCAAGCTGGAGACAGTGGCCGGAAAGAAACGCACGGTTCCCCTCGATCATCCCTGGCTCAAGACCGCCCGGTTGGTCGAAACCTGCCTCGGTGACGAAGTCGTCTGAGCGCCGGACTGGTTGGCCGGTTACTGCTTGAGCAATTCCTCGGCGATCTGGACCGCATTCAGGGCCGCGCCCTTGAGCAGCTGGTCCCCCACGACGAAGAAAGCCAATCCATTGTCGAGGGCTGCATCCACCCGGAGGCGCCCCACCCCGCACTTGTCCTTGCCGGAAAACTGAAGCGGTGTCGGGTAGACGTTGTTCTTCGGGTCGTCGCACAGCTCGGCGCCAGGGAAGGCGGCGACCGCGGCGCGGGCCTTCTCGACATCGACCGGATGCTCAAACTCGGCGTGGACAGCGATGGCATGCGCCCGCATGACAGGCACCCGAACGCAGGTGGTGCTGGCCCCGAGAGCCGGCAGGCTCATGATCTTGCGGCTCTCGTTGAGCATCTTGTGCTCTTCCTTGGTGTAGCCGTCATCAAAAAAGACATCCACATGCGGGAAAAGGTTGAAAGCGATCGGATGGGCATAGTTTTCCGGCTCGAAAACCTTGCCCTCGGCCCATGCCCTCAGCTGGTTTTCCAGCTCCATCATCCCGGCCACCCCGCTGCCAGAAACAGCCTGGTAGGTGCAGGCGACAAAGCGCTTGACCCCGAAGGCCTGGTGTAGCGGATACAGGCCCATCAGGGTGATGGCCGTTGAACAGTTCGGGTTGGCGATGATTCCCTTATGGTTCTTGACCGCCTCAGGGTTGATTTCCGGAACCACCAGGGGCACGTCCGGCTCCATGCGGAAAGCGGAGCTGTTGTCGACCACAGTACAGTCGCGACGGGCTGCTTCCGGGGCGAGGGCCTTTGTTATGCTGGCTCCCGCGCTGAAGAGCGCTATGTCGAGATCGTCGAATGACTCCGGGCGGGCCTCCTCGACGATGAAAGTCTTGTCCCCGTAGCGGATTTCCTTGCCTGCCGAGCGGCCCGAGGCCAATAACTTGAGCGTGGAAAACGGGAATTCCCGCTCATGCAGCAAACGAATGAGTTCCTGGCCAACCGCGCCGGTTGCGCCCACGATACCAACTGAGACTGCCATTTTTTGTGAAGGGTTTTGATGCTTACTTGAAGTGCCTTGAACGGCACGGATTAAAACGATCGCACCATGTGCTGATTGCTATGATTGGCGAGAAAATTCTACATCTGCAGGATCCTTCAGGCGGCCTGAAACCCTATCCTTTCTCCTACGGAAAGAAACCGATGTCCTGCCGGGAGGGATCGCTGGGAACCCCATGGGGCCTGCACGAGGTGGGTGCCAAAATCGGGAGCGAATCACCGGCGGGCATGATCTTCCGGGGCCGGGTCCCCACCGGGGAATGCTGGCACCAGAGGGAGGACGCCGGGCCCAGCCAGGAGAACTTTGTCACCACGCGGATCCTGCGGTTAAGGGGACTTGAGTCCGGACTCAATGCCGGGCCGGGGATCGATTCCTTCGACCGGTGCATCTACATCCACGGGACCAACCACCCCGAGCACTTTCCGGAGAACATCTCCTCCGGGTGCCTGCTGATGCTCGACGGGGACCTGGTGAGGCTGTTCGACACAGTCGGGCCGGGAACCCACGTCTACATTCACCGGGATTACTGATTACCGGGTCGCTCAACCGGGGTTGCCAAATCCCCCATCTGCCATAGACTGCCTGACTGTGTACCTCAGTGTCCTCGACCTCTACACCATCGGCATCGGGCCATCATCCTCCCACACCGTTGGTCCGATGCGGGCCGCCGCCCGCTTTGCCCGTGAAGTGGAACCCCTCGCTCCGGCCCGGGTCCGGGTCGAATTGTTTGGATCGCTTGGCCTGACCGGCAAGGGCCACGGCACCGACCGGGCGGTGGTCTCCGGATTGACCGGTAGCGAGCCTGAGACCGTCGATCCCGATTCCCTTCCCGCGGTCTTTGCGGAAGTGGAATCGACCCGCAGCCTCCGTTTACCGGGGGGGCACCTTGTTGCCATGGATCTTTCCAGGGATCTCATTTTCAACCGCAGGAACTCCCTTCCCCACCATTCCAACGGCCTGTGCTTCAGTGCCATCGGCAAGAATGGGGAAACGCTGAGGGAGGTGAAGTGCTACTCGGTGGGTGGCGGCTTCATTGTCGACGAGCGGGAAATCGGGGAGCCGAGGCCGGCAATCACGGTGGCCTACCCCTTCACCTCGGGGGTGGAGCTGGTCGGATTGGCCGACGATATCGGCCTGCCCGTTTGCGGACTGGTCATGGACAACGAGAAGGCATGGCGTCCGCGGCGGGAGACAACCACCCAGCTGGACGCCATCTGGGAAGCCATGCAGGGCTGTGTTCAAGCCGGGCTCAACAAGGAAGGACAGCTGCCGGGTGGCCTTAGGGTTGAAAGGCGGGCACCCGCCCTCTACCGGAAACTGTGCGAACGCCCCGAATCCGCCCTGCGGGATTCCCTGACCATTCTCGACTGGGTGGACGTCTATGCCATTGCCGTGAACGAGGAGAACGCTTCCGGGGGCCGGGTCGTCACCGCCCCCACCAACGGGGCCGCCGGCATCATCCCGGCCGTCATGCACTATTGTGATCGTTTCCTTGGGCCACGCTCACCCGACTGGCACCGGAATTTTCTCCTCACCGCCGGGGCAATCGGCATGCTTTTCAAGGAAAACGCCTCCATCAGCGGGGCCGATGTCGGCTGCCAGGGTGAGGTCGGAGTAGCCTGCTCGATGGCGGCCGGCGCCCTGGCGGAATTGATGGGCGGAACCCCCAGCCAGGTGGAGAATGCCGCCGAGATCGGCATGGAGCACAATCTCGGGCTGACCTGCGATCCCATTGGCGGACTGGTCCAGATTCCCTGCATCGAGCGCAACGCCATGGGCGCGGTCAAGGCCATCAACGCCGCCCGGATCGCACTGCGCGGTGACGGACGTCACAAGGTAAGCCTGGACGCCGTCATCCGCACAATGCGCGAAACCGGAAAGGACATGCGCCGCAAGTACAAGGAAACCTCCCGCGGCGGTCTGGCGGTCAACGTAGTGGAATGCTAGAACCGAAGCCCGGCGGTCAGTTGCCAACGGCGTCCGGACCCCTGCAGGATCAGGGTGCCTGCGGAAAACACCGGCTCCTGCCCGATCCAGTACTCCTCATCGAAGAGGTTGTCGACGTGCAGACGGACCCACCAGGCATCCGCGTCGTAGCGGACCTGGGCCATCCAGATGACGTAGCTGGGGACCCGCAGGGCGCGTTGCATGTCGTGGGCATATCCGTCCCGCCAGACAGGGCCGCCGGCGACCTGGAAGCCTCCCGGCAATGCCCATGCGGCGTAGAAATTGGCAGTCACCTCCGGTAGCCCGGCGAAGGCCATCTCGGGATTATCCGGGGCCGACCGGCCCCCGGTGGCATTCAGGATACCCCCGTTAAGGGCCCAACCCTCCTCGGTCTGGGGAATGGCCCCGAATCCCAGCACATCATTGCGCAGGAAAACCCGCTGGGCGGTAAAGGCTCCCATCAAGGTAAGTGTCTCCGTGGGTGAATAAGTCAGTTCCAGCTCAACTCCCTTGGCCCGCAAGGGCCGGGCTGAGGCATCGCGGGTGGAATAGGTTGCCTGGTCCCAGTGATAGGCGCTCACCGAGACGAACAACCGGTCTTCCAGCAAGCTGGCCTTTAATCCCGCCTCAAAGAGCTCCACGTCGGTAAAGCTGTCCTCGCCGGAAACTGTTCCGCCGTCGCCCGGGGCAAGTGCCTTGCCCAGCTGCAGGGCGCCGTAAAGGAAGACATCGGGCAGTAATTCCAGATGGGGATTCAGGTGCAGCTGCCAGAGCAGTTCGTCATCGTCACGGGCAATCTCGGCGTCGACCCCGGGTATCGGGTTGTCGATTGCCTCCGGCAGGCTCACCTTGTACCAGGCCTGCTCGATGCGTCCTCCATAGTGAATGACAAGGCGCTCACTGAGCCCGTACGAGCCGGCCACGTAGGCGGCGCCCTGGATCAGTTCCGATTCAAGGCTGGCGGTTCCAAAACTGGACCAGAAATTCAACCCGTCCGGGCCAAGGTCACCCCCGGCCGGGACCAGGGTATTGGCGCTGATGGCATCCCGGGTCAGGTCACGGCGGCTGAATGGCTCGGCATCAAAATCCTGCAGGACATAGGCATCCGTGTAGCGGATATCCAACCCGATACTGAGCCGGTTCCGTGGCGAGGAAAGGACCGGATGGTACTCCAGTTTCCCCTGCAGGACGAGCTGGTCGGAGTTGAAGGCAAACCCGTAGGTGGAGGCCTTCGAGGTGATCAGGCGCTCCATGAACAACCGGGTCAGCAAACGGTCGCCGTTACCCAGGAGGGACTCAAGGTCGGCAAAGGCGATGTAGTCCGTGGAATCCGCCCGGTCCCGCGGGTCGGCAAGGACACGGGTCCGCTGTATTTGCTCAGTCAATACAGATCCACCAGCCTCAAAATAGCCGGGAGTGTAGACGTAGGCGTCCTGGGTGACCGGGTCGACCTGGGAAAGGAATGTTGCGGCGCCGGCATGTCCCCATGCAGCAAAACCAGGAACCTGCTCCACCGGCAGGGGGGTGTAGATGGCCTGCACCACTGCAGGGTCGTTCAGGTCGAGCATCGTGCCCAGCAACTCCGGGGCGATCCTCGCCCGGGCCACTTCACCCGGAACAGCCAGGGCAAAGAGCGCCGGATCGAGCGAAAAGGTGTAAGGGAAGGCCACCAGCGGACGAACTACGTTTCCTCCCCACTCCGTTCCGGTCAGCAGGGCCGGTTCGCCAATGACGTAGCGGCCCGACTCGATCAGTTCGCGAGTTGGCCGGTTGATTCCGGGAATCTCGCTGCTCTTGAAATCATAAACTTCCCCGCCGATGAACAGACGGTGATTATCCGAAAGCTTCACCTTGGCGGCGGCATAAAGGGAATCGAAGTCATGGGGGACATTCTCGTAGTAACGTTCCGAACGGTGGCCGGTATAGGAAACCCGGTAAGCCGCCGGTTTACCCATCAGCATCAACGGGGCCCCGTAGTCGAACTGGAGCTGGCGCTGGTCGAATGAGCCGAATTCCAGCTCCACCGAGCCCCGGGCTGTGTCATAGTAGGGACTCTTGGGACGCTGGTTGACCGCTCCCCCGACCAGGGTCGGGCTCAGGGATGCCGGAACCGGTCCCTTGAGGATCTCCAGGCCGTCGAAGGCCCCGAAACTCATCGGCATCTCATTGCGCTGGTAGGCCCGCAGCATGCCGTTGAAGTAAGTGCCGGCGCGGGTGCCCCTGAGGAAGGCGGACCCCGCCAGGCCGAAATAATTGAGCCGTTGGGTGCCGGCTCCAACCCGGTCAAGGGCCTCGTAGGAATCCAATTGCAGGAGTTCCTGCAACTCCTCCGAGAGCACGGTTAGTCCACGCGGGATCTCGAGCACCGTCAGGTCCTCCCCGAACGGGGAGTCCATCCGAAAGCTGAGCGGCGAGAGCGTTTCAGGTTGTGTCTGGGCAGTCTCTTCGACAATGAACGCCTCGAGCTCAAACACCGTTTGGCTCGCCGCTTCATTTCCTCGAAGGCTGGTTGCTGCTAACAGCCCGATGGCCCAGAAAGGCCACAGTTTCATCTTTTTCATGCAGTTTTACTTGAGGATTGAACAATCCGGGATGGACACGGGGCCCGCCGGCATTTTCGCACTGTGGGAAATTCCCGGCGGAGTTCAATCTCAATCAAGCGGACTTCTTCCAGCCATCAATAACCTGTAAAAATCCGCTTTCGGGCAAACACGTTCTGTAAAGGATTTTGTTGCCATTCTATCAGGGAATCCTTTCTTCCCCCGCTGATTTAAAAATCACGACCTACTATGACCAAACGAATTTCCCTGCACGGCGCCTTTATGGCGGCCGGCTTTTCCATCCTGGCGGGGGCTACCATCTACATGTCGGTGCGTAGTTCCTCCATCATGTCGGAGATAACCTGGGTACCCGACTGGCTGGGCGCATGGGCTGACAAGAATCCTGACCTGCGGACGGCCGTGCCTTTCTTCCTCCTGTCGCTGATGTGTCCGGCAGCTACCTGCCTGCCCGGCCGCGGAAACCGGGATCAAAAGCAGGCAAGAAACTGCCCCTTAGACTACCACTTCATCGCCGTTGGCTACACCGCCACCCTCATCCTGCTGGTGACGACAGAATGCTCGCAGTATTTCATCCCCTCCCGCTTCCCCAACATCGTGGATATCCTTTACGGGATCGTGGGGGTTTCCCTTGGGGCGGTGACCGGACTCCCGGTCTGGGTGCAATTGCAGACCCGGAGCCGCCGGCGCTTTTCCCGGGCAGGGGTTGCCCAAAGCCACTGATCGCTGGCGAATATCCTGACCGGAAGCGAATTCCCCTGCTTCTGCCATTGCCTGCGGTACGATAAGTCCCACACTGTGCAGCCAAATCATGTTATTGACCGTCCACAGTCTGGACCTTGCCTATGGACCCAAGACCCTCTTCCGTGATGCCGCCTTCATGGTCGAGCCGCGTGCGCGCACCGGGCTGGTCGGTCCCAATGGCAGTGGCAAGACCACCCTCCTGAAGATCATCAACGGTCTGGAGGAAGCCGACAAGGTGGTCGTGGAAAAGCGTTCCGACGTCTGCTACGGCTACCTTGCCCAGGAGGGGTTCGTTCCGCCTGACCGGATGGTCATCGACGAGGTCGAGGCCGGCGCCAGCAACGTCAAGGCACTGCAACAGCACCTCCTCCAGACCGAAGAGGCGATGCAGAAGCTCTCCCCCGGCACCCAGGAATATGACGAGTGTCTGGAGCGATTCGGTCACCTGACCCACCAGTTACAGGACCTGGAAGCCCACAAGCTCCGATCCAAGGCGGAGAAAATCCTCTTTGGACTCGGTTTTTCCAAGGGCGACCTGCATCGGCCCTGCGGGGAGTTCTCCGGGGGCTGGCAAATGCGCATTGCCCTTGCCCGCCTGCTGCTGGAAGAACCCGACCTGCTCATGCTCGACGAACCGACCAACCATCTGGACCTGGACTCGCTTCGCTGGCTGGAAGGCTTCCTCAGGTCGTACGCCGGCGCGGTCCTGCTGATTTCCCACGACCGGGCTTTGCTGGACCAGCTTTGCACCTCCATTCTGTCGATCGAGAACGGCAACATGGTTCCCTACACCGGCAACTACAGCCGCTTCCTTGTCCAGCGCCAGGAGAGGCTCCAACAGCTGGAAAAGGCCAAAAAGAGCCAGGACCGGAAAATTGCCCAGACGGAGAAATTCATCGAGCGGTTCCGCTACAAGGCCACCAAGGCCACCCAGGTCCAGAGCCGAATCAAGCAACTCGAGAAAATCGACCGCATTGAGACCGAAAACGAGGCCCGGACCATTCACTTCGAATTCCCTGTCTCCCGCAAAAGCGGCCATGAGATCATCTCCGTGGAGGGGGTCAGGAAGGCCTATGCCGAGGTGCCGGTTTTTGACGGACTCTCGCTGAAAATCGAAAAAGGGGACCGGATCGGGGTGGTTGGCATCAACGGCGCCGGGAAGTCCACCCTGGCCCGGCTGATGGCTGGACGTGAACCAGCTGATGCGGGAACCATCACCCCGGGGTACCAGGTCGATATCGGCTACTTCGCCCAGGACCAGAGCGAGGAACTGGACCGTTCACGGTCGGTGCTGGAAGCGGCGGCCGCCCCGCCGGTCCGGGCCACCGAGACCCACATCCGCTCCATCCTCGGGGCTTTCCTCTTTTCCGAAAATGATATGGGCAAAAAGGTGGGCGTCCTTTCCGGGGGCGAAAAGAACCGCCTCGCACTGGCCCGGCTGCTCCTTTGCCCGTCCAATTTCCTTATCCTTGACGAGCCCACCAACCACCTCGACATGGCCAGCAAAGAAGTCCTCCAGGAAGCTCTTCTGGCCTTCAAGGGGACGACCTTCGTCGTTTCCCACGACCGCCACTTCCTCAACCCGGTGGTCAACAAGATCCTCCAGATCCAGCCAGGCTCCTGCCGGACCTTCCCCGGCAACCTCGACGACTACCTGTGGAAAATCGACCAGGAACGCGCGGTCAGTGACAGTCCTCCCTCGGGGACAGTCACCCAAGCAGCCAACCCGGATTCCCTCAACCCGAAAGAGCGCCGCCGCCTGCAGGCTTTGCAGCAACAAAAACTGGCTCCCTTGAAGAAACGGCTCGACCAGCTGGAAATCGAAATTGCCTCGCTTGAGGAAATGATCGCCCAGCGGGAGTCCGAGATGGCCGACAAGGACTTTTTCGAGAAGGGTGAAGCAACCGCACGGGGAGTCCGTGAATATGAGGAATGGAAGGACTCCCTGACCGGGAAAATGCAGGCATGGGAAGAGACCGGCGCCGAACTGGAAGCGGCTGAATCCGGGGACTGAGCCCTCCCCTCCTTAGGATTAAGCTTCAATTTCAGCGGAATTCTGTTACTCTAGTGGCATGAGTTTTCAGAGCCATGCGTACGACCGGTGCCGCGCCTTTATCGACAGTAATTTTGTCGAGCCGCAACCCCGTGAAAAGAGGATTCCCTTGACCCTGACCCTTTCCCGCCAGTCCTACAGCCTGAGCCACGCCATCGCCGAGGAACTGATCAAGCTCCTCAGCGAAGACAAGAAACTGGGACAACAGGAATGGGCCCTTTTCGACCGCAACCTGGTCCACAAGATCCTCGAGGACCACAACCTGCCCAAGGGACTGGCCAAGTACATGCCGGAGGATCGTGACCATGAATTCTCCGGGGTCATTAATGAAATCCTCGGGGTCCATCCTTCACTGTGGACACTCTTTCACTACACCTGCGACACCATCCGCCGCCTGGCCAAGGTCGGAAATGTCATCCTCATCGGCCGCGGAGCCCACATCATTACCCGGGGTATGCCCCACGTCCTCCGGGTGCGGATCATTGCACCTTTCGAGCAACGCGTCCAGAGGGCCGCACAGCACCTGGAAATTTCCTCCGCCGAGGCGGGTAAACGAATCCGCCAGGATGACCAGGCCCGGGCCGCTTTTGTCCGCTCCCACTTTGACCAGCCGGTGGATGATCCCTACGCCTATGACATGGTCCTCAATACCGGCGACATCGATGTCCCCACAGCCGCCAGGATCCTCCTCGCCGCATTGAAGAGCCGTTGATTTGACAATCCGCCCCGACCAGACCTCATTAGCCGCATGGCAACCATCCCCCCCCCTGAATCCATTCAGTTAATCGGCACTACCGTCGCCATCCGCTGGCAGGATGGACGCGAGGATTTCTTCGAGATGGACAAGCTAAGGGCCCTCTCACCCAGCGCCGACAACATCGGTGAGCCCGATATTTTCGGCAACATCCACGGCGCCGACCCACGGACCGAGTTCCCCGGCGTCACCGTCACCGGATACGAGTTTGTCGGACGATATGCCGTTCGCTTCTTCTTCAGCGATGGCCACAATACCGGGCTCTTCTCCTTCCAGTACCTGCTCCACCTCGGGGACGAGATGGCCGGTCAATCCTGACGTCTAGACAATCTTGCGCTCGGCCAGGAACGGGGCCGGATCGGAGGCAAAGTGCCCCGGGGAGACCTCGGTCATGTCGGCCCGCTGGCGCTCGCCGGCACCGGTCATGAAGAGCGGTGAAGGCGGATCGCCCTCGAGGACGATGCGCTTGCGGGTGCGTTCCACATCGGGATCCGGGACCGGGATGGCGCTGATTAGGGCCTTGGTGTAGGGATGATAGGCGTTGTCCATGATCTTGGTGGCTTCACCCAGTTCGACCAGGCGACCCAGGTACATGACCGCGATCCGGTCAGAAATGTATTTCACCACCGACAGGTCGTGGGAAATGAAAATCATGGTCAGCTCCATTTCCTCAGTCAGTCGCTTGAGCAAGTTGAGGATCTGGGACTGGATGGACACATCGAGGGCGGACACCGGCTCATCCGCGATAATCAGCTTGGGCTCCGGCGCGAGGGCCCTGGCAATGGCGATTCGCTGACGCTGGCCACCGGAGAACTCATGCGGGTACTTCTTCATCTGGGCCGGATTGAGCCCGACCGTCTTCATCAATGAGCCCACGGCGTTGGCCAGTTCACGGCCCTTGTAGTCGTGCCGGGTCCGGATGGCTTCCGAGAGGGTATCGAACACAGTCAGCCTCGGATTCAGGGAAGCGTACGGATCCTGGAAAATCATCTGGAAATTGAGCCGCTCCATCCTGACCGCGGGGGGGGCAAGTGCGGTCAGCTCTTTTCCTTGCAGGACAATCCTTCCGCCGGTGGCCCGCTGGAGCTGCATGATGGTCCGCGACAGGGTTGTCTTGCCGCAGCCAGACTCGCCCACCAGACCAAGAATTTCACCCTTTTTCAGGGCCAGGCTGATACCGTCCACCGCCCGGACATGGCCGACGGTGCGCTTCCGGATGGTTCCCTTGGTGATCGGGAACCAGGTCTTGACATCTTCCAGTACGAGAAAATCAGCGGACATCGAGCACCTCCTCCAACTTGGGTAGAATGACATCCGACTCACGTACCCAGTGGGTATCGGAGACCTGCCTCAGGGGCGGCGGCGTGTCGGCCCACTTGCCACCGCTCTGGATTCCCTCCCGCAGCGCAAAGGCATCGCCCGGGATCGGCTTGGACAGATCCGGCGGCAGGCCCGGAATCGTGTACAGCGGGGAACCCTTGCTCCCCAGCGAAGGGATGCTCCGCTGCAGGGCGATCGTGTAGGGATGCTGGGCGTTTTTGAAGATATCATCGGCGGTTCCAGACTCAACGATCTTGCCTGCATACATGACATTGATTCGGTCACACATGCCGGCCACCACGCCGAGGTCATGGGTGATAAGGATAACCGCACTGTTGTTGGCCTTCTGGCGTTCCTTGATCAACTCCAGAATCTGCGCCTGCACGGTCACGTCCAGCGCCGTCGTGGGCTCGTCCGCGATGAGGATCTCCGGATGGGTGATCATGGCCATGGCAATCATCACCCGCTGGCGCATCCCTCCGGAGAATTCGTGCGGATAAAACTGGATGCGGGTGGAGGCCTCCGTGATGCCGACTTCCCCCAGGGCGCGAATGGCACGCGCCAGCGCTTCCTTTTTCGTCAGCCTCTCGTGCATTCGCAGGGCCTCAACCAGTTGGGTGGAGACACGCAGGTAGGGGTTGAGCGAGGTCATCGGGTCCTGGAAGATCATGGAAATCTTCTTCCCGCGGATGCCTTGTAGGGTCTTTTCGCTACAGCTCAGGAGGTCCACTTCGCCGTCAAGGATCGCCTTTCCTTCCTCAATGCGGCCGGGTGGCTGCGGAATCAGACCCAGCAGGGAATAACAGCTGACGGATTTGCCCGATCCGGACTCGCCGACAATACCAAGGGTTTCCCCGCGCTCGACGGAGAAAGAGACCCCGTCAACGGCCCGGACGATGCCGTTGCGGGTGTGAAAATAGGTCTTCAGGTCAGTTACTTCAAGAATCGCCATGGCAGATCAATCCTTGCTGGATTTTGGATCGAGGGCGTCCCGCAGGCCGTCACCGAGAAAGTTCAGGGAAAAGAGGGTCAGGGAGAAAAAGACCGCCGGAATCAACAGGAGATGCGGAAAGAGGATCATATTGTCGGCCCCCAGCTTGATCAGGCTCCCCCACGAAGGCATGGGCGGCTGCACCCCGAGGCCGAGGAAGCTGAGGAAACTTTCCAGCAGCATGACCGACGGCACCGTCAGGGTGGCGTACACGACAACCACCCCGAGCACGTTCGGGATGATGTGGCGGAGGATGATTCGACGGGTCGAGTAGCCGAGGGAGACGGCGGCCTCGACAAACTCCTGCTGTTTCAGGGTCAGGACCTGGCCCCGGACAATTCGCGCCATCGTCAGCCACTCCACCGCGCCGATGACGACAAACAACAGCACGATGCTTCGCTCGAACAAGGTCATCAGCAGGATGACAAAAATCGTGAACGGAAGGGCGTAGAGGACATCCACAAAGCGCATCATGGCAGCATCGGTCTTTCCACCGACATAGGCGGCCGTGGCACCGTAGCCCACCCCGATAAGAAGTGAAACTGCAGTGGCGATGATCCCCACCCCGAGGGAGACACGCCCTCCCACCATGACCCGGGTCAGCTGGTCCCGCCCAAGATCATCCGTTCCGAACGGATGCTGCAACTGCGGGGAAAGAAGGGTCTTTTCCAGGTCGTTATCGCGGTGATCGTACGGGGAAAGAAAGGGGCCGATGAAGCAGAAGATCCCCATGAAGAACAGGATCCAGAATGAGATCAGGGCCATATGGTTCTTGCGCAAACGGTGCCAGGCATCCTCCCACAGGGAGGTGCCCGATTCCATGGCGTCGAGATCGACCGCCACATCCGGGAGCCGCTTTTCCGACGGGCTGAGTTTCGGGTCAACAGTCATCAGGAATCCTCAAAGCGCAGTCGCGGGTTAATGATCACCTGGATGATGTCCACCAGGAGGTTGGCCACCGTGATCAGGACGGCGAATAAAATGACGGTGCCCAGCACCAGTGTATAGTCCCGGTTAAAGGCCGACTGGACAAATTGGCGCCCCATTCCGGGAATCTGGAATACCGTCTCGACAACGAAACTTCCGGAAATGATCCCCGCCAAAGCGGGCCCGAGGAATGAGAGCACCGGCAGGAGGCCGCCCTTGAGGGTGTGAAAAACGACGATACGGAAAAAGGGAACCCCCTTCGCCTTGGCGGTGCGGATGAAGTCCTGCGACAATACTTCCAGCATGCCCCCGCGGGTGATCCGGGCAATGACCGCGGCGTAGACCAGCCCGATGGTCAGGGCAGGGAGCACCCGGTCGGCCGGCATGAACCAGCCTGACACATTGAACCACCCCAGCCAGACACCGAATATCAGGGCCAGGATTGGTCCCAGAACAAAGGTCGGCAGGCAGATTCCGATCATGGCCATCGACATGGGGATGTAGTCGGCCATCGTGTTCTTGAAGACGGCCGCGATGATACCCACCGGCAGCCCGATTCCGAGGGCGATCAGGAGGGCCCAGCTCCCCAGCTCCAGGCTTACCGGGAAACTTGCGGACAGGATCTGGTTCACCGAGCGGGTCTCCGTGAAGGAGGGTCCAAGGTCGCCCGTGGCCAGACTGCCAAGGTAATTCAGGTACTGGACAAAAAGGGGATCATTCAACCCGTAATGCTCCATCAGGTTCTGCTTGATGTGCTCGGGCATCTTCCGTTCGGCGCTGAACGGGTCTCCCGGGGCAAACCGAACCATGAAGAAAGTGATCGTGACTATCACGAACAGGGCCACGAACGACTGGGCTATTCGCTTGAGGATGAATTCAAACATGCTTTCAAGAACTGGCGATACGGTTCAGGGGTCCGCTATTCGCTTAAATAAACATACTTGTACGGGCGGTTGTCCAGTAGTTTTGGATTCCAGTTTCGCAGGCGCGGGTCCTTCAGGTAGATCCGCGTGTACCAGTAGACCGGCACAATGGGCAGTTCCTCGAGGAGTATCTCCTCCGCTTCCTGGAGGTACTGGAAATGGGACGCCTCGGTCTTGGCCCGGAAGGCGGCGTCGATCAATTCATCGTAACGGCTGTTGGACCAGCCGGTGTCATTGTTGCCGTTGCCTGAAGTAAACATCTCCAGGAAGGTGATCGGGTCCATGTAGTCCCCGATCCAGGCTGAGCGGGACAGGTCGTAATCAAGATGCGTCTGGGCATCGAGGTACACTTTCCACTCCTTGTTCTCCAGTTGGAGATTGATGCCAAGGTTCCTGTTCCACATGTTGACAACCGCCTCGGCAATCTTTCGGTGTCCCTCCGATGTATTGAAAAGCAGATACATATCCGGGAAGCCCTCCCCGTTTGGATAGCCCGCCTCCGCCAGCAGTTCACGAGCGCGTTCCGGGTCAAAGCCGACCCGGGGGGGTGTTTCATAGCCATTGAACCCCGGAGGAACAAAGGCCACCGCCGGCTTCTGGTCCCCAAGGGTGACCTTGTCGACAATTGCCTGACGGTCGATGGACAGGGCCAGGGCCTTCCGGACAAGGGGGTTGTCGAGAGGCGGCTTTGTCACGTTGATCCGGTAAAAGTAGGTCCCGAGGTAGTTGTCGAGGTGGATCAGGTCCGGACGCTCCTTGCGCAAAACCGGAACGTCATTGGTCGGGACCGTGCCGGTGATGTGCATCAGCCCGGAGAAGAACATGCGGTTCTCGGTGTTGTCATCCTCGACCGGGTAGAAGATGATCTCGTTCAGCTTCATGATGTCGCGGTCCCAGTAGGTCGAGCTCTTGGTCACCCGCACGTACTGGTTGGGCAACCATTCCGAGAGGACAAAGGGGCCGTTCCCGACGAAATTCCCCGGCAGGGTCCACCGACCGCTCATGTCGAAAACCCCTCCATGGGCCTCGATGGTTGGTGGATGCACTGGGAACCAGCTGTAGTGCTTGAGCATGTTGAGAAAATACGGCGTGGGTCCGATCAGCTCGGCGACGAGGGTCTTGTCATCCACCGCCCGGATTCCGACCACGGAAAAGTCCGTTACTTTTTCCTCCTTGTATTCACGAGCGTTTTTCAGCTGGTAGAGCATCTGGGAATACTCGCCGGGGAAGCCGGGCGTCAGCATACGCTTGTAGCTGTAGACGAAGTCATGGGCCGTGACCGGATCACCGTTGCTCCAGTAGGAGTTGTCCCTGAGGTGAAAGGTCCAAACGGAGGCGTCCTCGCTCATTTCCCAGCGCTCGGCCACACCGGGCTCAGGCAGGTTGTCGTCCTCCAGGTGGTAATTAATGAGGCCTTCAATCAGGGCGGAAATGATGTGGTTTTCGGGTACGCCGGTGGCCCGCTGGGGATCCAGGGTCTTGGGTTCGGTGCCATTTCCAAAGAGCAGGATCCCCTGCTCGACTCCCTCGTCCACATTGGGAACACCCTGCCCGCAACCGGAGGCGAGAAGCATTCCCAGGGCGACCACCCCGGCTGCTCCCAGTCGGAAAATCGCAGTCACTGTCTCTCTCATCCTTGAGGAAAATCAGGAATATTGGATAAATTGCAAATCCGTTTGAGTTTCTCTGGATAAGGAAGAAACTGGAGCCACATTACTCCAACATGACCGACAAGCCCACCCATACCCGCTTCGATTGCCACATGCACACTCCCCTCTGCGGCCATGCCATCGGGAATCCCGTCGAGTATGTGGAGGCCGCCGCCGCCGAAGGCATCAGCCTGGTGACCTTCACCTGCCACATCCCGATGCGGGATGACCAGTTTGCCCAGAAAGGAATCCGCATGAACCTGTCCGACCTCCCCCGCTACCGCGAAATGGTCAGGGAAGCGCAGGAACACGGGAAGGAGGTCGGTGTCGAGGTCCTCTACGGGATCGAGGCGGAAATCTTCCCCGATGAGGAGATTATGCAGGACATGGAGAAGGTCCTCCGCAATGAGCCCTTCGATTTTGTCCTCGGGTCGCTGCACCACATGCTGCCCGCGTTCCAGTCCTGGCTACAGGAGCAGAAAATGCAAACCGACGCCGAAAAGGTGGCCGGCTACTTTCACTGCCTGTCGGAAGGGGCGAGGAGCGGCCGCTACCACAGCCTGGCCCATCCGGACGTGATTCGCATCTATGGAACCCTGCAAAAACCGTTCAACCCGGAGGAGCATGAGGCCCCTATCCTCAATTTCCTCAATGTTGTCGCCGACAGTGGAACCTGCCTGGAAATCAATACCAGCGGCCTCATCAAGGGCGATTGTGTCGCCCATCCTGACCCCCTGATACTGAAGTGGGCCCTCGACCGGGATATCCCTTTCACCATTGGGTCGGATTCCCACACACCCAACATGGTGGGCCAGTATTTCAGCCATGTCCTCGTCCAGTTCCGCAATCTCGGGCTCAGGGAATTGCACTACTTCCGCAAGGGGCAGCGGATCCAAGTTCCACTTTGATGCTTGCCCGTCGGCCCTGCAAATGGCCTATGCAGTCAGCAGGATAACCTGAAGAACTTCCCACATCCCATGTCATTTAAAAACCCACCCCATGTCCTGGTTGCGGACGATCAACCGGATACCCTTCAGGCCCTGAAGGTCCTTCTCCGGGGGGAGGGTTGCAAGGTAGAGACCATCAACACCCCCGCAGGATGCACTGGAGTCCCTGGCCCAGAGCGCCTTCGATGTCGCCCTGATTGACTTGAACTACGCCCGGGACACCACCAGCGGACAGGAAGGTCTGGACCTGTTGCAGGCCATCCAGAAAATGGACGCGGACCTCCTGGTAGTGGTCAAGCCCCCCTGGGCCACTATCGATTTGGCCGTCGAGTGCATGCGTAACGGCGGCGCCGATTTCATGCAGAAACCCTGGAAAAACACCCGGGTCAGCGCCACCGTGGCCAGTCAGGCCGCCTTTTACCGGGCTAAGCGCAAGGCCACCCTCCTTGCTGGGGAGAACCGCACCCTCAAGGAAAGCAAATCCAGGGATTTTCTCGCCCGCTCGGACGTCAGGCAACCGATTATCGAGACAATGCACAAGATGACGCCTTCCGATGCCAATATCCTCATCACCGGGAAAAACGGGACTGGCAAGGGGGTTGCGGGCCGCTACATCCACAGCCTCTCAGCGAGACCCGGTGAACCCTTTGTCTCCATCAACATGGGCGGTCTGGCCTCGGGGGTGGCCGAGAGCGAACTCTTCGGCCACGTCAAGGGAGCCTTCACCGATGCCAAGTCCGACCGGCCCCGTTCCGCGGAAAAAACCCAGGCCTGTCTGCGCCGCAACCAGGCCGAATTGAAAATCCAGCAGGCTGAGCAGGCGATCCGGTTGGAGCTGGACAACGCGTCGATCCAACTGGAAGCGGACTGGGACCGGATTCAGGCGGCCCGACTGGCCCGGGAACTGGCGGAGAAATCCCTCGAGGCGGAGGAAAAGAAACTCCAGGCAGGGACTTCCACAACTTTCATGGTCCTTCGGCTGCAGGGTGACCTTGCGGTGGCGGAGATTCAAGAGACCAATGCCCTCACCGATTACCGGGTTGTCACTGGCGCGCTACCACCGAGCCAGGGGCAGCATTCTCGACGTGTTTAATATCTTCCTTGAGTGTACGGATCAAGGGAAGCAAATTCCTTGGACGGAACCTTGATCATTACTGATCCGCCCCTTAACTTGCACCCAAACCATCACTCAGCTACAAATGCATCCAAGAATTTCCAGCCTTCTTGTCCTCGCGCTTGGCGCCCATGGCATGTCTGCCGGTCCGGCCGATCTCCCCCTTCGGGAGGTCATTCAATCCGCCCTGGAAAACAATTTCTCCTACCGGATTGCCTCTCTTGAACCTGAGATCGCCCGCGATGGTGTGACCGGCGAGGAGGCCGCCTTTGACGTGGAGGTTTTCGCCTCGGGTGAGCTGTCCCGCTTTGAACAGACGACCATCGGTCCACAGTCAGGGACCACCTCATCCGACAACCGGGGCTGGAACGCGGGGGCAAGGAAGAGGCTGACCCAGGGAGCCACCGTCACCGCTCAGACGAACTTGGACCGGGGCGTCAGCGATTCTAGGCCCCTGAGCCAGACAGCCGACTTTTCCGTGTCCATCCGTCAACCCCTCCTGCAGGGCTACGGCACGAGTGCCAACACCGCCGCCGTCAAGCGGGCCCGGGCTGGTCTGGCTGCCTCCTCGGCCACATGGCGCCAGGCCGTCCTTGATTTGCTGGCCCGGACAGAGACCGCCTACTGGCAGGTCGCCCGTTTCCAGGAGCAACTTCAACTGGACCAGTCCAACATGGAAGTGGCTGAAGCGTTGGTTGAAGAAACCTTTGAAAAGGAGCGGCTTGGACTAGCCACACGGATTGACCTCCTTCAGGCCGAAGCCTTCAAGGCGGAATCCCTGGAAAAGATCATCACCACCAAACGCGCCTTGGGGGACGCCTTTGACCAGCTTCTGGCCTACATGGGAACCCTGCCGGGAAGTTCCTTCCCGAAGGACCTCGACAGCACAGTCAGTCCCCTCCCCGAAAATGGCCCCCCGGTCCCGGAATTCCAGGCGACATGGGTCATGGCCCTGGCCAGTGATCCTTCCCTTGAGGCTCAGTCGGCCAGGATCGATCAACGCAAATTGGACCAGACCAGCTCGCGTGACCGGGCCCGGCCACGACTGGACCTGGTCCTCTCAGGGGCCTACTCCGGAGCAGACGGGGAAAGCGCGGACCGTGCCTATCGGTACGCAATCGACCGCGAGGGCGAAGCATGGTCCGTTGGTTTTGAGTTCTCCATGCCATGGAGCCGACGGCAGGAGAAGGCAACCATCAGGATCGCCGATAAACGCCTCGAGCAGGATTCCCTTCGCTACGATGAACTCAAACAGGCCCTCTACCAGGAAGTCCGCGCTTCATGGCGTTCGCTGAGCGCCGTCCAGCAAAGCATGGAGGCGGCACGGTTGACCGTCAGCCTGCAGGAGGCCTCCTTCGAACGCGAGAAGGGAAAATACGAGCAGGGGCTGTCGGATTTCCGGGACGTGCTGGAGGCGCAACGAGACCTCGACCAGGCAAGGGTCCGGCTCCTGGGCTCGAAATTCACCAAGCTGGCGACCGAGATCGAACTTGGCCGGCTCGCCGGTACCCTTTTTGAACGCCACGGCATTCCGGCCGGGCTGACCTACGAAAAATGATCCCCAACACAGATCCGATTTGTCATGACCAGAAAAAAATTGAAACGCAGCAATCTAATCATACTGGCTGTCTTTGTCGTCATCGCCGCGGCGATTGCCATCATCGGGCTGAAGAGCGGCCGGGAGGGAATCGAGGTCTCCGTCAAGAAGGTTACCCGCGGTGACATAACCTCGGTTGTCACGGCAACCGGAAAGGTGCAACCGGAGGTGGAGGTGGTTATTTCCTCTGAAGTCCCGGGGGAAATCATCGAGCTGGCGGTCAAGGATGGCGACTTCATCAACAAGGGCGACCTCCTGGTCCGGGTCAACCCGGACACCTTGGAAGCCCAGGTCAAGCAACAGGAAGCGGCCCTAGCGGCCACAAGGGCATCCAGTGCCCAGCGAAGGGCCGAGCTCCTGCAGGCGGAGTTGGACCTGGCACGGATCGGGGATCTTTTTGAAAAGGGATTCGTCACCCAGGACGAACTGGACCAGTCGCGCACCCGCGTGGAGGTCAGCCGGGCGGCGCTGGAAGCGGCCACCTACCAGATTGAGCGCCAGGAGATGCAGCTTCGCGAGGCCAGCGACAAACTGGCCAAGGCAAGTATCTTTTCACCCATTACGGGCACGGTCACACGGCTCAACTCGGAGATCGGCGACCGGGTGGTGGGAACCGGCCAGTTTGCTGGAACGGAAATCCTCCGGGTGGCCGACTTGAACAACATGGAGGTCCGGGTCGAAGTCAGCGAGGCCGATATCGTCAATGTTGCCATTGATGGTTTTACCAGAATTGAAATCGACGCCTACTCGAAGGAGAAATTCACCGGACGGGTCACCGAAATTGCCAACTCCGCCAGGACAACAAACGAGCGCAGCCAGGAGCAGTTGACCACCTTTGAAGTGCGCGTCCGCCTGGATGCCTCCGGGCAGAAACTCCGTCCGGGAATGACTGCCACCGCCGACATTGAAACGGACACCGTGACCGACGTCGTCAAGGTGCCGATCGGCAGCGTGGTGGTCCGGCCCGCCCGGGAGGTGGAAGGGAAAAAGAAGTCGGAGGACCACGAGGAAGAACCTGCTGATGACGGCGACCGGAGCGACCGCCAGGAAGAAAGGGATAAGGAAACACGTGTCCGGGTAGTCTTTGTTGTCGAGGGAGACAAGGCCGTCCTCAGGAAAGTGGAAACAGGCATCGCCGACCGGGACCATCTTGAGATCACCACGGGAGTGGAAGAGGGCGAAGAGGTTGTTACCGGAAGCTACCGCGCGCTTACCCGCGAATTAAAGGACGGTTCAGAGATCCAGAGGCGCAAGGAGAACGGCAAGGACAAGGACAGGAAGAAGTCCTAGGGCCAACCGGAGAATACCCCGTCATGAACTCCGTCATAAGGATTCAATCACTGCACAAGATCTACGACCTCGGGCAAACGCAGGTCCGGGCGCTGGACGGGCTGGACCTCGAGGTCGGCCACAATGAGTACGTGGCCATCATGGGGCCTTCCGGCAGCGGCAAGTCCACCCTGATGAACATCATCGGGTGCCTGGATACCCCCACCTCGGGCACCTACCATTTGGCCGGCGAGCCCGTTGATGAGATGGACGATGATGAGCTGGCCAGAATCCGCAACCGGCGAATCGGCTTCATTTTCCAGAGTTTCAACCTTCTTCCGCGAACCTCCATCCTGCGCAACGTCGAGCTTCCGCTGGTCTATTCCGGCCTGCGCAAGGAAGAACGTATCGAAAGGGCGGCTACAGCCCTGGAGCGCGTTGGACTGAAGGACCGGATGAACCACCAGCCCAACGAATTATCCGGGGGCCAGCGGCAGCGGGTGGCCATCGCCCGTGCCCTGGTCAACGAGCCTTCCATCCTGCTGGCGGATGAACCCACCGGCAACCTGGACTCGCATACCGGCCAGGAAATAATGGCCCTCTTCGAGGAACTGTACAGCCAGGGACATTCCCTGCTGGTGGTGACCCACGAGGACGACATTGCCAACCACGCCCGCAGGTGCGTCAGGCTGAGGGACGGACTTATCGAATCCGACACACTGACGGCCCGGGGCAACGGACACTGAAATGACTTTCCGCCAGCGCGCCAGTGAATGGACCGAGGCCATGCGGATTGCCGTGGAGCAACTCCGTTCCCACAAGGTGCGCTCGCTGCTGACCGCCTTCGGGGTGATCATCGGGATCGTTGCGGTGACCCTCATGGGAACCGCGATCCGGGGCATCGACACCGGATTCACCAACAGCCTTGACATGCTCGGGCAGGACATCCTCTACCTCGAGCGCTGGCCATGGGGCAATCCGGGGGACAACTGGCAGAAATTCCGCAACCGTCCCCGGATCGACCTCAAGGATGCCGACCGGATCAACGACTGGATCAGCCGGACCCCGGACAGCCTGCTGAGGATCGTTGTGCCTTCCAAGGTCACCATGAGCACCATCAAGCGGGACGACAAGAGCGCTCCCGGCATCTACATCAACGGGACCAACGCGGACTTCGCCATGGTCAACACTGCAGACCTGATGCACGGGAGGTTTTTCACCTACGGCGAGGAGGCCGGACGCAGGAGTGTCGTTATTCTTGGATACGAGGTGGCAAACTCACTCTTCCCCGAGGGCATTGAAAAGGCGGTCGGGGAAATGGTCGGGATCCGTGGATACCGGTTTGAAGTCATCGGGGTGCTGGAACGGCAGGGCTCCTTCCTCGGACTGCAGAGCTTCGACACCCAGGCGATCGTCCCGCTCCCGGCCATGATGCGCTTTTACCGGAGCGACTGGTCCAACAACCTCCGGGTACAGGTGGTCAAGGGTGCGAAAATGGACCTTGCCGTCGATGAACTGATGGGCTTGTACCGCCGACTGCGTGGTCTCCTGCCGGAGGAGGATAACGACTTCGAAATCAACCGCTCTGAGGAATTGGAGAAACAGCTGGGACCGGTGAAGTCGGGCCTGGCCGTTGCCGGGTTCTTCATTACCGGCCTGGCCCTCTTCGTCGGGGCCATCGGGATCATGAACATTACCTTTGTCAGCGTGAAGGAACGAACCCGGGAGATTGGGACCCGCCGGGCGATCGGGGCCCGGCGCAATGCCATCCTCCTGCAGTTCCTCATCGAGGCGGTCTCGATTTGCGCCCTTGGCGGCCTTATCGGGCTGGCCCTTGCCTACGGGATCAAGCTGATCATCACCCACCTGTGGCCGGCCTTCCCTTTCGTTTTCTCCACCGGACTGGTCATTCTGGCCTGTGCCCTCTCCATTCTCACCGGCATTTTCTCGGGTCTTGCCCCAGCCTGGCAGGCAGCCCGGCTCGATCCGGCCAACGCCCTCCGGCACGAATAAGGCATGCGACTGCAATTCCAGGATTTGCTTGAATTGACGGCCCGGGCCCTTGGGACCAACAAGCTGCGCTCCGCCCTGACCATCCTCGGGGTGACTATCGGGGTCTTCTCGGTGGTCGGGGTGATGACCGCACTGTCGGCCATCCGGCAAAGCATCGACACCAGCCTGAGTGTCTTTGCCGCCAATGTGTTTGAGATTTCCAAATACCCGGCGATCCGGATGGACGGGTCCCGGCGAAAATGGCGCAACCGTCCCAACATCAGTCCGCGCCAAGCCATGGAGTTCGCCTCCCGGATGGCGCCGGAGGGCCTGCCGGTAACCATCCTCGCCTCCGATGGGGGCGAGCGGGTCCGCTACGAGGACCGCAAGACATCCGCCAACAAGGTAATCTACGGCACCAACGAGAACTTTCTGCTGACCCACAAATACGACATCTCCTACGGCCGCAATCTCAGTGAATCGGATCTGGAATTCAATCGCCCGGTCATTGTCATCGGTCACGAGATCGAGGAGGAACTGTTTCCCAACGAGAACCCGATCGGGAAAACCGTCATTGCCGACGACAACCGCTACACGGTGATCGGCGTCCTGAAGAAACGGGGAAAGCTGTTTGGCAACAGCATGGACAACCTGGTCATTATACCGGTGACCCGGTTTGTGGCCAACAACTGGCACCAGTGGCGAAGCATGAACGTGTCGGTCATGGCCGCCTCCGCCATCGATATGACGTCATCCCAGGACACCGCCATCGGCCACTTCCGTGAGGTCCGGGAATTGGAACCGGAGGAAGAAAACGACTTTGAGGTCTTCTCCAACGATTCCCTGCAGGCGGCCTTTGCCAAGATTGCCACCGTGGTCGGTACGGGCGGTCTGCTTATCAGCGCGATCGCCTTGCTTTGCTCAGGTGTGGGGATCATGAACATCATGCTGGTCAGTGTGACCGAGCGGACCCGTGAAATCGGGTTGAGGAAGTCGATCGGGGCCCGGCGGCGGGACATCCTCTGGCAGTTTCTCCTCGAGGCGGTGGCCCTGTCGCTGGCCGGCGGACTGGCAGGCATCTTTCTGGGATGGGCGGTGGGCAACGTTATTGCCGCACAAATACAGGTGCCGATGATCATTCCCTGGTTCTGGATCATGGTCGCCCTGGCGGTATGCTCCGCCATCGGAATCGGGTTCGGGTTTTTCCCCGCCTGGAGGGCGGCTCACCTTTTGCCCGTTGAGGCCTTGCGTTACGAATAACTCGGCGTACTATTTAGCCATTAAAACAACCCCGCTTTCCCGTCGCAGCTTTGTCAAAGGTGCCGCAATTGCCGGCACCGGGATGATGATTCTTTCCAGTGGAACCTTTGCCGCCGGGACCTTGCCCAACAACCGGCTGAACATCGGCCTGATCGGGGCATGGGGACGGGCCAAAGCGCACTGGAAGTGGATTTCAGCGAAAAACATGGTCGCCGTATGCGACGTCAACGACAAATGCCTCGCCTACGGTCTCGAGGGACTAAGACATCCCAAGGCAGCCACCTACAGGGACTGGCGGGTCATGCTGGACAAGCAGAAAAACCTCGATGCCATCGTGGTCTGCACCCCTACAGCGATCATTACTGGCACAACAATTTCAAGGACGATCCCAAACCGGGATCCAACTGCCTGATGTGGAACCAGTTCTGGGACTTCGGATCCGGACAGGTTGGGGACATGAGCAGCCACACCATGGATCTGGCATGGAATGCCCTGGACGGTGACCTGCCGCTCTCCGCAAGGCTGAGGGTGAGCCTGTCCTGCCCGATGTGGCGCCTGGAGAATTTCATGCCAGCTACATTCTGCCAGCCAACGACTGGCGGGAGAAGATCCGCGTCTCGTGGTGGCAGGGCGGCCTAATGCCCGCTTCACCGAGCAAATGGATCGACTTCCAGCGAATCGGTCACAGGGCCATGCTAAGGGAACGAGGGGATTCCTGATTGCCGACTTCAGCAACTGCCTGGTCATTCCCTACGGCCAGGGAGTCGACATGACCTATTACAGCCGGCGCGAGGAGGAGAACATCATTCCGGAACCGGAAATCTTCGGGCAGGAATGGATCACCGCCTGCAAGACGGGATCGGCAGCCTCGTGTAATTTCGACTACAATGGGCGTATGATGGAGACGATGCTCCTGGGGCTGGCCGCCTACCAGGCTGGCGAGGATGTGACCTACGACGGCTCAACGGGAACCACCAACAGTGCCCGGGCCAACCAGTTCCTGGCCAAAAATTACCGCGAAGGTTGGCCGATCGACGGCTGCTCAGAGTTCCCGGATATAAAGATTTCTCCAGCTGACCGACATCGGGTGAAGGTCCGGTTTGATGGAGTGCACCTGTAGGCCTATATGGCCAGAGGGATGCGTGCTATAGATAGCCTCGTCGCCGAGGTCGGCAATCAGGCGGCCATTGATGTAGGTTTGAATCCGGGGTCCCTTGGCCACGATCCGGTAATGGTTCCATTCCCCGTTCCGGAAATGGTCGTGGGAGTTTATCGTGGGGACTTTCGACTGTGGCTCCGGGGACAGCCAGCCGCGCCCGGTAGCCTCCCCGTATATAAAGCCAGCCTGGCCGGGACCGGCCTCGATTTCCACCTGTGGACCAAAGAAGCGCCCTTCCTTCAATTTGCCACTAGCCTCGCCGGCACCCCGTGAGCGTGACCGGATCTGGACCCCCGAGTTCAGCTTGTCGTCAACCTTGACTTCAAAAACCAGCTCGAAATCACCGTAGGTCTTCCGGGTGGCGAGGAAGGTGTTGGGGCTGGGGACCGCGGTGTGTCCGGTGATGACACCATCGACGACCTCGAAGGTGGCACTGCCGTCCTCGACGACAAACTCACCGAGATCCTTGCCATTGAAGAGCGGTCTCCAGCCATCCGCCCACTTGAAACTCCCCGTCTGGAATTCCTTGAGGGGGAGGATTTCAATATTGCGAAACTGGACCCCGTGACTCTCAGCCTGCAGGGCGATGTGTCCGGACACCTTGGGCGTTCCCTCCCGTTCCCGGGGATAAAAGTAGGCCATGACCGGCTCTCCGTTGACGAGGTGGACAATCTGGTTGTCGTGGACCAGTACTTCCGCCCGAACCCACTCACCCAGGGGGCGGGCCGGGTACTTGCTTTTAACGTTCTTGGTAACCTCCTCACCGTTGTGGTCGACCGCGTTGCCCACCGCAAAGAAGGATCCTGTCGGCCGGAAACTGCCGTCCACCGAGGCCCCAAGGAACTGAAACTCGAGTGAGTCCGGGAAATTCTTGTCGACCTCAATGGCTTCCGGCGATTCCGAATGCAGCATGATCCCACTGTTACGGAAAGCCCACTTGGGACCGTCCTTGACCTGCTCACCAATAAACCGGTACTCACAGCGGAAACGGTAATTCGTATAGACGTCCTTGGTGAAGATGTGACCAAACTCCTTGTTGAAGGTCTCGAACGCATCGTAGGAAACCGTCAGCAAGCCATCCTCCACCCGGAACAGGTTACCGGGATTCTCTCCCACTTCGTAACCGGTCACCTTGATGACCCATCCGTCCAGATTCTCCCCGTTGAAGAGTGAAATCCATTCCTCACCGTTGGTACCCGAAGGATACAGGTTCAGCCAGAGGGATCCCATAACAGCAAGGGATACCAGTTTCATTCTGCTCAATCGACGTTGCTTCATGGCAACGCAGATTATCCTCCTGCCCGGCTACCACAAGAAAGAACTGGTCCGGACCCGGGAAACCGGCACCGTGAATCCTGAAGATTGCCTCAGCTGGCCGGCTCGGGAAAGGCAGAGGAATGATGATGAACGATGGGTTGCTCCCTGCCGAGATCCACCGTGAAAGTAAACCGCACCCGGAAATGCCGCTCATTGGCCCCGGATCCGAGGGTCCAGTTGTAGACCCCCACCAGGGAATAACTCTGGCCCGACAGGGGCTGGACAACAAGGGAATCCTGAACGACCTCGACAATCACCGTTCCGTTCTGGGCCACCATCTGGAAGTAGTTGGCGATCTCCTCCCGGGTGGTCCGGATCTGGTTTGAAAAGGTCGGCATCAGAACAGCCTCCTCCGCGTACAGGTCGAGGACGCCATTCAGATTCCCGGAATTAACTCCGTTCAACCATTGATCGAGAACAACTTCTGGATGGGAATACATGGGAATCAATTGAAGGGAATCAGGAAGGCCCGTCAACCCCATGACTCATTTTTACGCCTTCCCCAAACCATGCCCGGAGGGTGGTCCGGCCAGTTTGCGCCAGATTCAACCTCAGACCAGACGGATTCCCTGGTCCTCGATGGCGATCAGGCGCTTCTTGTAAAGACCGCCGATAGCCCGCTTGAAAGCCCGCTTGCTGGCATGATATTTATCGTAAATTTCCTCCGGGGGAGTCTTGTCCGTCAAGGGAAGGAACCCCCCGGCCCCGCTCAATTCGTCGAGAATCAGGTCCTCGAGGACTTCCCTTTTTTCTGTCCCGGAGCGCTGTAGCTCGACATCAATCTTCCCGTCGGGGCGAACCAGCTTGATGTAACCGCGGAGCTCCTGTCCCTCATGAATCTCCTGGAAGATTTCGTTCCGGTAGATGACCCCGACAAATTTCCTGTCGATAATGACATTATAGCCCCGGTCAAAGGGGTTGCAGACGATCAGGTCAACCTCGTCACCGACAGCGTATTTAGCGTCCTTCGGATCGATGTATTTCCCCACCTTGGTGGAGGCAACCATCCGGTCGCTGGTTGAATCGAAATAGACATAGACGATGTAGGATTTACCGTCGGTCATCCGCTCCCGCTGCTCCCGGAAGGGGACCATCAGGTCTTTCATCAAACCCCAGTCGAGAAAGGCCCCGATGGAGGTGATCGAAACCGCCCTCAGGTAGGCCAACTGGCCATCCATGGCGTAGGGTGTCTCCGTCGTGGCCACCGGCCGATCCTCCGAGTCAACGTACAGGAAGACGTCGATGAAATCATCGACCTTGAGGCCCTCGGGCACATATTTCCGGGGAAGGAGGATTTCGCCGTATTTCTTGCCATCAAGGTACAGGCCAAAGTCCAGCTCTCCCACCACCCGCAGGCGGTTCATGCGGCCAATTTTGACGGTTTGACTGGGAATCTTGATCATAGGGGAATCACCTTTCCGACAAGGCACAGTATCCCATCCCCCAAGACAAGCTCCCTTTTCCATGCCGCATCCGGGGGAAATTCCAAATCCTTGAGGATCGGGCTTTACCCGGCTTGAATTCACCCCTTAATCTGAAACCATGTCGTCCGAGCACCAGCCCTTTGTCCACCTGCACTGCCATACGGATTACTCCTTGCTGGACGGTTGTGCCCGGATCGACCGCTACATGCAGCGATGCCAGGAGCTGAACATGCCCGCGCTGGCCATGACCGACCACGGGAACCTCTTCGGCGCCATTAATTTCTACCGGGCCTGCCAGAAAGCCGGCATCAAGCCGCTGGTCGGCTGCGAGATCTACCTGGTCCATGACCATAAGCAGGAGGATAAGCCCAAACGCGACCGAACCCGCTCGGATGATATCGATGATGTCCCCGAGGATGAATTGGGCCCGGAAAACTACCCGAAGTTCCAGATTCACCACAAGACCTTGATCGCCAAGAACTTCACGGGCTACCAGAACCTGGTCAAGCTAATCTCCGATGCCCATCTCAACGGGGTATATTACCGCCCGCGAACCGACATGGAAAAGCTGGCGGCCCATTCCGAGGGCATTCTTGCCCTGAGCGGCTGTATCAATGGGGTCGCCGCCCAGCACCTGATCTACAACGACTACGAGGGGGCGCGACAGGCAACCGGCCAGTTCATCGATATCTTCGGAAAGGAAAATTACTTCATCGAGCTGCAGAACCATGGCATGCCGGTGCAAAAGCGAATCCTGCCCATGCTGGTCAAGCTGGCCCGGGATTTTGATCTCCCCATCGTCTGCGCCAACGATGTTCACTACGTCTACAAGGAAGACTGGAAACCCCACGATGCACTGCTGTGCATCCAGACCGGCAAGCGCATCAGCGACCAGAACCGGATGCGCTACCCCAACCACGAATTTTATCTCAAGAGCCGTGAGGAGATGGCCGCCTTTTTCGGCGACCTGCCCGAGTCCATGGACAACACCCTCCGGGTGGCGGAAATGGTCGACCTGAAAATTGAGTTCGGGGTGGACCACTACCCCGTGTTTGAGCGCCCGGCGGAAATTGTCGTCAGGGAGGATACCGGACGGTTCGACGCCATTATCGACATCTATGTCCGGGAAAAGAACAAGGTCCTGCAGCGCGAGGACAAGGAACCGGTTATCCTCACGGAGCAGGATCTGGAAAAGTACCGGAAGAACGGCCTCTACCTTTTCCAGTTGTGCAAGAAAGGACTGATGGAACGCTACGGCGTTGATTACGATGCCATCCGTTCGGCCCACCCGGAACCGCTTCACCCGGAAACACCTGGTCAGGGTGAGTTTGAGCTCGGGAGCGAGGCCTTTGCCCGGGAAGTCTGCGACAAGCTTGACTACGAGCTGGCAATCATCACCGGGGCCGGATTCGTCGACTACTTCCTGATCACCTGGGATTTCATCCACTGGGCCCGGGGAAAGGGAATTCCGGTGGGCCCGGGCCGTGGTTCGGGCGCGGGCAGCCTGATTGCCTATATCCTCAAGATCACCGACATTGATCCTCTCCGGTTCGGGCTGCTCTTTGAGCGAATGCTTTCACTTGAGAGGGTTTCGCCCCCGGACTTTGACGTCGATTTCTGCATGCGCCGCCGGGACGAGGTGGTGGACTACGTGCGCAACAAATACGGCGCCGACCGGGTGGCCAACATCATCACTTACGGTAAATTCGGGGCCAAGATGGTTGTCCGTGACCTGGCACGGGTCATGGATGTGGAATACGCGCGGGCCAACCAGCTGGCCAAGATGGTTCCCGACGACCTCAACATTACCCTGGAGAAAGCCATTGACCGTTCAGTCGAGCTACAGGGCGAAATCCAAAGCGACCCGGTAGTGGCGGAGATTGTCGAGCAGGGCCGGGTCATCGAGGGAATGGTCCGCAATACCGGCAAGCACGCATGTGGGATTATCGTCGGCGACCAACCCCTGACCAACCTTGTTCCAGTGACCCTGCAGGAGGGCGACCTGACCACCCAGTATGCCAAGGGTCCGGTGGAGGAACTCGGCATGCTCAAGTGCGACTTTCTCGGGCTCAAGACATTGACCGTGATCTCCGATACCGAGGAACATATCCGGCGCAATCCGGGAATGAAGGATTTCGACATCGAGAAGGTTCCCCTTGACGACGCGAAGACCTATGACCTTCTGAATGCCGGCCACACCATCGGCGTTTTCCAGCTGGAATCGGAAGGGATGCAGTCCCTTTGCCGGCAGATCGGCCTTTCCAAGTTTGAGGAAATTATCGCCTTGATCGCCCTTTACCGACCGGGACCGATGAAGTTCATCCCGCAGTTCATCGAGGGCAAAAAGGATCCCACCAAGGTGGTTGTCCCCCACCCGCTTCTGCGCGAACTGGTGGAGGAGACCTACGGAGTGCTGGTCTACCAGGAACAGGTCATGGAATCGGCCCGGATCATCGCCGGGTACACGCTCGGTGATGCAGACCTGCTCCGCCGGGCCATGGGAAAGAAAATTCCCGCCATCATGGCCAAGCAGGAAAAGATCTTCGTCAAGAAGGCGATGGAAACCAATGGCATCAGCAAGAAGGGGGCGGAGGAAATCTGGGAAATCCTGGCCAAGTTCGCCGAATACGGATTCAACAAGTCCCACTCTGCCGCCTATGCCATGCTCTCCTACCGGACAGCCTACCTGAAGGCCAATTTCCCGGTCGAGTTCATGGCGGCCGTCCTTGGTTGCGAACTCGGCAAGGCCGACAAGGTGGCCCATTTCATTGAGGAAGCCGCCGGGATGGGGATCGAAGTCCTGGGACCCGATGTCAATGCCTCGCTGGAATCGTTCGCCCCGGTTATCGACCACGATGCCCGATGCATCCGCTTTGGGCTGGGAGCGATCAAGGGTGTCGGCGGTGGCCCCTCCAACGGGATTCTCACCGCCCGCAATGAGGGCGGGCCCTTCACCGATTTTACCGACTTCGCCAAACGGGTGGAGGCCTCACTGACCAATAAACGGGTCATGGAAAACCTTATCAAGGCGGGAGCATTCGACTCCCTTGGCGATGACCGTGGAATTATCCTCGACAACATGGAGTCTATCCTCAGCGAGGTCCAGGCGATCCGTAAAGATGAGGAAAGGGGGCAAGGCAACCTGTTTGACATGCTCGGGGGAGATGGCGCTGGCGGCGGTGGCGGCAAGAAACAGAAGAAATGCCTGAAGGGCAGGATCATGCCCATGAACGAGAAGCTGCAGCACGAGAAGGAACTGCTGGGATTCTACGTTAGCGGGCATCCCATGAATCCTTACAAGCGGGTCGCCAAGGCCATCGACACCTTCGAAGGCGAAGACTGGCACAAGATGGAAAACAGGGAACCCTACCGGCTTTGCGGAGTGATCACCGGGGTGGCAAAGAAGATCTCCAAAAATGACAATCTCCCGTGGTGCATCGTCACTCTGGCCACCACCAGGGACACCTATTCCATCTACGCCTTCAACAAGTGCTATGCTGAATTCGGCCCGGCCATCAGTGAAGGCAAGCTGGTCATGGTCGAGGGCCAGGTCATGCGGCGCAAGGACGGCGATGTCCAGCTGGCCATGACCAGTATCCGTTCCCTTGAGCCAGGCATAGCTGACCTGGTCAGGGGAATCACCTTCATTATCGATAACAACGGAAAATCTTCCGATTTCGTGAAGTTGCTCCGGACGGAGCTGGAACAGCGGATGGGGCACACCTCCGTCCGCCTCGGGGTGGTGGTTGGGGACGACCAAGTAGCGGTGGCTGAACTGGCCTCCTCGCTGGAATGGAACTTCAACAAGGAACAGTTCTCTATCCTGAGCAAGCATCCGGCCGTCCGGGATATCCAGTTCAGTATATCCGAGCTGGTGGCGCCCGCCCCCGCGTGGGGTCGATAACCCTTTCTTCCGAAACAGACATGATTAAAAAAGACACCCTGGAAAAGGCCCTGCCGTTAATCATCTTCCTGACGACCGGTATCGTCTTTTTACCGGTCATCAACTGGCTGACCGGCCAGACCATCGCCCACGAACAACTTCTCCACGCCTTCCTGGTCTTCCTGCTCAGCGGAACCCTGCTGGTGTTTGAGCGGAAGATTGAAATCCGGTTGGCATGCCGGTTCTCGGACATGTCCCAGAATCTGCTTATTTTTTCCTACGCCTTGCTGGTGCTGGCAATTTTCACCCGCATCAACCTGGTAATCCTGGCTTCACTGTGCCTGAGCCTGGCCGCTTTTTTCATCTTCCTGTTTGGAATGGAACAAAAACGCTTCATCTTCTCCAGCATCGGGACCTTTGCCTTTTTTACGGCAATCGCGGTATTGCTGCCGGTCATCGACTGGCCGTTGCGGACCCTGGCCGGGAAATGGGCCGCCTTTGGGCTCGGGGTAGTGGGTAATGACGTTCAGCTGGGACTGATCCGGACGGGTTCCGAGCCGATGCTTATTCTTCTCAGCAACGGTAATCCCTTCCACGTGGCAGCGGAGTGCAACGGATTTGGAATGCTGGGATCGAGCCTGCTGATGGCACTGGTCATTCTCCTCTACCGGCCTATCCCACTCATCGAGCGTCTCGGCTGGCTGGGAGTGGCCGCCCTGATCGGACTATGTTTCAACATTGTCCGAATCATTGTCATTGTGCTCTTGGCACCGGCACTTCCCCCCAACGCCTACATGCTGATGCACGAGGTCGTTGGTCTGCTCTCAACCTATGGCGGACTGGCCGCTCTCTACTTCCTCCTGATGCCGAAGGAAGCTGAGCCTAGCGGGCGGGCGGCCTGAAGCCGCCGATCACACTTTCCCAAAGACAAGGGAAGCGTTGGTGCCCCCAAACCCGAAGCTGTTGCTCAAGGCAACATCGATCTTGGCATCCTTGGTTTCCTGTACGATCGGAAAACCTTCCGCCTCGGGATCCAACTCGGTGATGTTGGCACTGCCCCCGATGAAGCCCTGCTCCATCATGAGGAGACTGTAAATCGCTTCCTGCGCTCCAGTTGCGCCCAGGCTGTGGCCGGTCAGGCTCTTGGTGGAGGTGATTTGCGGAATATCATTTCCGAAGACGCTCCGGATGGCTTTCAGTTCAGTCATGTCGCCGGCCGGTGTGCTGGTGCCATGGGCATTGATGTAGTCGACCGGGCGATCGACCGTGGCCAGGGCCTGGTGCATGCACCGGACGGCTCCTTCGCCGCTGGGGGCCACCATGTCAGCCCCATCGCTGGTCGCGCCATATCCGATGATTTCGGCATAGATTTTCGCTCCACGGGCCTTGGCATGCTCATACTCCTCGAGCACCAGCATGGCCCCGCCACCACCGGCAACGAATCCGTCGCGGGTGGCGTCAAACGGACGGCTGGCCGTTTCCGGGCTGTCGTTGTACTTGCTTGAGAGCGCTCCCATGGCGTCAAAGAAGAGGGTCAACTCGACGCTTTCCTCTTCCCCGCCTCCGGCGAACATGACATCCTGGTTGCCCCAGGCAATCTGCTCGGCAGCGGCACCGATACTGTGGGCGCTGGTGGCACAGGCCGAGGTGATGGAGTAATTGAGTCCCAGGATGGCAAAGGCAGTACACAGGTTGGCGGATACCGTGCTGGACATGATCCGCGGAACCCGGAAGGCCCCTACCCGGCGAATGCCCTTCTCGGCAAGAATCTGCATCCCCTCGACCTGGTTGACCGGAGAACCACCGCCGGACCCGGCAATCAGTCCGGTCCGCGGGTTGGAAATCGTTGCCTTGTCGAGACCGCTGTCAGCGATCGCCTGCTCCATGGAGAGGAAGGAGAACAGGGCGGCGTCACCCATGAAGCGGGTCAGTTTGCGGTCCACCGCCTTCAGGAGCTCCTCCTTGTTCCAGATACTGCCGGAGACCTGGCTGCGCAAGCCAAACTCCGCATACCGCGGGTTGAAACGGATTCCGCTCTTGATCTTCTTAAGGGACTCGGCCACTTCCGCCACATTGCTTCCAATGCAGGAAATGATTCCAATTCCGGTAACTACGACTCGTCGTTTTTCCATGGCTTATAATCTGCGGGGGGATTTAAAAATCGGTAACTTCTGAGAACAGGCCCACCTTGAGATTGGAGGCCGTATAGATGATTCGGCCGTCGACAGAGACTTCCCCATCGGCGACAGCCAGCTTGAGGCGACTCGTCAGCAGCCGGCTTATTGACAGCCGGTAGGTGACCAGCTTGCTGGTCGGGAGGATCTGGCCGGTGAACTTGACCTCACCCACCCCAAGTGCCCGTCCCTTGCCCGGATGGCCGCTCCATGTGATGAAGAATCCAACCAGTTGCCAGAGCGCATCCAGGCCAAGGCATCCGGGCATCACCGGATCCCCTTCAAAGTGGCACTTGAAGAACCAGAGGTCCGGGTTGATATCGAGCTCGGCGATGATTTCACCTTTCCCGTGGGCTCCACCGTCCTTGGTAATGGACTTGATGCGGTCCATCATCAGCATATTGGGCAGGGGCAGCCGGGCGTGGTCTGGCCCGAACAATTCGCCTTTGCCGCACTGCAGCAGTTCTTCGCGGTTATAGGAGGATTTACGCTCTACCATGATCGTGTAAGGGGCTGGCCTGCGGTTGAGGTTGATCAGAACTTGATGCCCAAGCCAGCATGGACATAAACCTGAGAGCTGAAATCGACTGTTGCTTGACGCTCCTCGTTCTGCTGGGTGTAGGAACTTCCGCTCTGCACCTGCATCCCGCTGAAAAAGCTGACCCGCTCAGTGAAATTGTAATAGGCATTGGCATCCAGATACCCGCCAACCTGCCATTCCGCTTCCTCGGTGGTGGTCATGGCCCGGCTCGGGTTCTCCGAGGCCCCGGTGTTGATCAGGATTTCGTAGGCGGAAAGGCGGCCGCTGACGTACATCGCGCTGACCCCAGCCCCGAACTGGAAGGAAAAGGCCTCCCCAAGGGACAGGGCATAGGTGGTGCCGGCCCGGAAATTGTACATGCTCGAGCGCAGGTCGACCCGCGACTCGACGGTGGCACCCCCTTCAAGGAGCTCCTCGACAGGATCACCGTTGGTCTCCCACTGCAGGAGATCCACTTCATCGTCTTCTCCACGGACACGGTCGCCGGTGTAAGGGGTGTAGGTCACGTTGCCGTCATCATCCACGTTTTCCACCAACTCCGGCACTTCGCCGTCCACGATGTCGTGGGAGAAGGTCAGGGTGTGCAGATCCGCCTCGATGGAGTCGTTGAACCGGGAGTCAAACCCGTTGAAACTGAACCCAACCTGGATACCCAGGTTGCGCCGACGGTTGATGAACTTGGTGTAGTTGAGCTCCCAGCCCATGGATCCGCTGCCGCTGCCCTCGAACTGGACCGTGGGGTCGTAGGAGGCTGCATAGCGGTGAAAATTCAAGGTTGAGGGGGCTCCTTCCCGGTCCACCTGGTCCGGGTTCTGGTACCCGAAGTTGGCAGTGGCCGAGCCGTCCGACGAAGGAACAAACTGGCTGACAGGTTCCCCATCAATCAAGGACTTGGCGATGAAATCCTGAATCAGGTACCCGTCATCGTAAAGGATGGTCCGCTCGGTGCCCTCGACCAGGTTGCCCGGGGATTCGTAGGAACCGAGGAAGGGCACACTGCCCAGACCCGAGAACTCGATGCTAGGGGTAAGAAGGTAACGGAGCCGGAGCTCCAGCTTGGCATGCTTGGTCGGCGGGGGGGGTGGAACGTACTTGGGCGCTTGCGCAAGGGCGCCGGAACTCAGGACAAGGATCCCGAGGACGAGCAAGGATCCGGTTTTCCAAAGGCTGTTGCTTTTAAAATTCACGAAATTCACGTAATTTACTGTTAACCTAGATACCATTCTGCCCCCCTTAGGCTGTCAAACACAATGCCACTCCATTTGGAAAGGGGTGAATTTTTCCCTTTGCTAGCTTCCAGATTTCCTCATCATCGTTAAATAATGCTCAACTGGGAGGAAGTTTTCGTCTGTCTGGTGTTATTGGCCACGCTGGCAAGTTTTGTCTGGGAACGGATTCCCACGGACATGACCGCCATCCTTGCCTACGGGACCCTGATGCTGGCCGGCTTTCTTCCATTTTCGAGCAAACTGCCGGGAATGGAGGCCCTGCTGGAGGTATTTTCCAATCCCGCCCCACTGGCCATTGCGGCCCTGTTCATTCTCAGCACCGCGCTTGAAAAATGCGGGCTCATCGATGTCCTGGCCCAGTTGCTGGAGCGCCTGACCCGCCTGGGTTACCACGGGCTGCTGGTTGTCATGATCCTGCTGGTGGGATTCGTCTCCGCGTTCATCAACAACACCCCGGTGGTGGTCATCTTTATCCCGGTGATTTTGACCCTCAGCCGGAAAATGAAAACACCGGCCTCCAAACTGCTGATTCCCCTTAGTTACGCCTCCATTTTCGGCGGGGTATGCACCCTTGTCGGGACCAGTACCAACATCCTGGCCAGCGGGATCATCGAGAGCCACGGGTACAGCCCGATCAGCATGTTCGAACTCAGCCGGATTGGGATCCCGCTGATGGTTGTGGGCACTCTTTATCTCGGATTCTTCGCCAATCGCCGGTTGCCGGTCCGGGAGACCCTGACCTCGATCCTCAGCGATGAGGAAAGAAAGGAGTTCTTCACCGAGGCCTTCATTCGCCCACAAAGCCCCCTGATTGGCAAAACCTTCAAGGGGAGCGACTTGCAAAAGGCAAAGGGCATTCGCCTGCTGGAAATCATCCGTAACGGGGTGGCCGTGGAGGAGGATATCCTGATAACCCACCTGCAGTCGGGCGACCGCCTGGTGCTGGCCTGCCGGCCCAGCGGCTTCGTTGAGGCACGGGCAGTGGAAGGGCTCAGACTGGCCGTCGAGGAGCGGGAGGGACTGGAAACAATTTCCGCCCATGAGGGGGCCATCGTCGAGGGCGTCATCGGTCCAAGGTCTTCCATCATCGGCAAAACCATCCACGAGCTGAATTTCCGCCAACGCTTCCGGATGATCATTCTGGCCATCCACCGCAGGGGAATCAACATGCGGGAGCGGATCGACACCCTCCCCCTCGAGGAAGGCGACACCATCCTGATGATGGGTACCGACTCCGCCCGGGAACAAATCCGCCGGGGCAATGACATTCTTCTTCTGGACCGGCCGCACACCCCCTCCAGGGACTTTCGTAAAAAGGCCCCGATCGTTCTGACAACCATGGCCGCGGTGGTCGCCTCGGTCTCCCTCAACCTGATGCCGATCACCGCTGCCACCATCATCGCGGTAGGCATCGTCCTGTGCACGGGAGTCCTGCGTCCCAAGGACGCCTATGCCTCCATCGACTGGAGTATCCTGGTGCTGATTTACGGGATGCTGGGAATCGGGACGGCCATGCAGGCAACCGGGCTGGATACCCGGATCGCCTCGCTGCTGGCCAACCTGCAGGGACTGAACCTTCCCGGATCATGGAACCTGATCCTGATCCTGGCCTGCCTCTACCTGGCCACCACCCTCCTGACGGAAATTCTCTCCAATAATGCCGCGGTGGTCCTGATGGCACCCATCGGGCTTCAATTGGGCATCACCCTCGGGGTGGACCCGCGGCCCTTCGTGATCGCAGCCTGTATCGCCAGCTCGGCCAGTTTCTCCACTCCCATCGGTTACCAGACCAACACCTACGTCTATTCGGTCGGGGGTTACCGGTTCGCCGACTTTATGCGGATCGGCTTGCCATTGAACATCCTCTACCTTACGGGGACCGTAATTCTGGCGCCCATCATGTGGTCCTTCTGATTGCCCATGCCGGAACTCGCCGAGGTCGAATTTTACCGTCAGCAGTGGGCTCCTGGTCTTGCCCAAACCGTCCAAGGGGTCCGGCTGCATCCGAAGGCCCGCGTTTTCAGGGACACCCATCCGGATGCCATCAGCCGGGAACTACTGGGCCAGCGCTTGGAAATGTCCCACGCGCACGGCAAGCAGATCCTCTTTTGTTTTTCCGGGGGAGGAAACCTTGGCATCCATCTGGGAATGTCCGGCTCAATGACCACCGCGGTCCCGGAAATGGTGCCTGACCGCCACGACCATCTGGTCCTGGTGATGGAAAACTGCTCCCTTGTCCTGACCGATCCCCGGATGTTCGGAAAGGTAACCTTCGAACAGGGCCCGACTCCACCGGCATGGTGGAAAGCCCTCCCCCCCCAGCCCCAGGATCCCCGCTTCGACAAGAATCGCCTGCGCCAGCTGCTGGGCAGGCATCCCCGCAAAGCACTGAAGGCGGTTCTCCTTCATCAAAAGGAATTCCCGGGGGTGGGCAACTGGATGGCCGACGAGATACTTTTCAGGTCGCGCATCCACCCGGCCACGCTCCCGGTCAACCTGACCCCATACCGGCTAAACGGTCTTTATTCAGCCCTCAAGACCGTCTGTGAGGATGCCTTGCACATCATTGGCACCAACTGGGGGGATCCGCCGGACGACTGGCTTTTCAACCACCGGTGGAAACGCGGCGGCACCTGCCCCCTCAGTGGCAAGCCTCTGGTCTACGAGACCATCGGCGGACGGACCACCTGCTATTCCCCCTCGATTCAGAAAATCAGCACCTGAAATTGATTAATCCGCCTGATTGAAGATCACGGGTGACCGCCCAAGTCTGGTGTTGGTGCGTATTCACGGGATCAGTTCAGTCATTGCCCTGGCCGCCCTGATGTCCTTGGCGACCCGGGCCAGCGGAGTCCTGCCGTTGCATGAGCAATGGAGGGAAGCGAACCGTGCCCTACAAGGCAACCAGGCCGTCCGTGCCCATGCCCTTTTTGAGGAATTGGATCACTGGTACGGCAAGGAGCAGGCGATACGGGAACCTCTTTTCAGGGAAAAGCTGCTTCGATTATGGGGATTGGCCGCCCTGCAGGCCGGGGCCACAGCCCGGGGCATCGAGATTCTTGAGCGATGGTTGGGGGAGAACCCCGACCAGCTCCGCTTCCGCGCCTTCATCCGCTTCCAGGTCGCGAACGCCCACCGCTTGGCCGGGAACAACCGGGCGGCGGAAGGACACTGGGCGAAATTTGTCACCGAGCACCCGGAGCTACCGGAATGCAGTCTGGTGCGCTGGCTGTGGGCGGAACTGCTACTGGCCAAAAATAATCCCGGGGCAGCGCGCCCGCAGCTCGAATGCGTAGCCGATGACCCGGGCCTGCCGCCCGCCGGCCGTGAACTGGCCCAGGCGGCCCTGGCCATGATCGAACTCTCCGCCGGGCAAAAGGAGGTGGCCCATAGAATCCTCTCACAACCCGATCGAAGGTCAGCCGCATTTATCCTCTGGAGAGCGGTTATGGCCCCGTGGCTGGCCCGCCAGTTCCTTGAGGTGGAAGCCTTTGCGGAAGCCGTTGAGGCCTGCCAGTGGTTCGATCATCCGGACAACCTGCAACGAACCTATGCAGGCTTGCAGGTTGCAGGCAAAACCAGCCCAAGCGTCATCCGGAATAGAATCTGGTTGAGCCATTGGCGTAATCAGCTGAACCGCCTCGGCTCCGCACTGGTTCCTTCCGAGACGGAAGGGACTGGGGTGGCCGAACTGTACCGGTTGAAGGTGCTCATCCTTCTGAAAGCGGACCGGGCGCTGGAGGCCGGGATCCTGGCCACGGCATTGCTTGAACCCGGGTCCCAGCTTACCGGTCTGCGGTCATTCGCCTTCGCCTCGGCCATCGAAGCCAACCATCTATTGGAACGCTGGTCCATCGCCCAGGAACTTACGGACCAGTTTCTGGAAGCCCACCCGGATGATCCCCAGCTTCCGGACATTCTTTTCCTACAGGCACGTACCGCGGCCGGCCTGAAAAACCATGCCCTTGCCCTTGAGCGGATCCGGGCATTGCTTCAGTCCCAGCCAGACCATCGGTCCGCGAAATCATGGAAGGTGGCCGAGGCGGGATGGATGCTCGAGAGCGGCGATTACGGCCCGGCCCTGGAGCGGTTCCGGCAATTGGAAACTGACTGTCCACCTGCATGGAAAAGCTTCCTCCAGTTTCAGCAGGCCCGTTGCCTGGACCAAGCCGACCAGACCGGAAAGGCGGTTGCCACCTACCATTCTCTGGCCGGGTCCGCGGATCCCCATTTGTCTGAGCAAGCCTATCTTGCCCTCTTGAAAATCCACCTCAGGGAATTGGAGGACACTGAATTCAAAAAGGTCCTTTCCCATTACAGAAAAGATCACCCATCAGGACAGGGATTGCCGATGGCCGGGCTTCTGGAGGGTTCCCTGCATGAGCTCCACGAACGGATACCGGAAGCACTCCTGGCCTATGAAGGTGTTCCGGAAAACCGGGTCGCCTGCAAGGACCAGGCCCGGGAACGCATTTCCATGCTGCATCGGCGATACTCCGATTTCACAGCACTCAGGAACAATGCTCTCCAATGGATTGCCGATCCTGAACGGGAAACCCCCTTCCCGGAACAGCCCTTGCTGGACTTCCTCCATTATCAAAGGGAACTGAACAAGCCGGCCCTGTCCCCTGAACGCTACGCCTCCCTCTTCGAGTCCTTCGCGTCGGGCTCACACCTGTACCCGGGGGCACCCTTGCTGGCAATCCTTTCAAGCCAGTGGCCTCGCCTGCAATCCGGCCTCCAGTCCCCGGTCGCCGGATTCCGGCAATGGCTTCGCCAGCAAATGGGAGAGTTTCACGCCGCCGGCAAATGGGCTCCCTATGCATCATCATCCCTTTTCCTTGCCGACGAGCTTGAATCCGAAGGCCGTAGCGATTCATCCGATACGCTGAGAATCTCTGTCCTCCGGGACGTCCCGCCGGAAACCCTCTCGGGCAACAACCTGTACGCGGTAGCCCGCACCTCGGCCAGATACGACTTTCCCGATGCCGGGAACCTGTTGCAGGGATTCATCGTGAAGCACCCGGATGCGCCCAAGGTGCCCGGAGCGATGCTGCTCCTGGCCGGGATACACCGCTCCGCTGGCAGAGACAGGATCGCGCGGGACCTTCTCGGGGAAATCCATAGCGTGTGGCCGGACGCCACCGTCCACGCGGAAGCCCTCCTCCTGCTGGCAGAATGGCAACTGGAGGACGAGTGCTCTGAAACTCCCCAAACCTTGTCGACCCTCCTTGATCGCAATGACCTTTCCCCGGCAATGGCCGCCAAGGCCCTCCTGCTTCGGGCACGGTACGACCTTCGAGAAGGAAACCATTCCCGATGCGAATCCAGCTGCCGGCGAATCCTGGCGTTGTATCCGGCTTTTCATGACATTTTCGCCGAGTCGGAGAAAATCCTCCAGTCGATCCCCCATGCCTGACCTGCCGGCCATCATAGCCTTAGCACTGCTTCCCTGCCAACTCATGGCGGTCGGCCTCGAGGTGCAGGGAATGACCACCCGTGGAATCAAAATATCGGGGACCATATCCATGGCCCGCCACGACATTCTTGAAATCGAGACCAGCGACGGTTCCTGCCTGGGATACCCAATGGACCGGATAGCCTTGCTGGAGACACCCGTAGACCTGGCGGGAACAAAGCTTCTTGAATCCCTTGAACCTGTGCTGACGCTGCTTTCCAAATGGGGTCCCGACACACTGGGAAGGGCGGCGGAGGCAGTCATGGAACTACCGGAAAAGGGCGATTGGAAACTGATCCACCTGTGGTCCAACCGGTTGATCCCGCTGATACCAGCGATGGCCGGGGTCCTAGATCTCCGCCTGGCCCGCGCACAGGCTCTTTGCGGGATGGGATTGAAAAGGCAGGCGAAGCTCGAACTGGATGAACTTCGTCCTCAACTGGATCCCCTGGCCGCCCCGTCGGCCTATTACCACATGATGGCCGCCCTGGCCCGCGACGCTGGGAAAACAAGGGAAGCGCAATTCTGGGAATCCCTTCCCCGGCTGAAGATACCCATCGACGAAGGCGAGGAGCTTCCCCAATCAAGCGGCACAATTCAACTCCAACCCTGAACCTGCTTATGCCTGAGACAAAAACCACCCTTTTCGAACTTCTCCAGCAAGGCGGCTGGGCCATGTATCCCCTTGGCGGATTGTCCCTTACCCTCTTTGCGCTCATCCTTTATGTCTGGATGCAGACCTCGCGTTCCTGCTTTGGTTTTCAACCCTCGCGGTGGACGGAACTCCCGGTCACCCGGCAGCTTGAGCAGGCGGCGGACACGAATCTGCCGGACCAGGACCAGCACCAGCGCATGCGGGAAGTGGGGGTATCCGTGGAAGGCGGCATCCTCCGGTGGATCCAGTACCTGAACGTCATTGCCACCATTGCCCCAATGGTGGGACTTCTCGGCACAGTGAGCGGGATGATCGGTGCCTTCCAGACCATCGCCACCGGGGGCATGGGCAAACCGGAGCTCCTGGCCGGTGACATTGGTGAAGCGCTGATCACTACCGCTACCGGTTTGACCATCGGCATACCGGCCATGATCTTTTACTTTATCCTGCGCAACCGGCTTGAATCACGGCTCGACGAACTGGAGCACTGGATCCATTCCCGGGATGCCACCCGCGGATCATCCATGTAGAGGTGCTTCACCTTGGCAGGGATGACGGTTTCCAGAGCGTGCTTCAACTCAACGGGCACATAATCCTGCGCCTGCATGGATACCTGAAGGAAAATCGCAACCGCTAGAAGCGACAGCCCGCCAAGAAGCCTTTTACCAACCCAGCCCATGCGTCACAGCATGGCACGCCCGCTGAATAAATTCAACTTTTATCGCCGAACAGAACCGGGAGGCCCTAGTTCAACCGGTCACGCAGCAGATTGGCCCGATACACCCAGAAGGGGGCTCCATCCAGCTGGAGGATGACATCGATCATTTCCAGGGCGGACTCGGTATCCCCAGCTTCCAAATGCGAGATGGCCAGATTATAGGCCGCCTCACCACGGGTTTGATCAAGAGCGCTGCCGTCAAGCGCGATTGTTTTCAGCACGGCCCGACCGGATTCAAGGCTCCCCGACTGGATTAGGCTCATGCCCTGCCCCAGGAGGGCCCGAGACACGAGGGTCCCGTCTTCGAAGACCTTGGCTGAACTGCCGTACAGGTCAGCCGCTTCCTTGTGTTCACCGGCCTGGTAGCGCCCATCGGCGATCTGCAACTGGGCCAGGGCGGCCAGTTGATGATTCGGGTTTTCCTCGACAAACTGGAGTTTCAGCTCGACCGATCCGGCAGCCGCAAAAGCCTCGCGGACGGCATCTTCCTTCTTCTGGTCGAAATATTGGAAGAGCTGGATCCCGATAACGATCACCGCACCAATAGCGATCCCGCCAAAAACGCTGGCCCCATTCCTTTTCCAGAAATCATTGAAGCGTTCCTCTACATCAGCGTCGGGAGGTAAATCGCTCTCAGAATTCAGGCCTACGGGGATTTCTGGTTTCTGGGGGTCCTTTTGGTCTTTGTTCATGATGATCAATAAATGGAAAAGAAGAGAGGAAGACGGATCCCTCGAAAAGGTCAAATGCAATTCCGGAAATTGGGGTGAAGCCAAAATGTGGGTTGCACCCATTATGATAAGCCGTTTGCGTCACAAGGGTGCCCATGGCGCTAACCAGATATTTGCACTGAAACAACACACCCTTCGAATGAATCCCTCATTGAAAGTACTGATCATCGGATCCGGTGGCCGGGAGCACGCCCTCCTGAAGGCCTGTCTGAACAGCCCCATGGTGGAAAAGGCATGGGCAGCCCCGGGAAACGGCGGCATGCAGGCAGAGGCGGAATGCCATCCCCTGGACGTGGAAAATCCCTCCGATTGCGTGACCTTGGCCAGGGAACTGGGAGCCAATTTTGTCATTGTCGGCCCGGAAGTTCCCCTTGCCCTCGGGGTCGCTGACGACCTGCGGGCAGCCGGCATTGCCACCTACGGCCCCGGACGGGACGGAGCGGTCCTCGAGTCCAGCAAGGCGGCCTGCAAGGCCTTCTTCAAGAAGTACGATATTCCCACCGCTGACTGGGATACTTTCACGCAGGTGGAGCCCGCGCTGGAATACCTCCAGCGGTTTACCCTGCCGGTAGTGGTCAAGGCCAGCGGTCTGGCAGCGGGCAAGGGCGTCCTGATCTGCGAAACCATGGAAGCGGCCGAGGAAGCGGTCCGGGGAATGCTGGAAGAAGACAGTTTTGGTGCAAGTGGTCAGGAGATCGTCATTGAGGAATTCCTGACCGGACAGGAGGCCTCCATCATGGTGCTGGTCTCGGGCAGCAAGTACGTCTGTCTGGCTCCCAGCCAGGACCACAAGCGGGTCGGCGAGGGAGACACCGGACTCAACACCGGTGGAATGGGCGCCTACGCCCCGGCCGCGGTGGTCACGGAATCCGTGATGAAAATCGTCCACAAGGACATCATCGGACCCACCCTTGAGGGCTTCGAGGCAGAGGGTATCGATTTCAGGGGAACCTTGTTCGTCGGCCTGATGATTGACGACGCCGGCCAGCCGAAGGTCCTCGAGTACAACGTTCGCTTCGGGGATCCCGAATGCCAGGTCCTCCTTCCCCTTTGTGAAACCGACCCGGTTCAACTGATGTGGGATTGCGCCAACGGGACTCTGGAACCGGAGGAAGTCCGCATGAAGGACAAATCCGCAGTGATCGTGGTCCTAGCCGCCAAGGGCTACCCCGGCTCCTATCCGAAAAACGACCCCATCGTCCTGCCCGGCGACCTGCCAGCCGACCTCTCCATCGTCCACGCGGGAACCAAGCTGGACGCCAACGGTCAACTTCTTTCCACCGGGGGCCGGGTCCTCGGGGTTGTTTCCATGGCCGACACCCTGAAAGAGGCCGCAGCGAAAGCCTACTCGGTCTGCGACGCTGTCCAATGGGAAAACAAGTACTTCCGCCGGGATATCGGCCACCGCCAATTGAAAAACTAGATTACGACCGGACAGAAGCATGAAGAGCGCGTACGAACTGGCAATGGAACGCCTCCGGGAGGAGGAAACGGAAAGCGGGGTCTCCCTCAGCGAGGAACAGAAGCAGGCCCTGGCCGATATCGACCAGAAATACAAGGCGAAGATCGCCGAGCGGGAAGTATTCCTCGCGAGCAAGCTCAAAGAAGCCCGGGCCAGCCGGGACGCCGATGCGGTCAACCAGCTGGAAAAGCAGCTCCGCAACGAGCGGCTCCGCCTGGAGGACGAAAGGGAATCCAAGAAGAACCTGGTCCGGAAAGGGGAACTTCAATGAGAACCTATCTCGACCTGCTCCAGCATGTCCTCGACAACGGGGTGAAGAGTGAGGACCGGACCGGTGTGGGCACCATTTCCTGCTTCGGGGCCCAAAGCCGCTACGACCTGCAGGAGGGATTTCCCCTCGTGACCACCAAGAAACTTTACCTGCGGGCGATCATCCACGAACTGCTGTGGTTCCTCAAGGGCAATACCAACATCAAGTACCTGAACGACAACCGGGTCAGTATCTGGGATGAATGGGCGGACGAAAACGGCGACCTGGGCCGCGTTTACGGGGCCCAATGGACAGCATGGCAAAAGCCGGGCGGAGGCACCGTCAACCAGATCGAGGAGGTCATTGAGGCCATCAAGACCAACCCGGCCAGCCGGCGCCACATCGTCTGCGCATGGAACCCCGGCGAACTGGACCAGATGGCCCTGCCGCCCTGCCACGCATTTTTCCAGTTCTACGTGAACGAGGCCACGGGCACCCTCTCCTGCCAGCTTTACCAACGCAGCGCTGACCTGTTTCTAGGTGTGCCGTTCAACATCGCCTCCTATGCTCTCCTGACCATGATGGTGGCACAGGTCTGTGACCTCAAACCGGGGGAATTCGTCCACACCTTTGGCGACCTGCACATCTACCTGAACCATTTGGAACAGGTTAACCTGCAGTTGAGCCGGGACCCGCGGCCCCTGCCGACCATGACCCTCAACCCTGAGCGGCGAGACATCCGGGACTTCGTTTTCGAGGACTTCACCCTGAGCGGATACGATCCGCACCCCGGCATCAAGGCGCCCATCGCGGTATGAGCAGGGAAGGAACAAGCAACCGGCCATGGAAGGCAATTGCCGCCATGTCGGAGAACCGGGTCATCGGCAACAAGGGACAAATCCCGTGGCACCTCCCGGAGGATTTCAAATGGGTCAAGCAGTGCACCAAGGGCCAAGTCATCGCCATGGGCCGCAAGACATTCGAGTCCATGGGACGCCCCCTCCCCCTGCGGGAGAACATCGTCATCAGCCGCTCCACGGAGGCCATTGAAGGCTGTACTGTGCTCCCTTCCCTCGAAGCGCTGGAAAAGTACCCGACCGACCGGGAAATATGGATTTTCGGGGGCTCCCAGATCTACGCCGCCGCCATGGACCGGGTGGCCGAGCTCTACCTGACGGTGGTCAAGGGAACTTTCGAGGGTGACGCCTACTTTCCTCCTTTTGAGAATCAATTCGGGGAGCCGGAGCTGATCCGGGAAGAACCTGAGTTCCGTATCCTCAAGTACACCCGGTAACGGCGCCCCCCTACAGGTTGGCAAGGTCGATCTCGGGGAAGATCAGTTGTTGCGGGTCGAGGCACTCGACCGGCCAGGGGCAGCTTCCGTTGCCCATGACCTCCATCACCCGGTTGGGGCAGTTGCAATCCTTGCTCAGGTGGCCGAGAAAGACCTTGCGCCATTTTGGCTGCTCCACCGATTTCAGGAAATTGAGGGCGTCCCGGTTGGAAAGGTGCCCGTGGCGACCAGCCACCCGCTGCTTCACCGCCCATGGCCGGGTGGTGTCACTCTCCAGCATTTCCACATCGTAATTGGCCTCCAGGACCAGCAACTGCACATCACGGACTTTCTCGGCCAGGCGGACCGGGGTATGGCCCAAGTCGGTCATCCATGCCATGCTCCCCGGGGGAGAGAAAAGGTCGTCCCCGCCGGTCCGGATGATGAATCCGACCGGCTCCATGGCATCGTGGGGCAGCAGCAGGGTCTCAATCTGCAGGTCCTTGTGGCTGAAGCAGGTCCCGGTCTCGAAGATCTTCCATGACAGGTCCCGGCTGAGCTTGGCCTGCAGGACATTGGCCGTGGCATAGTTGGCATAAAACCGGAGATGCCGGTGCTTGGCCAAGCCTCTCAGGCCTGAGGCATGGTCACTGTGCTCATGGGTCAGAAAGACGGCGTCGATCGTCTCGATGGGCTTGCCGATTTCCTTCAGCATTCCCTCCAGCCGGCGCCCGCTGAAACCAGCATCAATGAGGATCCGGGTCTCCGCGCTCTCCACCAGGGCGCAGTTGCCCGAGCTGCTGGTGCCGATTATCTGGAAACGAAGCCCCATGTCCCCATTTGTCACCAGTTGGCTCCCGCTGTCACGAAAATTTGTCGGGAAGGATGGGGATGCCCGATTAAATGGCCCCCTCATGGGTAAAGGCCTTCTCTTAAAGGGAAAATTCCCTCGCGGAATTGGAATTGGGGCATTTTTGGTTAAACTGGAGGGATAATTCCATACTTGAAGAATCCCCCGCAGGGACCTAGCTTTCCTGCCACAGTCCTTTTTAGAAGCATTCCATAGTGACCACTAAATATCAACATTCCCTGCCTGACACGCAGAACCGGGACGCCTCGGAAATCCTGGGTGCCAACGTGCCTATCATGCAGGTCGGCATTTCCAATTTCCGCCTGCCCCTGCGGTTCATGACCGCCAAGGGTGAGCCCGTGACCCTGGAAACCTCCGTTACCGGGACCGTCTCCCTTTCCGCTGACAAGAAGGGCATCAATATGTCCCGGATCATGCGGGTCTTCTACGAGTACAAGGACCGCGTCTTCACTCCGGAGTTGCTGGAGGAAATCCTCCTCGCCTACAAGGAGCGGATCGGGTCCAGCCGGGCCCGTCTGAAAGTGGGGTTCAGTTACCCCATCATCAAGACCAGCCTGCGCAGCGGAATGGAGGGCTACCAGTACTACGAATGTGCCTACGAGGGCGTGGTGGACGACCTCGGCCACTTCAGGAAGATCATCCATTTCGATTTCGTCTACAGTTCGGCCTGCCCCTGCGCCTCCGACCTTTCCGAGCATGCCCGCGAAACCCGTGGACAATACGCCATCGCCCACTCCCAGCGGAGCAAGGCCCGGGTTAATGTCGAGGTAAAGAAGGGCAAGACCCTGACCATCGAGGACCTGCAGAGAATGAGTGACCGGGCCCTTCTGACCGAGACCCAGGTCATGGTGCGTCGTGAGGACGAACAGGCCTTCGCCGAGTTGAACGGGGACCAGACGAAGTTTGTCGAGGATGCCGCCCGCCTGATGTACGAGGTCCTCGATTCAGATCCCCGCATCTCCGATTTCCAGGTCGCCTGCGCCCACCTTGAGTCGCTCCACAGCCATGACGCTGTGGCCGTGGTCAACAAGGGTGTGGACCGCGGGTTCAACGGGCATATCGACGATTTTCGCAGCCTCATCTGCTGATCCGGTCCCTTCCGGGAATAAGGAATGGCCTTCCCCCATCCCACAGGCATGAGAACACCGCCATCCCCTCTGATCAGCAATCTGGTCCAGTTACTTGCACTGGCAATGGTTTGGCCTTTCTTGCTGGGAGCGACCCAACCCAAGGGACCCATGAAGGAATCAGATACCACACCCAAGAAAACCACTGCCACGGAAAAGATCGACTGGAGCGAGCGCCTGTCCCCCGAGCAGTACCGCATCCTGCGCCAGGCCGGAACGGAGACCCCCAACGGGGAGGTGTACCACCAGTTCAAGAAACAGGGATCCGGCACCTACTACTGTGCTGGTTGCGGGGAAAAGCTTTTCTTTTCAAAACACAAATTCGATTCCCACTGCGGCTGGCCCTCCTTCTGGGACCCTGCCAGCATCGATTCCATCGAGACCCGCCGGGACGAATCCCACGGCATGGTCCGCGTGGAAGTGGTTTGTGCCAATTGCAAGGGCCACCTCGGGCACCTCTTCGAGGGCGAGGGATTCAGCACCCCCACCGATCAGCGCTTCTGTATCAACGGCACAGTGCTGGTCTTCGTGCCCGACGAGGACTAAGGCTGCCGGGCCAGTCGAGCCTTCGCTTCATCAAGGGACAGTGTGTTGAAAATTTGGGCCTTGGTCAGTCCGGCCTTGCGGGCCGCCTGGACACCGCCGCGAAGGAATTGCAGATGCTCCGTGTCATGGGCATCCGGGGTAATGACGCAGGGCACTCCCGCCTCGGCGGCCATTCTCCAGTACCGCCAGTCCATGTCCATCCGCCATGGGTTGGCATTGAGTTCGATCATGACCCCGTTGGCGGCAGCGGCCTCGATGACCCGCCGGTGATTAACCGCATATCCCTCGCGGCGCAGAAGGAGCCGTCCGGTGAGGTGGCCGAGGATCTTCAGGCAACCGGTATCCGTCTCGATGGCCCGGATAATGCGCGCGGTCATTTCCTCCTCGCTCATGCCGGACATGGAGGCGTGCACGGACAGGACACAGTAGTCGAGTTGGCTGGTCACGGACTTCTCGAAATCAAGGGAGCCATCCTTGAGGATATCGACCTCACTGCCGGCGAACAGCCATGCGCGTTTCCCGCGATCCTTGTTCAGGGCACGGATTTGATCGACCTGCCTGGCCAACCGATCCTCATTCAGCCCGTTGGCCTGGAAACTTGCCTTTGAGTGGTCGGCGATCCCAATGTACTCGAGGCCAAGCCCCGCGGCCGCCTCGGCCATTTCCTCGAGGCTGTTGTAACCATCGGAGGCCTTGGTGTGATTATGGAAGGTCCCTTGGAGGTCGTTAAAAACAACCAGCTCCGGGAGTTGATGTTCCTCTGCCAGTTCCAGCTCGTCCAGCCCCTCCCGCATCTCTGGAGTGATGTAGTCGAGCCCCAGTGCTGCGAACAAGTCGGCCTCCTCCTTGATTCCCGATTTGGCCAGTGGCCGGTCGTAGGGCTTGCCGCCTTCCGGCTCCTCCTCGTCCTTGTTGAAAATGCCCCACTCCGAAAGGGAGAGCCCCATGGTCAGGGCCCGCTGACGCATCTTCACGTTGTGGTCCTTTGAGCCGGTGAAGTGATGGAGCGCAAACACGAAGCGATCGTCCGGGACCACCCGCAGGTCGGCCTGAAGTCCCCCATCAAAGCGGACCGAGGACTTGGTCTCCCCGTGGGCGGTCACCTCGGCCACATTGGGCTGGCGGACAAACCAGTCCATGATCGGCCCGGGGGATCCGGAGCCGACGATGAAATCCAAATCGCCCACTGTTTCACGGGAACGGCGGAAGCTACCGGCCACCTCAGCCCGCTCGACTTGCGGCAGCGAACGCAACCCCTCCAGCAGAGGAAGAGCCACCTCACGCACATCCCACCAGAGATGCCGCTTCCCGTAGGCAATGCGGTTGGCGATCCCCTTGAGGATATTCTCCGCCGATTTCTTCCCGAAGCCAGGCAATTCCGCGATAGCCCCCGACTCGCAGGCGGCCTGTAAGGCATCCATTGTCTCAATGCCGAGCGCCTCGTGCACCTTGCGGATCTTTTTGGGGCCAAATCCGGGAATCTCCAGCATCTCCATCAGGCCGTCCGGGGTAGAGGCCCGCAGCTTGTCGTAAAAGGGCAGATTGCCGGTCTCCCTGAGGGTGATGATTTTCTCCGTCAGGGCCTTCCCGATGCCCTTCACATCCCCCAAGCGGTCTTCCTCGATCAACCGGTCAAGGTCCTCCTCAAGGCTCTCCAGCGCCCGGGCTCCCGACTGGTAGGCCCGCACCTTGAAGGGGTTCTCCCCGTTCAATTCCAACAAGGTCCCGACTTCCTCCAAAAGGGAAACGATTTTTCTGACTTCCATTTGCCTAGTGAAAGGCAAAACCGCCCGCTCCGCAAGCGTCGCCCTCAATCGAGGTCGCGCTGGCGTCTGCGGGCAGCGGCCAGGTTACGGAGGAATTCTCTCGGCGGGGTGGCCCGGTGTCCGGAACGGACATTTTCACTGGCGATTTCAAAGGCGCAACGCCACTGCCGGCAGAGGGTTCTCCATGCGAACAGCAATCCATGCGCAGGGTCATACATATGGGTCTCCTCCGCGGTCACTCCGTTCAATTCCATCAACCGGATTCCCCTCCCCTCCATCAGGGCCTCGTCATCCGGCGCCTTCAGGTCAAATCGCCCGAAATAAAACCCGTCAAACGAGGAGGCAATCTCGTTGACCCGTGAAGCCAGCTGGGGGGTGATCAGGTGGCACCCATCAAGGAACAGGGAACCGCGGGCGTGGGTCCCCAGTTCGCCAAGGGGGATCCTGGTCCCGGCATCGGGAATTTCGTCAAGGCGCCCGCCGAACCGGCCAAGGAACGTCCCCAGCATGGCAATGGCCCGGTCATGCGAATAGATCAGGGTCTCGATCGTATCCCGGCCGTTGCCCTCGATCCAGATCTGCTTCTTCAGGGTGACTGAGGTAATCCGGCCCACGCCCTCCGAGGGACGGCGAACGTAGAAAACCCCGTATTCACTTCCCGCTACAAATTCCTGCAGGATGGCAAGTCCGGGCACCCCGTCCAGCCACTCGGCTGCCTCTTGTTCCGACCGGACGATTCGGACCCCGGCGCCCCGTTGCCCTTCGTCCGGCTTGAGGACCACCGGATAGGACAGCTGGAGTTCCTCCATCGCGGCAAGGAAAGCCTTTCGCTTCTCTTCCAGTCCGGCCTTGGGGATCTTCCTCCATTTTGGGACAGCATCACCCGCCCCCGCCAGACCCCGGAGTATGTCGGACTTGCTTTCCCCGATAAATCCACCGTCGGGCATGCAGGGATTGACCGCGGTAAAGAGTGTTGAGCTGCGGTAACGCACCAGGCCAAGCCAGAGGACATAAAGAATAGTCACGAAATTGACCTGCCACCAAGGCCAGAATTCCCACTGGGTAGCCCTGATCCATTTACCCTTCAGCCGGCGCCGGCCCCGCCAGGTGAACAACGGTATACCGTAGTGAACAATCAAGTACAGGCATAGGCCGAAGAGAACGAGCGCCGGCAGGGCGAAGGCCTCGTAGAGCTCGTAGACCTCGACCAGTTCCCGGCCGAGAAAAAAGCTGAGCCCCACGAGGAAGGGTGTCCACAGGGCCGCAGCAAGGGCAAAGGCCGCCACGAACCGAAGTACCGGAGCGTGCAGGGCTCCGGCGGCAAAATAGGTCGCCGTCCGGGTACCCGGAAGAAAACGGGTCAGCAGGATCAGCCTCAAGCCGTTGTGGCGAAACAGCCGCTGGGCCCGGTTAACCCCCTTTTCCGAGGCGATCCAGCGCGACCAGCGGTGACGCAGGAGCGGCCGGCCAAAATGAAATCCCAACCAGAAGATGATCAGGTCGCCAATGAAGATTCCAAGGTACGCCGCCACCACTGCCTGTGGATAAGTCAGTTTCCCGGAGGCCGCCAGCAATCCCGAAGTGATGGTTGCCAGGTCCTCGGAAACCAGGGTCCCGAGGGCGATACCCGTCATTCTAAGAACAGGGCTGCCGCCATCCATCAACAAGCTCTGCCGCCCCCCCCATATGAGCACTGCCAACAAGGCGACCATCACCAGGCTGATCATCCAGTATCTCAGGCGTCGTCCCGGCATATCAGGCAATTCCCATCGACAAGTGGACCGGTTCCCCGAAGCCCGGGCCGTCAGGCTCGCGGGCACAATAGGTGAAATCCACCCGGCCGGGTTCCATGATGAGCTGGATCTGGCTGACGGTCCGGGCATCGTCCCGGTCCATGGTGAATCCATAAGCGGGATTTTCCGAAAACATCCGCAATCGTTTGGCCGCCTGATCCAGCCCGGAGGGAGCGCCCAGTCTGCCCCATTCGGAAATCCGCCATGGAATTACCGATTCCGGATCCCTGGATGAGGTCGTCCAGAATTCTTCGCAGTTGTCCCTCCGCTGCAATCCAGTCCCTGTCCAGGTGTAACGCCGGTCCATTCCAGGTGAAATGATGAACAGACTGAAGGGCGCATAGGAGGACAAGTCCGCAGACTCGAGATCAACGGCGGCCTCCCCGGGGGAACGGTGGCAGGCCAGTTCCAGAAGGAGTTGACCCCGACTCCTCAACCCGGGCACCTTTTCCCCTCCACCGGGATAATGGTTGAGGACGGCGGCCAGGTAGCCTGCTCCCGATATGGCAAACCAGGTTCCTCCCCCATCCGGATCGCGGGCATAAAGCAGGGGATACCGCCCCCCGTGGTGAATTTCAGGCGCAAAAGCCAGTGACCGGGTCCGCTGCTCATCACGGTTAAAACAGACCCATAGTCCCGAATCAGCCCTGCTCCAAGCCAGCGTGCACATTCGTCAGTCAACCTTGCGGGAGTGGTAATGCAGTGTCGACGGGGCCAACCCAAATCCCTCGGGAAACTCATTCTGGCCAAACCGGGTGGCGATGGAAACCACCAAGGCGTAGTGGTGGATGGTATGGCTGAGCAGGAACTGCAGTTCCCGAAGCAAGGTGGTGCTGCTCCAGATGGAGTCACCTCCATCATCCATCCGTACCATCATCGATCGTTCCAGGTCCTCTCCTGAAAGCCCTTCAAGGCAGGAAATAATCTTCTTTAACGCTGCGGCGGCAAAGGCCGGGTCCTCCTCCACCTGTTGACTGCGCTCCCGAGCATCATAGTCGACGGAACCGGCGGCAAATCCATCCATAAAAGCCAGATAGTGATCCATGTTGTGCCGGAAGTGTCCCCCGATCGAGCTATTGAACAACTCCGGACAGGACCGGCCATAGAGGGCCGGATCCAGATTCTCCAGGAAATGCACTCCCTGTCCCAGGCAGGCAAGGTTGGCGGCGAGCAGTGTGTTCATGGGTGCTTTCGTTACCGCAACTATGTGCAGCAGGTCAGCCAAGGCAACCTTTGATCCATTCACCTTCCCACCTTGCTATTTCATGCCTTACCCGTTTACTTATCGCTTCTTTACCATGCCAGAAGACCCATTCGATTCCGTAGAAAGCGCCATTGACGACATCGCCGCCGGCAAACTGGTCATTGTGGTCGATGATGAGAACCGGGAAAACGAGGGCGACCTCATCATGGCCGCCTCCACCGCCACCCCGGAGACCGTCAACATGATGATCCGGCATGCCCGAGGCCTGATCTGCGTCGCCACCATTGAGCACCACCTCAAACGCCTCGGTCTGAACCCCATGGTGGCTAACAACCGGGAAAGCAACCAGACCGACTTCACTGTGTCCGTGGATGCTGCCGAGGGTGTCACTACCGGCATCAGTGCCGCCGACCGGTGCGCCGCCATCCACATCCTTGCGGACCCCAATGCCACCGCTGACCAACTGGTCCAGCCCGGGCATATCTTCCCCCTGCGGGCGCGCCCGGGAGGAGTCCTCCAACGGGCCGGCCACACGGAGGCCACCGTCGACCTGGCCGTCCTTGCGGGACTGCCGCCGGCGGGCGTTCTCTGCGAGATCCTCAACGAAGATGGCACCATGGCCCGGCTCCCGGAGCTGATCGAGTACAAGAAGGAGTTCGGCCTGAAACTCATTTCCATCAAGCAGATGATCGAATACCGGCACAGCCGGGAAAAACTGGTCGAGGAAATCCTTTCGCAACCCTTTACCAACGCCTACGGGGACTGGACCCTGCACCTGTTTCGCTCTGTGACCGACCATCGGGTTCACTTCGCCCTTACCATGGGCGAGCTCGACGGCGACCCTTCCCTCGTCCGGGTACAGTCGGAGAACATCCTCAGCGATGTTTTCGACAGCCACGCCCAAGGACGCCAACGTAGCATCGACCTCGCATTCCAGCGGATTGCCCAGGAAGGAAAAGGAGCCTTTGTCTACATGACCCATTCCTGCTCGGGACTTAACGTCTCCGCCAGCCCGGATCCCGACAGCTGCGCCTTGCAGCCGGTCAGCATGGATTTCCGGGGATATGGCCTGGGTGCCCAGATCATCTACGCCCTCGGGTTGCGTAAGATTCGCCTGCTTTCCTCTTCCCACCGCAAGCATGTGGCCCTGGACGGATACGGCCTTCACATCGAAAGCCACGAACCCATTGAGGCCTGAGTTTTAGCCGGAATCCATTAAATGGGGCAGAATACCAAAAAAACCTAAGAAATTCTGCATTCCTGAGTTGACGTATTACCAAAATTAAAGAGAAATTTACTCGAACTTAATAGTTCACACATTTTTTGGGGTATTAGTATAAGAGCTGGAACCGCGGCCCGTCAGGGTCGCGGTTTTTTTTGGGCATGAAAAACGGGTCCCTGAGCGGGAAGAGGAATTTTCTTGTCGCGGGAAAGCAAGGAGGATTCAGTGACCCCGAACCCGAAACAGAGAGAAAAAGGAACTGAAATGAGTGAAAGCAACTATGGATTAGGGACCTTAGCGGTCCATGCCGGCCAAGTGGCCGATCCGGCGACCGGCAGCAGGGCGGTACCGATTTACCAGACAACCAGTTACACCTTCCGCGACACTGAGCACGCGGCTAACCTGTTTGCCCTGAAGGAACTGGGGTATATCTACACCCGGATCATGAACCCGACCACCGACGTTGTGGAGAAGCGGGTGGCGGCCCTTGAGGGAGGCACAGCTGGGCTGGCCCACTCCAGTGGCAGCGCGGCGGTGACCAATGCCATCCTCAACCTAGCGGGGGCGGGCGACCATATTGTCTCGGTTTCGCAGTTATACGGCGGGACCTACAACCTTTTCCATTACACCCTTCCCAAGCTGGGGATCGAGGTCAGCTTTGTGGACGGAGAACGACCGGAAGCGTTCCGGGAAGCAATCCGCCCCAACACGAAGGCATTCTACGGTGAGACGCAGGGCAACCCGCGGCTCAACCCATTCCCGATCGAGGAAGTGGCGGCCATTGGCCAGAAGGAAGGCATCCCGTTGATCCTCGACAATACGGCCCTCACCCCGGCGGTTTGCCGGCCCCTTGACTACGGGGCCAATGTGGTCGTGCATAGCCTGACCAAATTCATCGGGGGCCATGGGACCAGCATCGGCGGCATCGTCGTCGACGGAGGGAATTTTGACTGGGGCAGCGGCCGCTTCCCCGGGTTCACGGAGCCGGATCCGAGCTACCACGGCCTGGTCCACTGGGACGTATTCAAGGCCTTCGAGCCGGCCGGAGGGGCCAACATCGCTTTTGCCATGAAGATGCGGCTACAATTGCTCCGCGACACGGGCAATTGTGCAGCACCCTTCAATTCCTTCCTCCACCTGCAGGGGCTTGAGACCCTGCACCTCCGGATGGAACGACATTGCTCGAACGCCCTTGCTGTTGCCGAGTTCCTCTCCGGCCACGACAAGGTGGCCTGGGTCAATTACCCGGGACTCAAGGACAGCGAACACCATGAGAAGGCGGCCCGGTATTACCACGGCGGGTTTGGCGCTCTCCTCGGATTCGGGGTCAAGGGAGGCATGGAGGCAGGACGGAAGGTCATCGAGGGATTGAAACTCTTCAGTCACCTGGCCAATATTGGGGACGCCAAAAGCCTGGCCATTCATCCGGCCAGCACCACGCACAGCCAACTGAGCGCGGAGGAACAGACCACCAGCGGTGTCACTCCCGACTTCATCCGGTTGAGTATCGGTATCGAGGACAAGAAAGACCTGATTTCCGATCTCGTCCAGGCACTCTCAGGAATTTAGTTTAGAGCGCATGCCCATGGGCAAGCCAACCCGAGCACCCTCACCGAAGGAGATTCTGCATGTGCACACACATCATGGCGTGAGACGTGAGGACCCCTGGCACTGGCTGCAAAACCTGGACGACCCGGAAGTCGTCGCCCACCTGAAGGCGGAAAACGCCTACACGGAGGCGATGCTGTTGCCCGTGAGAGGCCTGAACGAGCGGCTCTACCAGGATCTGCTCGGGAGGATCGAGGAGAGCAACTGCTCGGCTCCCTACCCCGACGGGGACTACCTCTACCAGTCGCGGATCGACAAGGGGGAAAATTACCGCCGGTACTATCGGCGCCCCCGGAACCGGGATGGCGACTGGGTCCTCTATTTTGATGCCTGCAGTGAGGCCTGGGACAAGGCCTATTTCGAGCTGGCCTTCCTCGACATCAGTCCGGACGGAAGAGTCCTCGCCTATGCCGTGGACACCAGCGGGGACGAGCTGTACACCTTGAAATTCCGTGACCTTGACTCCGGGACAGACCTGCCGGATGAGATCACCGGGATTTCCGGCGAAGGGGAATGGGATGCCGGATCCAGCCATTACTACTTTGTCCGGGAGGACGAATCGCGGCGGCCGTTCCGGATCCACCGGCACCGGCTGGGCGATGTTCCGTCAAGGGAAGAGCTTGTCTGGGAGGAAACAGATCCGAAATTCTATCTCGGACTGACCAAGAGCCAGGACATGCAGTACCTATTCGCATCCAGCGAAAGCAAGGAGACAACCGAATCCCTGTATTTGCCGGCTCATGACACGAACGGAAAATTCCGGACCCTGTACGGCAGGCGTCCCGGAATCCGCTACTGGGTTGAGCACCGCAAAGGAAAGTGGCTGATCCGGACCAATGAAGGGGCCCCCGACTTCAAGCTGGTCAGCTGTCCGGCAGACCGGACGGACGAGGCCCCAGTTACCCTCGTCGAGGACCGCAAGGGAGTCCGGCTGGATGATGTCATTCCCCTGGAAAACCATTTGGTCCTCATGGAGCGCTGCAAGGGCCTGGACCGGATCCGCATCCTGTCAATGGCAAGCGGCGAGGAGCACCTGATTTCCCAATCGGATGAAGTCTACGACCTGCACCCGGGTATAAACGCGAAATTCGAAACGGAAGAATTCACCTTTGTTTACAGTTCACCGGTCCGCCCGCCGGAAACAATCCGCTACCACCTTCGCACCCGGGAGAGAGAGGTCATCCGGCGGACACAAGTTCCTTCCGGCCACACCCCGGAGGACTATTCCGCTTACCGGATAAATGTTCCCTCGGCGGACGGAACGCCCGTTCCGATGACGCTTATTCACCGGAAGGATCTTCTCCTCGATGGATCCAGACCGGCCGTCCTGCATGGCTATGGCGCATACGGCAGCACCATGGAGGCCGCCTTCCGTTCCTCCTGGCTGACTTGGATGCAAAGGGGCTTCACCGTGGCCATCGCCCATGTCCGGGGAGGTGGGCTGCTGGGCGAAGACTGGTACCAAGCCGGCAAGCTGGCCAACAAGGAAAACTCCTTTAACGATTTTATCGCTTGTGCGGAAGCGCTGGTTTCGGGCAAGTACACGAACACAGACAAGCTCCTTATCGAGGGAGACAGCGCCGGTGGCCTGCTGGTGGGAGCCGTCCTGAACAAGCGGCCGGACCTATTCAAGGCCGCGCTGGCGGAGGTTCCCTTTGTCGACGCCCTCAATACCATGCTCGATGAGGATCTCCCCCTGACCACTTTCGAGTACGAGGAATGGGGCAACCCCAACGACCGCACGGCCTTCGACACCATCCACGCCTATTCGCCCTATGATAATGTCCGGCCGGTCGACTATCCGGCCATCCTGGTCACGGCCGGGTTCAACGACTCACGCGTCCCCTGCTGGGAAGCCGCCAAGTGGGTCGCCCGCCTGCGCAAACTCGGTACCGGGACTAATCCGATTCTCCTGCAGGTGCAATTTGATTCCGGTCATGCCGGAGCCTCCGGACGCTATGATTTCCTGCGGGAAATCGCCTTCCAGCAGTCCTTTCTGCTGGCGCAAGTCGAACCGGGCCAGGAAGGGAGTTAAGCCCCCCCGCGGGATCGCCTGGGGGATTGACCTCGGAAACGTTTGCCGCTTGTTTAAGGGCATGCCAGAAGACAGTACACTTAACCGTCAGAACATTGTCGCCTGCATATGGGATTTCGACAAGACCCTGATCCCGGGCTACATGCAGTGGCCCATCTTTGAGTACTACGGGGTCGACGAAAAACGCTTCTGGAAAGAGGTCAACGCACTACCGGAAAAGTATGTCGCCAACGGGCAAAAGGTGTCGCCCGACATCATGTACCTGAACCACATCCTGACCTACATTCGTCACGGGAAATTCGCCGGCCTCAACAACTCGCTTCTGCGCCAGCTCGGGGGCCGCCTGAACCTCTACCAGGGGTTGCCGGAATTCTTCCAGACCCTCAAGGACATCCCCGCCAAAAATCCCCTTTACTCCCGATACGAGATCAAACTGGAGCACTACATCATCTCGACCGGGATCGCTGAAATGATCCGGGGCAGCGCCATCGCTCCCTATGTTGAACAGATCTACGGGTGCGAGTTCATCGAGCATCCCTTCCCGCCCAATTATTTTGCCCAACAGGAATTTGACATCAGCAGCGACCCCAACGAGATCGCCCAGATCGGGTTCCTGGTCGACAACACGATCAAGACCCGGTTCATCTTCGAGATCAACAAGGGCACCAACAAGATCTCCTCCATCGACGTCAACTCCCGCATCGCCCCAGAGGACCGGCGGGTACCGATCCGCAACATGATCTATGTGGCTGACGGGCCCAGCGACGTACCGGTCTTCTCGGTGGTCAGGAAGCACGGGGGCAAGGCCTACGCCGTCTACGAGCCCAAGAATGAAAAGGAATTTGCCCAGAACGACGCCCTGCGATCCAGCGAGCGGGTGGACCACTTTGGCCGGGCCGACTATCGGGAAAAGAGCGACACCTACATGTGGTTGACCACCCATGTGAAGCAGATCTGCGACCGTATAGTGGAGGAATCGGAACGGGCCCTCAACTACCGTGTGGGTCGCCCGCCCCAGCACATCCACAGCGAGGAGCAGATCCGCTCGACCCCCCAGCTCCAGGATGAATTGTTCTCACCAGCGAATCCCGCCAAGGGGAAAAAGCGTATCAAATGAGCGCCGGCAACCGGGCTGATCTGGAAGCCAACCTGAACCGATTCATCCTTTTCAGGATCTTTTTCAACGCCAGGTTCTACTACCCGGTTTTCACCATTCTCTTTCTCGACTACGGCCTGACGCTGGAGCAATTCTCCATCCTCAACCTGGTCTGGGCCCTGACCATCGTCCTCGCGGAAGTTCCCTCCGGGGCCCTGGCTGACATTATCGGCCGCAAGCGGTTGCTGGTCTTCGCCGCCTGCCTGATGTTCATCGAGATGAGCCTGCTGGTGTTTGTCCCTGTCGGAACCTCCTCCCTGCTCTTTATTGTATTCCTGGCCAACCGGATCTGCTCCGGGCTGGCCGAGGCGGCCGCCAGCGGGGCGGATGAGGCCCTAGCCTATGATTCGCTGGTCCAGTTGGGACGGGAAAGCGAGTGGGCGGGACTCCTGGAGAGAACCGCCCGGTTCATGTCCGTCGCCTTTTTCATCAACATGATAACCGGTGCCCTCGCCTACGACGGAAGAATCGTCAACACCCTGCTCGGTCACCTGAACGCGGAATGGTCGCTCCCGCCAGAAACCATCATCCGCCTCCCGGTTGCCCTGACACTGCTGACCTCATGTATCGTCGTTTTCACGACAATGCGGATGCGCGAGCCCGGCCTCCCGGCGGGCGGGCCCGATGAGGCCGCCATCCAGGACCGTACCCTCTGGCAGAGCGTGGTCGTTCCCTTCCAGCAGATCATGCGGGCTGCCGGGTGGACCCTCAACCACCGGTTCGTCCTCTTCGTTATCCTCGCCGCCCTCGCCCTCGACAGCGTCGGGCGCCAGTTCGTCATCCTGGCCAGCGAGTATTACCGGATCATCCACATCCCGACCGCATGGTTCGGGTTCATTGGCGCCGGCATGTCGCTGATCGGACTCGTCAACGCACGGATTTCCAAGCACCTCGTCAGCCACCACTCTCCCATCTTCAATTTCCTGGTCCTCTCGGCGATTCTCCTTACCGGCCTGATGGGGATCATGTTCACTATTCCCTGGTTCGGAGTCCTCTTTGCGGTGGGGGCATTCGCCATGATGGGAATGGTCGCCTTTCAATCCAGCTTCTACATTAACCGGGAAGTCGACTCTTCCCGCCGGGCCACCATCCTCAGCTTCCGCGGACTGGCCCTCAATCTTGGACTGGGGATAGCCAGCCTCCTCTACACGGGCCTGATCGCCGCCCTGAAGGCGGGCCAAGATCCTTCCCTTTCCCCTGAGGACCTGCAGGTGCGGGTCTTCGTCGATTCACTGAGGGCCTTCCCCATCTATTTCGCGATCCTGTTCATCGGCCTGATCATCGCCGGACGGCTCCTTATCCGCCACCGGGACACCTGTTTCAGGGTCCCGGATTGATGGCCGGATGTGAATATCCCGGTGAACAAATTTGAATATCTTCCGGTTGCCGGGAGGTCGCAATCCGCTTCAAATAAGCCTGACTACTAGGGGGCGTGAAATATTTTAATCTGAACAAGGAAAATGCGTTGACACCATATGTGGTGCTGTATTCTCCTAAGTACCCCAATATGTTGGGGCAAAAGCCCTCCAGACTGTTATCCCTCCGGCACTCTCTCGAATCATTTAACCATCAACACTTTAGCACACCACTGCATGGAAACAACCACCGTAAAGATAGGAAACAAGGAATTCACACTGGACAAGCGTAAGGCCGAGGAAGCCTTTGCGGCCAAGAAGATCATCAACGGCAAGGACACCATGTTCTTCAACATCCTGCCTTTGAAGTACCAGTGGGCCTACGACCTCTACAAGACAATGAAGGCCAACCACTGGGAACCCGAGGACGTCCCCATGCAGAAGGATGTCGAGCAGTGGCGGGACACCACCGGAGCCACCAGCGAAATTGACCGCTGGATCATCAAGATGGCCATCGGGTATTTCAGTGCGGCCGAGGGGATCGTCGGCGACAATATTCTCCATGTAACCCGTGAAGTGGTAACCGCCCCGGAGCTGAAGCTGGTCCTGGGCCGGCACGCCCACGAGGAAAACATCCACGCCGACAGCCTGGTCTACATGATCAGCTCCCTGGGGCTGAACCCCCACGAGTGCGAGGCCATGTTCGAGGACGTCCCCACCATCAAGGCCAAGAACTCGCTGGTGGTGAACAACAGCCGCTCCCTTCGCCGGGACATCGACCTGACGGATACCCGCAACAAGCAGGACCTCGGCAAGAACATGTTCCTTTTCGGTCAGTGCATGGAGGGAACACAGTTCTATGGCCTCTTTGGGATGGTCCTCAGCCTCTACCGGCAGAACAAATTCCCCGGTATCGGCCAGATGTTCCGCTACACCCTGCGGGATGAATCCAACCACATTTCCGTCTTCAAGAACCTCTTCCTCGACCTGGTCAGGGAAAACCCCGACATGTGGACGGACGCCTATCAGGCTGAACTGACCGACCTGATGAAGGAAGCGGTCCGACTGGAAAAGGCCTTCATTGAGGATTGCCTCCCGGTCAATGCCCTCGGGCTCAGTTCCGAGGAGTTCACCCGGTACATCGACTACATCGCCGACCGCCGGCTTGAGAGCGTTGGCCTCAACCCCCTGAATCCCGGCATCAAGAACCCGCTCCCCTGGCTGGCTGAGATGATGGACATCAAGAAGGAACAGAACTTCTTCGAGGGTCGCGTCACCGAGTACCAGAAGTCCAGCTCCCTTGATGTCGTCAACGATGACGAGCTTTGAGCCCTCGCCCCCAATAACGCCCGTTCCCATCCGAGTACTGAACCAACACCTGTCCCCACACACCCATGATCAAACACACTGCATACGACGAAGACCTCGCCCTTAAACGATTCACCCGTTCCGCCGGGGAAACCCATCCCCGGTTCGACTGGCGCGGCGTCATCAAGGATGACACCCTTTTCCCGGCCGATATGATTCCCTCCACCGTCAAGATCAAGGCTGGCGACGGCATCACCGATTTTGACCTCGCGGAAATCGCTGAAACGGTCGGCCATGCCCTGACCAACCTGATCCTCTCCCGTGACGAGGAGGAGACCGACATCTATAATGACAAGAACTGCCAGTTTGTCGCCGCGGTAGCCCGGACGGTGGCCACCCGCCTGGGCGAACTGGCCAAGGAAGGCAAGCCCCTGACCCTGAGCGAGTCGGAAGTCTACCTGCTGGTTGAAAAGACGCTGATTGAGAACGATGCCCCCGACGTGGCCAAGAGTCTCCTGCTCCTGCGCAACTCCACCCGGGGTCCGTGGCGCCCGGCCAATCTTCAGGTGTCGGTCATCCGTCGCAACAACAAGATAGTCGCCTGGGAAAGCACCAAGGTCGAGATCGCCGTCCGCAAGGCCTTCCTCACCCTCGGGATGGATTCCGAGCCGGCGGTCAAGGTTGCCGATGCGGTAGCCGAGCACATCCACAACCAACAGACCACCCGCATCCACATCGAGGAAGTGCAGGACATCGTCCAGGAGGAATTAATGCGCCTTGGCCACTTCAAGGTTGCGGAGGCCTATATCCTCTACCGGGCTCATCGCAGGCACCTCCGCGAAGAGGAAGCCGCCCAGCCCGTCGAGGACGATCGGCAGGAAAGCATGATCATGGTGACCATGCCGGACGGCTCGAATGAGTTCTGGGATGGTGTGGACCTGAAGAAGCGGATTGAGTTCGCCATGATCGGCCTCGATCTGTGCCGGTCCAAGGATGAGATCGAGGCTGAGCTCCGCCGCTCCCTCTACAGTGAGATGAAGCGTTCGGACCTGGAGAAAACCATCATCCTCAACGCCAAGAGCCTCATCGAGCAGGACGCAGACTTTTCCAAGTTCGCCGGCCGGATCCTCCTCAGTTACATCTACGAGGAAGTTCTCGACTGGCGCATTGACCGTGACGGGATCGGCAAGCTGAAGGAGGCTCACCAGAAGGCCTTTCGCCGATACCTCCTGCGGGGAGTGGAAATTGAGCGCCTCAATCCCAAGCTTCTGGAAAAGTATGACATAGAGAAGCTGGCCCTGGCCTTGGATCCGGGGGCGGACATGGATTTCGATTACCTGGGGATTCAGACCCTGTACGATCGTTACCTGATCGTCGACAAGATGGCCCAGCCGAACCGGAGGCTGGAAGTTCCGCAATTTTTCTGGATGCGCGTTGCCATGGGCATCTTCATTGCCGAGGAAACAAAGCCGGAGGATTGGGTCGTCCAGTTGTACAGCATGTACAAGGGTCGCCGCTTCTGCAGCAGCACCCCCACCCTGTTCAACTCGGGCACCCTTCACAGCCAGCTCTCCAGTTGCTACCTCTACCAGGTAACCGACTCCATCGAGAGCATCATGCAACGGGGTATCGCCGAGAATGCCTACCTCTCCAAATGGGCCGGCGGCCTTGGAGGATCATGGACGGCAGTCCGTGGCACCGGTTCCTACATCAAGGGAACCAACGGGGAAAGCCAGGGAGTGATCCCCTTCCTCAAGCTCCACAATGACCAGCTGGTCGCCGTTAACCAGGGTGGCAAGCGTCGCGGATCGGGATGCGCCTACCTGGAAACCTGGCACAATGATGTCCTCGATTTCCTCGAGTTGCGCAAGAACACCGGGGACGACCGGCGGCGCACCCATGACATGAACACCGCCAACTGGATTCCCGATTTGTTCATGAAGCGGATGGAGGCCCGCCAGGAATGGACCCTGTTCCGGAGCAACCAGGTGCCTGACCTGCACGACCTTTACGGCAAGGCCTTCGAGGAACGATACGAGTACTACGAACAGCTGGCCGAAGAAGGCAAGATATGGGGCCAGAAGATGCCGGCCCTGGAGCTGTGGAAACAGATGCTGAAAATGCTGTTCGAAACGGGTCACCCGTGGATCACCTTCAAGGACACCTGCAATGTCCGCAGTCCGCAGGACCATGCCGGGGTGATCCACAGTTCGAACCTTTGTACGGAGATCACCCTCAACACGGGTGAGGACGAGACGGCCGTCTGCAACCTCGGTTCAGTCGTCCTCGAGAATCACCTCGCCGATGACGGCTCCATCGACCACACCAAACTGCGTGAAACCATCCGGGTGGCGATTCGTGCCCTCGATAATGTCATCGATATCAATTTCTACCCGACCCAGGCAGCCAAGAACGCCAACCAGCGGCATCGTCCGATCGGCATGGGTGTGATGGGGCTGCAAAATTCCCTCTTTGCCCTTGGTCACAGCTTCGCCAGCGAGGAAGCGGTTGAGTTCAATGACACCTTCATGGAGGCCATCGCCTATTACGCCTACGAGGCCTCCAGCGATCTTGCCGCCGAGCGGGGCGCCTACAGCAGCTACGCGGGCTCGAAATGGGACCGGGGGCTGCTTCCCCAGGACTCCATCGATCTCCTCGCCAAGGAACGCGGACTGGAAATCGAGGTGCCACAGGGGAGCCGGATGGACTGGCAGCCGGTTCGGGACAAGATCGCCCGGCAGGGGATCCGCAATTCCAATGTCCTGGCCATCGCCCCGACCGCCACGATCTCCAATATCATGGGCTCCAGCCCCTGCATTGAGCCCACTTACAAGAATATCTTCGTCAAATCCAACCTCTCCGGGGAATTCATTGTCCTCAACGCCCATCTGGTCCGCGACCTCAAGCAACGCAACCTGTGGAACGAGGACATCCGGGACCAGCTGAAATACTTCGACGGTGACCTGACCAAGATCGAGGCCATCCCCGAGGATATCCGGCAGAAGTACCTGACCGCCTTCGACATAGACCACACCTGGGTGATCAAGGCGGCAGCCCGACGCCAGAAGTGGATTGACCAGGCCCAGTCGGTCAACCTGTGGCTGGCCGAACCGGACATGAAAACCCTCTCCCATATGTACCGTGGCGCGTGGAGAATGGGCCTTAAGACCACTTATTACCTGCGGACCCTGGGGGCCTCCAATATTGAAAAAGCCACCGTTTCCATCAAGCAGGACGCGGGCGAACGCAAGACCTACACCCAGGCTGAAAAACAAGCCTGCTCCATCGAGGCCATGATGCGGGGCGAGGAATGTGAGGCCTGCCAGTAATCTTCAAGCACTCAAGCTTCTCCACTAACAAAGAACCCGCACCTTCCGGTGCGGGTTCTTTTTGCAAAGGAATATCGCCGGGGCCTATTCGCGAATCAACTTGGACTCCGGCCCCGCGTAGGGCACACCCTGTGACTTGGCCCGGGCCCTCAGGCGCAAGCCCTGCAACCGGATGAAGCCGGTGGCGTCGTCGGGGTTGTAGTCGCTGAGAACACCCTCCATGGAAGCCACGCTCTCGTCGTACATCGAGTACGGGGACTTGCGGCCCACGGTGGTGATGTTGCCCTTATAGAGCTTCAGGCGGACCGTTCCGGTCACCTTCTCCTGGCTCTTGTCGAAGAAGGCCTGCAAAGCCTCCCGCTCCGGGGCGTACCAGAATCCATTGTAGATCAGTTCTCCGTACTTGGGAATGAGGCTGTCTCTCAGGTGCTCGAGGTCGCGATCCAGGGTAAGGGTTTCCATCTGCTTGCGGGCCTGGAGGAGAATGGTTCCGCCCGGTGTCTCATAGACCCCGCGGCTCTTCATGCCGACAAAACGGTTCTCGACGATGTCGACGCGGCCGATGCCGTGCTTGCCGGCCAATGCGTTGAGGACCTTCAAGGCTGCTCCGGGTGCCAACTTCTCGCCATTGACGGCAACACAGTCTCCCGCCTGGAAATCCAGCTCGATGTACTCGGCCTGTTCAGGTGCGTCGGCCGGATCAACGGTCAGCTTGAACATGTCCTTATTGTCGTCGGTGGTCGGATCAAACCAGGGATCTTCAAGGATTCCCGCCTCGTAGGAAATGTGGAGGAGGTTGCGGTCCATCGAATACGGCTTCTTGGCGGAGGCCTCAACGGGGATGTTCTGCTCGCGGCAGTATTCAATCATTTCCTTCCGTCCGGGAAATTGCTTGCGGAACTCAGCCATCCGCCAGGGCGAAATGATCTTCAGGTCGGGAGCAAGAGCGGCGTAGGTCAGTTCAAACCGGACCTGGTCGTTGCCCTTGCCGGTCGCGCCGTGGGCCACCGCATCAGCGCCCTCCTTGCGGGCGATGTCGATGTGGGCCTTGGCGATGAGGGGCCGGGCGATTGAGGTACCGAGGTAGTACTGGTTCTCGTACAACGCGTTGCCCCGCATCATCGGATAGATGAAGTCGCGGGCAAACTCCTCGACCAGATCGACGGTATAGTGGGCACTGGCTCCAGTGGCCTTTGCCTTCTCAGCCAGGCCGTCGAGTTCCTCCTCTTGGCCAACGTCAGCAGCGAAGGTGATGATCTCCGCGTTATAGTGGTTCTTCAACCAGTTAACCAGAACGGAGGTGTCGAGACCTCCGGAATATGCCAATACAATTTTCATCGGTACTCCTGTTAAATTTCTGATAGGAAAGAAAGGATAGCTTTCTGGGCATGCAAGCGGTTTTCTGCCTGATCGAAGACAATACTCCTGGGACTGTGGTAGACCTCCGCCGAAACCTCCTCGCCCTCGTGGGCAGGAAGGCAATGCATGAAAATGGCCCCCGGCTTGGCTGCCGCCATGAGCTCGGCGTTCACCTGGTAGGGGGCCATCTCAGCCAACCGCTGATCCCGTTCGGCCTCGTCCCCCATGCTGACCCAGACATCCGTGTAGAGGACATCGGCGTCCTTAGCGGCCGCAACAGCATCCTCGGTAAAGGTGTAATTCCTGAGCAGACCCGCTTCCTGAAGGTAACGGTCAACAATGGGCTCGGGAGCATAGGCGGCCGGGCCGCTGAGGGAAATCTCCATCCCTGCCATGGCTCCGGCCAGAATCCACGAGTGTGCCATATTGGAGGCGCAATCCCCGTAGAACGCCAGCTTCCGTCCCTCGAGGGACTTCAGTAGGTCCCCCGGCTGGGCCAGTCGCTCGGAAATGGACAGCAGGTCGGAGACAATCTGGCATGGATGCAGGGCGTCCGTCAAGGCGTTGACCACCGGGATGGTTCCCTCGCGGGCAAAATCCTCGATAAAACTGTGCTCGAAGGTCCGGATAATAATCCCGTGGATGTAGCGGGAGAGCACCTTGGCGGTGTCGGCAACCGTTTCTCCGCGACCGGTCTGCATTCTTTGCTGGTCGAGGATCATGGCGTGCCCGCCCAGCTCGCTGATGCCCACCTCAAAGGAGACACGGGTCCGGGTCGAGGACTTGTGAAAAAGGAGGGCCCAGGTCTGGCCAGCCAATGGCTTGAAATCGTCTTTGCCCCGCTTGGCCTTCAATTCGGCTGCCAGCTCGAGGGCCTCACCGAGCAATTCCCTGCTCAGGTCGGTTACTTTCAGGAAATGGGGAATTTTCTTCATGAGTCTACTGTGGTTCCAAAAACAAAATCGATTATTTCGACGCAGGTATCGAGATCCTGGCGACTGACGTTCAAAGGCGGCATCAACCGGATGGCATCGGTTCCCCCGCGGACGGCGAGGAGACCGTTTTCCCTGAGACGGGTGATCCATGGAAGCGGATCACCTTTGGTCACAAGGGCCATGTGGTATCCAACTCCACGGACACCGGCCAGTTGGTCAGGATGTTTCTTGACGAGGTTCTCCAAGGCCAGGCGCCAGGCCTGCCCCTGTTCGGTAACAACGGAGAGCAGGTTTTCCTTTTCCAGCACGTCGATAACCGTCAGTGCGGCGGTGCAGGCCATCGGGTTTCCCCCGTAGGTGGTCCCGTGGGAACCCGGCTTGAAAAGATCGGCATAAGCATCGCTGACCCAGGCGGCACCGATGGGAAATCCGCCCCCGAGGCCTTTGGCCATCCCAATGGCATCGGCCCGGACACCGGCATGCTCAAAGGCGAAGAACCGACCGGTACGGCCAATACCGCACTGGACCTCGTCGATGAGGAGCAGCAGTCCTTTCTCGTCGCACAACTCCCGCAGGCCCCTGAGGAATTCCGGCGTGGCGGCATGAATGCCTCCCTCACCCTGTATGGTTTCGATCAGGATGGCGCATACGGATTCATCGATCTGGCCCCGGAAGCTCTGCAGGTTGTTGAATTCCGCATGCCGGAACCCCTGCAACATGGGTCCGAATCCATCCTGTATCTTGGCCTGAGGGGTGGCTGCCATTCCTCCAAAAGTCCGGCCATGAAAAGCGTTCAAGGCGGCAACCACCTGGTAACATTTCCCTTCTTCTCCACCGGACTTCTTCCGCCCCCATAAACGGGCCAGTTTGATAAGAAACTCATTCGCCTCGGCACCGCTGTTGCAGAAAAACACCCTGCCCGGGCCGGCTTTCTGGCACAACTTGGCAGCCAACTCCCCCTGCGGAGCCACATGGTACAGATTGCTCACGTGAGCCAATCGACCAGCCTGCTCGCCAATTCGCCGAACCCACTCTGGATGACAATGCCCCAGCGTGTTGACCGCTATTCCACTGACAAAATCCAGGTAGCGTCGGTTCTCAGCATCCCAGACATAACTCCCCTCGCCACGCACCAGGGTCATTGGCGCGGGACCGTAGTTTTTCAGGACATGAGCGTCGTAGAGGGCAGAAACCTTCTCCGAGGTGAGTTTACTGGATGTTACGGATGACATGATAAAACCTCTTCAGCTTGGGTTGTGGACAATTTCCGTCCCCACACCCTTGTCGGTGAAAATTTCCAGGAGGATGCTGTGCGGGAGCCGGCCATCGATCAAGTGGACCCGGTGAACACCCCTGGACAAGGCATTGACCGCGCTCTCCACCTTCGGAAGCATCCCGCTGCCAATCACTCCCCCGGCCCTGAGTGCCGGAACTTCCGCCCGGGAGACACTGGAGATCAGTGATTCGGGATCTTTGGGATCCCGCAGGAGACCTGGCACGTCGCACAGGTAAACCAACCTCCGGGCGCCGATGGCCGAGGCCAGATGGGCGGCTGCGGTGTCCGCATTGACGTTGTAGTACTGCCCGTCGGCGTCACGGCCAACCGGCGAAACAATGGGGATATAGCCCTGCTGAAGATACTTCTTCAGTTGAGAGGTTTCCACATGGGAAATGTCCCCGACATATCCCAGGTCGACGGGATTTCCGTCCGGGTCCTGTTCCAGTTTCAGGCACCTGAAAAGGTCCTGTCCCTTGATCCCGATTGGGTTTCCCTTGCGGATCTGTATGTTCTCGCAGATCCCCAGATTGATTTCCCCGTTCAGGGTCTTCTCGACGATGTCGATCGTCTTCTCATCGGTATAGCGGAGACCGTTCTTCCACACCGGCTCGATATTGGCGGCGGCCATGGCCCGGTTGATCGCCGGCCCGCCCCCGTGGACGACGATGACGTGGATCCCCACAGTGGCCAGAAAGACCAAGTCAGTGGCCACGCCGACCCGGGCCTGTTCGGTGTCCATGAAGGATCCGCCGAACTTGACCACAAAGATGCTGCCCCTGAATTGCTGCAGATAGGGAAGCGCCTCCATGAGCACTTCCGTCTTGGTTTCTATGCTGACGTCTACCGGCATGTTATTCGGATTTGTTAAAGTTCACATAGCCCTCGGTCAGGTCCGTTGACCAGACCCGGCAGGCCCCGGTGCCCTGGCCGAGATCGGCCACGATCCTGAATTTTCTCTTGGCGACAATCGTCTTCCAGAGGGGCTTGTTTGCGCCGATGGCGTTGCCCTTGTCAAAGACAGGCACCAGCTCGCCGGACCCATCATCGCCGTACCAGAGACGGATACTCTCCTCGGACAGCCGGGCCCCGCTGTATCCCAGCGCGTCCATCAACCGGCCCCAGTTGGGGTCGTTGCCGTACCAGGAGGACTTGACCAAAAGTGAATTCGCAACCGTCCGGGCGGCGAGCCTTGCCTCCTCCTCCGTAGCGGCGCCCTCAATACACACCTCCACCACCTTGGTAATTTTCTCCCCGTCACCGACAATCTTCCTTGCCAGGTTGGCACAGACGGCCGCCAAGGCCTCCTTGAAGTCCTCCCACTCCCTTTGTCCGGGTTCAAGGTAGATACCGCTGGAACCGTTGGCAAACAGCAGGACCGTGTCGTTGGTGCTTTCGTCACCATCCACGGTGATGGCATTGAAACTGGAATCGACGGACTCTTTCAGAAGCTGCTGGGCATCCTCCTTGCCGATGGCCGCATCCGTGCAGATGAATGCCAGCATGGTGGCCATGTTCGGCTCGATCATTCCGGCGCCCTTGGCCATCCCGGAAATGGTCACCTCGCCCGAGTCGGTGGCGATTACCGCGCTGCAGGTCTTCCGGCAGGTGTCGGAGGTCAGGATCGCATCCGCTGCCCGCCAACCCGCTTCCGGCGAGTCGTCCAGAACGGAGGCTGCCTCGGTGATGCCGGCGGTGATCTTCTTCATCGGCAGGTTTTCCCCGATACGGCCAGTCGAGCAAACGAAAATCTCCTCCGGCTGGCAGCCAAGAGCTTCAGCAGCCATTTGCCGCATGGCCAGGGTATCCTTCATGCCCTGTTCGCCGGTACAGGCATTGGCATTGCCACTGTTGGCAACAAATCCCTTGAAATAATCGCCTTCCTCAAGCGCTGTGCGCCCCAACCGAACAGGGGCAGCCGCCATCCGGTTCCGGGTAAAGACGCCCGCCACCACGCAGGGACACTCCGAGACCACAAGGGCCATGTCGAGCCGTCCGTCCGCCTTGCCACGCACGTCACAATGCACCCCGGCTGCCTTGAAACCTTTTATTTCAACGCATCCGGAAGTGTTATCCTTGATTTCAAATGCACTCATTTCTTATTAGGGCTCAGTTGAGCCCGGTAAATTCGTTCCATCCCATCCGCAGGTTCATGATTTGAACCGCCTGGCCGGACGCCCCCTTCATGAGATTGTCCTCGGCACTGGTAATGACCAGGTTCCCGGTGCGCTCATCCATGTAGGCGGAAAAATCAACCCGGTTACGGCCGGTCAGGTTACGGGTATCGGGGGCCTTGCCGGAAGGAAGTATCCGTACCCCCGGCTTTTCCCGGAAGGTCTCTTCCCAAATCCGGTAGACTGCCTGCAGGTCAACCCGGGCAGGAACCACGATCGTGGTCGCTATGCCCCGCATCATGGGAACGAGGTGCGGCGTGAACTGGAGAATGACGGTCCCCCCGGCCGCCTCTCCCAGCTGCTCCTCAATTTCCGACAAATGCCGGTGGTTGCCGATTCCGTACGCCAGCGCGCTTTCACTCCGCTCGCAGTAGCTGTAGAAGAGGGCTTCCTTTTTCCCCGCCCCGGACACCCCGCTCATCGAGTTGACCACGATGCCTTCCTGGCCAGTCAGCAGGCCTGCCCTCATCAGGGGAATCAATGGCATCAGGACACTGGTCGGATAACAGCCGGGGCAGGCAATCAGGGAGGAGGATTTCCACGCCTCACCGGCCAGCTCGGGCAAAACATAGGGGACCTTGGGCAGCCAATCCGGGGCCGGGTGGGCATGTCCGTAATACGCTTCGTAGACCGCGGGTGAGTTCAGCCGGAAATCAGCGCTCAGGTCGATGACAATCCGCCCGGCACCGACCAGCTTCAGCGCATATTCAGCGGCCACCCCGTGAGGCAGGGCCAGGAACCAAAGGTCGACGGCTTCACCTGCGAGGGCCTCCGGATCCGCCTGGACGAAGGTCAAATCCCCTGCCAACCCCGCCAGCCGGGGCAGGACGGAGTCAACCCGCTGGCCGGTATGCGAGCGCGAGGCCACCACCAGCTGGTCAACCTCCGGATGTTTCAGCAGGATCTCCAACAGGACTTCTCCGGAATATCCGGAAGCTCCAACGATGCCAATTGTGCTCATTTTGCGATTCTAGGGGTCGATTTGAAAATTGGAAAAGAAAAAGGGCCCATTCTCTCCACGGCAGACGCCTGCCGAGGAAAGAAGGGACCCTTCTGAAAGGATTCGGAACCTCGTAGACAGAACGTCTTAACGCTTGCTGAACTGGAAGCGCTTGCGGGCGCCCGGCTGTCCAGCCTTCTTGCGCTCGCGGCGACGAGGATCTCGCTTCAAATGGCCCGCCTTCTTGAGCGGAATCCGCAACTCACTGTCGTGCTTTTCCAATGCCCGGGCCAAACCATGGGCGATCGCCACGGACTGCCCGTTCGGGCCGCCGCCCTGAACCTTGGCCACGACATCAAACTTGCCCTTCAATTCAACGGTCACCAGCGGACCCTCGGCCACCCGGGCCAGGGACTCTGAGTAACAGTAGGTCTCCATCTCCTTGCCGTTGACGGTAAAGGATCCGGTCCCGTTCGGGATCAGGCGAACACGCGCGGAGGCGCGCTTGCGACGTCCGGTTGCGGTGATAGCTGTTGCTGTGTCAGTCATTTCAGATCAAAAATTATAGTTAGGCGGTGTAGGGAACCGGGTTCTGGGCTTCGTGCGGATGCTCGGCCCCGGCGTAGATCTTGAGCTTCTTCAGCTGGGCCCGGCCCAGACGGTTGCGGGGCAGCATGCCCTTGACCGCGTGCTCAATGATAAATTCCGGACGGCGTTCACGGAAGTCCTTGAGTCCCACGTACTTCTCGTTGCCGAAATAGCCACTGTAGAACATGTACTTCTTCTGGTCCTCTTTGCGCCCGGTTACGACCACCTTCTCCGCGTTGACCACGACAACACAGTCACCCGTGTCAATATGAGGTGTGTAGGTCGGACGATGCCGGCCACGTAAAATATTCGCAATCTGAACCGACAAGCGGCCCAAGACCTGCCCTTCGGCGTCGATCACATACCACTTGGGTTCAATTTCACCCTGTTTTGCCAGATAGCTTTTCATCGTCAGAAAAAAGGAAGGACGCTAGATTCCACCCCCACCCTGTCAACTCCAATTTAGCAGATTTTACCTAACCAGTAAGAAAAAA
>JBMTVW010000006.1:0-101342 GCA_049451775.1 Opitutales bacterium | reverse complement strand
TCAAAGGGAATCCGCCCGAGGAAGCGGACCCGCTTATCCAGCTTGAGGGAACTGGCCAGCCCCTGCAGGTGATCAAGGTAATCGGGATTGTCGGGGGCCCCCGACAGGTGGAGAACCACCGGTTGCCGGGTCAGGGCCAGTGCCCGGAGGGCCAGTTCCTGGCGTTTCCATTTGTTGAGGCGGCTGGGGAAGTACAGGTAGTCGCCCATTGGACCGGAATGAAAGGCCTCGGAATTTTGCGGCGGGTGGTACAGGGGCGTGGAACCGATCCCGCAGAAATCCTGCAGCCTGTCGGAGACGGTTCTGGAGTTGGCATAAATGGCGCGGGCCTCGGGGAGCAGGTTGCGCTCCACGGACTCGATGGAATCCCGGATGGCCTTGCCCCCCGGGTACGGCGAGAGATCACAGTGCTCGCTCCCCCACATCTCAAAGGCGGTCCGGAACTGGTGTATCACCCACAGGACCTTGTTGGGATGCCGCACATGGTAGGCCGGGAACTTGAGCCCGATGACCCGGTCGACCTTGAGCCCGTTGGCTTCCGTCAGGTCCAGCAACCGGGAGGCCAGCACATGCTCGTGTATCCGCTCGGGAGGATACCATTTGAAAGGAATGGCAATGATCTCCACCTGGTGGCCGCGTTTTACCAGCGCCTCCCTGAGGGAACGGGTGTGTGTCTCGGCTCCGCCGTCTACGAAGGGGACCTGGACTGTGGAAAGGACAATTCTCATGCTGTTTGCAGTTCGATTAAAGTTCTCAGGAACCTGGCCTGGTACAGGCAGACCGTGCCCAGCAGGCGGTTGATCTCCAGTCGGGGGACGCGTATCCGGGCCACCAGTTCCGGACAGTGGTCAAGGTGGCCGACGAGCCGCAGGAGCTCCTTGCTGTGCCAGCAAATGTCCCTCTCTAGCCCCTCCAGTTTGCCGTCGTCGGTGGCAATGGCTTCTCCGTGCCTGCGGGCCAGGAGGACGACGGGGACCATGTCCTGCAGAAGCGCCGTCAGTTGCTGGAAGAAACGGTGCTGCCGGAGGGAGACATTCTGAAGAATCTTCCCTTTGGCGGCGAGGGATTCGTACTTTGTCATGGCCTGGTCGATACGGCCGTTGGCTGACTGGAGCAGAAAGCGGACATTTGCCTGTTCGGCGAGAAGATCTGAACTGCGGACCTGTGGCAACTCGGCCCATTGGCGCCACAGCAGAACCATCTTCTCGAAGGAGTGGAGAAGATGGAAATTGATGTGTTGCTGGGGGAGGAACCAATGGCGGAAGAGCGCGGGAGCCTTGTTCAGGTTCCGGTTCAAGTAAAGGGCCTCCTGTGCGTTCCATTCCCAATCATCCCATTCCTGTCGCGAAAAGGACAGGCTGATCAAGTCGAGGTTGGCAGAATGGTGATGCAGGGTGGCCTCCCACTGCTGGACAAGGTAATCCGCTGTCAGTGCCTTGGCTTTCCAAACCTGACCCGGTTCGATCGCGGATTCGCTCATGACGAAGGATTGTCCTGATCTTCCTGCCCCTGGCCGGGCTTCCACTGGATCCGCAACGGTCCGAACTGCCACTGCCGGGCAGCTTGATTTCGAAGGGATTCCGTTTCCTCGCGGAGGGAGTTCACTGTTGCCTGGAGTGATTGAATGTCGCCGTGGAGCGTCTTTAGTTCGCGGGCGGTGGCGCTGGCGGTGTCGGCGAGCGCCTGGTTTTCCTTGCGCAGCTCCTCGATGGCCGCGGCGCAGGCCCTCCGGCCGGACTCCCGGGCCTCGGCCTGTGACTCCATGAGCTGAGCCAGCCTGTTGGACTCAGCCTGTTGTTGCTTGGAAAGTTCCCGTCCCTGTTCCTTCAGGTGCTCGACCCCCTCCATGCTGGCATGAGTCTTGTCCACCAGCCTATCCAGCTTGGGCCAGAGTTCATTGCTGTTGAACTTCTGCAGCTTCGCGAGGAGGGACTTTTCCTCGGCGATGGCCTTGAGGGTATCGCCGATCATATCGAGCCTGGGCTGGGCCGACGTTTCGTTGAAGGTGGACAGCTGAGTCGCCTTGTCGTCCAGGTCAGCCAGCCTCTTTTCGAGGAGCAGGCATCGTTCCCGGACCTCACTGGTCATCCACTGGTTTTCCACCGCGAAGGATGAGATCATGAAGGAGAGGGCATAGGTTGCCGCACCCGGGGAATCCACCTTTCGGAGGTAGTGGTTTTTTAACTCATTGAGGAGGCGGGCGTGCCTGCTCTTCGCCGAGGTCACGGTATTGGCGTTGACGCCCGAGCTCGAATCGGTGCGCCAGTGATAGTGGGCCAGGACCTTGTCGAGCACGCCAATTTCATAGCGCTGCAGGAAACGGAAATTGAAATCCAGATCGGCCACCATGTCCCATTGGGGATCAAACAGCCCGATCTCCTTGTGGACGCTCCTGCGGTAGAGGAAGGCGATGGGTGGGAACGGATTCTCGTAGCCGACGCGCGAAAGACTGATTTCGTTCAGGGGAACGTAGGGCTGCCGCTCGACTTCACGGAAGCTGCCATCGGCCTGCTCCTCCTCAAGGATACGAACGGTCTTGCCAATGCATCCCTGGTATGTGCTGTCCGGTCCATGGGCCTCCAGGGCCCCGCTTGTTTCCTTTAGGAAATCGGGATGCCATGCGTCATCATCATCATGAATCACCACATAAGTCGACTTGCTGGCCTGGATCGCCTCATTGCTGGCGGTCTGCATGCCGACGCCCTCGAGGTGGAGGACCTTCAGGCGCCCCTCGTAGGCTTCCTTGTACTCTTCGCAGAGGGCATCCACCGGAGCCTTGTCACCCCCGTCATTCACAATCACGTGAATCCAATCGGTCATGGACTGGGCCAGCACTGACTCAATGGCCCGGCCCAAGAGGCTTGGGCGGTTGCGAGTCCGTGTGACGATGGCAACTTTCGGGAGATTTGGCATCGGATCAGCGGGCATCATTTGGTTTCGGTCAGGTATCGGCAAGAAGAATCATGGAATAGACGGATGCGCTTGCCCTTCCGCGGGCGACGTGAATCCTAAACACCGGATATCCGATGATGGCATCAAGCAAACTCCCGGCCCGGCACGTTTTCCATTCCGCAACCAGCGGCCCGGACCGGGTACAGGCATGGCAGGAAGCGACTGGTGAACCGGTCTTCACCTGGGGACGTGACGGCGGGATGTCCGGCGGAACCTGGTTCAGGTCGGTCAAGCGCGACTACACCCGGTGGCTTGAGGGAACCCGGGAAGCGGCCATCACCGTTTACCACGACGGGATGGGTGCTGATGCATTGGGAGCCCTTGATCCCTGCGGGCAGAAAGTCCTTTACCCGCACATCTGGTTTCCCCGCTGGGAACGCAACTTTGAATGGATGATCCGCTGCACGGGCAAGGTGATGCTCTCCGGGCAGGACCTTGCCTCCCGGATGGAGGAGTCCTTTGCCTGGATTCCCCGGAGACACATCCACGCTGCCCGGCCCCCGGTCCTGCGGGATTCATTCACTGGCGACGAGGGAACTGGCCCGGCCCGGCGCACCGGGATCTGGCTCCAGGGCCGCCGATGGAAGCCTTTTGGCAACCGGCTTCGGTCGGTCATTGACCGTTGGCCCCCCGATGCCGGGGAACTGGAAATCATCACCTCTGGGAACAGGATCCCCGGGTGGGCGAACAAGAAGCACGTCCGCTGGAGCGCGGACCTGCCCCTTGAATTTGCCCTCCTGCGATTGCACACCTGGGACAGCACCCTCCTGTTGAACGATTACTCGCTGGATGCCCCATGGTTCTTGCGGGCGCTGGAGCTGGGATGCTTCCCCCTGGTTCCGGAAGGCACCAGCATTGCCCGCACGGGTCCATGGGAAGAGACCTCTGCTCCCAGTCCCTACGAATGGGGGGAACCTGATTCTGCGGCGCGACTCCTTCTGGAGTGGCGATCCCGCCGGGATGAACTGCAGGCGGATTATGATGAATGGAGGCGCAAACTGCTCCATCCGGGCGAAGACTTCGGGACCTCATGGGCAAGAGCCAAGGCGGCGGTCATCGAGAGTCCGCCCCCAAGACTGAGGGAACGCGCGCCCATCGGCGGAGCCTACCCGGTCAGGCTTTACGAGCGGGTGCAGCGCCTGCGCGCCGGTGCCTAGGATGTCTCAGGAGCCAATGACCTTGATCAGCATTTCCCGGACCGCCTGCGGGTTGGCCTGTCCGCGGGAGGCCTTCATGACGGGCCCCATGTAGCTGTTGATGGCCTTGTCGTTGCCTTCACGGAACTGCTGGGCCGCAACCGGATTGGCCTCGATTGCCTCCCGGCACCACTTTTCCAGCTCACCACTATCCTGTTCCTGAACCTCGATGCCCTTCTCGTCCATCACGGACTGGGCCTCCTTTCCGGACTGGAACATCTCCACCAGGACATCCTTGGCCAGTTGCTTGGTCAGCTTGCCCTCGTCGATCAGGCGGACCATCCGGGCCAGGGCCTGCGGGGACAACCGGACCTCGCTCATCGGAAGGTAGCCATCGCCCTCGGCCTGGGAGCGTTCCCGCTGGAGCTCGTTGGCGACATAGTTGGCCAGGACCTTGGGATTGCCGTTGTACTCAGCCATTCCCGACTCGAAGTAACCGGCCAGCTCGTGATCGTAGCAGATGACTGAAGTCAGGGTGTAGGGAAGTCCGTAGGCCTCCTCGTAGCGGCGCTGCCGGTCGAAGACCCGCTCGGGGAGCTCCGCCTTGAGCTCGGCAATACGTTCCCTCGGGAAATGAACCGGAAGCAGGTCCGGATCGGGGAAGTACCTGTAGTCGTGGGCTTCCTCCTTGGAGCGCATGGAACTGGTGCGCCCGGCATCGGCGTCCCAGCGCCGGGTCTCCTGGGTGACGGTGCCGTTCTTGTCGTAGATGCGGCTCTGGCGCCGAATCTCGTAGGTAATCGCGTTCTTGACCCCCGTTATGCTGTTGAGGTTCTTCATTTCCGCCCGCGGGTTGAGTTCCTTCTGCCCTTTCGGGCGGACGCTGACATTGGCATCGCACCGCATCTGGCCCTTCTCCATGTCACAGTCGGAAACACCGGCTGCCATCAGGTGCATGCGGATCGACTGCAGCAGGGCCACCGCCTCATCCGCGCTGTGGAGATCCGGCTTGGTGACAATTTCCAGCAGGGGGGTGCCGGCCCGGTTGTAATCGACCAGCGAATCGGACGTGAAATGGGTCAGTTTGCCCACATCTTCCTCCAGGTGGGCGTGGTCCAGATGGATGATCTTGTGTTCCCCCATTTGATTGCGGGAGGGCCCGGCCAGTTCGATTTCCACCTCACCACCGACGCAGACGGGCGCATCCATCTGGGTCAGCTGGTAGTTCTTCGGGCTGTCGGGATAGAAATAGTTTTTCCGGTCCCACTGGAACATGGCGGGGATCTCGGATCCAAAGATCAGCCCGAACTTGATGGCCTGCTCGATGGCCCCCTTGTTGAGGACCGGCAGGGTGCCCGGCATTCCCATGACCACGGCATTGGTCAGGCTGTTGGGGGGGCGGCCAAACCCCGTCGGAGCGTCCGTGAACATCTTGGACGCTGTCTTGAGCTGGACGTGGACTTCCAGTCCGATAACGGCTTCGTATTCTGGCATGACGGGAAATTACTGGGAAGTGAGGGTCCCGGGTTGGGCCGTGAAGGGGTTTGCGAATTCGTAGGAACGGGCCACCCCGAGGAGCTTGCCCTCCTCAAAAGGCTGACCGACCAACTGGAACCCGATCGGGAGCCCGGCGGAGGAGAGCCCCGCCGGCATCGAGACTGCCGGAAGACCGGCCAGGTTGACCGAGATGGTGAAAATGTCGGCCAGGTACATGGAAATTGGGTCGTTGATCTTTTCCCCGATCCGGAAGGCCGGGGTGGGAGTGGTCGGGGTGAGGATGGCGTCCACTTCCTCGAAGGCCTTGAGAAAATCGTCCCGGATCAGGGTCCGGACCTGCTGGGCCCGCTTGTAGTAGGCATCATAGTATCCACTGCTGAGGACGTAGCTGCCGAGGATGATCCGCCGCTTAACCTCCGGGCCAAACCCTTCGCCGCGGGACTGATAGTAAAGATCGACAGCGTCCTTGCCCTTGTCGGAGCGGTGGGTGTAGCGGATCCCGTCGAAACGGGACAGGTTGGAGGAGGCCTCCGCGGTGGCGATAATGTAATAGGTGGGGACGGCCAGCTCGGTGTGGGGAAGGGAGATCTCCTTGATGGTGTAACCGGCGTCGCGGTAGGTTCCGGCGACCCGCTCGACCTCGGCCGCCACCTCGGGATCGATGCCTTCACTGAAGTACTCCCTCGGCAGGCCGATGGTTCCGGGTGTCGAGGACTTCACCTGCGGGAGGACCGGACTCAGGCCGCCTGACCAGGAAGTGGAATCGTAAGGATCGTGGCCGCTGATGACATCCAGAAGGGCTGCCACATCCTCAACGCTGCGTCCGAGGGGGCCGATCTGGTCCAGGCTGGAGGCAAAGGCGACTAGGCCAAAGCGGGAAACGCGCCCGTAGGTGGGCTTGAGTCCCACCACCCCGCAGAAGGCGGCTGGCTGGCGGATGGATCCACCGGTGTCCGAGCCAAGGCTCCACGGGGTCATCCGGGCGGCCACCGCGGCCGCGCTGCCCCCGGAGCTTCCGCCGGGAGCATGGTCCGTATTCCATGGGTTGCGGGTCTTCCGGAAGGCCGAATTCTCCGTCGAGGAACCCATGGCGAATTCGTCCATGTTGAGGCGGCCGAAGGGGATCAGGCCGGCCGAGAGGAGTTTGCCGCCCACTGTTCCCGTGTAGGGGGACCGGAATTCACCGAGGATGCGGCTGGCGCAGCTCAGGGTTTCGTTCTCGAGGGCAATATTGTCCTTGAGGGCCACCGGGATGCCGTCCAGGGGGCTCAGCGTCTGGCCAGCCTGGCGCCGGGCATCGCTTTCCCCGGCTGCCTGGAGAATCTTCTCCGCATTGATGTTGAGGAAAGCTTCAACCTTGGGGTCAACCGATTCGATCTGCTCCAGCAGGGTCCGGCAGATGGCCCCCGAGGTGGTTTTCCCGGATTGCAGGAGAGCCCCCAGTTCAAGTGCGGTCGCGTTTAAAATGCCTTTGGAATACATTATAGCGTCCTATTGTTAAGCATCCTCAACGACTTTTGGAACAATTACTTGATTATCCCGTGCAGCGGGTGCATTGGCCAGTGAGCGTTGGGGCTCCCATGGCTGGGCGGGCACATCCTCCCGGAGGAAGGGCTCGGCCTCGAAGGGGTGGGCCATGGGGCGGATGCCTTCCACATCCACTTCCTGCAGTTTCTGGAAAAATCCGAGGATATCCGAAAGCTGGCCGGAAAAGGCGGCCTTCTCCTCGTCGGTGAGCTGGATGCGGGAGAGCATGGCCAGCTTCTCAATATCGACTTCAGGGCGTTCCTGCATAGGGAAAATGGGCTAAGGTTCGTCTTTTTTGTGGCAAGGTTAATCCAGTTCAGAGGGTCCGGTCCAATTCGGCGATGATTTTGTCGGCCGGCTCCAGTCCCACCGAGAGACGGACCAGGTCGGGATCGACGCCTTTCTGGCGGAGCAGTTCGCGGCCGGACCCGGTCCGGACGAGGTCGTAGTGGGCCAGGTACATGAAGGGACACATCATGGTGAACCGGGTGCCGAAACTGGGGCTCTTGACGATGTGGGACGGATCGTAGAACTCGGCCAGGGGCCTGCGGGTGGTAAAGGAGATGATGCTTCCGGGTCCGGCCTCCCGGTGCTGCAGCCAGTTGTAATTATACCCCGAGGGTTGACTGCGGGCCCAGTGCAGGGAGCGGACTCCCGAGTGATTCTCAAGGAAGGCCGCCACCTTGAGGGTGGATTCGTTGACCCGGTGGATGGTTTCCGGGTAACGGACGATCTGGGCCGCCATCCTGGACAGGTCGTGACTGGACGGGGGGGTTCCGAAAGCAGCGGCGATGGGCAGGAGGTCGTCGTAGAAGCGCGATTTCGCATTCAGGGCCAGGGCGCCCATCATGACATCGCCGTCCGAGGCGGCGTACTTGGTCAGGCTGTTGATATGCAGGTCGGCGTAGGAAAGGACGTTGACGTTGTGGGGGCTGACCAGGGTCGGATCGAGAATCAGGGCTGCCCGGTGCCGGTCCGCAAGGTCGCGCAGGGCCTCCACATCCGGTGTCTGGACCAGCGGATTGGTCGGGACCTCGGTAACAATGCCGGCCACCCGGTGCCCGTGGGAACGGAGGACATCCTTCAGTTCGTCGGGGTCCATCACGCTGAAAACGGTGATGGGCGCGGCTCCGGGGAGGGAAAAGCGTTCAAGGATGCGGGAGGTGTCGACATAGAGCCAGCCCAGCTGGATCCAGATGTCCTTGCCGAATTCCATCTGGACGGCCTGAAGGGCGCGGAAGCCCGTGTAAAAGGCGTTCATTCCGCTGCGGAAGAGGTGGATATCCGATTCCGAGGCGGTCCCGTAGACCGCCTGCAGGCGGGAACGGATCAAGGCGTCATTCTCCTCGGGCGAGCCGTGGTGACGTTCCTCGGGAAAGGACGGCCGGCCAAACTGGCGCTCCAGGAGCGCTTCCGCTTCCCGGGAGGAGATGCCGCACCCGGTATGCTGCAGGAATGCCCGGCACTCCTTGCGGATGGAATCATTGTCCGGCAGGCGGACGGTCCAGATTGACTCGACCGGGGCGACGCGGTCCTTTTCCAGGCCGAGGAAGTGGCACAGGTCAATGGCGGCCGCCTCGGTAGGCAGGAGGGGATCGGCCGGATCGGTGATGCCTTCACGCGACAGGCGCCCGGCCAGCTCGGCAATGATCGGGTTGCGGAAAAACCGGGGATAACCGGCCTGGAAGGAATCCAGGATGCTGGTCTTCTTCTCCTCGTACCCGATGACATCAGCCATTGTCGGGAGGCTTACACAGACACTGTGCGGGCTCCCGTTAATGGAGTGACCAAGGGGATACTGTCGGAAGGTGGACAAGGTTGAGGGACGAGGGACCGGGGGCTAGTCGATCTCGTTCTGGAGGATTTGCTCAAGGGACTGGCGGCGCCGGATCAACCGGACGGTGCCGTCTGTTTTCAGGAGGACCTCGGGTGCCTCCGGGAAGGAATTGTAGTTCTTGGCCGACATGGCGCTGCAGTAGGCCCCGGCCCCACCGATGGCGACAAGGTCACCGATCCGGGCTTCCGGCAGGGACCGCGGGGCGAGGCCTTCGGAATCTCCCGGGGCGGGCGTCAGGATGTCCCCGGACTCGCAGCAATGTCCAACAATGACAACCGGTTCGCCGGACTCTGCCGGGACGTCCTGAAGAACCTCGATGGGGTGCTGGGCCCCGTAAAGGGAGGGGCGGAGAATCTCCGTCATGCCGCAATCGAGCTTGAGGAAGCGGTAGCCGTCGGCGCCGGTGTCGGCCACGTCCTGGACGGTTGACAGGAGGGCTCCCGCATTGGCGACCAGGAAGGTTCCCGGTTCCATTTCAAAATGGAGTTCCCGTCCGGTCCGGTCGGCAAATTCCTGCAGGAGGCGGGCCACGGGCTGGCCGATGACCTGCAGGTCGGTGCTTTTTTCAGTTTCCATGCGGGCCACCTTGTAGCCGCCGCCGAGATTGAAATGGGTCACGCTCCCGAAGGCCTCCGCCATTTTCAGGCTGAGCGAGGCGGCCCGGGTCCAGACCGCGGGGTCGCTGCCGGAGCCAATGTGAGTGTGGATGCGGACCACTGTCAGGTCATGCTTGTCCGCGAGGGCCTTGACCTGGTCGAGCTTGTCATGCCAGATCCCGAAACTGGAGGCCGGGCCGCCCACGTTGGTCCGGTTGGTGCCGCCGGAACCGAGACCGGGATTGAAGCGAATCCCCACACTGCGGCCCTTGAAGGCCTGCCCGTAGCGTTCCAGTTGGCTGAGGGAACAGGCATTGATGGCCACGCCCTGCCGGACCAGGTCGGCAAAGTTGTCCGGAAGCTGCTGGGTGCTGATGGTTATTCTCCCGGGTTGGATACCGGCCATGATCAGGCGTTCGGCCTCATGGCCGCTACTGGCATCGAAATGGAGGCCCTCCTCCGCGAACAGCCTGAGGATGGCCCGGGTGGGTGCCGCCTTCATGGCGTACCGGACCGTCAATCCAAACGGGGCCGGGAAGGCCTTGGCGGCACGGGCCTGCTGCCGCAGGGTGCCCTCGTCGTAAACATAGACGGGAGTTCCGTGTTCACCGGCGATGGACCGGGCGATGGTATGGTTCAAAAAGGATGCGGCCATTTGCGCCAACTAATGCGGGAAAGGCAGCGCATGACAAGTACGGATGCGTTCAGGAATCCTGTTTCACCAGCGATTGGAGGAACTCGAGGATCAATTCCGCCTGGGGCAGCTGGGAAAACCGTTCCCTTGCGAAGGCTGGGGCCGGTTCCCCGTACTGCCTTCTCAGGGCCGGATCCCGGAGGAACCCCAGCAAGGCGGAAAGGAAGCCGCCGGCATCCCCCGGGGGAAGAATGAGGCCCGTCTTTCCCGGGAGGCAGGTTTCCTCAACCCCTCGGCAGTCGTAGGCCACCACCGGCAGGCCGGTGCCCTGTGCCTCAATGAGGAAATTGGGCAGGGAATCCTCCATGGAGGCGGAGACCGCGACGTCCGCCGCGGCATAGAAGGGGTAGGGATCGTGTTGAAAATGAAAGAGCCGGACCCGGGTCCCCAAGCCGTTTTCGGCCACCCAGCGGCGACACCTCCGGAACTCCCTGCCGTCCCCGACCAGCCAGAGCTTCCAATGCAGGCCCAGGTGCTGCTCCCTCAGTTGGGCAAAAATCCTCAGCAGGTCGAGGTGCCGCTTGCCGGGCCGGAAAGTGGCCACATTAAGAAAGACGCAGGTCCCCTCATTCAGTCCGTAGCGGGCCCGGATATCCCGGCGAATGGCCTCGTGTTCCTCGCTGGACCGATCCAGCAGGAGTGAGTTATGGGCCACATGGATCCGCGATTCCGGGAAGCCTCTTTCCAGCAACCGTCGTTTCCACCAGTTGGAGTTGGTGATGACCGCCCGGACCACTCCCAGCGACCAGTGGTGGAGGGGAAAGATCATCTTGCCGGTCCGCAGAGTCCCGACCACGGGGGTGCGGGGAAGGGCTTTCTGGATGAACCCGGCATAGGAGTTGGCGGTCCTGCCCATACACAGGATCACTTCGGGATTGATTCCCTGTATCCGGCGCATCAGCCCGGGGGCCCACAGGGAAATACCCGAGTCAAAGGGCTGCAGGGTTTCCACCCGGATGCCCTTGAGGTGGCGGTCGTCGGAAAGGTGACCCCCGGGACGAAACCGAAGGACAACCGAATCGTGGCCTTTTTTCCTGAAGGTGCGGGCCAGAAAAAGGCTCTGCCTTTCGGTGCCTCCCACCCGGAAATGGTCCTGGATGATCAGTATCCGCATGATCAGGGCAGGTGATAGTATTTGCGGATGGCCCAGCTGGTGATGTCGGCGGGGAGCAGGCGCCGGCCCAGCGGGGCCAGTGTCCGCTGAAAGAATCCCCCGCTTCGCAGGGTCCGGCTTTTCCCAAGCTCCAGGGCCCGGATCAGGTCTTGAGCCGCTTGTTCCGGGGCAGGCCCCTTGGCCAGGTTCGCTTCCAGTCGGGCCCAGACCCGTTCCTGTTCGCGGTCCGTTTCCCCATGCCGCCGGATGTTCGCATTGAAGGCCGTCCGGTAGTCCCCCGGCTGAAAATCAATCAGGACCAGTCCGGTGGAGCGCTCCGTCAGCATCAGCCCCCGGGTGTAGGCGCTCAGGGCCGACTTGGCGGCCGAGTAGTGGGCCATGTAGGGCAATTGGAACAGGGCCGCCAGGGAACTGACATTGACCACCGCGCCCCGGCCCCGCCCACGCATCGGGCCAAGAACCGTTTCCGTCAGCCGGACCGGGGCCCCGTAAAGCAGGTTTTGTTGCTCCATAATCGCCTCCCGCGGGAGCGCGGATCCCTTCCCAAAGAAGCTTGAACCAGCATTGTTAATCAGTAAATCTATACTGGTTAACAATTTTCCATTATGATGGACGAAGTCATCCATGCCCTTGGGTGTGGCCCCATCGAAGCGGAGCCAGCGGATATTCCGGGGAAGGTCCGGATGATCGGGGTGACGGGACGTCCCGTAGACGAGGAGGCCGCGACCGGCGAGCGCTAGGGCGAGGGCCCTGCCGATGCCGGAGGAGGCGCCGGTGACGAGGGCGGTTGGGTAGCGCTGGGCTAAGCCATCGGTTGAGGCTGGCATGGGACGGATTCTGGAGGGCAACCGCAAGGTGGCAAGCTTGGATAAAATGGGGCTTCCGTTTAGCTTGGGAATCGCATAGGAGAGGCAGGGACCAATGGAAAGGAGAACCCGGGATCAAGGCAGATAAAGCAGTCCATTTTCTGACCCATGAATATGCCCCGTTCACGGGGGGAATCGGGGTATACATTGAGGAAACGGCCCGTTCCTGCGGGTCCATGGGAGGTCATCCCGTGGTCTGGGCCCCCGATTATGGCCAAGGGATGCCGCAGGAGGAAGGGCCCGTCGAGGTCCGGCGGGTGCCGATGCGGGGCAAACAGGATTGGATTTGCCGGTGGCGGATGGGAAAGGCCTTCGCCAGCGCCTGTCCGGACGGGCGTGTTGCCGGAACGGTGGTCCTGGGCGAACCGGGTCCGTTGCGCTGGTGGATGTACGGGGGACTGACCCGGCCCCCGCGTCCGGACCGGCTGGTTATCATCCTTCACGGTTCGGAGGTGGCCCGGCTGACCGGCCTCCCCCACCGGAGGAAGCTATTGGGAGGGTTGCTGGACCGGGCCGACACCGTTGGCGTCGTGTCCGCCATGGTCCGGGAGAAGGTTTTGCAAACCTACCCCTTTCTGGAGAACCGGGTGGTGCTGGTACCGGGTGCGGTCCGTTCCAGCTGGCTCGACCTGCCCCCGCAACTGGAGGGCCGACGGGAAAAGGAAATCCTTCAGGTGGGCCGAATCCACCCGCGCAAGGGCCAGCTGGAACTGGTCCAGGCGGTGGCCCGGCTGCCGCTGGAATTGAGGAGCGGGTTGCGGATCCGCTGCCTTGGTCCGGAAGGGCGAGCCGGATATGGCCGCCAGGTCAGGAAGGTTGCCCAGGAGAACGGGCTGGACCTGTGCATCGAGGGAACCGTCAGCGACCAGTGCCTCAGGGAAGCCTACGAAAGGGCCACCCTGCTGGTCATGCCCAGCAAGGCCCATGGCAACAGCGTGGAGGGACTGGGGATCGCCCTCCTTGAGGCCCAGCACTTCGGTTGCCCGGTAATCGGGACGCGCTCCGGGGGCATACCGGAGGCCCTCAGGGATTATGAATCGGGGCTTCTCTGTGATGAAGGTTCCGCGGGACTGGCCGGGGCCCTGGCGCGGCTGCTTGCGGACGGGACCCTGCGGGATTCAATGGGCCGGGCCGGAGCCCGTTTTGTCCGCGACAGTTTTTCCTGGAAGGGCAATGTCCGCGAGCTGGGATTAGTTTAAGCCAAATGGGCTATTGCCATTTCTTATACTACCCCTTACCTAACTTTACTTTCCCTTAAAACCTTTACTGTACCAGTGGTGCCAAGTAACCCCTTGGGTTTCTAATCTAAGAAAATAACACACGACAAACGAGGCGATGAGTTCATTAGGCAAGAAATACATCATGGCCCTCAGCGGACTGATTCTAGTCGGTTTCGCATGCGGGCACATGGTCGGGAATCTGCAGATGTTTCTGCATCCCGACTGGATCAACGAGTACGCATACAAGCTGCAGCACCTTCCCTACGGGCTCCTCTGGGTTGTCCGGGCAGTCATGCTGACCTGTGTGGTGGCCCACATCCTGACGGCTGTCCTCCTGGTGATTGAGAACCATCGGGCCCGGCCGCAGAAGTACGTGGCCAAGGCCAACCTGCAGGGCAGTTTCGCCAGCCGGACCATGCGCTACAGCGGGGTCATCCTTCTTGCCTTCATCGTCTTCCACATCATGCACTTTACGGTGCAGAACATCCATCCGGAGTTCCTCCACCTGGAAACCCAGCTGACCGGGACCGAGACTCTCCACCATGTCTACGACAAGCTGCTGCCGCTTGGCAAAACGCAGGTGCACGACGTCTACAGCATGGTGGCCTACGGGTTCAGCACCCAATACTGGTACGGGGCGGTGCCCGTCTTCTACATCCTCTCGATGGTGTTGCTGTGCTTCCACCTGATGCACGGCATCAGCAGCATGTTCCAGAGCCTGGGCCTGCGCAACGCCCTCTGGCGCAAGCGGCTCGACCGCATTGCCCTGGCGGTGGCCGTGGTGGTTTTCCTGGGCTTTGCCTCCCTTCCACTGGCCGGCCTGCTGGGGATAATTGAACCCATCACCCCGCTTCCGGTAATCCATTGAATCGAGAGGACTGAATTATGAATTTAGACGCAAAAACACCCGAGGGTCCGATCGAGCAAAAGTGGACCAACGCTAAGTTCAACTACAAGCTGGTCAATCCCGCCAACAAGCGCAAATACAGCGTCATAGTGGTCGGCAGTGGCCTGGCCGGGGCTGGTGCCGCGGCCACCCTGGGAGAGCTGGGCTATAACGTGAAGTGCTTCTGCTACCAGGATTCCCCCCGGCGCGCACACTCCATCGCCGCCCAGGGCGGGATCAATGCCGCCAAGAATTACCAGAACGACGGCGACAGTGTGTTCCGTCTCTTCTACGACACGGTCAAGGGGGGCGACTTCCGGAGCCGCGAGGCCAACGTTTACCGGCTGGCCGAGGTCTCCAGCAATATCATCGACCAGTGTGTCGCCCAGGGAGTGCCGTTTGCCCGCGAATACGGAGGCATGCTGGCCAACCGTTCCTTCGGCGGGGCCCAGGTGAGCCGTACCTTCTATGCCCGCGGGCAGACCGGCCAGCAGCTGCTGCTGGGCGCCTACCACAGCCTGAGCCGGCAGATCGGCCTCGGGCAGGTGAAGATGTACAACCGGCATGAGATGCTGGATGTGGTCCTCATCAACGGGGTGGCCAAGGGGATTATCACCCGGAATATGGTCACCGGCAAGATTGACCGCTGGGCGGCCGATGCCGTTGTCCTGGCCACCGGCGGGTACTCCACCGTCTTCTTCCTTTCCACCAACGCGGCCGGCTGTAATGTCACTGCTGCATGGCGGGCCTACCGCCGCGGGGCCGGTTTCGCCAATCCCTGCTACACCCAGATCCACCCGACCTGCATTCCGCAGGAGGGCGAGCACCAGTCGAAGCTCACCCTGATGTCGGAGTCGTTGCGCAACGACGGCCGCGTCTGGGTACCCAAGAGCCGGGAGACCGCAGCGAAGATTCGCGCCGGCGAACTGCTGCCCTCAGAAGTGGCCGAGGAAGATCGCGACTACTACCTGGAGCGCAAATATCCCAGCTTCGGCAATCTTGCCCCGCGCGACATATCCAGCCGGGCCGCCAAGGAGGCCTGCGATGACGGTCGGGGCGTTGCCCCAACCGGCTTCGGGGTCTTCCTGGACTTCGCTGATGCCATCCAGCGCCTCGGGCGGGACGTCATCGAGGAGCGCTACGGCAACCTCTTCGACATGTACGAAAACATCATGGGCGTTAACGCCTATGAGCAGCCGATGCAGATCTATCCGGCCCCGCACTACACGATGGGCGGGCTCTGGGTCGACTACAACCTGCAGACGACGATCCCGGGACTCTTCGCCATGGGCGAGTGCAATTTCTCCGACCACGGGGCCAACCGCCTTGGTGCCTCCGCCCTCATGCAGGGTCTGGCCGACGGCTACTTCGTTGCTCCCTATGTGATCGGCAATTACCTTGGTTCGGAAATTCCGGTCGGCAAGGCTGGCAAGATCGACATCAATGATCCCGCCTTTGCCGAGGCCGAGAACGCGGTCAAGGAGAAGATCGGAAAGATGCTCTCGATCAAGGGCAAGTCGAGCCCCCGGAGCATCCACATTGAACTGGGAAAGATCATGTTGGACAAGTGCGGCATGGCCCGCGACGAGGCCGGACTCAAGGAAGCCATTGAACAGATCAAGGCCCTGCGGCAGAAGTTCTGGAGCGACCTCAAGCTCCCGGGTAGCGCCGACGAGCTGAACATCGAGCTGGAACGGGCCGGCCGGGTGGCCGACCATCTGGAATTCGCCGAGCTGATGTGCCGCGATGCCCTTGACCGTGACGAGTCTTGCGGCGGCCACTTCCGGGTGGAGCACCAGACCGGGGAAGGCGAGGCGGAACGCCGCGACGAAGGGTTCAGCAACGCCACCGTCTGGGAATTCAAGGGCCTCGACCAGGAGCCGGCCAAGCATGTCGAGAACCTGGTCTTTGAATATGTGAAACCGGGAGTCCGGAGCTACAAATAAGGAACCGAAGCAACGACGGAGTTTATCATGTCTGAAAGAAACATCAGTGTTACTTTGAAAGTCTGGCGGCAGAAGAACGCCGACCAAGCAGGGGCGTTTGAAACCTACGAGGTTGATTCGGTCTCCACTTCATCCTCCTTCCTGGAGATGCTGGACCTGCTCAACGAGCAATTGATCGAGCAGGACAAGGATCCGATTGCCTTCGACCATGATTGTCGTGAGGGCATCTGCGGGATGTGTTCCCTGGTCATCAACGGTATTCCCCATGGCAAGAAGGACCTGCAGACCACCTGCCAGCTGCACATGCGCAGTTTCGGTGATGGCGAGACCATCACCATCGAGCCCTACCGCTGCAAGCCGTTCCCGGTGATGCGGGACCTGGTTGTCGACCGGGATCCGCTGGACCGGATCATGCAGGCCGGCGGTTTCGTCGACCAGCGCATCGGGGCCGCCCAGGATGCCAACGCCCTGCCGATTTCCAAGGAGATCGCCGACAAGGCAATGGATGCCGCGGCCTGTATCGGTTGCGGTGCCTGTGTGGCGGTCTGCCCGAACGCATCGGCGATGCTCTTCACTTCCGCCAAGGTGAGCCAGCTCAACCTGCTGCCCCAGGGCAAGCCCGAGAAGGATCGCCGGGCCCTGAACATGGTCCGCGCCATGGACAACGCCGGGTTTGGTAACTGCACCAACATCGGGGAATGTGAGGCCGCCTGCCCCAAGGGCGTCAACCTGGACTTCATTGCCAAGATGAATCGCGACTACGCGGTGGCATCGGTCAAGGAGTTCTTCGGCGTGGTCGGTTGAGGAATGGGTGATCTTGACAACCCATTGCGCGGGGATATCGCTGTCAGTGTGTCTGTGAGCCCTTTCCGAAACTCGACTTTGGGCTCCCGCATTGTTTGAATAAGCAAATCAATGGGGTCAATAGGAGTCATTTTATCCTTTGTTGCCGGGCTCGTCCTCTCGGGCGTCCTCGGCCTGCTGGTGCATCGCCGCTTCAAGAAGGCGGGTGAGGAGCAGATCCGTGAACGGTGCCGCATCGCCGAGCGCGAGCAGAAGCTGCAGCTGGAGGAAATGACCCAGCGGCAGCAGCTTGATTTTGAGAAGCGGCTGGCCGATCTCGAACGGGACTTCAAGGGCCGGGAACTGGAGCTGCGCGGCAGGGAGGAAGAGGCCTCCAGCGCACGCCTGTCGATTGAAAAAGACCGGACTGTCCTCGACCGGCGCCGGGACGACTTGAATGAAAAGTTTGAAGCCCTCGAGAGCACCCGGGACAGCCTGCGGGAACTGACCAGCGAATACCGCAACCGCCTGCAGGAGATAGGCCAGACCACCATGGAGGCGGCCCGCGAACAACTCATCGAGTTGGCCCAGCGGGAGTGCGAGGACGAGATCCGGGAGATGAAAAACGACCTTCTGGGCCGCTCGGAAAAGGAATTTGAAGCAGAAGCACGCAAGACCCTGATTGCCTGCATGCAACGGCTGAGCGCTCTTCCCCACGAGGATGTTACGGCGACCATCGTCCATCTGCCCAACGAGGAGATGAAGGGCCGGATCATCGGCCGCGAGGGACGCAATATCAAATCCTTCGAGTCGATGACTGGGACCACGCTCCTTATCGACGAGACCCCCGACAGCGTTCTGGTTTCCTCCTTTGACCCGGTGCGCCGGGAGACCGCCCGGATCGCGCTCGAATCCTTGGTCAAGGACGGCCGGATCCATCCCAGCAGTATCGAGGAAGCGGTCAAGCGGGCGGAAGTCGATGTACAGCAAAGCGTGGTTGACAGTGGTGAGGACGCCCTGCGGAGGCTGCGTCTTGGGCGGATGCATCCGGAGGTCGTTGCGGCCCTGGGTCGCCTGAGGTTCCGTCTTTCCAACAACCAGAATTCATTGGAGCACTCCATGGAAGTGGCCAATCTCTGTTCCCTGATGGCGTCCGAGCTGGGCCTCGATACCGATATCGCCAAACGCTGCGGGCTGCTGCACGACATTGGCAAGGTGCTGGACGAGGAACACGAGGGCAGCCACGCCATGGTTGGTGGCTACTTCCTGAAACGGCTGGGCAGCGAGTCCCCGGAGGTTATCAACGCGGTGGCGGCCCACCACGGCGAAGTTCCCCCGGAAAGTCCCTACGTCGGGCTGGTGATGATTGCCGACAGTGTCAGTGCGACACGTCCCGGGGTCCGGGCCGACAGCCTCGATGGATACCTGCAGCGGATCCGTAGCCTGGAGAAGATCGCCTCCGAAATGGACGGGGTCACCGAGGCCTACGCCATTCAGGCAGGCCGGGAAATTCGGGTCATTGTCTGCCCGAAAAGAATATCCGAGGCGGACGCCGCCCTCCTGACCCGCAAACTGCGGCGCCGTATTGAGGATGAACTCCAGTATCCCGGAACCATCAAGGTGACGGTGGTCCGTGAGCAACGATTCGAGGACGTTGCCAAGTAGCCGGATCTTCAATACCTGATTTTGACCGGAATAGGGGCGTGCCGGATACCGTCCTGGTGGACAGCCTGCAGGGATGCCGGGAAAACGGTCCAGAATTGCCGAGGTGCCATTCCAGATGGCCCCGATGATTGATATGGTCTTCCTGCTGCTGGTGTTTTTCATGACCGTCAGCACCCTGGCCAAGGATGCGCGCCCGGAGCTGGAGTTGCCGCTCTCCGCCACTGCTCGGGTTCCCGAGGCAACGCCACCGCGGGAAATCCTTTCGGTTGGTGCCGGACCCACCGGGCACCGGTTTTACTGGGGCAGCCAGGAGGTCAATGAGGAGGACCTGCCGCCCCTTCTCAAGCGGTCCCGCGAACAGGGCTGTGGGGAGCTACTGCTGAGGGGCGGTCCGGAACTCCCCTGGGAGGCCTGGCAGGGGATCCTCCGCCACTGCCGGGCCGCCGGGTTTGGGGATATTGTTTTCGCCACCTTCGAGGAATAGGGATGCGTCGCCGCAGACAGGATTCGACCCCCGAGATTCCGATCGCACCCATGATCGATTGTGTTTTCCTGATGCTGGTCTACTTCATGACCACCAGTTCGCTTGATAAATCGGAGGCGGACCTCGGATGTCCGGCCGGCCAGGCGGGAATCATCGCGGACCCCCTTCCTGCGGTGGACGAGCAACGCCTGGAGATAATGGAAGAGGGCACGGTCTTCTGGAACGGGTCGCGATTTGCCATGGATGATCCAGGGGACCGGCAGAGTCTACTGCAGAGGCTAATCTTGTTCCGCGACACTTGCCTGGCGGCCGGGAGCGAGCCTTCGCTGCAGATCATTCCGGAACCAAAGGCCCGACACCAGGCGCTGGTCCGTTTGCTGGACAGTATCACGAATTCCGGAATTGAGGCTATCCACCTGCCCTAGGGGGAGAGTGATCCCAGTGGGGGAGTCTTCCTCAGGTAGCGCGGGATTTCAGCTCCAGGTAGAGGGTGCGCAGACAAGCGTAGTCCTCTTCGCGGGAACCGCTGACAATGGCGTGCTCGAAGGATCCGGCTCCTTCAATCTCCTCTTCCGCGGTCTTGAGGCGGCGTTCAATTTCCGCCTCGTCATCGGAACCACGGTTACGCAGGCGCTCCTTCAGCTGGTCCATGGAAGCCGGCATGATGAAGACCCGGTGCAGGCGTCCCGACAAGGCCGGGTTGACCAGGGATTCCCGGTGAAAAGCGTCTGCTCCCTGGATGTCGATGTTGAGGAGGATATCGGCACCGGCCCCAAGAAGGTCCATGACGTGCGCCTTTTGGGACCCGTAATAGCGTCCATGGACAAGGGCCCACTCGATGAATGCTCCTTCCTGTATCCGTTTCTCGAATACCTCGGCGGAAAGGAAATGGTAGTGCACCCCATCCACCTCCCCAGGGCGCGGATCACGACTGGTGGTGGTGACCAAGCGCTTCACGGTACCAGGGAATTCCTCCAGCAATTGGTCGCAGAGGGTGGTTTTTCCCGAACCGGCAGGTCCGCTGATGACGAGGACAATATTTTTCTGGGAAGCTGGGGGCTGCATGGGCGGTCTTAGAGGTCGGTGTCCATGAGGATTTCCCGGGGACTGGACCCGTTCTCGGGACCGACCATGCCCTCCGCTTCAAGGATCTCCATGATCCGGGCGGCCCGGTTGTAACCGATCTTGAGGCGTCGCTGGAGCATGGAAGTGGAGGCGCGCTTGCTGGTGCGGATCACCTCGATGGCATCCGGGACCAAATCGTCGTCCCACTCGCCCTCCGCTCCGCCGGAACCGCCCTCTTCCGGGGAATCTATGTTACGCTGGAATTGTTCGTCGAATTGCGGCTCACCGTTCACATCACGGATATGGTGGACGATGTTGGTGATCTCATCATCCCCGACAAAGGCCCCCTGGGCCCGGATCAGGTCAGCTGATCCAGGCGGAAGGAAAAGCATGTCACCGCGACCGATCAGGTGGTCGGCCCCCATGGTGTCGAGGATGGTCCGTGAGTCGACCTTGGAGGCCACCTTGAAAGCGATACGGCTGGGCAGATTGGCCTTGATCACCCCGGTGATGACATTGACCGAGGGCCGCTGGGTGGCCAGAATCAGGTGAATCCCCGCCGCCCGGGCCAGCTGGGCCAGCCGGGCAATGCCGGTCTCGATGTCGGCCGGGGCAACCATCATCAGGTCGGCCAGCTCGTCAACGATACAGACAATGTAGGGCAGTTTTGACGCGGGCTCGTTGAGGGCATCGGGATCGCGGGGAACCTCGATGGAGGCCGCGGCGGCCCGTTCCTCGGGAGTCATTTCCAACTCGAGGGCGGCGGCCTTTTCCTCTGCCTCCTTGGCTTCCTTTCGGTCCTTGGCCATCTTGGCGTTGTAACCGGCAATATTCCGTACGCCCATGCTGGCGAAAAGTTGGTAACGCCGCTCCATCTCATTGAGCAAGTACTTGAGGGCGTTGGGCACCTTCTTGGGATCGGTGACCACGGGAACCAGCATGTGGGGAAGGGAATTGTAGACCTGCATCTCCACGATTTTCGGGTCAACCATGACGAAGCGCAGGTCCTCCGGGCTGGAGTGGTAGAGGAGGGAAGTGATGACCGCGTTGATACAGACCGTCTTGCCGGAACCGGTGGAACCGGCGATCAGGAGGTGGGGCATCTTGGTCAGGTCGGCGATCAGGGGCTTGCCGGAGACTTCCTTGCCGAGGGCAATGGGAATCTCGGCCTTGTTGTTGGCCCAGTCCTCGGACTCGAGGATGTCGCGGATGTAAACCGATTGCGGGTGCTTGTTCGGCACCTCAATACCCACGCAACCCTTGCCCGGGACAGGGGCCAGAATACGGACCGAGGTGGCTTTCAGGTTCAGGGCGATATTCTTGTCCAGGCTAAGAATGCGTTCCACCCGGACCCCTGCCGCGGGATAGACATCGTAACGGGTAATGACCGGACCGGTGTGAACATCCCCGGTGGTCACCTTGACCCCGAATTCCTCGAGGGTCTTGACCAGCATGTCAGCGGTTTGCTGGTGGATGGTGTCGTCATCCGTGGTGCTGGGCCGTTTGGGTTCGGCCAGCAGGCGCATGGGGGGAAACTTGAAATTGCCCCGCTTTTCCGGGAGCTTGATCCCGGCCTTGCGGATTTCTTCCTCGGCGATGATACGCAGGTTGGATCCCTTGGCGGCAGCGGCTTTTGCCTCCTGGGTCTTGGGCATGCTGATGACCGGGGTCGTCTTCTCCGGCTGAGGTATCTTCGGCTTGGGGGGCGAAGGGGCAATTTCACCCTCGTCCTCCATGATGGGGTCAAATGGCTGGACCTGTTCGCTCCCGCGGCCCAGCTTGATGCCCTGTTTGCCCGGCGCCACCGGAAGCGGCATCGCCTCCTGGACGGTCTTGGCGGCGTCCTTGGCCGCCTTGCGGGCAGCCGCTTCCTCCTGTTTGCGGGCCCGTTGTTCGGCCCGTTCGGCAGCCTTGATGGCCCGGGCCTCCGCCCAGGCGGTGAATTTCACCTTAAAGAGGATACGGATATCGCGCCCGAGGTTATCAAAGAGAAGGAAGACAAAGGCGAAGGCCGCCAACACGCCAAAGACGACGATCGAGCCCACCATGCCGAGGAATTCCCTCAGGAATTTGGCATAGAGCCAGAATCCTATCCATCCGCCCCAACCGTTGGGGAACATGCTGTCGGAGACATCGTTCCAGCTGACCTTTCCGTTGGGGAGCCCCAGCCCCTCCACCTGGTACATGCATCCGAACACTGCCAGGCTGAGAAAGACAAAAATAACCGGGACCAGCTTGCGCGGACCCAGCTTGCGGGCATAAGGCCGGAAAAACATATAGGAGACCCAGAAGGCCAGCACCGGGGTGGCGTAGGCGGCCAGGCCCATGATATAGAGCGTGGCATAGGCAATCCGCACTCCGAAGTTGCCGACCAGGTTGTGGTCGAGGATGTCGGAGTTGAAAACCTTGTTCTGGGCCGGGCTGTAATCGCCGATGGCGAGCGCGAGCAAGATGCCAAGAATCAGGAACCCGAGGCCTAGGAAGAGCCGCGGTTCAGGATTCTTGGGACCAAACTCGGGCGTGCTTTGAGCCCGCTTTTTTTGTACCCTCGCCATTTTACCGTCTTATGCCTAGACAGCCCTTCCGCCCATGACAAGGCAGGATTGCCGCTTGACCCTAAACCTAGTCAGTTTTTTAAATTCGCCCGACGATGCGATCATTCCACTTCTTTAGTCCGATCTACCAGGAACGCGTATGGGGCGGGCGCGGGCTGGCCAACTCCCTTGGACGAACCCTTCCGGAGGGAAAGGTCATTGGTGAGAGCTGGGAACTGGTCGACCGACCGGAAGCGGATTCCCCCCTCGAGGCCGGTGGCGGCACCCTCGGCAGCCTGCGCCGGAAGGACCCGGAGGGCCTGATGGGCCCGGGGTGGCCGGCCGACAGGCCCTTCCCGATACTGGTCAAGTGGCTGGATTGCCAGGACCGGTTGAGCCTGCAGGTGCATCCCCCCGCAGCTATCGCCCCTTCCCTGAACGGTGAGCCGAAGGCGGAAAACTGGTACATTGCGGAGGCTTCCCCCGGGGCGGCCCTGCTGGCCGGCCTCAAGCCGGGTGTCACCCGGGGACAGTTCCGGGAGGCCCTCGAGGCCAACCAGTTGGAGGAACTGGTTTACCGGATACCGGTGGTACCGGGAAATTCCCTTTTTGTCCACAGTGGCCGGATTCACGCCATCGACGCCGGGAACCTGATCCTGGAGATCCAGCAGAATTCCGATACCACCTACCGGGTTTACGACTGGGGCCGGGTTGGCCTGGACGGGATGCCGCGGCAACTGCATATCGAGGAATCGCTGCAGTCGATTGATTTCAACGACCCCCAGCCGGAGCTCCTCGCTCCCGCAGGTCCCGAGGCCCGGTTGGCGGACTGCCGGGAGTTCCGCCTGCGCCGGCTGGAACTGGCGGAAGGGGAATCCCTTGCGTTTGGGGCCAACGAGGAACCAAGGATCCTCAGCGTGATTGAGGGCGAACTGGACAACGGTACCGATCGTCCGGCCCGACGGGGGGACAGCGTGCTTCTTTCCTATGCCGGATCCTCCATCTGGACGGCAAAGGGCAGGGCGGTGGTCCTCGTGACCGATCGGATCAACCGGCTTGGGTAAGGACCAGGCTGTCCTTGTGGACGACCTCGCAGCGTGAGCGCTGCGGGTAGAGCGCATGGATTTCCTTGCTGTCCTTCCCAAGGATGCCAGCCAGGGCCCGGTCGTCGTAGGTGACGATTCCTCGGGCCACTGTTTTCCCGTCGGGGCCGTGCAGGGTGACGACGGATCCTTCCTTGAAGGTGCCCTCGCTGGAGGTGACTCCGGTGGCAAGGAGGCTGGAGTTGCGCTCAACAATGGCCCGGACCGCGCCCGCATCCAGATGGAGCTTGCCGAGGGGCTTCTCGAAGAACGCGATCCAGCGCTTGCGGGAGGCCAGGGGGATCTCCTGGGGAACAAAAAAGGTCCCTTCGGCGGATCCGGAATGAATTTTCCCGAGGATGTCGGGGGTGGAGGCATCGCCGATGAAGACCCCGCATCCGGATTGGGTGGCCAGCCGGGCGGCCTCTATCTTGGTGACCATTCCCCCGGTGGAATGGGTCCCGGTGGTTCCCCCGGCCATGGCCCGGATTTCCTCCGTTATCTCACTCACCACGGGAATCAAGGGTCCTTTCCCCTGGTCTTCCATGAGGCCGGATATGGTCGAAAGGATGACCAGCAGGTCCGCCTTGACCAGGCTGGCGACAAGGGCGCTCAGGACGTCGTTGTCCCCGAATTTGATCTCGTCGGCGCTGACGGTGTCATTCTCGTTGACCACTGGAACCACTCCCATGGAAAGTAGCTTCTCCAGGGTGTTGCGCACGGCCAGATGACGTTTGCGGCCACGGATGTCCTCCCGGGTGAGAAGAATCTGGGCGGCGATGAAACCCTCCTCCTGGAGGGCGGTCTGCCAGGCCTCGACCAGCTTGGACTGGCCCACGGCGGCACAGGCCTGGAGGGAAGCCAGGTCGCTGGGTCGCTGGTCCAGCCCGAGGCGGCCCACTCCCATCCCCACTGCCCCGGAGGATATGACCAGCACCTCCATGCCCTGATGGCGGAGGGTGGCAATCTGGCGGCAGATCAAGCGAATCCGCTCGACCCGCAGGCTCCCGTCGGGACCGGCGATCGAGTGGGTACCGATTTTAATGACAACGCGCCGGGCGTTTGCCTCAAGAAACTGCATGCGGTTCCTTTAGATGGTCAGGAGCTCCTTCTCCTTGGCCTCCAGCGCTTCGTTGATCTTTTTCACGTGGGAATCCGTTTCTTCCTGGATTTCCTTTTCGTGGCGCTTGATGTCATCCTCGGAGACATGGCCGTCGGCCTTGAGCTTTTTCAGTTGATCCATGGCATGGTGACGGGCCTGGCGAATACTGACCCGGCCCTCCTCGGCGTGGGAGGAAGCCATCTTGACCAGATCCCTCCGGCGGTCACCCGACAGTTCAGGAATGGGGACCAGGATGGTGGCCCCGCGGGCGATCGGGTTCAGTCCCAGGTTGGCCTCCCGGATGGCTTTCTCGATGGCGCCACTGGTGGACTTGTCCCACGGTGTTACCTGCAGGGTGTGCAGGTCGGGAGTGGTGATGGCGCCCAGTTCGCGGATGGCCATGTTGGTTCCATAGGATTCCACATAGACGGGCACGTTTTCGATCATGGCCGGGGTGGCCTTGCCGGTGTGGAGATTGCTGAACTCGTGCAGGGTGTGCTTCACCGCGCTGTCCATCATTTCCTGTGCTTCAAGAATGATTGTTTCGTAATCCATATCTGTCGTCCTTGATGTTATTAAAGGAGGATCGCCCGCGGTCCAGCGTTGGGCTGCCCTCCAGTATTGATCTGTTATAAAGCAGGGATTAAATTCCGTTCAAGCCTCGGCACGGAAATCAGTGGACCAGGGTGCCGATTTTTTCGCCCATGACCGCCCTCCGGATGCTCCCCGGTTCGTTCATGTTGAAGACCATGATGGGCATGTGGTTTTCCTGACACATGGCGAAGGCGGTGGCATCCATGACCCGGAGCCGTTTCTTGAGGGCGTCGGTAAAGGCGATTTCCTCGTACTTGACGGCATCGTCGTGAATCATCGGGTCCTTGTCGTAGACCCCGTCGACCTTGGTGGCCTTGAGGACCGCGTCGGCGGAAATCTCGCTGGCCCGCAGGGCCGCTGTCGTGTCGGTGGTAAAGTAGGGATTGCCGGTGCCGCCAACGAAGATGACCACCCGCTTCTTCTCGAGGTGCCGGGTAGCACGCCGGAGGATGTACGGCTCGGCCACCTTGTTCATCTCAATGGCGCTAAGGACGCGGACGGGGACCTGCAATTTCTCGAGACAGTCCATCAGGGCCATGCCATTGATGGCGGTGGCCAGCATGCCCATGTAGTCGCCGGTGGTCCGGGCCACCCCGCGTTTTTCATTACCGCTGAGCCCGCGGAAGATGTTGCCTCCGCCCACCACCAGGCCGACTTCCACACCCAGGTCGTGCACCGACTTGATCTCCTCGCAGATGCGGTGAAGAACGGCACCGTCGATACTCTCCCCGGAGTCCATGCCCCGAAGGACTTCCCCGCTGATTTTTAAAACGATGCGCTTGAAACGCGGTTTATTGCCGTCTGCTGTCCCATCCATTAAAAAGGGTAGTTTTGTGGCCAAAGGGAAAAGGTCAATCCTGCGGGAAGCTAATTGGAGCCCGTTCTTTTCGCTAATCATGCTTGACGAGCGAAATCGGGGGAGCTTTAGTTCCGTCCCTTCAGTGTAGGCCCATGGTGTAATTGGCAACACAGCTGGTTTTGGTCCAGCCATTCAAGGTTCGAGTCCTTGTGGGCCTGCCATCCATCGCCTCACGCTTTCCAATCTGCTGTTGGCCGGAAAGATCATTTGCCATTTGGTTGTCTTTGGGCTTTGGTTTGCCGAATGTCGCTGCCATACGAAGTGATCTTGTGGGACTGGAACGGCACTCTTCTGAATGATGCGGAGTTCGGTCGCACCATTATTGACGGGATGCTTCATAGCCGGGGCCTTCCACCGAGGAGCCGGGAGGAGCATGCCAGACTGTTTGATTTCCCGGTTATCCGATACTACCAACGGCTCGGCTTTGATTTCCAAAAGGAACCCTTTGAGATTCTTTCCCAGGAGTTCATCGACGCCTACTACGGTGAGGTCAAGTCATGCGCCCTGCAACCGGGGAGCCGGCAGCTGCTGGAGGCGATCCGGGGAACCGGGCTAAGGCAGTCGGTCCTCAGTGCCAGCCGGCAGGATCACCTGGAGGATCAGGTTGCCTTCTACGAGCTGGGGGGATTTTTCGATGAGCTGCTGGGGATCGACACGGTCCACGCCCCCGGAAAATCGGGCCGCGGTTGCGACTGGATAAGTGAATCCGGCCTTGATCCGGAGCGGGTCCTGCTGATCGGGGACACAGTGCATGACGCGGAAGTGGCCGAAAAGATGGGCACCCATTGCTGGCTGGTTAACGGCGGACACAATCCGGAAGTTCGCCTGCGGGCAACCGGGCGACCCTGTTTTCACAACCTGGCCGCTGTCGGGGAAGCCCTGATGGACGGCAGCAGGGAAGGGAGGACCGCATGATCATCGCATCGCAAATGAATGGGCAACTGGGTGACGTGGTGGTCAGCACGCTGGCCCTGTCGGTGGCCATGGGGGCCATCCTGATGGTCCTGGCCAAGCGGCTGAATGTCCCGGGAATTGTCTTTCTCCTGTTGGGCGGCGTTGTCCTCGGTCCCGAGGTATTGGGCTTTGTCCAGCCGGAGACCCTTGGCTCCACCCTCAATGTCATGGTGGCGGTGGCGGTCGGGCTCATTCTCTTCGAGGGTGGGCTGACGCTCAACGGGGAGGGCTACCGGTCGGCCCCGCGGGTCATCCGCAACCTGCTGACCATCGGCGTCGTGGTGACCTGGCTTGGCGTGGCCCTGCTGATCTGGCTGCTGTTTGGCGTCGAGGGCGAGTTTGCCGTCCTGGCGGCCAGCCTGGTGGTGGTGACCGGACCGACTGTGGTCCAGCCCATCCTGAAACGGATTCGCCTGAAATGGAACCTGCACAACATTCTCCACTGGGAAGGGGTCCTGATCGACCCGATCGGGGTCTTCCTTGCCGTCATGACCTACGAATGGGTCGTTGGCGGAGGTGAGGAGGCCTTCCTGCACCTCCTGATCCGGATTGCCGGGGGCCTGATCATTGGGTTCATCGGGGGCGAAGTGGTTGCCTTCCTCCTGAAGCGCCGGGTCATTCCTGAGGAGGTCATCAACGTGTTTATCGTTGGCTCAGCGATGCTCATTTTCGGGGCCACCGAGGCACTGATTGCCGAGGGCGGACTCCTTGCTGTGACGGTGGCGGGCCTCGTTTGCGGCTCCCGTCAGCCGCCCGACCTGAAGGAGATTGTCGAGTTCAAGTCCGTCATAACGGACCTCCTTATCGGGTTTATCTTCATTCTCCTGACCGCCCGGCTACAACTGGAGCAGTTCCTTGACTTTGGCTGGAAGGGGCTGATCCTGGTGGGCCTGGTGATATTCCTGATCCGGCCGCTGGCGGTGCTGGCCAGCACCAAGGGAGCGGGCCTGGCCAAGGCAGAGGTGGTGTTTCTCTCGTGGGTTGCCCCAAGAGGGGTGGTCGCGGCATCGATGGCTTCCCTTTTCACCCTCACGCTGATCGAGCAGGGCCGTTTCGAGAATCCCGCCTTCCTGGAGTCCTTTGTCTACTCGGTGATTTTCGCCACGGTTCTCCTGCAGGGCCCGACCGCCGCCCCGGTGGCCCGGCTGCTCAGGCTGGATGAGCGGCACCCCGAGGGATGGCTGATTGTCGGGGCCCATCCAGTGGCCCGGCAGATCGCCCATTTCCTTGGACGGGTGCGGCAGGTCCCGGTGGCCCTGGTTGACGGTAACCGGAGCGCGGTCAAGGAAGCCCGGGAGGAGGGGCTGAAAGCCTTTTACGGAGACGCCCGTGAGACCAACAGCATTCAGGAGCGCGAGGAGATGAACGGGGTGGGCCGCCTGCTGGCCTTCACCGACAATGAGGACCTGAACGAACTCTTGTGCAAGAAATGGGAACCCGTTTTCGGACGCAACGAGGTTTATCGCTGGGCCAGCGGTCCCCCGGCCGACGATGATGAGCACCATACCGGGATCATCCTCTGGAGCTGGATGCCCAAGCCATCCATGATCAGCTCGGAGCTGCTCCTGGGTGAGGCGGCCATGGTGGAGCTGGCTGGCCCGAGAAAGGAAAACCCGGGAAACCTAGCCGCGCTGCTGACCGCCCATCCACAGGAGGTCCTGCTCGACCCGGGCCCGGGAAGCAAATTGAAGTCAAACAAGGCCGAGCCGCAGACCCTTTACCTCCAGCGGGAGGCCGACTACCTGCTCAATGCCCTCGATTCGCGTTGGATTCTCAAGTTTGAATCCGGAAGCGTGCCCGAGATCTACCGGGCCATGGCCCAGCGCCTGGCCAAATCGGATCCGGTCCTTTCGGGGGAGGCGATCTATGACAGCATCATGGAGCGGGAAAAGTCCATTCCCACCACTCTGGGCCATGGGGTTGCGCTGCCTCACATGAAGGTGGACGGCATCAGCGAATCCACCTGTGCGGTTGGCATTATCCGGAAAGGGGTGTCCCTCGGGGACGACCCCGAGCCGATCCGGTTGGTCTTCATGCTGGTCAGCCCGAGGAACGAACCGGAGATGCATCTGGCCGTTCTGGGTGAGATTGCCCGGCTTTGCGCCGACCAGGAGGTCAGGGAAATGCTCTTCGACTGTTCCAGTCCGGAGGAATTTCTCCCCATTGTCCGCCAGTACCGGCGTCAGCATACCCCCTTTGCCTCGGCAAGGGGATAATCCCGCCTCAGGGCTTGCCGATCCCGTGGGCCTCGAACCCCATGGCCCGCATTGCTTCCAGGTCGGTCAGGTTACGCCCATCGAAAAAGAAGGGCGGCTTGGCCATTTCCTCGCAGATCCGGGCGTAGTCCATGTTTTCCATCCGGTAGGCATCCCACTCGGTCAGCAGGGCAATGGCGTGAGCGCCCTTGGCCGCCTCATAGGGATCCTTGTGGATACTGACTTCATGGGCCGAGGGATCGACCCCCAGATCGCGGTAAATTTGCCGCGGATCGACCTGCGGGTCATGAATCGCCAGGTGGGCGCCCTCTTCCAGCAGGTCCCGGCAGACATAGATGGCCGCTGATTCGCGGGTGTCATTGGTGTCCTTCTTGAAGGCAAACCCGAAGACGGCGATGCGCTTCTCCGATACGGTGTTGAACAAGGCGCTGACGATACGCCGGCTGAGGCGGCTCTTCTGGTAATCGTTCATCCTGACCACGGACTGCCAGTACTTGGCAACTTCCGGCAGGCCAAAGTGCTGGCACAGGTAGACCAGGTTGAGGATATCCTTCTGGAAGCAGGAACCGCCGAACCCGACGCTGGCCTTGAGGAACTTGGGCCCGATCCGTGAGTCCCGTCCGATCGCAAAGGCGACCTCGTCGACATCCGCGCCGGTGGCCTCGCAGAGCGCTGAAATTGAATTAATGGAGCTGATCCGCTGCGCCAGGAAGGCGTTGGCGGTTAGCTTGGAAAGCTCTGAGCTCCAGAGGTTGGTCGTGATGATGCGGTCCCGGGGGACCCAGCGGGCATAGACATCGACCAGCGTCTGGACCGCCTTCTGGCCGCTTTCATCGGGATCTCCGCCAATGAGGACGCGGTCCGGGTTTTCCAGGTCTTCCATGGCGGTGCCTTCCGCGAGAAATTCCGGATTGGAGAGCACTTCAAAGCTGCGGCCGTTGCCGGCGGCATCGAGGATGCGCTTGATGGACTCGGCGGTACGGACCGGAAGGGTGGACTTTTCCACGATGATCTTGTTGGAGGTGGCCACCTCGGCGATCTGCCGGGCGCATTTTTCCACGTACTTGAGGTCGGCTGCCTTGCCGGCCCCGATGCCGTAGGTCTTGGTCGGGGTGTTGACCGAGATAAAGATGATATCGGAGGCCACAATGGCCGCGTCGACATCGGTGGAGAAGAAGAGGTTCCTTCCCCGGGCTTCCTTGACGGCTTCCAGCAGGCCCGGTTCATAGACTGGCAGACGGTCTGATTCCCAGGCGGCGATCCGTTCGGGGTTGATATCGACAACGGTGACCTCGATGTCCTCGCACTTCTGGGCAATCTTGGCCATGGTCGGGCCGCCGACATACCCTGCACCTATGCAACAAATCTTCATATCCCGGCGAGAAAACAGCTATCCCGGTTTGTTGCGAGCCAATAATGGCCCCGGACCGAGCCGGTTTGCCGGCCCGGTGGCTGGCCCTCGGCAAGATTATTTTCTTTGTGGTTGCCAAGGGGTGCCCGACCGGTTTCTGCTGGATTCCCGTTGGCGGGCAATGCCTCCAACCGCAACGGAGTCCATTCATGGCTGAAAAAAAGAGTATCAAACACATTTTTGTAACTGGAGGCGTTGTCTCTTCCCTGGGGAAGGGCCTGACCGCCGCGGCGCTGGGAGCGTTGCTCGAACAACGTGGCTTGAAGATCAAGCTGCAGAAGTTCGATCCCTACCTGAACGTCGACCCGGGGACCATGAATCCCTTCCAGCATGGCGAGGTCTACGTGCTCGATGACGGATCGGAAACGGACCTCGATCTCGGGCATTACGAACGCTTCACCAGCGGCAAGCTCAGCTACGACAACAATCTGACCTCCGGGCAGATTTACGACAACATCCTCAAGCGGGAACGGCGGGGTGATTTCCTTGGCCAGACGATCCAGGTGATTCCCCACGTGACCAACGAGATCCAGTCGCGCTTTGAGGCCAACACCACCGACGAGGACATTATCATAACGGAAATCGGGGGAACTGTGGGTGACATCGAGGGCCTTCCGTTCCTCGAGGCGATGCGCCAGTTCAGCCTCGACCGGGGCCGCAGCAACGTGATGTTCCTGCACGTGACCCTGATTCCCTACCTGGCCGCTGCCGGCGAATTGAAGACCAAGCCGACCCAGCAGAGCGTGGCCCGCCTGCGGGAGATCGGGATTCAGCCGGACGTCCTGGTCTGCCGGACGGAGAAGACCATGGGCCGTGACCTGCGCCAGAAGCTGAGCATGTTCTGTAATGTGCCAGTCAATGCGGTCATCGAGGAAAAGGACGTCGAGACCTCCATCTACGAGGTGCCGCTGATGCTCGAGAATGAAGGCGTCGACCAACTGGTCCTGGAGCATTTTGGATTGGAGCACCTTCCCCTGCTGGAGAACGGCTGGGACGAGGTGGTGCGTATCCTCCAGTATCCCAAGCACCGGGTGGAAATTGCCGTGGTCGGCAAGTACATCGAGTTGCAGGACGCTTACAAGAGCGTCTACGAGAGCCTGGTCCACGGCGGTATCGCCAATGACTGCGCGGTCGAGATTCACCGTATCGATTCCGAAAAACTGGAGGAATCGAAAAACTACGAGGCCCTGCTTTCTGCGGACGGGATCCTGGTCCCGGGGGGATTTGGTTCCCGCGGGATCGAGGGCAAGATCGAGGCGGTCCGCATTGCCCGCGAAAACGGGATCCCGTACTTCGGGCTCTGCCTGGGTATGCAGGTGGCGGTCATTGAGTTCGCCCGTAACGTGGCCAAGCTGGAAGGGGCCCACAGCTCCGAGTTCAACGAGAAGACCCCTTATCCGGTGATCGACCTGATGCCCGAGCAGAAGGACGTCAAGGACAAGGGCGCGACCATGCGCCTCGGAGCCTATCCCTGCAAGCTGACCGACGGCACTATCAGCGGTAAGGCCTACGGTGATAGCCTGGTCAGTGAGCGCCACCGCCACCGGTTTGAATTCAACAACGACTTCCAAGATCAACTGGAGTCCGCCGGACTGGTGGTGGCCGGGGTCAACCCGGACCGGCACCTGGTGGAGATCGTCGAGAACCCGAAGCATCCCTGGTTTGTCGGTGTCCAGTTTCACCCTGAATTCCAGAGCAAGCCCCGCCAGGCACACCCCCTGTTCGGCAGTTTCATCAAGGCTTCCCTCTCCCGCAGGAACAAGTAAGTAGCCATGGCCCTGTTCAATTCATCCAAGTTCCTCCTCATCGCCGGTCCCTGTGCCATGGAGTCGATGGAGGTGTGCGAGCCGGTCGCCGCCGAGCTGGACCGTCTCCGCTCGGCGTACCCCGAACTGGAGATCATTTTCAAGGGCTCCTTCGACAAGGCCAACCGGACCTCGCTGGAGTCTCCCCGTGGGCCCGGGCTGAAGAAGGGGCTGGAGATGCTGGCCAGCATCAAGGAGCGCTACGGTTTCCCGGTGCTGACGGACATCCACACGGAGGCCCAGGCCCCCGCCGCGGCCGCCGTCGTCGATGTCCTGCAAATACCGGCTTTCCTGTGCCGGCAGACCGACATCCTGGTGGCCGCCGCCAAGACCGGAAAGGTGGTCAACGTGAAAAAGGGCCAGTTCCTCAGTCCAGGGGAGATGCGGTACGTGGTCGACAAGCTGGAGGGTGCCGACGCTCGGGAAATCTGGCTGACCGAGCGTGGAACAACCTTCGGATACCAGAACCTGGTTGTGGACATGCGCAATTTCCCGCAAATGAAGGCCCTTGGCCATCCGACGATTTTTGATGCCACCCACAGCGTACAGATGCCGGGAGCAGGCGAGGGAACGACTTCCGGCAAGAGGGAGTTTGTTCCACCCCTTGCCCGGGCAGCCATTGCCGCAGGGGCGGACGGCCTGTTTGTGGAGACCCATCCGGATCCCGACTCGGCGATTTCAGATGGGCCCAACCAGGTTCCCTTGAGCAACCTGGAATCGGTCCTGGATCCAGTCCTGCGGATCTGGAAGGCCCTGCAGTAGTCCTTGTTATGCCCCATAGGAGGGTGCCCGCGTCATAAGGGGCGCGCCCAGCCCGGGAACAAAATCGGAGAATTCCTGGGAGTCGGGGGTGGTCCGCAAAGCGTACTGGACCATGCCCATCTTGGCATCGAGGTTGTCGACCATGGAGACGAAGACCGCTTCCGGTGTGGCTGCCTTCGTGGCGGCCCCCCATTCCAGCTCACCCTGGTGAGAGAGGATGATGTGCTCCAGTCGGTCCAGCAGGTCCTCCTTGAGCCCGGCCTTGAGGGCGGCCCGGCGAACCTGCCGGTAGCCCAGAACAACGTGCCCATGGAAATAGCCGAGTTTGCTTTTGCTGGTAGCGAGGGCCCCGGTGTACTCAAGGGCCTTGCCGAGGTCATGGAGAATGATCCCGGCCAGGGCCAGGTCCGGGTCCACCTCCTCGTAGAGGGGGAGTAGGGCGGCGCAGGACCGGCACATCCGCACGGTGTGCTCCATCAATCCGCACCGGTAGGCATGGTGCATGGAAATGGCTCCCGGCGTCGTCTTGAATTCGTCCTTCAGTTCACCGAGCGCCCCGGTTACCGTCTCCCGGAGAGGGGTGTAGGTAATTTTCGCGACAAAATCATTCAGTTCCTTCCAGAGGTCCTCCATGGGGATGGGAGCGGTCTCGACCAGATGATCAAGGTAGCGTCCGAGCTCACTCTCGGGAATCTTCTCGGCCTCGATGATGGAGGGGGAAAAGCGGTTCTGGTAGTAATCGGTGGTCCCGCGGATGCGGAAAATCGTTCCTTCCGGGCAGTTCAGGAAAACCTGGAAGAGGTTGGAATTACCGAAACAGACATGATGGAAAATACCGGTCTTGTCACCCAGTTCGACCGAGAGGAACTCGGAGTCGTTGCGGGCCTTTCGAATGGAGGCTTTCCGCATCACAACCACGGATTCATAGGAAACCTGCTGGTCACGGGGGAGCTCTTTTAACTCGGCTACGGTGTTCATGTTGCCGAGAGGTATCACCCTGTCGGTGAAGGGCAACGGTTTTCCGCACCCGGATCGTGTTGTCAGGGAAACTGGATCAGGGAATCCGTCTGCAGGTCCCAGAACATGATCCCCTGCCCGTAGGTGCCGGTTCCCTGAATGTAGTACAGCCAGGTGTCGGTGAGGGGCCGGTAGAGGTAGGGATACAGGTCCAGGGATACCCGGATTATGCCGATGCCGGACAGTTCGCTGTAGGCGTAGAAGTCCCTGCCGGTGCCGCCCATCAGGTAGAGCCAGCCCAGGTCGTGGTGCTCCACCCACGGCCAGTGACGGACATCGTAATCCCCGAACCAGACCGAGCCATGCCGCTGGGTTCCCTCAATGGCGTAGCCCGCGTAGACCGGGTAGGGAGCGGTTGGGCCAGGGGTCCAGGTGAAGCTATCCAGGAAGGCGGCATCCTCAAATTCATCGCTGTAGGGATCTTTCTCGTAGCGCCACTCGATGTTGTGGGCTCCCTCTGGGATGGCCACCTGCCGGCTGACCGGACCCTTGATCCCCGAAAGGAAAACGGGTTCACCTTTTTCCATGACCAGCGCCCCGTCGAGGAAAAGGTAGACTGCATCGTAGATTAGGCCCCAGTTCAGTGACGATTCGTCCGAATAGTCCGGATTCTCCTCACTGGAGGAGCTCCAGTCAAAGGAGAGGGCGCCGGGCCCGATGATTCCGAGATACAGGGATGAATGCCCAAGAGAGCGGACCTTTCCTGAGCGGAGCCGGCCGCCCCCATCGTACCAGTTGCTGTCCCCATCGGTGAACAGGTGGAACAAGGGCTGGTTGATGAGGTCGCGGGCGGGCCGGTTGGCTCCGGAAGTGGTGGCCTTGGCCGGGTGGCTTTTGGGGGCCCGGTTGCCATTGGCGGAATAGGGCTGCACCCGGTAGTGGTAGACATGGCCCGGGAAAACGGCGGTGTCGGTGTAGTTTTCGCTGTTGGCCGGAAGATCCTCCCGCACTTCGTAGGTCCCGTTACTTTGCCGGAGAATCGTGTATCCGGCCTCCGCTTCGGAGCGGTCGGTCCACTGAAGGGTCACGGAGTTGGCTGGCGAAGTGACCACCACCAGGTCGTTGACCCGCTGGAGCGCAGTCTGGTTGCGGGCCCTATTGGCCTGCTCGATCCAGTCCCATGCCTCGTCGTCAATGGCCCGGATGGTGGAGTAGTCTCCCTCGACGCTCCCGCCGACGGCGATCCCCGAGACCAGCCACTCCCCGAGATCGTCCCGGGCGTAGATCGGGCCCCCGCTGTTGCCGCTGTGGATAACGACATTCTCGAAATGATGGATGGAAATCCACAGGCCCTCGCTGTCCCGTTCGGATGTTTCCTCAATCCCTTCCCACCAGCAGTAGTAGTTGCCCGGGACAGTCCCGTGCATCAGGCCCCGCTCGCTGGGCGGGACCGGGTCCGCCTGCGGGTAGCCGACAATCACCTTCTCGCGCGGGTCCCTGAGGATACTGACGGCATTTTCCGGATCGGCGTTGACCTCCGGATGCAGGGTGAGCGAATCCGGCAGGTTGGGCCCCAGGGTCACGGCGGCGAAATCAATATTGAAGGTGTCGGGGGAGCTTTGCCCGGGAGGGCTGTCATCATTGAGGACTCGGGCACTGTAGGGATCCCATTTATAGAGCGCCACCCCCGGATGACCGCCGAGAGGCGCACTCGTGAGGGCGCTGTGATGCTGCGGATGGTAGCGGACCGCGCTGGCCGGCAGCCAGTAATCAATGACCCCCTCGTCCCAGACCACATGGGCGGCGGTGACATAGACGCCCTCGCTCACCAGGGATCCACTCCCAAGGGCGTAGCCTCCTCCGGAAAAGGCGGCCACGAGGCCATTGTAGGCGTAGGGCTCCTCACCGGTTTGCGGCGTGGTGAGGGGCGCCGGGCTGACGAGTTCCTGGGCCGTGGCTGCCGGGCCAAGCCAGAGAGCCAAAAGGAGGAATGGAAGTATGCGGGCCAAAGCCACCATCAGGAGCATGCTCAGCCATTTGAAACAGGAATTCAAGCGCCGATGCGATGGGTCATTGGCCAAATTGGACAATCCCCTTGATATTAACAGGTACCGGAGCATCCTTTCATCTCATGAATCCGTCCATCAGGATAGCATTGGGGATCACGGTTGTACTAAGCGTCTACATGCTGACGGGGCTCCTTGGCTGTGGCCGGGATTCGTCTGTTGAGGATGATGGTCCCGGGATTGCCGCCGAGGAGGTTCGCATGACCGTCAAGGTCAAGGACCTCGTTGCCCGGGAGATTCCCCGGAAGATCGTCATGACAGGAAAGACCATGCCTTCGCGCAGCGTCGACCTGAAAGCCGAGACCCCTGGACGGGTAGTGCGGGTGGGCGACCGCCGCGGAACAGCCGTCGAGGCCGGGATGATCATTGCCGAGATTGAGATCAACGACCGGATGGAACGTCTGGCCCAAGCGCAGGCGACCGTTGAACAGGCCCGCCTGGAATATGAGGCTTCACTCCGGCTGCAGGAAAAGGACCTGCAGTCAGCGTCCGGGGTGGCCCAGTTGCTTTCCTCGCTCCGCGGGGCCGAACAACGCCTGCGGGCGGTCGAGCTCGATATCGCCAATACCCGGTTCATGATTCCCTTCGACGGGGTCCTGCAGGACCGTTTCATCGAGGAGGGAGACTACCTGAAAGTGGGGGATCCGGTGGCCCGCATTATCGACCTTGACCCACTGGTCATTGAGGCGGAGGCAACCGAGATACAGGTTCCGCATTTGAAAATCGGTGAGACGGGGACGGCCCGTCTGCCGGGCGAGCGGGAGGTGTCGGGCCGCATCCGTTATGTTGCCGGCGAATCCGACCCGCAGTCCCGGACCTTTACGGTTGAACTGGAAGTGGACAATCCGGACCTGGATATCCTTGCCGGGGTGACCGCGCGGCTGGAAGTGGAGACGGAGCGGGTGATGGCCTACCGGATCAGTCCGGCACTGGTTTCCATTCTGGACGACGGCCGCTTCGGGGTGAAGATCCTGAACGGGGAAGACCGGGTCGAGTTTGTCGAGGCCGATATCGTGGAATCCGAACCGGATGCCCTGTGGCTGGGCAGTCTACCGGAGAAAATCCGCCTGATCACTATTGGCCAGGATTTCGTCAAGCTGGGCGAACAGGTCAACTTCGTCCTGGATGGTGAATCCGGGCAATAATCCCCCCCTGACACAGCAAAGGAATTTTTTAATGGGTGGCTTAATCGAAATTTGCCTGAACCGCAGCCGGACGATCCTGTTGATCCTGGCCCTGATCCTGATCAGCGGCACGGTCTCCTATGTCACCATTCCCAAGGAGGCCTCGCCGGACATCACCATTCCCTACATTTACGTCAGCCTGCATCACGAGGGAATTTCCCCGGAGGACTCCGAGCGACTGCTGGTGCGGCCCATGGAGCAGGAACTGCGGGGCCTGGACGGCCTCAAGGAAATGACCGCCAACGCCTACGAGAGCGGGGCCAACCTCCTGTTGGAATTTGAGGCCGGGCTGGATATCGACCCCATCCTGACCGATGTCCGGGAAAAGGTCGATATCGCCAAGGCCGACCTGCCGGCGGAAACCGACGAGCCGACGGTTTCGGAGATCAACCTGGCCCTTGAGCCGGTCATTGTTATCTCATTGGCCGGCCCCATTCCCGAGCGCCAGCTGGTCCGCCTGGCCAAGGACCTGCGGGACGAGCTGGAGGGCATCTCGGAGGTTCTTGAGGTGGAGATGGGGGGCGACCGGGAGGAGGTTGTCGAGATCATCATCGATCCCCTTTTGCTGGAAAGCTACAACCTCAGCCTGGCTGAGGTGTATTCAGTGGCTGCCCGCAACAACGTCCTTATAGCGGCCGGAAACCTCGACAACGGGGGCGGGCGAATCCCGGTCAAGGTGCCCGGCCTCTTTGAGCGCCCGGAGGATATGCTGGACCTGCCCATCAAGACGGTCGGCGACACTGTCATCCGGGCCGGGGACATTGCCTCCATTCGTCCCACCTTCAAGGATCCCGAGGGGTATTCCCGCATGAACGGGCATCCGGCGATCACCCTCTACGTCAAGAAGCGGGTGGGGGAAAATGTTATTGAAACCATCAACAAGGTCCGGGCCCGGGTGGCGGAGGTCAAAAGCACCTGGTCCGAGGGAGTGGAAGTGGATTTCTCCCAGGACCAGTCGGATGATATCCGGACCATGCTGAAGGACCTGCAGAACAACGTCCTTAGCGCCATCATCCTGGTGATGATCGTCTGCGTGGCAGCACTTGGACTGCGCAGCGGGCTGCTGGTTGGCCTGGCCATTCCCGGATCCTTCCTGTCCGGGATGCTGACTCTGCACGCGATGGGCCTGACGGTGAATATCGTGGTCCTCTTCAGCCTGATCTTGGCGGTCGGCATGCTGGTCGACGGGGCCATAGTGGTGGTGGAGCTGGCTGACCGGAAAATGAACGAGGGCCTGCCTCGTGGAAAGGCCTACCTGATTGCCTCCCAGAGGATGGCCATGCCCATCATTTCCTCCACGGCAACCACTTTGGCGGCCTTCCTGCCGCTCCTGTTCTGGCCGGGCATCACCGGCGAGTTCATGAAATACCTGCCCATCACGCTGATTGCCACCTTGTCGGCCAGCTTGGCCATGGCCCTGATCTTTGTCCCGACGGTGGGGACCATTCTCGGCAAACCGGGCCCGGCTTCCCACCAGACGATGCGTAGCCTGGCTGCTGCCGAGGGGGGCGACCTTTCCCTGATGACAGGGTTTACCGGATGGTATGTCCGCATGCTGGAACGCTTCATCAAGCGCCCGGCCACGGTCCTGGGGCTGGTCCTGCTGACCTTCTTCGGGGTACAGTTCCTTTATTCGTCATTTGGCAAGGGAGTGGAGTATTTCCCGGAGGTGGACATGGAGTTCGCCACCATCAAGGTCCGCATGCGGGGCAACCTTTCCATCGAGGAAATTGACCAGTTGGTGCGCAAAGTTGAGGAGCGGATTTACCCGGTGCAGGGCATCGAGACCATCATTGCCCGTTCGGGCATCAGTTTCCAAGGCGATGGCATTACCGAGGACACCCACGGGCTGATCCAGCTGGAACTGAAGGACTGGCAGCACCGGCGCCCCGGCAAGGAGATCCTGGCCGAGATCGAGGAACGGACCCGGGGCATCCCCGGCCTGATCATTGAGCAGAGCCAGATGGAGGCCGGGCCTCCCACCGGCAAGGATATCCAGGTGGAACTCAGTTCCTACCATCCCGCCCTCCTTGAACGGGTGGTGCAGGAAATCCGGAACCGTCTCGATTCAGTGGAGGGATTGAAGGACGTGGACGATTCCCGCCCGGTCCCGGGGGTGGAGTGGCAACTGGTCGTCGACCGGGCCCAATCCAGCCGCTTCGGGGCCGATATCTCGCTTGTCGGCAGCTACGTCCAGTTTGTCACCAACGGGCTCCTGTTGGGCAAATACCGGCCGGACGGAGCGGATGACGAGGTCGACATCCGGACCCGCTTCCCGGCCAGCGAACGGAACCTGCAACGGATCAAGGAATTGCGCATAGCGACCACCTGCGGGAATGTTCCCATCACCAATTTCATCGACTGGAAGCCGGCCCGGCAGGTGGGTAAAATCGAACGGGTGGACGGGCGCCGCACCTACACCGTGACGGCGAATGTAGAGGAAGGTTTCCTGACCGACACCAAGGTGCAGGAACTGAGAAGCTGGGTCGACCAGATGGAGATCCCGGACGGCATCGTGGTCCGTTTCCGGGGCGAGGACGAGGAGCAGAATGAGGCCATGGTTTTTCTCATGAAGGCCTTCTTCGTGGCCATTTTCCTGATGGCCATCATCCTGGTGACGCAGTTCAACAGTTTTTTCCAAGCCTTCCTTGTCCTGACGGCGGTCCTGTTCAGCACTATTGGGGTGTTCCTCGGGCTGCTGTTCACGGGTCAGCCCTTCGGGGTCATCATGAATGGCATCGGGGTCATTTCCCTGGCCGGGATCGTGGTCAACAATAACATCGTCCTGATCGACACGTTTGATTACCACCGGAAAAGCGGAGTGGGGGTACGGGAAGCGGTCCTGAGGACGGGAGCCCAGCGCCTGCGGCCGGTCCTCCTGACGACAGTGACCACCGTCCTGGGCCTGATGCCGATGGTCCTGCGGCTCAACATTGACCTTTTCAACCGGGAGATGACCTACAATGCACCCTCCACGCAGTGGTGGGTCCAGTTGGCTTCCTCGGTGGCCTTCGGCCTGGTTTTTGCGACCTTCCTGACCCTGATCCTGACCCCGTCCCTTCTCGTCCTCGGGGACGATCTCGGACGCTGGCTGAAGCGGAGGAGAAAACAACGGGAGCAAATCCTTGCCAGCCCGGGTAATCCGGCGGTGGTGGAGGCAGTTTCCTTCTACCGTTCCCCTTTCCCGATGCCGTTGCAGGCCGGCAAGGGCACGGTCCTGCACCTGAAAGTCCGCTCGGACGAGGAGCCCGGTTGGGTCTACGGGGCCAGCCCCGATGACCGTGAGGGCTGGGTTCCCCGTGATTGGCTTCACATCGAGGGCAGTCGCGGGACCCTAAAGCGGGATTATGACGCGTCCGAGCTGAATCTGGAGCCGGGGGATCAACTGGAAGTCAGCCTTGTCCTCAATGGATGGTGCATGGCCCGCAATGCCACCGGGGATATTGGATGGGTCCCCGAGCGCCTGATCAGGCTGGTCCGGCAGGGGGCCTCAGTCGTCGAAGACTAGCTCTCAGGTCGGCTGGCTGAGCCGTGAAAGGGCCTCCCTGATACGGCCGGCAATACTTTCCGGGTCCAGGCCGGCGCCGGCCCGGATATCGCTCCCGGATGAACCGTGCTCGATGAACCGGTCCGGATAGCCGATCCGCAGGACCGGTTGGGGGCATCCCAGGTCATGGAGTTCCTCCATGACGGCGGATCCGAGGCCACCGATGATGGAGTGGTCCTCGAAGGTCACGAAAAGGCGGGCGGTGGCGGCTTGTTTTTCCAACAGGTCCCGGTCGATCGGTTTGGCGAAGCGGGCGTTGACGACCCCGATGGAGAGGCCTTCCTGCTGGAGTTCTTCGGAGAGTTTGAGGGCGTCGGCAACCCATGGCCCGAGGGCCCAGAGCTGGATGTCGGTCCCTTCCCTGAGGACCTCTGCCTTGCCGATTGGCAGCATGCCCGGGGTCGTCTTGGCCGGGACGCCCATGGCCCTGCCACGAGGGTAGCGAATAAAGGTCGGACTGTTGGTATTCAGGCAGGTCCAGAGCATGTCGGCCAGCTCGTCCTCGTCCTTTGGCTGCATGATGGTGGTGTTGGGAATGCAGCGCAGGAAAGCGATGTCGAAAAGCCCGTGGTGAGTGGCCCCGTCGTTGGGGGAGAGGCCGGCCCGGTCCATGCAGAACACGACGGGGAGATTCTGCAGGCAGACGTCGTGGATAATCGGATCGTAGGCCCGCTGCAGGAAGGTGGAGTAGATGGCCACCACCGGCCGCATGCCCTCGCAGGCCATGCCGGCGGCAAACAGGACAGCGTGCTCCTCGGCAATGCCGACATCGTAGAATTGCTTCGGCAGTTCATCCCTGAGAAAGGAGAGCCCGGTCCCGGGAGGCATGGCTGCGGTGATGCCAACGATACGGTCGTTGTCGCGGGCGAAATCAAGGAGTTTTCGGCCAAAGACATCCTGGTAATTTGGAGGCGTATCCCCGATCTTGGCCGGTCCCTCGCCCGTGGTGATATCAAACGGGCCCAGGCCGTGGAATTTCTCGGGAGCGGCAATGGCGGGTTCATAGCCTTTGCCCTTCTTGGTCATCATGTGGAGGATGATTGGCTGCTCCTGGTCCCTGGCGAATTCAAGATGGCGAATGACGGAATCGAGGTCATGACCGTCGATGGGCCCGATGTACCTCAGCCCGTAGGCCTCGAAAAGGCTGGACCCGACCAGGAAGTCCTTGGTTTCCCGCTTCCACTTCTTGCCCACTTCCAGCACGGATGATCCCCCGGGGACCTTCTGCAGGAAAGAGACCAGCCGGCGGTCAATCTTGTTGTAAACCGGGTTGGTGATGATCTCGTTGAAATAGCGTGCCAGTGCGCCGACATTCTTGGCGATCGACCACTCGTTGTCGTTGAGGATGATGATCAGCCGGGAGGTGGTTTCGGCGATGTTGTTGAGGGCTTCCATGGTGATGCCGCAAGTGAAGGCGGCATCCCCGAGGACAGCCACTACATGGCGATCCTCTCCGAGGCGGTCCCTGGCGGCGGCCATTCCCAAGGCGGCCGAGAGGGCGGTCCCGGCGTGCCCGGCCCCAAAGGCGTCATGCTCGCTCTCGCTGCGGCTGAGGAACCCGCTCAGGCCCCTGGTCTGGCGAAGATTGTCGAAGGCCTCGTTGTTGCGGCCGGTCAGGAGCTTGTGCACGTATCCCTGGTGGGAAACATCAAACAGGAAACGGTCTTCCGGGCTGTTAAAGACCCGGTGAAGGGCGATGCTCAGCTCCACCACCCCGAGGTTGGGGCCGATGTGGCCGCCGTTGCGGGAGGTGACCTCGATGAGCCGTTGCCTTATTTCACCGGCCAGCCGCTCCAGCTGGTCATGGGAGAGGGCCCGCACATCGGCAGGGGAATTGATATTCGAAAGCAAATCCATCGGGTGTCAGTCTTCCTCGGGGGTGAAGGCTTCCATGGTTACGGAATCATTCTCCTTCCGCAACTTCTCGATTTTCAGCTCCGCGCTCTTGAGACGTTTCTCGCAGGTCTTGACCAGTTTGCTTCCCTCTTCGAATTTTTCAACCAGGTCGGCCAGGGGGATGTCTCCCGATTCCATTGAGGCGACCAGGGATTCCAGTTTTTCCAGCGCCTGTTCAAAGGTGGGCTCGTTCTTCTTTGCGGACATTTGATTTACGGTGTCCCTCCGGGGGCGTCCGATCAAGATTTTTCCCTTGCCCAAACAAGGTATTAAGACTGAACACTGTAAGTATCTTATGAACAGCTTATTAGTCCTCGTTGCCCTGTTGCTGGCGCTCAAGACCGGCGCCGAAATCTACCTCCACCTGCTGAACCGCAGGCAGGTCATCGCCGAGGCGGGGGAAGTTCCGGAAGCTTATCGCGGGTTTATAGATGAGGCCACCTACGACAAATCCGTTTCCTATACCCTGAGCAAGAACCGCCTGGGAATAATGGAAACCGTCTACGATGCGCTGGTCCTGGCCGCGGTTCTCTTTTCGGGGATCCTCCCGGCTGCGTGGGAATTCGGGACCGGAATCACCGGGACGGGGGTGTGGAGGCAGGCCTGTCTCCTCTTCGTCATTTTCTCCCTCTTGTCCCTTCCGGGGCTGCCTTTCGAGTGGTATCACCAGTTCCGGCTGGAGGAACGGTTCGGGTTCAACAAGAGCACGATCCGACTCTGGATCACCGACAAGGTGAAGGGGCTTTTCATCGGCGCCCTTCTGGGCATTCCCATGCTGGCCTTCCTGGTCTGGCTGGTCGGGACCACCCAATTTTGGTGGCTCTGGGGATTTGCCTGCTTCCTGGTCTTCCAGCTATTGATGGTGGTCTTGTACCCGATGTTCATCATGCCCCTTTTTAACAAATTCGAGGAACTGCCCGAGGGCTCACTCCGGGACCGGCTCATGTCCCTCGGGGACCGCACCGGATTCCGGGCCCGGACCATTCTTGTCATGGACGGAAGCCGCCGCTCTGCCCACTCAAACGCCTTCTTTACCGGGTTCGGCGGGTTTCGCCGGATTGTTCTATTCGACACCCTGATCGAGCAGATGGAGGAACGGCAGCTGGCCGCGGTGCTGGCCCATGAGATCGGCCACTACAAGCTCGGTCATATCCCGCGCATGCTCCTGCTCTCCTCGGCCTTCCTGTTCCTCAGTTTCCTTGCCCTTGGCTGGCTGCAGCAGAGTGTCTGGTTCGTCCAGGCTTTTGGCTTCGGGGACACCGGCTCCATTGGTCCGGTTGTCCTCCTGTTCGGGTTGCTGGCTGCTCTGGTCACCTTCTGGACCGCACCCCTGACCAATGCCCTGTCCCGCAAGCACGAGTACGAGGCGGATGCCTTTTCACGGGATGCGATGGAGGGGGACCCCATGCCCATCGTGGAGGCCCTCCGGGTTCTTAGTGAAAAGAATCTCAGCAACCTGACCCCGCATCCGCTGTTCAGCGCCTTCCATTACTCCCATCCGACCCTGCTGGAGAGGGAAGGCGCCCTTCTGCAAAAAGGGTGAGGCTGGTCCTGGCCTCCCTCCTGGGTATGCTTGCACAGGGCCTGGAGGTGGGCACCTGGAATGTGCAGAATTACCTTGTCGGCAATCGTTTCGAGAACGGCCGTTTCCGATACCAGTATCCCATGCCGGAGGAACGCAAGGGAAGGGTCCGGAAGCTGATTCTGGAGACCGCTCCAGATATCCTCTTCCTCCAGGAAATCGGTGGCGGGGATTTCCTCCGGGAACTGCAGCTGGATCTGCGGGCCGTCGGAATGGATTATCCCCATGCCTTCTTTGGCGCTCCCCCGGGATCACGGTCCGGGTTGGCCATCTTGTCCAAAATCCCTCCCTGCCAATACATTTTCCACGATCCCATCCCCCTCGGTGAGGGAATGGGGTTCCTGCGCCGCGGGGTTCAGGAAGTGGCCTTCCGGTCCGGCAACACCTCCTTCCGGTTTTTCCATGTCCACTTGAAAAGCCGTTACTCGGACGACCCCGACGATCCCGATTCAACCCGGCTCAGGAGCCTCGAAATTACCGCCCTGGCGAAATTCCTCGAGGGAATTCTGTCCACCGTTGGCGAGGAGTCCGCCCTCGGGCTCATTGGTGATTTCAACACCCCCTTGGATTCGCCCCTCATGGAGCCGCTGAAGCGCCGCTGGAGCCCCGTCCCGGCCGAAGATCCCGCCGGCTCCCCCCATACCTACTTCCATCGCTCCGGTAGGGCCGAGGTCATCGATGGTCTCTGGGTCCCCCGCCACCGCTCCCATCCCCGCCTTCCCGGGCGACTCCTCCCTCTCCCCACGGCCTCTCCTTCCGATCATCGACTGGCCCTCTTTTTTCTCAATTTCAACTTGCCTTCCCCTTCTTATTGGCAGAGCAATGTCAATAATGAGGAAGACACAGGTAATTTATTGGATCATGGGACTGATGGTGGGGATGGTCCCGGTACTGAGCGGGCAGAGTCTGCTGGTGGGATTTGAGGATCTCAGCCTGGTGCTGCCGGAGGCGGAGACCTACGGGGGCCCCGGAGGCGGGGTTTATCACAACGGCTCGGATCTGGCGGGGGGCTTCAGCAGTGGGGGCGTGAGTTTCGTCAACACCTACACTGACTGGGGGGGGGGCTTCACCTCGTGGGCAGGCTGGGGTTACTCGACGACGACGGACGTGGTGACAGGCGATTTCAGCAACCAGTACAGTGCCTACCCGGGAACAGCCTCGGGGGGACAGGTCTACGGGATCGGCTTTGTGGACCCGTACAGCGGCATGGATCCGGTGGTGATTGACCTGCCTGCGGGCTGGGAGGCTCCGTTGAGCATCGACTTGGGCAACACCACCTACACGGCTTTGACCCTGCGGGACGGCAATGGATTCGCCACGGCATTCGGCCAGGGGGATTATTTCAAGCTGACGATCGGCGGGCTGGATGCATCTGGGGCAGAGACGGGTGCGATTGAGTACTATCTGGCCGACTACCGGGGAGCGGCCGAAACGCACATCATCCAGGCGGACTGGGGGAGTGTTGACCTCTCCGCCCTTGGTAGCGGGGTGGACCGGCTGACCTTCGACCTTGAGTCGACCGACGTGGGGAATTTCGGCATGAACACGCCGGCCTACTTTGCGCTGGACAACCTTTTGCTGGGGGCGACCCCGGTACCGGAGCCGGCAACCGGCTCGCTGGTGCTGGCACTGGCAGGGCTGGCCCTGCTGGCATGGCGCCGCCGCTAAAGAGCCTTGTCAACAACGAGCGGGGAGACATGCTGGGGCAGTATGTCAGAGCAGGAAGCCGGATATAATTTTCCCAAGGACTACGCCACGACGATGGTGCACTTCTACCGGGGTGAGCTGGGCCGGATGATGGTCTGGCGCCAGCGGTTCGATACCACCACCCACTGGGCCATCATCGGCATGATGGGGATTGTCAGCTTCGCATGGAATCATGCCCAGAGCAGCAACTTCCTGTTTCTATTCGCCAACTTCATCATCTATCTCCTGCTGACCATCGAGGCTCGCCGTTACCGGTTTTATGATGCCTACCGGGCCCGGGTCCGGATGCTGGAATCCCATTTCATCTTTCCGGTGGTGACGTTGAGCGGGAAACGACTGGAAGGCGACTGGCGACGGCAGATGGGGGCGGACCTGATTCTGCCCTCCTACAAGATAACATTCCTTGAGGCCCTTTCGCGCCGGTTCCGGCGTAATTACGTCTGGATCTTCATGATCCTGACCGGCACCTGGGTGATGCACACCCTGGTAATCAGGAAAGCGACGACGGTCGACGAGTTTGTCACCGAATTCTGCGCCAACCAGCCGCTGCCGGAGTATGTCTTCATCAGCCTGCTGGGAGTCTTCTACCTGTACCTGTTCTTCCTCTTCCTCTACGGACAGTGGAAGCGCACCTCCCTGGGCGAATTCCAGAAGCGCCCCTCCAGCGGTAACTGGAGCCTCTAGAAGAAGGATCCAATGGAGGTTGGCTTCGGCACCATTCTCGGCGCGGCCCTGCCAGTATTCCTGCTCCTGGGAGCAGGCTATGGATTGCGCCGGTGGCGGGTCCTCAGCGCCGAGGCCGATGCCTCCCTGCTGAAGCTGGTGATCCGGATCCTCTATCCGTGCCTGTACTTTGACTATGTTATCGGAAACCCCGCCCTGAAGGGCGGAGGCAACCTCATTGCCCCCCCGCTGGTGGGCTTCCTGACGGTGTCCGGAGGGTTCCTGATTGCCTATCTGGCCGGCAAGCTGGGCGGCCTGAGGACGGGCAAGGGACTGAGGACCTTTTCCTTTGGCAACGGGATATACAACTACGGATTCATCCCCATCCCGGTCATGATCGCCCTCTTTGACGACCGGGGGGTCCTCGGGGTGCTGCTGGTTTATAACGTTGGGGTGGAACTGGCCATCTGGACCATCGGGGTGATGCTGCTGGCAGGCCAGTTCGAGCGCGCGGCCCTGAAGAACCTTCTCAATCCCCCGGTTTTGGCCCTCGCTGTAGCCCTTGTCGTCAATGTCACTGGACTGGATGCGGTCATCCCCGGCTGGATGGAGACCACCGTTTCCATGCTGGCCGGATGTTGCGTCCCCCTGGGTATCCTCCTTGCGGGAGCCCTGATCGCCGACCTTCTCGCTGAACAGCCCCTGCTTGCGGATCTCGAGGTGCTGACTGGATCAGTGGTGATCCGCCTTACCCTGCTACCGTTTCTTTTCCTTGTGGCGGCAGCCTTCCTGCCGGGCATCAGCAGCGAGCTGCGGCAGGTCCTGGTCATCCAGGCCGCCATGCCCGCTGGAATCATGCCCATTGTCCTGGCGCGCCACTTCGGCGGTGACACCGCAGTGGCCATCCGGATTGTTCTGGCCACGACCCTGTGTTCAGTGGTGACCATGCCCCTGTGGATTCACTTCGGGATCCGCTTTGTCCTGTAATAAAAAAAGCCCCGAATAACTTCGGGGCGAAATACGGTCCGGGGGACTGTGAAAGGATTGGGATCAATCGTAGAAGAGGGTGGCCCAGCGGCCGCTCTCGACGAGCTCCTGCTTCACTTCCTTCCACTCTGCCTCGCCGCCGGCGAATTCCTCCATGGTCTTGTCGAGACGGTTTTCCAACCGCGACAAGCCGGAAACATAAATGTAGGTCTTGGGATCCTTGACCAGGTCCCAGACTTCCTGGGAGTTTTCCCTGAGGGACTGCTCCACCTGTTCGGGTTCGTTGAAATGGGGCCGCGGGCTGAGGGCCTCGAAGGCCTTGAAGGTCTCCTTGTCGTAGTAGAGGCTGAGGTCGGCGTTCTTGTCGTTCATGTAGAGGAGGTCCATGCCGGTCTTGGCGCCGTAGAAGAGGCGGACCTTGCCCTTCCATTCCTTCCGCTCGTCGTAGATATGCTTCATGAAGGCGCGGAAGGGGGCGATTCCGGTCCCGACCCCGATCATCAGCATGTTGCTGGTGTTGTCCCGCGGGGGGAGGAACTGGCGACCGTACGGACCGGTCAGTTGGACCTTGTCGCCGGGTTTGCGGTCGCAGAGGAAATTGGAGGCCACGCCGGGGAAGCGCTCGCCGCTGACATCATCGATATAAAAGCACCGGCGCACGCAGATGGAAATCTCGGCCAGGTTCTGGTTTTCGCCCTGGCGGGAGCTGGCAATGGAGTAGAGCCGCATATGGTATTCGTTCCCAAACTCGTGCGGACCGGGAACAAGAACACCGATGCTCTGGCCTTCCACGAAATGGAATGTGGCGTCGGAAATACTCAGGACAATGTGCCGGACTTCATCCGTGGACTCGTCGGTGATCCGCTCGGACTTTACAACCGTGGCGGTGTAGGGATGGCTGATATCGTACTCGGTTAGCTTCATTATTACTTTTCCTGGATGATGAGGTTACTTGTTAAATTGAAAATTGCCACGCCTAATGTCGGTGCTCCAGCCCGGGCTTTTTCCGGAGGTTCTGCTTGGGGCAGTCCCCCTTGTCCTTGCACAGGCAGAAGAGGCCGCCGCAGCCGCCCCCCTCCTCGCGCGCGGGCCCGAACTCGGGATGCCGGGCCGCGAACCAGCGGGCCAGGTGCTGGACGCAAACCCAGCCCACGAGGAGTCCGAGGATGATCAGGATGGTTATGGCGTAGGTGAAAAGCATGTTCGTTAATCAGCCTCCCAGTCCGGCAAAGCCCATGAAGGCCAGCGACAGCATGCCGCCCAGCATCAGGCTCATCGCTGCCCCGGTACTGACATCGGGAACATCAGCAAGTTCCAGTTTTTCCCGCAGGCCGGCCATCAATACCAGGGCCAGCGTGAATCCGGCCCCGGCTCCAAGGCTGAATGCCAGGCACTGGACGAAATCGTAGCTGCGGTTGGTCTGGAAGAGGGCCAGGCCGAGGATCGCGCAATTGGTGGTGATCAGCGGAAGGAAAATCCCCAGGGTCCGGAAGAGGGCCGGGCTGACCTTCTTGATGGTCATTTCCACCAACTGGACCGCCGAGGCAATCACCGCGATGTAGCTGATCAGGCGGAGAAACTCGAGATTGAACTTCACCAGGATGGCGTTGATCCCGTAGGCGCAGACCGAGCTGACCACCATCACGAAGATGACGGCAAGACCCATGTTCCATGCCGTCTTGATCTTCCCGGAGACCCCCATGAAGGGACAGATCCCAAGGAACATCGCCAGAACGAAATTGTTGATCAGGAAGGCGTTAAGGAAAATGAAAGTGAGTGAATCAGGCTGCATTGGCGACCTCCTCCCGTTGGGATTGGGCACGTTCCTTCCGTTTCCGGAAGACCGAGAATATGAAAAGCCAGAAGGCGAGGATGAAGAATCCGCCCGGGGGCAGGACGAAGACCGCCCATGGCTGGAAGGCCGGCCCGAAGAGGTCCATCCCGAAGAGGCTGCCGCTGCCCAGAACTTCCCGGACCACCCCGAGACAAAGGAGGGCGAAAGTGAAGCCGACTCCCATTCCGAGCGCGTTGACGAAGGCGTTGGCGACCGGGTTCTTGGAGGCGTAGGCTTCCGCCCGGCCAAGGATGATGCAGTTCACCACGATCAACTGGATGAAGGCACCCAGCGCCTTGTACAGGTCCAGGCTGATGGCCTGGATGGCGTAGTCGGTGATGGTGACGAAAGTGGCGATGATGATAATGTAGGAGGCAATGCGGACCTGCTTGGGAATGACCTTCCGCAGGAGTGAAACCAGCACCCCCGAGCAGAGCAGGACGAAGGTGGTGGCCAGCCCCATGGCGAGGGCGTTCATGGCCGTGTTGGTGACCGCCAGGACCGGGCACAGGCCGAGGAGCATGACGAAGACCGGATTTTCCTTCCACAGGCCGACCGAGAAAGTTTCGTAACTCAGTTTTTCCGGCAGTCTTGGATCTTGTACCATCAGTTCAGTCCTTTCAAAAGTTATTCAGTGAGGGCGGGGGGAAGCCCCTTCTTGTGCTGGTGGAGGAGCGGCAGCATCCGGCTGGTGCTTTCCTCCAGCCCGTTGCCTATCGCCTTCGAGGTGACGGTGGCACCGGAGATGGCATCAATTTGCCACGGGCTGGTTTTCTTGCCGTTCTTGACCGTGTGGATCGGGTTGGCGACGGCTGAGCCGTCTTCGTTGAGCCGGGCATCAAGGCACTCGAAGTTGGCCAGGAAGTCCGGATCCGTGCCGACCTTGTCGCCCAGCCCGGGGGTTTCCGTGCTCTGGAGAACGGTGATCCCGGTGACACACTGGCTCTCGGGTGAGTATCCGTAGAGCACCTTGACCACATCCTGGTAGCCACGGGCTGAAGATACCATGGCCAGGCCGGTCAGATTGCCGTCGGCGTCGTAGCCGGCGTAGACGGCCTGCTTCTCGTCACTGACGGCTTCACCCTCAGGGACGATTACCAATCCATCCTCCCCGAGCACGTAGCTGCGACTCTGGGATGCCTGTGGAAGCACGGTGAAGATAGCCTTCTCGAGTGCACGCTGCTTGTTGGCGGCAATCCTGGGAGCGGTTAGCTGGAAGGCCAGGACGACCAGGAACCCCGACATCATGGCGATCATGCCAAGGGCGACGATCAGGGTCCGGCTGCTGGGAACGGTGTGCTGGGGCATTGAGGTATCCTCGCTCATGCCGCTCCTTTCGGTTTCTTGGCCCCGTAGATGCGGGGCTGGGTGACCATGGAAATCAGGGGTGAACAGGCGTTGCCGAGGAGGATGGCGTACATGACCCCCTCGTTGAGGCCTCCAAAGAGTCGGATGATGACCGTTACCACCCCGATCAGGGCCCCGTAAATCCAGACACCGGCCGGTGTCACCGGGGAGGCCACCATGTCCGTTGCCATGAAGACCGCGCCCAGCATCAGTCCCCCCGTGCACAGGGTGAAGACGGGATCCGGGTAGAGGGCGGGGTTCATCATGTAGAAGATCCCGGAAACCCCTCCGGCGGTGATCAGGATGCTGGCGGTGATCCGCCAGTCCATCATTCTCCGGAAGACCAGATAGGCCCCGCAAAGGAGGATCAGGAGGGCGGATGTTTCACCGGCGGAGCCCGCCGAGGATCCGAGAAGCAATTCCATCGGGCTGCGGGTGGTGAAGTGCTCGAACTTCATCTGGGCCAGGGGAGTGGCCCCGCTGAACCCGTCCGGGGCGACCTGGGCAATCCACTCCTTGATGGGTTCCGGCTTGAGAAATGGGAGGGTCAGGCTGGAAGGGATAAACTGGGAGAAGCGGCCTTCAGCTGCCATCGGGCTCCAGGTGGTGATCGGTACCGTGAAGGACGCCTGGGCAAAAGCCCGCCCGATGAGGGCCGGATTCATCACGTTGAAACCTAGTCCGCCAAAGAACATTTTCCCGAGGCCGACACCGGCAAAGGCCGCTACGGCCCCCATCCAGAGCGGAAACCCGGGGGGCAGGCAGAGGGCCAGCAGGATGCCCGTGATGACCGCGCTCCAGTCGCCCACTGTAGTGGCTTTCCCGGAAAGTCTGCAGACCAGGTGCTCGGTGAGGATGCAGGAGGCGGTGCAGACGATGATCAGGGCCAGGACACTGATTCCGAACTGGTAAATGGCAAAGGCGCAGACCGGCAACAGGGCGTAAACCACGTTACGCATGATGACGTCGACCGGAGGACCCACCCGCAGGTGAGGAGAGGTACGCAGCAGGACTTTGGGGCCTTGATCGCTCATGATGCTTTCGCTTGTTCCCGCATTGCCTTCTCCCGGTTGGAAGACTTTGCGATTCTGAAATACTGGACCAGGGGAATGTTGGAGGGGCAGACGAAGCTGCAGCAGCCGCATTCAAAACAGTCCATCAGGTGGTGGTCGGACTGCATCTCCTCGTAGCGGTGCTTGTAGGCCAGTTTGCCCAACTGTGAGGGGTTGAGGTGCATCGGGCAGGCCTCAACGCACTTGGCGCAGCTGATGCAGGGGTAGGTGGTCCGGGAAATCTGGTCTTTGGTGTCCTCCTCGGTCAGGACGAGAACCCCGCCGCAGCCCTTGGTGACCGGCACGTCCAGGGAGGCAACGGTTCCGCCCATCATCGGGCCGCCCATAATCAGGTGACGGGCGCTGCCGACGAATCCGAGCTGGTTGAGGATAAACCTCAGGGGCGTGCCGATGGGGACAAGGTAGTTGCCCGGACGCTCGATCCCCGGACCGGTGACTGTCAACACGCGCTCAATGACCCCCCGGCTGAGGGGCAGGAGCTCGCCCAGTTGGGCGACCGAGGATACGTTGAAGACACCGAGGCCAACCGATGAGGGGAAATTCCCGGAGGGGATCTCAATATTCATCAGGGCCTTGGCGAGCATCTTCTCGGCGCCCTGCGGGTACTTGGTCTTGACCGCCTTGACGGTGATCGAGCCGTCAGCCGGCAAGGCCCTGGAAATGGCGGCCACCGCATCCAGCTTGTTGTCTTCGGTACCGATGATGGCCCGTTCGGCCCCCAGCGCCTTCATGAGGATCCGGGTCCCGGCGACCAGGCGGTCGGCCTGCTCGATCATGATCCGGTGGTCGGTGGTCAGGAACGGTTCACATTCACACCCGTTGATGAGGACGGTGTGGACCTTGTGCCCCTTGGGAGGGGAGAGCTTGACGTGGGTCGGAAAGGCCGCTCCGCCGAGTCCCACCAGGCCTGTGTCCTGTACCGCCTGGACGATTTCCTGGGGCGACATCGCCTCCAGGTCCCGTTCCTGGTAGTAACTGACTTCCTGGCTGTCGCCGGGGTAGACATCGAGAATCACCGAGGGCGTTTTCGGTCCCTTAGCCGTCGGCATCAGCTCCACTCCCTTAATGACACCCGTGGCCGGGGCATGTTGGGGAACGGAGACAAAGCCGCCCGCCTTGGCGATGGGCTCGCCCCGGACAACTTCCTGCCCGGGATGGACAATCAACTGGGAGGGGGCACCGGCATGCTGCGACAAGGGAATGACCAGCCGCGGGGGGAAGGGCAGACGCTTGATCGGCTTGTTGGCGGTGTAGTGCTTATTCTCCGAGGGATGGATCCCGTGGGAGAACGTGCTCCGGAACCAGTGTGCTGGATCAAGAAGTTTTGCCAGTCCGCTCATGGTGTCGCTCCGTGGCCTGCCGTTACCGATTATTGGAATTTCTCCGCCCGCTTGATGAGCTTGTCGACGCCCTTTTCGCTGGGATCAAGGGGGGTCCCGGGATGGATGCACCGGCCGGTGCATTTCTCCGCTGCCCGGACAATGTCCTTGAACGGGCCACCCTTGGGATCCTTCACGAAGGCTTTCTTGTTCTCATCGTACTGGAAGATCTTCTGGTTGATGTTCACGCACTCGTCGCAGGAGGTGCACTCCGACTGGTCGATCCAGGCCGGTTCAAAGGCTCCGGCTGCGGCCGGGGCGGCATAGGACCCGTTGGAAGCGGTCGCGTCCGGGGCGGCTGCCACCGGGGCGGAGACTCCCGACATGTCGAGAATGGCCTGGGCGGCACCTCCTTCGCCGGTGAGCATGGACATCAGTCCCTGGGCTAGCTTCTGGGCCGTTTCGCTGCGCACCCGGCTGGCGATCTGTTCCGGGTCCACCTTGCGGGTGATGCCGGTGATGCCCTTCATGGTGCGCCAGAAGTCGCGCCGTTCCTCGGTGGACTTGACGATTTCCTCCGAAACGAGGACCCGGATCAGGCGGTTCTTCTTGTCCACCGCCCAGATGTAGGGGAACTGGCCCTCGCGGTCGTCTTCCTCAAGGTCGAGGAATTCCACCAGTGGAACCATGTTCTCGTTCCAGGTGTCCTGCGGGGCCTTGCGGAAGTGCTTGCGGAAGCGGCCTTCCTGGACGGCGAAGTCGGCGAAGGTCATCGGCAGTTCCATCGACTGCTCTTTGCCGTCGTCGTCGACGTACTTCAGTTCGTAGACCGGCCAATCGGTATCCAGCGAGGGGTTGCCCTCGAGGCTGAAGCATTCTTCCCACGATTCGCCGGCATCCGGGTCGAAGGTAATGACCGGGTAAGCACGGGATTCAAGGGCCATCTTGCTCCGGTAGGCCGTGGCATCATCCGGTACCCCGTGCTCGGGCTGACAGACCGCGTACACGTTGAAGAGGGCCGGACGACGGGAGTTGAGACCGTCGATAAAGCTCTCAATCAGGTGGGTGTAGTTGGCGATGTTGCCCTGCATGACGTAGGCCGAGCGGTGGGCGGCACCGATAAGGGTCATTTCCTTGCGGATTTCAGTCTTGCCCTTCCAGGCCTTGCCGTAGGGGGCCATGTCGGAGATCTGGCCGATGAAGCCGGAAGTACAGGCCTGGCCGCCGGTGTTGGAGTAGACCTGCGTGTCGAGGACAAACACCTTGATCGGGCGACCCGACATCAGGGCCCGCGAAAGGTTCTGGAAGCCGATGTCAAACATTGCCCCGTCACCACCGATCGCCACCACGGGTGGACAGAGGAGATATTCCTCGTTGGTGAAATTGGTCCAGTTGAAGTAGAGGAGATCCGCTTCGACCTTCTTGTAGTCCTCGCCGGCCAATTCGGCTTCGGCCAGGCGGACGGCCTTGAAGCCGTCACCCATTGAGCGCATGTGCCCCTCGAAGAGACCGAGGGAAACCGACGGCGCATCCTGGAAAAGGTGGTTGGACCACGGGAAGGGATAGGGATTGTAGGGCCACGAAGAGCCATAGACCGAAGAACAGCCGGTGGCGTTCTGGATGCCCATTGCGGCCCGGCCCATTTTGTGGGGGCCTTCGACATAGCGCCACTTGAGGTCCTTGAGCTTGGCCAGCAGGCTGGTGATCCCCTTGAGCCATTCCTGGTCAATGGGGGATCCTTCCTTGCCCTCGTCGAGGGCGGCGGCGAGATCGGCCAGCTTGAGATCCTTTTCGGCACTGGCATCGACAATCTTTTGGACCGCCTTGAGGTCGCTGATGTCGACGGTCTCGGCCAGCTTGTCCTTGATCCGCTTTTCGAGGGCGTCGACCAAGGCGTCGATTTTCTCCACCTGTTTCTTGACCCGTCCCTGCATGAGGGCGGTGATGGTGCCGGTGAAGATGTGTAGGAGGCCCTTTTCACCGCAACCGGTGCAGGCCCCGTCGCCACAGGACATTGACTGGTAGACCGACTTGTCCATCAGCATGGTCTCGAGGGCCCCGATCTTCTCGTCGAGGTCGTCGATGCGGATGAATTCCTTCGGGGTGGTCGGCAGGTCCTGCCAGAATTCCCACTCGTCCCGGAGGCGCTTGACGGAGTCATTGGTCTGGGTCTCGACGGTCAGGGCATCGTCATCACAGACATCCACACAGAGCATACAGCCCTTACAGGTGTAGGGGTTGACGGTGATGGCGTAGAGTCCCCCCGAGCCAGCCTGGCTCTTTTCCCTCTGGTTGTAGTAGGGCTTGGTGAAGGCGAACTTGAATTCGCCCATGGATTCCTTGAAGAGGGCAAATTCCTTTTTCAGATCTTCGGCCTCGCCGTTGGCCCCGGCGATAGTGTCGTTGATGGCTAGGTTGAGCAGCGGCACGCTGTTGAGGCTGGCGGTCTCGGCGGTGGTCTCGGCAACCGCCTTGCGGAGGTGCTTTTCCATCGACCGGACGGCATTGGGGAGCAGCCTGATTTCATGGCCGGCCTTCTGGACCCTCTTGATGACGGTGCTGAAGACGTCACCGATCGGCAGGGCCAATCCGGGGATGGCGCTGTCTGGGCAGACGGTGAAGCAATTGCTGCATGCCGTGCACTTCTCGGGATGCCAGACCGGGTGCGTGAAGCGGATCTGGGTCATGTCGCGGAAGACCCCGGTGTTGGCGGGAATCAGGCCCAGGGCATTGAAAGGATCGGCCAGGTTGTCGTTGGGACGACCGCCGAGATAAAAGCTGCCGGTCTGCTCCCAGAAACGGTGAATGTCGGTCCGGGGATCGTCGCTGCCGACCATCCGCTTGAGGACAGGAGGCAGTTTGGTTTCCTTGCGGGCCGCCGCGGCGGGTGCATCAAGCGGCTTTTCCGTGATCTCGGTCAGTTCGTCAAAGCCCCGGCGGACCACCCGCATGTTGTCCTCGACAACCCGGGCGCCCTTGCCGCCGAACTTCTTCTGCACTTGGTCATGGATGGCCTTGAAGAGGGTTTCCTCGGTCAGTTTGGCGCTCTTCACCAGGGTCGACCCGGCGAAGAAGGCTCCCTGGAAGGCAATACCCTGCATCCGGAACTGGAGTTCCGGGTCGGTGGCTTCCTCGCGGGCCACCTTGAAGGCATCGATGTAGAAGACCCGGATGTCATTCTGGACAATGTACTGCCGGGCGCTCAGCGGGAAGGAGTTCCACACCAAATCCGCCGACCTGAGGTCGTTCTGGATGATGAAGGTGCCGCCCTTCTTGAGCCCGAAGAGAGGGTTGGAGTGGCTGAAAACATTCGGGTCCGGGGAGAGGACCGCGTCCACGAAGAAGTATTCGCAGTTGATGCGGATGGGCTCCGGAGCGGCGGACAGATAGTAGGTGGTCGGCTGGCCCTTCTTTTCGGAACCGTACTTGGGATTGGCCTTGATGTCGTACCCGAGCAGGTCGTACAGGGTGATGGCCAGGTTCTTGCCGGTGGTGATGGCTCCCCATCCACCAACGGAGTGCATCCGCACAGTGACGGCGCCCTTAGGGAGGAGGTTTGGATTAAGACTGCCCTTGACGGTCAGGTTCTTCACGTTCGGGTAGGCCTCTTCCAGTTTCTGCTGGTAGATCTCGTTCTTCGGTGAAGAGGGCTTGTCGTGGATAAAGTCGATGGAGAGGTAAAAGAACTTCTTCTTCCCCCCGTCCGGGAGCATGTTCTCGATTGCGCCGACCACGCCTTCCGGCTGCAGGTCGCGGCTGCCCATGCCAAAGCACCCGGAATAGAGGGTGGGGCTGTCCTTGGAGCTCTTGAAGGTGGCGTAATTCGGGTAGGGGAGGTCCTCCCCGCGACCGCAGAGGCCGTTTTCCATACACTTGCTCAGGGTGGCCCGGATTTCGCGGATCAGGGGAAGGTCTTCGGCCAGCGGCTGGTCGGTTCGCTCGAGGACGGTCACGCCCTTGCGGCCCTTCAGGATGTGGCTCAGGAGACCACCCGGGAAGGGGCGGAACATGGTCATGTTGACGACCCCGACCTTCAGCTTGTGTTCCTCGCGCATATAGTCGGCCACTGCCTCGGCTGTGCCGATCAGGCTGCCTTGCCCGACGATGATATAATCAGCGTCCTCACACTTGTAGGTGGCGACCCGGCTGTACGGGCGGCCCGTCAGTCCAGTGTACTCCTGCATGCACTGGTCGGTGATTTCCGCCACGTGGTCGAAGAAATAGGGACGCTGGGAGGCGACGGACTGCATGTAGGCGTCCTGGTTCTGGACGGACCCGGAAAGGACCGGATTGTCAACGTCCCAGAGGATCGGGACCCGGCGGCGGGTCTTTCCGTAGATCATCTTCTGGGCGGCTGTCGGGGTCTCGATGATGTCGTCGGGCCGGCCGCAGTACTCCTCGATCAGCTGACGCTCCGGAACGACCATGGTCTCGATGAGGTGGGTGGTCAGGAAGCCATCCTGGCCGACGGCCCCAGGGGTCAGGGAAAGCTCGGCGATCTTGCGGGAAATGATATTCAGGTCGGCCGCCTCCTGGGCGTTCTTGGCCATGACCTGGAAGAACCCGGTGTCGTCCATCAGGTGGTAGTCATCGTGACCGGCATGGACGTTGAGTGAAGTCTTGGTGATGGCCCGGCACCCGACGTTGAGGATATATGGGAGGCGCTTGCCCACCGCACCGTAGAGGGACTCATGCATGTAGGCGATCCCCTGCCCGGAGGAGAAGTTGGAAGCCCGAAGGCCGGTCATGGCCATCCCGGCGGTGACACCTGCGGCGGCGTGTTCACCCTCTGGCTCAACGAAGATCAGGGGCCTTCCCGAAATGTTGATGTGGCCCCTGGCAGTTTCTTCTGCCCAGTATTCACCCATCTGGGTGGAAGGGGTAATGGGGTAGGCGCCCGCGGCGTCGCTTGATTCCCGCTCGCACATGATGACGGCAGTGTTTCCATCCATGGCGGCTGGGATGCCAGGGTATTTAACGGTCTTTTTTTCGGAAGCCATTGGTATTCCTATTTGGGTTATTACTTCTTGTTAAATGGGGTTTAAATTCATCGGGTATCGGGGCGGACCGGAAGGGGCTCCTTGCGGATAATCCTCTTAGCCGCGCTTCCCTTGATGGTCAGGCCCTCCTCCCGCCAGACGATGGCCCCGGTCGGGCAACGCTCGATCGGGATGGGGGTGGCGAGGTGGTTTTTGGAGTAATCAACAACCGCGAGGCTGTTCTTGATGCAGATCAGGCCTTCCGGGGCATCCATGGCGCAGCGGGCACATCCGGTGCAGGCTACTTCGCAGTCCGCGAGGGCATCCTCGCCCTGGGCGAGGCTTTTGCAGGCCACCCAGAGCCGATGGCTGACCGGGTGCAGGGAAAACAGGTCCAGCGGGCAGGCCTCCACACAATCGTTGCAGGCCACGCATTTGTCCTCCACGACGACCGGCAGGCCGTGGGAGTCCATGTAGATGGCATCGAATGCGCAGGAAACCTCACAGTCCCCGAGTCCAAGGCAGCCCCAGGCGCAGGCCTTGCCCCCGCCTCCGGCCGCTACCGCAGCCCGGCAGCTTTCCAGACCACTGTACTCAGCGCGCATCCGGGCCACATGGTTACCGCCGGCGCAGGCCAGGCGGGCAACGATTTTTTCGTGGTCCCCGACTTCAACCCCGAGGTATTCGGCGATAAAGGCAACCATCTGGCGTGAACTGACGGTGCACTTGCTGGGATTGGTTTTTCCGGCTACACATGCCTCAGCAAAAGCCCGGCAACCCGGACAGCCGCAGGCGCCGCAATTGGTCGCGGGGAGCATCTCCTCCACTTCATCGATCCGGGGATCCTCGTGGACATGCAGCTTCTTGTTGGCCAGGGCGAGAACGCTGGCCAGAATGATGCCGAGCGCACCCATGAAGACGAGCGCATACAGGATATAGCTGCTGATTTCGGGGTTCAAGGGGGGATCCTTGCTTCAACTGATCAACGGGAATCCTGAGGTGCGGCTGGCTTGACCCGCCTTACAAACGAACAGGGCATCCGCTCCGTCAGTCGACTCAATGAGTCGCCTTCCCTCATCCGGGCCCAGGAGGAAGACCGCCGTCGACAGGGCATCCGCCTGCAAGGCTGTCTTTGCCACTACCGAGACACTGGAAAATCTGTTCGAGGAAAGCCCTGTCCGGGGATCGAGCAGATGGTGGCGGCTGTAATCATCACTGAACCGGGTTTCGTAGTCTCCCGAGGTGGCCATGCAACGGCCGTTGAGGGCGGCCAGGCCGAGAAATTCCTGCTGGATCCGGGGATGCTTGATCCCGATGGACCAAGCGTCCTTTTCCGCATGCGATCCCACGGTGTTGATTTCGCCGGTGTCGATCAGCGCATGCTTGATCCCTCGCGCGTTGAAGATCCGGGCCACCACGTCCGCCGCAAATCCCTGGGCAATGCCGTTGAGGGTGATTTCCGTCCCCCGTTGCAGGGTGATGCGGGCTCCCGTCACCTCCACATTGCGCCAGTTGACATTGGCGAGGGCGGACCGGATTTCCTCCTCGGTGGCCGTGGTGCCGGTGCGGGAATGACTGTGGTGAAGGGTCCAGAGTGGTTGGACGGTGACATCAAATACACCTTCGGTGGCTATTGAAAGTTTTCGCGCCTCTATAAGGACCTCGCCCAGCCAGGGGTGGGGGTTGTCGAGGTGTCCCTGCCGGTTGAGCCGGCTCAGTTGGCTCTCCGGTCGGTAGAGACTCATTACGTCTTCCACCCGGTCCAGTTCCGCGAAGGCCTCGGCGATGGCTTTTTCGGCTTCCCCGGGCCGGTCGTGAAAAACCGTCATGGAGATATTCGTTCCCAGTCTCCAACCGCTTTGGGAGACTTTTTCCAGTCCGGGGGTTTTCATCAACCTGGCCAGTTGCCATCCGGTCAGACCTGCGGCAGCTGTTCCAGCGAGGCTTAATATGAACTGTCGGCGCTTCATTTTGTATAAGAGTATGTCCCTTGCGTTCCGGCCTGTAGGGGCAGGACCGGATTCCCAGTTACAGGATGTGTGACAAAAGACGCATGGGGGGGGTTGAGCTATTAGATTTACTAACTAGAACGGGATTGCGGTCAAGGAAAACTTATACATATAAGTAACTTTACTGAGGGTTAAATTGCCGGGCGAGTACTTGATCCACTTGACAAGTATGGTAAAGGATTGGAGTTTGCACTCTTTCTCACCTTAAACGGAAGAAGTTTTCCCCATGTCAAATTACAAAATCTCCATGAAATTGGTGGTTTCGACGGGTGTATTGGCGATCGGCCAATTTTCGCTTTGGGCGAGCCCCCTTGAGGAAACGGTCAACACCCTGCAGCAGTGGGTCTCGACGGAGCGCATGATCAGTGAGGAGTCAGCTGAATGGGAAGCCGAGAAGGCCTCCATGCTGAACCTGATTGATATCTACCAGCAGGAAGTGGAGACGCTGACCCAGGTAATCGCCGATGCCGAAAAGGACACCAGTGCGGCCGAAGTGCTGCGCAACGAGCTCCTGGGGCAGGATGAAGCGGTCAAAAGGGTCGAGGCTCAGGTGGTTGAAGCCCTGATTCGGACTGAGAAGCTGATCAAGACCCTGGAGCCGGTTCTTCCCCAGCCCCTGAAGGAGGAGCTTGGCCCCGTTTTCAAGACCCTGCCCAGCAATCCCGATGAATCCAAGTTGGCCATCGGCCAACGGATCCAGCCCATTGTGGCCATCCTGACGCAGGTACAGAAGTTCAACCAGACCGTCACCCTGGTGGAGGGATTCCGTGAATTCGAGGAAGGCCGAACGGTGCAGACAGAGACCGTCTATTTCGGTCTGGGTGCCGCCTACTATGTCGACCAGGCCAACGAGAATGCCGGATACGGTGTTCCCGGTGAGAAGGGCTGGGGATGGAAGGCTGACAAAACCATGGTCCAGGCCGTCCGGTCCTTCGTTGATGTTTATCGGGGCAAGCAGCAGGCCCGGTATGTTAACCTGCCTCTGAGCGTCCAGTGACGCCCCGCGGCTGCCAAGGAATAACCCAATCCCCGGATTTCCAGTGAAAAGTACACTCAATCTTCTTATTGCCACCCTCTTTTCCGTCACCGCCTACGGTGCGGACCTTAGCCAGGTGCAAGGCAGCGCCAAGGCCGATCTCGACGACGCCCTCAAGCGCTATGCCGCCCTGCAGGATTCCATGAAGGAGGAGAAAATCCCCCTTGCCAGGGAACTCAACAACCTCAAGTCCGACCTGCGGGAAAAGCGCCGCGAGGCCGAGCGGGCCCAGCGGTTCAAGGACAACAGCACCGTTGACCTGAATTCCCTCCAGGAGCGGGTGGTGAAGCGCCAGGAGCAACTGGATTACGTGGCCAATCTGGTCGCGGACTTTGGTGAGCGCTTCGAGCGGGACATTTCCCTGCCGGAACTGCAGGTCTACGAGAAGGAGATCGAAGCCTTCCGGTCCGCTTCCGACGTCATGTCCGAAGGGGATGAGTTGGCCAAGGCCAAGCGCCTGATTGACCAGGCCTTTATCCTCTCAACCTCCATCAGTCGGTTCAAGGAGCTGGTCGGTGGGCAGGTCTTCAGCGGTGAGGCAGTTGCCTCCGGGGGAGAGGTTGAAAGGGGCAGTTTCCTTCTGGTCGGCCCGAGCAACTATTTCTCGAGCGGTTCCTCCGGGACCTCCGGTATCGCCCTGAAGGCCGGACTCAAGCCGCAGGTGGTGAGCCTCAATGCCGAGCTGGACGGGGTCATCCGCCTAACCGTCGGGGCTGGCAGCGGGGAGATTCCCCTCGATCCAACCCTCGGGAGCGCCCTGGCGATTGCCTCTCAGGAAGAGACTATCTGGGAGCACATCCAGAAGGGTGGCATCTGGATCTGGCCGATCCTCTTCTTCGCCTTCCTGGCCACTGTGACCGCCGTCTTCAAGCTATTCGAGATTTACTCTGTCAAGATGCCCCAGCCGGGTTCGCTGCATGATATCCTCAAGGCAGTCAGCGAGGGCGACCGGGCTAAGGCCCTTGAGCTGGCCAACGCCGTCCAGGGCCCCGCCCAGGCCATGCTGGTCGATGCCGTCGAGCATTGCGACGAAAGCAAGGAACTGGTCGAGGAGGTCATGTACGAGCGAATGCTGGAAGTCCAGCCGCGCCTGGAACGCCTCCTGCCCTTCATTGCCGTCACCGCCGCCACGGCCCCCCTGATGGGTCTGCTGGGAACGGTTACCGGGATGATCAACACCTTCAAGCTGATCACGGTCTTCGGTACCGGGGATGCCAAGCAGCTTTCCAGTGGTATTTCCGAAGCCCTGGTGACGACCGAGTTCGGCCTCATCGTGGCCATCCCATCCCTTATCATGCACGCCCTCCTGAACCGGCGCGCCCAGGGTGTGATGGCCAACATGGAGCGGATGGCGGTAGCTTTCGTCAACGGCCTGGTCCGCAAAAGCTGATAGCCGGAGATCTTTTCCTTGAATTCAATCTGGGAACAATTTCAGGCCGAGTTCATGACGATCATCACCGATGGTGGTGTCCTCATGGTACCGCTGACGATCCTCGCCCTGACCATCTACTGGACCGCCTTTAAACTCCTCTTCTTTTTCAAGGAGCACCTGTTCTACAAGGTGGATCGTGACCGCCTGATGGGGCATGTCACCGACCCGGGCCAGTGCGAGGGTGAGCTTCGTCAGATCATTGACTACACCCAAGCCGGGGACGGGGGAGGCGTCGAGCGGGTCAAGTCACGCTTCGCGGAGGTCATCAACTCCTACCTGGCCGATGTGGACTCCAAGCGCACCTACCTGCTTATCCTGGTCACTACGGCTCCATTGATGGGCCTGTTGGGGACGGTCATGGGGATGCTGACGACCTTCAGCGGCCTGGCTGTCGGTTCCGGCGGGAGCACTGTCGACCAGATTGCCGCGGGTATTTCCGAGGCCCTGATCACGACGCAGACGGGTCTAATTATCGCCATTCCGGCCTATGTAATGGCAACTTTGATACAAAAGCGGCGCAATGAAATGGAGGCCTGCCTGACCACGATGGAGGCCCTGACCGTGCAGCTCTACGAGAAAAAATCCAAAACCGGGACAGTTTAAATGAAACGCAGACGTGTATTTTCGGCCAGCCAGGGGAGCGAGGACATCAACATCTCCCCCCTGATCGACATGGTCTTCATTCTTCTCATTTTCTTCATCGTCACGACGGTGTTTGTCGAGGAGACCGGTGTTGAGGTGACCAAGCCCCAGGCCGCCTCCCAGATACAACTGGAGAAGAACAGCATCCTGATCGCCATCACGGCGAACAACAACGTGGTCTATGGTGGCCGCGACATCGGGGTCAACGGGGTCCGCTCGACGGTCAAGCGCCTCATCCAGGACGACCCCAAGATGCCGGTCATTATCCAGGCCGATGAGAATGTCCCGACCCGGATCCTGGTCCGTGTTATCGATGAGGCCAAACTGGCCGGGGCCAATTCCGTGAACATTTCCACTGAAAAGGGCTGATGCCGAACGGAAACAACAGGTTGATTGGTTACCAGGTTCCCCGGTCGAACAGGTATGTCATCCGGATCGTTTTTGCCACCGTCCTGATGACGCTGGCCATCCTGGCAATCCTTCCCTTTACCCAGGCCCTGTCCGGGGATCCGCGAGACCGTACCCTCCGGTCCGTCAACACGGCCAACCTGCCGCCGCCGGAGCCCCCGCCTCCGGAGCCTCCGCCCCCGCCCGAGGAAGAGGAACAGGAGGAAACCCCGGAGCTGGATGAGCCGCCGCCAATGCTGGACTTGAGCCAGCTGGAATCGGCGCTGAATCCCGGGCTTGGTGGCGCTGCCACGGCTTCCTTTGACCTGAACGCTTTTTCCGCCGCCATCGATGCCAGCGGAGAGCTGGACATCTTCGACGTCATTGAGCTGGACCGGGTACCGCGACGGGTTCACACCGTCATGCCGGAATATCCGGTGGACCTCCTGATGCGCCGGGTGACCGGGGAGGTGACCCTGACCATTATCATCGACCAGAAGGGCGCGGTGACAGTGGAGAATGTCATCAACTGGAAGGGCGACCGGGGATTCATACAGCCCACCCGGATCGCTTTGTCGAAGTGTCGTTACGAAACCCCTACGAAGGACGGGAAACCCGTTCGGGCCCGCTACAAAATCACCATTCCATTCTCACTGTAATTTGCCTTATGAAGTACTGGACACACATCCTTATCGCAGCCGTCGCCGCCACCCCGGGGCTGTCTTTTTCGCAGAGCCCCGTACTGGCTGAAGCCTGGCAGGATGCCGGATTCGTTGAGCGTTTCAAGGGATCCTTCCTTCCCCTGACCGAGCAGGAACCGAAGATCACCGAAAAGGAATCGGAGCTGCTGGGCCAACTTTCCCAGTTGTTGGCGGCCAACCAGAACGATGCGGGGCTGCAGTTGCTGGCTGACCATGTCCGCAAGGCCCCCATCGCCGACGAGGTCAGTGCCGCACTCAACTACACCCTGGCCAACCTCTACCTGCAAACGGGGAAATACAGCCAGGCGGTTGTCCAGTACGAGACCGCCATCAAGAAATTCGATAACTTCCGCCGTGCCTTCAAGAACCTCGGACTGGCCTACATCCAGAACCGCCAGTTTGGCAATGCCATCAAGGCCCTGGTCAAGTCGATCGAGATGGGCGATGCTTCCGGTGACACCTTCGGCCTGCTGGCCTACGCCTATCTCAATGAGGGCAATCCCTCCGCGGCTCTTGAGGGTTACCGGCAAGCCAGCCTGATGAACCCGAATAACCGCGAGTGGCGCATCGGCAAGGCCGAGGCCCTCATGCGGACCCAACGTTACGAGGAGGCAATCGCCGAGTTCAAGGAGCTGATTGAGGAACTCCCGACCCGCTCAGCGTTCTACACTTCCATTGCCAACGCCTACCTGTCCGTCCAGAAGCCGGACATGGCGGCCCATTACCTGGAAATGCTTCGCCGGAAAGGGGAGGCCAAAGCCACCGCTCTCGGTCTGCTGGGGGACATCTATGTTAATGACAGCCTGCCCCGGCTGGCCCTCGCGGCCTATCAGGACGCTGTCAATACCGGTGACTTTTCCACTTCCAAGAGCATTCGTTCCCTGAAGGCCCTTCTGGCCAGAGGGAATTTCCCAGAGGCGGAAGCTTTCCTTGTCACCGTCAAGGCTTCCGTGGCGGCCAAATTCTCCGAAAAGGAGTCTCGTGAAGTACTGAATTTGCAAGCGCAACTGGCCCTTGCCAAGGGACAGGACGAGGAAGCTGCCAAGCTGCTTGAGCAGGTCCTCGAACAGGATCCGCTCAACGGCAATGCCCTCATGCTCCTTGGAGAGTACAACCTTTCCAAGGGAGATGTGGAGTCGGCGGTTTTCTATTACCAGAGGGCCGAAAGTATCACTGATTTTCAGCGCAACGCTCAGTTGCAGCTGGCCCGTATCCATGTACAGCAAAAGGAATATAAGGAGGCCATCCGTTACCTGGAAGCCGCCCTCAGCCTGGAATATTCCGCCAATGTACAGGACTTTCTCGATGCCGTGAAGGCTGCCTACAGCCGTTCAATTTAAGGTATTCAAGCAAAAATAGTCATCAATTTCCCGCGACAGCCTTGTCGGGAAAAGGTGCAAAAGTATGCAAAATGGTTGCATTTTGCCCTGCTTAACGAATAATCCGAATCGCAAATTCCGGAACGCCATCGGCGTTTACGGACCGTTATCAAACTACAAAGAACGAAATATGATTAAAGATACGTATCATATGAATCCGCTCAGCAAGGCATGTCGCTACATGTTTGCTGCGCTTCTCGTGTCATCTGTACCGGCCTTTGCGCAGGACAACAGTGACGAAGTTGAAGAAGTCGAGGGATTCGTTGTTGTGGGTTCCAACATCGAGCGCATGGACCTGGAAACGGTCAGCCCGGTGATCAACCTGAGCGGCGATGACCTCGAGGCAACCGGTTTCTCGACCGTTGGTGACGCCATCCGCGCGCTGCCGATCACGAGTGGCCAAAGCCTCACCACCACGGACGCTGGCACCAGCTTTACCCCCGGTGTAAGCTCGGTCAATCTCCGTGGTCTCGGTAACAACAACACCCTGGCACTCCTTAATGGCCGCCGTGTTGCTCCTTACGCAACCCCCGGTTTCAACGGTTTCCAGAATGTTGTCGACTTCAGTTCTATCCCGGCCAAGGCCATTGACAGCGTGCAGGTCCTCAAGGACGGCGCATCCGCTGTTTATGGTTCTGACGCTGTTGCTGGTGTTATCTCCGTCAACCTGGTCAAGGAATACGACGGCCTGACCACCAAGGTCAGCATGGGCAACACCCTCGATAGCGACAGCTTCGAGTGGGACTTCTTCGCCATCGGCGGTGCCACATCCGGCCGCGCCAGTGTTGTCTTCACAGTGGACTACCGTGAGCGCAATGATATGTTTGCACGTGACATTGACTGGACCTCGACCGCAGACGGTTCTGCATTCGGCGGTTTCGACCAGCGTTCATCGGCCAACATCTCGGCCAATGCGCGTGGTCTTGACAGCACTGCCTACGACGGACGTTTCCCGAGTGGCCGCGCCTCCTGGGCGGGTCTTCCCCTGGCCAACGCCGAGGGTGCTCTTCCTGCCGCCAGCTACATCCCGACTCTCGACGACTTCGAGGACGGCAACAAGTTCTACAACTACCAGGAAAATGCGGGCATGTTCCCGAAGGTACGCGAATACGGATTCTACACCCGTTTGAACTACGCTGTGACCGACACTCTCGACGCTTATGCTGAAGTCAGCTTCCGCCGCGTTGAGACCGAGATCGCTGCTGCCGCCACTCCGGCCTTCTTCGGCAACGAGAATGGTGATTCCGACAGTGACACCTTGGTTCTGCCTTCCACCAACCCGTACAATCCTTTCGGCGTTGACCTGACCGACGTGCGCTGGCGCATCATTGAGACCGGTAACCGTGTGAACGACCTGCAGGCAGACACGCCGCGGATCGTTTTGGGTCTGCAAGGTGACCTTCCGTTGGAAACCTGGAGCTTTGACTCCGCTTTCCTGATCACGGAATCCGAGATCACCAACACCAACCCGGGCACCGTTTTCGACTCCCTCCTGCAGGAAGCCCTCAATGGTATCACCATCAACGGTGAAATGTTCTACGCCAACCCGTGGGGCCGCAACTATCCGGAAGTCATTGACTACATCACCGGAACCAACCCGGTTGTCGACAGCTTCATGATGTGGTCATGGGACTTCAAGGCCAATGGCGACCTGTTCGACATGGGCGACATGGGTGTGATCCGCGCCGCTGCCGGTGTTGAGTACCGCTACGAGGAACTCGCTTCCGTCCGCACCATTGCCAACGAAACCGGTGACATCGTCGGCGGTTCCGAAAGCACCAGTGTGTTTGGCGAGCGCGACATCAAGTCCCTCTACGCTGAAGTCAGCATCCCGGTCTACGATCTGATGGAGTTCCAGGTAGCCGCCCGCTACGAGGACTACTCGGACTTTGGTGACACCACCAAGCCGAAGATTGGCATGAAGTTCACCCCGGTTGAAGGCCTGCTTCTCCGCGCTGCCTACGGCCAGAGCTTCCGCGCTCCTGACCTGCCGTTCCTGTACAGCTCGGGGAGCGTAAGCTTCACCTCGCAGTTCCTGAACGACCCGCTGCGTCCGAGCGATCCGCCGAACCAGATCAAGACCCGTGGGGGTGGCAACATCGACCTGCAGCCCGAAGAAACCGACAGCACCTACGTTGGTGTGGTGGTCGACATGGGCAAGTTCTTCAACAAGCTGGACGGCCTCTCCTTCGAGGTTGACCTGTGGAAGTTCGAGCAGACCGACGTTATCTCCCGGATCAGTGCGAACACGATCGTTGCCAACGCTGGCAATCCGTTCTACGATGCCTTCATCACCCGTCTGCCCCCGGGCCCGGGTGAAACGATTGGCCTGATCCAGGAAGTCTCCACCCAGTGGCAGAATCTGGAATCCCAGGAAACCCAGGGGATTGACCTTGCCGTTTCGTACACCCTCTCGACCGAGAACTACGGTGAATACCGTTTCAAGGTTGAAGGTACCTACGTCGATGAGTTCACCTTCGTGGACTCCGAAGGCAACACCGAACAGTGGGCCGGCACCTGGACACAGCCGCGCTGGCGTGCCAACGGTACCATCGCCTGGAATTATGGCGACTGGGCCGCTTCGATGTTCATCAGCTGGGTTGGCGAGTACGAGGAACTCTACCTTGCACCCGAGAAGGTTAAGTCCTATTGGCGCTTCAACCCGCAGGTCTCCTACTCCGGCATTGCCGACACCAAGATCACCTTCGGTGTCCGCAACGTCTTCGACGAAGAGCCTCCGGTTGACACCGCCGAAACCACAACCCGTGGTATTGGGGTGCACAACATCGAGCCTCGCTTCTGGTACCTCCGTCTTGAAAAGGACTGGTAGGCCGAACCGAGTCTGACCTGATTTAAATACGGGGCCGCAGCTTTAGGGTTGCGGCCCCTTTTTATTCCCTTGAAATGAAGGCATGACACGCCTCATTCCATTCATTCTTTTGCTGGGTGCCCCTTTATTTTCACTGGCTGACTTTGACCTGCGGGAGGAACTGGATCCAGAAGTCTACCAGGAGAGCGGCCTCGAAAAGCTCAGTCCTGATGAGTTGGCCCGTCTGAATGTGGCGGTGGCCGAACTTCTGGGAAAGCGCGAGGCGAAGGTACTCCAGGAGAGCGAAATCCCGCAGGGAGAGGACCGGTTCGGGCTGGAAACGATCAAGAGCCGTGTGGCCAGCATGTTTCAGAGCGCGGGACCGGAGCGTATTGAGAGCCGGATTGTGGGGGAGTTCAAGGGTTGGGGCGGCAACAGCAAGTTTGTCCTTGAGAACGGGCAGATCTGGCAGCAGTCGGACAAGTCGCGCTTTGTCTCCAGGAAAATGGATTCGCCGATGGTTGATATCCGGCGCGGTGCCCTTGGGAGTTACCTTCTCAAGGTGGAAGGCTACAATTCCAGCGTCAAGGTGAAGCGGATCCAATAGGGCCGTCGACAAGGTTTTCCCGGAACCAGCGCAGTTCCTTTTGTTCCAGGGGCCTGAGGAGGATGGTTTTTTTCTCCGGCTTGAGGATTGGTTCCGCCGGCAGGGAAAGGGCAGAAAGGGCCAGGCAGAAGAGCCAGACTGTCCTAATCGCCAAGGAGGCCCCACTCCCTGCGGAAGGGAACCAGGAAGTCATCGATTTTCCGGTAGATCTCGAGCCGCAGGCTTTCCTCTTCCATGGAGTGCATCTCCTTGGTGTCGATAACCGGGACGAAATACCGCGAGTCGCCAGGATTCCCGTTCCTGAGAACCCCGGTGTTTTCAATCTTCCGGTACCCTGGATTAAGGCCTTCCAGTGCATTGATCAGCATCCTCGACTGTTCAATATCCACATTTCTGTCACGAATGCCATGATAAATGAATACCGGACTCTGGATTTTGTCGATGTGGGTAATGGGGCTCCACTCGGCCAAGAGGGCGCTGCCTTCTCTGTCCTTGGGGTCCCAGAACCGTTTCCTCCAGATGTCGTAGCCTTCGGCCCGGTCCCACTCAAGGTAGGTCAGGATGGCTTCATTCAGATCGACAACCCCGAACAGGTTAATGCCGAATTTGAACATCTCCGGTTTCCTGACCAGGCAGAGCATGGTCTTGAATCCGCCCCAGCTGGCCCCGGCAATCCCAATCCGATCGGGATGGACATAGCCCTCCTTGACCGCCCATTCGGCTGCCTCCACCGTATCCAGGTACATCCGTTCGATGTTCTGCAGGTGCCCGGACCAGTGGTCTGAGCCGTAACCTGTCGATCCGCGGAAATTGACCTGGATGACGGCGAATCCCCGGTTGGCGAATAACTGCGGCTCGGCGTCAAAATACCACTGCATCCGCCACGTGTCCCTGGCCCATGGGCCACCGTGGGGATTGACAATGAGAGGGACCGGGTTGCCCGGTTCATAGGACTTGGGGAGGACGATGTATCCGTGGATCGTGACTCCGTCGCTGGCGGTGAAGGAGAAGGGCTTCTTCTCGCAGAAGTCATCCTTGCGGATCCATGGGGCAATGTTGGTCAGTTTTTCCAACTGCGAATGGGCCAGGTCCAGCAGGTAATAGGTGGGCATCTGGCGATCCGAACTGGCGAGGATGAGGATTTTTTCGCCGGACGAGGTCGCATCGAGAATCTCGTTGAAAGTGCCCGGGAGGGCCTTGTCGATCATGGCCTGCAGTTTGGCGTGCTGCTGGTCGAAGAACACGGCCTTGGGTCGGTCAGCCTCATAGTAGAAACCAACGCATTCGTCCCGTCTCTTCAGCTCGAGGATCTTGTCCGGTTCAACATCGTAGGTATCGTCTTTGTAGACCGTCTTGGAGGTCTTCGTCTTCCAGTTGTACTCCACCACTTCCAGTTTGTCCCGATTGGCATCGGTGACCGCCATGAATGTATCCCGCTTGGGGTTGAAATCGAGCGGGTACCAGTCGATGTCGGAGTTCTCGTACCGGACCAGTTCCTCCCACTCATCGGAGGTGGGATTGAGGAAGAAGACGGTGAAGCCGTCGTTCACTTCCCAGTAATAAGCGAAGCGGACCTCGTCATTGACATCGGTGCCATATCCGCGGGCGTTCCAGCGGTTGGAAAGGCGCCGTTTCTTGGAACGGTGATCCTTGTACAGGTTGAGGGAATAAACATCGGGATAGGTCCATGAACGGTTTTTCATGGCGACAAGGATTCTCTTTTCCGGATCCTCCGGATCGGGACCGAGGATGTCACTGCTTCCAATGGCCATTTGCGGGCCCAGGTCATCATTGACGGCACTGCCGGGGGGAGGGACGACGACCTTGAACCGTTTGCCGTCCTTGTTGACGCTGAATAGCCCGAAGGAGCGCTCGTACCGGTCGTCAGTGACACTGTCGGTCTTGTACATCAGTCGCTCCTCATTCACCCAGCGGTACCAGCTGACGTCCTGTTTCTCGGCTGTCAGGCGGGTTGGGTGGTTTGTCTTGAGATCGATGACAGCCAGGTTCATGGCTTCGCCATAACGGGCCAGAATGGCCAGGCTGTTGCCATCCGGGGACAACCTGGCGGAACGGAACTGGGGATCCTTGAGAAAATATTCGACCGGAAGTTCAGCGGCGGGGATGGGATTGCTGCAGAGGATCAGCATCAGCATCCCGGTCAGGAGAGTGATTCGTTTAATCATCAGGCTATTCGATTTAGGGTATGATCCGGCCGTCAGGGGACCGGGTTTACAAGCTTGTATGTGCTCCAAGAAACAACTGAATCGGTTACAGTCAAGAGGTAAGCGGGTCCCGGGGCGTTTCAGGGGAATTGCCCCCGTTTGATTGCCAGACAAAACCAGGCTTTAATGAGCCACCAATTCCCGAGGGAAGGAGGCGCTGGTAAACGATCAAGGCCAGTATCTCCTCAATCATTTCCATACCGTTACCCCAGTTGACAAGGCGGGAAATGGCGGCAGGGCAACCGGCGGCGTGCTGGGTGCCGAGAACAAGGTGTCCGGCAAGCGCGGCCCTGCAGGCCGCCTGGGCCGAGGCCTGGTCCCGGATTTCCCCGATCACAAGAACATCTGGATCCTGTCTCAGGCAGGCCCGGATGGCCCGGTCAAAGGACCAGCCGATGGAATCGTCTATGTTGCACTGGACGGCGAAGGGGAGGGTTTGTTCGACCGGATCCTCCAAGGTGATGATTTTATAGTTGGCCTCTTCCAGTTCACGGAGGGCCCCGTAAAGTGTCGTTGTTTTTCCGCTACCGGTTGACCCGGTAAAAAGGACCAGCCCGGACCGGCAGAGGAGGCAATCGCGGATCCTTGCCAGCAGGGGCGCCGGCAGCCCCAGCTGGTCCAGCCTGCGCCCGCTCTCGAGGGGATCGGGTGCCCGGATAACCGCGCTGGTCCCGTTGATGGTAGGGAGAAAGGAGATACGCAGTTCAATTGCCGTGCCGGAGCTCTCCAGGAGGATTTTTCCATCCCGGGGTCCGTTTTTGCCGCTGAGGGGCAGGCGGGCCCAGGTGGCCAGGAGGCGAAGCACCGTCCGGGCCCGTCCATCGTTCCATTCCCCGGTGGATTCCATGATTCCGCCGCGGTGGGCCCTGACGCGCAGAACCTCGTCCTCACGCTCAAAGTGGACATCGTTGACCCGACTGGCCCAGAGTCCCTGGACGAGCTCGCGGAGCCAGCGACCAAGGGCGTAATCGTCATCCTCGCAGGGCGCCTCTGCGACCTTGTCCGGACGGGAGCGGAGCGGGGTCAGAAGGACCCATTCCCATTCAGCACCAGAGTCTCCTAGGTATTTGCACAGGTCGGGGGCCAGTTCGGGACCGCCAGCCACCCGTCGTTTGCCGTCCTGCGCGGGGAGGGGAAGGAAACCGTGTTTCTCCAGAAGTGCGGCTGCCGCGTCGGTGTCCGTCGCCGCGGGCAGGTGTTCCTCCAGGCAGACGTTGGCACCAGTGGCCTCCGCCAGTGCCTCCAACAGCTGGAGCTCCTTCAGGGAACCCTTCTGGACGATCCACTCAAGCAGTGTGTGGTCGCCGCAATGGCCGGGCCAACCCTGCTCCAGCAGGTCCCATTCCCCGGGAGGGATGGGGTCGGGGACAAGGTATTCCCTAAGCAAAAAAGCGTTAGACTCGTAGGCAAACCCCTCCCGCAGGAACATTGAAGTGCTATCTGGCGGTTACTCCTCCGTGAAGGAGATGTTGGCATCGCGGAACTTCTGCTTCAGCTCGTTGGGATTCTGGGCCTTCTCGAGGGCGACATCCGCCTCCACGAGACCCCGGTTGACCAGGCTGGCCAAGTGGGCATCGAGGGAAATCATGCCGTACTGGGAACCCGTCTGGATCTCGGAGGCGATCCGGTAGGTCTTGTTTTCACGGATCAGGGAAGCGATTGAGGTCGTGGTCACCATGATCTCAAAGGCGGCAATCCGGCCCCCTCCTTTTTTCTTCAACAGGACCTGCGAAATGACAGCGACAATCGAGGAGGCCAACTGGGTACGGATCTGGTCCTTGGTTGCGTCGGGGAAGGCGTCGACAATACGGTCCACCGTGCGGGCGGATCCTGTGGTATGCAGGGTACCAAAGACAAGGTGACCGGTCTCAGCGGCCGAGACGGCCGCCTCTATGGTTTCAAGGTCGCGCATTTCACCAACCAGAATGACATCTGGGTCCTGACGGAGAGCCCCACGGAGGGCCTCCGAGAACGAGGGAGTGTCGTTGCCGACCTCCCGCTGGGTGACGATGCAGTGCTTATGGTTGTGGAAATACTCGATCGGATCCTCGACGGTGATGATGTGGCCGTCCCGGTTCTCGTTGATCCAGTTGATCATTGATGCGAGGGTGGTCGACTTGCCGGAACCAGTGGGTCCGGTAACCAGAATCAGACCCCGGGGACGCTTAAGGAGCTCCTTGACGTGGTCAGGGAGGCCGATATTTCGCAGGCTGAACATCTCATAGGGAATAGTCCGCAGAACCATCCCGTAATGCCCCTTTGCCTTGAGTACGCTGACACGGAAGCGGGCGCGGTCCATGAAAGCAAAACCGAAGTCTGCGCCACCCCTCGTCTTAAGCTGCTCCTGCATGGCATCGGAGGTGATGGCCTCCATGAGAAGCTTGGTGTCGGCAGGCTGGAGGGGCGGCCCGTCAACCGGTACCATTGCTCCGCTGATTCTCAGGGTGGGGGGTTGATTGACCTGGAGATGAAGGTCACTGGCCTCCTGGTCGACCATTAGTTCCAACAAGTCGTTCATCTCGTAGGGACAATCAAGATGGTTTTCTGCTGCTTCCATGTTCATGCGGCTATAAATTAGCGGGATTGAAGGGAATTTCGATAACGTAGTGGTTCAGGAGGGGTAATTAGCAAAATCCTTACGATTGGTGAAGCTGAAATACGCCCGAATGGCTGTTGGGCAATAAGGAGCAGCACTTTCCGGATCCAGCCGGCCCGTAAAAAGGAGGTTCAAGGCCTGTTTGCTGAGGGCGGCCGCGATATCGACAGGTGCCTGAAGGTTGCCGAGGGCAAAGAGGGCCGTTCGGCCGGTGTATCCACCTTGGCAGAGGCTGCAGCCGCTGGCCCGGTAGAGGGGGGCCTGGGGCTGCCCGGGCGGCCACCGGCCGGGCCCGGGCGTGACCGGTCTCCGGCACCCGCGGCACAATTCAGGGACCAGTCGTTGATGGATAACCAGCCCGCAGATGTCTGAAAGGAGGGATTCCTCCTGCCCGAGATCGGCAAACCGGTGCCTGACACCGATATCGTCCCCGGCATGGACGGTTCCCAGTACGCGATGTCCGGTGAGAGCGGCCTGGAGGGCAATGGCCGCGGTCTCCGGGTCCCGGATTTCGCCGACCAGCAGCGTATCCGGGGCCTGCCGCATGAAGGCGCGAAGGCTCTTTTCAAAGGTTATTCCGGGTGGGTTGACTTCCACCTGCTGTACCCCGGGAACCAGATGCTCAACCGGGTCCTCCACCGCGAGGATCTTTTCGTTTTTGTCGATGGCCCGGTAGATTAGGGACCTCAGGGTCGTGCTCTTGCCGGACCCGGTAGGCCCCACAGCCAGACAAAGGCCGTCCCTCCGGGCCATGACAGCCTCCACCCGGGCAACCTGGTCGGGATCCATCCCCAGGTGGTCCAGACCGGGTCTGGCATCCATCCGGGTATTCGGAAAGCGGGCCACCATGGACGGGCCGTGCAGGCTGGGAAGGAAGGAGATGCGGATTCGGATCCAATCTCCACCGGGAATCTGGAAAGGGATGGTGCCCTCGAGTGGTACCCCCGGTTGGCTTCCACCCAGCCCGGCTCGCTGGATGATTGAATTAACCAGCCATTTTCCCTTGCGCAGAGATAGATCCTGGTTCCCCTCCATCTTCCCGTGCACCCGGATCCTTGAGCACCAGCCCTCCCGCTTTGGCTCGAGGTGCCAGTCCGAGGCCCCCGTGGCGACAATGCGCCCCAAGAAGCCGCTGAAGGCAGTTTCCGCGACCGCATCAACCCCGGGCCCGGGTTGGATGCCAGAGGGGGTTTGAGGGGCCTTCTGGCCGGCCATGGCGAACCAGCGGCTGAAGACGGACGGACGGGCCAGCACCGGCCGTTGGCCGGGGCGACCGTGCTGGTCAAACAGGTGAAGTCCGGAGGGATGATTGATGAGGAACAGCTCGCCCCTGACGATGTACCTGCCGCTTCCGCCGGCGATGGGAACAGCTGTTTGATTTGAATCCGGGTTGATCGTCTCCATGGATTCGAGGAAGGGCATCCCGTAGGCTTTTTCCGCCTCCCTGGCCACGGAATGCCAGCAGAGGGTCTTCCCGTCTGCCCTCAGCAGACAAGCTTCCTCCTCCAACGGGGTGGCCGGGGGTCTCGAGGGCGTGGCTAACCAAGGAAGCAATGGGAGCAGAAAAGGCTCATAGGCAGGCATCAGGCAGGGATGAAAAATCCCTTTACGCGGGAGCGCCAGTCCGGTGTCCGGACGAATCGTGGTATGCCCGGTACCCGGAATCAGGTGCGGGGAACGAACCCGGCCTTACGGTAGACTTTACCGAGGATCTTGTAGGCTCTCTTCTGCGCCGCCTCCGCGCCTTCCTTGAAGACCTTGTCGAGGTAGTCCTTGTCTTGGTGGAGCTCCTCGTACTTCGCCTGGATCGGCTCGAGGACGCTAATTACGGCATCAGCAACCGCATCCTTGAAGGGGCCGTACTGCGATCCCTCGAATTCCTTCTCCAGTTCTTCCACCGGCTTACCCGTGGAAGCTGAGAGGATGGATAGAAGGTTGCTGATTCCGGGTTTATCGGGGGAGTCCTTGACCTCCGAGCCTGAATCGGTCACCGCCGAGCGGATTTTCTTGCGGATGATCTTGGGTGTATCGAGAAGATAAACACATCCCGACTGGTTGGCATCCGACTTGGACATCTTTCGGTCCGGATCCTGGAGGGACTTCACCCGTGCCCCGGTCTTGGGAATGTAGACCTCGGGTACCTTGAATGTTTCCGAGTAGGTGTTGTTGAACTTGATGGCCAGGTCGCGGCATAGCTCGACGTGCTGCTTCTGGTCCTCGCCCACGGGAACCCGATCCGCGTTGTAGAGAAGAATATCGGCGGCCATCAGGACCGGGTAATTGAGAAGACCCGAACCGATGAATCCACTCTCTTGCCGCTGGGTCTTGTCCTTGTACTGGGTCATGCGCTCCAGTTGCCCGATCGGGCACAGGCATCCAAGAATCCATGCCAGCTCGGTGTGGCCAATGACGTGACTCTGGCAGAAGAGGTGGCATTTTTCGGGCTCCAGTCCGGAGGCAATGTAGAGGGCCAGATTGCGGTAGGTGGCCTGCCTTAGCTCAGCCGGGACATAGGGGACCGTTATGGCGTGCTGGTCAACAATGCCGAAGAAGCACTCGAACTCATCGATCATGGAGGCCCAGTTGCGGATCGCTCCAAAATAGTTGCCCAAGTGCAGGTGGCCTGTCGGCTGTGCACAGGTGAGGATGACTTTTTTTGCTGCGTCAGACATCGTCAGGGTCAGGGAAGAAGTTTTTCCGCTGCTTCAAGGTAACGGGCCAGGGTTTGGCGGATGACCTCATCCGGCAGATTGGGACCGGGTGCGGTTTTATCCCAGTCAAGGGTTTCCAGGTAATCCCGCACATACTGCTTGTCGAAAGCTGTCTGGCCCCGTCCCGGCTCATAGGATTCCTCCGGCCAGTAGCGCGAGGAGTCAGGGGTCAGGATTTCGTCGATCAGGTAAAGGTCGCCGTTGTCGTCGGTCCCGAATTCGAATTTTGTATCAGCGAGGATAAGCCCGGCCTTGTGGGCCGCATGCTGGCCCAAGGCAAACAATTGCAGGCTGACATCGCGGACTTCCTCAAAGCGGTCCTTGCCCAGCAACTCCTCGCCGGCCTCCTGGGTCATGGGCAGGTCGTGGGTTCCCGCTTCCGCTTTGCTGGTGGGGGTGAACAAGGGGGCCGGCAAGGCATCGCTCTCCCGCAGCCCCGCAGGAACCGGCAGGCCGAACAGGGATCCGGTCAGCAGGTAGTCCTTCCATCCGCTGCCGGCAAGATACTGCCGGACCACCGCTTCCATTGCCAGGGGCTGAAGCTTCTTGACCAGCATCGACCGGGGGATGAGCGCCTGGTGATCCTTGAGAAGGTCGGCCAGGGCCTCGCTGTGGTTCGGGACAAGGTGGTTCTGGATCAGCCCACCCGTTTCATCGAACCAGTAGAGGCTCATCTGGGTCAGGATGATACCCTTTCCGGGAATACCGTCCGGGAGGATCACGTCGAATGCGCTCAGGCGATCGGTTGCGATGATCAGGAGGTGCTCCCCCGTGTCGTAGATTTCGCGGACTTTGCCGCTGCCGATTTTCTTGAACGGGAGAGTGTCGATCTCGCGCAGGGCGTTGTCCGGAAGCGAGTTCTCCAGTGTTTTAAAGTCCATGTACAGGCTCTTCATAGGCGGGAAAAGGCCTAAAGGTGATGAAATTTCCATTGCAGGCAATTTTTTTTAGAAAAAGCTTGCGGCATATCATGTGAACCGTAGCTTGCATGATCTTTCAAGTGTCCCGTTCGTCTAGCCAGGCCTAGGACACCGGGTTTTCATCCCGGCGACAGGAGTTCAAATCTCCTACGGGATGCCATTTTCAAGATGGCGGGCTGAGGGTCATTTCAATTGTTGTCCCCTTGCCGATTTCCGATTCTATGACGAATCTTCCCTTGCACTGCCTGCACAGGTGATAGGCTTTTGTCAAACCGATACCCCAGCCCATGGTCCGGCGATCAAGGGCATTGGTGGCCCGGTATCCGAATTTTACCACTTCATCGATTTCATCAGGCGGAATTCCCATGCCCTCGTCTGAAGCTGAAAGGAAGAGGGTTCCATCCTCCCTTGCCTCCAGCACCACGCGAATGGAGCTCCCGGGATCCGAGTATTTGCGGGAATTGCAGACCAGGTCCCGGATGACGTCATTGATGATGTTCGGGGCGGTCAGGGTGCCGGATCTGCTCTTGATCTGGAAGTCGATGGCATAGGCCTCCGGAGAATCGGTTTCCTTGGCGAAAATAAATCCGATGCGACGGTCGCTGACCCGGGCCTGGGATTCGAGGAAAATCTTGAGGAAACTCTCCATATGTTCGGCGGAGTGGGTTGTCCAGATATGGCGTTCCTCCTTTAATTCCATCAGCTGGTGGTGCCCGACGGAGGTGATTTCGAGCAATTGGTCGAGCCTCTTGCGCGATCCCGGGAATTCGTTTTTAAGCCGGTTCAGGTAGAGGTTCAAGCTGCTGTAGTTGCGCTGTATATCGGGGATTCGTTCCCTGATATCCAATTGCGACAGGTCGGCCAGGATCTCCAGGCAGAACCTCGAGTACCGATGCAGCTCGGCGGAGGGGATTTCCTGTGAAATCAGGGCCAGATGACGTTCCAGGACATTGAAAAGGTTGAGGAATGAATGGTTGGCCAGAAGAGCCAACTTCCTGGCATCGAGTTCGATGTCCTGCTCAAATAAACGCCGCATTCAGGCGCTTTATATGTAAAGCCGCCGCGAAAAGCAATCCAAATTTGTCCTTAGCCTCCGACGACCCCGGCCAGATTGAAGATCGGCAGGAACATCGCCATGACGATGCCACCGATAACCACCCCGAGGAAGACGATCAGCATCGGCTCCATGAGGGAGGTCAGGGCATCCACGGTGGTCTCGATCTCGGCATCATAGAAGTCGGCGATCTTGCCCATCATCCCGTCGACGTTACCGGTTTGTTCACCGGCCCGGGCCATGTGCTTCACCGTGGGCGGGAAATAGGGGATCTCGGCGATTGTTTCGGACAGCTGTCCACCCTGGCTGATATTCCGGCTGATATCTTTGCAGGCCAGCTCGATGAAGGTGTTGCCACTGGCGTTGGAGACGATCTCCAGGGTCCGGAGGATGGGCACACCACTCCTCAGGAGGATGGCATAGGTGCGGCAGAACCGGGACAGGGCAATTTTCTGGATCAGGGCCCCGACCACCGGAATCTTCAGCATGACCACATCCTTCGCACGGCGCCCCCCGGGGGTCTTGAGAATGCGCTTCATGACATACCAGAAGGCCACTGCTCCAGCGATGATGAAGATGATGTAGGACTTGAGGAAATTGGAGGTGGAGATGAGCAACTGGGTCGGCTTGGGAAGTTCCTTGCCGAAGCTGGAGAACATCTCGGCAAAAACCGGGATAACGAAAATCAACAGGACCTGGACCAGGCCGACGGCCAGGGCGATGACCGCAATCGGGTAGGTCATGGCACTCTTGACCTGCTTGATCAACTTGACCGTGTCCTCGAAATAGATGGCCACCTTGCCCAGGATGCTGGCCAATCCACCTGAGGCCTCGCCAGCCTCAACCATTGAAACGAACAGGTTGGGGAAGGCGTTCGGGTACTTGGCAACGGCTTCCGAGAAGGCGGTACCGCCGGAAATGTCCACCTTGACATTGCGGATAACCACCTGGAAGACAGGATCCTCCGTTTGCTCCTGGAGCGCCTCCAACGCAGAGACCAGCGGAAGCCCGGCCTCCAGCATGGAGGATAGCTGCTGGGTAAATACGGTCAGCTGGTCCAGCTTGATCTTCTTACGACGGGCCTGCTTCTCGTATTGTTTTTGTTTAGCCAGGCGCTGGCTTTCCCAGAAGGATACTCTCTTCCTGGAGCCTTGCGATGTGCGGCCTGGTGCTGCTGCTGCGGATGTGTTGGCCATGCTCTTGCCATGAGAAGGTAGATGCCATCCTCTAGCAACTCAAACCAATTATGCCCGTTCCCTTTCAGCTGGTTTTTACAATGGCCCCTACGGCATGGAGCGGGATGCAAAAAAGTCGTAAACCAGGGCCTCAGTCCTCGAGGAGGGCGTCGTCGATTTCGGAATTGTCGAAAACGTTCTGCACATCATCGAGATCATCAAGGGCGTTGGTCAGGCGGAGGAGCTTCTGCACGGTGTCCTTGTCGGCCACTTCGGTCACTGAGCCCGGGATATAGGCCAGCTCGGAGCTGTCCGGCTGGATCCCGGCTGATTCCAGGGCCGAGGAAAGGGTGTCGAACTCGGAAAGTGCACAACGCAGCTCGAAGTGGTCGCCGTTGTTGATGACGTCGTCGCCGCCGTTCTCGAGGGCGATTTCCATCAGTTGATCCTCACTGGCCTTGTCGGCGGCGATGAGAAACTGTCCCTGGCGGGTGAAGAAGTGCTGTAGTGCCCCCGGGGTGGCCAGGTTGCCCCCGTACTTGGAAAAGGTGGAGCGAACCTCGCTGGCAGCCCGGTTCTTGTTGTCGGTGGTGACCTCGACAATGATGCCGATCCCTCCGGGACCGTAGCCTTCGTAGAGCAGCTCAAAGTACTCCACGCCGGGAAGCTCCCCGGTGCCCTTCTTGATGGCCCGGTCGATATTGTCAGCCGGCATGTTGGCGGCCTTGGCCTTGGCAACCAGGGTCCTCAACCGGGGATTGAATTCCGGGTCACCGCCACCGTTTCTGGCGGTCAGCGTCAACTCCTTGGAAATGACGCTGAATATTTTGCCTCGTTTGGCATCAATGGCGGCCTTGTGCCGCTTGGTCGTTGCCCATTTACTATGACCTGACATGGTTCTTAACGGATGTGTTCGGGTTAATTCGGATTAGCGGGATTCTCCCTTGTTCTTCTTTTTCTTTTTCCGGGAAATTAGGGGGCCGGTAGAAAGTTTCCCCCTTTTGGGGTTCTCCATTTCGGCGACTTCCTCCTCGATGGCAATATCCTCTTCGTCCTTGGACCGGTTGGTCATCCACTGCTGGAAGATGGAGAAACAGTTGGTGGTGGTCCAGTAGAGCACGAGGCCACTGGAGAAATAGTAGGTGAAGGGGAAGAAGATGAACGGCATCCACTTGATCATTTTGGTCTGCGCGTTGTCGATCGAGGGCTGGGGCATCATCCGCATCTGGAAGTACATGGAAACCAGCCAGACGAAGGGAAGAATATTGATCGCCGCCCCGAGGAAGGGGAGGCCCTCGCCGGGCAGGGGAATGGATGCGTCCGGCATGGACAAGTCATTGATCCACAGGAAATTGGCAAACCTCAGGTCGGAAGAGTTGCGCAACAGGTTGAAGAACGCGATGAAGATGGGGAACTGGATCAGCACCGGCCAGCACCCGGAGAGCGGGTTGATCTTGTGCTTTTTCCACAGCTTCATCATCTCCTCGTTCAGCTTCTGCGGGTTGTCCTGGTATTTTTCCCGGATGGCCTGCAGGGGCTTCTGCAGCTCCTGCATGCGCTTGGACGAGCGGGCTGCCTTGGCGGTCAGTGGCCACAGGCACAGGCGGATGACGAAGGTGGTCAGGATGATGGCCACACCCCAGTTGCCGACAAAGCCTTCCAGTCCACTCATGATCGAGAGCAGCACCTTGGCGACAAAGCCAACCAGGGCCGGGTAGAAACTGAGGAACCAGCTGAGTTGAAGAACATCCTCCTGGTTCTGGTCGAGTTGGGACAGGCGCTCAAAACTCTTGGGGCCGGCGTAATAGCCCCCGGCGAGGACAAACTGTTCACCGGGCTGGAGTGTTGGCAAAGCAAACTCGAGGGAGGCATTGATCCCCACCGGGACCTTGCCCGTCTTGGGGTCCTGGGGGAAACGGATTCCCCGGGCCCGGATCCCGTCGGCGGGTGTCTCCGGAGTAAAGATGGTGGTGAAGAACTGGTTTTTAACGGCTCCCCATTGGAGAATGCCCTTTTCCTCAATCATTTCCCGCGGCTGCTTCTTGACGAAGAATCCGCCCCCGGAAAACTTGGTTACCGGGATGGTCTCGAAGTCCCCGTTGGCGAGGTAGGAGGCATTGAGGTTGAAGCCCCGGTAGTCGGCTTCGGTGGGGGCTGCGGTCCCCAGGTCAAGGTAGACCTTGTCCAGGGATAGCGGTTGCCCGGTGGAATTGCTAAAAATGGTCTGGTGCTCGACCAGATAGGGCAGGGGGCCCTCGGGGTCTTCCCCGTTGCTCAGCTTGTAGTGCCGTCGGATCACCAAGCCGCTGGGGAGGACCGCCTCGAAGGTGGCTTCCCTGTCGCTGGCGGAGACCAGCGTGTAGAAACGGGCAATGGTGGCCAGATCGTCCCCGCTGGAGCGCTTGAGGTCCAGTGCCGGGCTGTCGGATACACGGTTGAGGATGACCGGACGATGCGTCTTCTGGATGTGCGGATTATCCGCCGGTTGCTGCTTGAGGACAAGCTCAGTCACGGCTGCGCCATAGCTGCTTAGCTGGATGCGGAGGTGCTCGTTGTTCAGCACCGCCAATTGTTCCAGGGGTTGGTCAACGGGCGGGACAGCGGCAACCACCCGTTCCTGGATGGCCGGAGGCTGGGTCGCTGCAGGGACGATTTCAGCGGGGGAGGCGATGTCGGAGCCCTCCGTCCAGCCGCTTTCCTGCAACGCCTGCTCGTTTTCCTGTGCCTGCCGAAGGAGCTCCTCCTGGCGGGATTTCTCCTGTTGGGTACTGTTGTACATCATCAGGAAGAATCCCCCGATGACGAAAACCAGCCCTATTGAAACGCTTTTCTTGTCCATTTAAATTGTCGAATGAGTGCCTGTGCGGTCCCTTCCGGTATCTCAGGAAGGCTTGAAAGAGGATGGATGCTGGTGATCCTCGCGAGAGGTGCAAGAACAATGGTCCGGGACCGGGTCATAGCCGGATCCCCCCCATGGATGGCAGCGGGCCAGTCGCTTGCCCGCAAGCCGGGTTCCCCGGATGGGTCCGTGGCGGCGAACCGCGGTCATGGCGTATTCCGAGCAGGTGGGCTCGAAGCGGCATCCACTGCCGGGGGCCAGTAAATGCAGGACGGGTGAAACAATCCACTGGTAGAGGTGCAGCAGAACCAGCAGCAGGGTCCCCAGCAGGTGGTTGGCTGCTCGCATGATTGCCTGAAGAAGTTTCATTAGTCGTCCGTCCCAAGGGATTTGAGTGCCCCGAGGAAGCGTCGTTCAATTTCTTCCAGCCGGGCCCGCTTGATCGAGGGCCGGGCAATAAAGACGACATCGCAGGAATCAGGGAGCTTGTCCTGGTGGTGCCGGAAGGCTTCCCGGAGCAGACGCTTGGCCCGGTTGCGGTGCACGGCGTTGCCGATCCTTTTCGAGGCGATGAACCCGGCCCGTCGGAGGGGCTGCGGCCGGTCGGGCCGTTGCAGGATGTTTAGATAAAAAAATCCGCACTCCCGACGCATTCCGGAAGTGCGAATTGATTCAAAGTCAGCTGCTTTTCGCAGGTGTTGCTGTCGCGTGTACCGCATGGCTGCGGCCCGCTGGTTCAGTCGCTAATCTTGTGACGACCGCGCGCACGGCGGGCATTAAGGACTTTGCGGCCCCCACGGGTCGCCTTGCGGGCACGGAACCCGCATTTACGGGCTCTCTTGAGTTTGGAAGGTCTGTACGTCGGTTGCATATTCGGCTTCTCCTTGAGGAAAAAAGGACGAGAAGAAGGGCTTTTACGGACCGTGTCAAGCCGTTCAGCGGTGAAAAATGTCCCTCTTTACCCCTGACAGGACTTTCAGATGCTGTCGGTGGACCGGTCGTACCACTTTTCTTCGATCTGGATGGGCACATATTCCTCCAGGTAAGGGAAGAGACTGGGCACATCCGGCAGCGAGGCATAAAGGTGCTCGACAGCCCGCTTGGTGAACCGCTGATCGTAAAACCCGCGGAATACCTCAAAAAGAGGTTCGTAGAATCCGGCGTGATTGATGAAGACCACCGGTTTCTGGTGGTACCGGAGGTATTTGAGGTTAAGCACCTCGATAATCTCCTCCAGGGTCCCCAATCCTCCGGGCAGGGCAACAAAGGCGTCCGCATGCTCGTCCATGATGGCTTTACGGTCCCGCAAGTCTTTGGAAATAATCAGCTTGTCGCATTTTGTGTAGGATCGCCCGAGCTCATCGAGTTTTTTTGGAACGACCCCGATGACTTTACCACCGCTGTCCTTGACGGCGTCGGCGATCCGGCCCATCAGGCCAGTGTTGTTGCCCCCGAAAACCAGAGTGTGGCCTTTTTTACCGATGGCCTGGCCCAGTTCGATCGCCAAGGTCACAAAATCCGGAGCGACCGCCTCGCTGGAAGACAAGTATACGCAGATATTCACCGCCCGGGGCCCTCAGGATTCCTCGAACTGTCGTGCGAAGAGCTCGGTCATTTCCTTCAGCATGGCATCGGCGTCGCCTCCGCTGGCGATAAACTTGAGGGTGGTTCCGTTGCCCGCCGCCAGCATCATCAGCCCCATGATGGACTTGCCGTTAACCTGTTCATCGTCCTTTTCGACTGTCACCTCGGCCTGGTACTTGTTGGCAACGCGGACAATCATAGCAGCGGGACGGGCGTGGATGCCCATCTTGTTGCTGACGGTGAGTTCAATAGTCTTTTCCATCGGGTAGATTCGTAAGGTGCCTAGGACCATGCCAATTGGCCTGAAAAAGGAAATCAAAAAATGGAAACCTCATCCGGGACGCCTCTCCTGCTTGGTTGATTTTCCAAGGTAAATGTGGACCTCCGCGTCCTTTGTTCCCATGAACTTCATCGCGTGCTTGAGTGCCTTGGCGGTGGCCAGGGTCGGGTTGGAGGGGTTGTCAGGGAAAATATTGTCCCGGCCAATGACATCGATCAGGCCGCTGTTCCTGAAAATGCGGACTGCTTCCTTGCGGACCTCACTGACGAGGAGAATTCGCCCCTGTTCCTGCATGTAGCGGATGAGTTCCTCCAGCGCGAGGACACTGGTGGCATCAAGGTGATAGGCATTGCGCATTTTCAGGAGGACCACCTTGAGGGACGGCTTTTCGCAGACTCGGCGCATCTGGTCCCGGAACAGCTCTGAAGCGCCAAAGAAGAGATCACCCTCGACGTGGACAATGGAGATTTCCGTCTGGGGTGCCCCGGCATCCTCCTCGACGGGGCTGATTCCGCCATCGGTGTCGGGGGAGAACTCGGTCAGCTCCGGTTGAGCCGCCTTACGGAGGAAAAGCAGCACGGAGACGCCGGTCCCGAGGATGATGGCAAAGTCCAGACGAATCAGGAGGGCGGCGACAAAGGTCGTCAGGAAAACCAGGCGGTCCGATCCGGTGGCGTTCCAGACCACCCGGATGACGTGCTTATTGATCAGGGAAAGCCCGATAGAGATGACCAGGACCCCAAGCACATTGGCTGGGATGTACTTGATCAGGGGACCGAGGGCAAAGGCCCCGGCGGTGCAGAGGAGGCCTGATATCATGGCTGCCAGGGGAGTCGCTGCCCCACTGGACCAGTTGAGCTGGGATCGGGTCAGTGAGCCCGATGCCGGCATCCCCTGAAAGAGGGCGCACCCCACGTTGGCCAGGCCCATGCCGAGCATCTCCTGGTTGGAGTCAAGCTTCTGCCCGGCCCTCGAGGCGAGGGACTTTCCAATCGAGGTGCCCTCAAGGACCGAGAGGAAGGCGATGACCAGGGCCAGGCTGGCAGTTTCACTGATCAGGTCGCCCCGGAGCGGGGGCAGACTAAGGCCCCATTGCCGGGCATCGATGGCGGAAAGGGTCAGGATGGCTTCAGCGATGCCCTGGCTCTCCAGTAGCAGATTGAAGGCATGGGCCAGGGCGGAGACAATGGCCAGGCTAATGGCCACGTTAGGGAGGGCCTTGAACCGGCGTTGCAACACCCAGAAAAGGGATCCGGTCACCAATGACAGGACCAGTGTTGGCCAGTGCGTCAGGGGCAGGCCTTTGAGGCTCAACCAGATGACGGTCAGGAATGTTGATCCCTCCGGGAGGGTGAATTCGAACCCGAGGACCTTTTGTAACTGATTAGCGATGATGTAGATGGCGGCGGCGGTGATGTAGCCTGTCACCACTGAACGGGAAATGTACTGGATCAGGTTGGCCACCCGGAGAAATGCTCCCAGGATCAGGAAGACGCCCGACATGAGGACAATGAGCGATATCAGGGGCAGCTTTTCGCTCTGCTCGACGATGCCCATTCCCATGAAGGAGGCGAAGACGAGGACGGAGGTAGCATTGGTCGGGCCGAGGACAATAAATCGTGAACCCCCGAGGATGGGGCCCAGCAGGGCAGCCACCGCCGAACCGTAGATGCCGTACTCGATCGGCAGCCCGGCTATGGCGGCATAAGCCATTCCCTGGGGAAAGGCCAGCAGAGCGACGTTGAGGCCGGCCCGGAAGTCCGATTTGGCTGACCTGTAACCGTATCCTCTCAGCGCCCGGCGAAGCGGAAAGTACCTCAAGTGATTGTGATCCCGCACCCAGCGGGAGAAAATTTTCAGGGAATTCTTTATGCTCAAGTCGGTAACGGTTTGCCGGGCAAGCCAACAAGGAGGGTGGGCTGCTGGCAAATTTATTCTCGTCAAGGGATCGATTGTATGACGAATAAGGCAGTTTCAATGACAGTAGCCATTCTGTACACCTTGGCCGTCCTTTTGGCGAACCTGACGGCCACCCTGTTCCTTCCCTTTGAAATTGCCCCAGGGACTGGTATCCTGGTTTCGGTCGGAACTCTGGTCTTTGGCCTGACTTTCACCCAGCGGGACCGGATGCACTCCCTTGGAAAACGGTTTGTCTACAAGGTTATTTTCCTCTCAGCGCTGCTCAATCTGGCCATGCTGACCAGCCTCAGGTACCTTTGGGGAAGCTGGTTGCTGGAGATTCTCCAGGAGAGGGATCTGGCCTGGTTCGCGGAAGCCACTGCCATGCTGATGGAGAATGGTTGGCGGGTCTTTATCGCTTCCTTCCTTGCCATCGTGATCGCCGAATCGATGGATACGGAAATTTTCCACTACTACCGGGACCGATCATGGATTGGCCGGGTCATTCGTTCCAATGTGGTCAGCATTCCGGTGGACTCGATCCTGTTCAACCTGATCGCCTTTGCCGGGAGCTCATTCTTCCCCCCGCTGGTCCTGCTGAAGGTCATCCTGGGGGAGGTGATTTCCAAGTTTGCGGTCGGCCTGGTCTATGCCCTTGCCTGGCCCAAACGGGGGAGCGGCAGCCCGGAATCCTCATCAAAGTCGACTTAAGCTGATTCCTTGGGCGACTTGCGGAGGGCTTTCCAGCCTTCCCGGTGCTTGCGGATCCAGTCGAGGAGGGCCTTCTCAAATCCGATGTCTTCACCCGCTTTCTCGGATTCGAGCCACTTGTGTTTCAGAATCTCTTCCCGTTCAGCCAAAAACTCACGGTACAGACTGGACCTGCTGAGAACGGTCTTGTCTGTTTCGTCTTTTTTGGAAGATTTCCGTGGTGCTGTCATTGCGGATAGTGTGCTGGATGATCCTCAGATCATACATGATCTTGCAAGGTCATATTTGGCCATGCCTCTTTCAACCTCAAAAAAATTCCGCTGAGGAAAGTTTCCGGAATCAAAGATCGGCGAGGATTACCTCGGCCATTTGATGATAGATTTTGGCGGGTTTGCTGTCCGGATAGGCCACGGTGATGGGGATGCCCCGGTCGGAGCCTTCGCGGATTTCGCTATCGAGTGGAACCTCCCCGATCAAGGGGGCATCGAGGGCCTCTGCGGTCCATCGGCCCCCGCCTTCCCCGAAGATGTGCTGGCGTGAGCCGTCGCCATTTTCGAGGTAACTCATATTTTCGCAGACCCCGAGGATGGGGACATTGACCTTTTCGAACATGCGGGCCCCGCGGGCGGCCACATTGACTGCGGCGGGCTGGGGGGTGGTAACGACCACGGCCCCGTCCACCGGCAGTGTCTGGACCAGGGACAGCTGGGCGTCGCCGGTTCCCGGAGGAAGGTCTACCACCATGACGTCGAGATCGCCCCAGTCGACGTTCTGGGCAAATTGGGAAATGGCGTTGTTGATCATCGGGCCGCGCCAGATGACCGGAGACTCATCGTCGACCAGCAGGGCCATGGACATGACCTTGATGCCGTAATTGCTTGGGGGGACAATCTTCTCATTCCTGATTTCGGGCCTGCTTGAGACCCCCATCATCAGTGGAACCGAAGGCCCATAAATGTCGCAGTCGAAAATCCCCACTCCCTTGCTGTTGCCACGCGACCTAAGGATACGGTCGATCGCGCAGGCCAGGTTTACCGTCACGGTGGACTTGCCGACTCCGCCCTTGCCGCTGGCCACCGCGATGATTTTTTTCACCCCCGGAAGGATATTTGCCTTCTTGGAGGCTCCCGCCGCCGGTGAGGCTGACTTGGGTTTCTGCATGGCCACCTCGACGGTCACCCGGCCGACCCCGTCGAGGGCACCGACCACTTCCTCCACCGAGGCCTTGATTTTCAGGGGAACGCTTGCATCGGCCGTGGTGACTTGTATCCGGATGGAAACCGAGTCCTGGTCCACGGAGATATTCTCCACGAGCCCAAAGGAAACGATGTCCCGGCTGAATCCAGGGTACTTGACGGCCTTCAAGGCGCTGCGGATGATTTCTTTGTCGATCATGTCGGATGAATGGGAGGGAAAACTGCTTGAAGTCTTCAGGAAAGCATATTCCGTCAACTTGGCAATTGTTCGGGCAAGTTCTGCGCTCATTCCCGTCTTTTGACCATCCTGAATTGCGAAATATGAAATACCGTGTCTTCAACCTGCTGCTGATTGTTAAATCCTTGTCCGTGATGTGGATTGCCTCCACCGAGGGGGCCATCCAGCTGGGTGACGTGGTTGGCTCCTCCTCCGTCCTGACCCGGACGATAGAGATCTCCGGTCAGCCAGCCAGCCTGGCCCAGCAGGCCCAGCAGCTGTTCCGGTTGCACGGTGGCTTTGAGCAGGTCGGGGACCGTCCTGATTTCAATTTCACGTTTTCCTCCAACGGGGCCAGTGGAGTGGACCTGGTGATATCCTCCCGGGGCAAGGCTCTCTGGCAGGGCAGTTTTTCGGGTACGACCCAACACGAGGCCCTCTATGCGGCCGCCGACACGGCGGTCCTAAAGACCCTCGGCAGCAAAGGCTTTTTCAACACCAAGCTGGCCTTTGTTTCTGATCGATCGGGACATGCGGAAATTTACTCCTCGGACATGCTCTTCCAGGCGGTCCGTCAATTGACCCGCGACCGGTCCCAATGCCTGTCGCCGGCCCTTTCCCCGGACGGACAGACCCTCCTCTACACCAGCTACCACGGGACCGGATTCCCTGACATCTACCGCATCAGCCTAGCTACCGGGCAACGGACGGTGTTCGCGGGCTGGCGGGGCGCCAACACGGGCGCGACCTTCTCTCCCGATGGGCGTCAGGTGGCAATGGTCCTGAGCGGTTCCGGCAATTCGGAGGTCTACGTCAGTAACCAGGAGGGGCGGCAGTTGAGGCGCCTGACCCGGTCCGACAGCCTTGAAGCCAGTCCCTCATGGTCACCGGATGGGCGCCAGCTGATCTTTACCTCCGATCAGATGGGAGGTCCGCAGATTTACTCAATGGATTTGCGCGGACGCTCCATGAGCCGTGTCCGGACCGATATTAGCCGTAATTGCTCGGAGCCCGTCTGGAACCCGATCGACGCCTCCCGGATTGCCTTCACGGCTGCCGTAGGGGGTGAGTTCGAGCTGGCCGTCTATTCCTTCACTGAAAACCGCAGCCAGATTGTCTCCCGTGGGCCGGGGGATGCTGTTCATCCGGTCTGGCTGAACGATGGCCGGCACCTCATCTACACGGAACGGACCTCGCGCTATTCACGGTTGATGATCCTCGATTCTGCTACTGGCAAGCGGGCCCTCCTGGGCCCGGCCGAGTTGAAGAATACACGGGAAGCGTCGGTGGCTTATACAAACTAGGCGCAGATCGAGGCGCTGATTTCCCTCCGGACACTTTCCCCGCAGAGGGCTTCCACCAACTCCAGGGCAAACTCCAGGGCCGTTCCCGCGCCCTGGGAAGTTATGATGTTGCCGTCCCTGACGACCCGCCGGGATGGATCCCGTCCCGGCAGGATATCCGCCGTTCCCGGGAAAGAGGTGAATGCCTTTCCCTCCAGCACGCCGGCTTTATCGAGCACAACGGGTCCGGCACAGATGGAAGCGACCAGTTTACCCGAGGCGTGTTGTTCCCGGAGGAGTCCAAGAAGCTCTTCATTTTCGGCCAGCTGGGCATGGCCGGGTCCCCCGGGTACGACCACCAGGTCATGGGATTGACCGAGGCAGGAAACAAGGAGGGAATCGGCGACCAGGCCGATCCCGTTCCTGCCAGTTACCTTGAGGCCTTCCCCGGCCGATGCCACCATGACCCGTACCCCGGCCCGGCGAAGACAGTCGATGGGGGCGATGGCCTCGAGTTCCTCGACTCGGTCTATTATTATGACAAGTGCGGTGGCTGGCATGGTTGACCTCCTACAGGCTCTGGATAAACCGGTTCAGGCTGCTGTCGTAGATATCCGTATAGGATTCAATGACGTCATTGTGGCCCGCTCCATCGACCCAGGCAAAGAATTTCGGTTTGGGCGCTTTTTCATGGAGTTTGACCGAGTGATCAAAGGGGACGGTCTGGTCATCCGTTCCATGGATGAAAAGGACGGGACAGGTGATTGAATCTATCAGCTTCAGGTTATCGAAGATGTCCCACGGCAGGATCCGGGCCGGAAGGCCAACCCTGAAAATGCTGGTGAAGCTGCCCTCCATGACCAGGCCGGCGGCAGGGTATCGGTGCGCCAGCCAAGTTGCCGGTCCGCCCCCGAGGGAGCGCCCGTAGAGAAGGACGCGCTTGTGGTCGAAGCCGTAGCGTCGGGGAATCTGCTTCCAGATCCGGTCAGCGATATCGAGCACCAGCGCCTCGTTCGGTTTGCCGTCGCTGGTACCATACCCGGGATAATCCCAAGAGAGGACCGAGTGGCCCATCTGGCGCAGTTTCTCCAGTCTTGGAAGGGTCGATTTTAAATCCTCCCCGTTGCCGTGGTGGTAAAAAACCAGATAGCGGCTTCGAGGGTTATCCAGGTAAACCATGGAAACGGATTCCCCTGACTCATTGTAGGGGAATTTCAGGATGTCCGGGGAGTCGGAATAGCCTGGAACGGGCGCGGGAAAGACGAGCTGGTTGGCAAAGAAGACTGCGAACAGGGCCAGCCCGAGATAGCTGACACCGCTTAACAGAACCAGGACTTTCATCATTCCTACACTGGGAGCCACTTGCATCTTGGGCGACAAGATTGGTCCGGCCCGGGATTCTGCCAATCTAAAATTTCCCCGGCCCAACCTGTGGGCAACGGAGGAGTTTTGCGCGATTGACTTCACAATCAGCACGTTCTCTCATTTGGCATCATGGATTCGATCCGCTTATACGACACAATGAGCCGAGAACTGAGGGAATTGCCCGCGGGCGAATCCGGCCAATTCCGGTTCTACGTGTGTGGCCCGACGGTCTACGGCCCGGCCCATATCGGGAATTTCATCACTTTCGTCCGTTTCGACGTCCTATACCGTCTGTTGCAGCTGGCAGGCTACAATCCCTATTACGTCAGGAACATCACCGACGTCGATGACAAGACCATCCGCAACGCTATCGCGGCGGGCGCTTCCCTGGAGGCGTTCACCAGCAAGTGGACGGATCGGTTCCATGAGGATTGCGCCATCCTGAACCTGCTTCCACCCAGTGTGGAGCCGCGGGCCACGGAGCACATCCGGGAACAGATCGACATGGTACAGGTCCTTGTCGACAAGGGAAACGCCTACGTTGGCGGGGACGGTTCGGTCTACTACCGGGTCCGGTCCTTCGGGGATTACGGCAAGTTGTCCCACTTTGATCCGGAAGCGCTTCAGCAGCAGGACACCACCAGTGGCGGCGCGGTTAACCTGGCGGACGAATATGAAAGGGATTCCGTGGCGGATTTCGCCCTCTGGAAGGCAAGGAAGGAGGCGGACGGACCCGTATACTGGGACAGTCCATGGGGCGAAGGGCGTCCCGGGTGGCACCTTGAATGCTCCGCCATGAGCCGCAAGTACCTGGGGGACGGTTTTGACCTCCATGGGGGGGGCGAGGATCTTTGCTTTCCGCATCATGAAAACGAGATCGCCCAGAGCGAGGCCGCGACCGGCAAGCCCTTTGCCGCTCATTGGATGCACAGTGTGCATCTGCTGGTGGAAGGAAAGAAAATGTCCAAAAGCCTGGGCAATTTCTTTGTCCTCGCCGATTTACAGGAGAAGGGGTATCACCCGGCGGAAATCCGCCTGGCCATGCTCGGTGGTCACTACCGGCAGCAATTCAATTTCACCGTTACCGGCCTCGATGCGGCCAAGAGCGGGCTGAGCAAACTGGAAGCCGCGATTTCAGGACTGCTGGAGTCGGCCGGGATGACAGAGGCCGATTGGGATCAATTTGTCGGTCCCGGTGCCCCGTCCGACTGGGGTCCTTTCCAGAACGCCTGGGCCGCTTTCCGGAACGACCTCAATACGCCTGCTGTCCTCGGTGCGCTTTTCAATGGTTTGAAGAAAGCCCGTAAGTCGGTGGCAGACGCGGAGGATGCGCGGCGCTGCCTTCTGGCTGCGGGGACCCTGATCTATGGCCTGGGCCTGGATCTGTTTTCTCGTCCGTCGGCCCAACCGGCGGAGGTTCCGGTCCCCTCCGAGATTGAGCAACTGGCCCGGCAGCGCTGGGAAGCCAGGCAGTCGAGAGACTTTGCTGCAGCCGATACCCTGAGGGATCAATTATCCGCAAAGGGATGGCTTGTCGTTGACCGTCCCGATGGTTACAGTGTCCAGCCTAAACCCTGAATAGCATGTTGAATCCAGGCACACCCCGTCCCCGCCGATTGCGTAAGAACGATGCCGTCCGGTCCCTTGTCAGGGAGACGCATCTCCGGAAAAGCGACTTGATCCAGCCCCTTTTTGTCATCGAGGGGGAGGGGGCGCCGGAGCCCATCTCAAGCATGCCCGGCCAGTACCGGTACACCATCCGGGACCTGTGCCAGGAGTGCCGGGAGCTTTACGATTTGGGAATCAAGGCCGTCGCCCTGTTTCCTTCCCTGGATGGCTCGCTCAAGTCCCCCGGCGGAGAGGAGGCCCTCAACGGTGAAACCCTGATCTTGCGGGCCATCCGTGCGGTCAAGGAATCCGTACCGGAAATCCAGATCCTGGCCGACATTGCCCTGGATCCCTACACCACCCACGGCCACGACGGTGTCCTTACCCCGGACGGACAGGATGTCGACAACGACCGGACCCTGGAAATTCTCAGTGAAATGGCCTGCCTCAATGCCCGGGCTGGGGCTGATTTTGTCGCCCCTTCCGACATGATGGATGGGCGGGTGGGGGCCATCCGTAAAGCCCTTGATGCTGACGGCCTTGTCAGTTGTGGTATCGTGGCCTACTCAGCCAAGTTCAACAGTGCTTTCTATGGGCCCTTCCGTGATGCGGTGGGCAGTTCCACTGCTGCGGGAACCACTCTCCTCAGCAAGGCAGGTTACCAGTTGGATCCCGCCAATGCCCGCCAGGCCGAGCGCGAGGTCATGCTGGACGAACTGGAAGGCGCGGACATTCTCATGGTCAAGCCAGCCGGGCCCTATCTGGATATAATCCGGCAGACCCGTGAGGCGACAGCCCTGCCGGTGGCCGCCTACCAGGTCAGTGGGGAGTATGCGCAAATCCATGCCGCCGCGGAAATGGGGTGGCTGGATCTCCAGCGGTGCCGCGATGAAAGCCTTCTGGCCATCAAGCGGGCGGGAGCTGACCTGATCCTGACCTACTTTGCCAAGAGCTGGGCAACTGAAAAGGCCTAGACGGGATTAATCCGGGGATTCCGGTTTCGGGAGCAGACGCTATTAGTCTTCGTCCTCTTCCTCGTCCTCTTCCTCTTCCTCGTCGTCCTCGTCCCAGCGCATCGTCTCGTCTTCCTCGAGCTTCTCGTCCTCTTCCTCGTACTCGGGAATATCGTCGATGTCTTCCTCGTCGCGCGTGGTCGGTTCGTCCTCGTCCAGCTCATAGCCCTCGGGGACATATTCGAGGATGGAAACTATCTCCTGGAAGGGATGAACCGCTTTTCCTTCCATGTACTCCTGGTTCTGGCGTTCGCGGATTTCGTCCTCCAGTTCGTCGACCGTCAGGTTGCGGTCAAATTCGATCAAGTCATTGAGCATCTTGACCCGGAAGCGGGTGATCTGGTCGAGGAAATCCGCATAGGGCCCCTTTTCCTCGTCAATAATATCGGGAAGGGCGAAGTGCTTGTTGTCATCTTCCAGAAGGGACTCGGATGTCAGGACCAGCTTGACCTGTTCATTCTTGGTCTCCGAGTCGATCCGCAGGGAGCAGAAGGCCTGGTCGACGATATCGGCGTCGAACCCGTATTCCCGGAGGGCGTCACACTGTTCCAGGATATAGCCCATTTGCCGGGGATCAACAATTCCGAGTCCGTCAACGTCCCAGTGAATCGGGTCGGAGACTTCGGTGACCCACCAATTCATGTCCTCGCCGATACGGACCAGACACCATTCCAGTTTGTTTGAGCTTTTTGCCATGGAAATTAGATAGTTAGGGAATTCGTAAGGGGAAAATTGAAAGCTAAGAGGCGATGATGGAAACGGATTGATTGTCAACCCCGATCCGGCCGTCCGAGGCTGATTACATCCAGGAGCTTTGCCTGGGCGCGAGGGCCTTGGCAATGGTCTTGGCTACGAAGGGACCACGGTAAACCATCCCGGTGTACAACTGGACCAGGCTGGCCCCGTTGTCCATCATGTCACCGGCGGTCTTTGGATCATCGACCCCGCCGACGCCGATGATGGGCAGCTTGCCCCCGGTGACGCGGCTGATGTACTTGACCACCTCCACGGAGCGATTGTGAACAGGGGCACCGCTGAGTCCGCCCGGCTCACGGACGTTGGCGAATTCGCCTGGACGCCCAATGGTGGTATTGGTGGCGATGATGCCAGCATAGTTCCAACGATCCAGGCATTCCAGAACGTGGTCGATTTCCCGGTAATTGAGATCGGGGGCGATTTTGAGCAGCATCGGGGTGGGGGCGATCCCCAGTTTGCGGGCGCGGCCGCTGTTGGTTCTGGCCAGTTCCCCGAGCAGGGTGTCGAGGTAGGCCTCCTTTTGCAACTCCCTCAGGTCCTTGGTATTGGGGCTACTCACATTGATGGTGATGTAGTCCGCATAGTCGACCAGCAGGCCGAATGAGGCCAGATAGTCCGGGACCGCCTGATCAACGGGAACAATCTTGCTTTTGCCGATGTTGATCCCAAGGGGGATCCTCGATTTGCGTTTGGAAAGAGTGGTCTTCAGGCGCGCAGCCACCGCCTCGGCCCCATCATTGTTGAAGCCCATCCGGTTGATGATGGCCCGTGATTCCGGGTAACGAAAGACCCGGGGACGCTCATTGCCGGGTTGCTGCAGATGGGTGATGGTACCGATCTCAATATGCCCGAATCCCAGGGCGGGGGCGGCACGGTAAAAGTGTCCGTTCTTATCCATCCCGGCGGCCAGACCGACGGCATTGGGAAACCGGAGCCCGAACAGCTCGATCGGTTCATCGGATTGAACCAGGTTGATGGCTTCCATAATGCGGCACAAGGGCCGGATCCTGCCCAAGCCGTTGAGGGCTGTGACCCCCATGTCATGGGCTTTTTCAGGATCGGTCCGGAACAGGACCGGGCGGACCAGATTTTCGTAATAAAAACCCATAAGGCGGATCTATTTTTCCCAATCGAGGGCGCCTTTTTTCATTTCGTAGACCAGGCCGGCCACAAGAAGCAGAATGAAAAAGAGGACCGGGAGAAGAATGGGAAGGTTTTGCGAGAGGAAATCCCGGTAGACGAGTACCCACGGGATCAGAAAAACGATTTCGATGTCGAAAAGGATGAACAGCATCGCGGTCAGGTAGAACTTGACGCTGAACCGGGCGGCCCGTTCGCCTTCGGGGGGAAGGCCGCACTCGTAGGCGGAATCCTTGAAGCGGTTCTTGGGACCCCGCTGCCCCAGAAGCTGACTGGCGATGAGAACAGCCCCACCGATCGCGAGGGCCAGACCGATCTGAATCAATACCGGGATGTAGTCCGACAATTCCATGATTCTCCCAAGAAACCCTCCTGTTCCTTATCCGCAAGGCAAATTCGCTAGGGGGTCATTTCTTGCAGGTAAATAACCTTCGTCCCGGAGGGAATCCCCCGGCCCATTCCCAGCTGGATGGCGTAGAGAACAAACTCAGGAACCTCCGGCAGGGGCGTGAATCCATCCTCCTTGCGGGAGTTGTTGATGATTTCCACCAGGTTGGCGTCCATTATGACCGGATCAACGGACATCCACAGTTGGGGCAACGAGTCGGTGTAGTTGGCGTTATAACCTGGTCCACCGATGTACTGGTATTGCTCCAGACTGACCAGGTTGAGGGCCCAGCCGGCCTTGAGCTCGGGAATGGCGGCGATCTCCGCCACCGCGACCGGGGCATTGGCCGGGCTGTTGAAAAAGCGGGTGCCGTTGGAGATGTTCCACAAGGTGGCGTTGGCCAGGGCACCGGTCATTCCGGTGGCGGGATGGTGGCTGGCCATCGGCAGGTTGATCCAGAAATCAACCTCTGTCAGGAGGTTGGCTGGCAGGTAGCTTTTTCGCGCTTCCTGGGGATCCGCCACCACCGGCCGCAGGAGATCGCGGCCCAGGGGACTGGTATACTCCTTCGGGAGAGGGCTTTCATAGTACCAGAGTGGTGAGGTTATGGACTTGCCATCGACAGCCTTGACCCTGATTCCCTCGAAATAAGGTCCAACTGAGCCAACCCGGCTGCGCGGGGGCAGGAATCCTGAATCCCTCAGGGTTTCGGTCTGGGCATCCACCAGGCAGATGTCCTCCGGTTGGAACCCCTTGCGGAGCAGAAAGGCGACCACGGCCCGGACCAGGGCCTGCGGGGTGTGAAGCCCGGCCCCCGAGTTGGAGTAGATCTTCAGGGCTACACGGCCATTTTCCCCCGGCACCAGTTGCTTGCCGGTGTCCCGCTCGAAGCGGTTGAGCAGATGGTCGACTTCCGCCTGATAGGCCCCGTCGCTGAAGTCCGGCAGGGTGGTTTTCCAGAGAACCCCGTCATGACCCCGCCTTTGTTCGCTTTCATAATCCCAGAAGGCAGGTGCCCCGGCAATTGCCGGATGAGAGAGCAAAGTCATTGCTATTAGGCACCAAAGGGGTTTCATTTCTTTCCATTGGGTGTAAAATGGGAACTTTGTCCAATACGAAACGAGCATGATACGAATAGCTTGGAAGCAGATTCTCCGCTTTGGGTTCATCCTTTTTCTTTTATTATCGGGGTGTGCTGAGCGTCAGCCTACGGTCGAGGAACTGGTCGGCCAGGCGGAGGACCTCCTGAACGTCGGCCAGATTGACGGTGCCATTGTCCTTCTTGAAAGAGGACTGGAACAGGAACCCAACCGGGTGGATCTCCTGGAACCCCTTGCCTTTGCCTACGCGGCCGACCAAGACCCGATGCTGGCAGCGATGACCTTCATGCGCATTGCCGAACTGGTCCCGGAGCAGGCGGAGTACCTGATCTACGCGGCGGAGTCGCTCATTGAGGGCGGTGACACGGAGGGTGCGGTCGCGCCTTACCGGGAGTACCTGAAGGTCCGACCCACGGATCGTCCCGTCTGGATCACCTTGGCGGAAATGCACCGCTCCTCTGGAAGAACGGGGGAAGCTTTGGAAGCTTACCTCGCGGCCGAACAGCTTGAAGCGAAAGCATCCCAGCAGGTGCTGATTGGCTCGCTGTACCTGCAGTCACAGAATCTGGCCCAGGCTCAGGCCTGGTTTGCCCGGGCCCTCGAGGGGGATGCCGAGGCAAGGGACGAAGCCCTTCTGGGTCTGCTGGAAACAGCCGTCCGCTCAAAGCGATTCCAGGAAGCGGAAGCTCTTTTAACTCAACTTGAAGCAGAGTATCCGGGACGGATCGACCAGAGTTCACTCACCGATGTGCGGGAGCAACTTGAGGAATGGAAACGCCGCCGCGATGCGGCCCGGGCCGCCTTGGCGGAATTGAACGCCCGTAAGGCGGAGGAGGCGAGGGAGCCGTCCCCGGAACCCGTCGAGGAGCAACCCGCTGCCGTCGAGGAAGCGCCTGCCCAGCCGGTTGCTGAAATGCCGGTTGCCGGGGAGGAGCAACCCGTGGCGCTGGCGGTTGAGGAACCGGCCAGACCAGTCCCGACTGATTACGTGGGGCAGGGCCGGCAAAGCCGTTCCAGCGGCGATCTCGATGGGGCAATCCGTCACTTCAAGCAGGCCTTGATCGGCAACGATAACCAGCCCGCCATCTGGGCCGAGTTGAGTGCTCTTTATCTGGAAACCGGTCGGGACCGCTGGGCCCAGGCCACCGCCAGTGAGGCCATGCGACGGGATCCGGCCACCCCGGAATATGCTCTGCAATTCCTCCGGGCCGCACAGAAAACCATGGATGCCAAGCGCCTGGTCAGGGAAATGGAAACCATCTACCGGAAGTTCCCCGATTCTCCCGATTTGATCCTTTTCATGGCCAGGGTCTTCGCTGACCAGGGCAACACCCGAAATGCTGAGATTCTTTTCCAGAAATTCCTCAAGCTGGTTCCGGCGGATCATCCCGAGCGTTCCAGTGCCGAGATGGATCTCAGTTTCCTAAATGGCTGAAGGGCTGGTATTCCCGGGATTCCTTGATTCATGCCGTTCTACTCCGAAGAGACCCTGCAGGCCGTTCGATCGATTCCCCTGTACGATATCGTTCGCCCGGTGGTGGAGCTTTCGCGGTCAGGAAAGAACTGGCGGGGGCTAAGTCCCTTCAGCAATGAGAAGACGCCCTCATTTTACGTCCTCACGGACCGCAATTACTTTAAGTGTCATTCAACCGGCCTGGCCGGGGATGGAATCAGTTTCATTCAGGAAACGGAAAAGCTGACCTTTCCTGAGGCCGTTGAGGCCTTGGCGGAGCGGTTCAATGTGCCGGTGAAATACGCCAGTGGGGCTGAACCCGACCAGGGAGCGCGCAGCCTCCGGCAGGCCCTGCTCGATATCCATGAATACGCCCGCGACTACTATCACACGGCCTTCATGGCGGATCATCCCATTTCGGAGAAAATCCGCCGTTACTGGGTCGAGGAGCGGGGATTCTCGCTGGAACTAGCGGAGGAATTCAGTATCGGGTTTTCTCCCCCGGACAGCCGCAAGCTGATTGACCTGCTGAAGGCAAAGGGTTTCCAGACGGAAGCCCTGGCCAAGTCCGGGCTCTTTCATGTGGGTCGTCAGGAAAGGGATCCCTCGACCTGGTTTTTTGTCTTTCGGGGCCGCCTAATGGTCCCGATCCGTGACCTGCAGGGGCATGTGGTGGCCTTCACGGCGAGGCAACTGGAGGAGACTCCGAGGGACCACGGTTCCTGGAAGGCCAAGTACATTAATTCCCCCGAGACACCGATCTTCAGGAAGAGCCAGCTCCTGTTCAACCTCGACCGGGCCAAGGATACGATTTCTGAGGCTGGCCGGGCACTTCTGGTGGAGGGCCAACTCGATGCCCTCCGGTGCTGGAGTTGCGGGCTGAGGGAAGCGGCTGCTCCCCAGGGCACATCCATTACCCAGGAACAGCTCGACCTTCTCAAGCGCTACACCGACAGGCTCGACGTTCTCCTGGATAATGACGCGGCAGGATCCAAGGCGGTTCTCCGTCTCCTTCCGATGGCCTTCAAGTCAGGGCTGGAGGTCCATGTCATCGACCTGCCGGAGGGAGAGGACCCGGATGATTTCCTCCGTCACAAGGGGGCCGCCGGGCTGGGGGAGAGAGCCTCGTGTTCAGGGATTCAATTCGCCGGGCTGAGCCTTCTGGGGGAAAACAAGCCCTCCCCGGAACAGCGGTCAAAAGTCCTTAACGCCCTTTTTGAAATGCTCGCCTCCTGCCCGAGCGCGGTGGTGCGGGAGGGGTATTTCCTCGAGGCGGTGGAGGCGACTGGGACAACCATGGCCGCGGCAAAGGCGGATTACGACCGTTTCTTCAGCCAGGCAAAAGGGCATCCGGCCAGGACCATCATCGCCCCTTCCGGAAAAAGAGGTGGAACAATTTCATCCGAAACATTGACAAACCTCGAAGGCGACTTACTTTGGGCGCTCCTTAAGAATGTGGAGTGGGCCGATTCTCTTGCGCAGGTTATTGACCATCAATGGATTAGAATCCAGAACATCGAAGGCAAGCTGCTGTCCCGCATTCTGGCCGAGGCTACAGTTGATCACATTGAAAGTTCCCAAGGCATCTATTTCCTCATGCGAGACGATGAGGAGCGGGCCTGTCTGGCACGCTATGAAACCGATGACCGCCAGGGATTGGATATGGAATCATTTGTTAACCAAACCCTTGCCGCACTGGTTCGCCGGTACTGCAGGGATCGAGTCGAATATCTTGACAAGGAAATATCCAGACATGGTCAGAGTAATATCGATGCTGCCAGAATCAGAGATTTTATGAAAGAGCGCCGTGAGTTGAAATTATTCATCCAGAACGGACCCTTTCCGCACGCATCGCTGTCCGAAACTTCAGAACAGGAGGTGTGATCCGGGCTATCCCCCGGGTCATCCCCGCAATTCCTAATTCCCATTATGCCAGCAAAGAAAAAAACCGCCAAGAAGGTTACTGCTCCGAAGAAAGCCACCCCCAAGAAGGTGGCAAAAAAGGCTGTGGCCAAGAAGGCTGCTCCGAAAAAAGTGGCCGCCAAGAAGGCTGCTCCGAAGAAGGCTGCTCCGAAAAAAGTGGCCGCCAAGAAGGCTGC
>JBMTVW010000005.1:0-118423 GCA_049451775.1 Opitutales bacterium | reverse complement strand
CCAGATCAGTGAGCAATCTCAGGGAAACGGGGCCACAATAGCAGACCTTCATGAACCCGGTATAGGGAATCCCGGGAAATTTTTAATCACAAAATGCACAAATCTAATCCCTATTCCGACAGACCCCAGCGGAATGAGAAGGGATAGTAGATCACTACCGCGCGACCAACAATTTCCTTCTGGGGAACAAATCCCCACATGCGGGAGTCGGCGGAGTGCGGGGAATTGTCCCCCATGGCAAAGTAGTGATCCTCGGGGAGAGTAATCGGGTCGTCCCCACGGAAGAACGGCAACGGGTAGTTGCGGGTGGATCCGCCGTAAACATAGCCCGGGAACTCACCTTCCTGCAGGCGGTTCTTCTCGAAGGCCGCGGCCGCTTCGGCCGGTTTGCCGTTCAAGAGCAGCCCGGGGGGGACTATCTGGAGCGTGTCGCCCGGACCGGCAACACAGCGCTTGATGTAGTATTTGCCCCGGTTGTCCTGGTCGATGTTCTCCAGGTTGTCGGTCCGGAAGACAAACGGTTCACCCACTCGCGGGCGCCGGAAATGATAGGACATGCGGTCGACAAACAGCTGGTCACCGGTCAGCAGGTCGAAGGCTAGGGCCGGTCGTCCCTTCTTGACCTGGATGCCCGTCTTGTAGACGCGGGTTCCGTCGCGCAGTTTGCCTTGGCGAAAGTCGCTGGTCTGGGCCAGCTTGCGCAGGACCTGGTTCTCAAGGGAAAACTCCCCCGGGACATCGAGGGTAACCGGTACCTCATCGACATAAAACGTGTACCTCAGCTTAGTGGTCGGGAGGACCAGCCACTTGCGGGCCTTGACCAGCCGCGGCTGCGGATCGAAGGCCAGCTCGCCACTCACCGGAGCCTCCAGGGAGTGATGCATTGCCCCAAGGGTGATGAACCGGAATGCCTTCTCCGCGATGTTGGGGGCCGGCTCCTCCTCCGTGTAGACCTGCCCGGTCATCCCGTTGTAGGACGGGTACATGGAATTGGTCGGGATCTTGAAGGGTTGCAGGAAAAACGTCCGGAATCCGATGGCCAGGATGGCGGCAAAGAGCAGCATCTCGGCATTTTCAGCAATCCAGTTTTTCGGATAGAAATGTCCGCCTGTCCGCCGCATCACAGGTTCCATTTCCTTCTGCAGGATGCGCAGTCCCTCGACCGGCGATTCCTTGTCCTTGAGAAGGTGCTTCATCCGGCCAATGAGGTTCAGCAGGGCCTCACGGTCGCTTTCCGGGAGAATATCCCACCGGTAATCGTAGATCTTCTGGGCCAGTTGCAGGGCCTCGGTGGCCTCCTTGCGGGCCTTCTTTTGGGAACTGGAGAAGAAAATCATGATGCGGGCTTTGGAATTAACAGTGATAAAGGGGATACAAAGGTTATCTATTAGATGCCTGATTCGGTTTTACGCTCATAAAAAACACCTACCGGTTGGTGTTCTTGAGGATATCGACGAAGGCCTCCTGCGGGATGGACACCTTGCCGACCTGCTTCATGCGCTTCTTACCCTCTTTCTGCTTCTCCAGCAGCTTGCGCTTACGGGAAATGTCACCCCCGTAGCACTTGGCGGTGACGTCCTTGCGCAGGGCACCCACTGTCTCCCGGGCCACCACCTTTCCGCCCACGGCGGCCTGGATGGCCACCTTGAAGAGCTGGCGCGGGAGGATTTCCTTGAGCTTCTCACACAACTGCCGGCCCTTGGCCTCCGCCTTGTCGGCGTGGACAATGCTGGAGAATGCATCCACCGGCTCGTTGTTGACGAGGATGTCGAGCCTCACCAGCTTGCTGGTCTGGTACTCGGCCAGCTCGTAATCCATCGACCCGTAGCCCTTGGTAATGCTCTTCAGGCGGTCGTTGAAATCGACAAGAATCTCATTCAGGGGAAGGTGCACCGTCATCATGACCCGGGTATTGTCGAGAGTCTCGGTGTGGTCCACATATCCGCGTTTCTCGGTGGCCAGGGCAAGGATATCGCCGATAGAGGAAGACGGGATATGCAGCGTGGCCTTGATGGTGGGCTCGGAGACGGAATCAATCTCTGAAGGATCCGGGAGGTTCATCGGGTTATGCACCTCAATCTCCGTACCGTCGCTCTTCTTCACCTTGTAGACGACGCTTGGATACGTGGAAATAATGTCCAGGTCGTACTCCCGGCGCAGGCGCTCGGTGACGATCTCCATGTGCAGCAGCCCGAGGAAGCCGCAACGGAAGCCGAAACCGAGGGCAATCGACGTCTCGGCGGTATAGACCAGGGCTGCGTCGTTCAACTGCAGCTTGCCGATACCGACCTTCAGTTTCTCGTAGTCGTTTGTATCGATTGGATAAATACCCGAGAAAACCATCGGCCGCACCACCTGGTATCCCGGAAGCATTTCCGTTGCCGGCTTGATCGCGCTGGTGATAGTGTCACCGATTTTGATCTGCGACACCTCCTTGACGTTGCTGACAATGTAGCCCACCGACCCGGCCTCGATGGAGTCGGTCCGCTTCATCCTCGGTGAAAAGATGCCAACTTCCTTGACCTCGACCTTGCGCCCGTCGCTCATCATGAGGATGGTATCCCCTCGCTTGATGGTCCCGGAGAAGACCCGGACATAGCAGATGACCCCCTTGTAGGCGTCGTATACGCAGTCGAAAATCAGGGTCCGCAGGGCCGGATAGTCGCCCCACCGGGGCTGCGGGACGCGGTTGACCACCGCATCAAGGATTTCCGATATGCCCAGTCCAGACTTGGCGCTGGCATGAATGGCCTCGTCCGCCGGAATGGCCAGAATATCCTCCAGTTGATGCTCGACCATTGGGATATCGGCACTGGGCAGGTCCACCTTATTGATCACCGGGATCACCTCCATTCCAAGGTCAATGGCGAGGTGGGCGTTGGCCACCGTCTGGGCTTCGATCCCCTGGGCGGCATCGACCAACAGGAGGGCTCCCTCGCAGGCCGCCAGTGAACGGGAGACCTCATAGGAGAAATCCACGTGCCCGGGGGTGTCGATCAGGTTGAAAGTGTACTCTTCTCCGTCCGGGGCCTTGTGTTTCAAAGTCACCGGGTGGCTCTTGATGGTGATCCCCCGCTCACGCTCCAGTTCCATCGAGTCCAGCAACTGCTCCTGCATCTCCCGCTGGGTGACCGTCTGGGTAGCCTCCAGCAGACGGTCGCTCAGCGTCGTCTTCCCATGGTCAATGTGGGCAATGATGCAGAAATTGCGGGTGTTGGAGAACTTACTCATTAACTAAAAGGCAGGTATGATGAGGATAAAAGGGATACCAATCATCCCGTTTATCCCTGTAAATAAATTCCCGGGTTAGGCCAGGTCGCTGTATTCGGCGATTGAAGTGACTTGCAGGGCGCGGTCAGTTCGCTTGGCCATGCCGGCCAGCGCCCCGCCAGGGCCGCACTCGTACAGCTCGGCCACCCCGAGGGTGAGCATCTCCCGCAGGCAATCCTCCCAGAGAACACTGGCCACCACCTGCTTCGACAGGGCGGCGCGGATCTCGTCAGGGGTCTTGACCGCCTTGCCGGTGGTGTTGCTCAGGACCGTCAGCTTCGGCTCCTTGATCTCCACCGTGGAAAGGAACTTCTCAAACTGCTCCTTGGCGGGCTGCATAAGGCGGCTGTGATAAGCACCGGCGACATTGAGCGGCACCACCATGCGGAATCCGCCGGCCGTCTTGGCTGCCTCGACAGCCTTTGCCACCTTCTCCGATTCACCGGAAATGACAATCTGGCCCGGACAGTTGAGATTGGCCATGTCGACATCATGGGCCTGACACAGCTCCTCGACAGCTTCACGGGTCCCGCCGATCATGCTGGCCATGGCGCCGTTGCTGGCATCGCAGGCTTCCTGCATCAGGCGGCCACGCTCGGCCACCACCCGCAGGCCATCCTCGAAGGAAAAGGCTTCCGCCGCCGCAAGTGCGGTCAGCTCACCCAGACTCAGGCCGGCTGCCAGGCTCAGGCCCTCCAGCTTGTCCTGTTCATCAAGGATCTTGGCGATGGCATAACCCATGACGTAGAGCGCCGGCTGGCAGACCCGGGTCTCGGTCAATGTGGCCTCCGGGCCCTCAAAGCAAATCTGGCTCAACGGCTGTTCCCAGGCAAGGACCGCGTCCGCCTGCTCGTAAATCGCCTTCGCGGTGGCACTTCCTTCGACCAGGCTCTTTCCCATGCCCACTTTCTGGGCACCCTGTCCTGAAAATAGTAATCCTTTAGACATAAGCGAGGCATCCAAAGGATCTATTTGCCAGAAATCAAGGTTGAAGACGTGGGGAACCAGACTCGATGGCTTGAATTGATTCCCCGCCTGGAGTACCTGCTTCAGCAGGCCAACTCATTCCCTCCTGAAGGCTGTAATACAGCCCGTTGCCATGGTACTTCCTGATCCGGGTTGACAGGTGGCACCGGCGTCGAGGATATTACCGGCTTTGGTTCTTTGACACATTGGTCACATCACCAATGGTCAATTCCAGCCAGCCTTTTGGGGGGTGTTATGGAATTCGACCGGACGGGGATTTAGATTGTGGCAGGCAGGAGTTGGTCGAAGGCTCCTTTAAAATCGACCAAGCCAATTAAATGGCGAAAGCGAATACGCTCTCGCAGCTTAATTAAGCTGTGACGGTGAACCCCTGACACCCGCTAAGGGGGGATCCGACGACTTGCGGGCATAGCCACCGTCCGGGCCACCGGGACGCGGCCGTATTCAACAGGTGACTGGCCTAAAGAGAGCGTGCTGCTTCGCGCTCCTCCGGTGAGATTCAAATAAGCAGCTAAGCTTGTAGATGCGGTCTTTTGAAGCGTTCGGGACAGGGGTTCAAATCCCCTCACCTCCACCATTTGCAGTGCGCCGACATGTCGGTGCTTTGTTAGGCGGTAGCGTGTCACCGCACTTAATATGCGACACCCTGCCGCAAATAAATTAATTCCGGGTTGGAAATTTCCACAAAAGGGCTTTTCTATTAGTCATGAGCGACAACCTGAACCGCACGCCCCTGCACGCCTTTCACGTCGAACACGGTGCCCGGATGGTGCCCTTTGCCGGATGGGAGATGCCGGTCCAGTACACGTCCATCCTCGACGAGCACCGTTCGGTCAGGGAAACGGCCGGACTTTTTGATGTCAGCCACATGGGCGAGGTGCGGGTCCACGGCTCCCAGGCCCGCGATTACCTGAACCACCTCGTGACCAATGACGTCGATAAGCTGGTGGTCGGCAAGGCCATCTACACGGTCATGTGCTATGAGGACGGCGGCGTGGTCGACGACCTGATCATCTACCAGGTCGGGGACGAGGAATACCTGCTCTGTGTCAACGCCTCCAACGTAGCCAAGGACGTGGAATGGATGACCGGGCAAGCGGTGGGATTTGAGTGTCTGGTCGACGATGTCTCCGACTCCTTTGGCCAGTTGGCTCTGCAGGGGCCCAAGGCAATGGAAATCCTCGAGCTGGCGAGCGGGCACGATTTCTCCAAGCTGGGCCGTTTTTACTTTATCCAAGGGACCTTTTTCGACACCCAGGCCATCATCAGCCGGACCGGCTACACCGGGGAAGACGGGGTGGAACTCTACCTGCCCGCGGGGGAAACCGCCCGGGTTACCAACCTGATCTATGAAGTGGGAAAGGAAAAGGGCCTCACCCTGACCGGGCTCGGTGCCCGCGACAGCCTCCGACTGGAGGCGGGTTACCCCCTCTACGGACACGAGATTGATGCCGACATCAATCCCCTCTCGGGCGGACTCAGTTGGGTGGTCAAATTCGACAAACCAGGCAACTTCGTTGGCAAGGATGCCCTCCTAAAGGCCCAACAGGCTGCCATCAGGGAGAAGATTGTCTTCTTCCTGATGGATGACCGGCGCATTGCCCGCCAAGGGACCCCCGTTCTCGATGCGGATGGCCAGCAGGTCGGCAGGGTTGTCTCGGGGACACAGAGCCCGATGCTCGGGAAGCCCATCGGATCGGCCATGGTGGCAATCGCCAGTGCCCGTATCGGGGCCCACCTTTGGGTGGACATCCGTGGCAAGCACCTCCCCATCCAGGTCGCACGTCCACCCCTGCACCGTTAGGCGGGATGCATGTGACAACACGGAGGTGCTGCAGGTTTCCGGTTTGTTTATTATATTTTGCGGTTGTCAGGACAGTGCCTTGCCCATTGAACATTTCTCATGAGTCAGATTCCTGATAACCTGAAATACACCAAGGAGCACGAATGGGTTCGGCTGGAGGAGAATGGCACTGTTGTGGTCGGGATTACCGACTATGCCCAGTCCAGCCTCGGAGACATCACCTTTGTTGAGCTCCCGGAAACCGATGAATCCTTCACCCAGGGGGCTACTTTTGGGGTTGTCGAGTCCGTCAAGGCCGCCAGCGACCTCTATATGCCCGTCGCCGGCAAGGTCATCGAAAACAACGCGGAGCTCATGGACACCCCCGAGCTGGTTAACAGCGACCCCTACAGGGAGGCATGGCTGGTCCGCATCCAGCCGGAGGACCCCTCACAGCTCGAGGGCCTGCTTGATGCAGCTGCTTACGCCGAGATTGTCGGGTAATCCAATACGGAACTGAGACCAGTGAGGAGGGACGGCGGTTCGTCTCTTCCCGCTCGTCCTCTAAAAGCTTGATAAAACGCCCCACTACAGCACAGTTGCTGGTTTTTTAGCGAATTTAACTGATTAACAACATGCAAAACATTCTCTTCACATTGGCCCAAGCGGGCTCCCAGGGAAACCCCCTGATGCAATTTCTCCCCTTTATTCTTCTGATGGTGGGTTTCTGGTTCCTCCTGATCCAGCCCCAGCGCAAGAAGCAGAAGGAGCACGCCCGGATGCTGACCGAGCTCAAGCCCGGCGACAAGGTCGTTACCGCCGGCGGGATCTGCGGGGTCATCACCCACGTCAAGAAGGACCGTTTTCAGATCAAAGTGGACGACAACACCCGGATAGAAGTAATCAAGAGTTCCGTTCAGTCCCGTGACGGAGCAGATGAATAAGGCCCATCACAGCTCCCGACTGCCCCATACAACCCAATTAATTTAAGCTCATTCAAATGAACGGAACCAATCTTTTCAGGCTAATCGTCACCATTCTCCTGACCCTCTGGGCGGCAACCGAATTGATGCCGCCGACAAGCACTCCCTTCGAGGCCTACCTGACCGAGCAGGTCAGCGAAACCATCGGCGAGGACGGGACCGTCGACAAGACCCAGGAACAGAACCTGAAGGAGTTCGCTGCCCTGGTGGAGCGGGCCAACGCCAAGGTCGCCGAAGCAGGCGGAGATGCCACTTCCCCCTACGCCACCCTTTATACTGCCCTCCTCCGCATGGCCAAGGATGAGCGGATCGACATCTCGGGCTTCTTCTCGCATATCAATATGCAGGACATCAAGAACCTCGATAAGAAGAACAAGATCCTGCTGACCGAGCTCCTCCGTCGCTCCAAGGGCGAAATCAGCCTCGGTCTCGACCTCAATGGCGGTGTCGCCATCACGTTTGAGGTCAACGAGGACAGCCTCGAGAACGATCTCCTATACCGTCGCCAGCAGCTTCAGGACGCCCGCCAAGTCATCCTTGACCGTGTTGACGGTCTCGGGGTCGCCGAGCCGGTGGTCCGCCTCAAGGGCGACAGCCTGATTGAGGTCCAGATGCCCGGCATCAACACCGAGGATAATCCCAACATTGCGGAAACAATCGGTGCCCCGGCTCTGCTGGAATTCCGCTTGGTACACCGGACAGCCCGCCCTGTCCCGGGTGCCGAGGCGCCCCTCGGATATGAGGTCAGGACCCAGGAATTTGAAGACCCGCAGACCGGGGAAATCAGCGAGGAGCCTCTCTACCTGAAGATTATCCCCATAATGACTGGGGAGATCATCGACTCAGCCCGGCCGCAGATCACCCAGACCGGCGGTTACGAGGTGACCATGGACTTCACCAACGAGGGCCGCAAGCAGTTCGCCGACGCTACCGGACAGATTGCCTCCGGCAACAGCGACTTCAGCATTGGTCGCCTGGCCATCGTCCTTGACGGGAAGCTTGTTTCCTCACCAACGGTGCGTGAGCGCATCAACAGCAACTCGGCCCGCATCACCGGCAGCTTCACCCAGCGTGAGGCCTTCGAGCTGGCCAATGCCCTGAACAACCCCTTGGCCGTTGAAATGCAAGTGGCCGAAATGTACGAAGTCGGCCCGACACTGGCCAAGGACGCACGCGACACCAGTATCCGTGCCGGCATTTGGGGCGGCGCCCTGGTGGTCGCCTTCATGGTGATCTACTACGGCATTGCCGGGTTTGTCTCCATGCTGACCGTTGTCCTCAACCTTTTCCTCGTCCTTGGGGCCCTGGCCAGCTTCGGTGCCACCATCACCCTCCCGGGTGTCGCGGCCCTGGTGTTGACCATCGGGATGGCTGTCGACGCCAGCATCCTCATTTTTGAGCGTATCCGTGAAGAGCTGCACCTCGGCAAGAGCCTGCACAACGCTGTCATTGCCGGTTACGACAAGGCATTCTCCACCATTGTGGACGCCAACGTGACCACCCTGATCACGGCCCTGATCCTGGTCTGGCTCGGCACCGGTCCGGTCCGCGGATTCGGGGTCACCCTGAGCGCCGGAATTATTGCCACCGTCTTCTGTAGCCTTGTGACCAGCCGTTTCATCCTTGAAGGGCTCGTCGTGGCCGGAATCGTCAAGAAGGCATTCACCCTGCAGCTCTTTAAGAACACGGACTTCTCCTTCCTGAACCACGCCCGCAAGGCCTTCATCAGCTCGTGGATCCTAGTGGCAGTCGGTGTCGGTTCCTTCATCATGCATAAGGATCAGGCATTTGGCATCGATTTCACCGGTGGTGATGAAGTGAGCATCAGCTTCGATCAGCCCATCACCTCCGAGCAGGTCCGTGCCGTTGCCGCGGAGAGCAGCTTTATCAGCAAGGACGGCGAGAGCCTGCCCTTCGGTGAGGTGAATGCCTTCGTCCAGACGCCTCTCGGGGCTGATAAGGAAGTCATGGTTGTCCAGAGCGAAACCGGCAAGGGCCACCAGTTCTTCGCGGCCCTAGAGAAGGCTTATCCTGACGCCGGACTGACCGAGATCGGCATGACCCAGATCGGTTCCGCCGTCGGCAGCGAGGTGACCAAGAGCGCCATCATCTCGATCGTTGTCGCACTGCTGGGGATCCTGATCTACATCGCTTTCCGGTTCGAGTTCGGATACGGACTGGGTGCGGTTGTGGCCACCATCCACGACATGCTCATGACCGTTGGTATTTTCGTTACCCTCGGGGAGATTTTCGGAATTGGAAGCGGCCAGTTCTCTGCCCCAATGATTGCAGCCATACTGATGACGGTTGGTTATTCCATCAATGACACCATCGTCGTCTTCGACCGTGTGCGTGAGGAACTTGAACTCAACCCGGGCATGAATCTCCGCCGGATCGTCCACCTGTCAATCAACCGGGTATTGAACCGTACCGTCCTGACCAGCTTGACCACCCTCTTTGCCTCCCTGACCCTGTTCCTGTTCGGCGCCGGTGTCATCAAGGACTTTGCACTGGTGTTTCTGCTGGGTATCCTGACCGGTACATTCTCCTCCGTGTTCATCGCCAGCCCGGTGTTCTACTGGTATCACAAGGGCGACCGGAAATCCGTCGAGAAGGGTGAAGTCATCCCGAGCTACGACTGGACTTCCGAGAAGGCCTGAACCATCTGAGGACACCTCGAATGCGATGGGTCAAGCCTTCCCTGAATAACGGGTTGGCAAGGCATCTTGGTCAGCAGTTTGGCATTAGCCCTGCCGCGGCCGCCTTGCTGGTCAGCCGTGGTTATGCGGATCCCGAACAGGTCAAGGCCTTCCTTTCCCCAAGCCTGCAGAACCTGGCTGACCCCCTCAGCATGGCCAATATGCCCGAGGCGGTGGCTTGTCTTGAGCGGGCCCTGAAACGGCAGCAATCCATCCTTATCTTCGGGGATTATGATGTCGACGGGGTCACCTCGACCGTCTTCCTGACCCACTTCCTTAGGCAGTTTGGCCTCTGCCCGCGGTTCGTGGTCCCGAAGCGTTTGGAGGAAGGTTACGGCTTGTCCCACGATTCCCTCCAGCGCGCCCTCTCTGAAGGGAAACCGGATCTGCTCATCGCCGTTGATTGCGGTACCAGCAGCAGTGACGAGGTGGCATGGCTGCGAAAACAGGGCATTGAGGTCCTCATCCTCGACCACCACACCTCCAAGGAGGGCCTTCCGGAGGATTGCGTGCTGGTCAACCCGCACGTCCATGACCCGCAAGGGGTGGCATGGAAAAACCTTTGCTCGGTCGGGCTCGTTTTCAAATTCTGCCATGCCTTCCTGAAAGTGATGCGCTCGCAGGGAGATCCGCTGGCGGAGTCAACTGACCTGCGGGAGTACCTGGACTTGGTGGCGATGGGTACCGTGGCCGACCTTGTCCCGCTCGACGGAGAGAACCGGATCCTCGTCAAGAATGGCCTCCAGAGGCTCAAGAGCTGCCGGCGACCCGGGGTTTGTGCCCTGATGGAAGTGGCCGGAATCATTCTCGGTGATGAAATCGCGCCCTTCGACATTGGATTTAAACTGGGACCAAGGATCAATGCCAGCGGTCGCCTGAGCGATGCCACCCTGCCCATCCAGCTGCTCCTGAACAACGACTGGACCAGCTGCAATGAATCAGCCCGCACACTTGATGCTTACAACCGGGAACGGCAGGATATCGAGCGTGCCATCACTGGGCAGGCGGAGCAGCAGGTGGAAAATCTTTATGGAGGGGACAGCGGATTGGTCTTGTTCGCTGAGGATTGGCACCCGGGAGTCGTTGGCATTGTCGCCAGCCGCATATCCCGCCAGTTCAACCGGCCCGCCCTGGTTCTCGGATCCGACGCCGATGGGCAACTAAAGGGCTCCGGACGCAGTATCCCCGGAGTCGACCTGGTGGAAGTCCTCAAAGCCTGTACCGGGGAAATTGTCCAATGGGGCGGGCACCCGATGGCGGTCGGACTGACCGTCTCCAGTAACATGATCGATTCCCTGAGGTCCTCATTTAATCAATCCTTGGATCAGCTTTTTCCGAACGGATTACCCGAGCCATCCATCGACATCGATGTGGAGGTCGACCCTAGGGACCTCACCGAGACTTTTCTGGACGAGCTCGATTGCCTATCCCCGTTCGGCCAGGGCAACCCGGAACCGGTTTTTGCCCTCAGGGGGGTCAATCTGCAGAATATCAGCCTCCTTGGAACCAGTCATTTTAGATTCCAGATGATCCAGCCTGGTCGCTCCTATCCGCTCGACGGCGTAGCCTGGGGTCTGGCTGACAAACTTCCCGATGAGGGCCGGTCCGTGGACCTGGCCGTCCGCTACCACTGGCACTCCTGGCGGGGTCGGCGCAGCCCGCGTCTCACGCTCATCGACTGGCGATACAGCGGTTAGGGCAATTCAAGCCCGGGACTTTCCGAAATTGCCTCGCTCTTGGCTTTCAGGTTAGCCAGTCCCTCCTCGTAGCCCGGCCCAAGGAACTTGTCCATCAGGACGGCCAACCAGCGGGCGAAAAACTTGTCCCCGACATTCCCTTCGTAGGTCCAGGTCACCTTGGTCGGACCCATCGGAGAGGCCGCCGCAAGGATGATCGAGGCAAACCCGGGCTGATCCTCGTAGCCCTCAAAGATCAGCTCGTAGCGGACAAACTCGGGGGATTTACTGTCGATGATGGTCATTGTCCCATCCCCCGTGACATCACTCTTCCAGCTATAGAAGGCGCCGGTTCCCGCTTTTTTCTCCCCATAGATGATGGACATATCCGGATCGTACTTGGTCCATGGACTCCATGTCTGCCATGCCTCGAGGTCGATCGCCTGCATGTAGACCACTAGGGCCGGGGCCTCGATCTCGGTCGAGCGCTCCACGTAGTACTCCTTGGGAAGGAAAAAGGTGACCGCCACAAACAGGCCAAAAATGACGGCGACAACTATGATGAACCACTTAACGAATTTCATCCATTTTGTTATAACCACAACTCCCCGGGGGGCGATCGGAAAATTTAACAGGCCGGAGGCCTGTTACACGTAGATCTTGCCGGCCAGCCAGGATTCGACTTCCTCTATGGGCAGGCGGATCTGTTCTGTGGTGTCGCGGTCGCGGATGGTAACCGTGTTGTCCTTCTCGATGGTATCGAAATCGATGGTGATGCAGTAGGGGGTCCCGATCTCGTCCTGACGGCGGTAACGGCGCCCGATGGCCCCCGAAACATCCCATGCCACGTTCCACCGCCGCTGCAACTGCTTGTAGAGCCCGCGGGCCTTGTCCACCAGCTCCTCCTTGTTCTTCAGGAGCGGGAACACGGCCGCCTTGTAAGGGGCAATCGAGGGATGGAATTTCAGGAGGGTCCGCTTTTCCGGGACACCCTTGTCGTTGGGGATTTCGTCCTCGCAGTAAGCGGCCGTCAAGACGGCCAGAATGGTCCGATCGACCCCCAGTGAGGGCTCGACCACATGCGGAACATACTTCTCCTTGCGGGACTCGTCGAAGAACTCCATCGACTTGGTACTGTGCTTCTGGTGCTGCGAAAGGTCAAAGTTGCCCCGGCAGGCAATACCCCACAGTTCCTGGGTTCCGAAGGGGAAGGTAAAGGTCAGGTCGGTGGTTCCCTTTGAGTAATGGGAAAGCTTTTCCTGCGGGTGAACGTCCTCGCCCACCATGTCAGCGGGGATGCCGATCCGGACTAGCCACTGTTTGCAGGTATCGATCCACTCCCGGTAGACCCGTGGCCATGTCTCCTCATCCGGATCGATGAAGTACTCGATCTCCATCTGCTCGAATTCACGCGAACGGAAGATGAAATTCCTGGGAGTGATCTCGTTACGGAAGGCCTTGCCGACCTGGGCAATGCCGAACGGGATCTTGACCCGGCCGGTATCGACGACGTTCTTGAAGTTCTGGAAAATGCCCTGGGCGGTTTCCGGACGCAGGTACGATGTGGAGGATGCATCGGCCAGCGGACCGACCTTGGTCTCAAACATCAGATTGAACTGGCGGGGCGGGGTCAGGCTGCCGGGCTTCCCAGTAGCCGGACTGGGGATGAGCTCGTATTCCTCCGGGGCGGCCTCGGTGTAGTCCTTCAGGACCACCGGATCAAGGTTTCCCTGGACTGCCTGCTTGCGCTTCAGTTCAGCGGCCTTTTCCTCTGCCTCGGCTTGCATGGTGCCCGATTCCTCAACCGAAACGTAGCCAATCACGTTGCCATCCACCTTGACCGGGGCAAAGAACAGCTGGTCTGCCCGGTAGCGCTTCTTTGACTCCTTGCAGTCCACCATGGGATCGTTGAATCCACCGACGTGGCCGCTGGCGTTCCAGATCTCCGGGTGCATGATGATGGAGGAATCGAGGCCGACAATATCGTCGCGCTCGTGAACCATGGCCTGCCACCATGCGTCCTTGATGTTCTTTTTCAGCTCGGCGCCAAGGGGTCCGTAGTCAAAGAATCCGGCGTAACCACCGTAGATTTCACTGGACTGGAAAATGAATCCGCGCCGCTTGCACAGCGTGACAATCGCATCCAACGTGGGGAGCGTGCGTTCGGCTTTTGTTTCAGACATAAGCGAGAATTGATGGAATCAGGTCAGGGATTGGTCAATCAAATAGGACAGCCGTCCGGGGTCGATGGATCAGAGTCCGGTGGCAAATGAATTGAGGCGACGGAGGACAAGGTCCTTGCCCATGACCTCCAGCATGGGGAGGAAATCCGGGCCACTTCCTAGGCCGCTGACCGCGAACCGGGTCAGGGGCCACCACATGAACGGCTTCTCCTGGCCGTGAGCGGTGGCCAGGGCCGAAAAGGCGGCCTCAATGGACTCGACAGTCCATTTATCGGCACCGACCGGCTCGAGGGCCTCAATGACCTGGGCAGCCAACTCAGCGGGGTTGCCCTTCCCGGTCACTTTGGCGGCCGTCTTCTCGTTGACCGGGTAGTCATCACTGAAGAAATAGCCACAGAACTCCGGCAGCGCCTCGAGGGAGGTTATCTTTTCCTGGCACAGGGCAAGGACCCTCTGGAGATGGTCCTCGCTGTGGTCATCCTTGATAAGCCCCTTGCTGGTCAGCACCGGACGGGCAAACCAGGCGTAGCTTTCCACCGGAAGTTCCTTGAGGTACTGGAAATTGAGGTGGGCCATCTTGGCCTCGTCAAACCGGGCCGCGCCCTTCTGGATATCCTTGATATCGAAGGCCTCGATTATTTCCCCGATCGACATGATCTCACGGTCGTCCCCCGGGTTCCAACCCAGCAGGGCAATGGCGTTACGGACCGCGGCCGGCAGGAAGTGGCGCTGCTGGTACTCCTCAATGAGCGAACCCTTGTCACGCTTGCTCATCTTGCCCTTGCCCATCTTGGGATCCTTGAGGATCAGGGGCAGGTGGGCAAATTGCGGGGATTCCACCCCGAATGCCTTGAATAGCTCGACATGCTTACTGGTGTTGCTGAGGTGATCCTCCCCACGAATGACATGGGTGATCTTCATGGTGATATCATCCACCACATTGACAAAATGGAAGGTCGGGCTGCCGTCAGAACGGAAGATGACAAAATCCTTGTCCTCCGCACGAACCACCTTGCCCCTGATGGCATCGTCGATCTCGACCGCTTCCGCCCTCACCTTTTCGATTTCCTTGCCATGATACTGGTCGAACTCCGTGTACCGCTCCCCCTCCAGTCGGAAAAAGACTGCCCCATCCCTCTCATAGGTACGACCGGCGGCCTCCAACCGGGCAAGGTACTCCTTGTAGATGTCCCCACGCTGGCTCTGGAAATAGGGACCGTACTCGCCGCCCACCTCGGGACCCTCGTCCCAGTCCATCCCCAGCCAGCGCATTCCCTCAAGGAGGACCTGCAGCGCTTCATCGGTGTTGCGGGCCGCATCCGTGTCCTCGATCCGGAGAATGAACCTGCCCTCGGTGTGACGGGCATACAGCCAGTTGAATAGCGCCGTGCGGGCGCTGCCGATGTGGAAGAACCCGGTCGGGCTGGGTGCAAAGCGTACGCGTACTTCTGACATAAGGGGTCAAGGTTGGTGCCTTTCCCGCGGAATTCAAGGCGGATTCACCCCAATACGGGATTTGATCGCTTGGTCAAAGACACTCCCGGAGGCACTTCTCCAGCATAGCCGAGCTGATGGGCTTGCTTAGGTAATCCACCACCCCGCACCGTTTGGCTTCCTCGATAGTGTTGGAGATCACATCGGCGGTCAGGGCAACAATCGGCGGGGACTTTTCGCGCAGCTTCCCACGGATCCGGCGGGTTGCCTCCAGTTTGTCCATTCCCGGCATATGGAGGTCCATCAGGATCAGGTCGGAGGAATTCTGGAGGGCGGATTTTACGGCCTCTTCGCCGCTCCTGGCGAACAGCACATCGACCTCAAATTAGCCCAGCATGAGAAAGAACAACTTCTGGTTGATCTTGTTGTCCTCGATAAGGAGGACCTTGGGACGGTTGCTTGTCTGGCCCGATTCCACGGTATGATAAAGGCTCCTCGAATATGTGGAAGAGGTATCCGCAGGGGGCAATGAAGAAAGCAATTCCGTGTACGGGAACTGCCGATTTTGGTACCCGGGACAGGGGTCGAACCTGCACACCTTCCGGTACTGGATCCTAAATCCAGCGCGTCTGCCAATTCCGCCACCCGGGCAATTCCAAAGAGAGACAAGAAAGGTTCACTTTTCTTGGAGGCAAATCTTTTTTTAGTGCTGGCTGGCCTTGCCGAGAAGGTAGAACCCCAGTCCCTGGGCGACAAAGTTGGGGATCCAGACCAGCAAATCGGGCCGCAGGGCGCTTGAACCCTCCGTCCAACCGATGACCACCAGGACAATGTAGTAGGTCAGGGCAATACTCAGGGCCACCGCGAAATTGGCGTGGGTCTCGGTCCGTCCCACCCGGATTCCCAGGGGAACCGCAAAAAGGGCCAGGGAGAAGACGCTGGCGGCCATGGCAAAACGGCGGCTGATGTGGTACTGAGTGCGGACTTCGTCATCACGAGCGAGACGGGCCTCATCCGTCCCGGGCCGGGTGGTCACGATTTCCTCGGCGGACCGCTTGCGCTCCAGCAGGTCCTCCATGGTGTAATTGGCCAGGCGCCTCGGCTGGTTGGCCGCGCCCAGCAGGTTGGCAAGGGGCAGTCTGATCCGGGCATCCCGGAATGAAAGCGTGGGTTGAAGAGCTTGCAGGTTGTCGGGGTTGTTGGTGTCGCGCAGCTCCGTAAATCCATCCACCAGGGTGAGGACCAGGGAATCGGTCGCCTCGTCGAAAGCAAAGGTCCCCTCATCGGCGCGCAGGAGCCGGACCGCCCTCTTTTGCTGGTCCAGTTCCCAGAGCCAGAATTCCTTCATCCTTCCCTCTTCCTTTTCGCCCACATAAAGTACATATCCCGGAAAATCATGAATAAAGGTCCGGGGAACAATGAACCTCAGCGGATCCGTGCGGACCAGGGCATTGAGGATGGACTTGTAGGAGGCACGGGCCGATGGAGCGTGGATGGTGTTGATGTAGATGGCCAGGAAACTGCCGCAAAGAGCGACAAAGAGTACCGGTGCCGCTACCGAGCTGAGGGAAATGCCAGCCGCCTTGAGAGCGGTCAGTTCCTGGTTGGCGGACAGTCTGCCCATGGTCAGGAGGATCCCGATAAGCACCCCGAGGGGCATGGCAAAGGAGAATGCATATGGCACCAGCAACCACAGCAATTCGATGAAAAGGGAGAACGGGATCGTTCCCTCGGCCAGCAGGCCAAGGATGTCCCGCATGGCGTTGCCCGTGATCAGGATGAAAACAAACAACAGGATGCCCGACAGGCTGGTGACGGCAATGGCCCGGGCGAGATATCTGCTGAGGATTAACATGGCGCAAGCGGCCGGGGGCCATATGCCCTAGCCTGCTAATGTTCTATAGGCCCTCTCCATCCTTTCAAGCGCGCAATCCAACATTTCCCGAGGGCAGGCAAAATTGAGCCTCAGGTAGCCGGGAGAACCGAACAGGGCCCCGTTGCTGAGCCCCACCCCGTGCTCCTCGAAAAATGCCGCCGGATGGTCGAGGTTCAGCTTGCGGACATCAATCCATGCCAGGTAGGTCGCCTCCATCGGAAACATGTGCAGCTTGGGCATCCGTTCGCGGATAAAGTCGTAGGCCCGGAGGTAATTCCCCCGCAGAACACCGCGCACTTCCTTCAGCCACGGCCCACCCTCCCGGTAGGCGGCCTCGCAACCAACATAACCAAAGCAGTTCACCTCCGTGATCATCCCACGGGAGGCCCGTTGGAAGCGTGTCCGCAGCCTGGGATGGGGAATGATGATGTAACTACAGCCCAATCCCGGGACATTGTAGGTCTTGCTCGGGGCCATCAACGTCAGCGAGTTGTCGTAGGCCCAGGGATCGACGTTCAGGAAGGAGTGATGCTGGACACCGTCGTCGAGCAGTAGGTCGCAATGGATCTCGTCGGAAACGACAATCAGGTTGTGCCGCTTGCAGAAATCCACCACCTGCCGCAGTTCCTCCAGCGTCCATGCCCGGCCCACCGGGTTGTGCGGATTGCAGAGGATAAAGAGCTTGGTTTTGCGGCCGACGGCGGCCTCCATGGCCTCAAAATCAAAGGTATACCGATCCTCCTTGACCATCAGGGGAACGGCCTGGAGTTCCTTGTCCTGCCACTCCGGCGCAGTCAAAAAGGGCGGATAAACGGGGGTGTTGGTCATGACCGCATCCCCTGGCTTCTCATAGGCGCGGGAGGCCGTGTTAAGGGCCGGGACCAGTCCGGGCATCCAGACCAGCCATTCCCGCTTCACCTTCAGTCCGTGCTCCTGTTGGAGATAGTCGAGGACGGCATCCTCCACGCTGGCATAGGGAACAGTGTAACCATAGACGCCATGCTCCACCCGCTTGGCCAAGGCCTGCCTGATTGCCGGTGCTGAGGGGAAATCCATATCAGCCACCCACATCGGAAGAATATCCGACCCGGCGTACTTCTGCCACTTCAGGCTGCCGGTTCCGGTACGGTCGGGAATAGAATCAAAGTCAAACTGAGATTGCATGTTTCGGTCATTGGGATTCTTTCCCCTTAAAGCAAAGTAAATCCATTCACATGCCCAATTTCTGCCCCCGAAGGACGTTGACAAAGAGATCCTCCCATTGATCTTTCAAAAGCGTGATTGATGCCCCCAATAGTCCCTACAATGCTGTCCTGTTTGACCTCGACGGCACCTTGATCGATCAGTTCCGGGTCATTTACCGATGCTATACCCATGCCCTGCACAAGCTGGGACTCGAACCGGTGACCTATGAGCAGGTTCGGGCCGCGGTGGGCGGATCGATCATGATTACCTTCGGGAAACTGATTCCACAGGAATACGTCGAGCCAGCGGTCGAGCACTTCCGGGAGAAATTCGACCAGATCTGGCACGAGGACACCGATATCCTGCCCGGCGCCGAATGGCTGCTCAAGTCACTACATGAGCGGGGCCTGCATCTCTGTGTCTTTACCAACAAGGAGGGCGGCCGCTCGCGCAACATCCTACGCCATCTGGGCATGGACGTCTGGCTGGACGGCATTTACGGGACCCTTGACACTCCCTGGCGCAAACCCCAGCCAGAGTTCACCCGGCACGTTCTCGACCAACTGCACTCAAATGCGGCCCATGCATGCATGGTTGGTGATTCCCCCTATGACGTGGATGCGGCCAGCGCGGAAAACATCCCCTGCTACACGGTGGCCACCGGATCCCACTCCATCGAGCAGCTTAAAACGGAAACAAATTCTGCCGGCGTCTTCAAAGACCTTTACGAACTGGGGCAAGCGGTGTTCAATCTGCCAATTTTACCGACCCCGACCAATTGATGCCGAGCAGCACCGCAGACAACAATTCCGGACCCGACCAACTCAAGGGAGTCCTTGAGCGGATTATCTACAGCAATCCGGAAAACCAGTTCTGCGTGGGTGAGGTTCGGGACGACACCGGGAACACCATGACGGTGACCGGGGTCATGCCGAATGTCCAATGTGGCGAAACCCTGGAGCTGGGCGGTGCCTGGGAAAACCATCGCCAGCATGGGCGCCAGTTCAAGGTCCTCTCCTGCCGATCAACCCTTCCGGCATCGGTCTACGGGATCCGGAAGTACCTTGGCAGCGGGTTGGTCCCGGGTATCGGGAAAACCTATGCCGGGAAAATCGTCGAAACATTTGGCGAGAACACCTTTGAGGTGATTGAGAATCACTCGGCCCGGCTTCGGGAGGTGGAAGGTATCGGCCCCAAGCGGGCCCGCCAGATCAAGGAGGCATGGGACACCCAGCGGGCCAGCCGGGAAATAATGCTATTCCTGCAGACCTACGGTGTCTCGGTCCGCAACTGCCTGAGGCTGGTCAAGCGGTACGGCGGGCAGGCCAAGCCCATCCTCATGGAGGACCCTTACAAGGTCGCCCGGGAAATTGACGGGATCGGGTTCAAGACCGCCGACCAGATTGCCCGCAACCTCGGATTCGGTTTTTCCTCCCGGGAGCGCATCGAGGCTGGACTCCTCCATATCCTCAAGGACAAGGAGTCTGAGGGCCACACCGCTCTGCCAAGGGATTACCTCCTCGAGGAATCCATCCGGCTGCTGGAGGTTGAATTAAAGAATGTCCAACCCCATCTGGGCAACTTGGTGGAAAACCAGTTCATTGTCATCCCGGACGGGACTGATTACCTCCAATTGCCCCTCAACCGGATGCGGGAAGAGGCCATCGCCCGGCAAGTGGACCGCATCAAGCGCACCGTCAGCTGCCTTCCCCCGATCAAGGTGGATACAGCCATTGAATGGTCCCAGAACCGCAGCCGGATCGAGTTTGCCCCCGAGCAATCAGAGGCCTTGAAACATGCCCTGCGGTCAAAGATGTGCATCCTCACCGGCGGGCCCGGGACCGGCAAGACCACCATCCTGCGCTCGCTGGTGGAAATCCTCAAGGCCAAGAAGGTGCGGATCGCCCTAGCCTCCCCCACGGGCCGCGCCGCCCAACGGCTCTCCGAGTCGACCCTGCACCACGCCTCCACCCTGCACCGCCTGCTCAAGTTCGACCCCGCAAAGGGTGGCTTTGTCTACAACGAGGAGCATCCGCTCAACTGCCAGTACCTGGTCATCGACGAGGCCAGTATGCTGGACACCGGTTTGGCCGCCGCATTCCTGAGGGCTGTCCCCGCTGATGCCCATCTCCTGCTGGTCGGGGACGTCAACCAATTGCCCAGCGTCGGCCCGGGCAATGTATTAAATGACCTGATACAGAACGCCGATGTGCCGGTAGTCCGGCTGCAGCAGGTTTATCGCCAACGGGAAACCAGCAATATCGTCACCACGGCCCACGCCGTCCTTGGAGGCCAGGCCTCGCCGCCCCGGGTGGCCAACGGGCTGGCCGGATTGGACCCGCGCTGGGACCTGCAGTTCATCCCCGCCAACACCCCTGAGGAATGCGTGTCGCTGGTCGAGGAACTGGTGGCCCGCTGGATCCCCCGGAGCCTTGGTTCCTTCCACCCCATCCGCGACGTCCAGGTCCTGGCCCCGATGCACCGCGGAACCGCCGGTATCAGGACCATCAATACAACCCTCCAGAAATCCCTCAACAAGGGGGCCAAGGGAATCGTCTTTGGAGACACTGTCTACTCGGTCGGTGACCGGGTCATCCAGACCCGCAACAACTACGACAAGAATATTTATAACGGTGACATGGGTATCGTTTCGGCGGTCCAGGCAGATGCCGGGACACTAGCCGTTGATTTTGACGGACGGGAAATCGATCTCGACCGGATGGAGCTCGTTGATTTGGAACTGGCCTACGCGATCAGCATCCACAAGTCACAAGGGAGCGAATTTCCGATCGTGGTTATGCCGGTCATGAAACAGCATTTCATGCTCCTGCAACGTAACCTCCTCTACACGGCAATCACTCGTGGACGGCGGAAGGTCTTTGTTGTCGGCGATCCAGCCGCGTGGGCAATGGCGGTCCGCAATACTGAGCAACAGCAACGCTTCACGGCTCTGCCGGAGCGTCTCAGGCCAAGGGACTAACGGCCTGGCCGCCGGGCCCGGCCTCGAGGAACCCAAATACAAAGGCGGTCCCGGCTGAGGAGCCAGCAAATGCAGGTCAGGCCGATTATGCCAAGGAGTCCACGGAGCAAGGTGATAAGGGGATCCACACAGTTTGAATGACAAATGCCCTGATTGTCGGCAATCAATTTGCCGATGGGCCACCGAACAGCCGCCGGAAATTATCGGAGATACGCTCCATCAATTGGACCGGTGATTCCTTCCTCCATTCAGCAAGGTACCGGTAAGCGGTGCTGATTTCAGCGGGATGATGCAACCGGTGGCCCTGTCCGTCGAGGATCGAAAAACAGCAACACTCCTCCAAAGGCACCATGTCGGGGGCATCCGTCTCGGCCAGGATCCGGTCAACCGGGCAACGGCGAACGGCTTTCCTGATGCTTGAGCGGCCCGGATCGGCCCCATAAGCGGAAAAGGAAACAGAGCCGCCAAGATCCAAGAGCTGGTCCAGCACCTCAATCGAGCCGGAAAATCCATGCACGAGAAAGCCCGTTTCAAGCTCAGGACCGGACCCCAGGCAATCCAGCAACACGCCCCATGCACGGACACAATGGATACTCGGCGGCAGACGCAGCTCCGAGCAGATTTCCAGTTGGCGCAAAAACACCTCTCGCTGCAGGTCCGGGTCACGTGGCTCAATCCAGTTATCCAGCCCTATTTCACCAATACTGACCGCGCCACTCTTCAGGAATCCGCGAAGTTGCTCCTCCCAGTTTTTCGGAAGGTTCCCCACTTTCCAGGGATGCACCCCATAGGCCCGGAGGATCCGGCCGGTCCCGATGGAAGCGCATTCACGCACGGCGCCCCAGTCATCGGGGCCGGTGCCGTTGACCACCTGCGCGGCAATCTGCGGCAAACCGGGGGTGGTCTCCCAGCCCGATCTCACCAGGCGCGCATCCTGCAGATGACAATGCGCGTCAAAAAAATCCATCCCAGCTACCCCGGGATCATCGCTCATTTTGCCTTGTCCGCCTCGAGGCAGGATTGCGCGAACCGCTTGATCCGCTCGTCCACTTTCCCGAGGCCATTGCGCCGGTTACTGGAGAGATGCTGGTCAACTCCGACTTCCTCAAGGAAGCGGATGTCGCCTGACAGGATGGTCTCCGGCGATTCCCCGCTGAAGTAGTCACAGATCAGGGAGGCGATTCCCTTGACGATTGTGGAGTCGGAATCGGCCCGGAAGTGGCACAGGCCGTCGCGGAACGCGGGGACTAGCCATAGCTGCGACTGGCAACCCTCCACTCTGAAGGTGTTCGTCCGTAGCTCGCCGGAGAACTGCTCCTCGTTGCGTCCATAATCAACCAGGTAGGTGAAGCGCTCAAACCGGTCGGGAAGAAAGCTCATGTCCTCCACTATGCGGGCCCGTTTTTCTTCAAGAGACATACCCGATAACGATTACCCGCATTGCGGGTTTGTCAATTTTGCAGAGCTATGTTCAATCACCCGCATGACCGATCAATCATCCAGCAACTGTCAATACCGGGTAATGACCGATTATGAAGTCAACGACCCGCATCCACTGATTCTTGAAGATGGCTCACACGTCGAGCTGGTCCGGAGGGATTCCGGCTGGCCAGGTTGGGTATGGGTGACCGATGGTCAGCAGTCCGGCTGGGTCCCGGAGACTCATCTCGAGGAATGTGGAGACGGGCAGGCGCGACTGTTGAAGGACTTCAACGGCAAGGACCTGTCAGCCCGGAAGGGTGATATCCTCGTCGCCCGTGAAACGGTGTCGGGGTGGATCCATGCCACCTCGCCAACCGGGGAATGTGGCTGGTTCCCGCTCTTTAATCTTCGGCCGGCCCAACAAACTTGAAGATACTGGTGCTGTTGGGGGGAAGCGTCAGCTTAAGGGAATGATGGTGCCCGTCCCATGAGACCGGATCGGTCTTGAGACCACCCATGTTGCCCACGCCGTCTCCGCCGTAGAAGTCGGAGTTGGAATTGTGGATTTCCTTCCAGTACCCCGGGTACGGTACCCCGATGGTATAGCCATAGCGGGAAATCGGGGTGTAGTGGCCCACGACCAGAAGCACATCCTCAGGACGGTCCGTCTTGCGCAGGAAGGCAATGACCGAACTGTCGGAATCACCGGCGCTGACCCACTCGAATCCCTGATGGTCGGCATCGCCCCATGAGAGGGCCGGTTCCTGCTTGTAAATGGCGTTGAGATCGCGGATCTGGTCAGCGATTCCGCTGTGGTCCTTGTACTGGAGCAGGTGCCACTGGAGGCTGCCGTCGTAGGACCACTCATCCGACTGTCCGAAATCACATCCCATGAAAAGGGTTTTCTTGCCCGGCCAGGCCCACATCAGGCTGTACAGGGAACGCAGGTGATGGGCCTTGTCGGAAATGTTGCCGGCTCCCATCTTGGAAAGCATTGATCCCTTCCCATGGACCACCTCGTCATGCGAGAAGCACTGGACGAAGTTCTCCGAGTACTGGTAGATCATCCCGAAGGTGAGATTGTTCTGGTGGAACTTGCGGTAAATGGAGTCCTTCTCGAAGTACTGCAGGGTGTCGTGCATCCACCCCATGTTCCACTTGAAATCAAACCCGATTCCGCCCTCCTCGACCGGCTTTGATATACCGGCGAAAGCCGTCGATTCCTCGGCAATCATCAGTGTTCCGGGATAGTACTTGTGGACCAGGCTGTTGGTTGCCTTGAGTAATTCAATCGCCTCCAGGTTCTCCCTTCCACCGTACTGGTTGGGGATCCACTCGCCTTCCTTGCGCGAGTAGTCGAGATAGAGCATGGATGCCACCGCGTCTACGCGCAGGCCGTCGATATGGTAGCGGTCCAGCCATGACAGGGCGCTGGCGATCAGGAATGCCCTCACCTCATGGCGGCCGAAATTGGGGATCAGGGTGCCCCAGTCCTGATGGAAGCCCTGACGCGGGTCCTCGTGCTCGTAGAGGGCCGAACCATCGAACTTTCCGAGCGCGAAGGCATCCGTCGGAAAGTGGGCGGGAACCCAGTCCATGATCACGCCGATTCCCGCGTTGTGCAGGGTGTCAACGAGGTACTTGAACTCATCGGGCGTTCCGTAGCGCTGGGTGGGGGCAAAGTAGCCCGTCACCTGGTAACCCCAGGAACCCGTGAAGGGATGTTCCGCCAAGGGAAGAAACTCGACGTGGGTGTAGCCCATCTCGGTCATGTACCGGGTCAGGTCATCAGCCATTTCGACATAGGAGAAGGGCCGTCCGCCATCCTCGAGCTTCCGCTTCCATGATCCCAGATGGACTTCATAGACACTGATCGGCTCGCGTTTCCAGTCCTTGCCGGAACGCTCCTTCATCCATGCCGTGTCCTTCCACTCGTACTCCTCGACCGGACAGACTATGCTGGCATTGTGGGGAGGGGCCTCAAAGTAGGTGCCGTAGGGATCGGTCTTGAGGTGCAGGTTGTCTCCCTGGTCCTTGATTTCATACTTGTACTTCTGACCGGCACCAATGCCCGGAATGAAAATCTCCCAGACCCCGGAGGACCCGAGGGCCCGCATCGGGTGATAGCGGCCGTCCCAGTGGTTGAAATCGCCCACCACGCTGACCCGCTTGGCGCTCGGTGCCCAGACGGCGAAACTTGTTCCCTGAATTCCGTCGAAGGTCCGCAAGTGCGAACCCATCTTTTTGTAGGCAAAATGGTCGTCACCCTTGTTAAAGAGGTACAGGTCCTCGTCGTTCAGGGTCGGGAGAAACCGATAGGGATCATAAAATTGGCGGATTTCGCCGTTGTAGCGCTCCACCCGGAGCCGGTAGGAGAATATTTCCTGGCGGTCCTTGATCTGTCCCTCAAAGAGGCCCTCCTTGGCCAGCATCTTGAGCGGGAAGCGCTCATCGGTCTCCACATCAACAACCTCGCAGGATTTGGCGTCCTGCAGGAAGGCGCGGACAACCAGCCCCTTCTTGTGCGGGTGCATGCCGAGGATCTCGTGTGGATGATGGTGATTGGCGCCCGTCAGGCTGCCTAGGTCTTTCTTGCTGATTATCATTTTACCGGGATTTCCTGACTCCTGAGTTGATTGCATCCTGAGTATTGGAGTGCAAGCGATTAAATCAAGGGCCGGATTTCCCCAATCCGGCAAAATTAACGCTTGAGCCACGATTTGCTGTGCTCATCCTCGATAGCCAGTGAACTTTCATTTAAAAGCACTCCTGGTGGCCGCCGCAGTCATGCTGGGCACCGCCGCACACGGACAGGCACCCGAGCTTAGCGCTGACCAACCCATCGCCTATACCGCTGACAATGGCATCCTGATCGCCACTGGCAACGCCATTTACCAGGATGAGAACACCCGGGTCGAGGCAGATGAAATCCGCTATAACCGTGTCCAAAACCGGATTGAGGCCAGCGGCAATGTCCGGGTCACCCGCGACGGGATGCGCCTGCTGACCCACCACCTGCTTTATGACACGTTGGGCAAGACCGTCACGGCGGGGAAATTCCGGGCCGGGCGCCCTCCCCTGTTTGTCGAGGGTGACTCCTTCACTGGCACCCTGGAGGAAATTGATTTCAGCAAGGTCTCCGTGTTTTTCCGGGAACCGGTGGACGATTCGCCCCGGTTGCAAATGGAATCCGGCAAGTGGATCGCCGGTGAATCGGTCTCCGGGCGCGGTCTCCGCCTGAAGGCGCTGGGAGGGATCAAGATCCCGGCCCCCAGTTTCAAGTACGGTTTCGGCTCGGCCTCGGCAGACGTGGAGGCCCGGCTCGGTTTCCGCAACAGCCTTGGTGCCTACGCCCGGACCAAATGGCTTTATCCGGTCAACCCATCCCTTTCATTGGGCGGAAACCTTGACCTCTTCAGCCGGCGCGGCGTCCTTGTTGGCCCGACCATGGAATGGAGCCGCGAGGAGGGTAACCTCCGATTCTCACTCGATTCCGGATGGATTCATGACCACGACTCGGATGAACGGGGCAGCGACCTGCTGGGGGACCGGATCGAACAATCACGGGGATTCATGGATCTGGGTCTATCGGCTCGGACCGACGAAGGGGACCTGCAGTTGCAGGGACGGACCACCTATGTCAGCGATTCCGAATTCTACCGGGATTTCCGCCGCAACGAGTATTTTCAAAACTATCAGCCGGACAGCTTCCTTGACTTCACCCTGCAAAAAGGGAGTTTCCTTTTCAATGCCTTTGCCCGGCGCCAATTCAACGATGGCTACGGAATGGTGGAACGGCTTCCGGAGCTGCGCGCTGAATGGCTTCCCACCCGGCTCGGTGAATCTGGCTTGGTCCTGCAGGCCTCAGCCGGGGCCACCCGGTACCGGAAGATTTCCCTGACCAACCTCAGCTACCCGGTTTTATTCCCCGGAGGCCCCCTTGGGCTGGCGGTTGATACCGGCCCCTTGGGAACAGATTTTCCGGAGCTCATTGAGAATCCTTACCACAATCGGCTCGACGGCTCCCTAACCCTGAGCCGTCCCTTCAATGGCCCAGCCGGGACCCGGATCGTCCTCCGGGCCGGCAGTCGCTATACCCATTACCGGCGTGACGCGACCGGATCAGTGGAAGCTGTCACTGGTGACCGTTGGGTGGGTGAGCTTGGGTTCGACATCTCCAAGAGCCTCGTCCGGACGTTCGAAGTGAACCGCCCTGACTGGAACATGGACCGCCTGCGGCACCTCTCGCGCTTCACCCTGCAATACCGCTGGCATCCCGGGGGCGGCGACAGTCCCGAGGGCATACCCGATGCCGATGACTACGTTTACCTGGCCCAGCGGCCCGTCCTTGACCTGGCCGATATCGCCCACACCGACAGTCTCAGGGAGTGGAGCGTTGCCCGCATCGGATGGGAAAACTGCATCATGGCCGCCGGTGAGGATGAATCCTACCGCGACTATCTTTCCTTCAATCTGTATCAGGATATCGATTTCTCAGCTGACCCCGGGGATGCCAAGTTTGACGCCCTTTATGCCCAAGTGGACTTTTATCCATTCCCCTGGCTGGACCTGCAATTGCGCCAGAAACTGCGTACGGAGAACAAGGAATCCGAGGCCGCCTTCCTTCGGGCCACCCTCCACAGCGCCGATCTCTGGTCCCTCACCCTGCAGGCCGAATACCTGCGCAGCGGCATTGAACAGTATGAACTGGCCGCCCACTACCGGCTGACCGAGAACATTGGTGTCCTTGGTTACTGGCATTATGACGCCAAGCTCGACACCTTAACCCGCCAGCAATACGGATTCAGCCGCCGCTTCGGGAATGTCTGGCAGTTGGAAATGTATGTTGCCTTCAATAACGAGAATGGCCGTGACGACGACTTCAGTGTCGGAATGCGGATGATCTGGCTCTCCTTCTAGGATCTTCGATGGCGACCAATCCACCAGCCAAGGACCGTCCGCTCATTCGCGGATTTGACCACTCCGTCACCCTGCCGGTTTTTGAGGGGCCGCTTGACCTGCTGCTCTTCCTCATCCGCAAGAGCGAAATCGATATCTATGACATCCCAATCGAGCGCATAACCCGGCAGTATCTTGACATTCTCCGTTCAATGGAGACCCAGCAGTTGGAGGTCGCAGGCGAGTTCTTTGTCATGGCGGCCACTCTCATGCACATTAAAAGCCGGATGCTCCTTCCCAAGGATGAACAATTGCCCGGAATGGCCGACGACGAGGAGGAAGATGTCGATCCGCGGTGGGAACTCGTCCAGCAACTGATCGAGTACAGGAAGTTCAAGGATGCCGCCGGCAGTCTCAGCGAATTGATGGATGAGGCCCAGAACATCCTTTTCAGGGAGTATTTCACCAAGGCCGAGGAACGGGTGGAGCGCCCCCTGCACCCCAGTGATCCCATTTCCCTCTGGAACACCTTCAACCAGGTCCTTCGGCGGCTCTCGGAGAAAATTGTCATCGGTCAGATCCACGACGAGACGGTGACCGTTTCCGAGCGGATGGAAGACATCATCGCGGTCCTCAAGGAGCGCCCGAGATTCAACTTCTCCCACCTCATTAATGGCCCGGTCTCCGTCCATTTTGTGGTCTCCACCTTTTTGGCCTTGCTGGAATTGTGCCGCCTCGACCGGATCCTTCTTCACCAGGATGAATCCTTCGGCGATATCACCTGCACCGCCAAGTCGGAATAAACGTGCTTGAAAATTCTCAAACCTCGGCAACCTTAACCCTACCGCATCCAATGAAGCCGAAACGCACAGCACATCTCCTGGGAGTGGGACTCGACAACGAGGATGGCCACAAGCGCCTGACCCGGGCCGAGAAATTCTCCGTGGTGGGTGGTTCGGAGGAAACTCATGAGCGGATGACGGAAACCTTGATCAAGACCTTCGAGGACTTGAAAGTGAAAGGCAAGGAGCTCGTCGACACCGAAAAGGATGAATTGGCTGAGATCCTTCACCGCAATACCCCGCGCTAATCTTTTTAATCAATAACCAGAAATAATAATACACATGTCAGAGAACATCCTAAACCTGAGTGAAGCTAACTTTAATGAAACCATCAGCTCGGCCAGCGCGCCGGTGATTGTCGACTTCTGGGCCCCCTGGTGCGGCCCCTGCCGGACCATCGCCCCCATCCTTGAGGAACTTGCCTCGGAAATGGGCGATGCCCTGGTGGTGACCAAGGTCAATGTCGACGAGAACCAGGGGCTGGCGCAGAAATTCAGTATCCGGGCCATCCCGACCATTCTTTTCTTCAAGGATGGCCAACTGAAGGACACCGTCACCGGTCTCCTTCCCAAGGAAGAACTTAAGAAAAAGGCCGCGTCCCTTTAAGGGGCCGGCCTGTTTCCCACACCCACAGGGCTTGCCATGAAAAAAGTCGCCATCCTCAACGGCCCCAACCTCCACCGGTTGGGCAAGCGCGAGCCCGAGGTCTACGGGACCGAGACTCTTGACGATATCCTTGCCGCACTGCGGGCTCATGCTGGCGATCGGGCCCAGTTGTCTGTCTACCAAAGCAATCATGAGGGGGACCTGATTGAGCAAATCCACGCCTGGTCCGATGAGGGATTCGAGCTGGGGATCATCAATCCGGCCGGTTTCACTCATACCAGCGTGGCCCTGCGTGACGCGCTCAGCGCCAGCCCGATCCGCTTTGTCGAGGTGCACCTCACCCACATCTACCGGCGGGAGGATTTCCGGCACAACTCGGTCACCGCCCCGGCCTGCGTGGCCCAGATCTCCGGTATGGGATCGTACGGCTACAGGGCCGCCCTCGACTACCTGCTCTCCCTCTAGAGGGAACCAAGTGACAGCCCGAGGGCCAGCAGGCGAAGGCTCAGGTTGACAGCCACCGCCGCGGCCAGATCGTCGAGGACCACTCCCAGGCCGCCGGGATAGCGCTGGAGCCGGTTTATCCCGAAGGGTTTGAGGATGTCAAACAGGCGAAAAAGGGCAAAACCCGCCAGGAGGTAGATCCATGCGTGCCCGGAGGTCACCATCTGGGTCTTCAGCCCGATGAAACAAAACGGGACCGCAACCACCTCATCGAGGATTATTTCACCGGGATCCCTCTTTTGCAGGCGCCGCTCACCCTCGTCACAGAAAAGCCATCCCAGCAGGGCCAGCAATGTGGCCAGGACAATTTCCCCGAAGGTGCCCAAGGGAAAGAACAGGACCGTATAGAGGGCCAGCCCGGCGACGGTGCCGTTGGTCCCGGGGGCCTTGCCCCAGTATCCTATCGGGCCACAGGTGCACACACCCGTGACGGCCCGGTCCGGAAAGACCCGGAAAAGAACCTTTATCTTATTCAGCATGAGTTGATTCCGGATTGCCCGAAAGGACCATCGGTCCGTAACGCCGCAGGTATTTGTAGCCGGAGCTGATGGTTAGCCAGGCGGCTAGGAAAAAATAGGTGTACCCGTTGATTTCCACGAAGAGGACAAACGTCGACAGGTCCGCCCCGAGCCAGTTTTGGAAGTCCAACTCGAACATCGGGACGGCAAACAGGACACAGATCCCGGTCACCTGCCAGATGGTCTTCCGCTTGCCGGACTTGTCAGCGGCAAGGACAATGTTCTTCCGGGCCGCAACAAACCGCATCAGGGTGATCCCGATCTCACGGACGGCCATGATGCCGACGATCACCGACATCAGCCCCATCGGCCTCAGGTGGCCCAGCCAGATCAGAAGAATAAAGGCTCCCAGGGTCATTACCTTGTCGACCGTGGCGTCCATGATTTTCCCGAAGTTGGTGATAAACTGGTACTTGCGGGCAATGTATCCGTCCAGGAAGTCGGAAATCGATCCGTAGAGAATACAGAAAAAGGCCAGCGTCGCCGCGCCGGTCCAGCTTTGCAGGACCAGCAAAACCAGGGCAATCAGGACCCCGATTCGCGAAAAAGTGATAAGATTGGGTAGGTGGCGCATTTTAAAAGCTAGATCTATGCTCATTCAGGCCCCATTTTCCAAGGATAAAGAGCCTTCCGGAAGGGATTTCCACCCCAAGTGCTTTTTTGCTTAACGTGGGGCCAACTTTAGCTTCATGATAGGCTAAATTATGGCCATCGCCGTCTATCCAGGAACTTTCGATCCAGTGACCAATGGTCATTTGGACATCTTGCACCGCGCCTCCCATATCTTTGAGCGGGTGATCGTGGGTGTAGCTCCCAATCTACCCAAGCATCCGCTCTTCACCATTGAGGAACGCATCGAGCTGATCCGCTCCAATATCAAGACGGACAACATCTCGGTGACGGAGTTCGACGGCCTGGTGGTCGACTTCGCCAGGGACCAGGGAGCAACTGTCCTTATTCGCGGGTTGCGGGCGGTATCCGACTTCGAGTTTGAGTTCCAGATGACACAGATGAACCGTGACCTCAATCCGGGGATCGAAACCATTTTCCTCATGCCATCAGCGGACTATTTCTTCACCAGCTCAACCTTGATGAAACAGGTGTCCTTCTACGATCCGGTCCGGATCGAGAAATTTGTTCCCCTGAATGTGGCCGCCTCCCTGAAGCGGAAGTTCAATCACGACTGAGCCGCCCATGGAAACAGATAAGCCTCTCTCCTCCAAGCGGGCGGTGGGAATCGTCTGGCTGACGGTCTTCATCGACCTGGTCGGGTTTTCCATCATTTTCCCGATCTTTCCGGCCATGCTGGAATGGTATCTTCCGCGGGTAGCGGAGGGATCGTTGCTGCAGACGCTAGTCAGCTCACTGATGGAAGCGACCTCGGGCAACAATCAGCAATTCCTCGTCTCCGTCCTTTTTGGGGGGGTGCTGGGTTCCCTCTACAGTCTCTTGCAATTTGTCGCCTCGCCCCTGTGGGGACGGCTTTCCGACCGGTATGGACGCCGCCCGATCCTCCTGATAACGACAACCGGAACCGCCCTGTCCTACCTGATCTGGATTTTTGCCGGCGGATTCTGGGTTCTCATCGTGGCCCGGATGATCGCCGGGGTGATGTCCGGCAATATCGCGGTGGCGACGGCTTCCATTGCCGACCTGACCGAGTCGCGCCAGCGTTCCAAGGGCATGGCCCTGATCGGAGTGGCCTTCGGCCTGGGCTTTATACTTGGTCCGGCGATCGGTGGCCTGGGGTCGCTGGTGGACATGGGAGTGGATCCAAGCAATATGGGCAGCTTCGCCCTGACACCCTTCTCCTTTGCCGCCCTGCTGGCCTTCCTGCTTTCGCTGGCCAACGTGTTCTGGGTATGGAGGGCCTTTCCCGAGAGCAATCCCGTCAAGGCCCGTTCAGATAAGACTCTGGTCCTGCGGCACCTAATCTCCTTCGGCTCCCGGATACCCGATGTTCGGCGAACCCTGAAAGTCTATTTTATCTTCATCTTCGCCTTCTCAGGGATGGAATTCACCCTGACCTTCCTCGCCCTTGAGCGACTATTTTACCGTCCGCAGGACATGGCCCTGATGTTTCTCTTCATCGGGCTGGTCCTGTCCCTGACTCAGGGATATGCGGTCCGCAAATACGGCCACCGGTTCGGTGAGCGGAATTTTGCCACCCTGGGCCTGTTCAGCGGTGTCCTGGCAATGGTCTGTCTTTCCCTGAGCCAATCAGCGGGGCTGTTCTACACGGGACTGATCCTGCTGGGATTCGGGGTCGGGTGCGCCAGTCCCTCCCTTTCGGCCATGGTTTCGCTCTATTCGCCTGCCAGCCAGCAGGGATCCGAACTGGGGGCATTCCGGTCAATGGGTGCCTTGGGCCGGGCCACCGGGCCCATTTTCGGGGCATTGATCTTTTGGAAAATGGGTTCCCAGGTTTCCTACACGGCAGGAGCCGCATTGCTCTTCATGGCCGCGCTCTTCTCGATCCTCCTGCCCAAGCCGGGGCACAGTGATTGATCGCCCCTCAGCGGAAATCAACCGTTGTCGCGGGCAAAATAGTATCGTATCCGGCGGCCCGATATCTGCACGAATCCCACCCAATCCGGGACTGCCGTCATCCATTGCCTCGTCCAGTTTGAGCAGGTCCTCGTAGTTGATGGAAAACGAATGAGCCGAGGTCGGGGTGATCTGGATATCGGCGTTCGTGGCCACTTCGGCGGCGTTGTCAGCCCGCAAAGTCTAAACCCCGCCAACCGGGGATGGAAAAATCCATGCCGTACCCAGAGGTGCCATCCATTTCCCCGGGAATACTGCCCGCCCTGATATGGGTTGCGGATAGGCCCCTTTTTCGGTAGCATACCTCTGAGAGGCACGACTGTGGGTCAGCAGGTCGCTGGACAGAATGGAAATCCGTGAACGGACGGTAACCTGCCGGGGCATGGGGATGACGGCAGCAAGAATTCCGATGATCGAGACGACAATGGCAATCTCGAACAAGGTAAATCCACCGGCCTTAGTCTTATCAATACGGCCGAATTACAAAGCCTTGTCCGTCGAGATTGGAAAGAAAAAACCCTAAATCAATGGTGCTCGGCCTTCAACTCGCGCCCCATCAGGGCACGAATTGCTTCGCTAGCGGTCTGGCCCTCGTAGAGAATCCGATAGATTTGCTCAAGAATCGGTGCCTCGATTCCTTTTTCCTTACAAATATGATGGAAACAATGGGAAGTCCGGTAGCCTTCAACTGTCATCTGCTTCTCCTCGATCAGCGACCGGATGGATTCCCCCTTGGCATAGAGTTCCCCGAAAGTGCGGTTGCGGCTTTCTTGGCCGTTGCAGGTGAGGATAAGATCCCCGAATCCGGTCAGACCATAGAAAGTTTCCACTTTTCCGCCGAGCGCGGTCCCCACCCGGACCATCTCGTGCAGGGCACGGGTCAGAAGAGCAGCCTTGCTGTTGTCCCGCAATCCCAACCCGTCGCACATCCCGGAGGCAATGGCATACACATTCTTGAGGCACCCCCCCAGTTCAACGCCCACCAGGTCATTGCTGGTATAAACCCGCAGTGAATCGGAGCTGATGGCTTCCTGCAACCGTCGCATGTCCTCGACTTCGGCATTGGTGGCAAGGACAATGGCCGAGGGTTGGCCTTCCGCTACCTGGCTGGCGAAGGTGGGCCCACTGAGGACGCCATGGGCATAGGAAGGCAGCTCCTTCTGGGTAATATTGCAGGGCAATTCGTTGGTCCCCTCCTCCAGGCCCTTGCAGATGGTAACAAAGAGCTTCAGCGAACGGGCGGCCTCGAGCTGGCCCCGGACAGTCTGGCAGACGGAGCGCAGGAACTTCGAGGGACAGGCAAGAATACAGACCTCAGCCTCCATCAATGCCGGCTTGATCTCAAATCCAATCTGCAAATCAGCGGGCAGTGGGTGCCCGGGGAAGAACCGCCGGTTCTCCCGTGTTGAGCCCATTTCCATTGCTTCCTCAAGCGTATGGGGAACCAGCGTGACACTGTGGCCTTGACGGCTGAGGTGGATGGCAAGGGCGGTGCCCCACGCACCGGCGGGAAGAATGCAGATATTCATTGGCAAATGGGTTAGAGATGCGGGAGGTGACTGAGAATGAAATCCTTAACTTTTGCCGGGGTGGGCTCAAGCCTATAGGACCGGGGCGACAGGGATTTCAATTGTTCCAGCACGGGTGAAGTCGGATGCACCCCGGTGGCGGCCTCCACCACTTCCGGGAACTTGGCCGGATGAGCCGTTGAAAGAACGATCCGGGTTCCATCGCCCGGCAAGTCCTTGAAACCACAGGCCGTGTGCGGGTCCATGACATAACCATATCGGGAGTGTACCTGGCCAATCAGTTTGCGAATATCATCATCGTCCGCCCGGGAAGCGGAGAAGGTACCCCGGTCAAAGGCCTCGAAATGGTAGTCCCCGCTCTGGCGGAAACGGGCCATGATTTCCCTGACCCGTCCAGGATCACCACCCTCATGCGAGTACAGGAAGCGCTCGAAATTGCTGGCAATCTGGATGTCCATTGAGGGTGCCGTGCTGGGCTCCACCGTGTCGATCCGGTAACGGCCAGTGGCGAACAGTCGATAGAGAATGTCGTTCTGGTTGGTGGCGATACGGAAACCCTTCACCGGGAGTCCCATCCGTTGGGTCCACCAGCCGGCAAGAACATTGCCAAAATTCCCCGTGGGAACAATGAAAGTCACTTCGTTGCGCTCCTCTTCCTGCAATTGCAGCCAGGCATAGATGTAGTAAACGCACTGGGCCAGCACGCGGGCCAGATTGATCGAATTAACCGCGCTGAGATTGACCCGTTCACGGAACCCCATGTCCCCAAAGACATCCTTGAGGGCGGTCTGCGCGTCATCGAAGGTTCCCCCGATCCCGATGGCGTGGACATTGTCGGCCCCGGTACAGGTCATTTGGCGCTCCTGGAGAGCGGAAACCCCGCCATCCGGGTAAAGGATGAAAATGTTGACTCCCTGCTTGCCCAGCAGGCCGTGAATCGCAGCCGCTCCGGTATCACCCGAGGTGGCCCCGAGCACATTGATCGGTCGCCCGGTCCGCTGGATCTGAGCCTCATAGAGGTTCCCTAGCAGTTGCAGGGCAAAATCCTTGAAGGCAAGGGTCGGCCCGTGGAATAGCTCGAGCAGGTGCAGCCGGTCTTCCAACCGGACCAGCGGAGCCACTGTTTCACAGTCAAACCGCGAATAGGCATTCTCCACACAGGCCCGCAGGATGGCCGGATCGAGGTCGGTGGCGAAGAGCTTGAAAAACTCCAGGCAGAGGGCCGGGTATGATAGCCCCTCCCAATCCTTCAGCAACGGCTCGATGGAGGGCATGGCCTCGGGGACATAGAGCCCACCGTCTGGTGCCAGCCCTGTCGCCACCGCATCAGTGAAGGAAAGCGGCTCGGATTGCCCTCGCGTGGAGATATAACGCATGCCGGCCCTATTCCTTGTCCAGGCCGAACTCGGAGTGGATGACCCGGACGGCCTCGTCGGCCTTGTCGGAATCCACGGCTACCGAGATCTTGATTTCGGAGGTGCTGATCAGCTGGATATTGATGCCGTTCTCGGCTAAGGCGGTGAACATCCTTGAGGCGACCCCTGAGTGGCTGCGCATGCCGATCCCCACCACGGAGACCTTAGCCATTGCTTCGGCGAGGGTGACCGTTCCCTGTCCGAGCTTGGTCAGGCACTCCTTGACGGCCTTCTCGGCCTTGTGGGCCTCGTCGGTGGCCACCGTGAAAGTCAGGTTGGCCACGCCGTCGCGGCCAAGGTTCTGGACGATCATGTCGACGTTGGCGTTGACGTCCGCCAAGGCTTGGAAAATCTTGGCCGCCGCTCCCGGTTGGTCCGGCAGTTCGCTGACGAAGACCTTGGTCTGGTTCTTGTCGCAGGCGACACCGCGCACCACGACGTCCTCAAGAGTAATTTCCGCTTTCACCATTGTTCCTGGATTAGTGTTGTAACTATTGCGCACCTCAAAAGGCACCTTGTGTTTGTTGGCAAATTCAACCGCCCGCGACTGCATGACCTTGGATCCCATGCTGGCTAATTCGAGCATTTCCTCGTAAGCCAGTTCCTCGATCTTGCGGGCATTGGGGACGACGCGTGGGTCGGCAGTGTAGACACCGTCAACGTCCGTGTAAATCTGGCAGACATCCGCCTTAAGGGCTGCGGCAAGGGCGATGGCCGACAAGTCGGAGCCGCCCCGGCCGAGAGTGGTAATTTGTCCATCTTCGTCAATTCCCTGGAAACCGGCCACGATAACCACCTTGCCCTCCTTAAGCTGCTGGGGAATATCGCCGCCACTGATGTCGACCAGCCGGGCCTTGGTGTGGACGCTGTCAGTAAGCATCCCCGCCTGGGCGCCCGTGCGTGAAATCGCCGGCTGACCAATGGCGTGCAGGGCAATGGTCGCCAAGGCAATGGTTTCCTGCTCACCAATGGAGAGGAGCATGTCCATTTCCCTTTCATCCGGGTAAGGGTGGAGCGACTTGGCATCGGCCACTAGCCGGTTGGTCACGCCGCCACGGGCGGACACGACAACCACAACCTGATTGCCCTCGTCGCAGGTCGCCTTGATCCGCTCAGCCACGGAACGGATCCGGTCGAGGTCCTTGACCGATGTGCCGCCGAATTTTTTAACAATTAGTGCCATGGTACTGTTTCTATGTTAACCGAGCCGCTGGGCAAAATCAGCGATCCTCAGCAAAAATGGTTTTTTTAGGAGGGAACGGTGCCGGGCCAACTTGGTGCGGGCGGCCTTCATCGCAGCCTCTGAACAGACATGGGTGGTCAGGACGAGATTGGCGCATCCTTTCTGTCCGTTGGGACGCTGGAGGACACTTTCAATACTGACGCCCTCCCCGGCAAGCACACTGGCCACCTCGGCCAGGACACCTGGCTCATCCTTGACCGCCAGTCGGATGTAGAAGGAACGGTAAACGTCCTCCAGTCGCGCCAGTTGAAGGTCTTCCCGATTGACCGGCTCCTCCGGCATGATGCCATGGGCAATGGCGGTCCCGGCGTCGACTATGTCACTGATAACCGCGCTGGCAGTTGCGTCCTGCCCAGCCCCGCGGCCGATGTAGACACTTTCCCCGACAATGTCACCCGTCACGGAAATAGCATTGAAGACACCATCCACGTTGGCCAAAACCATGTCGCGGGGAACCAGCGCGGGCTGCACACTGGCGAAGACGTGCCCGTTTTCGAAATCCCTCAGGACCAGGGCCAGAAGCTTGATCTTGAATCCCAGCCGCTGGGCCCACCGGATGTCCTCGAGGGTGATTCCGCGAATCCCCTCGACTGGCATCTTCTTCAGGGGAATCCACTTCCCGTGGGCAAGGTAGGTAATAATGGCGGTCTTGTGGGCGGCATCAATGCCGTCCAGGTCAAGGCTTTCGTCAGCCTCCACATAGCCGAGGCGGCGGGCATCATCAAGGATCTCCTCGAAAGTCTTACCCTCGCGCTCCATGCGGGTGAGAATGTAATTACAGGTCCCGTTGAGAATCCCGTAGATCAAGGGGAAATGGTTGACCACCAGCCCCTCACGGAGGGCCTTGATGATCGGAATCCCCCCGGCCACGCTGGCCTCAAAGTAGATATGGGCATCGTGTTCCTTGGCCAATTTGAAGAGCTTTTCCCCATGGTGGCAAAGAAGCGCCTTGTTGGCAGTGACAACTGTCTTGCCCGAACTCAGCGCAGCCTCGGTCACCTTCAGCGCGTCGCTGGTCCCGCCCATCAGTTCGCAAAGGACGTCTATATCCGGATCCGTGGCAATGGCCATCGGATCGTCGGTCAGGGCCTTCTTGCTGATGCGGATGGCGCGCTTCTTGGCCAGGTCACGGACAGCGGCCTTCTCAAGCGAAAAGGTCGTGCCCATGCGTGATTCCAGTTCAGCCTGACGGGCCCGGAGGTGCTTCCAGACGCCCTGCCCGACCGTGCCCAGCCCGGCCAGGCCAATTTTGATGCCTCCAGATTTTGTCATGTTTTTTTTCCTCCGGAACGGTTTTCCGTACCGGCCAGCAGGCGCTGGATATTGGTCTTGTGGCGGACCAGGATAAGGGCCGCCAGGGCGCCGCAGAAAGCGACGCTCCATTTGTCATAGTTAAATAGATACGCTGAAACCGGGAGGCTCAGTCCGAGGGCGATACTGGCCAAGGAAACGTACCTCCAGACAAGGAAGAGAACTACCCAGATCACCGCCCCGACCAACATGACCGGGGGAAGAAGGGCGAACAGCCCGCCCACAGTGGTGGCCACACCCTTGCCCCCGCGGAACTTGAGGAAAACGGAAAAACTGTGTCCGAGAATGGCCCCGAGGAGCCCGATGATGCCAAGGGCCTGCGGTTCCAGGCCGGCCGGTCCGGCGATGGCGCGGCCGATCAGGACCGCGGCAACACCCTTCCCGGCATCGAGAAGAAAACAACTGTACCCATACGGCTTCCCCACGGTGCGCATGACATTGGTGGCCCCGGGATTGCCGGAACCCACCGAGAATATGTCAACGCCCCTGGCCCTGGCGATCAGGACCGCAAATGGAACCGCGCCGGCCAGGTAGCCGGCCCCCAGCCCAAGGGTATACCAGAGTAAGGCACTCACATCATGCTCCGTTCAGGTTGACCACCTTCAGTTCCTTGATGGCCTCGTGCTGTACAATTTCCTCGATGGCTTCCTTCGTCGGCTGGCTGTCCAGACCGCAGATGTTGAGGGCAATCCCGCCAACCGAGTTCCGGCTCAGGGACATGTTGGAAATGTTGAGCTTATACTTGGCCAGGATGGTGCCGACCATGCCGACGATGCCCGGAATGTCCTCGTTCTCGAGCACCAGAAGGTACTTCTCGTCCAGAGGGCTTTCCAGGTTCCGCTCGTTGACACTGGTCAGGCGCGGCTGATGGGATTTGCCGATGACCGTTCCCTCGATGGCGTAAACCTTGCCAGAGGCATCAATGGCCTCGACCCGCATCATCTCGGTGTAGTCGCGCTCCAGATTGTCCTGTACGATCTCGCTTTTGATCCCGAGGCGCTCCATGATGCGGGGCGCGTTGACGTCGTTGACGTCGGTGGTGATCTTGCGCAGGTACCCCTTCTGAAAGGCACTGTTGACCGGCTTGATGTTGAAACTGACCAATTTCCCCGAGTAGGTCAGGCGAACCTGGCTGATTTCCTCGGGAGCCAGCTGCTGGATAACTGTTCCCAGCTTGTTGGCCAGGTTCAGGTAGGGGCGCATGGCCTCCAGTTGCTTGGGATCAATCGAGGGTGCGTTGATGGCATTACGAATCCATCCGCCAGTCAGAGCCTCGTAAATGCAGTGGGCCACCTCCGTCCCGACGTTCTCCTGGGCCTCGGAAGTGGAGGCACCAAGGTGCGGGGTCATGACGATCTTGTCATGCTGGCGCAGCCGACTGTCCGCCGGAAGCGGTTCGCTGGAGAAAACGTCCATTCCGGCCGCAGCCACCTTCCCACTTGCTACCGCCTCACTGAGATCGGCTTCATCGATCAGGCCGCCGCGGGCACAATTGATGATGCGTACCCCGTCCTTCATCTTCTTAAAGGCCTCAGCGTTGATCATATTGGCGGTGGCTTCCGTCTTTGGCATGTGGACGGTGATGAAGTCCGCCTCACGGAAGAGCTCGTCCAGGTCCGCCTTTTTGACTTCGATCTGTTCCGCCCGGGCCTTGGTCAGGTACGGATCGTAGGCCAGGACCGTCATTCCGAAAGCCTTGGCCCGCTTGGCCACCTCGGAACCGATGCGGCCCAGCCCGAGGATCCCGATTGTCTTCTGGTAAAGCTCGCTGCCCTGAAAGGCCTTCTTGTTCCACTCGCCCGCTTTCATCGAGGCATGGGCCTGGGGAATGGGACGGGCAGAACAGAGCAAATGGGTAAACGTTAGCTCGGCCGTGGCGATGGTGTTCCCGCCAGGGGTGTTCATCACGATGATGCCCCTGTCGCTGGCGGCATCGAGGTCGATGTTGTCCACCCCGACACCGGCCCGGCCCACTGCCTTGAGGTTCCTGGCGGACTCAATTATCTCACGGGTCACTGAGGATGCGCTGCGGACGATGATGGCGTCCACATCGGATGCCTTCACCTTCAATTCTTCGGGACTGGAACCGTAGGCCTCAATGACTTCGATTCCGTCCTGTTCACGGAGAAATTGTACCCCGCTCTCAGAGATCTTATCGGCTATTAGGATTTTCATGGATATAAGCAGCGGAGCCTAGATAAAGGAAAGTTCGGATTGCAATCCCTTCTTGAGGAATCTGGCGGTCAAAATGGTTGAGCGTTCTTGCCATCCACCCTCCCCGAACTACCGTCAGGCCATGGATAAATGCGACCTGATTGTCATTGGCGGTGGATCAGCTGGCTACGCGGCAGCCCGGACAGCCCGAGAAACGCGGGAGAATGTGGCTATCATAGACAATTCGCCGGAACTGGGGGGTCTTTGTATTTTGAGGGGCTGCATGCCCTCCAAGACGCTCATTTACTCAGCCGAGGTCCTGCACCTGGCCCGCCAAGGGAAGCTCTTCGGGCTGGACATCCCACAGGCATCGGTCGACATGCCCGGCCTGCATGCCCGCAAGCTGAGAATGATTGATGAATTCAAGGAGTACCGTCAGGAGCAGCTCCAGTCAGAGCGGTTCACCCTGATCAGGGAGCAGGCCCGCTTCACTGGCCCGGATACCTTGCGGCTGGAGCCCTCCGGGAGGGAAATCACCGCGGATGCCTTTGTTATTGCCACCGGTTCCGTCGTCAACCGGCCCCCGGTTCCGGGAATCGACCTGAAGGAAATCTGGACCAGTGACGACGTCCTCGACCTGGAAGAACTGCCCGAATCGGTCATAATGCTTGGAGGCGGGGTTGTGGCCTGTGAACTGGCACAATTCCTTCACCGAGCCGGGGCCAAGGTCACACAGGTCCAGCGCAGCCGACGGATTCTTAAGGAGGCCTCCCCAGAGGCCTCGGCGGTCCTGATGGAGGCGTTCCGGGACGAAGGAATCACCCTCCATGCGGGGACAAAGCTAATTGAAATCCGCCAGACCGGTGAGGGATTTGCGGTGGAATTTGAAAAGGACGGGGAGAGGTGCTCGGTCACGGCCCGGCACCTGGTTAATGCCCTGGGCCGGAAACCGGCGGTCGAGGGACTGGGACTCGATGAAGCCGGAGTAAAACGGCGGAAAAACTCACAGATAGAGGTCAACGCGTTTCAACAGACCAGCAATCCGAGAATATATGCAGCCGGCGATGTCACTGGACCGTTCGAGATGGTCCATATCGCCATCATGCAGGGCGAAACCGCGGCGCGCCACGCCACCGGCCGTGGGGCTGGGCCGGTCAACCTGGACACTAGGACCTCGGTGGTTTTCACCGATCCGCAGGTCGCCAGCGCCGGGCTGCCCCTCGAGGATGCTCTCGCCAGGGAAATGGACCTGATTGTCGCCGATTATCCCTTCAACGACCACGGGAAATCCATCCTGATGGAAGCCAACTACGGTTACGTTAAGGCATGGGCGGAGAAATCGAGCGGACGAATTGTCGGTGCGGAGTGTGTCGGAAAGGACGCGGGGGAGCTCATCCACGCCATGGCAGTGGCTGTTTCGCTCGGGGCCGACGTCAGGGACCTTCTCAAGGTCCATTGGTACCACCCGACCCTGTCGGAAATCTGGTCCTATCCCCTCGAGGATATTGCCGACGAACTCGACAAGTAATCACTCGCCCGGAGGACTGCCAAACAGGGTCTCGTGGATGATCCTGTAGATGCCGGTGTTGTCGATACTGGACCTGAGCAGATCCGCATTCAGTCCGTGGGCCTTGGTCACCGCGCTGCCGGGAAGGTCCGTCTTGTCGGCCCAGATGATTCCAAAGGGATAGCTGTTTCCAAAATTATCGGGTTTGGACCAGAAGGGTTCCCCGCCCATCCCATCGGGACCATGCGTTTCCGCCCCACTCTCGGAACGTTCCCGGAGCTTGAAATCCGTTCCCGACTTGACGGGTGACCACAGGGTGGGATGACCCGCGTCGCTGTCGGCACCGACCAGCAAGAGGGTCGGCCGTTCCGGGTATTCGTACATGTAAGCCAGGGCGTGCCCGATGGCAGCGTCAGCCCGGCCAATCGCATCCAGCATACCCTGCGCGTTCTTGTTGTTGGAGAAATCGTCGGTTCCCTCCTCTTCCACAACCAGTAAAAATTTCCTATTGGCATCCGATCCGAGAATCCTGAGGGCGACCGCGGTCATTTCACCCACCGTGGGAGCTCCTGCCTTGTAGGTGGGCAACCCTTGTTCACGCAACTGGGCCATCGGGCGCGCATTGTAGGTCCCCTCGGAGGCAAATATCCCCAGCACCTTCTCCGTGTTATCCGAAAGGGAAAGGAGCTCATCGCGGGTGAATATGACCGTGTATCCGTTGGCCCGGGCTTCTGAAAGCAGATCCCGTCCGTCTTCCCGGATTCCCTCCTGCCCATGTTGTCCCATCATGCCTTTGGCAATGAAGTAAATTTCCCCGCCACAGAATATGACTCCCGCGCCGCTGTGGATAATCTGCGCGGCAATTTCCGGAATGGCTTCATACCGCTTATCCGTTCTGGCCAGAAAGACCCCCGTTCCCGGTTCACCGACGTGGCCGCTGTTGATGATGCCGGCGCGGTAACCGCCCGCCATGGCCTCCTCCATGATGGTCATCCGTTTCCCGGAGAGGGCCGTGAGTGGCTTCCCATTGTCCAGACCATAGGAGTTGTGGTGCACTTTTTTTCCATAGGCATGAACCGTTGCCCCGGCGTGCGAGGTGGTGGAGAGCCAGTTTTTCTGGTGGGGGCGGTAGGCTCCAAGGCGGTCCATGCGGTCCCAGTTCAGCTTGCCATCGGGGCCATAATAATAATGCCGGGCGGCATTCCAGTGGCCGAGCCCGGTCCCGTCGGGATGGATAAAGATAACGCTGCCGGTGCGGCGGGCCTCCAGGTGGAGGCCAAAGGGGAACAAGGCCAAGAGAAAGATCAGGGAACGTGAATAGAGCATTGTTCCCTCGGGATAGGACGGGAGCGCACTATTGCCAATGGCAAAATCCCTCAGGGAAAATTTTCCCTCGTCTGGGCGGGCCTGGTTTGTCAACCTGACCCGTACCGCATCGGTTTTTTCAATTCAATGGACCTTCAATCCCTACTCTACCTGACTGGCACCAGTGGCTTTTTCACCTCGAGGGCCTTCATTCCAGCCTTCTTCACCTCGGTGTTTTTGCGCTACGGGCACCTGTTTCCGAAACTGGGAGAACTGGACTTCATCCAGACCAGCGGGAGCGAGCCAATGTGGTTCACCAGCAACCTGACGATCCTGACCCTCGGAGCGCTGTCACTAATTGAGGTTGGGGCCACCAAGATCCCTGAGGCCCAGGAATTACTGGACGAGTTCCATAAGTACAGCAAAACCGGACTGGCGGCCCTGACGGCGCTGGGAGTCCTTGGGGCCCGGGATGCAGGATTCATTGAACAAACCATATCCCAGGCAGGTAGCCTCGATATGTTGGTGGCCGGGCTGGTTGCCGGTGCCGTCTACTTCTTCAACATGCTCCGCTCCGGCTTCATGAACCTGCTGGCCCTTTCCGATCCCGACGACGACCTCGGGGTCCGGACCCTGATCAGCTGGTTTGAGGATTTGTGGGCCTCGATCGGTATCTACCTGCTGATCCTCTATCCCGTGATCGTTGTCACGATCCTGACCATCGTCCTGGGGCTCCTTTACCTGGCACGAAAAGTCGCAGAGTACCGGGAGGAACGGTCCCGCATCAAATGCACTTCCTGTGGGGAAATGATCCATGCCTGCGCCGCTTCCTGCCCGAAATGCCACTCCCCCAACCCCAATCCCAAGGACATCGGGTTTTTCACCCAGACTATCAACCGGCCGGCCCGGAATGGGATCGACCATGAGCTGCGATTGGTCAGCAAGCGCCGATGCCCCAAATGCGCCACCCGGATCAAAAACCGGAAGCTGCCCCAGATTTGCCCAACCTGTAAGAACACTATCCTCGGAGGGAAAGAGGAGCAGAATATCTATATCGGCAAGGTCCGTAACCGCCTCCCAAAGGTCCTCGGAGTCACTTTCGTGCTCAGCCTGATTCCCGTGATCGGGATCATCCCCGGGATCATCTACTACCGGCTCCAGCTCATTGCCCCGTTCCGTGCGTATATCCCGGGAGGCAAGGGCCTTGCCCTCCGTTGGCTGATCAAAATCCTTTTCCTGATCCTCATTACCCTCCAGCTGGTTCCGGGGATCGGCGGCTTCGTGGTCCCGGTCATGGCCCTCATCAGCTACAGTATCTACTCTTCCTACTTTAAGGAAACTTTGCAGGACTGAACTGTTAATTTTACGGACCCCTGCCCTTTTCAGACGTTAATTTTTCATAAATTATCAATCCGGCTGGGATTTCTCTTGAGAGCAGCCTTTATTGCGGGCATTCTCTGCTGTACAAAGGAGTGGCTTACTATGCGAGCAGCAGCTAGACCTGCACAACAGTCCAAAAAAGGCGGCTTCACCCTCGTTGAGGTGATTGTCAGCATGTTTCTAATGGCGATTGTCTTCAATGCTGCCCTTGGCACCTACTTCCTTGGGATGCGGATGATCGGGGACGCCAGGGAGGAAATCAGGGCATCCCAGATCATCCAAAGCGAACTGGAGCGCCTGAGGACAAAAAACTGGGGCCAGCTCAACGGGATGTCGTCCGGGACGTTCACCCCCACCGGGGAATTCGTCAAATATTACGCCGTCGACTACCGTGCCTACCGCTACCTTATAAAGATCAACGACGACCAGTACCAGGTGACGATTCGCGTGGACTGGGTCAACGAACGCGGCAAGCGGTCTACGCGATGGTTCAATACTATTTTCACCCGTAACGGGCTCAACGATTACTATTACCGGGACGTATAACCAGGAGATCCAACCATGAGTGCATATCCAAACAGATCACGGTCGGGCTTTTCATTGGCGGAAATCCTTGTCGCGGTAACCATATCGGCTTTTCTCCTGACCTCAGCCTACGCGGTCATCATCAGTCTGGCCTCCGGTTCCGAAAGCCTGGTCAATTATTCGGAGATGAATTCCCAGAGCCGTTCCTCAATCGAGGTGTTCGGCCGGGACGCCCGGGCGGCAAAGGATATCCACACCTTCACGGATACCACCTGCACCGTCCTCAGGGAAGTATGGGACAATGATTCCAAGAACTATGTGGACCGGTTCCTGACTTACGAGTACCTTCCCTCAGCAGGCACCTTCTCCCGGATCATGAACCAGGTCACCATCACCAAGGGCAAGCGGGTACCCGGTGCGGAAGTTTCCAGGCAGATTCTCATTTACGATGTGGAAGAGCTCAATTTCAGCTACTTCCGTCTCCATGATCCGGAAATCCCCGATTATGACCCGGTGGCCCGGAGCAAGCTGGAAGTTAAACACGTTCAGCTTGAGGCAAGAATCCAGCGGCGAGTCCTGCGGTTGGTCAATACCAACTACATTATCTCCGCCCGCTTCATGATGAGGAACAAAAATGTCGGTGAATAAGAATGCAAGCGGATCCATAATGATCGCGGCCCTGATCGTCGCTCTCATCACAGGCACGCTGGTTGGGTTTTTCCTGAAGACGGTCACCCAGGAGATCAACTACGCCCACCGGGCAAGGATGGCTTTCCAGGCCACCAACCTCGCCGAGGCGGGAATTGACCAGGCGATTTACGCCATGAACAAAAAAAACTGGATGTACTGGGAAAGCGGGCCTGACGGCTACTACCGGGATTCCATGAAGCGGCTTGAGAATGATGACTGGTTGCATGTTTCCTATTCCTTCCGGAATGAGAAGCGTCATATCCGCATGTACATTGAACCGAACCCGGCTCCGAGCGCAGAGCCACCGAAAGTCATTGCCGAAGGGATTATCACGCTGCCGGGAGGGGCCACGGTCTCCAAGCAGGTCTATGCCGAACTGGGCAACCGTAGCCTGTGGGCCAACGGCCTTTTGGCCAAGGATTACGTTACCTTCAATGGCCAAGGCATCATGATCGACAGCTATTCCTCCGATCCGAGTATCAACGGTGGTATCTACGATAACACCCTCAACAGGAACGATGAGGGAACTGTTGCCAGCGTATCCGTTTTTCCGGACATTATATCCGCCGGAAACGCCGATATTTTCGGTCGGGTGGCCACGGGGGGCGACTATGAGAACCCGAATCCACCGCATGTTGGACCAAATGGCAGTATCCGCGGCCTTCTTGATCCGGACAAGACGGTCGACACTGAACGGATCGCCTATGATTTCGAAGCCTATCTTCCCGATCCGAATTATCCTTCCCTCTCCTCACCGGAGACCACCATCACTGGTTCTACCCTTGGAAGCACTGACACCACTACCTACTACAACTTGGCCTCACTGAATATTGCCCCGAACGAGGAGATTGATGTCGAGGGCCATGTCGTCATCCTGGTCACCGGTGATGTGGATATCGGCGGCACCCTGGACCTGGAAACGGGAGCCTCGATTGAGTTTCACGTTGTCGGGGACTTTGAGGTCATCGGTCCAAAGGCAGCCATCGTCAATCCCGCCGGCAGACCCCAGGATGTGATGATCTTCGGGCTGGGCAAGGATGATCCCAGCACAACCGTCGACGAAACCCCCCAAATAAAGCTGGCCGGCAACGGTTCCTTCTACGGGGCGGTTTACGCGCCGAATTATGATGTGAACCTGGATGGTAGCGGTAGCTCCGGGGAAATGTTCGGAGCCGTGGTCGCTGGAACGATCACCTTCGCGGGTGGCTACCAGTTCCACTATGATGAGACGCTCGCCGGTTATGAATCCGACCTGGCCCTGAAAGTTACCCGTTGGGCAGAGTTGACAGAACCCGGGGAGCGGAGGAATATGAACACCATCTTGCAAGATGGCCTCTGATCATATTCACGTTGTCGACCCTCCTGCATCCTTTTACCTGAAGCTTTTGCTGTTCGCTCTGGCAGGATTGGTCGGCCCCTCCGGGGTTGCCTACCTCTGGCCCGATTTCAGCTGGGTGGGTAAGGCTGAACGGGCCCACAATCAATCAATCGAAACCGGTGAATGGAAGGATCCCTGGCTCCCCATCAATCAGGATGTATTCTCTTCCGGTTGGATTCGTTGCTCTTCCCTTGAGGATGCCGTCCGTCTGGACCGACGGATTGATGATGGACACCTGCATACCGGAAGGCTGTCACTATCGGAAGGAGGACTGGCGTGGTTGGAGCAGTAGGCAACTACGGCTCTCACAGTCAGCGGGTCTTCGTTCTCGTTGACCAGGAATGCGTCATGGGGGTCTTTTTCACCTGGGAGGCCGCCGAGGCCTTCGGGGATGAAAACCGTCTGCCCCTGAACAGGTTGATGGAGTACGAGACCCGGAAGGATTATCCGGATCACTTACATCTGATGTCGGCCCAGTGGGATGACGACTGGGAATTCCAGGGCGCATGGACGACCAAGGCCCCGGACTGGCCCACCCCGCCAAAAAAGGTCCGGCTGGACCATTACCATGCCAAGGGCAACGCCTTTCACATGCTCCGGCAACGGGAGTTTGACTGGGAGCCTGACCTGCTGGACCTGATCAATCCCATGGCCCCGGATCCAACTCTCAGATCTGCCACAGCTGCCCGATTGCCGACCGATCGGCCTCAATGGAAACCCAAGCTGGCCCTGTTGAAGCCATTGACCCCGATCGGTAAAGCCGGTGCTCCAGTTTCCCGGGATCAGGAACAAACCCCTGCGTCACCGTCTGTCGATTCCACCCCGACCGAGGACCACCCCGCTTCCTTCCTGCCCAGTGAACGACCAAAGATCGCCCCGCCCCCGCCGGTTGAAAAACCGAAGCTCAAGCTGACTCCGCCTGCCATTCCAATCACGAAGAACTCTTCTGGACGCCAGGATGACCTCACTCTCGGGAAGACACCAACCATCAGTTGTAGCAAGAAGAATCCCCTCCGCCTGAAGAAGGTAGGGGGGCCCACTCCCATACCTGCCTTCCAGCCGACATTGGCACCCTCGCTCGAGGAAATAACCGGCAAGTCCAGCGTTGAACTGGCCCAGCAGGATCCCACGGCGATGGCCACCAAGAAGCCAGTCGAGCCGGAATTCACTGGCAAGCCAAAGCGCGTCTGGGCACCGAAGCTTATCTTCTCGCTGGCGGCCACGGCCATCTGCTGGACAGCGGGGGGCCTGTGGGTGCTGCGACCAGAACCTACTGCCGCCAGCGTGCTGGCCGAGGTCACTACCCTCAACAATGCCAGGGTCATTGTCATAGAGCCAACGATGGTATTTTTTCAGTTGGATGTGGATCCGGTCCACCAGGAGCGCTGGATCCAGAACCTGAAGATGGACCCAATCCCGACGGAGACCCCGGTAGCAATCCCCACCTATCACGCACTGGATACATGGGAGAAGCCGAATGGGTTCATACGGCCACCCTTTGGGGATGTCGAAGTTAAGGACTGGTGGAAGCTGCGACTGCGAGACGTCCGTTATGGCTTCAGCAGGACACTGGACAACGGCAGTATCCTCATCTTGGATTTCGAGTCCGACACAATCATCGGATGGGCCCAGGCGAGGCAGCTTCCGCAGGTGCTCAACTAGAGAGAGCGCCTAGAAGATCTTTTCAATGGTGACCGGTTTTCCTTCCAGAAGGTAGGCCTCATTGAAAGTTGCCTCAGAGAGCATCACCGATTTGTCCGTTTCATCGTGCGGCATCCCCGCCTTAACGTGCTCCGACCGCAGCCCGCCAAGATACCAGCGGCTGTCTTCAATGTAGAGCAGGTCTCCTTCCCTGGCCTTCAATCGGTCCATGGCCGCTGGGGAGAGCCGGATCACGTTATAAGGAATCGACTCATCAATGACCAGGGACAGTCTTCGGACCTTCTCGCCCACCTCGTGATTCGGGGTTCCGCCCTTATAAATGGCCATGCCCTCATCGATGGTGTCAACGGTCAGTCCAGCTATTTCCTCCGCTCGCCGCGGTTGTGTGAACAAGGTGACAGCGACTCCCACCACACCGGTCACAACCATTCCGAACAAGGCCCGCATGTAAATGTAGATGTCGTTCTCCGGTCCACAGACAAAACGGGAAAGCGGATCAATCCAATCCGGTTGCCAGTTGGTGATCAGAGTGAACGCCGATCCAACGAGCATTGAGAAACAGGCTGCCGGGGCGGTAAAGCGACGCCAGAAGACGCCGAGGAAGATGGTCGTCACAATCGAGGGAATTATGACCATGATGCCCTTATAGTGAATCTGCATCAGGCTGCCCCTTTGCTGGGCAAACCAGATGACGAGCAGGACGCCGACCACCGTTGTGATGGCCGAGGCCCAACGCGCTGCCTTGAGGTAATGCCTGTCGTCAGCCTCGGGCTTGATAAGGGGTTTGTAGATGTCGTAAATCCCAATCGCGGCACAGGCATTGATGAGGGTGTCGATGGTCGACATCAGGGCGGCGGTCAGGGCCGCGATGACAAAACCAAAGAGGATGGAATTCTGGTTAAGGGTCTCCCATGTAACAACGATAAAGGTGTGATAGGAATTCTCGACATGGATCGGATTCAATCCCTCGAGCACCCCACCCATGGCGGCCTGCTTCACGACTAGGGCCTTGGCGATCCAGCCCACCGCACCCACGATGATGGCTGAAACCGGAAGCGTGACGATGACGTTGAAGAGCACCGCCTTGCGTCCGTCGTTGACGCTCTTGATTGCCAGGTAGCGCATGATGAACCCTTGGTTCATGAAGGCGAAGGCGATGCTTCCAGCCAGGGCCTCGCCCCAGAACAGCCCGACGGAATTGAATTTAGGGTCATCGGTCAGGTGGACAAAAGGCAATCGGTGCGATTCAGGCAAATAGGCCCACCATTCACCGAATCCGCCGAGCGCGGCTAGGCCGGCCAGAATGGCCAGCCCCCCCGCCAGATAAAGCATGATCCCCTGGAAGAGGTCGGTGAAGATGACCGCGGTCTGGCCTCCGAATGTCACGTAGGCTCCCAGGAACAATGCCACCACCGGAATCGTATAGAGCATTGCCATGCCAAACAGTCCCTCAATGGCCACCCCGATGGTGAACAGGTTGTATCCGATGTAGAACAACATGTAGGACATGATGATGCACACTGCAATGTAGCGGGCCGTCCGGTTGAACCTCCGTTCAAAGTATTCCGGGATGGATCGGACCCGGGCAAAGTAGATGATGGGCAACCACCCGAACATGAAAAACGGCACGATGAACCAGTCGTTCATGTAGGTCATGGTGCTGCTGGTACCGGTCAGGAATCCTTGTTCCGAGTACTTCAGGTAGCTGTAGCTGCCGATCCCGGTGGCCACCATGCTGGCGGCGGCCAACCACCATGCGAACCGCTGGCCGCTGAAGAAGAAATCGTTGATGTCCCGGCTGAAACGGGAAAAATACGTCCCGAAAGCGGTGATCAGGATAAAATACCCGACCACGATAAAACCGATGATCCAGATGGCGGTTGTTGTAAGCTCGATGCCAAGGCCTTGTTCCATGATCCTAGGCCCCCATGTATGGAAGGTTTAACGAGGCAACAATCCACAGGGCATGGATGGCCGCGAAAAAGCCGAATCCGACCAAGAGAATCCAGAACCAGCGACTATCCCTGCCCCGGCCCAATTGGCAGGCCTTGGACCGCAGGATGATGAAGATCCCCATCATGAAGAAGCCGGCCCCGAACCCATACAGGTACAAGTAGCTGGTCCAGGGGTTTTCGTCGCCCAGCCAATGGATGATCAACCGGGGATATGCGTAAATGAAAAGCAGAAGCACAAGGGTGATCACTGTTCCGAGAAGAAGTGACCGGGTACTTGGGAAGTTTTTCATCACGAGGCTGATTGGGTCAGGACGACGTCCAAATTGCCCGTGAACATCATTCCTGTCAAGGACCACAGTAATTCTGTGGCATGGATGGAGATCAGTTTTCGTTCTTGTGAACTCAAAGTCCCCCTGCTTAGGTTCGGTGGTGTCAAGTCTGCTCAAATCCCGCGGGCCAATGGGACTTGTTGCCTGTATCGCGTCCCTGTTCATCACTGTCACAAGACTGCATGGGCAGGACCCTGCAGAGGGACCCTCCCTGCAGGAGGTGGTTTTCGGTTCCGTTCCCCAAGGGAACTGGGACCTACAAAAAAGCGATAGGCCAGTAATATCAGGTCAACACCCCTGACCAGAAAGGTCGCACCGCCATCATGCTGGCCGCCTAGCCGGGCACACGGAAGTCGTCAAAATCCTGCAGCAGCCAGCGGCCAAGAAAACGGAGTAGCTATTACGCTACTTGGCTTTGCTCAAGTCACCCAAACTGGGCCGCATAGTTCCTTAACCTAAGTGGGGGTGAGCCGCTTTGGTTTTTCAGGTCGGTGTTGCGCTTCTTTCCATGAGCCCAATCTGACCTGGCCAGACCAACACTCAGGTACCCCGGTTTTTTAGGGACAGGTGAGTAGCAAAGATGTTAACAAAGCGAATTATCTGGACGCTCGGTAGCGCTCTTTTCAACTGGTAACCTCCTCCCCTCCTGAACCTTACAACTGGAGGCGCGGGCCGGAATCGAACCGGCGATAGAGGTTTTGCAGACCTCGGCCTTACCACTTGGCTACCGCGCCGCAATTGAAGTAGGAAAAAATCGGTCTTCTTTGGGAAAGGTCAACGGGAAATTTAAGAATCTTTTCGGGAAAGAATGAATTTGTCGTTTACTTGAAGGGGGAAGTAGGGGCAATATTCGGCCCATGTCGGCCACCGTATTCACGATCGCCAATCAAAAGGGAGGCGTGGGCAAAACCACGACCGCCATTAACCTGGCTGCGGGCCTTGCCCAGAGCAAGATCCGCACGCTGCTGATCGATCTGGACCCGCAGGCCAACGCCACGTCCGGTCTGGGGATGGAAAAGAGCCCCGGCGGAAGTGTCTACGGCCCTCTGCACGGGGATGGGACCCTGATGGAAAAGATCGTCCAGACCCGGACCCCGGGGCTGGACCTGGTGCCTTCCGAGGTGGACATGGCGGCTCTCGAAATTGAGCTGGGCCAGCGGCAGGACTACCTGACGAAACTGCGTGACCTGGTGGCCCCGCTTCACGAGGAGGGTGGCTACAAGGCGGTCATTCTGGACTGCCCCCCTGCCCTCGGCCTGATTTCCATGAACGCCTTGGCGGCCGCAGATTATCTTCTGATCGCCCTGCAATGCGAATACCTGGCCCTCGAGGGCCTTGGGCAAATCCTGCGAGTGGTCGAGCAGTTGCGGGAGGCAGGGGTCAACGACCGTCTGGAAGTCGGGGGAATCATCATGACCATGTTCGATATCCGTACCAACCTGAGCCGGCAGGTGGTCAGTGATGTGAAATCGCACTTCCCGGACAAGATCTTCGACGTCATGATCCCACGATCGGTCCGGCTCGGGGAGGCCCCCAGCCACGGGCAATCCATTTTCGAGTACGAGCCCAACGGAGGCAGCGCCCAGACTTATGCCGCATTGGCCCGTGAAGTGGCCCGCCGGTTTGACCTGCGGCGTAAATAAGGGAGAATGCCAACCAGAATGGCTGAAGGGGAACCCGACATTGCGCAACTGGAGAGCCGTATTGGCTATGCCTTTTCGGACAAGAATCTCCTGTTCCGCGCCCTGACCCATCCTTCCCGGGTCCATATGAAAAAGGGGGGCGGCCATTACCAGCGGCTGGAATTTCTCGGGGACGCCGTCCTCGGGCTGGTGCTGGCCAACTCGCTTTATCACGGGTTGCCGGAAGAGCGCGAGGGTGCCCTGACCCGGTACCGCTCAATGCTGGCCAAGGGTGATCAGCTTTATCAACTGGCCATGGAGATTGAATTGGGCCAGTACCTGCGACTGGCTGACGCTGAAGTTGAGCAGGGTGGCCGGGAAAAACCATCCATCCTGGAAGACGCTCTTGAAGCCATCATAGGGGCAGTCTACCTCGACGGTGGACTGGAGTCAGCCACTTCCTGTGTGGAACAGCTATATGGGTCGCTGAAAAACCGGGTCGACCAGCAACTGGAGAATCATAATCCCAAGGGAAAACTGCAGGAACTGCACCAGCCCGAACTGGGTAACGATTCCATTGAGTACCGACTGGTAGAGTCAAGTGGCCCCGATCACCAGAAGACCTTTACCGTGGAAGTCTGGGTCGACGGCACTTGCCGCGGGTGCGGAACGGGCAACTCGAAGAAAAGCGCCGAGGAGGCGGCTGCTCGCGCGGCGTTGGACGGCTCTCCCACCGAATGAAACCCTTCCGCATACCCGGAACGGCCTCCATCAGTTACCTGACCGGGGTTATCCCGGCAGCCCGGTCCTTTGTACTGGCCCAGTTGGTACAGCAACCCCCCATTCCCCTGACGGTGATTCTCTGCCCAGGCATCGCTGAGGCCCGGCGCCTGATGGCGGTCATCCCGCAATTCCTCGACCTGCCCGGAAATATTCCGTCCCCCCGGTTGTGCCTGCTCCCGCCACCCCCGCCGGAGGAAGATCCGGACGATCCCCTTCCCGAGCGACTGCGGGAGGAGATGGACTGCGACCGTCTGACCACCCTCACCTGGCTGGCCAACAACGTCCTTACCCCTGACGACGCGGAACCGATCCTTGTTTTCACCACCCCCGAGGGCCTGTTCGCCCCGGCCCCCGGGCTCAAGGAACTGAGCCGTTGTGAACTGAGGCTGAAAACCGGCCAGGAAATCGGATTTGACAGTCTTAAATCGGCGTTGGGATCCGACTTGGATTACTACGCTGAGGCCATCTGTGAACGCCCCGGGCAGTTCGCTGTCCGGGGCGGCCTGGTGGATATATACCCTCTCAACGCCAACGCCCCGGTCCGTCTGGATTTCTTCGGCGATGAACTTGAATCCATCCGGTCCTACGACCCTACTACCCAACGTTCGATCGCCAAGCTCAGCGAGGTCACCATAGCCGCCCGCAATGTCGGTGCGGTGGGCGCTGGCGCACAGTCCATATTTTCCTATCTTGGAGAATCAGCCAAATGGATTCTCCTGGAGCCAGCCGATCTGCAGGCAAACTATCCGGCCCAATTCCAGGTATTCGAGCGACTGAAAGATCAACGGGCCGCACTCTCTACACTCTTCGCGGATCGGCAGGACCGGCCCGACCGGTGGATTGTCCTGCAGGAACTGGAGACCGATCCCCTGTGCATACCGGAATCAATCCAACCAATCTCCCTTCGGCTGGAATCCCTGGAGACTTACCGCCGCAATCCTCTTGAGACTACCCTTGGGATGGAACGACTGGAGGAGGAAACCATGGCCCGGCGGGACTTTCTGGACCAGTTGTCCGGGTGGCTGGACAGTGGCGAAACCCATGTCGCTGGCCTGATCTCCACCGAGGGAAAGATCAGCGAGCTGAAAGCCCTCCTGGCGAAGGAAGGTTATCCCGGAATCAGCATCGACTTCCGGGTGGGCGATCTTCCGGAGGGGTTCATCCTCCGGGGAGGTCCCGTTGCCTGGAGCGGCTGGCCCCTGGCCGGAAAGTGCCATGATCTGGTGTTGGTAACCGAGCGCGAACTCCTGGGCCGGCATGTCGAGCGGCGCCCCGTCCTGCGGCAACGCCTTCTGCCACACCGGACCCGCATCGACAACCTTCTCGATTTCGCCGACCTGGCCGACGGGGATTACCTGGTCCACCTGTCCCATGGCATTTGCCGGTACCGGGGCCTCGCCCGAATGGAAATACGTGGTCGGGAGGAAGATGTCATTTCCATCGAGTTCGCCGATGTAGTAACCCTGCACGTACCGCTTGCGGACGCCCATTTACTGACCCGGTATGTTGGGCTTTCCCGCACCCATCCCAAGCTGGGCAAACTCGGATCAAATCTCTGGGACAAGACCCGGGCCGCGGCGGAAAAGGCAACCGTCGACTATGCCGCCGAGATGCTTCAGCTGCAGGCGGCCCGCAGTCATGGGGGCGGTCACGCCTTCGGGCAGGACACCGAATGGCAAAAGGCCTTTGAGAACGCCTTCCCTTACAAGGAGACCATCGACCAGGCCAAGGCCATTGAGGACACCCGCCTCGACATGCAATCCGCCAAACCGATGGATCGGCTGGTCTGCGGCGATGTAGGGTTTGGAAAGACCGAAGTGGCCATCCGGGCGGCCTTCAAGGCGGTCATGGAAGGTTTTCAAGTGGCCGTTATGGTCCCCACCACCGTTCTCGCCCAGCAGCATTACGAGACAATCCGGGAGCGTTTCGCCCCCTACCCAGTCAGCGTCGAAATGCTGAGCCGGTTCAGGAACAGTGCGCAGCAGAAGGAGATCGTGGCCCAGCTGCGCTCAGGCAAACTGGACCTGGTCATTGGAACCCACCGGCTCCTCAGCAAGGATGTTCGTTTTGCCAACCTTGGCCTTCTGGTGATTGACGAGGAACACCGGTTCGGAGTGCGCCACAAGGAACGGCTCAAGCAGTACAAGACCGAAGTGGATGTTCTCTCCATGAGTGCCACCCCGATTCCCCGTACTCTCTACCTCGCCCTCATGGGGGCCCGCGACCTGAGCGTTATCGAGACTCCGCCAGCTGACCGCCTCCCCATTGAGACCCTGGTCCGCACCTACGATCGGGAACTGGTCAAGCGGGCCATCAGTCGCGAACTGGAACGCGGAGGACAGGTCTTTTACCTCCATAACCGGGTCCAGAGCATACACTCGGTGGCCGCCCAACTGGGCGACATGCTGCCGCAGGCGAAAATCGAGGTCGGGCATGGCCAGATGCCGGAGCAGACCCTGGAGCGGGTCATGACCCGGTTTGTCGCCGGCAAGACGGACATCCTGGTTTGCACTACCATTATCGAGAACGGGCTCGATATTCCCAATTGCAATACCATCATCATCGAGGGCGCCGACCGGTTCGGCCTCTCCCAGCTCTATCAACTGCGGGGCCGGGTTGGCCGTTTCAAGCGCCAGGCCTATGCCTACCTCCTGCTCCATCGACACGCCCAGATGCTGGACCAGGCCCGTAATCGCCTCTCCGCTATGCGGCAGCACAATCAACTCGGGGCAGGATTCAAGATCGCCATGCGGGACCTTGAACTTAGGGGAGCCGGCAACCTGCTGGGGCATCAGCAAAGCGGCCACATTGCCGGCGTCGGGTTCGACCTCTACTGTCAGCTTCTGCGACAAAGCATCCAGCGGTTGAAGGGGGATCCAGCCGCGGCCCGGATCCGCGCCAGTGTCTACCTCGATTTCATCCGGGAAGGAAAAAGCGGAACCGCCTCGGCCAAACGCGTCGAGACCGGTTTCGCCGCCCTCGTTGACGAGGAATTGGCCGGCACCAGGATTGAGCCGGTATCCGCCAGCCTGCCAGAGGAGTACATCCCCGAAACCCGGTTGCGGATCGATTTTTATCGTCAGCTGGCGATGGCCAGTTCCCTTGAGGAAATTGCCGAAATTGAGGCCAGCCTGAAAGACAGGTTCGGCAGTCCGCTTAAACCTGTAAAGCGGTTGATCAGCGCCTCAAGGATCCGCGTACGTGCGGAAATGGCCGGCATCCGCAGTGTCGAAACTGATGGCAACCGGCTCAAATGCCGCCCCGCCAATTCCAAACGCGGGGAATATATACAGCTCTCCGGACGATTTCCCCGCTTGACCGGTCAATCGGCAGACCTAAGGTTACGCGAAATTGAACAATTCCTGGACCGACAGAGTCCCACAGTTTAATAATGCCACCCATCAAGCAGAGCTTACTCACCCTTTCATTCATTGCCCTCGCAATGGCCCATACGGGCCTTGCACAGACGGTCCACAACATTTGGGACCCGCCCTACCGCCAGGGTATCGCGGCCGAGGTCGAGAACAGGGTCATTACTTTTGAGGAGCTGCGACGGGAAATGGCGCCCCTGATTCCCCGTATCCGCGAATCTTCCCGGTCCCGGACCGAATTCACCCAGCGGATGCAGGAACTCTATCTGGAAGTCCTGCAGAACTTCATCGACCGGGTACTAATTGTTGAGGAATTCAAGGACAAGGAGTATAACCTCCCCCAGAGCTACGTCGAAAATGAATTCGACCGCATTCTCATCGAGGACTTTGAAAACGACCGCTCGCGGTTCCTTGAGTACCTCGAAAGCCAGGGCAAGAATATGCGCGAATTCCGGGCCGATCTGTGGGACCGGATCGTTGTCAGTGTGATGCGTTCTGAAAAGCGTAAGTCCCAGTCGCAAATTTCCCCCGAACGCATCGAGCAGTTCTATAACGAGAACAAAATCAACTTCTACGAGGAAGAAGCCCTCAAGTTGCGCATCATCATGCTGCGTCCGCTGGCCGACGAGAATTCCGACCAGATGCGGCAGACCATTGACCGTATTTTCGGGGAGCTCAAGGGAGGCACCGCCTTCGAGGAAGTCGCTTCCAAGTACAGTCAGGACTCCCGACGCGACCGTGGCGGCGACTGGGGATGGATTCAGCGCCCCGACCTGAAGGACGAACTGAGTGCCGAAGCCTTCAAGCTGGAGGTGGGAACCTACAGCGACCCCATCACCCTCGGGGACCAGATCTTCATCCTCTATTCCGAGGATAAGCGTGATGAGGGCATCCAGCCCATCAACGAGGTCCGGGACCGGATCGAGGAGATCCTCGCCAGCCAGTTAGCCCGGCAGTCGCAGCAACAGTGGATTGAGCGGCTTCGTCGCGAAGCCTACATCCGCTATTATTGATCAGCCATCGAGTTTAAGGAGGTTCCTCAAGGTCTTTCCCGCCTTTTCCTCTATGACCTCCTTGATCTTCTGCTTGCCGGCCGACTTGACCGCTTCCTCCAGGGCATCCTTGGGCAAGCTCAATGACGGCTTGTCGATGGTTCCTGAAACGCCCACCTGCAGGGGCAGCTCATCCAGTTTCACGGAAGTGCCGAAGGCGTTCAAGGTGGTATTCCGTAAGGTTACCTGAAGAGGCATTTCAATCCAGCCCCCGGTAATGGTGCCCTCACCGACAATATCCATGGTTCCACCGTCCATGGGAAGATCCCGTCCGAAAGAGGCCTCCAACTGATCCACGGAGAGGTTCCGATAGAACAAACTGATTCCACTGGTTTTCGGGGCATCGGCAAACGGAAGGGTCACCCCCACTCCGAGCTGGCCGTCTTGTCTCCGGATTTCCAGCTTGCCCGCCGTGTCGAGCAAAACCGGCTGACTGGCAAGGTTGCTTCCGCTGATGGCGAATCGATCCTCCGATCCGCCAATGACCAGCTCGTCGGAAATGAATTCGCGGATCCAGATCTTGGGGGAACCGCTGACCAGGGTATCCGATTTCACATTGGCATAGCCCAGTTCCTCCGCCCGGGCCTGCAGGACTTCCCGCCATGACAAACCTTCCTCAGTAGTTGCTTCATCACTCTTCTCGGGAACGTAGGGCGCAATGAGGTCGTAAATCCGCTTGATGGTCCTCAATCGCTGACGCCAAACGGATGCCTGCCCGATGTAGGCGTCAATATTGACAACATCATCGGTTCCCGGCTCCTCCTCCACCGATGGCACTTCGATGATCCTTTTTCCAGGAATCCGCCGGGCCTCGCCCGTGGTCGGCTCCACTATCTGCAGCGAATCGATGACGACCTTTTTTGCCAACAGGTTGAGTCCGCTGATGTCGGCCAGTATCTCGCGACTGGCAAAGCGGTTGGTATCGAGCTGATTCGGATCAGCCATAGCCAGGCCACTCACCACAACCCGGTTCTTGGCCGCCTGGATATCCACCGCGGCAAGATCCACCGTGGCCCCATTTGCCTTTTCAAGGGCATCCCTGACCGCTGTCGTGACAATGGTCTGGTCGAGGAATTTAAACCCGACCGCGCCCAGTACAAACAGGGCCACGACCAAAACCACCCCAATCGGGCGAATGGGTAGTCCCTTTCTCTGCGCATCCAGCTCCGACCAGGCCTTTTTCCCCTTCAATCCACCGACGAATACCCAAGCCAGGATCGTTACCCATGCCTTCGAGGTGTAGGCTTGATAACGCTCGGAACCCGATTCGAGCTGGGCCATTTTAGAGCGAAAACCGGACAGTCCCTTGCTGGCCAGGACACCAATGGCAAGGCCGAGCAGTAATCCGCTGGCGAGCGATGGAATCATAACATAATAGTCGAGCCCGAACCATGCCGTCACCGGAGCATTGGCCAATCCGGAAACCAGACCGTGCAGGGGCCCTTCCAGAAGCCACACCCCCAGTTTGTAATATATGGGCAGCAGCAACAGGCTGACCAGCTTGACCAACAACAGGGTGATGGCGCCCAGGAACAGGTTTGCGTTGAGGACAATCAGGAGAAACAACAATCCCACCAACAGGAGGGGTCCCTGACTGATCCCGGGAAGTGAGCCCAACAGCCCGCACAGGACCGTCGCACTGATAATTTGAAACGAGGTCGCCTTTCCCCGGAGAAATTTGCTGATTTTCCTGATAAACATGGAAACCAGCCTAAAAGAAATCTAGGGGGTGGCAACGGGCAAATGCTGGCGAATGACAACGCAAATGCGCTCGAGCTGCTTTCTCGACAAGTTGGATCCACTCGGAAGCGACAGGAAGCGGCGATTAATGGAGGCGCTGGCCTCGCCCCCGAAACAGCGGAGATCCTTGTTCAGGCATTGCAAATGCATGGGTTTCCACATGGGAGAGGCCTCTATGCGCTCCTTTCTCAGGGCAATGACGAGTTCCTCGGCCACGGCATCCGAGCCCAGTGAAATGGTGGTCAGCCAGTGGTTCGAGCGTCCATATGCGGGCTGAGGCATGAAGGTAATGTCGGGAATGTCAGAAAGAAGCTCCCGGTAAGTGTCGAGCACCTTCGTCTTCCGCTCCAGGCGCTCACCGAGCGTCTCCATTTGTCCCAACCCGATGGCAGCGCAAATATTGGACAGCTTATAGTTGTAGCCCAAGGTATCGTGCTCGTACCCGACGATCCCCGGACGCTTGCCCTGGTCGGACCATGACCTGGCTGCTGAACGCATCGTCTTGTCCCTAATATAAAGAGCCCCACCACCACTGGTGGTCAGGATCTTGTTTCCGTTGAAGGAGAAGGCTGCAGCATCCCCGAAGGACCCCACGCTGAGTCCGTCCACCTGGGATCCGAAGGCTCCGGCACAATCCTCCAGGACCTTTATCCCCTCGCGCTCGGCGATGGACATCAGCTCCCGCATCGGTGCTGGTAATCCAAGGGTATGAACGACAACCATGGCCTTGATGGGTTTCCCTTCCTTTTTTAACTCGGAAATTGCCTCCTCGACCAGCCGGGGATCGATGGCCCAGTTTTCCGGATCGACATCGACCAGCACCGGTTCAGCCCCCAGGTAGCGGATGGGATTGCAGGAAGCGACAAAGGTGAGATCGGGGCAAAGAACACAATCGTCGGGGCCCACCCCGATTGCCCGCAGCCCAAGATGAATGGCAGCGGTTCCGCTGCTCAGGGCATGCACTTCGTCAAAACCAAGGTATTTGGCCAGTTGCTGCTCAAATTCATTCACCTGCGGACCCACCGGGGCAATGTATCCGCTGTCGAAGGCTTCCGCCACGCGACGGTACTCCGCGCCGGTGATCTCGGGCGGACTCAGAAAAATATCAAATGCCATAGGGTCAAAGACAGGGACAGCCTTCCGGAAGGAATTGCCCGGAACCGATTGGCAGGATTGCGGGGCGGCACCGTTCTTCTGGCGAATGCCATAAGTCCATGCAGCCACGGCTATCCAAACGCCGGCCAGCACGGCAAGTTTTGCCCACAGGGGACCACTGGTGAAATAAAGCCCGACCCCGAGCAGGGATAGCGCGCCAAATAAAAGGGAGGTCAACCGGTGGCCAGAGTCGCGCGAGGCGAAGGTTCCGGCAAATATCTGGTACAGATGACTGCGATGGGCGTTGAATACTGATTCACGCCGGATCAGTCTCCGGGTAAAGGTCGTTCCGGCATCGATGATGAACGGCCAGACAAACAAAACTCCCGCCTCTAGGGCATTGGACAGCGGCATACCGCATGCAGCGAATGCGATCGGCAATGCCGCCATGTAGAACCCAAGAAATGTGCTGCCAATGTCCCCGAGAAAGATGCTCGCCGGTGGCCAGTTGTAAAAGAGAAATCCCACCGATCCACCAATCAGGGCGATCAAAACGATGGCCTGGACTCCAGCCCAACCGCCCTCAATATCGGCAGTCATCAGCACCAGCAACCATCCGCAGAGTCCGATGATGGCCTGCAGCGCGGCAATCCCATCGATGCCGTCCATGAAATTATAGGAATTGGTCAGGCCTGCCATCCAGACGACGAGAAGAAAACCAGCCAGCCAGACAGGCAGGCTGATTCCAATCAATGGGAAGGTCTGGCCGATCCACCCCTCCCGAAGAACCAGCAGGACGATGTTGGCGCAGAGCACATGAGCCGCGAAGCGGAGAATCCTCGGCAGGTCAAAGCGGTCATCGAAGAAGGACAAAAGAGCCACCCCGAATGCGGGGACCAAGGCTGCCCACCATGCCAGAGCCAATCCCCTCCCCGGAAGAAAGCTGACCAGGACCAGGCAGAGAAACAGCGGGGCCAAGAGTCCGATACCGCCAATCCGGGGAGTCGGGCTGTCGTGAAAGCTACGCTCGTTGGGCTCGTCCATCCAATGATTGCAGATCGCATACCCACGGGCGAGATACACGCCGAGGGTGCCAACCGCGATACAACCGATGAACCAGATGAGGTATTCTATCATGCTTAGGGGAGCTAGAGGAATGTCTTTAGAAAAGGGAAAACATCGTGGCGATCAACAACCAATCTGCAGGCCGGTCGATTCCAGCCATCCCCGGACCGTATGGACCGGTTCATAATCGAGATCCTTTATGGCCAGGGCGGATGAATACCATGCCGAGCCGGTCAGCTTGCCCAGGGTCTCCCGGTCGAGCGGCCACCGGCGACCCACCAGGGCGCCGGCGAGGGAACCCAGCCCGGCTGCAAAGCCAAGGAGGGGCATGGGGATGGACCAATCAATCTCCTTCATACCAAGCGAACGCCGGATAGCATCGTACAATTCCCGCGTGGAAAGGGCATCCGTCCCAGCGAGGATGTAGGTTTTGCCTGCGGCAGTCGGGCAGCCCGTTGCCCGGATCATGAATTCCACCAGATCGTCGACATGGATCATCGACCGCCTGTTGCCACAATTCGGCAGGGGTGGAAACCGTCGCCGCCGCACAGCCTGTACCATGCGGGGCAGATTCCCCTTCTCCCCGGGGCCGTAAACCATGACCGGGCGCAAAATCACACTGTGCTGAATGTTTGATTTGCGAACACAGGCTTCCGCCTCTGACTTGGCCAGACCGTATGGACCCTGCGGGATGTTTGGCCAGGATTCGTCCATGGGTACCAGGGGCAGGCCTTTCGGGTTTCCCTCCCCCATGGCCTTGACACTGCTGACATAAATAAAGCGCTCCACTCCAGCCTGAGACGCAGCCTCCAGCAATTTCTGGGTCCCGGTGACAATCACCGGTCGGTATGTGCCCGCTGCACTCTCCGATTCCGTCACTGCATGAGCCTTGCTGGCCAGATGGTAGATGGTACCCACACCTGCCAGCAGGTTCTCCGGCACCGGGTCCGCCGCCAGATCCAGCTCCCTGAAGCTGCTCCACGGGCCCTCCTGGGTCGACCGGCCGACGGCCACTACCTCAGCGTTCGTTTCCTGCAGCCGGGAACAAAGTATCCGGCCAAGAAAGCCGGTTGCTCCGGTGACGAGGACCTTGCAGGAACTAGCGGTCATTCTGATGGTTAATACAGCCATGACTCCTCTTTTAAAGGAAATTCCTAGGATTCATGTTCCATGGGGGCAAAGCCCTGGCGGAGGGTATTCTCGCAAACCAGTCTGGGCAGTAGGAATTGCCTGAGGTAATCTGGGCCACCCGCCTTCGAACCAACCCCGGAATGATAGAAGCCGCCGAAGGGTTGTCGGCCAACCATGGCACCGGTGCATCCCCTGTTCAGGTAGAGGTTGCCCACCCGGAAGCTCCGGGCCGCCAGTCTCAACCGACCGGGATGGCGACTGAAGACGCCTCCGGTCAATCCGTATTCGCCTGAATTGGCCTCGGCCAAGCCCTCCTCAAAACTGTCCACCCGGGCCATGGCCAGCACCGGACCAAAAAGCTCCCGGCGCATCAGCGGGTCATCGAAGGCCACTGAATGAAACAGGGTCGCGGGGAAATACCTTCCCTCCGGCAAATCGGGGGCCAGTTTTCCCTGAACCTTCGGGTAGCGGGCCGATTCGATGGCCCCGTGTATGCGGGCACAGGCCTCCTCGTCAATAACCGGGCCCAGATCCACCGACGGATCGGAGGAAGCTCCCGTCACCTGGCTACGGACGGCTTCCGTCAAGCGCTCCAGAAGTCGATCATAGATATCCTTGTGCACATACAGGCGCGAGCAGGCGGAGCACTTTTGGCCGGCGTAACCATAGGCCGAGTAGACGATCCCCTTCACTGTCTGGTCAATATCCGCCCCGTCATCCACGATGATGGCGTTTTTTCCACCCATTTCAGCGATGACCCGTTTAACATGGGCTTGTCCGGGCTGCATTACGGATGCCCGGCGGACAATATCCAGGCCAACATCCCGTGAGCCAGTGAAGACAATCGTGTCGATCGCCGGGTGCTCCACCATGGCCGCGCCCAATGTCTCCCCCCGGCCGGGGAGAAAGGCCCCCACTCCCGGCGGCATTCCGGATTCCAGCAGGATTTCAAAGAACCGGGCCGCCACCAGGCAGCTCTGTTCTGCGGGCTTTAAAACAAAAGCATTCCCTGTAACCAGTGCGCCCACCGCCATCCCGCAGGGAATCGCCAGGGGAAAGTTCCATGGCCCGATAATGCCGCAGATGCCCCTCGGTTCATAAAACAGGATGTCCTTTTCACCATCGAGGTGACAAAGATCCGTTTCCTTTCCCAGCTTGATGGCCTCCAGGGCGTAATAGCGGCAGAAGTCGATGGCCTCGGCGACATCCGCATCCGCCTCGGTCCACGGTTTCCCACATTCCAAAACAATCAGGGCAGTCAGACTGGCCCGCTGTTCCTCCATCCTGTCAGCCGCCCTGTAGAGGACGTCGGCACGCTCCTCCCAGGGAACATCCCTCCATGAGGCAAACCCATCCTGCAATGATGAGATGGCTGTGGCCAGATGCCTTGATGTAGCCATGCCCACAATCCCCAGCACAAGGGAAGGATCCTCCGGGCAGTCGCTGGGCAGGTAATCAGCGCAATCCTTGACGGGAACCCCGTTGATGATCGGAAGGACGCGGGGATAGTCGCCGTTTTTTCGATACAACAAGGCATCGAGTCCGGACTTCACAGCGGCCCTGTTGCTCCCAATGCTAAAGTCCAGCAAGGAAGTATTGATGAAAGTGCTCCGCGGATCATGCTGCAGGTAATCCACAGGACCTGCCACAGGCGAAAAACAAGGTTCCTCCAGCAGCCTGTCAACGGATTCGCCTTCCAGGTATCCGGACCGGATGAATCCCTCATTGGCCGTATTCTCCAGCAAGCGCCTGACCAGGTAAGCCATCCCGGTCAGCATGTCCCCGATGGGGGCATACTCCCTCACCGTGATCCCGCGCTTGACGAAGACCGTCTTTATGGGATCCGCCATCCCGTACAGTGTCTGGAATTCATAATCGGCCGGGGACAAGCCCTTCATCCGGGCGTACTCCATGGCATGGACCAGTGAACGCAGGTTGTGCGAAGCAAAGGCCGGGCGCACGAGGTGTGTGTTGTCCAGCAACAGCCGGCTCAACTGCTCGTAGCTGGCATCGCTGACCATTTTTTCCTGCCAGACGGGAATGGGCCATGATGCCAGTTTGGCCAAAATGGTTTCGGTGTCCCAATAGGCTCCCTTTACCAGCCGGATCGAAACGGGTGTCCCTCTTTCCTCCAGCCACGTCAGGATATCCCGCACATCGTCCCCGGTCCGGCGCAGGTAGGTCTGCAGGACCAGCCCCACGTCCGCCCAATTCCGAAACTCCTCCTCCATCAGTAATGATTTCAGGACCGCCAGGGTCAGGTCCGTCTTGGCGGAGTCCTCCATGTCGACATGGACAAAGGCTCCCAGCTCGCGGGCGCGGGACAGGATCACCCTCAGGGCATCGCCCAGACACTTGACGCACTGGTCGAAGCCAACCGGCTTGATATGGGCATACAAGGCGGACAACTTTACGGAGACGTTGACCGGAAGGTTACCATGGAGGGTCTCAATCAGCTCAAGGTAGCGGTTGAGATAGGTTTCTGCCTCCTGCTCGCTGACACAGGCTTCGCCCAGCAGGTCAACCGTCGTCAGCAGGCCCTTTCGGTGAAGTTTGTTCAGCCCCTTCAGTGCATCCTTCGGGGAGGATCCGATAATGAACTGCTGGCCCAGCGAAGCCACCTGTCGGCGAATCAAAACAGCAGCGGCCTTGGCTGGCAGTCCGGTGGGGGTCAGGTCCAGCCCCCATTGCAGGATACCCGGTACCCGGTGCGCCACCGGCTTGAAATAGGCCTGAGCGTGCTCAATTACCGAGGCACTGTCCTTGAGTCCGGGCAACACATCGACGAACCGGAACAGGGCCACCCTGAACTCATCATCCTTCATGGCCCAGTTTATCAGCGTGGTGGTGTAAGCCTTGGGGTCCATCAGGCTTTGGCGCTGGCCGCGTATTTCCTCATAACAGGAGCGGCCGGTTTCCTGGATCAACAGCTCCAGTTCATCATGATCAATTGTCATCATGCTCCATTCGGGGTAAGGTGTTTTCTCGATGGCAAACTCGCCACGGGGCTGGCCGGATTCTTGACTAACGGACAGGAACGTCCAACCTTCATGCGCGTAGGGTAAACAAAGTCCCGCAAACTATCAAACCTAACCCATCATTGTCTGCTAATGCGCTATTTCAAATACCACGCCCTAGGAAATGACTACCTCGTCCTCGACCCGGCCGATGCCGCTGAACTTCCTGCCGACAAGGATGTCATCACAATTTGCCACCGCAATTTCGGGCTTGGATCCGACGGTATCCTCTACGGTCCCCTCCCAACGGACAAAGCGGATTTCGGGCTCCGGATCATCAACCCGGATGCCAGCGAAGCAGAGAAAAGTGGCAACGGACTGCGAATTTTCGCCCGCTATCTGCGCGACTGCCGGAAGGTCGGGACCGAGCCCTTTACGGTTGAAACTCCGGGAGGGGTCGTAACCTGTCTGGTCAACGAGGACGCCAGTTCAATCACTGTCGACATGGGCCGGGTCTCCTTTGACGCGGGCGTGATACCCGTCAACGGTTTCACGGGGGAGGTCGTGGACAGGAGTATCGATCTGGAAGGCGGAAAATACCAGATGTCGGCGGCCACAATCGGCAACCCGCACTGCGTCCTTCCCATGGAACGGGTGGATTCAGCCCTGGCCCATAAGCTGGGGCCGCTGATCGAAAATCACCCGCTCTTTCCCAACCGGACCAATGTCCAATTCCTTGAGGTGATCGACCGGAACAACATCCGGATCGAGATCTGGGAACGCGGAGCCGGCTACACGCTGGCCAGCGGAAGCAGCTCCAGCGCCGCGGGCGCGGTGGCCAAGCGACTGGGCAAAGTGGACGAGGATATCACCGTCCACATGCCCGGAGGGAAAATCCTCCTCCATATCGATGCTGACTACAATGTCCGCATGACCGGTCCAGCTACCCGGGTGGGGATTTTCGAACTGGATCCGGAAGCCCTCGGGAAGGCCTGATCAAAGGGGCCCCATGGCCAACCCAAGGGCGAAAAACCCACCCGTCAGGACTAGTTGCAAGGCTGTTTTCTGGAGCGCCTTGCTGTAATCGGCACGATCCTGGGCCCTTACCAGACGCTTATTCGTCCGTACTGCCAGGGGCAGGCACAGGACCACCAGGCAACAACCGTAGTAATCTCCGGCAAAGGCAAACCCGATAGGGATCAGGAAGGAAACAGCGCTCAACGCGGCATACTCCCCCAGTCCCCAGTTCCTTCCCATGCGCACCACCAGGGTTCGTTTCCCCGCCTCCGCATCCAAGGGCGCATCCCTGACATTGTTGACCACGAGCAGATTGGTCGCAAGGGCACCCGGCACCAGGCCTGCCAGAAGGGTCCATACAGCAGAGTTTTCATTCATTAATGGAAAGGCGAAACTTCCCGCCTGCGCATAGTAGGTTACCCCGGTGGCCACCCAGCCGAAAAAAAACAGCACAAAAAGGTCTCCCAATCCGTTATAACCTAGAGGATAAGGCCCTCCCGTGTAAGCGACTCCACAAATTATGGAGGCCACACCCACCAGAACAAGCCACCAGCCACCCCAGTTGATGAGGAGGCATCCGATGATGAATGCAGCGGCGAAGAAAAGGATCATGCCCAATTTCATTTGGCCGGGAGTGATCCATCCGGAAGCGACAGCCCTTTCCGGCCCTATTCGCCGGTCATCGTCTGCTCCCTTGACAAAGTCGTAGTAGTCGTTGGCGAAGTTGGTCCCAATCTGAATCATTAACGCAAAAACCAGACAAATTGCCCACGGGGCCAGAAGGAAGCTACCCGTTGCGGCGGCCATCGCGCCACCAACCGCCACCGGCACCACGGCCGCCGGAAGTGTCTTCGGACGGGCCGCAAAGGTCCAATTCTTTAATGAGCTCATCGATGTACCAGCATTTGCTAATTCAACCGTATTGCAACCCCTTCGCGATAGGGAATCACATGAGATTCCGGGAACCGCAGGATCAACCATCCCGGAGGGCCTCCCTCAGGTACTTCCAGGAGTTCCACTGGATTCTCCCGGTTCAGATCCCATTCCCATGACACCGGTTCATCATCGCCACCGACAATGGGAATTCTCAGGGCGCGCAGCAGAACCCGTTCCCCCACCCGCTCACTCAAGACCTCCACCACGGCATCATTTGCAAACGGCGACCGGACCTGTTCACCCAGCTCCCGGCGCAGGGTATCCAGCCGGCCGTGCAACTCCAGTCGCTCCGCGTCACGGGCTGAGTCGCATGCCATCTGGGTAAGGCACAGGCTTAGCATACGCAGCCCAGCCACCGCGATTATGGCTACCACTAGGACCGATGTCAGGACCTCAATGAGAATCATGCCGGTTCTCCTTTTTCCCGGATGAGTCACCATGGATCCAATCCTCCTTGGACAGGAACTGAGTTCCACCACTTCCAATCCGATGTGCCCGGGATACGGCTATAGACATCCCAGACCTCTCCCACGGACGAATCACGCAGCAAGCGCTTCCATTCAAAGGCGGGCCAGCTGACTGCTCCCCGTTGACCCGATTCCGGCAACCAGTCCGAATCGGGAAAATCCCTGATGGTCCAGGCACCATTCTCTCCCGGGTGAGCCAGAGCCGCCCGGCCCCCGGAAATCTCCCACCGCTCCCAGACCCATGGGAGCGATTCAGCCTGCCCAACTAGCTGGCCGCAGCGGCCCCGATTCTGCTCCGCCAGAAAGACCAGCTCCAAGGCAGGCGGTGAAAGGACCGCCAAAACCAGCAGCGCCCCAAGGAGCTCCACCAGTGTGAACCCCCCTTGGCCCCTGATTGCAGAACATCCGGCAACATGTTTCATCCCTTTAGCCAGACAGGGGTAATCCTCCGACTGAAGATTCTTTTTCGCCTAAATCCATCCGGCATTGACAGCTGATGAAAATGCCTCCTAGTCTGCAGTATCTTGTGTGGGAGGCGGTCCACCGCCCATGCCGTGTTGTTCATCCGGCCTGACCCGCCCTCGGATACTTACCGGCAAGGAACTGCTCATTCGGAGCCACTTTGCCTTAACCCGTAATCCTAATTTCAAGCTATGGAATCAGAAGGTGATTCCCCGAAAACCATTCCGGTTGAGGGTATTTTTGAGCCCCAGAACAATAAATCGGGCGTCCTGCTCAATCCCAAGTACAACGGGAAGGGCCGGCCAACCGACCCCTTTGTGCCCCGCGAACTGGTGCGCCGTTTCAAGCTGAAACGGGGCCAATGGGTGACTGGCAACGGCCAGTCTGACGGACGCCACCCAAACCCCAAGGTCCGCTACATCGAGACCCTTGACGGGCTCCCCGTCGAGGAACGTCGACAGAAACTTTCCTTTGAACAGCTGACCACCATCGCCCCCGACGAGTGGTTGCAACTGGAACGGGCCGGTTCGGGCAACATGACCTGCCGGGTGATGGATATTTTCTGCCCCATCGGCAAGGGTCAGCGCGGATTGATTGTCGCTCCTCCAAGGACCGGCAAAACCACCCTCCTGCAGGATATCGCCATCGGGGTCCAGAAGAACAACCCCGAGTGCAAGATTGTCATGCTTCTGGTCGATGAACGTCCCGAGGAAGTCACTGATATCAAGCGCAACACTCCAGGAATTGTCCTTGCTTCCTCCAATGACGAAAAAGCGGCCAATCATTTGAATATTGCCGAGCTGGCCATCGATCACGCCAAGTGCCAGGTCGAGGCCGGCCACGACGTGGTCATCCTGATGGACTCCCTGACCCGCCTTTCCCGGGCCTACAATTCAGCCCGAGGCGGAAGCGGACGGACCATGACCGGGGGCCTCGACATCCGGGCCCTGGAAAAGCCCAGGCAGCTTTTCTCCGCCGCCCGTAACACCGAGGAGGCCGGATCGCTGACCATCATTGCCTCTGCCCTTATTGAAACCGGCAGCCGGATGGACGACCTCATCTTCCAGGAATTCAAGGGAACCGGCAACATGGAGATGGTCCTCGACCGGAAGGTTGCCGAATTGCGGATCTGGCCGGCGATCAACATCGCCGCCTCCGGAACCCGGCGTGAGGAACTGATCCTTCCGCAAAATGAGCTCAAGAAGTCACACTTCTTCAGACGCGCCCTTGCCTCCCTGAAAATCGAGGATGCGGCTGAAAGCGCAGTCGAACGGCTTTCCAAAACAACCACCAACGAACAGTTCTTCAACCTCATCGACATCTAAACTGAGCCAATTCCTGGGTTTTTGTCTTGCCCGGCCATTGCCCCGGTTCTTAAGTGCTCCCTTTTTACAGAATGCAAAACTTCGCGGATCAATGCCTGGACATGGCGAGGGCCATCCTCAGCCAGAATTTAAGCGCCATTCAGCCCGACGGGACCATAAGCCCCGTGGCCGGCGAAAACAGCCGCCTGGACGAACCAGGCCATGCCGCCCTGGCAATTGGCGAATTCCACCGAGCCACCTCGGAGAAGACATTCGACAACATGGACCTGGTCGACCTCTCGGCCCGCTGCATTACGGCCCAGATGTTTGCCGAGGAGGAAATGGAGAACGGCCTCGGATATGCCGCCCTTGGACTCCTTTCGTTCGGACCGGCCAAGGAGCGCAACCCGGTCTGGGAACGACTCCTTGACCCGACCCGTGAGCGCCTGGACCGCAGCCTGCTGGCCCGCACCGATTACGATAACCATTTCCAGGCCTTCAATATCGCCAAGTCCGTCACCCGTTTTTCAATGGGCCTCTCCAAGAAGGACGAAACCGGCAAGCTGATCGACAAATTCATTGAGCGGGTCAAGTCCTCCAGTTCAGCCGGGTTCATTGATGATGGACCCAAGAACGGGGTCGGCGGGGTATTCGACATTTACGGCCCCATGAGCCTCATCTTTATCCGGCAGACCCTTCAGCTTCACGCCAATATCCACTTGCGCGACCGCAAGCTGCCCAGCCTGCGGACCGTGGCCGAAAAGTACCTGCGTCTGCTGCCGGACATCGTCCGGGCGGACGGACAGGGCTGGATTTACGGAACCGCTGTGGGCGTCTATGGACAGATGCACTGCATCTCCCTCATCCTGCAGGCCATGCGGGATGGATGGATCGGGCAGGACAAGATGCCGCAATACATCGAATTGTTGCGCCGTCTGTTCCAGTATTTCTTTCTCACCTACCTTGATCAGGAACAGGGTTTCCTGGTTATCCGTGATGAGGAACGGGACACCCGTCCGGAGCACACCACCCGGATGGCCAACTTCGACGGGGCCCGCTACCTCTGCCAATGGGCCCGTCTGGCCCGGGCTATTGGCGGAAGCATGGAAGGTGCGGTCAGTCCCCGCAAGAGCGGTGGACGCTGGATCTCCTTCGACAAGAGCTCCAGGAAGGAGCAGGGTCTTTTTGTCTACCAGGACACGGAGAGCGGACTTCATGTCCAGTTGCCGCTGATCGGCAGCAACCAGACGGGTTGCGCCGACTATCTGACTTTCCCGCGCAGCCCGGGTATTTTTGACTGGCCGGTCAACAGCTACATGCCGGTCATGATCCCCGAGCTGACCTTTGGAGACAAGAAGGTTGTCCCGGCCTTTTACGGAAGACGCTGCGTCACCGGACTGGGTCTGCGTAAAAGCATTTATTTCCGCTACGAGCAGCCCGAATTCATCACCAACGAGGAAGAAATCATCCCCGGACTGGGCAGCGTCAAGGTGTCATGGAATTTCTCCGGCAACACCATTAACAGTGAATTCATCTTCTCGGTTAAGCGGCAGGTCCAGTGCGACCAGTTCCGCTACAACCTGGTCATCGGCTCACCCCACTCCCAAATGCACGCCCCGATGACCTTCGCTCTGGGCGAGAACGGCTTGGGATGCACCGTCGAGAAGGATGACTTCCATGCCGTCTGGCAGGAAACTGAAGTCGTCACCAACGAGCACGCCTTCCGCAGTGCCTGGGGCAACCTGCATTATGTCCAGAGCCTGGTTCGCGATCATCCGCTGATCATGCGTCCGGGACAACAATACCGCCTCAGCATCTCCTTCACGCCCGACGTGCAGATGCTGGACAGTTGAGCCTCTTTAGCGTTACCGTAGACGATGTTGTCGGTCCGAATCATCCCCTGCCTGGATGTCAACGCGGGCCGCGTGGTCAAGGGTGTCCGTTTCAAGGAACTGCGGGACGCCGGTGATCCTGCTGAGATAGCCAAGGCTTACGAACAACAAGGCGCTGACGAACTCGTTTTCCTCGACATCACCGCCTCCTCAAGTGAGCGGGATATTATGAAGGATATCGTGGAAAAGACAGCTTCCCAGTGTTTCATGCCCCTGACCGTGGGCGGTGGACTGCGGTCAGTGGAGAACATCCGCGACATGCTCAATGCTGGGGCCGACAAGGTCAGCCTCAATACAGCGGCCGTTGTCGACCCCGATCTGATATCCCGCGCCTCCAGCAGGTTCGGCAATCAGTGCATTGTGGTGGCAATCGATGCCAAATGGGACGTATCCGCAGGCACCTGGAGGGTCTACACCCACGGGGGTCGAAAACCAACTGACCTTTTGGCCATTGACTGGGCCCGCGAGGTGGTTCGACGGGGCGCCGGGGAGATCCTTCTCACCAGCATGGACGCCGATGGCACCAAGGCTGGTTACGATGTTGCCCTGACCAGGGCCATTTCGGAAGCGGTTGAGGTACCGGTTATCGCCTCAGGGGGCGCCGGAACCCTGGATCACATGGTCGACGTCCTCAAGGAGGGAAAGGCATCGGCTGTCCTGGCCGCCAGCATCTTCCATTTTGGGGAATTCACCATCGATCAAACCAAACAGCACCTGGCCAGCAACGGGTTGCCGGTACGCTTGACCGATGGCGGGCACTAGGATAACTTCCTCTCCATGTTTTCCCTCAGAGCCACGATTTTCCTCACCCTCGGCCTTTTTGCTACCCAGTCCGGTTCGGCCCAGATCCAGGCCGATGAGAACAACATCGACTATGTTCTTTCCCGATACATTGAATCGATGGGTGGCCGGGCTTCCCTGCAGAAGATAATCAGCGTCCGACTCAAGGGTGAGCTCCTATTGGCCGATGGCAGCAAGGCATCACTGACCGTTCTAAGGAAGAAACCAAATTTGGTCAGGGTAACCACTGAATGGCCAAACTTACGGATTGTTCAGGGCTATGACGGCACGAACGCCTGGGTTTCCCGCACACAGGCTGGATCATTCCAGATCCGGGAGATGGAGGGAGATCAAAGGAATGACTTTATTGTTCAGGCTCCACTGACCAGCAACCTAATTCGCAGGAACAGCGTTGAAGGCAAGCTGGCACTAGGCCCCGAGCTAAAAGTTGCCATGCGCCCTTGTTATCAGGTGATTTCAACCTCTCCTAACGGTTCCAAAACCATTCACTATATCGACAAGGAATCCTTCTATGACCTCCGTATCCTCACCTACGATCCCGAAGGCAACTTGACCAGCGAACTGGTACCCTCTAAATTTGAGATAGCCGATGGGATCCTCTTCGCCATGCAGATTAAACAGCTAGTCGATGGGCACGAAACATCGGCCGTCGTGTTTCATAGCGTTGAAACGAACTTGGGGATCATCAACACAGCCTTCTCGATGCAGGATGCTGCCGAAGAAACGAACGAGTAGCTTTTTATTTGTCCATTAAATAGCGAATAGCCGGGTACTTCATAAGAACGAGGGCACCTAGGTAGACCCCGGCAGCCAAGGGAATGACGAGGACCACACTTAGCAGGTCCGTTATCTTGCCCGACAGATTGAACCACGCCACGCCTTGTTGACCTGCAAGTGTCACCACTGCAAGTATCGAGAGGGCCGCCCCCAAACGGAAGACCATTGACCAGCGGGTAGCGCTTAAAATCCTTCCCGGCATAAAATATTGCAGGGCAAGGCAATGAATGGCGGCACTGACTGTGTTTGCCAGCGCCAATCCAACCGCCCCCAGGAATCGCATCAGGACCAGTCCGAGGACCAGGTTCAGGATTAGGTTCAAGCCGGCCAGACGGACCGGCACCACTATTTCCTGACGGGCGTACCAGGCCCTGGTCAGGAGAGTTGACCAGGCAAAGAACGGGAGCCCTAGCGAGGAAACCACCAGGACCGGGACCGCCGCGGCCACATCCTTGCTTTCAAAAAGACCCCACTGGAAAAGGAACCCCAAAATGGGACTGGCCATCAATGCCAATCCGAGGGTGGCGGGCAAGGTGATGGCGAAGATCAGACCCAGACCCCGGGAAAAGGTGTTGCTGTAGGACCGGGCGTCCCCGGAAGCGCTCAACCGAGACAGCTCCGGGAAAATGACGGTTGTGACGGCAATGGCAAAGACCCCGAGGGGCAATTCCACCAGTCGGCTGGCGATGTAGAGCAAACCGGTCGCGGTATCATCCAGCGAAAAGGCCAGCAACCGGCAGACAAGGATATTGATCTGGAAAATGGCCGCCCCCAGCAGGCCGGGCAGGAACAGGCGCAGGATCTTCCCAAGCTCTGGGTGACTCTCCATCGAAAAGCGCAGGCGCCAGCCATCCCGTCTCAGCCCGGCCACCGGCACCCCGAACTGCAGCAGGCCCCCGATTATCACCCCGGACGAAAGCACCAGCACCCGGGCCCAGGCATCGTCAGGCAGTAGCCAGAGGCCGCCAAGAATGGAGACAATCATCGCCACATTGAGCCACACCTGATTGAAGGCAGCCAATCCGAAGCGACCAAGGACATTGAGCATGCCGCAGACAAGGGCCCCTGCACAAATGAAGACCACATAGGGAAAGAGGATCCGCGACAAATCTGCCCCGGCATACCAGCGCTCATCCAGTCCCGGAATCAGCTTGATTAGCCCGAACAACGGAATCCCCGCCAAAACCAGGACAACCAGCCCCGCACAGAGTCGGCTAAGGATAGCGTTGAAGAGACGGAAAGTTTCCTCCCGACCCGTTTTCTCCAGCGATTCTGAAAGCACGGGAATGGAGGAAGACGTAAGGGCTCCCTCCCCCAGCAGCCTCCGGAACAGGTTCGGCAGGGTAAAGGCGAGGATGAACGCTGAATTCAGGGGTCCGGTTCCCAGTGACGCGAACAGGAGGATGTCGCGGATCAATCCGAGCAACCGCGAGGCCAGCGTCCAGCCAGCCACCTCTGATATTCGCCGGGCCAATTTTCCCATGAACGTTATTTGTCCCCATCGTCTCCTGAGGACGAGAAAATTCTCCCCCGATTGGCATTCTGGACGGGATTTGGCGTTTAAACTTTCCCTTCCCCCAATGATTATTAATGATTTCGGACCTTTCTACTTCATGCAATTATGTCCCTGCTGAATTCACTAACAGCCCAACTACAGCGGCATCCAAAGAAAATCGTCTTCCCCGAGGGCGCTGATCCTCGCATCATCCAGGCTGCGCGCCAATTCGCCACCTGGCGTTGCGGGATGCCAATCCTCCTCGGGGACCGTGCGGAAATCAAGGAACGGGCCAAACGGCTGGATGTCCGACTGGATGGAATCCGTATCATGGAACCGGGCCGCAATGACGATGCAGAGCTGTTTTTGCCCATGCTGGAAAACCTCCCGGCCTACGCTGACCTGTCACTCGATGAAAAAATGGAGATTCTGCTGGATCACCATAACTTCGCCGCCCTGATGCTACTGTCCGGCAAAACGGATGCACTGATCGACGGGGCAACCGTAACCGCCTCCAGTGGCCTGCGTTCACTTTTCAGGATCATCCCCCGCCAGCCGGCCGTGAAGACCGCATCTTCACTCCTGATCCTCGATCAGGAAAACACCAAGGTGGGTATGGAGGGCATCCTCTTTCTGGCCGACTGCGGGGTATTGCCCGATCCAACCTCATCGCAACTTGCCGATGTGGCGGTTTCCACCGCAACTGTGGTCAAGCACTTGACCGGTCAACGTCCCCGGGTAGCCTTTCTCAGTTTTGCCTCGCACAGCCGTCGCCCGGTTCACGATTCCATCTACAAGATTCGGGAAGCTGTCCCGATAGCAGAGGCCATCAGTGCTGCCCGGGGCCTCGGCGCCGACTTCGAGGGGGAACTCCAGTTGGATACCGCACTTGATCCGGTCGTGGCTCGCCAAAAGGGATTTGCCAATGGTGAAGTTGCCGGTCAGGCCAACGTCCTTGTTTTTCCCGACCTTAATTCAGGCAACATTGCCTCCAAAATGCTCCAAGTGGTGGCCAATGCCAGAACCTACGGGCAAATCATAGTTGGTCTGCAGAAACCCTGTGCGGAAATCAGCCGGGGCGCTCATGTTTACGACATCGTCGGCACCTCGATTGTCACCGCCTGCCAGGCTATCGACACTGATTTGCTGACCAGCCCGTGTGAATCCACCCATTGATCCCATGCCCGACAGCACCCTCCTGAATCGTCCAGAGAATATCCAGACTCCGCGCCTTTTTGTTGCCGCAACGCGCCAAAACGACGGCAAGACTACAACGTGCCTGGGACTGTTCTCCGCCCTCCAGAACCGCTTCAAGGAGGTGGGGTATATCAAGCCGATCGGCCAGCGTTTCATCACCTACCAGAACCATCTTATCGACGAGGATTCCCTCCTTTTCAACAAAACCTACTCCATCCGGACCCCCATTGAGAGCATGAGCCCGGTGGCCATCGACTCCACCTACACCCGGCGTTACCTTGACGACCCGGAATCCCTCTACCCTGTCCTGGTCGACAAGATGGTCAGGGCTTTTGACCGCTCAGCCTACGAGAAGGAGGTCATCATTATCGAAGGTTCAGGACATGCCGGTGTCGGCGCGGTTTCCGACCTGTCCAATGCCCAGGTAGCGAAAATCCTCGGTGCCAAGGTGATCATTGTTTCAAGGGGAGGTATCGGTAAGCCGGTTGACGAAATTGCCCTCAACAAGAGCCTGTTCGACCAGCAAGGGGTGGAGGTTGTCGGAGCCATCCTCAATAAGGTCGAATTGTCCAAAAAACCCATCATCGAAAAGTACACCCGCAAGGCCCTGCAAAGGATGGGCATCCCACTGTTGGGGATCATCCCGAAAACAGACTCCCTGACCTTCCCGAGCCTGATGCAAGTTGTCGAGGCCGTTAAGGGCCGGTGGTTGAACGGGAAGGAAAAGGGTGAAAACAACCGTATCCATAATGTGGTGGTGGGGGCTATGACCGCTAAGAGCCTGATCGATTATTTCAAGCCGGGCGTCCTCGTGATAACTCCTGGCGACCGGGAAGATGTCCTGTTGCTGACCATCGCGGCTTGCACGGTCAGCGGCAAAGCACCTCTGGCCGGCATTGTACTGACACGAAATATCCTCCCCTCCCCCCATATAATGGAAATGATTGCCCAGACCGAGATTCCCGTGGTCATCAGCCACGAGGAAAGCTATGCGGTTGCTTCACGGATCAATTCCATGACCGTCAAGACCCTTCCCCACGACGAGGATAAGATTCCACTGATCAAGAAACTGATCCTGGAGAACGTCGATACCGACCAGATCTTGGAGCGCCTCGGAATGCCGCTGAAGGCCTAACGGGTCTGCTTGCGCCGGCGGAACTTCACCGTCACCAGCTTGTCCAGTCCGGCGAACTCCATTACCCGGTTAATAGCGGGGCTGCTGATCCGGATGACCATTTCGCGGCCGCTTTTCTTGAGCCGTACCAGCTCGGCGAAAAGCCAGTTCAGGCCCATAGAGTCGATCATTCGGCAATTGCGCATGTCCATATAAAGGAATTTCCACTCCACTCGCTGGTGGCTATTAAGGATAGCCAGCAGCTCCCTCCGCAGAGCCGGAACCCGGGTACTGGTCACCTCATCGAGGAATTCCACATGAAGGCGACTCTTGCGCTCGTCCAAGACAGGTTTCAGGAGCCCTTCCCCGATCATGCTGTTGGTGGCGAATTCCTTCATTACCCGTTCTTCTTGCCGTCGGGGTTTATCTGGAAATCAAAAACGAGAGAGGTGCCCTTGTTTTCTATCCTGAAAGTGTCACTCAGGTGGTGAATGATTCCCAACCCGAGGTTCTTGCCGGATTCCTGGCTGATTTTGGCCAGCCGATCCTCCAGATTAAAGGAATGGCCCTTGCCCGGATCATCAATGTAGATCCGAAGCAGGTCTTTCTGTTCATTGATGCTGACCTGCAAATGGGCGAATTTCTCGGCTGAGCGGCCGCACCCATGAATAAGCGCATTTAGCATGCCCTCGCGAATACAAACCAGCAGATCATAGAGGCGGTCGCCGAGGCGGTCGCCAAGGGCAAAAGTGATGCTTCTGCGCCAGTTCGCCTGCAAATGATCAATGTGTTCACACTCAGTTCCCGCGTAATGCTCGCTCAACAGGGGTTCAAATGTCTGGGGGAGATCCATCGCCGAATTTAAGAGATAACGGAGAGCAAATATGTCATCCGATGCCGCAACTGGCAAGTCTGCAAATCCATTAAATTCACGCATGCACCGGTAAAGCAGACTGAAGGTGTTCACTTCAAGTTGGCTAGCATAGTCAGCCAGGCCGTCTGTAAAAAGGTACAGCAACTGATTGCACTTTTGTTGTATCGGTAAGGGACTGGTCTCGATATCATCGAACCACCCGAGGGGATAACGGCCTGTGGGGCACTGGATGAGTCTTCCACTGGCCGAGACAAGGCAACAGGGCGTAAAGCCATAATTCCAGTGCTGAATGTAGTCTTCCTGCGGACCCAGATCGATCGCGGAAAGCGAAAGACTGATCAGGTCAGGTGATTCTCGTTGTGCACGGGCGCGAAGGGATTTGTTCGAGACTGTAAACGCGTTCTCAATGTGCCCCCCACTCTCAAGACTTCCCTTGAACATCCCCTGGAAATAGGTCGAAACATACCCGGACCGGATGTCGTGACCGGATATGTCCCCGACAAGGAAGACATACCTTTCGTTTCCGTATTTGTGTATAATAAGAAAATCACCACCAACCTCATGAAGAGGCCGATAGAAAACCCGCATTCTAGGCTGCAGTTCTTCCGGTATTACGACATTCATCGACTTTCCGAGGTTTTCCAGGGCCTGCAACCCTTCTCGGTCGGATTCGTACTGTCGGTGAAGGGCCGTTTTTTCAGCCGCCCTGGTCATCACTTCCCGCAGGACCTGATGGGTGACCGGTTTCTCCAGATACTCAAAGACGCCGACCGATATGGATTGTTCCACAATGGATTTCTCACCCTGTCCGGTAATCATGATGGTGGAGACATTACTATCCTTGGAGCGAATCCATTCCAGCAGGGCAATCCCGGTTTTCCCCGGCAACCGGTAGTCGGATATGACCGCGGCCAGGTTGCTCAATCCCACTTGCAATGCCGCCTCACGAGCAGCCTCGGCACTGTCGACGGAAACCACCTCGAAACCGGACATTTCGATACTCGACTCCATGAAATCACGCCCGTGGGGGTCGTCCTCGGCAATCAGGATTATCGGTTTTCTGGGAACAAACTTAACCATACAAGACAGTCTTTTGATTGTCAGACCATCCCCCTTTTGGCAACTTGATTCCTGCCGGTGAAATGGGAGACCATAGTTGAGGGAAAAAACAGGACGCTACTGGAGAAGCTGGCCCATGCCTGCGCAGATCGGGGCGGGCGGGCCTACCTGGTGGGAGGGTGCCTGCGTTCCGCTCTCCTGGGTGAACCGGTCTATGACTTCGACGTGGAAGTCTTCGGTCTCCCCGAAAAGGAACTTGAAAAAAACCTTCGGAAGCTGGCCCATGTATCCCATGTGGGAAAGTCCTTCGGTATTTACAAGCTGTCGGGGTTCCCGGTTGATGTCGGTCTCCCACGGACAGAGCGAAAACTGGGTACCGGGCACCGAGGATTCTCGGTCCAAATAGATCCCGGAATGAGCCTTGGTGAGGCAGCCCGGAGAAGGGACTTCACTATCAACGCCATCTACTACGATATCCTCGAACAAAAAGTGAAGGATCCACTGGGGGGACAGGACGACTTGAGAAAAAGAATTCTCCGCCACTGTTCGGAGCGATTCCCGGAGGATCCCTTGCGGGTGCTCAGGGGGATGCAGTTTGCCGCCCGTCTGCCCGCTTCGGTTGCGCCGGAAACAATCCGGCTCTGTGCGGGCCTTAATCCCGAGGGACTGTCAAGGGAACGGTTCTTCGGGGAATGGCAGAAACTGATCCTGATGGGAAAAAAACCATCAGCGGGACTGGCTTTCCTGAAGAAATGCGGTTGGCTGCAATACTTTCCGGAATTGCAGGCATTATCGGGTTGCCCCCAGGATCCGGACTGGCACCCGGAGGGAGATGTCTGGGAGCACACCCTGCATTGCATAGACGCTTTTGCCACTCAGCGGATCGGCAACCCAGAAGAGGACCTAGTGGTTGGCCTGGCGGTTCTCTGCCATGACATGGGAAAACCTTCCACCACCGAGCGGGTGGACGGAAAATGGCGTTCCTACGGACACGAGAGTGCGGGAGTCAAGCCAGCCCGAAGCTTCATGGAACGACTCAACGTGTCGGGCCGAATTGTGGAACAGGTGATCCCCTTGGTGAAATGCCATATGCGGCCCGCCCTGCTCTATGCTGACCGCAGTTCTCCCTCCGCCATTCGTCGGTTGGCGAGGGATTCCGGACGTCTTGATCTGCTGCTGAGGGTCTTCCAAGCGGACGCTGGTGGTCGGCCTCCCCTCACCGACAATAGTTCGGAGGCCATCGATTGGCTCAAAACGGAGGCGGAATACCTGCAAGTCGGATCCTCCCGACCGATGCCCCTGTTAAACGGCCATGACCTGCTGGAGCGCGGCTGGGAAAGCGGTCCCGCAATGGGGGATTTCCTGCACAAAGCCTATGAGGCTCAGCTGGATGGTGCTTTTGTCAACCGGGTGGAGGCGCTGGACTGGCTGGATGGGCAAGGCTGACCCGCGGGATCAAAACCCAACCCAGTCCCTCAGGGCTGGATCATAAAAAAGGGTCGGTCCGAAAGTGCCGTTGGCATGCCACAGCCAATTCCCCTCCTGATACCGGTGAAACCACGGATACTGGCTGCCCTTGGTCTGCATCCAACCAAGCGGGCCCGAGGCAAAGTAGAGGGCCTTGTCCGGAGCACCAGGCTCGTGGCCGGCGTAGATCCATCCAAAGGATAAGGAATAGACCCAGGGGAAGTAGTCCCCGAAAAGCCATCCGAGAGTCCTTTCCTTCCACCAGCCCGTACCGATATTGCTGACCAGGTCGAAGTGCAGACTGAGCTGCGCCCATGGCAGTTCCATGGGAACTCTTTCTGCCCCAGAGATTTCTGCCACTCCCTTGTAGCTGCCTGTAGAATACGCAAGGGGCTGAAGTGTTTCCGTCAGCGGGAAATACAACCCCAGGCCCGGTTCGGATCCGGTAATTCGCTTGTCGTGATTAACCAGAATGGATGCGGGGCTGCGGACCAGGTCCCATATCCTGAACTCTGACATTCGTCCGCGGAAAGCCCGGGCGCCCGAACTGGATTCGCCCACATACAGAGGCGATGTTGAGTTGTCCCCGATGGGCAAGCTCGGCAGAACGGGGGAAACATCCGTCGGGTAGCTGACCGCGACCGGCTGACCGTTGACGTACATCTTCACCCGTTGCGATCCATCCGACACGGAACTGTCATAGGAAACCGCTACATGCTGCCACTTGTTCAACTGGATGGTTCCGGCCGCTGAATTGACGGCATGCTGGCGACCATCATTAGTGACCATGAACAGGACCAGACTCCGGTCACTGTAGAAGGAATGGTCGAAACCATTGAGGAAGAATACAAAGGTGTCCCGGTCGTATATCCGGCCAAATCCGGTCACATATTCTCCATAACTTTCCGGATAAATCCATGCCTCAGCGGTGAATTTGTCGCTCAACTGAACCCCGGTGGTCGGGGGAAGGCGCAGAAAGTCGTCTTCCCCGTCAAACTGGAGCGCCAAATCGGGCGATTCCTGTATGACAATGGTAATCCAACCGGATGAAACACCCTCGGAGTCATCGGTCAGGGAGTAGCGCAGGCGAAGGACACCTTCCAGGTCCGGTGGCGGCGAAAATCGGATCATGCCGTTATCGGTGATGGTGGCAAATTCAGCACCGTTTCCGCCGATGAAAATGATCCGCAGCGGATCGTTGTCGAGGTCCCGGTCGTTGGACAGCACCGGCAGGTCCACCCGGCTCCCCTTCTGGATGGTGAAGAAATCGTCATTGGCCACCGGACGGGGATCCTGAATGGAAATAATCCTCCGCAGTGCCCCGCCCTTTCCATCGCTGACAAGCACACTGAATACGTCCTGCCCGGTCTTGCTCCTAGTCATGGAATAGGAAAAGCGGCCATTCCCAAGGTCCACCAGCTCGCCGGCTGGCGGAGCTTGCAGGGAAAGCAGTTCCAGGGGATCACCGTTGGGATCAGTGACTCCCTCAAGGACATCAATTTCGATCGGGTAAGAACTGCTGGAAAAAAGCAGGTCCTCCCCCTCAGGACTGGCGTTGGTCTGGGCGATCAGGGGATGTCCCAGAATCTCGATTGCCCAGTCGATCCAGACCCCGGTGTTTCCGGGGCCCAGATCCGTTACCACCAGACGCCACGTTCCGGATGCCCTCTCGCCCAGATGGCGGGTGGAAAGGTAGGTCCAGTTCCCCGGCTCGCCCTGGCTATTGGCATTTGGGTGAGGTTCCGCAAGGACGCTACGGGTACCACTGGGGGAAATTAGTTCCACCCTGAGGTCCCCCCAGTCAGGGTGATTCATCCGCAGGGTGACGTTGACAAACTGGACCCGCAGGCTGCCGTTTAGAGAAATACCCCCCTCGGAGGGCACCCCCAGCTGCAGGGTCTTCTGCCGGTTCTCGCTGCCTGACACGGATTGCATCGAAGGAAGCGTCCGCCAGCCACTGGCCAGTTTGACCGCTGCGGCGGCATCAACTCGTCCGAACCCGTAGTTATGATTAAACAAAAGCCCCGAGCCGTTCCGGTCCCATCCTCCAGAAAGAAAATCGACCGGAACCGCCGTCATGGCGAGGATCTGCTGGACATCACGCCAATTGAGAGTTGGCCGGGCCTCCAGCATGAGAGCCACCGCCCCCGAAACAATGGGGGCCGCAGCTGAGGTTCCACTGAAATTGGCGTAGCTGTCACCCGGATCATATCCGGATTCGCCGGTGTTGTCGGTAGTCAGGATACCGGCGCCGCTGCCCCCGCTGGGGGCCGATACCAGGAGATTGGCACCGGGCTCACTGTAGCCAGCCTTGACGTCATCCTGCCCGATGGCCCCGACGGAAATCGTGTAGGGAAGTGAATTGTACCCGTCGTAATTGGAATTATCCCCGTTAAGACCGCCATTCCCGGCCGCCCAGACGTAGATGTTGCCCAAACCACCCCGGCCAAGGCCGACGTTTGCCTCAACCGCGTTGCGCATCGCTTCGGATGCCCGGGCATAGCGGACGCCTCCCTGATCAGAAGGACCCCAACTGTTATTGTAGATATCCACCGTGTCCCGCCTGTAGGAAAGGGCGACGGCCTCGTCACCGGATTCAAAGGGACCGGCAATGAGCCTAAGCGGGACCAGCTTTGACCGGTAGGCCAGACCCAGTCCGCCCGTACTGTTGGAAGCCGCCATGGAAATCCCAGCTACTGCGGTTCCATGCCGGTCCTCGAAGCCCACAGGTGACGGATCGGTGTCCTGGTCGTTATAATCGTAGCCCAATCCGTTGAGCCAGTTGGGAAACAGGTCGGGGTGCAGGTACTCGATGCCGGTGTCGATGATGGCGATCACCACCCCATTGCCACTCAGCCCAAGATCCCATGCTTCCCTGGTGGCCGCGTCAGCAAACGGGAGACCGCCGCTCTGTCCGGAATTCTCATGGTGCCACTGGTCAGGAAAGAGTGGATCCGCAGGATTAAACCGGCGGGGGTACCTGACCAGCATCTGCTCCTGCTCGAAGGCGACAACGGCAGGCGTGGCGGCCAGCTTTTGCGCTATGCGGGCCCGTATGGCCTGACGATCAAAGGGCGCGGCCTGCGCCTGCTCGGGAAATTGCATCCGGTGATAACCGTCCACTCCCGCCAGTGATTCAACATAGGTCGCCCCAGCACTTCTGGCCACGACACGGGCATCGGTTCCATGCTCAGCTTTGACCAGCCACCGGCCAGGAATGGGGGTGTCTTCAATAAACGGCTGTTCGCCCACTGCCGGGAGACAAAACCCCAGCAGCAGGAATATCAGGCACTGGCCAGCGCGGGCAACGGGTCCACCCAAACGGTGCATAGACGGCAAGATAAACGGGTTTTCAGAATCTGACAACCCCTCCGCCTATTAGTTATACGGAAATACCCTTTGCATTACCGGACCAGCATGAAGGCAAGGGCCATGATTAAGGTGGGGAACAGGGCCCCGGCAAATAGACCCGCCGGAGAAACACCGTCCTTGAAATAGCGGCTGAGCAACGACTGCCCGGCAGGATTGGGGGCGTTGGCAATGACCGTCAAGCCACCGCCAGTGACCGCACCCGCCACCACCGCATACTGCTTGATGATAGCCAATTCACCCGCTGAGGGATCGAAGGCAGGCACCTGGCTGGCCAGGAAAGTAATGGCCGCGTTGTCGTTGAAGGCGGTCAGGATTGTCGCCCCTGTGAACAGACTGAGCTCTCCAAGTTGACTGAGGACCGGGGCTATCCACCACTGCTGCAAGGGACCGTGCGTAACCAGTCCGGCAAGGAAAAACCCAACCAGCAGCGGTCCCTTGATTTTGACGTCATCCTGGTGGGTGGCAGTTGCCTGGACAAAGGCCAAGAAGAAAAGGAACCCTGCAATGAAGAGGGGCGGATTGTGCAGGTTGAAAACGGTCCAGCCCATGAAGCAAAGGACCACCAGCGTAATCCACACCGGGATAGGTTCCTCGGAAGCCCCGTTAAGTTCGTCTTTCCGGGCATCGGCCTTTTCCTTCAGGGAGTCAAACTCCCCTCTGAGGACAAATCCGTAGACAACCGTGGCTATCACAATGCCAATAAATGCTTTCCACCCGAAGTTGGTGAACATGAAGGCAATGTCCCAATTCCATTTGCCGGCCACCATCAACACCGGAGGGGCGGCAAAATGAGTCAGGGTGCCACCGACCGAGATATTGACGAAGAGAAGCCCGAGGGTGCCGTACTTGAACTTGGTGGACGGCTCGAGGGTGTAGATGGTCTTGGCAAGGATAAGTGCGGCAATGGTCATGGCCGCCGGCTCGGTAATGAAAGAACCCAGCAACGGGGCCACGATAAGGATGCTGTACCACCACGCCTTCGGGGAGCGGCCCCCGAATCCTGCCAGCAGGCCAAGGACGTGCTCACTGATCTTCAGAACAGGACGGGTCGAGGAAATCGCCATTATCACCACCACGAACATTGGTTCGGTGTAGTTGACCACAGTATCGATATAGTGGGTGGCGGAGCCCCAGCCATAGGTGAAGAAAATGGATACAACCAGTGGAACGCACCAGATACCGAAAATGGCCTCAACCTCTCCCAGAAAGTGACATATCGTGGCGGAGAAACTAGTGTCCTTCCGGTTGCTGCTGGCATCAGCCCCATTCCTTTCGGCGATCTCCCGAAGATGCTTTTCCTCGATCTTGTGGGCCAGTTTCTGGAATTTTCCCGCCATGAAGGTGTGGACGATCGCACACAGGAAAATCAGCGAGGCAACCAGGTTAAAGGGCGCATCCTTAATGCGGTGCAGGAGGATGTCCCCCAGTGAATCAATTCCGGCCTCCTCCTCCGCGACCTCATAATCGGCCAGCGACAACGGAAGGATTGTGGTGTCCGCGGACGGCACACCGGGCCCTCCCCCGGCGGCCATCAGGCCCATCGGGATCAGGGTGATTAGAAGTGTTACAAGGATGGCTTTGCTCCAATTCATGGTGGTTTATTCTATGTTTTGGATTTGTTCTCTGATTCGTTCGATTTCGTTCTTCGCCTCGATAACAAACCGGCTGACCTCGATATTGTTGGCCTTGGAACCGATTGTGTTGAATTCGCGATTGATTTCCTGAAGTAAAAACTCGAGCTTGCGGCCGACCGGGCTTCCCGCCTGCAGGCAGGAATCCAATTGCTGGAGGTGGCTTTCCAACCGGGTCAGTTCCTCTGATATGTCGCATTTGTCGGCAAATAGCGCAATTTCCCTGAGGATTCTTTCATCCGTGAGGTCAATTTCCACCCCCGATTGGCCGAGTCGTTGCAGCAGGAGATCCTTGTAACGGGCAACCGTCCCCTCGGAATTCCGCTTGATCTCGGTCAGCAATTGGCCGAGGGCATTCCTGCGGCCGTGAAGATCTTCACCCAGAGCCTGACCTTCGGTCTGCCTCATCGCCAGGACCTTGCCGGCCGCCTCCCGGACCAGCTGAACAAGCTCCTCCCCAACCTCCTCCGAAGGGGGAAGCGTCATCTCAACCTTGTTCAGTGAAGCCAACTTGACCAGGGCATCGGCACTCGGCGGCCACCCTATTCCCTCGCGGGCAGCCACTTCCCCGAGCCGGGACAGGCTCGAAACAAGTCCGGCCTCGTCCCAATGAAAACCACCCTGGCTGGCGGCGGGAACCGCCTGCACCTGGACGTGCAGCTTGCCCCGGTTCATCGAATCGCGCAGAACGGCCTGAATTTCCCGTTCCAAGGCCTGCCACTCTCGCGGCATTGAGGTTGATATCTCTAGGTTTCGCCGGTTGACCGAGCTAATCTCAATGCTCAGGTCGAGCCCCCGCAGTCCTGCTTGGGCACGGCCAAATCCCGTCATCGAATAAATCATTCTTCCTGTCCTCCGAGGATTCGTTCCACTTCACTGACGTCCTTGTCTCCCCGGCCGCTGAGGCTGACACAGAGAATCTGGTCCGGACTCATCTCGGGAGCCCTGCGGATGGCATAGGCAATGGCATGCGTGCTCTCCAGGGCGGGAAGAATCCCCTCGGTGTTACAGAGGAACTGGAAGGCCTTCATGACCTCCTCATCACTGGCAAAGGAGTAATCAATTCGACCGGCATCCCTGTAGTAGGCGTGTTCCGGGCCGATTGCGGCGTAGTCGAGCCCCGCGGAGACGGAATGGGTTGGTTCAATCTGACCGTCCTCATCCTGCAGGATATAGGTCTTGCACCCCTGAAGCACACCCATCTGCCCGCCCTGGAAACGGGCGGCATGCTGCCCCGCGGATATTTCCCTGCCCCCGGCCTCGACGCCAACCAGACGCACGCCCGGTTCCTCGAGGAATTCGTGGAAGAACCCGATGGCATTGCTGCCACCTCCGACACAGGCCACCATCTCGTCGGGCAGGCGACCCTCCAATTCCATGATCTGGCACCGCGTCTCTTCACCGATGACCTTGTGGAAATCACGAACCATCATCGGAAATGGATGCGCTCCAAGGGCGGATCCAAGGATATAGTGGGTGTTGCCGGAACTGGCCACCCAGTCGCGCATTGCCTCATTGACTGCATCTTTGAGGGTTTTCTGCCCGTTGGTCACTCCCCTGACCTCCGCCCCGCAAAGCCGCATCCGAAAAACATTCAGCGCCTGGCGGCGCATGTCCTCCGCCCCCATGTAGATAACGCACTCCAGCCCAAACTTGGCGCAAACGGTGGCCGTGGCCACACCGTGCTGGCCAGCCCCGGTTTCCGCGATGATGCGCTTCTTTCCCAGCCGCTGGGCCAGCAGCACCTGGCCGAGAACGTTATTGATCTTGTGGGCGCCCGTATGGAGAAGGTCTTCACGCTTGAGGTAGACTTTCGCCCCGCCCAACCGCTCGGTCATGTTGGCGGCATAATACAGTCCCGTCGGCCGTCCGGCATAAACCTTCAGGTAATGATCAAGTTCCCTCCGAAATTCTGGATCAGCCTGCGCCGCCTCGTATGCCGCCTGCAGGTCCTTCAGGCAGGTCATCAGGGTCTCGGGAACATAACACCCCCCATAGGGGCCGAAATGCCCGCTGGCATCCGGTAATTTGTTTTTATTTATGGTGAGCGATTTCATGGCCTTCCTGATTGTCTTGAATCCGCTGGTTTAGACCAGAAGGAACTGCGCTTGACAACCAAAACCGTGAGTAAATCGCCCTAGAGGTGCTTGGCAATGACAAGGGTTAAATCATCAGCGGCCCCGGCGCTTCCCGAGAACAATGCCACCCGGTCGTGAATTCCCTTGGCGATATCGTCCGCACTGCGCCGATGCAGGCTCAGGACCACGTCGGCCAGCCGGTTGTTGCCAAATTCAATATCCTCATTGTTGCTCACCTCGGTCACCCCGTCGGTGTAGAGGACCAGAATGTCGCCCTTCCGGAAGGGAATCGTCCGGTCGACGACCGCCCTGCTGAAAATGGCATCCGGAACCATCCCCAGGGCCATGCCGTCGGAGGCCAGGAAATCAGCCTGGGCTTCACCCGAGCTCTCCGCTGCATGAACTATGATCGGCAGTTCGTGGCCCCCACGGGCATAGGTGAGCGTCCCGGCCCGCATGTCGAAAACCGCATAGGTCAGGGTAATGAACATCTCCTGCCGCATTTCCCCCAGCATGATTGTATTCAATTCCCGCAGGACCTCGGATGGAGAATCAAGATTCTGGGCAAAATGTCTCAGGTTGCTCTGGCAGATGGCCATCAGGAGACTGGCCGCGATCCCCTTGCCGGACACATCGGCAATTGCTACCCCCACCCGGTCGGGCCCGAGGCCAAAAACATCGTAAAGGTCTCCCCCCACCTTCTGGGCGGCCTGGTAGATACTGGCAATCTGCAGGTTGGGAACGGTGGGAAACTGCTTCGGCAGCAGCATGCTCTGGATCTCGTAAGCCAGCCCAAGGTCCACATCCAACTTGTTTTTCTCGATCTGGGTGGCCATCAGGTCCAGATTATGGATAGCCAGTCCGGCCTGTTCAGCGATGCTCTCCGCGAGGGAAAAATCAGCCTTGCCGAAGGATCCTCCGTCCGAGGGGTTGACAATCGCCAGGACCCCGAGGTTGTTGTCCCGGAAACTGATCGGCACCACGATGACGCTGCGGACCTCCAAAGCCGGGTCCTCATGTTTGATCACCTGCGGGTCATCAAGGGCGTTCTCAATAAGGATTCCCTTGCCGGTTTTGGCGGCGCTCCCGACAAGTCCTTCCCCCACCCGGAAGACCTCCGTCTTGAGGATCTGCTCCACGAATTTTGCCCGGGTGGTCAGCTTGGCCCGGGCACTCTCCGGAAGGGGCCGGTGGGGCGGAAACAATCCCTCCACGGAGACCCCCTGCAACTGCTCCCCCTTGCGTTCGAAAATACAGGCGCTCAAGGCCCCGGTGCTGAGGATGGCCGCGTGCACGACCTTTTCGAAAAGTTCGTTCCGGTTGAGCCCCTGCCCGATGGCCTCAACCATGCTGTGGACAAAATCAAAGACAATGGCCTTCTCCTGGGCCAGCATCTGCATCTGCTCGTCCTTGCGAACCAGCTCCCGCCGACCCTTCCAGACGAAGAAGTACCCGATTGAGGCTCCAAGCGTCAGGCCTATGCAAAACACTAGCAGCATGACCGGGTGTCCTTATTGTCCTTCCATCTGGCTCTTGAGGAAGGTAATGACGTCCTGAAACTTGGCTTTATTGGAAGGATCCGCCTCGACGAGGCTCTCATGCGCCTTGAGGACCAGGCGGGCGTTTTCAATCTCGGACAATTTATGGCCTTTATCGAGAGCCTTCAGGTCGCCGGTCCCCGGATGACCGGGCAGCTTCTCAGCCTTGTCCACCACCAGGAGGCGATTCAAACCGAGATTCTCGATTAGTTCCAGGTTGCGCTCGCCCAACCGGCACAGGACAACTGACCCGGCCGGTTGCTCGTTCATCATGGTGATACCCAGACCGGCAAGGATCCCCAGGAATGTACTGTCCATTCCGGTGCAATTCTGGAAATCGAGGACAAAGCGCTTCTTGCCCTGCATGACTAGCCGGTCGAACAATTCCTTGACCGGTGCACTGTTGAGAAAGGATGCCTTTCCATGCACCTGGATCATGACGGGATCGCCATAGGGATTGACGAGAAATTGTGGCTCCTCTTTTTGCATGGGCAAGACTGTCTGCTCGAATCCTTATCGGGGAATTACTTCTTCAACAGACTCCTTAAAACGTAAGGAAGTATACCACCATGTCGATAATATTCAACCTCGATGCCAGTATCTATACGGACCCTGAGGCTGGTTGTAGTGGTTTCGCCATTCGCCCGGACAATCTCGAGCCGGGCTTCCTGCCCCGGTTTGAGATGGTCGTCAATTCCTGTCAAATTGAAGGTCTCGGTACCGTCCAGCTGCAGGGTGTCGGCATTCTCGCCGTCGGTGAATTCGAGGGGAAGAACGCCCATGCCAATCAGGTTGGACCGGTGGATACGCTCGAAACTCTTGGCCACCACGGCCTTCACCCCGAGGAGGTTGGTCCCCTTGGCGGCCCAGTCCCGGCTGGAACCCATTCCGTAATCGATTCCCCCGAAAACAATCAGTGGGGTCTTGCGCTCCCGGTAGGTCTCGCAGGCGTCAAAGATGGGAACAATCTGCCCTTCCGGCTGCAGCTTGGTGTAGCCGCCCTCCTTGCCATCGGCCATGCGGTTCTTGATCCGCACGTTGGCAAAGGTCCCGCGGGTCATGATGCGGTCATTGCCCCGCCGTGACCCGAACGAATTGAAGTCGCACTTGTCCACCCCGTTGGCCTGCAGGAAGCGGCCAGCCGGACCGTCGGCGGGAATTGACCCAGCCGGGGAAATGTGGTCGGTGGTCACCGAGTCCCCGAGAATGGCCAGGGGACGCATTCCCTCGAAAGAACAGATTGTTCCGGCGGACATGCCGAACCCGTCGAAGAACGGGGGCAGCTGGATGTAGGTGCTGGTCTGCTTCCATTCGTAAAGGCTTCCGGTGGACGACTCGACACTGCTCCATTCGGGATTGGCGTTGAGAATGTCACTGTACTGGTCGACGAACATTCCGGGCCGGATACCGCAGGCCATGGCTGCGGCGATCTCCGCGTGGCTGGGCCAGATATCCTTAAGGTAGACGGAGTTTCCGTCGCGGTCCTTGCCCAGTGGCTCGGAATCGAGGTCAACATCAACCCGTCCGGCCAAGGCATAGGCCACCACCAAGGGCGGTGACATAAGGAAGTTGGCCTTCACGGCGCTGTGGACCCGGGCCTCAAAATTCCGGTTTCCGCTCAGGACCGATGCGGTGACCAGCGCCCCCTCCTCAATGCCGCCCTCGACCTTCGGGTCCAGGGGGCCACTGTTACCGATACAAGTGGTGCATCCATAGCCAACCAGGTTGAACCCAAGCTGGTCAAGGTACCCCTGTAGTCCGGTCTCGCGCAGGTATTCGGTCACCACCCGGGAGCCCGGGGCAAGGGACGTCTTCACCACCGGGTCGACCGTCAGCCCCAGTTCAACGGCCTTTTTGGCCAGCAGACCCGCCCCGATCATGACCGAGGGATTGGAGGTGTTGGTACAGGAGGTAATGGCGGCAATGACCACGGAGCCGTGTCCAAGGTTGCTTTCGTCCACCTTGACGGTCCGCGATCTCTCGGCGTCCGCGACCCCGAATCCACCCTCGGGGACCGGTGTGACCATCAGTTTATTGAAGGTATCCTTCAGATCCGGCACATCGATCCTGTCCTGGGGCCGCTTGGGCCCGGCGACGGCCGGAACAATGGAGCCGAGGTCCAAATGAATGACCTTGGTATAGTCAACTTCCCCCTCACGCGGCACCCCGAACATTCCCTGCTCGGTATAGTAGTCGCGGACCAGTTCGATCCGTTCCTCGGAGCGTCCCGACAGGCGCATATAGTCGAGGGTCTTCTCGTCGATCGGGAAGAAGCCCATTGTGGCTCCGTACTCCGGAGCCATATTGGCAATAGTCGCCCGGTCGGTCAACGACAAGCTGGCCGTCCCTTCGCCAAAGAACTCAACGAATTTGCCAACCACTTTCTCTTCCCTCAGCATCTGGGTGATCTTCAGGGTCAGGTCCGTGGCGGTAACGCCTTCGCGGAGGGCACCGGTAAGATGGACGCCGATGACCTCGGGGGTCTGGAAGGCGATGGGCTGGCCCAGCATTCCGGCTTCCGCCTCAATGCCTCCGACACCCCAGCCAACGATCCCTATTCCATTGATCATCGTGGTGTGAGAATCCGTTCCGACCAGCGTGTCTGGGTAATAAACCCCGTCCTTCTCGAACACCACCTTGGCCAGGTATTCCAGATTGACTTGGTGAACGATCCCGATTGCCGGCGGAACCACCGCGAAAGTCTCAAAGGCCTGCTGGCCCCACTTCAGGAACTCGTAACGCTCACGGTTCCGTTCAAATTCTATTTTCAGGTTTTCCGCGAAGGCGCCGGCGGTGCCGGCCCGGTCCACCTGCACCGAGTGGTCAACCACAAGGTCAACCGGGACCAGGGGCTCGATGACCGAGGGATCGCCCCCCACTTCCTTGACGGCGTCCCGCATGGCGGCCAGATCCACCAGCAGCGGCACACCCGTGAAGTCCTGCAGGACAATCCGGCTGACCACAAAGGGAATTTCCTTGGTCCCGGGATTTTTCGGGTCATAGGCGACCAGCGCCCTGACGTCTGCCTCGGTCACTCGCTGACCGTCACAATTTCGCAATACGGATTCCAAAACCACCCGGATACTGACGGGCAGCCGGGAGATCCGGCCAAGGCCCTGTTCCTCAAGGGCGGGAAGACTGTAGATTTCGCCGGAGCGAAAGGCTTTGCGGACTGAAAATGGATCGTTCACAACACTCATAAGTAAAGTTAAAGGCAGCAAAAACTAAAAGAAAAGGGGCTGTGCCTTGTCTACCCTAAACACGAACAGGGAAAAAAAATGCCCGGTTGAGCCGGGCAATTGCGCTCTCTAGGCCAGTGCGGCCTTGATCTGGTCGAAGGGCGGCAGCTGCTTTGGATCGTCCGAGGAAAAACTGAAAACAACCGTGCCGTCGGTATCGATGACAAAGGCGCTCCGCTTGGAAACCCCCTTGAATCCGATGAAATCCTCATAGAGCACTCCATAGGCCGAGCTGACCTCCTTGTTAAAATCCGACAGGATCGGGAAGTTGATTCCCGCGGAGCGCTTGAAGGCCTCTTGGGAAAAGGGAAGATCCACGCTGATGCCCCAGACCACAGCGTCGAGGTTCTGATAGTCCTCCAATCCGCCAGAGACCGAACACAACTCGTCCTGGCAGACGCTGGTGAACGCGGCCGGGAAGAAGAGAAGAACGGTCTTCTTTTTTCCAAAGTTGTCCGACAGGGAAACGTCCTGCAATCCATCCGCGGTTTTCTGCTTCAGGGTGAATTCGGGTGCTTGAGTGTTTACAGGTATAGCCATGGTCACTTTGATTAATTTGTCCGGTCAGGAAGTCAACCCAGAGGTTGCGTTGTCCGCAATCTGCCTCCAATTTGCCCACGATGGCATTTCAATCGCACACGCATCACAATCCTCTCGTCCCGCCGGTCATAATGAATCTGCTCATCGCGAACGGCATGATGTTCTTCTTCCAGCAGTTCTTCCAGGGGAAGATCTCGCTGATCCTGCTGAAGCTCTTTGCCCTCTGGCCCATCGGCACCGCCGACTGGCTCCTCAACCACCCCTATTACCCCTATGCCCGGTCCGTCAGCCAATTCATCCCCTGGCAACTGGTCACCTACGGATTTCTCCACGGGAATTTTGTCCACTTGTTTTTCAACATGCTGGCGTTGTGGATGTTTGGCCGTGAAATTGAATTGCGATGGGGCTCGGCCCGGTTCGCTTTCTATTATTTCTTCTGCGTGGCCGGGGCGGGGATGATGCAGTTGCTGGTAAGCAGCCTCTCGATGGAATCAACAGGTCCCTACCCGACCATAGGCGCCTCCGGCGGAACCTACGGCATCCTCCTGGCCTTCGGGATGCTCTTTCCCTATCGGCGCATTCTCCTGCTGTTCCCGCCCATCCCCATGGAAGCCCGATTCTTTGTCATTTTCTTCGGGGGTCTGGAACTGGTATCGGGGATTACCGGGCTGAACACCGGCATTGCCCACTTCGCCCACCTCGGGGGCATGCTCTTTGGGTTTCTCCTGATCCTCTTCTGGCGGGGCAAGCTGCCCATCAAGCCGAAAAGACGGATTTTCTGGTAATCTATATGTGCCGGGAATCGTCCTCGTCCTTTTTGGCGTACCCGCTCTCCTGGCGCTCGTGATTAACCTTGTTCTTCTTGACGTAGGCCTCGTATACATCGTCGGCTGACATTCCCAGCACCTGCGCCAGGGAAACCAGGAAATGGAACAGGTCAACCACCTCCACCCTGGCGTTTTGCTCGTCAAAGGTCTGGTACTTGGCCCACCATTTCCACGGGACGGAGTCCGTCAGCTCAGCCAGCTCCTGCTGCATGGCCCGGGTGTAGTTGAGGACCCATTCCGTCTTGGCGGCCTCATCCAGTCCCTCCAACTCGACGCCGATTCGACGGTTCAACTGGGCCTGCATGGTGAAGATTTCTGCCAATTTATCCATGTCCAAGTGATGGGTGGATCCTCGCCAAAGCGCAAGTCCGGAGTCATCCCTTCTTTTATCTTGCTGACAGGAAGCCTTTGGGCCTCAATCCGATCAATCAAACGGTCGTTTTATGCCACATTTCGAGAATCTAGATCAATACGAGGGAAAAGATCCCCGTTCAGGTAAAAATGGGATTGTGCCCATCGCCCCCCATTCCATGCAGGCCACGGACTATCGCCCCCGCAAGGGCGATTCCACCCCAGCCAGAAAGCGCCGGCAGAAGCCCGAGTTTCCGGAGGTGGAAATCGAGCCCATCTCGGTTGAGCAAATGGAAAAGGAATTCAGAGCGGCCGGACGGGGACGCTCCGGATCGGTTTTCCGGAGAAGAGAATCCCTCTGGAGGAAATTCGCCAATTGGTTGACAAGCCTGTTTCCGGAAAAGAAGAAGTCCCGCTCAAGAGAAGACCGTCATGGTGGCCGCAACCGGCGCCGGGGGAACCGCAAACGCAACGGGCAACAGTCTTCCCAGCAGCAAGGGAAGCGTCGCCGGGGCGGCGACCAGCAAGGCAGAGACCAACAAGGCAGGGGCCAGCAAGGGGGCAGGCAGCAAAAGAACCCCAATCGCCGCAAGGGTGGCAACAAGCCCGTCCAGAGGGACAATAAAAACGACAGCAACGGTCCCCAGAAAATGCAGGATGGTGAAATGAAGCCCTCCAGTGGCCGGAGGCGAAATCGTCGTAACCGGCGCCGGTCGGGCCCGGGCACGCAGGGCGGCGGGGTTCAGAACCCTTCCAAAGGCAGCAACTAAGCCAGACCGGGATCCCTGAACGATGGAAGTTTTAAAAATCGAAGGTGGCAGGACCCTCTCGGGCACGGTGGATGCTGGTGGAGCCAAAAACGCCGCCCTGCCCATTTTTGCAGCCACCCTGCTGACAGGCCAGACCTGCCGCATCAACGGGGTGCCGGATCTCACCGACATCAGCTTCATGGCCAAGATCCTGCGTTATCTGGGAGCACGGGTGGATAAGGTGGGGCCCAACACCTGGGAAATAGAGGCCAGGGAGGTGGGTTGCACTGCACCCTACGAACTGGTTCGCCAGATGCGGGCTTCAGTCTGCCTGCTGGGTCCATTGGTGGGCAGGCTCCGGCGGGCGGAAGTTTCCCTTCCGGGAGGCTGTGTTATCGGGCCACGCCCCATCGACCTCCACATCAAGGGTCTCAGCCGGCTGGGATGCCGGGTGGACATCCGTAAGGGCTACGTCGAGGTGGACGGGTCAGGGCTCTGTGGGGATTACCTCTACCTGGGAGGACGCCATGGTTCGACCGTCACCGGTACCGCCAACATGATCATGGCCGCTGTCCTGGCACCGGGCACCACCCGCATCGAAAGCGCCGCCTGTGAACCCGAAGTCGTGGATTTGTGCCAGATGCTGGTCAAGATGGGCGCCAGGATCCATGGCATCGGCAGCCATTACCTGAAAATTGAGGGGGTCAAGGAACTGCATGGGTGTGAACACACCGTGGTTCCCGACCGGATTGAGGCCGGGACCCTACTCATTGCTGGAGCCATTACCCGGAGCGAGGTCACCGTACAGAATGTCATCCCCGGCCATATGCGGGCCCTTCTGGACAGCATGGAGTCGGCCGGGATTCCGTTTGAGTGCGAACCCGATCAGCGACGTATTACAGTGGGAAAACCGCCATCGAGCCTCAAGCCGGTGGAGATAATAACTCTTCCCCACCCCGGATTCCCCACCGACCTGCAAGCCCAGATGCTGGCCCTGATGAGCGTGACCCCTGGACTCAGCTTTATAACCGAACGCGTCTATCCCAACCGGTTCATGCACGTTCCCGAGCTCCTGCGGATGGGAGCCAGCGTGTCGATGGAAGGCGCCTCCGCTGTGGTCAACGGTGCCGAGCGCCTCTATGGGGCACCCGTCATGGCTTCCGACCTGCGGGCCAGTGCCGCCCTCGTCCTAGCTGGACTGGCTGCCGAGGGAACAACCTGGGTCCAGCGGATCTACCACCTCGACCGGGGCTATGAGAAGCTTGAGAGCAAATTGAACCGGCTGGGTGCCTCCATTGAGCGGCTGCCGCAGGATGCATTGCCCAGCGACTTGATTGAAGATGCCTGAAATCTCACAGGACGCCACCGGCAAGGATTTCTTCGCCCAGGCATTGAACCAGGACGATGACCGCGACGCCGCCCTGCGCCCCCTGTCTTTTAATGACTTCCGGGGACAGCCCAGAACGGTTGAGCGGCTGATGATCATGACCGGCGCCGCCCGCAAACGCGACGACGTGGTCAGTCACATCCTTCTCAGCGGTCCTCCCGGGCTCGGCAAGACCACCCTGGCCCATATCATCGGCCATGTCATGGAGCGACGCGTCCACATCACCGCTGGTCCGGTCATTGAGCGGCCCGGTGACCTCGCCGGTATGCTGACCAATCTCCAGGAGGGGGAAATTCTCTTTATTGACGAAATTCACCGGGTGCCAAAAACCGTCGAGGAATTCCTCTACAGCGCGATGGAGGATTTCCGCATTGATATCATGATTGACCAGGGACCCAACGCCCGGTCGGTGCGGCTGAATCTTCCCCGCTTCACCCTGATTGGGGCAACCACCCGGATGGGTTTGCTGACAGCGCCTCTCCGAAGCCGTTTCACCCTTCAGTCCCGGCTCGATTACTACAACAAGGAGGATCTGGAGAAGATCGTCCACCGCAGTTGTTCGCTCCTCAAGGTTCCGGTCGACAAGGACGGGGCCAGGGAGATTGCCGGACGGGCCCGCGGCACTCCCCGGATCGCCAACAACCTTATTCACTTTGTCCGTGATTTCGCTGAGGAACGCGCCGACGGAAAGATCACCCGTACGGTGGCCAGCGAAGCCCTTTCGCTGTTGGAGATCGATAGCCGTGGGCTCGACGAGATGGACAAGAGAATTCTTTCTGTCATGGCCACCCACTACAAAGGGGGTCCTGTCGGGCTAGGGACAATCGCGGTCGCTGTGGGAGAGGAGCAACAGACCCTTGAGGAGGTTCATGAACCCTACCTGATCCAGGAAGGCTATCTACAACGCACCCCGCAGGGACGTATCCTCACCCAGCGCGGTTGGGAGATTGCAGGAGTCAAGCCCACTGATGGGGACCAGCTCAATCTCCTCAGCTGAAACCTCAGCCATCGCCATGAATCCATTTCTCCTGCGTGCAGATAATCTCTCTGTCCGCATCGGGCATCCCCCGAATGAAGCCGTCCGGGAAGCCTCCTTTGAAATCCGCCGGGGAGAGGTGCTGGGTCTGGCCGGGGAAAGCGGCAGCGGAAAGTCAGTCACCGCCCTTGCCCTTACAGGACTGCTTCCGGGGTCAGCGAATCCAGTCTGTTCCGGAACTGTAACCCTCGATGGAGAGACCGGGAACCTCCTGCGGATGCGTCCTTCGCGACTCAGGCCCATCCGGGGTAAACGGATCGCCTATGTCTTCCAGGAACCTTCCTCCAGTTTCAATCCGGTCTACTCCATCGGCGCCCACCTGCGGGAAATCCTTGCCTTGAGGAAAATCCCCCGGACTGACCGGGCATCGCTAATAGAGGAGACCCTGCGACAGGTCGGGTTGGAACCGTCGCCGGAAAACCTGGAGGCATTCCCGAATGATTTCAGTGGAGGGATGCTGCAACGGCTGGCCATTGCCTGTGCACTGGCAACCGAACCTGATCTGCTGATTGCCGATGAGCCCACCACGGCCCTCGACACCTCGACCCAGGCAAGAATCGTCAGCCTGTTGCAGGCGTTGAACCACCAACGCGGAATGTCCATCCTGTTTATTTCCCATGACCTGGCCCTGCTCAAGCAGGTTGCCCCGCGCATGGCGGTGATGCGGCAGGGATACATCGTCGAGCAAGGTCGTTCCTCGGATCTGCTCCAAAATCCGGCCCATACCTATACCCAGGCACTGGTCAGTTCCATACCGAAACTGCGCCTCCCGGGCGCCGATTCCCGGAAGGCAATTATTTTACCTTGCGGCAAGGCGGATTTAAAGGGATAATCCCATTATAGGAAATTCCCTTATGAATAAGACAAACACACTCATTGGTGCCTTGGTGATTCTGGCGATCCTCGGATTCACCCTGTTCTTTCTCAATCAGGTCCGCCTGAACGAAAAGGAGACAATTCTGCAGGAGCAGATGGCGGCGCATAGCCAACAACAGGAGATGCTGCTAGAGGCCCAGCAGAAAATGCAGGCCGAGAATGAGGAGGCCGCCAAGCTGGCCAAACAGGCCGACGAGGCCCGTCGGATGGCGGAGGCCCAGGCCGAAAAAGAACGGCTTGAGCGCGAGAAACTGGTGGCAGACTTGAATCAGCGCCTGAAAAAGGAAGCCGCTGAACGGAAGGAAGCAGAGGCAGCCCTGGACGCCCTCGAGGAAAAGATGAAGGCCCTCGAGGTGGCACAGGCCGAAGCACAGGCAGCACTGGCTGAGCTGGAGAAGGCCCAGGCCGGCGCAGTTCTGGATGCTGATACGGTGGCCCTGAAGGAAAAAATCAGGTCCCAGGAGGCATCACTGGCAATGCTTTCACAGGAAAACCAGAGCCTCAAGGAACGGCAGCAACTGCTCGAACAACGCCAGATCCAGACCGAGGAAGCTATCGTCCGGGCAGGCGGCGTTCTTGATATTCCCTACCCGGAAATTCGCTCGCCGAATATCCGTCGCAGGGAAGCCATCTATTTCAAGGAGCGCATCCTCGGCCAGCCCGGGGGCTGATTGCTTCCTCTCAGGAAGGCTTGCGGACCACCCAGAACCGGCAGTCATCAGAGAACTGCAGGGTTTCGGGTGTTTCACGGGCAATGGATGAACGAAGGCTGTCCCATTCCGCCTTCCAGCCGGTGGCCTTTAGGTCTTCGCGGATCTCCGAGCACTCCGGGACATGAATGAAGAGCATACCGTATTCGGTTTTCTCCCATCGATCCCCGAATTCCAGCAACTCCGGCTTCTGTTTTTCTTTTTCCCAGCGCCGGCGCTCCTCGCGCCAGAATTTCTTATGCCGGGGATTTTGCCGGTCGTGGGTAGTGAAAACCAGCGCCCCACCCGGCCGGATCACCCTGAAAATCTCTGTCAGGGCCCGGCGACGGGAGTCCCGGCCGGGAATCTGCATCAGCCCGTTGAATCCAAAAATCGCCCCGTCGAAAAGGTGGTCCTCAAACTCGAGCTGGGTGGCATCCCCCCGCCGAAAATAAACGGAGAGCTCAAGCACCCTAGCAATCCGGCGGGCTTCCTTGACCATCTCGCCAGCCAGTTCAATTCCCATTACATGGGGAAAGCCGAGCTCAGCCAATCCAATGGCAATCCGTCCGGTACCCGTCCCAAGTTCAAGAATCCGATCCATCTGGCCGAAAACCCGGTTAAAGACAATTTCCTCTGACTTCCATAGGCCAACGTTGGCCGTGGCTCTCCGGTAGTGCTCGACCACCCCCGGGTCGTCGTAATAGGCTTTCACCTCCGACTTGTCGACTTTACCTTCTTCCATTGTCCGGTCCTTAGTCCTCTCCCATAAGGACATGTTTGTTAGCGATACTGATTCCGCTGAGCATTGCCCCGACAATTCCGAGGAATCCCTGGTCGGTCCCGGCGATGAAGAGGTTGTCCAGCCCGGTTCGCCCGTGTTTGGCCTTGTTGGGGGCACCATAGACCGCTCCCCCGAAGTGCGAGGTGAAACGCTCAACGGTTTTCGGGGTGAACATGTCAGTGAATACGGTATGACGGTTGATTTCCGGGCAGGATAATCCTGGCAGGAACCGCAAGGCGCTTTCGACAATCCTCGGAAACCATGCCTCCTTGTGGGCCAGGTATGCTGCCTCGTCACAGCCGGTCCAGAAGGCGTGACTGGCAATACCTGTCACCCTGAGGATTCCCTCCGGCAGGCACTGACCATCCGGATAGTCGTAGTTGTTGGGCAGACAGATTACCCCGCTGCGCAGGTCAAAGGGATCCTGGGCCTGCTCATAATGAAAGCGCTCACTGTCGTTGAAGAAAACAATCGTTTCATCGCACCCGAGGGTAGCGGGTTGCTTGGATAGGAAACTGATCGTTTCGCCAAAGCCCATGCGCCCAGTTTTTGAGCGAACCTTCTCCTCCAGTGGATCTGCACCGCAGAGGACTGTGGTCTCCACAAGGCCCGCTGTTGAAATCACCTTGCCGGCATAGAGGATCTCACCGTCCTCCAGTTCGACCCCGGTGACGCGGTTACCATCGTTGAGGATTCGCCTGACCCCGCATTTCATCCGCCGGGTCCCTCCCAGGGACCGGTACCGGTCGACCAGTGCCCGGATTATTACCCTCACACCGTCAAACGGACGGGCGAAACCTTCCTCAAAGATTGCCTTCCAAAGAGTGACGAACTGGTCAAAATCCATGTCATGCTCCCGGGCGCTGCCGTAGTACATCAGGGGGCAGAAGAGCATGTCTTCCAGAACCGGATCGGAAAGGATTCCCCCAATCACCTGGCGGGCAGATTTCGGCTCCGCGTCGAGATCAAGGGCGTCATGCGCCAGCACCACTTCCCGCAGGCGCCGGAAGGCGTCTATCTGGTCTGGAAATTCCCGTTGAATCTCGGATTCAAGAAGCGAGAAATCATTGGAGAACCGCAAATCCACCCCGGGGAAGGCGATCCGGCTGCTTTTCTGGGGAGACAACTTGAAGGAATCCCATGGGAGCCGTAACTGTCTCAGGAGGGTTCCAAGGGGTGTTCCCCGGCCCCGCTCGACATAGTTGGTGACCGCATGCAGACCAACGTCGAATTTCCGACCACCAAGGAAATAGAAGCTGTTCAACCCCCCGGGGGCATTGTGCTTCTCGAGGATTAACACTCGCTGACCAAACATGGCCAACCGTATCCCGGCTGCCAGTCCGGCCATTCCACAGCCGATGATTATAGTGTCAAAATCAGAGCCGCCCTTTTGAGCTTCCATATCCGGGACCCCGCTCGGGCAACGGGAGGCTTATGCCCCCACAGACTGGAATTTCGGGGTCAGGTATTCAGCACAACTGTCGAGGCTGGCCAGTTGATGGTAGTCCTCTTCCGGCACTTCAATGCCGTGCTGCTTGCGTAATTCCATCACGATATCCAGAAAATCCATGGAATCGAGGTCCAGCTGGTCCCGCAGGCGCACACTGGGTTGTACGTCGCTTAAATCTTCGTCAGGAGCGATTTCGGAGATAATGTCCAAAACCACCTTCTTGATGTCTTCCTTCGTCATATTGGCGCGGTTGTAGAAAAAACGGTCTATTCTGCAAACTTTTTAATAATCAAGCAGGAATTTATACCCAGCATGCCGAAACTGTTGTTGAGGATAGTCCGGACTTCCGGACGCTGCTCCGGCTTGTTTATGACCAATTGGGGCAGCGCGCACTCGGGGTCAAGCTTATCCACGTTTATGGTCGGGTGAACAATTCCGTCCTCGAAGGCGGGAAGGTTGCCGGCCAGCTCAAGGGCCCCGGCCGCCCCCATGGCATGCCCGATATAGCTCTTGGTATTGTTGATCCTCGTCTCCGGGCAGGTCTCCACCGGGAACATCTCCCGGATTGCCTTGCATTCCTGGATGTCCCCCTGGGGGGTCGAGGTAGCGTGGGTGTTGACGATATCGATGTCGGCGGCCGTCATGCCGGCTTTCCCGAGGGCTGCCTGCATGCACTCCTTCTGGCGCTCGTTGTTGGGGAGAACAGCATCGGTGGCATCGGAGTTGATGTGGTAACCGACCACTTCCCCGTAAATTTTCGCCCCCCGGGCGAGGGCGTCCTCAAGGCGCTCCAGAGTATAGATGGCTCCACCCTCACTAACCACGATCCCGTTGCGGTCGACATCAAAGGGCCGACTGGCCTTGGTCGGATCATCGTGCTTTCCGAGGGCGCCCTGGCTCTTGAAACTGGCGAAGATGCCAAAGGTGTGGATGGATTCGGAGACTCCCCCGGCCAAGGCGAAGTCCACTTCACCCAGTTTGAGCATGTAGTAGCCTTGGATAATCCCCGCATTGCCCGCGGCACAAGCCGCCCCGATAGTGTAGTGGGGCCCGTGGATCCCAAGGTTCAGGGTCACCTCCCCGGCAGGATTGTTGGCCACGGTCCGGGGATTGTGATGGTGCGACCAGAAACGAATATCGTAGCCGTACTGGGAAATGTTGTAGACCTCATTTTCCGTCTCCACGTTGCCATGCTCAGTGGTTCCAATGTAGACCCCCACCCGGCTGGTGTCGACTGATTCCCAGTCGAACCCGGAATCCGTCACAGCCTCTCGGCTGCAGAAAATGGCAATGCTTCCGGCCCGGGTGCTGTTGCGTAATTCCCTGCGAGTCTGGTACTTCCGGGCATCATAATCACAGACGCCGGCATGGACGGTACCGATGTAACGCAGGTCAATATCCCGCACCTTGCTGACCCCGCTGAGGAGGCTTTGGCGGAACTCCGGCAGGGAATTCCCGTTGGGAGCGGTCAACCCGACACCGGTTATAACGATTCGACTGGAGTAGGTGCTCTTCATCTCAAAAAACCGGCCGGGAAAATTTCCTGACCTGTAAAGGGACACAGTCTCAAGAAGCATGGTTGGAGGTGTCAATGCTAAGGCATGGATATTGGGGGCACTTTCGGCCGGAATTTCCTTAATTTCACCCGCAAAAGAGAAAAGGATTCACTTCCCGGGCAGGTTTGGCAGAATGGCCGGATGAACGTGCTGGTCGTAGGAGGAGCCGGTTATATCGGCAGTCACTGCGTGAAACAACTGGTTGCCGCGGGCCATCGTCCGGTGGTGCTGGACAACCTGGTCTTCGGCCACAGGGAGGCGCTCTCCCCGGAGGTTGTCCTGTACACGGAGGATCTTGGGGACCGTCAAAAGGTCGAACCGATCCTCCGGAAGGAAGAGATCGAGCTGGTCATGCATTTTGCCGCCTATGCCTACGTGGGTGAATCCGTTGAGGATCCGCTCAAGTACTATCACAACAATGTCGGCCAGACCGTGAACCTGCTCCAGTCGATGCGGGCCAGCGGAATCAGCAAGTTTGTTTTCTCGTCAACCTGCGCCAGTTACGGCATACCGGAGCAGATGCCCATGACGGAGGACCTGGTACAAAAACCGATCAATCCCTACGGCCAGACCAAGCTCGATATCGAGAATGTCCTCAAGGCCTGTGCCCATGCCTACGGGCTGAGCTCTGCTTCCTTCCGGTATTTTAATGCCGCCGGGGCAGCCGCCGACGGATCCATTGGCGAAGACCACTCCCCCGAGACCCACCTGATTCCCCTAGCGATCTGGGCCGCAATGGGCAAACGTGACCAGCTGACTGTTTTCGGAAATGATTACGACACCCCCGATGGAACCTGTCTCAGGGACTACATCCATGTCGATGACCTGTCCCGGGCCCATATAGCTGTTTTCGACAAGCTGAAGGAACCCGGCCAGTGCCTGTTTTACAATCTCGGCACCGGCAAACCGGTCAGCGTCGTGGAAACCATTAACGCGGTCGAGGAAGTCACGGGATTGAAGGTCCCCTATGTATTTGGTCCCCGGCGTCCCGGTGATCCCCCGGCACTATATGCTGACAGCAGCAAGGCGCAAAGGGATCTAGGATGGGCGCCTTCCTACATGGAAATCAAGGACACCATCGCTACTGCATGGAAATGGCACCAGTCACATCCGGACGGCTATCCCTCTTGAGCCGTCCCCAGTCATCAGGGAATCAGGAAATTCCCCCGTCCCTGCCCCTTGATTTCAGTTTCTCCAACTGGGGCTTGATATGGGTTTCGTAGTACTCCGGCTCGATGCCGTGGGAAACCGTCAGCCCGAGGTGCTTGCGCATGAACTCTTCTATTGTCTGCCAGCCCTCGTCGGGAAAATTGATTTTCTTGGTGTATGCGCAGATTGTCAGGACGCTCTCCAGTGAGTGAATATGGGAGCTGGCCTTCAGGATTCGTTCCGCCACCTTGAGACGGATCTCCAGTTCCAGGCGGTCCAGCGGCTTGGCTAGGAAGTCGTCCGCCCCCTTGTTCATGGCCTTGAAGTAATTCTCCCGCTGGCCAATGTTGGCGGTCAGGAGAATCACATAGGTGTAATCAGAAAGATCCTTCTCGCGGATTTTCCGGACCAGCTCCAGTCCATCCATATCGGGCATCAACCAATCGGTTATAACCAGTCGACAAGGCTGGGCCCGGTAGGCGTTCCATGCTTCCTCACCGTTGCTTGCCACGGTCACAACATGACCTAGCTCCTCTAGGATGTTCACAAGGAGCTTTCTGGAAATGAAGTCGTCTTCAGCGATTAGGATATCCATCAAAAGAGTCCCTAAGTAGTGAAGATTAACAACAGCGCGGGTAACACTGCAACAGAAAAGGCTTAAGGGAAAATCATCCCTACCATAAGAAAAAAACCATCCCGGATTTGATGATGTTGGCCCCGCCAATCCTTACTTGTCAGATGTCCGTGGATGGCATAACCGTTTGTCATGAGAGCGGTAGTACAGCGCGTTCATTATGCGGAGGTGAAAGTGGAGGATCAGGTCGAGGGATCGATCGGCATGGGACTGCTGGTATTCCTCGGGATTGAAAAACTGGATACGGAAAAGGACCTGGAATGGCTGGCCGCCAAGATTCCCCTGATCCGTTGTTTCGAGGATTCGGAGGGAAAGATGAACCGCAGCCTGCTGGACATTGGTGGGGAGGCCATGGTGATCAGCCAGTTCACCCTTTACGGCAGCCTGAGGAAGGGGACGCGACCGTCCTTCAACCGGGCAGCTGAACCGGAAACGGCCATTCCCATGTACGAAAAATTCCTCCTGGTCCTTGAGCAGCAACTGGGTCGCCCGGTGGCCCGGGGAGTCTTTGGTGCGGAGATGCATATCCGGGCCGACAACGATGGCCCCGTCACTCTCGTTCTCGATACCCGCAACAGGGAGGTTTGAGGACCGGGCACTTTTCCTGTTTGTCCTTCGGGCGAATTTACTTCTACTGGCTGCATGGAGAATCGCTTTTACGGCTCATTTGATAGTGAACACCTGCCCGGCAAGCGCCCCGAAAACGACCATCGGACCCCGTTCCAGGTTGACCGGGATCGTGTCCTATTTTCCTCTGCGTTCCGGCAACTGCAGTCCAAGACCCAGGTCTTCCAGTCCGGGGAGTACGACTTTTACCGAACCCGGCTGACCCACACCATCGAGGTGGCCCGGATCGCCCGATCAATTGCCGAGTACCTGAAAGGGACCAGCGACCGCCTCAAGCCGGACTTCCACATCGATCCGGATCTGGTCGAGGCAGTCGGGTTGGCCCACGACCTCGGCCATCCCCCGTTCGGCCACATCGGGGAGCGCAAACTGAACGAGCTGATGGGCCCTCATGGTGGATTCGAGGGCAATGCCCAGACTCTCCGTATCCTGACCCGGCTGATCTACGCCCGACCGGACCGTCCCTCAGGAATGAAGCCCACCCGGGCATTTCTGGATGGAATCCTCAAGTACAAGGCGCTCCATCGTGAGTGCTGCGGGGCGTCCGGGGACGCTTCTGAATTCCCCGAGAACCACTTCCTCTACAACGAGCAGGAGGATGTTCGCGAGTTTGTCTTTCCCGGGCACGATATTGGAAAGCTCTCCGTCAGCGACCTCAACCAGCTGAAAAGCATTGAGTGTCAGATCATGGACTGGGCGGACGACACTGCCTACTCGCTGCACGACATTGTCGACGGGATCAAGGCCCGGTTCATTACCCCGGATTCGCTCAGGACATGGGCTGACACCCAGGAGGACCTGACCAGCTACCAGCTCCAGACACTGGAGGACCTGATGGAAGAAATCCGCTCCGGCGGGTACGAGCCAAGGACCAGTGTCCGTATTGGCGAATTCATCCAGGCTTGCCGATTGGTCCCGGCGGACACTCCCCTTGCCTCCCTGACAAACCGGCACCGGTTCCGGCTTGAAGTCGACCCCAAGGTCCGGGAAGTCTGTTCCCTTCACAAGAGGATCGCCTTCGACATGATTTTCAAGTCAGCTCCCCTGCAGCAGATTGAGTTCAAGGGCGGCTACCTGCTGACCCGGCTGTTTGATGCTTACACCGAACACCTCCTGGAGGACCACAACAGACCGCTGCGGATCCTCCCGGATCCCATCAATCAATGGATCCGCAACGAACCGGACCCGGCCGGCAAGCGACGACTCCTTTGCGATTACCTGGCCTCCCTTACGGATGGCCAGGCCGTGCGCGCCTACAAGCGCCTCTATGAGCCCGGCTTTGGTACCCTGATGGACCTGTATTGACCAGTCCCCGGGCTATTCACTCCCAATCGATACCATGATCTACCTGCTCCTCATTTCCATTGTCTTCTTCTATCTGGCCTACCGGATTTTTGGCAATTTCATCGATCGTCGCTGCGGCATCGACCGCGAGCGCGAAACCCCGGCCCACTCGGTCAACGACGGCATCGACTACGTCCCAACGCGGGCCTCTATTCTCTTTGGACACCATTTTTCCTCCATTGCCGGCGCGGGACCGATCGTCGGCCCGATCCTTGCCGCAATGCACTTCGGCTGGGGACCGACCTGGGTGTGGATTCTTGTTGGCGCGGCTTTCGTTGGTGGGATTCACGATTATGGGGCCGCCTTTATCTCGACCCGCACCGGGGGCAAATCGATCGCCGAGGCGATGCGGTCCATCGTGGGACAACGAACCGGACGACTGTTCGCCCTCTTCGTCCTCTTTGCCCTCATTTACGTGATCATCGTTTTCCTTGACCTGACGGCCAGTACCTTTGCCCGGACACCGGAAGTGGCCACTGCCTCGACCTGGTTTATCCTGGTGGCCCTCGCCTTCGGGGTGGTCCTTAACCGGACCCGCCTTTCCTTCGCCACCCAGATAGCCATCTTTGTCCCGTTGACCTATGCCGGCCTCGCCATCGGGCACTTCATTCCGATCCCAGGGCTGTCCTCCAACACCTGGGCCATCCTGATCATCGGTTATTGCTTTATCTCAGCCATCCTCCCGGTCCAGGTGCTCCTGCAACCCCGCGACTTCCTTTCCTCCACTTTCCTCTATCTCCTGATGGCCGCCGGTATCCTCGGGGTGTTTTTCCATGATGGTTCCCTGCAGATCGAAATCTTCACGGGATGGAGCAACCCGCAGGTCGGTTCGTTGGTCCCTTTTCTCTTTATCACTGTGGCCTGCGGTGCCTGCAGCGGCTTCCACAGCATTGTCAGCAGCGGCACCACTTCCAAGCAGCTCTCCTGTGAAAGCGATATCCGCAAGGTCAACTATGGTGGAATGCTTGTTGAGGGCGTCCTGGCTGTCTTTGCCCTCGGGACCATCGCCATCCTTTCAGAGGCGGAGCGCTCCGCAGCCGGCAGCCCGGTCGGCATCTTCGCCGCCGGGGCCGGGAAATTCATGGGCACGCTCGGCCTGCCGGAGTCGCTCGGAGTCGAATTCAGCCTGCTGGCCGTCAGCACCTTCCTCCTTACCACCCTCGATACCTGCACCCGCCTGAGCCGGTTCATCCTTGAGGAGTTTCTTCAGACACGCTCACGAAAAACACGCTGGCTGGGAACGGCTTCGGTCCTCGTCATTCCGGCCACTGCCGTCTTCCAGACGATCAACGGGATGCCCGCATGGAAGGCCGTCTGGCCGCTCTTTGGAGCCACCAACCAACTCATGGCCGCCATGGCCCTGCTGACTTTCCTCGTCTTTCTCAAGAACAGGGCCATCGGATACGGGTTCATCATCCCCGCCGTCTCAGTCATGGTGGTCATGCCCCTTTACGCCCTGGCTGCCATGACCCTCCAGTACCAGCCCACCTCCCTCCTCGGCAGTATCTCCCTCCTGATGTTGGTTCTCGGGGGATTCGTTACGTGTATGTCCCTCCATTACCTCCTGAAATCCCGCCAGTAAGAAATTTTCCACTCTTAACTTTACTTTCTTGCCTAATTTACCCTATTTACTGACTTATGAAAAGCATGGATGGAGAACTGGGAGTACCTGAGCTGCACAAAAACGAGGCCCTGAAGGCAGGGAGCGACTACCTGCGGGGAACGCTGGCAGAATCGCTGGCGGACCCGTTGAGGGGTGACGTGAGTGACGAAGACGCGCAGGTGACCAAATTCCATGGCATTTACCTGCAGGACGACCGGGACGAGCGGAGTGAACGGCGCAAGAAGAAGCTGGACAAGGCGTACAGCTTCATGCTGCGGGTGCGGGTCCCCGGGGGCGTAACGACCCCGGAGCAATGGCTGCGGATCGACGAGCTCTCGGATAAGTATGGCAACGGGACCCTGAAGCTGACCACCCGGCAGGCCTACCAGTTGCATGGAGTCCTGAAGACGGATTTGAAGAAGACGGTCCAGGAAATCAACGAGGTGATGCTGGATACCCTGGCCGCCTGCGGTGACGTCAACCGGAACGTGATGTGCAATCCGAACCCGTCGGCGAGCGAAATGCATGGGGAGGTCCTGGAGTTGTCCCGGAAGATCTCGGATCACCTGACCCCGGCCACCCGGGCCTATCATGAGATTTGGCTGGACGAGGAACGGGTCGCCGGCGGAGAAGAGGAAGTCGAGCCCATCTACGGGAAGACCTACCTGCCCCGGAAGTTCAAGATAGTCATTGCGGTCCCCCCGAGCAACGACGTCGATATTTTTGCCCATGACCTCGGATTCATCGCTATCCTGGAGAACGGCCGGGTCACGGGATACAACGTGACGGTTGGGGGTGGCATGGGAACCTCCCACAACAAGGAGGAGACCCATCCGCGTCTGGCCGATGTCATGGCCTTCTGCACACCCGAACAAGCCGTCGAGGTGGCAGAGAAGGTCGTCCTGGTGCAGCGTGATTTCGGCGACCGGACCAACCGGGCCCATGCCCGGCTGAAATACACCATCAAGGACCGGGGACTGGATTGGTTCCGCAAGGAAGTGGAATCACGCTTGGGATACACCCTTGAGGAGGCACGCTCCTTCAAGTTTGAGAACACGGGTGACCGCTATGGCTGGGTCAAGGGTGTGGACGACAAATGGCACCTCACCCTCTATATCCAGAACGGGCGCGTGAAGGACTATCAGGATTTGCCGATCCGGACCGGACTCCGGGAAATCGCCAAGGTACACCAGGGTGATTTCCGCCTGACCTGTAACCAGAACCTGATCATCGGCGGGATCACCGAAGAGGACAGGCCGCAAATTGAATCCCTGGTGAAGGAATACGGATTGGAAGCCGGTCTCAGGAGCAGCGGGATCCGCCTCAATTCAATGGCCTGTGTGGCTCTGCCCACCTGTGGGCTGGCCCTGGCTGAATCCGAACGCTACCTGCCCGACCTGGTGACAGAACTGGAGGAGGCCGTGGAAGCAGCCGGGCTCAGGGATGACGAAATCATCATCCGGATGACCGGTTGCCCGAACGGTTGCGCCCGTCCCTACTTGGGAGAGATCGGGCTCGTCGGCAAGGCTCCAGGGAAATACAATCTCTATCTGGGCGCAGGTTTCGACGGTTCCCGTTTGGCCCGTTTGTACAAGGTATCGGTCAAGGCTGAGGAAATCCGCTCCGAACTGGAACCCATTATTCAGCGCTATGCGCAGGAACGGGAGACGGGCGAGCGCTTCGGGGATTTCTGTATCCGTACGGGTATTGTAACCCCTTACGAGGCGGGTACCAACTACCACGAGCCGATGGTCAGCTGAAGGCGTGCCGGGTCCTGACGAACTGGTTTTTGTCTACGGGACGCTGAAGATGGGCGGCCTCTACCATTCCGTCATGCGGGAGGCCGGAGGCATTCTGCTCGGAACCGGTGTTCTTGCTATACCCTACCCGCTGGTTCTGTCCAGGTACCCCTGCCTTCTGGATCAACCGGGCAAGGGGCACCAGGTCTTGGGCGAGGTTTACAGGATACCGGAGGTCGGCGGATGGGTACGGCTAGATTGCCTGGAGGGTCATCCCCGCGAGTATCGCCGGAGGGAGGAAACCGTCCACCTTGGCCACAGGCAGGTCCAGGCATGGACCTACTTCTACCTTCAGGAGAACTACCTTGAGGAGGGATTGGTGCCGGTCAGAGAATTCAGGGCCGCCGACCGCTAGACCACCCCGTGGGACAACATCGCCTGGGCCACCCGGAGAAATCCTCCAATGTTGGCACCGTCAACGTAGTTGCCCGGCTTGCTGAATTTGCGGGCGTAGTGGACACAGGATCCATGAATGTTGGACATGGTATCCTTGAGCCGCTTGTCGACCTCGGCAAAGGTCCAGCTTGCCAGGGCGGCGTTCTGCTGCATTTCCAGGGCGGAAACAGCCACCCCGCCGGCATTGGCCGCCTTCCCGGGACCGAAGAGGATCTTCTTTTTCAGAAACAACTCAATGGCCTCGGGAGTGGATGGCATGTTGGCGCCTTCGCTCACCGCGATACAGCCGTTTTCGATCAGGGTCCGGGCATCGTCACCGTCCAGTTCGTTCTGGGTGGCACAGGGAAGAGCCACATCACAGGGTATCTTCCAGATGCTGGCCTTCTTGCTGGAAACGAACTGCGCCTTGGGGCAGCGCTGGGCGTAGGTCCGGATTCGTCCCCGCTCGATTTCCTTGATCTCCCTCAACTGATCGAAATCAAGTCCGTCCGGCTGGTGGACAGCCCCGTCAGAATCCGAACAGGCCACCACGGTGGCTCCCAGCTCCATCAATTTCTTGATCGCATAAAGGGCAACATTGCCAGACCCGGAAACAACCGCCCGTTTTCCTTTCAACGATTGACCCTTGCTCTTGAGCATTTCCTCAAGGAAATAGACGGCCCCGAATCCGGTGGCCTCCTTTCGGACCAGTGATCCGCCCCAGGCGGTGTCCTTACCGGTTATCACCCCCAGATCATAACGGTTTGTCAACCGCTTGTACTGGCCGAACAAATACCCGATCTCGCGGCCACCGACACCGATATCCCCGGCCGGCACGTCCTCGCTCGGTCCAATGTGCCGGTAAAGTTCCGTCATGAAGGACTGGCAAAAGCGCATGACTTCCCGTTCCGACTTGCCCTTGGGATCGAAGTCGCTACCACCCTTGCCCCCGCCAATGGAGAGACCAGTCAGGCTGTTCTTGAAGATCTGTTCAAACCCGAGAAACTTGATGACTCCCAGGTTAACGGTGGGATGAAAGCGCAGGCCTCCCTTGTAGGGGCCCAGCGCGCTATTGAATTTGACCCGAAACCCTCGGTTAACCTGTACCCTGCCCGCATCATCCTGCCAGATCACCCTGAAAATAAGCTGCCGTTCCGGCTCGCAAATCCGTTGAAGGAGGTTCTGGTCCAGTATCTGGGGATAGGCCCCGAGGATCGGGGCAAGTGAGCGAAGGACTTCGTCAACTGCTTGAATGAAAACAGGCTCATTCTGATTTCTCGCATAAACCCATTCCAGTGTTTCCTTGATCGGTTTAGGTAAGGATTTCATGGGATGAAATTAACCGAAGGTTTCAATTTGGCAATCGGCATTGGAGGAAGTTTCAGGGGGAATTGCACCCTCCCTGTTTGCGGGCATTCCCATGAGCACATGGATGCCCCTCTCCCCGGCACCATCATTGGACTCGTTGGTTCAGGTATTACGATGGCGGAGCCGGTTGGCGGTCCAGTCCTTCCGCTCCACCATGGGCCTGTGAATTGAACAAAAAAAGCCCCGGCGCGAACATCGGGGTCTTTGAAAAAAGGGGGAAATCAGGCCTCGTCCTTGATGATGTGAACATCGCGCTGCGGGAAGGGAATGGATACGCCTTCCGCGTCAAAGCGCTTCTTGACCGATTCGGTGGTGTCAAGGTAGACGCCCCAGTAATCGGATGCCTTGCACCAGGGGCGAACATTGAAGTTGACGCTGCTGTCGGCAAGGGCGCCGACCGCGATTGCCGGGGCCGGATCCTTGAAAACCCGCTCGTCCTTATCAAGGATGTCGGCCATGATGGCCTTAGCCTTGTCGATGTCATCGCCGTAGCCAATGCCAAACACCATGTCCACCCGGCGGATTTCATGGGTATTGAAGTTCACAATGTGCCCTCCCATGATTTGGGAATTGGGAACGATGATCCCCTTGTTGTCCGGTGTGTGCATGTGGGTGACGAGGATTCCAATCTCATCGATCACCCCGGTCACGCCCCCGGCCTCGACAAAGTCGCCGATCTTGAAGGGACGGAACATGATGATCAGCACACCACTGGCGAAGTTGGACAGGGAACCTTGCAGGGCCAGGCCAACGGCCAGGCCGGCGGCACCCAGAACAGCAACGAAGGATGTTGTCTGGATTCCAAGTTGGGAAATAGCGGTGATAATGACCGCAATCATCAACAGGTAGAAAACGATATTGGAAAGGAATCCGACGAGGACGGCGTCGACGTTGCTCCGCACCATGGCCTTGCGGCTCAGGTTGCGCACCAGATTGGCGATCCACTTACCAACAATAAAGATGACCAGCGCCATAGCGATCTTCAGACCGTAGGTCGCTACGAACCCGATGACGGTGTCGATTTGTTCTTGGGAGAGTTCCATAGCTTATTCCTTCGCTTGTAGGTTAATAACTTCAGTGGCCTGATTAATTCCAACTGAGGATCAGGCGGGTAAAGTAGGAGGTATCAGTTTTGCTCCGGTCGGCACCCGGGTTGCTGTTGTACTTGTTGCTCAAGCCAAAGCGAAGCACCCATGCGTCGGAGGTCTCAAGGGGAATTTCCACCCCGGATTCATGCTCGAGCAGGTAATCACCGAGATCGGCAACACTTGGCACCAAGCTCAGCTTCGTGACCAGTTTGCCCCAGTCGGCGAACTTCCACATGTAGTCCAGCCCAAAGTCCAGCCCCGGGTAACCCTCGCTGCTGGGGTCGGGATCGGAACCGTCCGGAAGTATTGAATAGGCATCGTAGCGGTAGCTCAGACCGGCGCTGCCTTCCAGCTTCACCCGGTCCTGGTCGATAAAGCGCCGCGTCAGGCCGCCGGCGGTGGTAGAACGGAAGTCGATGCCTTCAAAGGTGTCGCGCTCAATTTCCTGGCGGACAAACCAGCCCCATCTACCCAAAAAGAAACTGGTATATTTGGTCCCAGCCTTCTGCTCGTCTTCGCTTTTTGTCCCTGTGGTCTCCTTGTAGCGATACTGTGTATACATCAGGAGCCTGTCTTGCGGACCCTCGAGTTTGGCCTCAAAATGCAGGGCCGAGCCGAAATTCTTGGAATTTCCGTTGCTGCCACTGAGATCCACCCCTGCCTTGTAGCTCCACTTGCGCAGCTGTCCGTTGAGCTCGGCTTCCTTTGCCGCGGCAATCGGGTCCTTTGCCCCGGGCTGCCATGCCGACTTGACGGAAGCGATCCCGGTACGGACCGTTCCAGCAGTGGAGACGACGGTCATGCTCCCATCAGAGCCCGTCAAGACGGATCCCTGGAAGACCTCACCGGTCTCGGTGCGAACGGCAATGGGTGCTTCACTGTCGAGGGTAGCCACTTGGGCCTGGGGGACTTCCAGTACCCCGGCAAATCCCGTCTTGAAGTAGTAGACCCCGTTGTGGACCTTCTCAAGATCTCCCTTGATCATCGAGCCGTCCGTCAGGCTCAGCGTGGCAGCCTGCGCACTTGCGGCAGCAAGAAGGGCTGAGGCAATTATGAATCGTTTCCAGTTTTTCATGACAAAATAAGATTTGGTTGTATTGAACTACCCTAAGGTAGACTCCCTATTTTGCAATCAATGCCCTAATTGTCGATTTTTTCAGTTACAGGTGACCAAATTGCGGGCTGCCGAAAGGGAAGACTTGTCAGTGGCTCCCGCGTGGAATATGGTCACATTTGAAAAATGGCATGGGGAAAGGGATTTCATTAAGAGACATCTGGAGCTACGGTCCGAAATTGGCCCAAGGGGTAATTGATTATGGCCGGGTGGACCTTCGTCACGACGCCCTGGCCGGGTTGACAGTGGCCGTGATGGGGGTACCCCAGGCCATGGCTTACGCACTTATCGCCGGGCTGCCGCCGGTCTACGGTCTCTACACCTCCATCGCCACTTGCATTGTGGCAGCGGTCAGCGGCAGCTCAAGTCACTTGGTCACGGGCCCTACCAACGCCCTATGCATGGTCATCCTCAGCCTGACGGCCCACTTGCCCGCCAAGTACGGGGTGAGCCTGATAGAGATTGTTTTCCTCCTGACCCTGATGACGGGATTGATCCAGCTGGCATTTGGATTCCTGAAGATGGGCGGGATTGTCCGCTACGTCTCCAACTCGGTGGTTGTCGGCTTCACGGCTGGGGCCGGGATTCTCATTGCCATCAATCAACTAAAAAACGTGATGGGGGTCCGTCTGGCGGCCCATGCAGAACGCTTCCATGAGGTCCTCATGGCAACATTGTCCATGATCCCGGAAGCTAACCCCCGGGCCCTGGCGATTGGAGCCCTTACCATTTCCATCGTCATCTTCCTGAAGCGGTTGAATCCAAAGCTCCCCGGCGCACTGATCGCAGTGGTCTCCGCCGGAACGCTGTCGGCTGCATTTGGCTGGCACACCGAGGGATTGGGCGCAGGCCGGGTGGAAATTGTCCGGGATATCCAACCCATTACCGGCAACCTCAATCGGTTTCACATTCCCGAGCTCCTGCTCAGCCCAAACTACGAACTGACCCGCGAACTGGGGACCGGGGCGCTTGCCCTTGCGCTACTGGGCCTGATTGAGGCGGCCTCCATTGCCCGGGCAGTAGCTTCCTCGTCCGGGCAGCGGCTTAACTTCACTCGTGAATTCATCGGCCAAGGCGCCGGCAACCTGGTCGGCAGCTTCTTTTCCTGTTGTGCCGGATCGGGTTCCTTTACCCGCACCGCAGTCTGTTATCAATCCGGGGGACGCACCCGCATGGCCGCCGTCTTCTCCGCGATCTGGACGGGCTTCACCCTTCTGTTGCTGGCCGGCTTCGCCAACTTCATTCCCAAGGCCAGTCTGGCAGGTCTCCTGATTGTCATCGCCTGGTCCATGATCGACAAGGACCGGCTCAAGCTGACCTGGCGCTCGGGGGCAAACTCAAGGCTGGTCCTTGGAGGCACCCTCGCCTCAACCCTGATCCTGCCCCTTGAGTATGCCATTTTTGTGGGCGTATTCCTGTCGATCGTCCTATTGCTGAGGGTCACCGGCAGCACCGACTTGACCCAGCTGGTCCAGTCCCCCGATTCCGGGTTCGAGGAACTGCCCTTCAATCGGGCCGCCCCGTCGGAAGTGGTGACCATCAACATGGAGGGCGATTTCTATTTTGCCGCAGTGGAGGATCTGGATTATGAGATGGTCCGGTGCCTGACCCCGAAGACGCGCGTGGTCGTCCTGCGGATGAAGCGCCTGCGGGCGGTGGGCAGCACCGCCATGGCCATTCTCGCCCACTATTACGAACTGCTCAAGGAGAGGAACATCTATCTGGTTGCTTGTGGGATTGAGGAACAACTGACAAAGGTCATGACCGGGTCTGGCCTGCGTCAGCAAATCGGGGAACAGAACATCTTCTATGCCGACAACAAGCTATTCCAGTCGACCGAGCTGGCCCTCGCACGGGCATGGAGCATCGTCGAGATGGAACGAAAGCGGGTGGAACCACCCGCCATCCCCGGGGGACCGGGCAGGGCTCTCCCAATGGCGGAGGATATCATGACCCGGAAATGCGTTCGTTTCGGGAACCAGCACCAGTTACGGGAAGCTGTCTGGCTGATGTCACAGATGTACCGTCGGATCAAAAGCCATGTGGCCCGGCCACTGTTCCTGCAGGACACAGAGGGACGGTTGGCGGGCGAATTGAGGACAACAGATATCCTCAAGATCATGGCCGCGAACCTGGAAAATGAAACCCTCACCACCGACGAGGAACTAGGGCTCCGGTTGGCCAAGTCGTTCAGGCAACCAATTTCGGAAATCGCCACCACCGGTCTGCCGGCTGTGCATGGCGACAACAGCCTGCTTGAGGTCATGTTGAAGTCCACCACCGACGGTTCTGCGGTGGTCCCGGTCTGCGATGGAGAGCGACGGATTACCGGCGTCATCGACGAGGGACAAATGATTCGGGCCTTTGGCCACTTCCTCCACCTCAAGGAGGAACCCGCAAGGCCGGATAAACCCGAAATCAAGGAGGTGGAGACGTGAGCCAGGCAGACAATAACAGGATTCTCCTGAAGGACATCATGCTGCGACGCTATCTCCGGCTGGGTGAAAGCCACACCTTGCATGAGGTAATGGGGTTTCTCACCGACAAGCATTTCGAGGAGGAGGGACTTCCCTTCCTGGTGGTTATAGGAGAGGATGGTGGATTCGCCGGAATCCTTGAGCCAAGGACTGTCATCACAGCTCTCCTTGAAGGCGTCCAGAGAGGACTCGACGAGGAGGAATCACTGCGAACAGCCGCCACGGTTAACCTGGCCAAGACCGTTGGGCACCTGATGACCCGGAGCATCCCGACCCTTGGCCCGGGGGCGTGTCTTGAAGAGGCCTTTGTCTGCCACCGGCAATCCGGCAGCGAGGTGATTGCCATCCTCGAGGAGAATCGGGTCATTGGCCTGGTTACCGCGCGGATTCTGTTCGAGCAGGCATCGACCCTGACCGTGGGTGCCCTGACCGGCGGCGTTATTCCTCCCTCGCACTGACGGGGTGTTCCTCCTTTTCGAAGAGAAGGAAAATGGCCACCCGCACCATGAGAGTGAAGAACAGGAACCCGATGCCAAAAATGGCACAGGCCACCCTCAGCTCAGTGGCACTGGGAGTGTAGGTGTAGATCTGCCCGAGGGCGTCGGGCGTGTATCCTGGGATGATCAGGGCAATCCCCTTCTCGACGTAAACCGACGCATATATCAGGAACGCCCCGATGTTCATAGTGATGAAGTTCTTCCGAGTTGCGGGAACAAGAAAAATCAGGAAGGCCACGATGGAGAACACCAGGGAAAGCCAGGCGTATCCGGCAATGGGTGACGGCTCACCTCCTAAACCAAAGAAGAGGTATTCGTAGTGCACCAGGTGATGCGTGTTGGAATAGTATTCCTTGAAAATTTCCGCACCGAAGAGAAAGAGATTGAATCCCATTGCGTAGGCCATCAATTCGGCGATCTTGTGAATGGCATCGTCCTTGATCTCAAAGGGAGAGATCTTGCGCAGCACCTGGAAGAGAATCAGGAGGACGGCCGGTCCGGAGCACAGCGCCGAGGCGAGGAACCGCGGGGCCAGAATGGAGGCATTCCAGAAGGGCCGGCTGGCCATGCCGCTGTAAAGGAAAGCCGTCACGGTGTGGATGCCCACCGCCAGCGGGATGGAAAGAATGACCAGCGGAATGACGATGCGCGTATTGTAGTGTTTCCCTTGATACGCTGACCACAACAGGTAGACCACCACGAAGAGGTTGACCACGAGATAGGCATTCAGGACCAGGGCATCCCAGGCCATCAGGGAGGAAGGAAAGTTCGGGTCCCCCACTCCGGGGATCATGTGCCACAGGCGCTCCGGATGCCCCATGTCCACCAGCACGAACAGCAGGCACATGACAATGGCCGCCACCGCCAGCAGTTCGCCGAAGATGACCACTTCCTTGATGGGCTTCCAGTTGTAGATGTAGGCTGGTATGACCAGCATCACCGCCGAGGCGGCCACACCGACCAGGAAGGTGAAGTTGCCGATGTAATATCCCCAGCAGACGGAATCCCTCATGTGGGTGACGATAAGCCCGTCGGTGAACTGCGAGACGTAGGAGGCAAGGCCCTGCAGGATGCAAACCAGAAGGAATAACACCCACGCGTAGTACGCCAGGCTGCCCTTGAAGATGATTTGGATAATCGCTCTCATTAATTGTCGGCTCCTTTCGTCAGATGGAGAAATAATAGAAGAACTTCGGCTGGGTATTCAGCTCCTCCTTGAGGATGTAGATCCGGTGGTTTTTCAGGATGTAGCTGATCTCACTATCCGGATCCAACAGGTTCCCGAACTTGCGCGCCCCGACGGGACAGATCTCAACGCAGGCAGGATAGCGCCCCTTGCGGACACGCTGGAGACAGAAGGTGCATTTCTCGACCACCCCGACCGGGCGGGGCCGGTTGCCGAGATACTCCGTTTCCGGATTAAGCTCCTCCTCGGGCAAGGAGGGGGTTGTCCAGTTGAAGTGGCGGGCCCCGTAGGGGCAGGCCGTTATGCAGCACCGGCAGCCAACACACCACTCGTAGTCGACAACGACGATCCCATCCGGTTCCTTCCAGGTGGCGTTGACCGGGCAGGACTTGACGCAGGCCGGGTTCTCACATTGCTGGCACTGTACGGGAAAATAGAACTTGTCCTCCTCGGGCACTTTCCCGGCATCATAATAGGCATCGGCATGGCGCAAATCTATGCCGTGCTTGTTGTCCATCTGCAGGACCTGGATCCAGTGGATCTGCGGGTCACGCGACTGGTTGTTTTCATCAACGCAGGCATAGACGCATTTGCGGCAACCGAT